>JACJWX010000024.1 GCA_020636905.1 Actinomycetota bacterium | reverse complement strand
GGCGCTCATCGAGCGGTCAGACCGCGTCATCGTCGAACGGCACGCTCGTGTCGACGAGGTCCTCGAGGTCGAGCCCGGCGCTCTGCATGAAGTAGGGGGTCAGCGGGTTCAGCGTGTGTCGGCAAGCCGGGCAGATCGGCAGCGGCGGGGGTTCGGGCAGCCCGTCCTCGCCGTCGAGGTGGTAGGCCGACCCCGCGTATCGGCTGCAGACACCGCAGTCATCGGGGCGGGCATCAAACCGGACGAGACCCCAGCCGCTCGTCGCGAGCTGGTCGAGGAAGCCCGCCGTGGCCGAGGCGTAGGCCTCGGCATCGGCGGCGAGCCCGGCGCGGGCGATCGGGTCCCACCCCTCGCGAATGGCCGTCGCGAACGGTTCCGGCACGGATTCGACCTGGCGAAACCGCTCGGTCCAGCGATCGATCTCCGCGTCCCAATCGCGCGGCACTAGTCCTCGATGAAGTCGACCGTGACCGGCCCGGGCACCAGTCCGGCCTCGTGGCCGCGCCGCAGCAGCTCGCGGACCGCCTCGCGGCCGTCCTCACCGTAGTCGAGGGTGCGTTCGTTCACGTACATCCCCACGAACTCGTCGGCGAGCTGATGGTTGAGGCCGCGACCGAACTGCTCGGCGTGCGCCAGCGCCGGTTCCCGGTGCTCCAGCGAGTACGCGATGCTGTTGCGCAGCAGCCGCGAGAGGGGCGGCATGACCGCCTCGCCCAGGTCCCGGCGCACCGCGTTCGCCCCCAGCGGCAGCGGCAGGCCACCGGTGAGGTCGTGCCACCACTCGCCCAGATTGATGATCGAGCGCAGCCCCTGGGTCTGGTAGGTGAGCTGCCCTTCGTGGATGACCAACCCGGCGTCGACGTTGCCCTGTTCGACCTCGTCCAGCACCGTGTCGAACGGCACGACGACGGGGTTCTCGATGCGACCCACCGCGAGCTGGAGTTCGAGGAACGCGCTCGTCCACGTCCCCGGGACCGCCACCCGCAGGTTCGGAAGTTCGGCCGGATCGATGTCCGACGTGGCGACCACCATGGGTCCGTACCCCTCGCCCATCGACGCGCCATGCGGCAGCAGCCGGTAGCGGTCGGCCAGGTAGGCATACGCGTGGACCGAGATCGCCGTGACCTCCAGCCGTCCCTCGTGGGCCCACCGATTCAGCGTCTCGATGTCGCGCAGGATGTGCTCGACGCGGAAGCCATCCATCGGGATGAGGCCCTCCGCCAGCGCGTAGAACATGAATGCGTCATCGGGGTCCGGGCTGTGCCCGATACGGATCAGCTGGTCTGCCACACGATCTCCTGGTTCGGCGAGGTTCGTGCGGGAATCCTAGACGGGACGGCACGTGACGTCCGCACCACGTGCCCCTCCGGGGTCAGTGCGGAGCCGTGACCTCATCCGTCGGCGAGGCGTCCGCGAAGACGCTGATCCGATTGCGACCGGCCGCCTTCGCCGCGTAGAGCGCCGTGTCCGCCCGCTTCAGCAGTTCGTCGGGTGTGACACCCGGCTGCCAGGAGGCACCGCCGATCGAGACGGTGACCGCCAGGTCCGCGATCCGTGTCGCCTCCACGGTCCGACAGAGCCGTTCGGCGAGCATGGTGCCCTCCGGTTCATTGGCGCCGAGGAGCACGACGACGAACTCCTCGCCACCGAAGCGCGCCAGGATGTCGTACTGGCGGATGGCGCCATGGAGGCGCTCGGCGAGGCCCACCAGCACGCGGTCGCCCGCATCGTGCCCGTACGTGTCGTTCACCTGCTTGAAGTGGTCGGCGTCGATGATGAGCGCCGTCATGGGCGCGCCGCTCCGTTCCGATCTGGCGCACTCCTCGGCCAGGCGGACTTCGAGCGTGCGACGGTTCGGGACCCCGGTGAGCGCATCGTGTCGTGACTCGTGCAGCAGTTGCTCGTAGCTCACGCGCTTCTCGGTGACGTCGATGAGCAGGCCCTCGTCCCAGTTCGGACTCGAACGCGACGACCGCCGCCCGCGGTCACTCACCCAGCGGACCTCGCCGGACGCCGTGAGGATGCGGTACTCGAGTTCGAACCCGCCCGTGAGGTTGCGACCGGCCAGCACGGCGCGCACGCTCGACTGGTCGTCTGGGTGGATCAGCCGGCCCAGCCCCACGCGTCCCGACGTGAACTCCTCGGCATGGAAACCCGTGAGCTCGGCGACCGCGTCGGTCACGAAGCTGAGTCGGCGGTGTTGATCGGGGGACGCCCGGTACACCACGCCGGGAACCCGCGACAGCAGGTCCTGGGGCTGTCGGCCCCGATCGGCACGGGCGCGAGGCGCGGTGCCGCCCCCGACGACGCCCGCCAGCATCCGGGCACGGCACGCGGCGCACATGCTGCCGGACTCGACGACCGCGTTCTCGCAGACCTCGCAGAGATGGGATCGGCTGCGACGGGTCGTGGGGGCGCCGTGGCGGCGTCGGATCTCGAGCGTTCGCTCGAGACGGCCGTGCGGGTCCTGGGGGGTGCCGGATCGGGACATCAGTACTGCTGAGATCGGCAGCGGAGCCGTTCGGCTGAACGGTGTCCGATCAGGCGGCGGGACCCTGGAATCCGCCCTGGAAGGGTGCGATTCCAAGCCCGCCCGGACCACAGCGGCGGGC
>JACJWX010000023.1 GCA_020636905.1 Actinomycetota bacterium | reverse complement strand
AGGCCTCTCCGGCCCGGAATCGGACCGACCCGGACTTCGAGCGGTAGTCGCGGTCGCCTGTGGTGGCCGTGCCGTCCAAGGTGCGGTAGTCGACGCGGATCGCCCGGTCGAGGGGGCCGCTGCGCGTCACGGTGAATGTCATCTTGCTGGAACCCCGGTCGCCCTCGGCGACCTGCGCATCACCGATCGAGATCCCCGCCGCGGGTGACGTGACCGCGATCGTCACGGTGGCCGGCGCGGATTGCAGCGCCTGATCGGATGCCCGATAGGTGAACGTCTCATTCCCGGCGAAGCCCGGGTCGGGGGTGTAGGCGAACGAGCCATCGGGGTTGAGCTGCAGCGCGCCGTGCGACACGTCGGTCGCGACGTGCGCGGTCAGCCCGTCACCGTCAGGATCCTGGTCGTTGGCGAGCACCCCGGGGGCATCCACGACGAGCGGGGTTCCCTGCGCGGTCGTGAAGGAGTCGTCATCGGCGACCGGCGCGGCGTTTGCGGGCGTCACCTGAATGGAAACCGTGGAACAGGTCTCGCTGACGTCGTCCGCAGCGCAATACGGCACGACGACGCTCCCGCTCACGTCGGTCCCGGGCGAATACGTGAACGAACCGTCCGGGTGCCCGGAGAACCCGCTCGGCGTCGGACCCGGGAATCGCGCCACCAGCGCGTCACCGTCGGGATCGGTGTCGTTTGCGAGGACGCCCGGCGCATCGACCGAGAGCATCTGGCCCGCGGTCACGGTGTACTCGTCCGGTGCGACGACCGGCTGCGAGTTCACCCGAATCGTGACCGTCGCGGGATTCGACGTCGCGCTGCCGTCGTTGGCGACGTACGTGAAGCTGTCGAGTCCGCGGAATCCGGCGTTCGGCTGGTATGCGAACGAACCATCCGCGCCGAGCTGGACGTGACCGTTTGAACCATCGGAGACGACCTCCGCGGTCAGCGTGTCGTGGTCGACGTCGCTGTCGTTCGCCAGCACGCCGTCGCCGGCCGACACCTGGAGGGTTCCGTCGCCCGTGGTGACATAGGGACCGTCATCGACCGCGCTCGGGGGCGTGTTGATCCGCGCCACCGCCAGCACCGAGGGAGCGATCTGAAAGTCGGTGAGGAACGGCGTCCGCGCCCCGCTGGCGGGGTCGACGCGGAACATGCGCGCGACGCTCGATGCGTTGACCGTGACCAGCGTCCCGTCCGGTTCGACGCCGACGTCCATCGGGTTCGCTCCCGCGGAGAAGTTCACCGCCGTGTGCAGCGCCGGGTCGACGCGCACCACCCCTCCGCCGCCCGTGGCGTTGCTTTCCGCCACGACGATGCGGCCGTCACGTTCGACGGCGACGCCGAGCGGGATCGAGAACGGCGGTGTTCCCGAGGCAACCGTGCTGTACTCGCCGGTCTGCGGATCCATGCGCAGGACGCCCTTGTCGACCGCATTGCGATTCGAGATGTACAGGTCCCCGGTGGCATCGACGGCGATGCCCGCCGGGCCGTTGAGGTTCCCCGGTACGAGCGCACCGTTGGCGGCGAGACGTCGTTGCGTGCCCGACGGTTCGATCCTGACGATGCCCGCGACGGCGTCGCTGACCACCAGGGCACCATCCGCCGTCTCGGCGACGTCCTGCGGGTCGGCCAGGAGCCCGCCCGAGGCGGCGACCGTGACCGAGCCCGTGTCCGGGTTGATGCGCAGCACCTTCGGGAAGGGACTGCCGCCTTCGGCGCCGTAGCCGGCCACCAGGATGTTGCCGTCTCCGTCGATGCCGAGCCCGCGGATGTTGAGCGTGATCGTCGCCAGTGGCGTGGCGGCGGCGGTCGCCGGATCGATGCGAAGGATGCGCTGGGTGGAACCGTCGTTGTCGTTGATGACGATGTCGCCGTTCACCAGCGGGGCGGCCATCGCCGCCGGGGCCGCGAGGGCGCCGACGGCGAACACCGCCGCGGCGCACAGGTGCCTGAGAGCACGCACGTGAAGCCCTCCTCAGTCGGTACGTTGGGCAGGAAACCGGACCGGGGGGCGGACTCCGCGTCACGGTCGGCCTTGGTGCGGTGAACGCCACTCCCGTGGTCGTCAGGACCGGCGTCGGTGGCGTCCGTCGCGTCCGTGCGCGGCGATGGTAGGACAGGATTCGAGCGTGCTGACCGGTGGAAACCCTGGTATTTCGCACCGCCGGGTCGGCAGGCGTTTTCCGTCGACCGGGCTACCGGTCGGGACCTCTGAGTTGCGCGGCAAGCTGGGTACGGGAGCGGACGCCGAGCTTGCCGTAGGCGTTGCGAAGGTGGAACTCGACGGTCTTCACGCTCAGAAACAGGTGTGCGGCGATCTGCTTGTTGGTGAGGCCCTCGGTTGCCGCATGGGCGACCTGCAGCTCCTGCGGGGTGAGGTCTGCGGTGCTCGTTCCGGAGCGTCTGGGCCGGGCGCGCAGGGTGCCGAGGCCATTGGCGGCACGGTCGGCCCAGGGTCGGGCCTCGAGGGCATCGAACGTGGCGAAGGCACGTTCGAGCGGGGCCAGGGCCTCCCGCCGGGTCCGGGTGTGCAGGAGGCGTTCCCCCAACAGCAGACGACTGCGCGCCGCCTCGAACGGGACGCCGGCCCGGTCTTCCAGCTCGATGGCGGCGCTGAGGTGCTCGATGGCAGCGCCGTGGTCCTGCTCCAGCAACCCTCGGCAGCGGGCGACGGCTGCGCGGGTTCGCAGGAACCCGGCCGGATCCAGCTCGAGGAGACGCTCGAAGGCTCGCTCGGCGAGATCGCGACGGTCGACGGACACCGCGGCTTCGATCAGGTCGGGCAGAAACGGCACCACCGTGTGCGAGCGGAGGTCGACCGCGCGTGCCCGGTCGTCCGCGACGGTGAGTTCTCGGAGGGCTGCCTCGAATCGTCCGAGCGAGAGCTCGAGCAGTCCGAGCGCCGCGTGCATGTAGACCACCAAGGAGTGTGAGCCGTTGGCGTGCACGGTCGCCATCACCGATTCCGAGAGAGCGTGACAGTGCCCCGCTTCGCCACGCGTCGCGAACAGCCGCGTGAGGTGGGTCCGGGCGAGCGCCGCAGCACCGACCATGCCTATCTCGTCCGCCAGTTCCGCCGCCGCCTGTCCAATCGCGACTGCCCCCGGCCAGTCGCCGGACAGCCACCGTTCTGCCAGGCTGGCCAGCGGGAGCGGAGCACGACGGGCCGGACAGGAGGCGCCAGGTGTTCGAGCCGCCCCCGCAAGGGCTGCGGACGATCGTGGCTCCGCACCAGGCGAGCGCGGTCTGCCAGACGCCGGCACTGGCGAGGTCGAGCGGGCTGCTTCCCAGGTGATCGCTGACCGGGTCTCCGATCGCCTCGATCCATTCCTCTGCGCATCGATCTCGCCGCAGAGCACCGCAGTGACGGCCCGGGCTGCGGCGAGATGGACACCAGGGGGCAGCGCCCCGGGCACGACCGGCGGTGGCGCCCCTGGCGGCGCTGGGCGAACGTCGCCGGCTATCTCGGCCGCAAGCGCCGCGTCGAGGAGCAACGTGGCGGCGGCCTGCGGTGCCGCGTCGAAGATGCGCATCGCCTCGTCGGTGAGCATCTGCCGGGCACGTATGACGTTGCCGGTCCACATCTCCAGATGCGCCCTCGCGCCGCGTGCGGCGGAGCCGAGCTGTGGGTCACGAGCTTCGCTGATGGCACGATCGAGGGCCGTCCTCGCCAGGTCGGACTGGCCGGCGAGCGTTGCCAGACTGCCCGCCTCGAGCAGACGCGGTGCGCGCATGTCGCCATCCGGGGTCAGTTCGGCGGCCCTGGCGACGAGGCTTGCCGCTTCGGCATAGCCCAGACGGGATGCGGCGGCTCGCCCGGCCGCCGCCAGGGCCGCGGCGACGTTCTCGTCGGGTCCTGTGGCCGCCGCCGCATTGTGCCGGGCAGCAGCGTGTGCGCCGTCGGCGCCGCGGGCGAGCGCCACCTCGGCGAGCGCCCGGTGGGCCGCCCGGCGGTCATCGGGCGACGCCGAGCGATAGATGCCGCTGCGCACCAGCGGGTGCCGAAAGCGGGCACCCTCCGGGCCCAGCCGCACGAGTCCCGCGGCCTCCGCGTCCACCAGCGCGTCATCCAGTCCCTGTCGCGCGAGCGTCTCGTCGACCAGACCGGCATCCCCTCAACCCGCTGCGGCGATGAGGAGCGCCCTGGAGCTGCGCTCGTCGAGCGCCCGCGCCTGGGCGGTGAACGCCCGGGCGAGCGCCTCGCCGACGGGCAGCACGTCGGGGAGCGGCTGGGAACCGCTCAACTGCGCAGCGGAGAGTGCGTCCACCGCTTCGATGAGTGCGAGCGGATTCCCCGCCCCCTGGTGGGCGATCTGCGCGGTGACGGTCGGGGCGGGGAGTCGACCGGCGTGTCCCTCGATGAGTCGGCGGGCGTCGTCCAACGGGAGTCCCTCGAGCTGGAGCACCTCGATGCCCTGGGTCCGCCGCGTCATGGCCGGGGGTTCGTGTCGCGCGGCGGCGAGAATCGCGATTCCCTCAGCGGTGACCCGCCGCGCGACGAACGCGAGGGCATCCAGGCTCGCCGGATCCAACCAGTGGGCGTCGTCCACCACCACCAACAGCGGGCCGCTCTCGGCTGCCTCGGCCAGCACGTTCAACGCGCCGACATAGGCGGTGAAGCGGTCTCCCGGAGGGAGGGGCGGTCCGATCCCGAGTGCGCCCGACAGCGCGGCGGCCTGCGGCGCCACCAACGCTTCGATCAAGTGGACGAACGGACCCAGGATCGACGCGAGACCCGCGAACGCCAGATCGGTCTCCATTTCGAAGCCGGTGGCCCGCGCGACGCGGAGATCGCCGGCGCTGGAGATCGCGTGTTCGACGAGCGCCGTCTTCCCGACACCGGGGTCACCCACGATCACCAGGGCGCCCGACCTGCCCTCGGCGGCCCCGCCGAGCAGGGCGGAAATACGCTCCCGCTCAGCCTCGCGACCGATCAGCACAGAATCGCCCTGACCGACCGAGGTGCCGGTGAGCCTCCCCGAGATCCAGGGTTTTCATCGGCGACGCGGCAGGGGGTCGGCAGTAGCGTCGAGCCTCCCATCACCACGAGGAGGCCCCTGATGACCACGTTCGGCGCCGACCCCGGTTCCGCAGCAGATGCGGCGCGTGTAGGCATCCACCGCAGTCTCGATCCCGACGACGCGCTCGTCCCCGGCTGGGACGCATACATGGCCGCGCGCAACCGCTATCTCGATGGCAGGCGCGCAGTCCCCAAGAGCCCGTCGCAGCGCGGTCCCATTCATGGACGGGGCACGGGCGACCTGCGCCTGGCCGTGTCTTCGGACTGACTCGGGCAGGGATACGGGGGCCTGCCGGGGGGACCCGCAGCCTCCAACACCCGCTCACTCGTTCGACCCAGCGCATCGGGATTGGTTCGTGCACATCGCCGGGACCCCGCCTTCGCCACGTCGGCGGGGTCTCCGGAGAATCACGCCCGCCACGTGCCGTATGTACCACCACCGACGAAACGCACGCAATAGCATGCAGAAATGTTCGTTGGACGTGCCGCCGAACGGGCGGAGATCGATCGGATTCTTGCCGGCGCTCACGGTGGCAGAAGCGGCACGGTGCTGCTCGTGGGGGACCCCGGTGTGGGGAAGACGGCGCTCCTCGAGGATGCCGTTGCGCGCGCCGGTGACTTCTGCGTCGTACGTGCGGGCGGCTTCGAAACCGAAGCGGGTCTCGCCTTCGCCGGGCTGGACGCGCTGGTCCGCCCGTTCGCGTCCCGGATCGATTCACTGCCGCCTCCCCAGGCAGCCGCCCTCGCCGGTGCGCTCGCCCTGGGGCCGCCCGCGCCGGGCGATCGGTTCACCGTCTCCGTCGCCGCGCTCTCGCTGTTCGCGGGCGCTGCCGAGGAACGACCCCTGCTGCTCGTGGTCGACGATGCACAGTGGCTCGACCCGGCGTCGCTGGACTGTCTGGCGTTCGTCGCCAGGCGGCTCACGGCCGAGGCGATCGGACTGCTGGTCGGGGCGCGGGACGTCCCACCGGCGGCGCTGCAGCGAACCCGTGGTATCGCGGTGCTTCGCATCGAGGGGCTGCCCGAGGCGGAGGCCGTCCAGCTCGTCCGCAGCCACGCGCCGACCGCGGTGGCCGATCATGTCGCGACGAAACTGGCGGGGGAGACCGCAGGGAATCCGCTCGCCCTGATCGAGACCACGGCGGCCCTCAGCACCGACCAGCTCGCGGGTGTCACCCCGCTTCCGGACGTCTTCAGTGCAGGTCCCGGCATGACGCGCGCGCTTCTTTCGCACCTGCTCCCGCTGTCCCCGGTCTGTCGCCGGGCGCTGGTGATCGCGGCGGCCGGGAGCGGCGCTCCCGCGTTGATCTCGAGCGCGCTTCGCGACGCCGGAATCGACGATGCGCTGCTCGAGGCCGAAGCGGCGGACATCGTCACCATCGGTGCGGAGGGAATCCTGTTTCGCCACCCGCTCCTTCGGGCCGCGACCTATGCGGCGGCGAGCGGGCCGGAGCGCCGCGCCGCGCACGCCGCGCTGGCGGATGCCGCCGGGGCGCTCGGAGACCCCGGCGTCGAGGAACGCGCCCGGCACCTCGCAGCGGCGACGGACGGACCGGACGACGACGTGGCAGCCGTCGTCGAGGAGGCCGGGCGTCGTGCCGCGGCACGGATGGGCTATGCCGAGGCGGCGGAGGCGATGCGCCGAGCCGCGCAGCTCACCACCGTCAACTCGTCGCGGGCGCCCCGGCTCCTCGAGGCGAGCATGTTCGCGATGATGGCGGGACGTGCTGGCCTTGCGCGGGACTGCCTCGACCAGGCGGTCCGAGAGGCGGGCGACCCGGTGATCGCGGCGACGGCCAGCGTGGCCCGAGCCCACCTCGAGATGATGACCGGGGACGTCGAGCGGGCGCGGGACATGCTCGTCGGGGAAGCGGAGCGCCCCGGTGTCGACAGGGCGGTGAGCGCCTCACTGCTGGCCGAGGCCGCGCATGCGGCGGGAATGGCAGGCGATGCGGAGGGCGGGACACTCGCGCGTGCGAGCGAAGCCCGGCTCCCTGATGATGCACCGGCTGCCGTCCGGACCCAGGTCGACATCACGGTGGCCGTGTGGGCGGTGCTTCGCGGAGACCCGGACTGGGCGGAGCGCATGGATCGCGTGACCGATCCGATGAGTGCCGTCGCACCCGGGGATCCGCTCGGATGGGCACGCGTGGCCATGTTCCTCAACCCGCTCGTGGCCGTCGGCAGCTTCTCCGCCGCTCGCGAACTCGCGGACCGTCTCATCGGAATCGGGCGCGCCCTCTCCGCGCCGTCATTGCTGCCATATCCATTGGCCATGCGTGGGCACCTGCTCACGGCGACCGGCGACTGGGACGGGGCGCTCACCGACGCGGACGAGGCACGGCGCCTGGCGGAGCAGACCGGCCAGCGCTCGGTCGCCGCATTCGCCGCGTGTGTCCTGGCCCGGGTCCTCGCCGCACGAGGGGACGAGAACGCCTGCCGCACAATTGTCCGGGCCATCCAGGATGGGGTCGCGGACGCGGCAGGTGACTCGA
>JACJWX010000022.1 GCA_020636905.1 Actinomycetota bacterium | reverse complement strand
AGCCGATCAGTGCGCGCCCCTGAGGGATGTCGTAGTGCAGAGAAACGAACGCGGCCCCTGGCGCTCCGAGCGGTGAGACTTCCCCTGGGGTGAATCGTGCGTCCACCCCGGCGGCGTTTAAGCGGGAGATCACTTTCGGGGCAAGCGCGGACGTGAACCCGATCTCTGATCCAAAGGCGCCCGCCCCGGCGCCGGTCTGGGCCGAATAGCCGGGTTCACGGGGCGACACATGACCAGCCTGCAGCCACACCACGGGTCGCCGGGGCGCCGCTGGCCTCGGCTCGCCAGCGGGCGCCAGGGCTGGTGGCGGCGTTTTCGCCGGAGACGTCGGGCTACTACCCGGTGCCGCGGCGGGTGAGCCGCGTGAGACCTCGGTTCGCCCCGAGGAATCGGGGTCGCCCCCCCGGGAGGGTGCCGGATCTGAAAGCGGCGGCCCAACGTCAACTCGAACCGGTCTGGGCGTCTCGGAGCTGGCTGATGACTGCGAACGACCCCCATCGGAAGCCACAAACGTTTGGACCGACCAGGACGCCGCGCCCACGCCGAGGATCGCCAGGACAGCACCGAGGGCACGCCGACGGCGAGTTCGTCGACGTTCGCGCTCCTCTTGCCAGACGATCCTCCGACGAATTCGAAGGGGATCGTCGTCCAATGGTCGATTGCGGTCTGCTCGGCGGCTCACCTAGAAGGGACGGAACGCGTCGCGATTCAGGAAGAATCCATTGCCTGACTGGTTCGAGCACGTGATGCCGTCAAATGCCGATTCGCACCGGAAGAGTCCGCTCGACCAGGAACTGCCGTATGGAACCACCACTCCGCCCGCGGCCGTGAATTGGCCTGTGGTTGGTGACCCGAAGCCGGGCAGCGAGACTCCAAATCCGTCGTTTGATGTCGAGCAGTACAGCGTCGACCCGGAGATCTGGCAGCGGATGTTCCCGGTCGGGCTCTGGAAACTTCCGCCCCCGTAGCTTCCCCCGGTCTTGGGCGCACTCGAGCCAGCGGCTGACGTAGGGGGTGGCGTGGCGGCGGCGATGGCCGACTTCAACGCGGAGCGCACCCCGGACACATCGGTGATGTCAGTTGCTGTGATCGCATCCGGGGCGGCCGGTGCCGCCGCGAAGAAGCGTCGGTAACTCACGAGGGTCTGACCGGCCGCTGATCGGGCCTGATTGAGACTCTTGAGGCTCGCCTCGCTCGGGGTGCCCCCGGTCGCGCGAACTAGGGCCACAAGGAACCGGCGCTGGTCAGCAGCAGCCTTGATCAACCGCTGCTGAGCCGGACGGTCCTCGGCGCGAACAGAGATCCCGGACAAGGCCCTGCGGGCACCCTCGACAACATCGATCTGGCGCTTGGCCATGCGATTCACGGTCTTGAGATCCCCCGGCTCGTTCGCTCGCGCCAGTCCCTTGCCGACGACGACAACAGATGAGGTGAGCTGACCGAGCGGGCGACCGACCTGAGTCGCATACGCCGTATCCCCTCCACCAGATGCGGCATCAGAAGCATCATCTCCGCCCAGCAACGCGAAACCCAAGACGAGCCCGGCAACGACGGCCCCAACCGCGGTCACAGCCACCCCCCAGACGGGAAGACCAAGGATCCTCCTCCCCTGGGGCTTGTGCGTGGCAATTGTTGGATCAGCAATCGCTTGCCGGGATTCAGCAGCGCCATCTCGCTCCGAGACACCCGTGACGCTCGAAGAGGTGCCCCCGACGGCCGACGAAGGCCGTCCAGGGGAGTCGGCCACCACGTCAGAGTCAAACCCGCGGGGTGCTCCAGCCTCGGCCATCACTCGCAGTCGCGCCTCTTTCAGCTCAGCAGCCGAGATCTGTCCTTCCTCATGCAGCCTGTCAAGCATCGACAGACGCGAGGCGAGATCTGCCTGAGCCTCCGACTCGGAGAAATGGGCGGCGTCGAGCACTTCATCGGGCGACGCCCCTCCCTGCGAACCGGAAGGCGGATAGGGCGTTTCGTCATTGCGCATGGGGGGTGCCATTCGGGGACGTTTTGGGACGGTCCGTCACAGAATTGCACGGCAAGCCCCAGAAACGTGCTGGTCGCCCGTCCAGTTCTCGACGGACGATGGCCCTCGTCCCTCAAGAGACTCTTCTCCGCAGACACCAGCCCCTTCAAGCAGGCTCAATTGTCACTACCCTTCCGCTCGCATGACCGACCACCGCGACACGCCGACCATGCTGGTCACGCTCGCCGGGGATGACCACCCGGGCGTCACCGGCGCCCTGTTCAACACCCTGGCCGAGAGCGAGTGCGACGTCCTGGACGTGGAACAGGTGGTCGTCCGCGGACGACTCACGCTCGCGGCCCTGGTGACCGCGCCCACCGACGCCCGCGCCGAATCGGTCCTCCGCGATCACATCCGCCGCATCGCCGACGCGCAGGGCATGACGGCCACGATCGGTATCGGCCGGGGCGACAGTCGCCGGCCCCGCACCGGGCGTGCCGCCGTCGTGGTCTTGGGGGCGCCGCTGCGCCCGGCGGCGGTCGCGTCGGTGGCCAATCGCATCGCGTCGCACGGGGCCAACATCGACCGGATCCAGCGCCTTGCCCGCCATCCGGTCACCGCCGTCGAGCTCGACTGCTCGGGCGCCGACGTCCCCGCGTTGCGGCGCGAGCTCGCGCTGGTCTCGCACGACGAGGGCGTCGACATCAGCGTCGCCCCGGGGGGGTTGGCACGGATCGGCCGTCGGCTGGTGGTGATGGACGTCGATTCCACCCTCATCCAGGACGAGGTCATCGAGCTGCTGGCGTCCGAGGCCGGTCGCGAGGCGGAGGTGGCCGCGATCACCGAGTCGGCGATGCGCGGGGAGCTGGACTTCGCCGAGAGTCTCCACGCGCGCGTGGCCACCCTCGAGGGCCTGCCGGAGGCGGTGCTCGAGCGCACCCGCCGGCGCGTGCGACTCACCCCCGGAGCCCGGACGCTCGTGTCGACGTTCCACTCCCTCGGGATGACGGTGGCGGTGGTCTCGGGCGGGTTCATCGAGATCGTCGAGGCGATCGCCGCCGATCTGGGCATCGACCGCGCCGTCGCCAACCGCCTGGAGATTGCCGACGGCCGCCTCACCGGGCGGGTGACCGGACGGATCATCGACCGCGCGGCCAAGGCCGACGCGCTGCGCGAGCTCGCCGCGGCCGAAGGACTGCCCCTGAGCCGTACCGTTGCCATCGGCGACGGCGCCAACGACCTGGACATGCTCGAGGCCGCCGGGATGGGCGTGGCGTTCAACGCCAAGCCGGTGGTGCGGGAACGCGCCGACACCTCGGTCAGCGTCCCGTATCTGGACTCGGTCCTCTTCCTGCTGGGCATCACCCCGGACGAGGCGGACAACGGGGTGATGGCAACCTCACGCGACTGAGCCCGGCCCGGTCCTGACCACGTGATCGGCGGCCCGAGCGCCGCTGATCTGCTGCAGGTCCGCGTCCGCCGGCCCCACGACCGCCCCGTACGCGGGGATGCGGTACGCCCAGCGTCCATCCGGCAACTCGTGCCCCTCCACGCCCTCGGGACTCACCCCCGGGGCCAGCACGCTGGCGTGCCGGTAGCGCCGTCGAACAGCCACCGCATCGTCCGAGAGCGCCCCCGTCGCAAGGACGACGAGCGGCCGTCCGAGCCGGGCGACGTCGCGGTCGAGCGCCCGCCAGAACCGATCCAGCTCGTCCGGTTCCGCGGGCAGCACCGGATCGACCAGCACGATCGTCTCGGGAAGCTCCACGTAGGCGGCGCGCCACCCGTCACAGCTCCACCACCACAGCCCGTCCGCGAGTTTTCCGACGTCCACGGCCCTACCCCACCAACGCCCCGAGCCAGTTCAGGTCCCCGTCGCGGACGGCCTGCAGGAGCCGTCCCGCGGGAAGCCTCGGGACCACCTGCCGCAGGGCGAATTCCTCGAACCCGTTGATCGCCCCGGCGCGGGCGGCGTCGTCGATGGCTCGTTCCATGCCACGCCGGAGCGCGGCTTCGGCGCGCCCCTGGTCGATGCCGCGTTCCCCCAGGAACGCCGCGAAGTCGTCCTCGTTGGCGATGGCCAGGGCGAGTTCCTCGCGTGACACGCCGAGGTCGCACGCGGCGCCGTCGAGTGCGGACAGCGTGACCTGCTCGGCCACCTCCTGGCTGCCCTGGGGGGAACGCCATTCACGGGGATCGCACGGATTGGCCACACGGAGAGGGTCGTACCGTCCGCCGCCCATCGCCACGTACGCGAGGATCAGCACCAGCGCGGCCGCCGCGACACTCCCCACCAGAACCAGGCTGCGCGGCTGGGCATCGATGCGGCCGATCATCGCGGACGCACTCCCAGTCGCGCGCGTCCGAGCGGAAGCAGCGCGAGCAGCGCCAGCGCCGCGGCGGCCAGGAAGGATCGTGTGACCGACGCGGTCGCCGCCCGGGCCACCCGATCGGTGACCACCGCCTGGAGGTCGCGGAAGGCCGAGCGGTCGTCCTCGCGCGGCGTGACGGCGTCGAATGCCGGGGCTACATCGGGCACCCTGCCGTCGGCGGCCGCGATCACGGCCTCGCCTTCCCGCGCCAGGGCGATCTTGGTCTCCGGCGCGATGGAGCTGTCGAGCACGATCCCCGTCACCGCGTTGAGGGCCCGATCCTGCTGCCGGTCGAGATCGGCGACGAAGATCGGTGTCAGCAGCAGGATCCCGAGGACCACCCCGAGGTGCCGCGCGGCGATGGTCCAACCGGCGTGGACCACCTGGTCGCGCCCTTCGGTGAGGGCGGCGTCGGTCAGCGCGGGGATCGCCAGACCCAGCCCCAGGCCGATCAACAGCTGCGGCAGCGCGGTCCACCACACCGACGCGCCGGGCATGAGCCCCAGCGCCACGAGGCCGCCGCCGACACCCACGGCTCCCGCCATCGCGCGCGCCCAGTCGCTGCCCACATGGCCGGCGATCCGGGCCGAGAGGATCGCCGCGATCGGCATCAGGGTCACGCCGACGGCCGCGGCCAGCGGCCGCATGCCCCAGCCATTGATCATGAGCAGCACCACGAGGAACAGGGCCGCCGTGAGCCCCGCCGAGATCAGCACCAGCGAAAGGTTGGCCAGGACGTGGGGCCGACCAGGCGTCCCCGTCTCGCGCCGGGTGCGCAGTCCGAGCGCCGCCGCGCCGACGAGCATCACGGGCACCTGCACCACGAAGATCGACTGCCAGGAGATGAGCTGGGTCAGCGCGCCCCCGACGGCGGGCCCGACCGCGAGCCCCGCCACGCCGGCCACGGCCCACATGCGCCCCGCCCGCGGGGTGAGCGTGTCGAGCAACGGCCGGGCACCGGCGACCAGGAAGGCGCCGCCCACGGCCTGGACGCACCGGGCTGCGATGAGGACTTCGAGCGACCCGGCGAGGGCGCAGGCGACTGATGCCCCGCCGAACACCACCGCTCCGACCGCCCAGATGGCACCCGGTGCCCGGCGGCTGATCATCGCCGCGGGGATCGCCAGCAGGGCGAGCACGAGGTTGTACGCGGTGAGCACCCAAGCCACCTGGGCGACCTCGACGTCGAACCTCGTGAGGATGTCGGGAAGCGCCAGGATGACCACGGACGAGTCGGCCAGCACGATGGCGACGGTCACCGCGATGACGGCCTGCCGCAGGCGGGCGTGCGCCGGTGACCCGGGTGGTGCGAGTGCGTTCACCAGGTGGTTGTACCGCGCCAGACGCACCCGCGGCGGCCTTCTTGGCTGTTTCCGAACCGTAGGATTCGGGTCCCCCGAACAACACAAGGAGACCACATGGGTCTGTTGGACAACCTCGCCGGCGGCGCGCTCGGTCAGCTGCTCGGCGGCAAGAGCGGTGGCAGCAGCAGCATGGCGACCAAGCTCCTCCCGGTCGTGCTCGGAATGCTCGCCAGCAAGGGCGCATCCGGCGGCCTCGGCAGCCTCGGAGGGCTCCTGGGCAAGTTCCAGAGCGCCGGACTCTCGAGTCAGGCGGACTCGTGGGTCGGTCAGGGCGAGAACCAGTCGCTCGACGCGGGCCACGTGCGTCAGGCGTTCAGCGACGACGAGCTGGACGACATCGCCAACCAGGCCGGCGTGTCGCGTGACGAGGCGGCCGGCGGACTGGCCGACCTGATCCCGGGTCTCGTGGACGGCCTCACGCCCGAGGGCAGCGTCCCCGACGACAACAGCCTGCAGGGACGAATCACCGACATCGGCAAGATGTTCGGCGGCTGATCGACTCGTGTGGCGGGCCGCAGGAGCGGTCCGCCACACGGACTTCGAAGCGGAGGGTGGACATGGACGGCAATCTCGAACGGCCGGCCGACGATCAGGCGCGTCGGGACCGGTTCATCGCGCTTCGCGAGGCCATCAGGGCCACGTCGCCCGACGAGATGGCCTCGTACGAGCGGGAAACCGCGGCGTGGGAGCGGCGCGACGCCCTCGACTGGCCCGCTGACGGGTGATGGGTCCCGGGCCGGCCCCGGGCGATCCCTCGACGCCGCCTCCCGTGTCGCTTCTCATCTGGATCCACGACGGCTTCGCCCGAGCCGTGCCGACCTGACCGCGCCGGCGGACCGCCTCAGACGTCCTCGGGCACCATGGTGATGGAGCCGCACGGGCACTCCTCCACGCAGATGCCGCAGCCCTTGCAGAAGTCCAGGTTGAACTCGTACTTCCCCGCCCCGAGTTTGATGACGGCGTTGTCGGGGCAGACCCCAAAGCAGTTGTCACAGCCGAAGCAGTTACCGCACGACATGCAGCGCCGCGCCTCGAACTGGGCGCTCTCCTCGTCGAGCCCGTGCACCACCTCGGAGAAGCTGGAGGTCCGCCGCGCCGCCTCCAGCTTCTCTCGCACCTGGTGAGGTGCGTCGGCGTAGTACCAGGTGTTGAGCCGATCGAACGTGGCCGGCTCGTGCTTGTCTGATGGGCGGTGGGTCTCGCCGCGAAGCCAGGCGTCGATGTGGCGCGCGGCGCGCTTGCCGTGGCCGATCGCCACGGTCACGGTGCGCTCCGCCGGCACCATGTCGCCGCCGGCGAACACCCCGGCCCGCCCGGTCATCATCGACTCGGCGTCGACCTGCACGACACCGCGCTCGACCACCACGTCGCGGACGTCCTCCAGCAGGCTGAGGTCCGCGTCCTGCCCGAGGGCGAGCACGACCGCATCCGCCTCGAGTTCCTCGAACTCGCCGGTGGGCTGTGGGAACCCGGTCTCGTCGAGTTCCATCTTCTCGATGGTCATGCTCCCCGACTCGACCTGCGTGATCGTCGTGAGCCAGCGCAGACGGATGCCCTCCTCCTCGGCCTCCCGCACCTCGCTCTCGTGGGCCGGCATGCGTTCCCGCGTGCGGCGATACACGATGATCGCGTCCTGGGCTCCCAGCCGCCGCGCGCTGCGCGCCGCGTCGATGGCGGTGTTGCCGCCCCCGTAGACCACCACCCGGCGCCCGAGCAACGGCGGATCGACGTGCGTCTCGTCGGCCACCTCGACGTCGTGGAGCAGGGCGATGGCATCGACGATCCGCGCCGCCTCGCCCGCGGGGATGTACGCCCGGCGACCCACGTGGGCACCCACGGCCAGGAAGACCGCATCAAACCCTTCCCGTTCGAGCACCGCCTCCAGGTCGGTGACCGTGCGTTCCATCTCGAAGGTCACCCCGGTGGCCGCGATGCGCTCGATCTCCGCATCGAGCACGTCGCGCGGCAACCGGTATGCGGGGATGCCGTACCGCATCATCCCGCCGGGGCGCGGTTCCGCGTCACGCACGGTCACGCGATGGCCGAGCCTGCGCAGGTGGTAGGCACTCGACAGGCCGGACGGCCCGGCTCCGATGACGAGCACGTGCTTCCCCGACTCCTGCTCGGGAGGCGCGACGCTCCACCCCTCGCGGATCGCGAGGTCGCCCAGGAACCGTTCGACCGCGTTGATCCCGACGGCCTCGTCGATCTGCGCCCGGTTGCAGTCGGTCTGACACGGGTGGTAGCAGACACGCCCCATCGTGGCGGGGAGCGGATTGTCCCGCATGATCACGCGCCAGGCGGCCTCGTAGTCGCCCTCTTCGGCGTGGTAGAGCCAGGCCTGGATGTTCTCGCCCGCCGGGCACGCGGCGTTGCACGGTGGCAGCCGGTCGACGTAGACGGGGCGTTCGGTGCGCCAGCTCCCGGTGTGGTTGGCCAGGCTGGATCCGACGTCCAGGGTGATGGCGAACGGCTTGTCGTTCATGGGAGTGCTTTCGTCCTCGTGCGGTGCCATCACCGGACCTCCGTCTCGAACGGCGTACCGGGCAGCGCGTGTTCCGTCAGCCGGCCTGCAGCGATCGATGACATCCATCCGCGGCAGGTGGGTGCTGAACAGGGTGAGCGAATCGTTTCTGGCGCAGGCGGTACTCAGCGTGCCGCCGGATCCCGGTCGCCGCCACCACACACCTCGCCATCGCGGAGCCTCGAGGAGCACGGGGAAGATGCCCGACTGGTCGCCCTTTTGACCTTAGTGATGTCGCTCGACGCTCCCCCACCCAGCAGGCACGGCACCAGCACGTGCAGATAGCATGGCGAAACCGTGCATACCCATAGCCGTGGTGACCTTAGCCTCGAGGTCGTGCAGGTCGGCGACAAATCGCGGTGGCGACGTACGGGATCGTGGGCCGCTCCGTGCGCGGACGTTCTTGCCTGCCGAAGAAGATTCCCGGAGAAACTCCACAGCCCGACTTTCGCCTGGGTGGTCTGCGTACCTTGCCGCGCCGGGAGAGTGGCGCCGACCGCTACCCCGGTGTTTCTTGTACGCCTCGTTGTCGCGTAACAGACGTAAGGCACGTCGTCGTTGCATCGAAACATCCCCGAGAGGGCAAACAAACCCGATGTCGACGATTGCCCGCCGTCACCCCCTGAGCATTACGCGGACGTCAGAGGACCGCCCTGGGCCGAAGCCCGGCGGCCATCCTGTAGCCCACAGCAGGGCGTTATGAACAACGAATGCAGCCATGGGATCTGCCATGAGGTCTCGGGGAACGGCGTGGAGAAGACCTCCAGGCAGCCGTGGCGTTCACCGACACGAGCCGTCCGTCGGTGGCCCGCACCGCCGCATCCAGGGCGTAGCGCGCGAGAACCTCGCCACAGCCTGCGCGCGATAGCGCGTCGGCGATTCGGGCGGTCCTGGTCCGACTGGACGGTGCGAAGGTCGAGCGGCTGCAGGCGGTTCCCGACGGCGAAGCTCCCCACCTGGTAGAAGCGAACCGGGTCGGATGCGGACTGTTGCGCCACCGTGTGCCGTTCGCGCGCTTTCTCAGTGGTGTCGCACCACTCAGCAGTCCCCTGAAAGGATCTCAGCGGCCGGGCCCGAGCGGCGATCGAGCTTCGTGCGCTCGATCTCACGGTCCACCAGCGCACGGTCGAGGTCCAGGAATTCGAGGAACTCGAGTTCGTCGCGCACCGCGCGATCGAGCATGGCGTGAAGGGACCGTTTGGTGATCGGCCGTCCACCGAGCCCGGCGATGACCGTGGAGTTGGTGATGGGGTGGCCGATCAGCGAGGCGCGCACGTTCGACGACACGATCCCGCCGATGCCCACCGAGAAGGCCTTCTCGAGTGACACGAACCGTTTCGCGTGCTGGAGGGCGTCCCGTACCTGCTCACGCGGGAAGGGTCGGAAGCTCGTGATGCCCAGCACACCGATGCGTTCACCCGCGGCCCGCCGTTCGTCGACGACGATGTGATGGTCTGGCACCGAGCCCAGGGCGATGACGATCGTTTCGGCGTCCTCGCAGCGGTAGGTGTGCATGAGCCCGCCCGACTCACGCCCGAACGCATCCTTGAATTCGGCCGCCACCTGGGGGATCAGCTCCAGGGCCTCCATTTGGCGATGGTGGGCGAGGTACCCACCTCGTGAGAATGCCGGGCCGACATCGCCCGATCTGGCACCGGCGCGTCAGGGGGTCCGAGCATATAACGCGGGGTGGAAGGGCGGCAGGAGGAACGTCATTCACGCCGGTTCCGGGATCTCCCGTCTCGACCCGTGGGTCAAGATGAACCCGTCCATGCACCATGACCCGACGAGATCGTCTCGATCCTGAACGCCTGGATATTGCGATCGACGGCCTCTGGATTTTCTCGGCGTGGCTGCAGCCTGCAGGTCGCGCTGCACGGCATGGTGTCGCCTGGTCGTTCAGATGTTGATGGGCGCGCCGTGGCACGGTTCACCACCGTCATGACGATCCGGCCGGAGTCCAGACGCGTGAACCTCGACCGTATGAGGCAGACCTGGCTCCTTTGGTCGCGGTAGCAAGCCCGCGCACCGACCGCGGACGCCCCGATGGCGGTCGACATGGCCGCGTACTCGGACTCCACGTTCACGAACTCGCAGCCCGGAACCTGCCCGTCCTTCACCAGGGCCGACAGCGTTTCGACGATGTGGGTCTGCGGCGAGATCGGGTACGCGCACACCACGCCGGGGCGGCAGGCGGCGACCGCTCGGGCGACGGCCTGGGAACCCTCAATCTGCGCGCGCATCGACCACCTCCCGTGGTGTCCCGCCGAGCAGCGCGAACGCCGCCGTCGCCCCGGCGACGTTGCCCTCGGCGATCTCCGCGGGGAACTTCTCCCGGATCGCGCCCACGACCGAGTCGAGGTGGACGATTCCGGTGAGGGCCGCGAGGCCACCCAGCAGCACGGCGTTGGGCACCGGACGTCCCGCGTGCTCACGCGCGATCTCGCTGGCCGGCATCGTGACGGCCCGCCCGGGAGGTCTCCCCTCGATCAACGATTCCAGTCCAAGTTCCTCGAGCGTGCGCGACGAGTTGATGAGGACGTAGCCGTCGGAAGCCAGCCCGGCGAACAGATCGACCTGATGCACGAGGGTCGGGTCCTGCACCACGAGCGCGTCGGGATGCATGACCGGCTCTCGCGTCCTGATCGGCCCGTCCGCGATGCGGCAGAACGCGACCACGGGAGCACCGGTGCGTTCGGAGCCGAAACTCGGGAACGCTTGCGCGTGGCATCCCTCCTCGAACGCCGCCTCGGACAGGAGCCCCGCTGCGGTGACGACTCCCTGGCCACCGCGACCGTGGATGCGCACCTCGAACATGGGTCAAGCGTATGCCCGTTCGCCCGTCGGCGACAGCGATTTGTGTCACGGATCGACCGGTGCCCGAGGAGGTCCCTTCGCCGTCGGAGCCGACGGCTACCGTCGTCGGTGATGCACGAGCGGACCGCCCACGAGCACGGCAGGGTTCTCGAAGAATCGATCGCCGGCCTGTTCTCGTCGCACGGGTACAGCGTGACCCGGAACGTCGACTGCGTCGGACGTTCCGGCGCGAGGTACGAAGTGGACGTTCGCGCCGAGGAGCGTGACGTCCTCCTGCCCCGGACCGTCGTGGTGGAGTGCAAGAACTGGGCGCAGCCGGTCGACCAGCAGGTCGTGGCGCGATGCGCGCTCATGCGCGACGATCTCGGCGTCGCCCAGGCCATCCTGGCCTGCCCCGCCGGTGCGGGCCCCGCGGCCCGGAGCGCCGCTACCGCCCACGGGGTCACCATCTGGGACGGGGCCGATCTCGCCGAGCGCCTCGGCGCACAGCTGCTCGAGGAACTCACGCGTCGTAGCGGCGTGGCCACCACGGTCGGCCTGTCCCGGCGGGTCGGCGGCGAACCGGCGGCCCGTGTCGTGCGAACGCGGGCGCGGGGCCTCCGCGGCACGCTCACCGAGCGTGTCACCGACATCGGCGACGCGTGGCTCGGGGTTCACGAACTCGAGATCGAGCTGGTGACACCGCGGGGGCGGCGCGGCGCCCCGGCCGCCACGCGCCAGTGGACGACGTTCGAGGCCGTCACCGGTCGTGCGCTCGGAGCGGCGAGCGAGCCGACGCCGGTCGAGGAGGTCGAGCTCGATGCGCCGCAGCTTCCCCACGCGGTGGGTGCCGCGGCGATCGGCGGACGGATCGCCGGTAGCGTCGCCCGGCTGGCCGATCTCACTCAGCCGGCGGCGCGAGCACGACATCTGGAACGGCTCGGCGCCGACCTCATTCCCGAGGCGGTCGTGGAACTCACGGTGCTGGCGCACCGCACCTGGGTGTTCCCGGTGACGCTCGGACTCGTCCGTGGCAGGGATGCCGAGCGGATCGTCGTCGTGGACGGCACCACCGGCCGGCTGGACCCTGCACTGGGCGACCTGCTCACGTCCCGCGTCGCCGGAATCGGAGCGCCCTTGGGGTGGGCGGCCGTCCTTCTCGACCGCGCCTGACCACCGCGTCCTCCGTCTCATCGTGAGAGGAAGCGGCTCGCCGCCGGCAATCGACGTTCACAATTCCCTTACAAAGTAACTTCGTACGAATGCTCGGCAGTCTCGTTCTTATGGATGACGGCGACGAGAAGGAGACCGACAATGAGCAATTCGATCCTGGTGATTCCCGCCGAGGCGATGGTGCCGACCTGGGCGGCCCGCGGCATCGCCCAGTTCGAGGAGTACCTCGCCCATCACGCGGCATTCCAGGCCTGGCTCAGCGAGGACGATCCCTTCACCCACCCGGCGTAGGCCGCGGTCCCGGGATGCGCCGGGACCGCCTACGGGATGGTGCCGCCGGTTTCGGCACCGGGGACGTCGCTCACGAGCCACGACGCCCCCTCCCGGGCCAGTGCCACGGTGGTCGTCCGATCCGAGACCGTCACCTGCACCTCGGCCGCAGCGCCTGACACGGCGGGAACGCCGATGGCCGCGACGCGAAACGCATCACGCTCGGCGTCGCTCAGTTGCTCGGAGATCGCCGTGAACACCTCCAGGCACGTCGCCCCACCGACGTCGACGGCGGCGAGGCGAGTGAACTCGGTCGCCGCGGCGACCGTGAGTGACGCGCAACCGGTCGCGCCGTCGCCCTCGACGAGCGCCGTGAGATATCGCCGAACCGTCTCCTGGACCGCGCGGGCGTCCGGATCGTCCGCACCCGCCGGGGGGCTCGGGGCCGTCGGATCGAGCAGGGTCGCGGTCGTCGACGGCGTCTCCTGACCGGCGGTCCGTGTGGCCACCGTCGATGAGTGCGCGGGCTCCGGATCCGAATCGCTCCCCGTGCAGCCGACGAGCATCACCGCAGCCGCGAGCGCGGCGGCCGTGGCGGAGCGGGCGCCGGTCATCGGCGCGACACGACGATCGCGA
>JACJWX010000021.1 GCA_020636905.1 Actinomycetota bacterium | reverse complement strand
AGTTCGGCTTCGGCACCGCCAGCGGCGTCGACGTCCCCGGTGAGGAACCCGGCATCGTCCCCGACTACACGAACCCCGAACAGTGGTCCGGAACGTCGATCCTCAACCTGCCCATCGGCCAGGGACTCACCGTCAACCAGGTGCAGCTCGCACGGGCGTACACCGCGATCGCCAACGGGGGACGGCTCGTGCATCCGCGCGTGGTCAGCAGCGTCGGCGACACCCCGGTGCCGCGCGTGGCCGGCAAGCGGATCTTCAGTCGCGCCACCGCCCGCAAGATGGACGCCATGCTCCGCGACGCCGTCGGCGTGGGCGGCACGGGCAAGGCGGCACAGGTGGAGGGGTACGAGGTGGCCGGTAAGACCGGCACCGCCAACAAGGTCGATCCCACGACCGGTGAATACACGTCACGATACCGCGCGTCGTTCGTCGGATATCTGCCCGCCGACAACCCCCAGCTCATCATCGCGGTGAGCGTGGACGAGCCGCAGGACATCATCTACGGCGGTGAAGTGGCGGCTCCCGCGTTCGAGAAGATCGCGGAGTTCGCGGTGCAGCAGCTGGGGATTCCTCCCGCCTGATCGCGGCGGCCATCATGTGCCCGAACGGCCCAGATCCGCACCCATCCATCGCCGCCCGACCGGGGACTCCGGCGAGGGTCGGCGGGTGGCGGGGGGTCTGGTAGCATCGCCCGCCGAATGAGGCTCGCCGAGCTGGTTGCAGCGGTCCCCGGAGCGCGAGTCGTGCGCCCCGGACCGACCGCCCCCTCCGATCCCCTGGCGATCGAGGTCACGCACGTCGCGCCACGTGCGGACCTTGCCGAACCCGGCGCGATCTTCGTCTGCGTCCGCGGCGTGCGGGTGGACGGTCACGACCTCGCGGGCGAGGCGGTCGGGCGGGGCGCGGGCGTGCTGGTCGTCGAACGGCCGCTCGATCTCGACGTCGCGCAGGTCCTCGTTCCCGACGCCCGTTCGGCCGTAGCGATGATCGCCTCGGAGCTCGTCGGGCGGCCCGCGGATCGGCTCACCGTCGTGGGCGTAACGGGAACCAACGGCAAGACGACGAGCGCGTACATCCTGCGCGCGGTGCTCGAGGCGTCGGGCCGCCAGTGCGGACTGATGGGAACGGTGGAATCCATCGTGGGCGGGACGGCCGAGCCGACCACCCACACCACCCTCGACCCGGTGGCGCTCCACCGGGTATTCGCGCGGATGGTGGCGGCCGGCGACCGAGCATGCGCCATGGAGGTCTCATCGCACGCGCTCGCCCAGCACCGTGTGGCGGGTGTGCCGTTCGCCGCCGCCGTCTTCACGAATCTCAGCCGCGATCATCTCGACTACCACGCCGACCTGGAGGACTACTTCGCCGCGAAGCTGCGGCTGTTCGTCCGGGACGCTGATGAAGGCGACGACCCGCCGGCGGCGGTCAACATGGACGACCCCTACGGCCGCCGCATCGCCGAGGCCCGCGACGTACTGGGCTACGCGATGGTGAATGGTGCCGACGTCCGGCCATCGGCGTACCGTCAGCACGCGACGGGCCTCTGGGCCCGCGTCGACACCCCCCGCGGACCCCTGGAAATCGAGTCGCGCCTTCGTGGACGTTTCAATCTCGCGAACATCCTCGGCGCCGTGGGCGTCGGAGAACTGCTCGACCTGTCCCATCACGACGTGGCGGCCGGGATCGCGTCGCTCTCGGGCGTCGCGGGGCGGATGGAGGCGATCGACGCCGGCCAGCCGTTCCAGGTGCTGGTCGACTACGCGCACACCCCCGACTCGTTGCGCAACGTGTTGGTCGCGGCCCGCGAACTGGCCGGCGATCACCGCGTCGGCGTGGTGTTCGGATGCGGCGGCGACCGGGACCGGGGCAAACGTCCGCAGATGGGCGCCGTCGCGGCGGAACTGGCGGACATCGCGACCGTCACGTCGGACAATCCGCGCAGTGAGGATCCCGAGCAGATCATCCGCGAGATCGTCGCCGGGATGGACGGCGGACGGGCCGAGCGGCGAATCGAACCCGATCGCCGGACGGCGATCGGTGACACCATGGCGCTGATGCGCGCGGGAGACGTGTTGATCATTGCCGGGAAGGGCCACGAACGCGGCCAGGACGTCGGTGGCGTCGTGCATCCGTTCGACGACCGCGCCGTCGCCCGCGAGCTACTGGGAGCGCGGCAATGCGCCTGACGGTGCAGGACCTGCTCAATGAATGCGCGGACGTACGCCTCGAGCGGGGTGCGGCCACGACGGTGTTCGACGGTGGTTTCGTCGATTCCCGCGCGGCGGTTCCCGGGGGTCTGTTCGTGGGTATCGCCGGAGAGCACACCGACGGTGGGCTGCACGCGCCCGACGCGGCCGAGGCCGGTGCCGCGGCGGTGGTCCTCGGACCTGAGGCGTGGGAGACGGTACGCCAATCGCCGAAGCTGACGACGGCCGCGGTGCTCGTGGCGGACGACCCCGGCGCCGTCCTTCGCGACGCAGGCCGACTCGCGCTGGAACGGGTCGGGGCCCGTGTGGTCGCGGTGACCGGGTCGGTCGGGAAGACCACCACCAAGGACATTCTGGTGGCCCTGCTCAACGAGTGCGGCCAGGAAGCCCACGGCACACCCGGAAACCACAACACCGAGATCGGGGTGCCGCTGGCGCTGCTGGCCATGCCCAACTCGACGCGCGTGGCCGTGGTCGAGATGGGGATGCGGGGCGCCGGCCAGATCGCCGAACTCACCGACTGCGCACCGCCCGACGTCGCGTGCGTCACCTCGATCGCACCGGTGCACCTCGAACTGCTCGGAACGATGGAAGCGGTGGCCGCGGCGAAGGCCGAGGTCTTCACCGGGCTGCGAGCCGGCGGCGTCGCGGTCGTCCCGGCGGACGAGCCGCTGCTGGCACCGCATCTGGCGGCGCTTCGCGAGGGGGTTCGCGTGGTGCGGTTCGACGAACTCGAGAGCCGCATCGTCATGAACCTGGGCAAGGACTGGCAGCGGCGGAACGCGGCTGCGGCCGTCGCGTGCTGCGACGCGCTCAAGGTCGACATCCCCGGGGGCCTGCACCTCAACGTGGGACTCTCGGCCATGCGCGGCCAGGAGTACCCGCTCGACGGTGGCGGAGTGCTGATCGAGGACTGCTACAACGCCAACCCGGTGGCGATGAAGGCGGCGCTGGCCGACCTCGCCACCCACACCGGCCGGCGGGTGGCGATCCTGGGCGACATGTTCGAACTCGGCGGGGAGGAACGCCGCTTCCACCGCGACGTCGGCGGTCTGGTGTCGATGTTCGGGATCGAACGGCTCATCGCCATCGGCGAGCGCGCATCGGCCTACGTGGAGGGCGCACAGGGGACTGAATCCACGCGCTTCGAGACGGTCGAGGAGGCCGTCGAGGCGCTTCCCGGGCTGCTGAAACCCGGAGACACCGTGCTCGTGAAGGCGTCGAGGGGAATGGCGCTCGAACGGGTGTCGACGGCGATCCGCGAGTTCGCCGGGTGACCACCGCTACGCTCATGCCCCGGGTGCTGATCGCCACGCTCGGGGCGGCCACGCTGATGCTGTTCCTCGGGCCGAAGTTCATCGCCTGGCTGCGGGCGAACGAGGTGGGGCAGTTCGTGCGTCCCCAGGGGCTCATCCCGGATGCCCACGCCGAGAAGCAGGGCACGCCGACCATGGGTGGCCTGCTGATCCTGCTCGCGACGACCATCCCATTCGTGATCGTCTCCACCCGGAGCACGCTCTCCATGCTGGTGCTGTTCGTCACCCTCGGGTGCGGGCTCATCGGGTTTCTCGACGACTTCACAAAGATCGTCCGGAGACGCTCGCTGGGGCTCTCCGGGCGCATCCGCATCCTCGGGCTGATCGTCATCTCGGCGATCCTCACCTTCGTCGCCACCGAGGTGGTGGGGATTCCGACCACCCTCAGCATCCAGTCGCTCGACCTGAACATCGAGCTCACGATCGTCGGGTACTTCCTGCTGGTGGCCCTCGTGGTGGTCGGCTCGGCGAACGCCGTCAACCTCACCGACGGACTCGACGGGCTCGCGGCCGGCACCGGGGCGATCGCCCTGGCCGCCTACACCGGCATGGCCTTCGTCGGCGGCTACTTCGACCTGGCCGTGTTCTCGGGGACCATGGCCGGGGCGTGCGTCGGGTTCCTCTGGTTCAACTCCCACCCCGCGCAGGTGTTCATGGGTGACACGGGGAGCTACGCGCTCGGCGGCGCCATCGCCGCGATGGCCGTCGCCACCAAGACCGAGGCGCTGCTGGGCATCATCGGCGCGATCTTCGTGGTCGAGGCCCTGTCGGTGATCATCCAGGTGTTCGTGTTCCAGCGGTTCCGCCGACGTGTGTTCCTGATGGCGCCGCTGCACCACCATTTCGAGATGGCGGGCTGGAGCGAAACGAAGATCATCGTGCGGTTGTGGCTGATCGCGCTGATGGCCGCCGCGATCGGCTTCACCTTCTACTTCCGCGCCGTGGTGAGCTAACTCACGTCCGGGGCGCGGCGGGGGAACACCCCGCCGATCGGGGGGCAGGGAACCCGTCGGTGGGACCGAACACTTCCGGGATGGCTGCCCCACATCTCCGGCCGGTCTCCGGCGGCGCTCGCACCCAGCGCACGACCAAGCGCAACTCGCTCAACGGGGTCCGCCACGAGCAGCTGCTGACGAGCGTGGTGCTGGCCCTGGTGTGCTTCGGCCTGGTGATGGTGTACTCGGCGTCGTCGTCGAGAGCGCTGCTCTCCGACGCCAACCCCTTCTCGTTCGTGGTCCGCCAGGCCGTGTTCGCCGGACTGGGATTCGGCGTCTACTGGGTGTGCACCAGGATGAACCTGGACGTGCTGAAGCGGCTCTCCGCGCCGCTCATGGTGGTCTCGTTCGTCCTGCTCGCCGCCGTGTTCCTCCCCGGGATCGGGCAGGAGATCAATGGGTCGCGGCGCTGGCTCGCGCTGCCGGTGATCGGTCTGCAGCCCGCCGAGCTCGCGAAGATCGGGCTGATCATCTGGGTCGCGGCACTCGTCAGCCAGGCCCCGGGACGTATCCGGACCCTCAACGGACTGATGCCGGTGATCATCGTCACCGGCCTGTTCTCGATGCTCATCATCGTCGAACCGGACGTCGGGACGGCCGCCACGCTGCTGCTGGTCGTGAGCGCGATGCTGCTCGTCGCCGGCGCGCAGCCGCGCCATCTCGGCGGCCTGCTGGCGTCCGCCGGGGCCCTCGCGACCATCGGCATCGCGGTCTCCGCATCGCGACGTGAGCGGCTCCTGGCGTTCCTCGACCCGAGCGCCGACCCCGGCGGTACCGGATTCCAGATCCTCCAGGCGCGGATCGCGTTCGGCAGTGGCGGCCTGTTCGGCAAGGGGCTCGGCGACGGGGTGCAGAAGGCCAACTACCTCCCCGAGGCACAGACGGACATGATCCTTGCCAACATCGGCGAGGAGCTGGGGCTGTTCGGGGTGCTGCTCGTCATCCTGGCGGTCGCCGCGGTCGCGTTCCTGGCCTACCGGATCGCCCTCTCCACCCGCGACCGCTTCCGCCGCCTGCTCGCGGTGGGCATCGCGACCCTGATTGCCGCGCAGGCGCTCGATAATGTCTCCTCGACGTTGGGCATGATGCCCATCACGGGCGTGCCGCTGCCGTTCGTCTCGTACGGTGGAAGCAGCCTGATCGTGCTGCTCGGCAGCATCGGAATCCTGGTCAACATCGCCCGCGGGGTGGAACACGAGCGCGCATCGATACCCAGGCAGGATCCGCGTGGTGATCGCGGCGAGCGGAACGGGCGGACACGTGATTCCGGCGCTCGCGGTCGCGGACGCGTTGCGCGCGCGGGACGCTGAGGTCAGCTTCATCACCACCCGCGATCGGAGCGGGACCGGCTTGCCGAGCCGGAACGGGTACGAGGAGCACTCGGTTCCGCTGCGCGGATTCGAACGACGCTTCACACCTCGCAACCTGCTGGTCCTCGGACGCGCGCTGCTCGCGGTTCCGCGAGCGCTGTGGGCCCTGCGTCGCGCCCGCGCCGGCGTCGTCCTGACCGCGGGGGGATATCTGGCCGGGCCGGTCGCGATCGCGGCCCGGCTCCGGCGCACGCCCGTCGTGGCGATGGAGGCCGATTCCCGGCTCGGCCTCGCCAACCGTCTCATCGCCCCGCTGGCCAGGACCGTCGCCCTGGCGTGGCCCCTTCCCGGGCGGACCGGTTCGCGCTACGTGGTCGTCGGCCGCCCGGTGAGGGCCGCGGTGACCTCGGCCACCCGGACGGCCGGCCGCCGTGCGCTCGGCCTGCCGCCCGAAGCGACGGTGGTGCTCATCGTCGGAGGCTCCCAGGGCGCCCGCACACTGAACGTGGCCGCCGTGGACGCGTTCGGCGAGGATCCGCCCTTCGAGGTGATCCACGTCACCGGGCCCGGCCAGTTCGACGAGGTGCAGTCCGCGCTCGCGCGTGTTGGGCGCCACGACCGCTATCGGATCGAGCCCTACCTCGACGACCTCCACAACGCCATTGCCGCCGCCGACCTGGTCGTCTCGCGTTCCGGGGGCTCGGTGTTCGAACTCGCGGCTCTCGGCCGCGCGAGCATCCTGGTGCCGTACCCCTTCGCCACCGCCGATCACCAGACGCGGAACGCACGCTGGCTGGCGGACGCCGGCGCCGCCGTGCTCCTGACCGACGCCGAGTGCACGGGTCCGCAGCTGCGATCGCTCGTCGGCGCGCTGCTTGCGGATCGGTCGCGCCTCGACCACATGGGCAAGACGGCGCTGGAACTCGCGAAGCCCGATGCCGCCGATCGTGTGGCCGACGCGGTCATGGCGGCCGCCGAGGCATGACCGGACGTCGCCCGATCCACCTGGTGGGCATCGGCGGGGCCGGGATGAGCGGTCTCGCGCGGCTCGCCGCCGCGGCCGGCTACTCGGTGAGCGGCACCGACCGCTCCGAGAGCCCGACGCTCGACGCGCTTCGCCAGGTGGGCGTGCAGGCACGCGCCGGGCACTCGGCGGCGCTCCCCGCCGAGACGGCGGCGATCGTCGTCTCGACGGCCGTCGCGGAGGACACCCCCGACCTGGTCGAGGGTCGGCGTCGCGGCCTTCCGGTCATGCATCGCGCCGACCTGCTTGCGGAACTCATGCGCGGTCATCGGGGACTCACCGTCGCGGGCGCCCACGGCAAGTCCACCACGAGCGCCATGCTCCGCCTGATGCTCGGGGGTGCGTCCGCGTGCATCGGGGCAACGATCGAGGGCGGCTCCGGCACCGGCGCCGTCTGGGGTGACGGGCCCTGGTTCGTCGCCGAAGCCGACGAGAGCGACCGCTCGCTCCTGAAACTGGCGCCGCACGCCACGATCCTGCTCAACGTCGATCACGACCACCACAGCACCTACGCCAGCATCGATGAGGTCGAGGAGGTGTTCGCCGCACACCTGGCGACGGTACCGTCGAACGGACTCGTGGTGGCCGGGCCGGACGCGCGCGCGTGGCGGCTCGCCGTGGCGTCCGGCCGGCCATGCCGCCTCATCGGCGCCGGGGCCGACGCCTGGGGAGACGTCGTCGATGTGGACACCGGGCGCGCCCTGAACCTGACCGACGGGAGACTCGTCGAGCTGCCGCTGATGGTTCCCGGCCGGCACAACGCCACCAACGCCGCGTGTGCCATCGCCCTGGCCGACTGGTGCGGGGTTCCGCCTGAGGTCGCGACCGAACGACTTCGCGACTTCGCGGGCGTGGGGCGGCGTTTCGAGCTGCGCGGGGAGGTGGCCGGCATCCGCATCGTGGACGACTACGCCCATCACCCCGAGGAGGTTGCCGCCACCCTCGCCGGCGCGCGCGAGACACACGACGGCCGCATCATCGCCGTCTTCCAGCCGCACCTCTTCTCGCGGACACGAGCCCTCGCGGCCGCCTTCGGCGAGGCGCTCGCCGCCGCCGACGTCGCGATCGTCACCGACGTCTATGCCGCTCGTGAACCCGACGATCCGGAAATCGACGGCACCACGGTGACGCGGACGATCCCGTCGGGAACGGTCGCCGTGCACGCCCCGTCGCTTCCCGACGCCGCGCGCGAAGTGCTCGCGCGGGTGCGTCCCGGAGACCTGGTGCTGACCATCGGCGCGGGCGACATCACCACCCTCGGGCAGGAGTTGACCCTCGCACTGCAAAACCAGTATGGCGATGGGGACTCTGCTGGCGGCTGAGGTGCCGACCGACATTCAACGACACGTCTCGCTCGCGCCGTACACCACCACACGGGTCGGCGGCGCGGCCGACTGGTTCGCCACGGTGCGCTCGCGCCGCGCCGTCGTGAGCGCACTGGGCTGGGCCGCCGATCGCGACCTCCCGGTGGCGGTGATCGGGAAGGGATCGAACCTGCTCGTCGACGACGACGGGTTCCGCGGCCTGGTGCTGCGCCTCGCGGGCGCGTTGAGCGGCATCTCGCTGCGTGACGGCCGGATCTGGTGCGGCGGCGGCGCGTCGTTTCCCCGCGCGGTGCAGCGTGCCGCCGCGTCGGGCTGGGGCGGAATCGAGTTCGGGGCGAGCATCCCCGGGACGGCAGGCGGGGCGGTGGCGATGAACGCCGGCGCCTACGGCACCGAGGTGGTCGACGTCCTCGAATGGGCCGTCGTGTGTTCGGCCGAGGGGCACGACGTCCGCGGGGCCGACGACTTCGACTTCGCGTACCGACATTCGAACCTCCGGCCCGGCGAGATCGTCACCCTCGCCTCGTTCCGGCTGCACGAGGAGGACGCCGAGGTCGTGGCTGGACGTCTCCGCGAATGGCGCACCCACCGGCGGGACACCCAGCCCCAGGGCGTGCGCACCTTCGGAAGCGTCTTCACGAATCCGCCCCGCAATGGCGCGGGCCGCCTTCTCGAAGCCGCCGGGTGCAAAGGCCTGCGCGTCGGCGGGGCACGATTCTCGCCGAAGCACGCGAACTTCATCGAGGTCGACGCGGAGAGCCGCACCGCGGATGTGGTCGCGCTGATGGCCGAGGGCCGTCGCCGTGTGCGCGCCGCCGGAGGGCCGGTTCTGCATCCCGAGGTCCACTACCTGCATCCCACCCGCGGGATGATCCCGACACCCCTCCCGGAGCTGTCATGACCACAACCCGTTCGGCTCCTCGTCCCCGCCGGACCGCCGCCGGCCGGCCGCATCCCGCGATGGCCCGGAGGCGCCGCGAGGTGCGTGGCATCCCCGAGCGCGGCACCCTTCTGCTGGGCGGTGCGGTCGGACTCGCATGCGCGGCGCTGGGCTACTGGCTCGCGACGGGTCCGATGCTGTCGGTCCAGAGCGTGCGCGTGAGCGGGTACGACCGGCCGGACGCCGCCACGCTCACCGCCGCCGTCGACCGGGCTGGGGACCGTGGCGGGTCGCTGCTGGCGCCGCCCATCGGCGCCATCCGTCGCCAGGCGATCCGGTTCCCGTGGGTCGAGGACGTCACCCTGGCCCGTGACTGGCCGCTCGGCCTCGTGGCCCAGGTCATCCCGGCCGAACCCCTCGCGATCGGCGTTCCGACCAGGGGCGCCCGTGTCCTCATCAACAACCGCGGTCAGGTGATGGGGCCGGCCGGCAAGCGCGGCGGGTTGCCGCGCGTCACCATCCCGGGCGCCGCACCGGAGGTGGGGGCCGCCGTACCGGCGGGCGTCGACGCCGCGCTGCGGTTCGTCCGTCTGAGCGCCCCGAAGACGGCCAACCGCTTCCAGGCCCTGAAGCTCGTCAACGGCCGCCTGACCGGGCGCCTGCGCAACGGACCGCTGCTCGTGATCGGCACGCCGACGCGGCTGCGGGACAAGGCCCTCGCCCTGCAGGCGGTGTTGAACTGGGCCTCGGCGGAGGACGAACACAACGCCACCTACATCGACGTCTCGGTTCCGGAGCGGCCCGCGTTGGGAAGCATGGATCCCGAAGCGCTGAAAGCACAGGTGGACGCCGCGAGAATCGCACGCACGGCATCGACGACCGCGGCCGCGGCCTCGACCGCCACGCCGACCGCCGACCCTGCCGCAACGGATGCCACGTCCCAGCCGGGGACCGATGCGGGGACCTCCGACGGCTCGACGCCGCCGGCCGATGCCACGGGAGCCGTCTCCGCGACGGATGCCGGAACCGCGGTCACGGGGACCACGGACGGCACGACGACCGACGCGAGCGTCACGCCGGCGGTACCCGACCCGGCGGCCACAGTCGAACCCTCGACTGGAGGGTGAGTGCGGATCGACGAGGAACGGGAATGCGCAAACCCGCATGGCGTCGGGCTTGACATGAGGGTGAGGGCTTCCTACGTTCCGAAGCGTGAGCGGTCTCTGGACCCTGCCCGACGGCAACCCGATCCGCCGATGATCGGGCCCTCGGGCGAAGGTCGAGGGTTCGCTGGCGAGGGAACCAACAGAACCTCAAGTACGAGTCGAGATCGAAACCAGTGCCGTGTCGCGAAGCGGACCGGCTGACAAGGGGCGACCCAACGTGGATGCGAACAACTATCTCGCGGTGATCAAGGTGTGCGGTGTCGGCGGTGGTGGGACCAACGCCGTCAACCGGATGATCGACGCCGGCGTGCGCGGCGTGGAGTTCATCGCGATCAACACCGACGCTCAGGCACTGGCGATGTGCGACGCCGACCTGAAGATCCACATCGGGGGAACGCTCACGAAGGGACTCGGCGCAGGTGCCGACCCGCGCATCGGGCGGGACGCCGCCGAAGAGAGCCGCGAGGAGCTCAAAGAGGCCGTGCGCGGCGCCGACATGGTGTTCGTGACGGCCGGTGAGGGAGGCGGTACCGGAACCGGCGCCGCTCCCGTCCTCGCGCAGATCGCCAAGGAACAGGGCGCACTCACCGTGGGCGTGGTGACCCGCCCCTTCAGCTTCGAGGGCAAGCAGCGTCAGCGCCGGGGTGACGAGGGCGTCGCGGCGCTCAAGGATCAGGTCGACTCGCTCATCGTGATCCCGAATGAGCGCCTGCTCCAGGTGGTCGAGCGTCGCACCTCCATCATCGAGGCCTTCCGGATGGCCGACGACGTGCTGCGCCAGGGTGTGCAGGGCATCACCGACCTCATCACCGTGCCCGGGCTCATCAACCTGGACTTCGCGGACGTGCGGACGGTCATGGAGTCCGCCGGCGCGTCGCTGATGGGAATCGGATCGGCGTCCGGCGAGAACCGTGCGGCGGAAGCCGCTCGCGCCGCGATCTCGAGCCCGCTGCTCGAGACCAGCATGTCCGGCGCCACCGGTGTGCTGCTCAACGTCACGGGCGGCCCCGATCTCGGGCTGTTCGAGATCGACGAGGCGGCGAGCATCATCCGCGCCGCCGCCGCCGACGACTGCAACGTCATCTTCGGCGCTGTCATCGACGAGGGCGCGGGCGATCACATTCGCGTCACGGTGATCGCAACCGGCTTCGACGGGTCGTCGGACGACGACGTCGCCGACGCGCCCGCGACGGCATCATCGTCCGCCGCCCCCGCGGTCGCCGCTCCGGCGACGTCCGGCGACGAACCGGTCCGCCCGTCGCGGCTGGATTCGAGCGAGCGCGAGGAACTCGAGATCCCCGACGACGCGCTCGACATCCCCGACTTCCTGAAGTAGCCGGGACCATGCACGACGCCTGCCATCGGGGTGGCCCGATGGCAGGGCGGTGTCGGGCCCGACTGGTAGCGTCGCGCCAATGACCAGACGCACCTCGCTCCATTCCCGGCACGAAACCCTCGGCGCCCGCATGGGTGATTTCGGGGGCTGGTCGATGCCGCTCCAGTACGACACGCCGCGAGCCGAGCACCTGGCCGTCCGCGAGCGGGTCGGGGTGTTCGACGTCTCCCACATGGGACAGATCGAGGTGGTGGGCCCGCAGTCGGGGGCATTTCTCGCACGAGCGCTGACCAACGACATCACGCAGATCGGTCCGGGGCAGGGCCAGTACACGTTGATGCTCACCGACGACGGCGGGATCATCGACGACCTGATCGTGTACTGGCTGGTGGATCGGGCGATGCTGGTCGTGAACGCCTCCAACATCGAGGCCTGCCTCACCCGGCTTCAGGAGCTGGCCGCCTCGTTCGAGGTCGCGGTGTCCGACCGTTCCCCCGAGGTCGCCATGCTCGCCCTGCAGGGGCCGGCATGGGTCGACGCGATCGGGCCGCTGCTCGCCACACCGGGCCCCCTGACGCTGGACTACTTCGAGATCACCGAGGACCAGCTTGCGGGTGTGCCGGCGCTGGTCGCCCGGACCGGGTACACCGGCGAACCCGGCGTCGAGGTGATGTGCCCGTGGGATCAGGCACCCGCGCTCTGGGACGCCCTGATGCGTGGCATGGCGGCGCCCGCGCCATGCGGGTTGGTGGCTCGCGACATGCTCCGCACCGAGATGGGGTATCCGTTGTACGGCAACGAGCTCACCCTGGACCGGACGCCGATCGAAGCCGGTCTTCGCTGGGCGTGCGACATCGACGGCGCGCGGTTCGCCGGAGCCGAGGCGGTTCTCGCACAGGCGGAGTCGGGCCCCGCCGAGCGGCTGACCGCGTTCCGGATGACCGACCCCGGCATTCCGCGGACCGGGATGGACGTGATGCACGGTGGTGAGCGCGTGGGCACGGTCACCAGCGGCACGCTGTCCCCGCTGCTCGACTGCGGCATCGGAATGGCGTACGTTCGCGCCGACCTCGCCGCGCCCGACACGGAACTCTCCATCGACGTTCGAGGCCGCCAGCGCGCCGCGCGCACCGCCCGCCGCCCGCTGGTCGACCGTTCGCCCCGTACCGACTGACCCGAGGAGCCATCAATGGCCGAACCGAACTACCCTGATGAACTCCGCTACCACCGCGAGCACGACTGGGTGCGCGCCAGCGGCGACGAGGCCGTCTTCGGAATCACCTGGTTCGCGCAGGACGCACTCGGCGAGGTCGTCTACTTCGATCCGCCCGCGGTCGGGGACACGGTCACCGCGGACACCTCCTACGGCGAGCTGGAGTCGGTGAAGGCCGTCTCGGACGTGTACGCACCCGCCACCGGCGAGGTGCTGGAGGTCAACGCCGCGGTCGTCGAAACCCCCGAGCTGGTGAACAGCGACCCCTACGGCGACGGCTGGTTGCTGCGGGTGCGGCTGGCCGACCCCGCGAGCATCGAGGGCCTCATGAGCCGCGACGACTACGTCGCATATCTCGAGGGACTCGGCTGAGGATGGTCCGGCCCGGGCTCAGCTGCGGTGGCTGACGCGCGGATCTGCGTGGTCGGCGGGGGCGCGGCGGGAACCGCCGCGGCCCTCCGCGCGGCCGAACTCGGCGCGGAGGTCATCCTGGTCGAGCGAGACGACCTGGGCGGCGCCTGGCTGAATCGCGGTGCGCTCCAGATGGCGGTGATGTTCGGCCTGGCCGCCGCGAAGGGGGCCACCACATGGGGCGCCGCCCGGGACCACGCGATGGCGCTGGCACGTGAGCGGCGTGGGGAACTGGTCGATCGCCTGCACGCACACGGGGTGACGGTCGTCGCCGGGGACGCGCGGGTGGACGCGCCGGGCCGGGTGGTGGTGGACACCGGCGAGGACGAACTGGTCATCCACGCCCCGACGCTGATCCTCGCGCCGGGAGCCGAGCCGGTTCGTCACCCGGGGCTCGACTATCGCCATCCCACAATCGGCGATCTCACTCAGGTCTTCGGCTGGCCGTCGATTCCTGATCGGGTGCTGCTCGCGGGCGGGGGGCCCGCGGCGGTCGGTCTCGCCACGTTGCTCGACGCGTACGGCGCGCGCGTGGTGCTCGCGGTGCCCGGCGAAACACTTCTTCCGGACGAGGAGCCGTCGGCGGTCGCCGCACTGGTGGCCGGGCTGGCCGCCTCGGGCGTCGAGGTGCTCACCGAGTGCGCCATCACCCAGGTCGACCAGGACCATGATCTGCGCGTGCACCTCGCCGACGGTGAGATGCGGCGCGTCGACGGCATCGTCACCACCGAGCTGGCGCCACCGGCTGCGGGCTCGGACCTGGATCCGGACGGCATCGGCGTCACGCGGGACGCTCGGGGCTTCCCGGTCTCCGACGCCGACCTTCGCGTGGGCACCGGCGACGTCTACGTGGTGGGCGACGCATCGCGCGGCATGCCGGGCACGCATCGCGCGGTGGCCGAAGGCGAGCACGCCGCCGAACACGCCCTCGGGGGAGCGCACCGGCGCGAGCGGTCGGCCACGCCCCGGGTCGTGTTCGGGAGCATCCCGCTGGCATCGGTGGGCCTCACCACCCGCGCCGCCACGGCCATGGGCCGTGAGGTCGAGTGCCGGGTGGGATCGGGCGGGGAGGACCTCACCGGGCGACCCGCGCACGTCAGCATCGTGGTCGAACCGCGGAGCGCCCGCGTGCTCGGGGTCACCGCGGTCGGGGCGGGCGCGTCGGAACTCGTCGCCGGACTGGCCCTGCCCATCTCCTGGGACTGCACCACGCACGAGCTCGGCGCCGTCGCGGCTCCGCACACCGGCCTCGCCGCCGCGCTCGAACACGCCCTGCACGGCTCGGTCGCCGTGGAGGTGTCGTGACCCCCGCGGGTTTCGAGGACCGGCGAGTGCCGGTGGAGACCGAGGCCGGGCACATCCAGGCCTGGATCGGCGGCGCCGGTCCGCCGCTGCTGCTGCTGCACGGGTATCCGCAGACCCGCTGGATGTGGCGACCGCTGCTGGCCGAGCTGGCGCGGTCGCGGACGGTCGTCGCCGCCGATCTCCGAGGGTACGGCGAAAGCGGCCGGCCCACCCCGGATCCGGCCGCCGAGCGCTACAGCAAGCGCGCGATGGCAGCGGACATGGCGGCCCTCATGGACGAGTTGGGGATCGACCGCTGCCCGGTCATCGGCCACGACCGGGGCGCCAGGGTCGCGCACCGGTTCGCGCTCGACCATTCGGACCGCGCGTCGGCCATCGGCGTCCTCGACATCCTTCCCACGCGCACCCTGCTGCGCGGCACCGACCTTGGGTTCGCCACGGCCTACTGGCATTGGTTCTTTCTCGCGCAGGGTGGAGGCCTGCCCGAGCGGATGATCGGTGCGGATCCGTCAGGGTTCGCCGACGAACTGCTCACGAGGTGGTCGGCCTATCCCGATCGGATTCCGGCGGAGAACCGGGATGAGTATCTGCGCCGGTTCACCGACGGTGCCGTGGCGGCCTCGTGCGCGGACTACCGGGCGGCGCTCGGACCCGACCTGGAGGCGGACGATGCCGATGTCGCGTCGGGCAACCGCGTTCGGGTGCCCCTGCTCGCGCTCTGGGGGGCGCTGGGCGCCATGGGCCGGCTCTACGACATCGCGGAGTCCTGGCGCGCGGTGGCCGACGACGTGACCGGGGTCGCGGTCGACGCCGGCCACTTCGTGGTCGAGGAGGCGCCCGGGGAGACGTTCACGGCCATCGAGGCGTTCCTGGCGCGGGTCGGCGCCTGAGGGACGCCGCCGGACCCGGCGGCTCGGGTCCTCAGCCCGCGGGCACCCCGCCGTCACCTGCCGTCGTGGTGGAGCCCGGCGGTGCTTCCTTGGTCGTGGCCGTTCCGCCGGTACCGCCCGTGGCGGGCTTGGTCTGCGCGGGTGCCGTGGTGACCCTGGCGGCCGGTGGCGTGGCCTCCTGCGCATCCGTGGTCGTCGACGGAGGTGCGGCTCCGTCGGTGGTGGTTCCCGTGGCGTCGGGGGCGGTGCGGCCTCCTCGGCCGGGCGTGGGCTTCGTGTCGGGTTCGGGGCCGACGCGCACCAGCGCGTTCACCGGTCGGTAGCGCCAGGTGTAGCGCTCGTCGCGCTTGAGCTTGGATCCCTGGAAGACCTGCCGCGTGTAGGCGATGGTGAAGCCCGACCCGCCCATCTGCTGGTCGACGATACGCTCGCCCGGTTTCAGCGTGTCGTCGACGGTCTCCTCGGTTTCCGGCTCGACCCGATTGGTCGGCTCGCCGGTCGAGGTCTCGACCCGGCGGCCGAGCGGCGCCGAGTACAGGTTCACCGTCACCGAACTGTCGGTGGCGACGGCATTCACGTACAGACCGGCCGCCCAGTCGTTCCGGACGATCATCTCCGGGCCTCCCCACGAGAGGGTGGCTTCGCGCCCCATCGGGTAGCGCGAGATGTAGAACTCGTGGGGCTGGTGCGTGACGATCTGGAGGCCCGCGAAGAACGCGGCGTTGTAGAGGGTCGTCGACAGCTGGCTCACTCCGCCGCCCACGGCGTCCTCGTACTTGCCGGCGGCGATCTGGGGGGCGGCCACGAAGCCGCGGTCGGTTGTCCGCTGGCCCAGGATCTCGTTGAGCGAGAGCGTCCCGCCGGGGGAGACCAGCGTCCCGTCGAGC
>JACJWX010000020.1 GCA_020636905.1 Actinomycetota bacterium | reverse complement strand
GGTCTCGGCGCGCCGTTCGGCGGCCGCAAGCGCGGTCCGTTCGGCCGGACTCCCGGCCCGGTCCAGGCGAGCCCGGGTCACCGCGAGTGTCGCCGCGGCCGCCTCGACCCGGGTCCGGGCGGAGGTGACCTCGGCGCGGTCCAGGTCCAGAGCATCCGCCGCGGGGGTGGCCATCGCGACGGGCGCCAGGGAAAGGGCCGTTGCCGCGCAGAGCACGCCGAGCGCGCCGGCCCGGCGACGACGGGGGGTCAGAGGGGAGTCCATCACTTCATCCATCGCCAGGATCACGGGTCAGCTTGAGCAATGGTGGCCGCTGCCGCGTCTCGACGCGTCGGAACCCGCGGGCTCAGCCCGACGGGTCGCGCAGCTTCACCCTCGACGTGAGGATGAGATGGGACTCAGGGGCGGACGGCGCCCTGGTAGTCGCTGCGTTCGCCCAGGCCGCTGATCTTCACGACGTCGCCGGTGTGGGGTGCATGGACGTACTGGCCGCCGCCGATGTAGATCCCCATGTGCCCCAGGTCGGCCCGGAAGAACACGAGGTCACCGGGCTGGAGGTCTCCGCTCGACACCTTGGGGAACGCGGCCCAGATGGCGCCGGTGTAGTGCGGCACGCTCTTGCCGATCTGCGCGTAGGCGTACGAGGCGAGCCCCGAGCAGTCGAAGCCGGAGGGCGACGCGCCGCCCCACACGTAGGGGACGCCCAGGTACCGGAGGGCGATCTGTGCGGCGGCGGCGTTCCCGCTTCCCGAACCAATGGGCGCGGTGGGCTGGCCGCTCGACGGGGCTGTTGCGGGTGAACTCGCCGCCTGTGTCGGGGCGACCTGCGTCTGCCGGGCGGCCGCGGCGCGCTGACGCGCGAGTTCGTCCTCACGGGCCTGTTCCGCTTCGATCTGGCGTCGCAGTTCCGCTTTGGCTCCGGAGAGCAACCGCTGTTTGCTGGCGATCGCACCCAGCACCTGCTTGCGCTGGCGGTCCATCTCGGCAACGTGGACCGTCGCGGCTTCCCGGTCCTTGACGAGCTGCGTGCGGGCCGTCTGAAGCTGGCCGATCTCGGTGCGGATGCTGTCGACGACCACGCCGTCGCGCTGCCCGAGGCGCTGGAGCATCTGGACGGTGTCGACGGCATTGGTGACGCTGCCCGAGGTGACGATGACCTGTGCGAGCGTGGGATCCGGGGTGGCGTAGATGTTGCGCAGGCGCCGGGACAGGATCTGACGGGCGGTGTCGAGCTGGTCCTGGGACGTGACGATCTGGCGGGTGTTCGAGCGGATGCGCTCGCGCGCCTGATCGAGCTCCCAACGGGCCCCGTTGTATGCCTCGGTCGCGCGCTCGGCCTCGACGTTCGCGGCGTCGAGCTGTGCCTGGAGCCGTTCGACCTGTGCCCGCTGGGACTCGACCGCCCCCGGTTGGGCGGTGATCAACGAGGGTGCGGCGGCCGCAACGCCCACGACGGCGAGCGCAAGACCGAGCTTGCGACGGAGGGGGCGTGAAACGGACTGACCGTGCAGAACGGGCTCCTCGGATGGGCAGCATGACCGGCGGTGCAACACCCGCGACGGGGTGACGCTAAAGGGCGCCCTGTCGCGAATCAAGCGCTGAAGGTCGGGTCCGGGTGTTCCAGCGGTTCGAATGCGACGGAAACGGCGCTCCGACGCGGCCCCTGCCGTCGCGCGGGCACGGTCCGGCAGGCGTCCTCTGGCATCGCCGCCCGCCCGGTCGAACCCCTCGAGAACCGCTTCTTCCACGCAGTCTCCCCGGCGGATGTGACACCGCCCGTCCCATCCGCCTGCGGAGGTGGCGGTCGTCCGCCGGACCGGGCAAGATGATTACCGTGCTCAGCAGGTCAAATCGAACGGCGCTCGGTCTCGCAACGACCGTTGCATGTCTCATCGGCATCAGCACCCTGGCCGTGAACGCTGTGGGCCGTGCCGGAAACGTCTCCGACGGCGGTGCCGCGGCCGCGGTGCGGGGGGTGCTCCAGTCCGGCGGCGGCGTCGCGCCGGCCGTCGCCACCAGCACCAGCACCGGCGCGGACCATGGGTCCGCCACGGGAGTCGAGGCCGGTCCGGTCGCCATCGGCGAGGTCACCACCGACGCCCGGGCGACCAGGACACCCATCGCAAGCTCGGCGACCGGGCGCGTGATGGCGGCAGATCTCCGCATCTTCAACGGTCGCGTCGTCATCGATCGGATCGAACTCGACGTCGTCGCCCGGGCGTCCCTGACCGACGCGCGTGTCGAGCTTCGGACGCTCTCCATTCCGCGGGCGCAGCTCGACGGCGTCGCCATGTCGCTCACGCCCGGCACCACCCTCCAGGTGCCGGGAGCCGGCGTCATCCACGTGGGGGAGACCGCGTCGGACGGCCCGGGCGACCTGCGCGTCAACGCGCTCCGGATCGTCGCCGATGACCCGGCGGTCGCCGAAGTCACGATCGGACACCTCGACGTCGCGGCGGCATCCGGGCCGGAGGCGGTGCGGCGCCCGCAGCCGGCTGTCGCCCCGACGCTCGACCCCGACGCCGCCGCCGCACCCCAACCCGCGGATCCGCCCGCCGCCGAGATTCCCGGGAAGGCCGCCGCCCCCGACGCCGGAACCCCGGCCTCGCGCGCCGGCGGCTCCGCCGAGTCCGCACCTCACGTGAGCTATGAGAACCCGCCCGTGCTCGTCACACCGGCTCCGCGGCTGCTTCCCGGAACGCCCGACGCAGGGGCCCCGGGAATCCCAGGGGGACCCGGCCTGTCGGGCCGCGCGTTCCCCGTGCTGGGTGAGACATGGTTCGGCGACGACTACGGGGCACCCAGGGCGGGAACCGGCTGGCATCACGGCGTCGACATCTTCGGTGCGACCGGGACACCCGTGGTCGCCGTCGCCGACGGAACACTCAGCAAGATCGGCTGGAACACCCTCGGCGGCAACCGCCTCTGGCTGACCGACGGCCAGGGGACGTCGTACTACTACGCCCATCTCTCGGCCTATGCGCCCGCCGCGGTGGAGGGCGGGGCGGTTCGCGCCGGCGAGGTGATCGCGTACCTCGGGAACACCGGCCAGGCATCCACCACGCCGCCGCATCTCCACCTCGAGATGCATCCCGGAGGCATCGACGCGAATGCCGTCAATCCGTATCCGTTCCTGGTGGCCTGGCAGTCCGGGACGCTCGCCCTCGTGGCGGGCCCGACCGTGCCACAGGCGGACGTTGCTCCCGACGCGGCGGCGGGAGCCGTGGTCGTCCAGGTCGAGCGAGCGCGGGACGGTGCTCCGGGACGGGTCGGTTCGGTCGCCACCAGCGCCCGCTGAGGACACGACGCCGGCGGGTCTCGACCCTCGGCTAGCGAGGTCGGTCGGCGCTCCGGGACGGCCCACCGCCCGCCGGCGGCCTCCGGCCACGTCGCTGTTCCTCGCGGGCGATGGCCTCCTCGAATCGGCGCAGGACGGCGTCCGGAACGGGACCGCTGGCCGGGGCGTCCGCGTCGTCGTCATCGTCCTCGTCGCCGGCGCGCGACATCTCCGGGGCCGCCCGCCGGACGGTCGGAGGTTCGTCGAAGAACTCGAAGTCCGTGTCGTCGTCCTGCGCGGGTGTCGAAGCCGGCTCCGGGCCCCGCTCGTCGACATCGGCAATCTCCGCCTGCGCCGACCGCGGCTCGCCGTGTTCCGTCCCGTCATCGTCGGATTCGGGAGCGGGCGCCTGCGGGCGCGTCACGACGCGCACGTGCTCCTCCACCGGAGGCGGCGGACGATCGTCCGCCTGATGCAGAAACCGAGGGACGACCTCGGTCTCGGTCGCCGCGGAATCCGAGACGACGACGCCGTCGCGCTCGACCACGACCGCGTACTCGGCCGACCGCTCGCCGTGCATCGTGGTGAGGCGTTCGACCTCCGTCGCGGCGGCGTCGAAGGCATCGCGCTCGGACCGGTGGCGGCTCACCTCGCTGCGTTGCGAACGAGCCATCCCTCGCATTCCGACGATGACCACGGTGTAGCGGCGGCGGATCACGACCGCGACGCTACCGGACGGGGGTGCCGATTCGCACGCTGCGGTGGTTCGAAGTGCGGTGGCGAGCGGATCGCGGGTCCCGCGTCTCGACGACGAACCGCGCCCACCTGGTGCGACATGGACACGCCGAGCGGGCACGTGGTAGGCAGGAGCTCCGCGGGTACCGGTCTCGACGACACGAACAGGAGCGTGGATTGTGGATTCCGTTCAGGGACTCCCCAGCTGGTACGAGCTCACCACGCCCCCGGGGGGTCTGGACCGGGCGATCGCCTTCTACGGCGTGGTCTTCGGCTGGGATGTCGTGGACTCCGGGATGGAGGGTTTCGACTACCGGCTCGCCCGTGCCGGCGGGGACATGGTGGCCGGCCTCCTGGCCGCACCGCCCGACACCGAGGCACCGCCGGCGTGGCTCGTCTACTTCGGTGTCGACTCCGCTGACGCGTTCGTCGCCGACGCGCTGGCGGACGGCGCCTCGGTCCACCAACCGGCGACCGACATTCCCGGCACAGGGCGGTACGCAGTCCTCGGCGATCCCCAGGGGGCGATGTTCGGAATCCTGCAGCCCGACATGAGCGACATGAGCGAGGAAGCCCTCGCGGCCCTCGCCGCGGGAGGCGGTGCTTTCAGCCCGACGCGGGCCGGGCACGGTGCGTGGCACGAACTCATGGCCGGCGACCCGGTCGCGGCCTTCGCCTTCTACGCGTCTCGCTTCGGTTGGACGAGGGGCGAGGCCGTGGACATGGGTGAGAGCGGCACCTACCAGCTCTTCCGGCATCACGGGCGGGACATCGGCGGGATGATGGGCCTCGGCGAATCCCCGGTCTCCGCCTGGCTTCCCTATTTCACCGTGGATCGGCCGGTGTCCGCGGTGATGGAGGCGGCGGTGGCCGACGGCGGCCGGGTACACCACGGGCCGATGGAAGTCCCGGGCCCCGCGTACATCGCCGTGCTGCAGGATCCCGCGGGCGCCTGGTTTGCGGTGACCGGGCTCGAGCGCTGACGCTGAATGCGCCCGAGAGGGGCGCGGAAGTCGGCGGCCGGAAGCCCGGTCCGGTGTGCCCGTCCGGACGGGTGGCCTCCGGCCGCCTGGGAGTGCCTACGCCGAGTGGTCTTCCAACGACGTGACCGCTCTGGCACCGAAGTCTGCCTGACGCGCCTGACGGCGCTCTTCCTCGCGCTCCAGCGCGGCTTCGAAGTAGCGGATGACGTCGGCGGGAACCGGACCGCTCGGAACCTCGTCCCAGGTGGAATCGTGGACGACACGGAGCGACGGGCGGCGGACGGTGTCGCCGGCGTCGATGGCGTGATTCACCTGGATGGCTGGGGCGGTGCCGGTGTGTGACATCAAGAGACTCCGTGGGGCTTGCGGCTTTGCGGAACTGGTGTGGTGTTCCACGCGGCTCGGCGCGTCCCTCCACATCCGATGGCCGGTAGGGTCCCCGCAGCCCCCGGAACCCGCTGAACCAACGGTTGGAGGAACCCCCAATGTCCGTCGCAAAGGTCGAAGAGATCACCGCAACGTCGTCCAAGTCCTTCGAGGACGCGCTGCACCAGGGAATCGCGCGGGCGACCGCCACCCTGCGCAACGTGAAGTCCGCCTGGGTCAAGGAGCAGCACGTCCGGCTCGACGACTCCGGCAAGATCAGCGAGTACCAGGTGAACGTGCTCATCACGTTCGTGCTCGACGACTGAGTTCCCAACCCGGCGCCGCCGTGATGGCCCCGAGTGCCGGCCGTCACGGCGCGCGTCAGGCGCTGAAGCTGTCTCCGCAGGAGCAGGTGCCGGTCGCGTTGGGGTTCCGGATCCTGAAGCCGGACCGCAGCAGGGACGACTCGTGGTCGATCACGGAGCCCGCCACCTGGATCGCGCTCTTCAGATCCATCACCACCCGCACACCGGAACTCACGACCTCACGGTCAGCGGGCCCTGTTTCCTCGCCGACCTCGAGCAGGTCGAGCCGGTACTCCAGACCCGAACACCCGCCGGCGAGGATCCGGAGTCGGATCCCCTCCGGCCGCCCCGTCCTGGCGGCGTGCTCACGGATGTAGTCGGCGGCGGCGGGCGTCACCTCCACGAGCGCCTCGGCGACGCCGGCTTCCTGGGCGGCACGTGCGGCCCGGGCGCGTTCGCGCGCGGCGGCCTTCTTCTCTTCGAGCGTGAGCGGGCGGTCGGGTGGTGCGACGGACTCAGCCATACCCCATCACCTTCATCATGAAGCGCCCCTCCTCGGTCATCGACTCGGGTGACCACGGGGGATCCCAGACCCAGTTGATGTCCACTCCCGTGACCCCCTCGAGCGGCTCGAGCGCGGCCCGGCTGTCCTCGAGGATCTTCTCGGTCAACGGGCAGCCCATGGATGTCAGCGTCATGTCGAGGGTGACGTTCCCGTCATCGTCCTGATGAACCTCGTAGAGGAGGCCGAGATCGACCACGTTGATGCCGAGCTCGGGATCCTCGACGCCCTTCATCGCGCTGATGATGTCGTCGCTACTGCTGGCCAACGCCTGCTCCCTTCTCTGCGTGGGACGGGGCCGGAAGCGCGTCGCGCAGCGCCATCCAGCCAAGGAGGGCGCACCGCACGCGCGCCGGGTACTTCGCAACACCCTCGAGGGCGACCGCGTCTCCCAGCAGATCCTCGTCCGCCGGCGCCTCGCCATGGATGAGGGCGAGGACGTTGTCGATCGCCCGGTGGGCGTCCTCGATCGACTTGCCGTGTGCCGCCTCGCTCATCATGGAGGCGGACGCCTGTGAGATCGAACACCCGTCGCCCGCATGCGCGAGTTCGACGATCCGTCCGTCGCGAATGGTCACGTCCAGATGCACCTGATCACCGCACAGCGGGTTCTGGTGGTCCACCGACATCCCGGGATCATCGAGATGTCCCCGGTGGCGCGGATTCCGGTAGTGGTCGAGGATGATCTGCTGATAGAGGTCGTCGAGTCCCATCCGTTCACCCGGCCATGAAGTTTCGTGCGCGCTGCAGGGCCGCGACGAGCGCGTCGACGTCGTCCCGCCCGTTGTAGACGTGAGTGCTGGCGCGCGTGGTCGCCGTGACGCCCAGGGTGCGCATCAGCGGCTTCGCGCAGTGGTGGCCCGCACGGACGCAGACTCCCTCACGGTCGACGAGCTGCGCGACGTCGTGCGGGTGCACGTCGGGGATCGCGAAGCTGACCGGGCATCCGCGGAGGTCGGCGTCCTCGGGTCCGAGAATCGTGAGGCCGTCGACCTCGGCGAGCGCCTCCATCATGTAGGCCGTCAGGTCGCGCTCGTGCTCGCGCACCTGGGCCATGCCGATCATGGTCAGATAGTCGACCGCCGCGCCCAGGCCGACGGCCTCGGCGATCGGGGGCGTCCCGGCTTCGAACTTCCACGGAAGATCGGCCCACGTCGAGCCGTCGGTGCTCACGTCGCTGATCATCTCGCCGCCGCCGAGGAACGGTTCCATGCCATCGAGCAGCTCGGGCGTGGCGGCAAGGACCCCGATGCCGGTCGGGCCCAGCATCTTGTGGCCGGTGAAGACCAGCGCGTCACATCCGAGTTCGGCCAGCGACACCGGCATGTGGGGAACGCTCTGCGCTCCGTCGACGACGACGAGCGCTCCGTAACTGTGGGCGGAGCGTGCGATCTCGGCCACCGGGTTGATCGTGCCCAGCACGTTCGAGACGTGCGTGACGCTCACCACCCGCACGGGCTCCGTTCGGAGCGTCACGGACAACCACTGCAGGTCCAGCTGCCCGTCGCCGTCGACGGGAATGAACAGCACCCTGGCGCCCGTCATCTCGGCGACGATCTGCCAGGGCACGATGTTGCTGTGGTGCTCCATCTCGGTCGTCACCACGACGTCGCCGGGAGCGAGGTTCCGCATGCCCCAGGCCCACGCGATCAGGTTGAGTGCCTCGGTGGCGTTCTTGGTGAACACCAGTCCCTCGCGGCGCGTGCCGACGAAGGCCGCCACGCGATCCCGGGCCGCCTCGAAGCGCTCCGTCGCCTCGGCCGCCAGCTCGTAGACACCGCGGTGAACGTTGGCGTTCGTCTCACGGTAGTAGTTCTCCATGGCCCCGAGGACCGGCCACGGCTTCTGCGATGTCGCCGCGGAGTCGAGGTACACCAGCCGGCGGCCGCCCTCCCGGTTCAGAATCGGGAAGTCCGCCCGCAGCGTCGCCACCTCGATCCCCGCGGCGTGGGTCATCGTCTACGCACTCGCCGACGCGGTCTCGGCCGAACCGAACTGCGCGTACCCCTCGGCCTCGAGCTGGTCGGCGAGCTCGGGCCCGCCGGTCCGCGCGATCCTGCCGTCGAACATGACGTGGACCACGTCGGGCGTGATGTACTGCAGGATCCGCGTGTAATGCGTGATGATCAGCGCGCCGAGCTCGGGGCCGCGAAGCGAGTTCACACCCTTCGAGACCACCTTCAGCGCGTCGACGTCGAGCCCGGAGTCGGTCTCGTCGAGCACCGCGAACTTCGGCTGCAGCATTGCCATCTGGAGGATCTCGTGGCGCTTCTTCTCGCCGCCCGAGAACCCCTCGTTGAGGTACCGGTCGGAGAAGCTGGCATCGAACTCGAGGAGCTTGCTCTTCTCCTGGAAGAGCTTCATGAACTCACGTGGCTTCATCTCCTCGCCGTTGACGGCGGCCAGCGCCGTGCGGAGGAAGTTGAGCACCGAGACGCCCGGGACCTCGACCGGGTACTGCATGGCCAGGAACATGCCCGCCTGGGCACGCTCGTCGGCCTCCATGTCCAGGAGATCCTCGCCGTCGAACGTCGCGCTGCCGCCCGTGATCTCGTAGCGGGGGTGACCCGCCAGGGCGTACGCGAGCGTGCTCTTGCCGGACCCGTTCGGTCCCATGAGGGCATGGATCTCGCCCTGCGGGATCGCGAGGTCGACGCCCTTCAGAATCTGCTTGCCCTCGACGGCGACCTCGAGGCCCTCGATCTTCAGAATGGGTTCCGCCACGTCAGTACATCTCCTTAGGAATCGAACGGGTGGGGGTGACTCGGGGTCGGATCGAGGTGCACTCGGCCATTCTCGATCGTCACCGCGAAACTTGGTTGGGGTGTGCTGGCCGGCGGAGTGAGCGCTTCACCAGAGGCGCAGTCGAACCGCGCGCCGTGCCGGGGACATTCGATGGTGCCCTCGTCCACGTATCCCTCGGCGAGCGACGCCCGGGCGTGGGTGCACGTGTCGTGGAGCGCGGTCACACTGCCGCCCAGGTTGATGAGGCAGACCGGCGTCTCCTCGAGCATCACCCGGAGGGTTCCGCCCTCGGGGACGTCGGCGAACGCCGCGACGTCGATGCTCACGCGAGCTTCTCCGCCACCGCGTGCTCGAGTTCGGTGCGCAGGTCCTCGAAACGAACCTGTTCGAGCACCTCCTGCAGGAATCCGATCACGATCAGCCGCTTGGCGATCTCGGTCGGTACCCCGCGCGAGGTGAGGTAGAAGAGGTGTTCGTCGTCGACCCGGCCGACGGCGCCGGCGTGCGAGCACTTGACCTCGGCCGTGGCGATCTCCAGGAACGGGATCGTGTCGGCGCGCGCGCCGTCGTTGAGCACCAGGTTCCGGTTGGTCTGGTACGCGTCGGTCCCGGGCGCACCGGGCGGCACCACCAGGTTGCCGAAGAAGACGGTGTGCGCGGTGTCCTTGAGCGCACCCTTGTAGAGCAGATTCGAGTACGCCTGGGGCGCTTCGTGGCGCGACACCACACGGTGTTCGAAGTGCTGGTTGCCGTCGGCGAAGTAGACGCCGAGGGCGCGGCTGTCGGATCCCGGTCCCGAGGCGACCATCGTCGCCTCGACGCGGACCACGTCGCCGCCGAGGGTGACCATCACCGACCGCACGCGGGCGTCCTTGTGCGCGGACGCCGTGACCCGGGCGTGGTGCCGGACACCGGCGCCCCAGTCGACCACCGCCACGTGCTCCAGTTCACCCTCGGGCAGCACCACCAGCTCGACCGCGGTCGAGACCGCGACCGGCGAGCCGAGGTCGGCCGAGGTGTAGCGGTCGACGACGGTGGCTTTCGCGCCCGCGCCCACCACGACCAGCGTGCGGGCGTCGACACGGCCCTGGGCGCCGGACGCCACCAGGGAGGTTTCGGTCGGGATTTCCAGCGTGACGCCGTCCGGGACGTAGACGAACGTGCCCGCGCTCCACTGAGCAGCGTTCACGGCGCCCGGCCGGTCGTCGAACCCGATCAGCGAGTAGAGATGCTCGCGGACGAGCTCCTCGTGGTCGGTGAGGGCCTGCCCCAGCTCGGCGACGATGACGCCGTCGGGCAGCGACTCCACGGCCACCGCTCCCGCCGTGCCGTCGGTGATGTCGAGGCGCGCCGACCGGCGGCCGCGGTCAGCGGGCAGGGGCGCCGCCGTGGCGGTCGCGTCGGCGGGCGCCGGGCCGCTGAGTCCCAGCAGCTCGGGTGCCGTGAAGCGCCACTCCTCCTCGGTCCCCGTGAGTTCGGGGAGCGCGTCGAGGTTGGCGGTCGCGGTCTGTCGGGCGTCACGCGCCCAGGCCGGGGCCTCAGCCAATTGAACCCTCCATCTGCAGCTCGATCAGGCGGTTCAACTCGACCGCGTACTCCATGGGCAGTTCCTTCGCGATGGGCTCGATGAACCCACGCACGATCATGGCCATCGCCTCTTCCTCCGAGAGCCCGCGGCTCATCAGGTAGAAGAGCTGGTCGTCGGCGACCTTGGACACCGTCGCCTCGTGGCCGATGGAGGTGTTCTCCTCCTGGATGTCCATGTAGGGGTAGGTGTCCGAGCGGCTGTCCTCGTCGAGCAGCAGCGCGTCACAGACCACCGACGCCTTGGCGCGGCTCGCGCCGGGCTCCACCTTCACAAGGCCGCGGTACGACGTGCGTCCGCCGTCCTTGCTGATCGACTTCGAGACGATCGTCGAGCTGGTGTCGGGGGCCACGTGGACCATCTTCGCGCCGGCGTCCTGATGCATCCCCTCGGACGCGAACGCCACCGACAGGACCTCGCCGCGCGCGCCGCGGCCGTTGAGCCAGACGGCGGGGTACTTCATCGTGACCTTGCTGCCGAGGTTGCCGTCGATCCATTCCATCGTGGCGTTCTCGTGGCAGACCGCGCGCTTGGTGACCAGGTTGTAGACGTTCGTCGACCAGTTCTGGATGGTCGTGTACCGGCAGCGGGCGCCCGGCTTGACGATGATCTCCACGACGGCCGAGTGCAGCGAGTCGCTGGAATACACCGGTGCGGTGCAGCCCTCGACGTAGTGCACGAACGAGTCGGGCTCACAGATGATGAGCGTGCGCTCGAACTGGCCCATGTTCTCCTGGTTGATGCGGAAGTACGCCTGCAGCGGCACCTCGACCTGGACCCCCGGCGGCACCCAGATGAACGAACCGCCGGACCAGACGGCGCTGTTGAGTGCGGCGAGCTTGTTGTCGCCGGGCGGGATGACCGTGGCCCAGTGCTCGCGGAAGAGGTCCTCGTGCTCGCGGAGGGCGGTGTCGGTGTCGCAGAAGATCACGCCTTTCCGCTCGAGATCCTCGCGGATGGAGTGGTAGACGACCTCGCTCTCGTACTGGGCGGAGACGCCTGAGAGGTACTTCTGCTCGGCCTCCGGGATGCCGAGGCGGTCGAAGGTGTTCTTGATGTCCTCCGGCACCTCGTCCCAGCTCCGGCCCTGCTTGTCCGACGCGCGGATGAAGTAGTAGATGTCCTGGAAGTCGATCTCTGCGAGATCGGCGCCCCACGTGGGCATCGCCTTCCGTTCGAAGATCTCCAGGGCCCGCAGCCGGAACTTGGTCATCCATTCCGGCTCGGACTTGAGGAACGAGATCTCCCTGACCACGTCCGCGCTGAGCCCCTTCTTGGGGGTGAACACGTAGTTCGCCGGGTCGTGCCAGCCGAACTTGTATTGCCCCATTCCCTCGAGCTCAGGTGGTGTCGATGTTGACACGTCCAACCTCCTGTCGCAGACGTCTCTGGTCCGGGTTCCAGCGACCGTGAGCGGGTGGCGCGCACGGACCGTTCACTAAAGGTTACCGGCGCTGGCGAAAAACAAAAGGGGGAGTGGGCCGCTGCTACCCTTCAGTGAAACGCGGCTGCGCGTGCGCAAGGAACAGGCCATGTCCACACCAGCATCCGACGCCTCGTACGAGGAACGACGCATCGAACGCCTCGCCACCGCTCTGGGCGATCCCACCCGGCGGAAGGTCTTCTTCGTCGTGCGCGAAGCCGGCGAGCTGCGCACGAAAGATCAGGTCGCCGAGGCGGTCGGAATCGATCGGCGCCTCGCGGGGTTCCACCTCGACAAGCTCGTCGACCAGGGCTTCCTCGACGCAGAATTCCACCGTCGCACCGGACGTTCCGGGCCCGGCGCGGGTCGTCCCGCCAAGCACTACCGTCTCGCGGCGGCCGAGGCCGAGATCGGGCTTCCGGAGCGGCACTATGACGTGCTGGCCTCGCTGCTGCTCAAGGCCGCGGCCGACACCTCGGACCGGTCCCCGCAGGTCGTGCTCGACCAGGTCGGGTACGACTTCGGCTACCAGCTCGGCCTCGCCGAGGTCGCCGAGGGGCGCGTCCGGCCCGGCAAGTCCGGCGTCGACGCCGCAACCGAGGTCGTACGCCTGTTGTCGCGCTATGGCTTCGCGGCGCAGACCGAGGCCGAGGGCGGCACCATCCGGGCATGCGCGTGCCCGTTCGAGGAGCTTGCGTTCAGTGACCCGGACCGCATCTGTTCACTGGACCGGTCGATCTGGGCCGGCATGCTCGCCGCCTTCGATCAGGACGCCACGATCGGTGAAGCGGTCAGTCGCGCGCAGGGCGACGACGAGTGCGCCATCCAGGTGCTCGCGCATGGGCCCGCCGCGGAGCGCGCATCGGAATAGCCGGTCCTGCGGCCGGTCACGGGCTCAGGATTCGCGCAGGCGCGTGGTGGCGAAGAGATAGACCATCACGAAGAGCGCGGCGGCCATGGCCGTGGCGGCGATTGCATCCGCCCACATCCCGTCGGCCACGTACTGGATGACCGCCACGGCCATGGCGCTGCCCACGAACAGGAACAGGCAGAAGCCGAGCCAGTTGGCCCAGCCGTAGGGGAGGTACTTCCGGGTGCCGACCTCGTGTGCAGCGGGGGCGTAGTTCGCGCGCCGCCCGGCACTCTTGCGCTTCGCCTGACTCACGCGGCGAGCCTAGCAGGGTGGCCGCGTGGGCACTCGGGTAGCCTGGGGCGATGAACGTGACTGATGGCCACGGCGTGGTGGACGACGCCAACCCGCCGTTCCGCTTCCGGCTCCGGACCCCCATCGAGATCGTCGACACCGACCTCGGGGGCATCGTCTACTACGGGCGCTACTCGGTCCTCGCCGACCGCGGGGTCGTCGCGTATCGACGCCATCTGGGGATTCCCGCCCTCGGTGTCGACGGCCACTACTTCGTGGTCCGCCGCATGGAGGTCGACTACCTGAGCCCGGCGCGGTTCGAGGAGGCCGTCGACGTCTGGGTGCGGACCCCGGAGATCGGACGGACCAGCCACGTCAACGAGGTGGCGATCAACGACGCGGAGACCGGCCAGCCGAGGTGCCGGCTCAGGGTCGTGCTCGTGGGGGTCGCCGGCTACGAGGTGTCGCGTCCGACGCGGGTACCCGAGGATCTGGCGGCCCGACTTCGAGCATTCGAGGACGGCACCGGCGGTGGCTGAGCGGCTCTGGGGCGAGTCGGCGGACGTCCTCGTGGACGCCGAACTCGACCCGGACGCGCTCGCCGCCTTGGAACGACAGCTCAGGACGGACCTCGGGCCCTGCGACGTGGAGGTGCACGACGTCCACGTCCACCTCGGCCGGGACGCCGACGGGCACCGACTCGACCCCGCGGACCTGATCGCCGATCTGGACGGCTGGGGCGTCTCGATGTGCGCCGCGTTCCCGGCGAACGAGCCGGGGGAGGACGGGCGCTTCGTCGACGCGAATCGCGCCGTCCTGGAGGCTGCCGCTGAGCACCCCGGCCGGATCGTGCCGTTCTGTCGCGTCGATCCAACCGGTGAGTGGCGGGAGGCCCTCCACCTGGCGGCGGACGCCGGTGCCCGCGGACTGAAACTGCATCCCGTGGCCCAGTCGTTCCGCATCGACGATCCCGAGGCGATCGCCGCGGTCGCCGCCGCCACCGCGCACGGATGGCCGGTGTTGATCCACGCCGGCTTCGGCGCACGCCCCATCGCGTCGGCCCTCGCGGCCGTGCTCGATGCCGTTCCCGAGGCGCGCCTGATCCTCGCGCATGGCGCCCGCGGCGACGTCAGGGCCGTCATCGCGGCCATCGGATCGCATCCGGGAGTCTGGTTCGACACATCGCTCGCGGCGTTGCCGGATCTTGTGTCGCTTACACCGGAGCGGCTGCTGTTCGGTTCGGATCGGCCCTACGGGGAGTACGGGACCGCCCGCCAGCTCGTGTCGCTGGCCGCGCGGCTCGGCGCGTGGACCGACGAACAACTGACCGCCGTCCTGGGCGGGAACTTCATCGCCCTGCTCGGGAGCCCGTGATGCGCGCCGACGCCATTCGCCTCGTGGCCGCGCTCGGCGCGATCGAGATGTCGCTGGTCCGCCGCGATCCGGTGGCGGGACCGTTGCTCGCCCAGGCGGTCCGCGCCGCGGACGGGGTCCTGCCGGAGGTTGCATCGCTGCGGGCCGCCCTCCAAATCGTCCGGACGGTCGACCTCGGCGGGGACACACCCGCGGACCGGGCCGCCCGGAAGGTGGCCCAGGCGCTCTGCCGGCAGGCGGCGCAGGCCGCTCAGGCCGCGGCCATGGCGGGCGGCACCGCATGAGCGAGATCATCCGACAGCAGGTGATCGACGCGAACCAGGAGTTCTACGAGGCGTTCGAGGCGCTCGATCTGTCCCGCATGGAAGCGTGCTGGAGCGATCGTCCGGGCACCACGTGCATCCACCCGGGCGGATCGGTGCTGGTCGGGTGGCCGATCATCAGGGCCTCGTGGGAGGCCATCATGTACGGCGGCGAGGAGATCCTGGTCGACGTGGAGATCGTCGACGTGGTCATCGAGGACCCGGTGGCCTGGGTCACGTGTCTCGAGCGGATGTCCACGATGCGTCAGGGTGGCCACGCCGGGCCCAGCATCGTGGCGACCAACGTCTTCGTGCTCGACGCGACCGGCTGGCGCATGGTTCTGCATCACGCGTCGCCGGTGCAGTGAAGCCGGGGGCGTCCGGTCTCCGAGAGGAGCGCCGGAACGTGCGGGGTGGGCGCCGTGGCGGCGCCCACCCCCGATCAGCGATCAGCCCTTGCTGGCGAGGAACTCGGCGACCATCTTCTCGCCGGCCTCGTGGCCGTCCTCGAAGTAGACCCGGTTGATCTCGGTGAACTTGTCCCACTGGTCGGGGACGTCATCCTCGGCCATGGTGGCGTCGACCGGGCAGGCCTCCACACATGCATCGCAGTCGATGCACTCGGCCGGGTCGATGTAGAGCATCGTTGCCTGCTCGAAGTGCTCCTCACCGGGAGCGGGGTGGATGCAGTCCACCGGGCAAACGTCTGCGCACGAGGTGTCCTTGGTGCCGATGCACGGCTCGGCGATGATGTAGGCCATACGGTGATCACTCCTGGGTCTCGAACGGCCCGGCCCACGGCCGGACGGGATCCATCGCCGGGAAACCTAGCGCGTTTGACCGCGGATCGTGAGTGTTTCGGCCGAAACTCCCTGCATTGGGGCACCTGTCCCGCGATTGTGGGTTCGTTCGGCCGCGATGCCGGCGCTGCGGATGGGCCGCATCCGTGTCGCCTTCGAATTCATTCCGGCCATTCCGTATGCCGATCATGAGAAGCGGCGGCGCGCTGTGCTCGATCCGCCCGACCCTGCACCTCGCTCACCATGGATGGCAATGACGCGAACCGCACGCACCATCACCCTCTTCGGCCTGCTCGGTGTGACCCTGGTCACCGCGCTCCCGGCGACGGCCGCGACGGGCATCGACGCCCGTGTGGCCGCGCCCACGGCGAAGCTCAGCTGGACCGGTCGTCCCATCGCCCCGCTGGTCGCCCGTGCGGCGCCACGCCCGGGGGCCCGGGTCGTCGCCCGGATCTCGCCCGAGGGCTCACTCGGACTGGGTGAGGTCGGACTGCTGGTCACCGGGGTGCGCCGCGTCCGCAACCAGACGTGGGTGCAGGTCATGCTCCCGGTGCGGCCCAACGGCACGCGCGGATGGGTGTCCAGCCACGCGCTGCGGCTGACGGCCAACCGGTACCGCATCCTCATCGAGCAGGGAACGCGCCGCCTCACCGTGTATCGATCGGGACGCCGGGTGCTGACCACGCGGGTGGCGGTGGGGACCGGATCCACCCCGACGCCCGACGGCAGGTTCGCGGTGGCGGAGGTGGTCAACACCGGCGATCCCAACGGCGCCCTGGGACGCTGGGTGATGCCGCTCACGGCCTACTCGCCGGTGCTGCGCACGTTCGCCGGAGGGAACGGGCGCGTGGCGATCCACGGCACGAGCCGCCCGGACCTCCTCGGACAGCGAGTGAGCCACGGGTGTGTCCGGGTGGGCAACGCGCAGATCAGCCGGGTGGC
>JACJWX010000002.1 GCA_020636905.1 Actinomycetota bacterium | reverse complement strand
CCCGAGAGTTCGGGATCGATGCTCGCGCCGAAGATGATGTTCGCATCCGGATCGGCGGCCGCGGCGACGACGTCAGCGGCTTCGCTGACCTCGAGCAACGACAGGTCGGGCCCGCCGGTGATCCCGATGAGCACGCCCCGGGCACCGTCGATCGGCGTCTCGAGCAGCGGCGAGGAGATGGCCGCCTGAGCGGCTTCCGCCGCCCGGTTGCCGCCGCCCGCGTACCCGATGCCCAGGATTGCCGAGCCCGCGTCGCGCACCACGGTGCGGACGTCGGCGAAGTCCAGGTTGATGAGCCCCGGAAGCGTGATCAGGTCGCAAATCCCCTGCACGCCCTGGCGCAGCAGATCGTCGGTGACCCGGAACGCGTCGACCATCGACGTCCCGCGCTCCAGCACGTGCATGAGCCGGTCGTTTGGAATCACGATCACGGTGTCGGCCGTCTGGTGGAGCGCGGTCAGCCCCGTGTCCGCCGTCGCGACCCGGCGGGCACCCTCGAACTGGAACGGACGCGTCACCACGGCGACGGCGAGCGCGCCGAGTTCGCGTGCGATCTTCGCGATCACCGGCGCCCCGCCGGTGCCGGTGCCGCCACCCTCGCCGGCCGCGATGAACACCAGATCCGAGCCACGCAGCGCGCGACGGACCTCGTCCTCGCTCTCCTTGATGGACAGCGCACCCTTTTCGGGGTCGCCGCCGGTCCCGCGTCCGCGCGTGAGCGCCATCCCGACCGGGATCCGGACGTCGGCCTCACAGGCTTCGAGCGCCTGCTGGTCGGTGTTGATCGCGACGAATTCCACGCCGCGGAGGCCCGCCTGCACCATGCGGTTGATGGCGTTGCAGCCCGCGCCGCCGACGCCGACGACACGGATGACGGCGAGATAGTTGTTGGCATCGCTCGCACGGAAGGGCGGGTCGGGGCTGATGAGCTCCTCCGCCGGGATGAGCGGCGCCTCGACGATCGACTCCGAATCGATGGCGGAAACTTCGGTGTTCCTGAAGAGTTCCGTCAGGGGACCCTCGCGCAGGCTCGCGCGGTCGGGGCGTGACGTCATGCGCGCACCTCCTCACGCTCGGGGCGAAGCTCCCGAGCAATCACTTCCCGCGCGAGCTGGCGGTACCAGCGCGCGGCCTGTCCGCCCGGGTCGTAGGCGAGCACGCTGCTCCCCCGGACCGGGGCTTCGGCAAACCTGATGGTCTTGCCGATTCTCACGTCGTAGACGACGTCTCCGAAGCTCTGTTCCAGCAGCTCGACGGCCTCACGCGCGTGCACGGTGCGGCCGTCGTACATCGTCGGGATGATCCCCACGATGCCGACGTCCGGATTGAGATTGTCGCGAACCTGTTCCAGTGTGGCCTGGAGCTGTGCGAGTCCTCGCAGCGACAGGTACTCACATTGGACCGGCACGATCACGCCGTCCGCGGCGACCATCGCGTTGATGGTCAGCAGCCCGAGTGACGGCGGCGTGTCGAGCAGGATCACGTCGTAGGCGTGGCGGATAGGGGCGATCGCCCGCTGCAGCGCCCGCTCGCGCCCGATGCTGGCGCTCAGGGCGAGTTCGGCTCCCGCGAGTTCGATCCCCGCCGCGGCGACGTCGAGTTCACGCACGTGGAGCACCTCGGTGAGGGGCGTGCCGTGGACGAGCACGTCGAACATCGTGGTTTCGAGGCGCTCGACGTCGATGCCCTGGCTCATGGAGAGGTTGCTCTGCGGGTCCAGGTCGATCGCCAGGACCCGGTAGCCCTGCTGGCGCAGCGCCACGCCCAGATTGACGGTGGTGGTGGTCTTGGCCACCCCACCCTTCTGGTTGGCCAGTGCCAGGACGACGGCTTGTTGTGGCATGTTCGATCGCCTTCGACGGACGTTTCGGTGTTCTGCCGTCGGAGCTTCGCCCCGGAGTGGAGAATTCCTCTCACCACCGGGGCCGTCGCGGACCTTCGAGCGATCTGGCCGACTCCGTGGAGCACCGGGCGGGAGCTGTGCGCTCCCGAACCGGGCCCGCGATCAGGCGGGCGGCAGCTCCAGCCGGCGCTGTCCGGCCCAGGCCGCAGCCTGCGAGCGGCGCTGGAAGCCGAGCTTGCGAAGGAGCTGGCTCACGTGGTTGCGCACGGTCTTCTCGGAGAGGTGCAGCACCTCGCCGATCGCCCGGTTGGTGTAACCCTCGGCGATCAGGGCGAGCATCCGCCGCTCGCGATCGGTGAGTCCCGCGAGTTCAGCCTCGGCCTGCTTGGCGGAGAGTTCACGGAACTGCGACAGCAGGGTGCCGGCGGCGCGGGGATCGAGTGTGCTCTCCCCTTCGGCGGCATCCCGGATGGCCTGGGTGAGGCGGTCCGAATCGGCCTGCTTGAGGAGGTACCCGGAGGCCCCGGCCATGACCGCGCCGACGATGGCCTCCTCGTCCTGGTACGAGGTGAGCATCACCACGCGGACCTCGGGGTTGTCGGCCTTGATGCGGCGGCACGCCTCGACGCCGGAACCGTCCGGGAGCCGGACGTCCATCAGGACCACGTCGGGCCGGACCTGCGCGACCTGGCTGACAGCGTCGGCGACGTTGCCGGCCTCTCCGACCACCCGAAAGCCGCTGGTGTTCGAGAGCAGGGTCTTCAACCCGATTCGGACCACGGCGTGATCGTCGACGACCAGCACGCGGATCGACTCGTTCTTGGCGGAACTCATGGGGATACCACCTCGGGAATTGGTTGGGAATCGGGAGTCGGTTCGGGAACATCCGAGTCGAGCGGGACGGAGACGACCAGCCGGGTGCCGTGGGCGCCACCGTCGATGGTGAGCCGGCCTCCGAGCCGTCTGGCCCGCTCGCCCATGTTCCGGAGGCCCTGCCCGCCACCGGCCGGGTCGCGTCCGTCCAGCCCGCTGCCGTCATCGCGCACGACGAGCTCGAGTTCGTCGGCGGCGAACGCCAGCGAGACGTCGATGCTTCCAGAGTTGGCGTGCCGAAGCGCGTTGGACAGGGCTTCTCGGAGGATCTGCTCCAGATGGCGGCTGGCGCCGTCCGGAATCGGCCCGGCGGCGTTGATGCCCCCGGCCGTGAATCTGATCGGGATCCCGGTCTCGATCTGCATCTCCCCCGCCAGCGCGTTCAGCAGGTCGGCGATGCACGAGGGGGTGTCGGGGGTCCGCGACAGGTCGACGATGTAGCGCCGGATGTCGTCGGTGACGGTGTTCAGCTCGGTGACCACCTCGCGGACCTCACCGCGGATCTGTTGATCGCCGAGTCGCAGTGAGATGGCCTCCAGGTGGAGGGCCGCCGCATAGATCGACTGGATCGTGCCGTCGTGGAGGTCGCGGCGGAAGCGGGATCGTTCCTCGGCGACGGCGCGCGACCGTTCGAGGGCGTCGAGTCGCTGCTTGGCTTCGACCTCGAAGATCTCCAGGAGCTTGACCGCCACCACGAGGAGCGCGAGCCCGACGAGGCCCCGCAGTGCCGAGATCGGTACCGCCGTCGCGGTGAAGAAGCTGGTGTCCTGGAACGCGTTCGGCACCCAGGGCGCCGGGTCGAGGATCAGGCCCGCCACGAACCCGTAGACGATGAGCACGGCGGCCGCCGCCGCGGCGAACGGATTGATCCCGGTCATCCCGGCGGCCGCCAGCTCGGCGCGCTGCCGCCAGACCCCGGCCGCCGACAGCGCGATGGCCGGAAGCAGGATGAGCAGCCGGCCGGCGGCGTCGACCGAGTTCTCCCACTCGTCGATGTTCCAGTCCAGGGCCCCGGCGAGCGATGCGTTGCCCAGCAGGATGCCCACGCCCACCAGGCCGACGACGCCCACGAGGACCGTGCGCCGGCGACGCTGGCGCACGAGCAGCCGAAGCCCGAACCGCAGCAGGAGCAGAAACGCCACGATCTGCAGTCCCGCCCGGACCACCTGGAGTACGTCGATGATCCCGGAGTCGAGGTAGGTCCGCTGGATTGGGATGAACGCGCGGCCCCAGACCGCGAACGCCTCGACGCAGGCGTACGCGGCCAGCCAGATCAGCGCGTTCGGAAGCACGAGCCTGCTCGCGCGACGCCGCTGCAGCCAGATGGCGAATCCGAGCGAGAAGAAGACCAACCCGTGGGCGAACAGGATGATCGTCGAGTTTTGTTGGAAGAACTCCCGCATGACCGGCGGCGTGCCTCACCCGTCTTGAACATGCGTCGGGCGAGGGGACCACGCCCAGGAGCCGCAATGTCAGGTTGTCCCGGTTTTCCCGGTGAACAGTACCCGACTAGGCGTGTGTCGCCCCGCCCAACGTTTCCTCGAGCTCACGGCGCATGTCGTTGAGGACGTCATCGCTGACCGCCTCGATCACCGCGGGTTCCTCGAGGATCGCGCGTCGATCCATGTGCGTGAGCCGATTCGTGAGGTACGGGTCCTCCAGAATCTCTGAGAGCGGTCGGTCCGCCGAGATCTGCCGGAGCACGTAGTCGACCATGCGCTTGTGCGCCGCTGACTCGCTATTGACCAGTTTTGCGATCTCGTCTTGAAGTCCCATGGTGTCCCCCAATTCGGGTTGTGCTTAGCTGATCGTACGACTTACGGACATGGCGCGGAGACGGCGGACGCGCTCCTCCATCGGGGGATGGGTGGAGAACAGGCCCGACATCTTGCGGCCGAAACCGGAGAGCGGATTGACGATGTAGAGCGGCGCCGCCGCCTGGTTCACGTTCATCGGGATTGCGTGAGCCCCCTGGTGGAGCCGTACCAGCGCATCCGCAAGGGGCATCGGGTCACCCAGGAACCGGGCGCCGGTCGCGTCGGCGATGTACTCGCGCTGACGCGAGATCGCCATCTGGACGACCATCGCGGCGATGGGCGCCAGGATGATCGCGGCGATCGAGCCGATGAGCCCGAGCGGGTTGCCGTCGTCGTCGCCACCACCGAAGAGCAGCGAGAACTGCAGGAAGTTGACGATGGCCGAGATGGCACCGGCGATCATCGCCGCAACGCTCGCGATGAGGATGTCGCGGTTCTTGACGTGCGCGAGTTCGTGGGCGATGACCCCTTCGACCTCGCGCGGGGTGAGCTGCTGCATGAGCCCCTGGGTGACCGCGACGGCCGCATGCTTCGGATTGCGCCCCGTGGCGAATGCGTTCGGCTGCTCGGCCGGGGTCATGTAGACCTTCGGCTTCGGGATGCCGGCCCGAGCCGAGAGCGTGGCGACCATGTGATGGAGCTCGGGCGCCTGCTGCTCGGAGACCTCCTGGGCGCGGCTCATCTTGAGGGCCATCGGGCCGCTGAACCAGTAGGCGAAGAAGTTGAACCCGATGGCGATGATCGCGAAGAACATCAGGCCTGTGCCGCCACCCACGAGCTGCCCGATCACCAGCAGCAGGGCGGTGAGCGCACCCATGAGGGCGAAGGTCTTGAAGGTGTTCCCGGCGGTCCGGGCGGTGGGGTTCATCGATCCTCCTGAACTGGCATGTGATGCCGCATCGAGCCGTTGCTGATGCGCCTTTCGAGTATAGAAGCCATCAGGATCATGGATTCGGAACACTCCGGATTGAGCTTCAGTAAAGCCGCGTCGCTACCCTGCGTCCATGACCATTCGTATGGTGGCGCCCCTCCTCGTGACGATGGTGCTGGTGATCGCGGGATGCGGGCCGGAGGGCCCCCGTGACCAGGGCGGCGCCAAGGCCGACCCGGTCGAGCTGCTGCACGTCCTCCCCACGCCCCGCGAGCTGATCGACGCACGGCCCGAACGGAAGGTGAAGACCGACGAGGTTGTCGAGACCGCGCTGGGCTCCGCCGACCCGGATGCCGCCCAGCAGCTCACCAACGCCGGGGTCGAGGACGTCGCGATGCGCAACTGGACGGGGAAGCGCGGCGGAACGATGGCCGCGATCGTCGCCGTCTGGCCCACGCGGGGGGTTGCGTCGAACTTCGCGCTGCAGGTGGCCCAGCATCACCTCGACCAGGGGCTCTCGGCGTGGACGCCGAGCCAGATCCCGGGCAGCCAGGGCGCCAGGGAACGGGCCGACGGCGGGACGCGGGTCCTGACCCGCACGGTGGGACCGAACGCCATCATCATCACCGCCGACGGCCCGATTCCCGACGCGACCGTGACGACCGCGATGAAGCGTCTGGTCGTCGTCCAGGAGGCACGGAACGAGTGAGTGGTGTTTCCGCCCGCCGGAACGGGCACAATAGGTGGAGTGGGGAAAGACCGCTTCGTCGAACATGGCAAGGATCGTGACCTCCAGCGCACGTACCGCGGACGTGCGCAGCGAGACGAACACGACGATCCGCCGCTGCGCCAGGGTCCCGAGCGCGCGGTCCTGATCCAGTCGGTCCCGAGGGCGGACGAGGACTCGGCGGACTCCCTGTCCGAGATGGCGGAGCTGCTCCGCACGGCCGGCGCCCTCGTGCAGCACCGCGTCGTCCAGCAGCGCCCGACACCCGACCAGCGGTCCTACCTGGGCCGGGGCAAGCTCGAGGAGGTCATCGAGCTGGTCAAGGAGGAGCGCCCCGACGTGGTCGCCGTCGACGGCGAGCTCTCGCCGCGGCAGCAGCGCACCCTCGAAGACCGCCTCGGCGTCCGGGTGGTCGACCGGACGGCCGTGATCCTCGACATTTTCGCGCTTCATGCGACAACAGCTGAGGGTAAACTTCAGGTTGAGCTTGCACAGCTGGAGTACTCGTACTCCCGCCAGGAGGGCCTGTGGCAGCACCTGGAACGCCTCGGCGGTGGAGTCGGCACCCGCGGACCCGGCGAAACGCAGCTCGAATCCGACCGGCGGCTGCTCAGGAACCGGATGGGCGTGCTGCGGAGACGCCTCCGCGACCTGGACACCTCGCGAACGGTGATGCGCGATCGGCGGCTGGCCTCGGGGATCCCGCGTGTGGCCCTCGCGGGCTACACCAACGCCGGCAAGTCGAGCCTCATGAACGCGCTCTCGGGCGCGGGAGTCGACGTCAACGACGCACTTTTCGAGACGCTCGACCCGACCACCAGGACCATCGCCCACGGCGAATACACCATCCTGCTGTCGGACACCGTCGGGTTCATCCGCTCGCTCCCCCACCAGCTCGTCGAGGCCTTCCAGAGCACCCTCGACGAGGTGCGCGAGGCGGACCTGGTCCTCTGTGTCGCCGACGCCTCACAGCCGGAACATCGTCGCGACGCGCAGGCGATCGCGGTCGACGAGGTCCTCGACGAGATCGGCGCGGGGTCGATTCCACGCATCCAGGTCATGAACAAGGTGGATCTCCTGACGGAGTCCGAGATCGCGGCGCTCCGGGGCCGAGCCGCGTCGGCGATGCTCACCTCGTCGATCACCGGGCAGGGTCTCGAGGAGCTCCGCGACCGGCTCGCCGACCTGGCGCGCGCGCGACACACGCCGATCGACGTCGTCATCCCGTGGGCCGCGGGCGATCTGGTGTCGGAGATCTATCGTGACGGCCGCGAGGTGCACGAGGAGTCGACCGACGTCGGCCTGCGCATGACGGCCTACCTCCCCGTGCCTGCCGCACGCCGCCTGGAGACGGCGCTCAGCACCCGCCTGGGACTGCGCACGGACGGGTCGGCCGCATGAGCCCCGGCACCGGCGCGCCGGAGGGCATGCGCAACATCGGGCCGACGACCGCGAAGTGGCTCACCGAGGTCGGCATCGACAGTCCGGAGCGGCTGCGCCGCGTCGGCGCGGCCGAGGCCTACCGCATGATCAAGGCATGGAGGCCCTGGGACGTCACGCTCATCCTGCTGTGGGCACTCGAAGGGGCGATCAACGACATCGACTGGATCGACGTGTCGCCCGAGCGCCGGCTGGAGCTCCGCCGCGAGGTCGACGAGGTCGAGCCGGACTGAACGGGTCGGCTGCCCCTGGAACGCCGGGAGCGCGCCGCTGTAGGTTCCCCGGGGGGGACACCCCGACAACCCCTCGCGAAAGGGACCCAGACATGCGCAGATGGCACCTCGCTCTGCTGGCCGCGCTGGCGGCACTCGTACTCGCGTTCGCCGGCTGCGGCGACGACAGCGGTGGGGCTGAGACGGCCTCCGCCGCCGGAGCCGACCTCGGGCTCCAGACCCCCGGCAAGCTCGTCGTGGGGAGCGACATCCCCTACGCCCCGTTCGAGTTCACCGACCCCGGTTCCGACGAGGCCAAGGGCTTCGACGTCGACCTGGTGAAGGCCATCGCCGCAACGTTCGGGGTCACCGACGTCACCTTCAAGAAGGAGCGCTTCGACACGATCTTCACGTCGACCGCGCAGAAGCGCTTCGACATGGCCGCGTCGTCGATCACGATCACCGACGAGCGCAAGAAGACGGTGCTCTTCAGCGACCCGTACTTCGAGGCGAACCAGTCGATCATGGTGCGCACCGATGACATGCAGGGCCTCGACAGCCTGACCGGCCAGACGATCACTCCCGAAGCGGCCTCGACGGCGCTCGAGGGCAAGACGCTCGCCGTGCAGCGCGGCACCACCGGTGCCGACCTCGCGTCGAAGGTCCCCGGCGCGACGGTCAAGCAGTTCCAGATCATCGATGACGCGTTCAACGCGCTCGCCGCCCGCAAGGCCGACGCGGTGGTCAACGACTACGCCATCTCGGCGTTCGCGACCACCAAGAAGCCCGCGCTGACGATGATCGCCAAGATCAGCCCGTCGGAGAGCTACGGCTTCGCGTTCGCGCAGGACAACACCAAGCTGCAGGAGGCGTTCAACGCCGGGTTGCAGAAGGTGAAGGACGACGGCACGTACGCGAAGATCTACGAGACGTGGTTCAACGAGGCGCCGCCGACGTCCTGAGCGACTGACCATCTGAGGAAAGGGGCGACGGCGTGGGCACCATCCGCGAGCTGTTCTTTTCGTGGGACGCCGTCCGCCCCTACCTCGGGACCATCGCCCGTGGGTTCCTGCTCACGGTGCGGATCACGTTCACCGCGCTGATCTTCGCCGCGCTCGCCGGGATGATGTTCGCCATCCTGCGCCAGGCCCGCACCGCCCACGCGGGCCGCCTGCGCCGCATCTGGTTCGCGGTCCTCCGGGCCGTCGCGGTCATCTACATCGACGTCTTCCGCGGCCTCCCGGCGCTGCTCGTGATCGTGCTGCTGTACGTGAGCCTGCCGTTCTCGGGGATCCCGGTCCTCGAGGGCCTCAGCGACTTCTGGGTCGGCGTGCTGGCGCTGAGCCTGGTGTACGCCGCCTACCTGGCGGAGATCTTCCGGGCCGGGATCGAGTCGGTGGAACGGGGCCAGGTGGAGGCCGCTCGCAGCCTGGGGATGTCCAACCGGCAGACCCTGGGCAGGATCGTCCTCCCCCAGGCGGTGCGGCGCGTGCTCCCACCCCTGATGAACGAGTTCATCATCCTCAGCAAGGACACCGCCCTGCTCTCGACGATCGCCGTGTCCGAGGTCCTGGGCGCCGCCCGCGACGCCCAGGCGCAGACGCTGAACTCGACGCCGCTCACCGCCGCGGCGATCTTCTACCTCATCTTCACGCTGCCGCTCACCCGGCTGGTCGACCGCTACATCGCCCGCGAGCGCCAGCGCTCCGGCGGCGGCACGGTGGTCATCCCGTGACCGGTCCGGATGCGACGGAATCGGCACTCCGGATCGAGGGTCTCGAGAAGCACTACGGCGACCACGAGGTGCTCCGCGGCATCGACCTCGACGTGCACCGGGGCGAGGTCGTGTGCATCATCGGACCGTCGGGGTCCGGCAAGTCGACCATGCTCCGGTGCATGAACCTCATCGAGGTCCCCACCGCGGGCCGCGTGTTCATCGGCGGGGACGAGTTGACGGCCCCGCACGCCGACACGAACGCGCTCCGAAGCAGGGTGGGCATGGTCTTCCAGAGCTTCAACCTGTTCCCCCACTTCTCGGTGCTCGACAACATCGCGACCGCGCCGCGAATCGTGAAGGGGATGTCGAAGGCCGACGCGACCGGCACCGCCGAGCGTCTGCTGGACCAGGTGGGGCTCGCCGACAAGGCGGCAGCCCGCCCCAGGTCGCTGTCGGGCGGTCAGCAGCAGCGGGTCGCCATCGCGCGTGCGCTGGCGATGGATCCCGAGGTGATGCTGTTCGACGAGGCGACCAGCGCCCTCGACCCGGAACTGGTCGTCGAGGTCCTCTCGGTGATGCGGTCGCTCGCCGACGCCGGGATGACCATGGTCGTCGTCACCCACGAAATGGGCTTCGCGCGCGAGGTGGGCGACCGGCTGGTGTTCATCGACGAGGGCGTCATCGTCGAGCAGGGCAACCCGGCCACCGTCCTCCAGGCCCCGACCCACGAACGCACCCAGCGCTTCCTGGCCCGGCTGCGCTAGGCGCCCGTCACCCGCTCGGGCGGGAGCCGGCGAATGCGGGGTCCCGGGCCACGCCCGGTTCAGCCTGCGGTGGCGGACCCGGCGCAGACGTCCGCCGGGGTGGCGTCGGCCTGATACTCGGCAACCCGCTGGTGATACTCCTCGAGCAGTCGGGCGAGCCCCTCGAACACCCCGTCGCTGCCCGACTCCATGACGCGCAGTGCCGCGTCGATCTGCTGCCAGCGGTCCTCGCTCGTGTCGTCCAGAAGGTCGAAGACGCGCCGCGTCCCGTCATGCACGACCGAGTGGGGCCGTTCCAGAGCGCGGTAGCTGGGGAGGTCGCTGAAGGACTCCGCGCCCTTGCCCTGTTCGTACCACTTGCCCAGCCGACAATCGTGGTGCGACACGAATGTGAACGCCACTCGCCCCTGGAAGACCGAACGGTAGGTGTTGACCTTCCACAGGGTGTGATCCAGCTTCGCCAGGGCGGTGAACAACCGGTGGCGGGTGCTCGTGATGTGCAGGGACGCGCGTTCGTCAGCGCTGCGCGTGCTCGAGACGCAGCGGTTGAAGTCGTCGGCGATCTCCTGGAGTTCGGCGCAGTGGTCGGCCGATGCCTGCATACTCGTGGCGACCGCCTGCGACTGATCACGGATACCGATCACCGCGGTCGTGATGTCCTCGGCCGCGGCCTTGGTCTGAGCCGAGAGGGCCTTGACCTCCTCCGCGACAACCGCGAACCCACGGCCGGCGTCGCCCGCGCGGGCGGCCTCGATGGAGGCGTTCAGCGCCAGGAGATCGGTCCGTCGCGAGATCGAGGCGATCACGTCGAGCAACTTGGTGATCTGGCCCACGAACTCGCCCATCCCGTCCGTCATGGACTTCGACTGGAGGATCGCCTCGGTGAGTTCGCGAACATCCGCGGTGACGCGCTGCGATCCCATCGCGATCCGGGTGAAGTCCGCATCGATGGTCCCGAAGTCCGCGATGACTTCATCGCTGAACGCCAGCGAATCGGCGAGGTCCTTCTGGACGTTCTCGAGTCCGGCGACGAGCCGGTCGTGTTCGAACTCGATGATCGCGGGAAGAGCTTCCGCGCCGTTCAACTCGCCGTGAGCAGTGCCGGCCTCGTGTGTCATGCCCCGCCTATCGGTGCCGGGCCGCTCATCTTGAGTTGCGGACGGCACTCCGAACGCACGTGTGCAGGACGGCGCCACGCGCGCTCGACGCCCGCGGGCTCGCTAGACCTCGGCCGGCGGCATGATGACGTCCACGGGAGGACCGTCCGCGCGCCGCCGGCGGGCGTCCCGCTCGGCGCGCAGCAACACGATCGCCGGAATGAACGCGATGATGGAAAGCCCCAGCACCCACCAGTGGGTGTTCGCGTAGGCGGTCGCCATCTGTTCCCGAATGGGAAGCGGGATGTCGGCGCTGGTTGCGGCCGGGGCGCCTCCGCCCCCGGTCAGGTTCCCCAGCTGGGAGGCCAGCACCACGGCGAGGATGGCGGTGCCGATCGATCCGCCGACGCGCTGGAGGACGTTGAGCCCGGACGTCGCGTCGGGGATCTCGGGCCCTTTGAGCGCTGCGTAGGCCGCGGCGAACGCCGGCATCATCGACCCGCCGATCCCCATGCCGCGGAAGAACAGCGCCACCATGATCAGCCATTGGGGAGTGGTGGCGCTCAGGAACGTGAAGGGCACGGTCGCCACACAGAGGATCGCGAGGCCGAACATCGCGATGATGCCGCCGCCGAAACGATCGGTGAGCCGACCGGCGATCGGTGCGCCGATCGCGGCGCCCAGGCCCTGCGGGGCCAGGATGAGCCCCGTCTCGAGCGCGCTGAGCCCGCGCGGGCCCTGTTCGTAGAGCGGCATCAGGATCATTCCGCCGAACAGCGCCGCGCCGAGGGCGAACGACGTGAATGACGCGGCGGCGAATCCAGGGTTCGTGAACAGACGTACGTTGATGAGCGGCTTGGGCCGACGGCGCGCGTACAGCACGTAGGCGATGGTGAGCGCGAGCCCGGCGACGATCGGGAGCCAGGCCTTGGTGTCTGCCAGCGTGCCGCCGATACCGACCTCGGCGAGTCCGTAGGTCACCGCCGGCACGCCGATCGCCATGAGCGCGACCCCGACGATGTCGAGCGGCCAGCCTGATGCACCCGGCCGATCGGTCGGCAGCAGGCGCATGGCGAGCACCACCGCCGCCACACCGACCGGCGCGTTCACGAAGAAGATCCACTCCCAGCCCCACGAGTCCACCAGCAATCCGCCCAGCACCGGGCCGACCACCGGCGCCACGAGCATGGGCACCGCGACGAAGCTCATGACGCGGCCCATCCGATGCGGACCGGCCACCTGGGCGAGCATGAGCTGCCCCACGGGCATGAGCAACCCGCCGGATGCGCCCTGGATGGCACGGAACGCCACCAGGGACTCGAATGACCACGCAAACCCGCAGAGTGCGGAGGCGACGGCGAACAACGCGGCGGACGCGATGAACACCCGCTTGGCACCGAACCGCACCGCCACCCAGCCGGAGAGCGGAATCACCGCCGCCATCGCCAGCATGTACGCGGTCACGATCCACTGGATGTGCTCGACCCCGGTCGCGAACTCGACGGCGAGCCGATCCAGCGCGACGTTCACGATCGTGGTGTCGAGAATGGACATGAACGCACCCGCGATGACCACCGTCGCGGTCCTGACCACGACCGGGTCGAGACGCCCGCTGTCGGGTGGACCTGCCGTCGTCGTCGTGCTCATTCGCGACCTCCATGCGAGTGGATGCATGCGTCCGGAGCGGGTCGATCGGGTTCACTCATCCCCGTCGTAGCGCCGCGGCCGCGGTGTCCGTACACCGTACGAGCGGTGCATGGTACACCGTACGACGCCAACCCGCCCCTCGTCCCGTTGGCGCGTGCACATCTCGAAGAACACGGGGGACGCGAAGGGGGTCGGACCACGCCTCCGGCGTTCGCGGGTGGCGAACACTTCCCCGCCAAGCGCCGGGAGAAGTGACGACCGAAGACGTGGCACGGGGGCGTCGTCGCCCGGCGACGCTAGCACCCCGACCCGGATTTTCGTTCATTTCCCAGGCGTGGAGGGCATCCGGTAGGGCGTTGCGGACGCGCTCCCGGGACGCAGCGGGCCCGAGAGCGGGATGCGCTGGAGACGGATGCGACGGTCCTCGATGTGGAGGATTCCGATGGCGGGAACCCTCGCCTCGGCGGGAAGCCCGCTGCGGAACCGCCGAAACGCCAGCGCGCGAAGCCCGGAGAACACCGCCGTCGGGTCGGCGTCGATGACGTAGAGGGCGCCGGGCGACACCACGTCGGTCCCGCCAACGCGCTGGTGGAAGGGCAGGTGGTAGTGGCCGAACACCAGGCAGTCCACCCGCCCGACCCGTCGGCGCAGCGCCCGGGCGAGGCCCAGCGTGACGGGACGACCGATGACGAGCCCCGCGAACACCGAGCACACCTCGGCGGCGCGGTTCCGGCGGCCGTGGGTGACCCCGATGCGAACGCCGGCGACGGTGACCACGACATCCTCAGGGAGATCGTCGAGGAGGCGATCATGGTTCCCGCGTACGGCCACCACCGGGGCGATCGCCTCGAGCCGATCGATGACCCCCCGAGAGGTGACGTCGCCCGCGTGGATGATCAGATCCACTCCAGCCAGCGCCGCGCACACCTCGTCGGGCAGTGACGGCAGCACGTCACCGACGTGGGTGTCGCACACCACCCCGACCCGGGCGGTCCGCCCACCGATGTCCGTCGCCTCGCGCAATGGGCCACGGAGGATACGGCTCGGGCATCAGCGCGTTCGATACGGCGGTCTCGCCGGGGGGCGGATCAGCCCACGGCCGCGGGCGCGACCCGCACGTCGACGGCGACCGGCGCGGACGAGGGGCTCGCGATCACCACCAGCATGGCCTGCTCCGTCGTGTCGGTCGGGACGTCCACTTCGACGCCGACACCCCGCTCCACGACGGCGAGTGGACCTGACGGGGTCATGGCCACGGTGGCGACCGCCAGCGTGGCGGGACTGATCCCGGGTGCGCTGATGGTCACTCGAGCACCGCTCGCGGTGCCCCATCTGGCGATCACGGATGCGGTGCCCCAGGCCGGGACGATGGTCGTCGTGCCCGCCCCCATCGAGACCGAGGGGCGGCCCGCTCCGAAGAAGGACCGGACCTCGCCGGGGAACTCCAGCCCGGTGTAGGGCGCTCGGAGTTCGCCGCAGAGGCCGGTCGTCGCGGTGCTCAGCGCGCCGGTCCAGCGGTCCGCGCCGATGAGGCCGATGAGGTCGTCGGGCGAACGCCGGTTGGTCCTGCCGCTGAACCACTGCAGCACGGTGCGAACACCGGAGGCCGGTTCCGCCCCCGCGGCGAGCGCCGCCCACACACCCCAGGAGTTGTACGCGTCGAGGCCCGAGGTGTCAGCCGGATCGAAGGCGCTGCAGAATGCGGCGACGCGGCTCGACCCTCCGCTCAGCGCCGTCCCGCCGGACACGTCCGTCACCGGCGCGGTGACGAATCCCGCCGGATCGGCCGCGGCAGCGAACCATTCGGCGGTCCCCTCGAGTAGGAGCGCCGGGCCGGAGGCGTTGACCGCCATGTTGCACTGGACGACGTGGAACAGCTCGTGCGCCAGCGCAGCGGTGGGTGCGGTGCCGCCCCGGACGAGCACGACCACGTACGAATGCGCGAACGCCCGCCTCGGCTTGCGGCCACCCGTCCGCCCGAGACTGCACAGCGCCGCCGCGGGCCGGGAGTCGTTCACGCGCCCGGTCGCGCCGGACGGATCGACGACGATGTCCACCCGCCGATCGCCGCCGACGAAATCGGACGGACGGCCGCGCCGCGCGGCGGTCATGTCGCGAAGCAACCGGCGGCGCACCCGGAGGGTGGTGCCACGAAGTACCCGACGCCGCGCCGCCGCCGTCATCCCGGCGAGGAACGCTCCGCGCGTCCGGCTCGTCAGGCCCAGCAGCGTGCGGGTCCTCAGCGGCGGCGACTGGCGGAGCAGCGCCCGGACCAGGGTGGGGTTGCGCAGGACGGGCGGCGGGGCGTCACCCCGCATCGCCGGAAAGCCGAGTGTCCGAGCCCGCAGGCGGGCCCGTTCGGCGCTGGCGGCGAGCTGCTGAACGAGCGGCGGAACGGTCGCGCATCGGCCGTCGCCGCCCTCGATGATCGTGCCGATGCCACCGGGCAGCTCGCTCCACCAGAGCCGCGCCGTTGCCGAGTCGGCCCGGCAGAGCAGGCCCAGGCGCTGCGCGTCTCCCGGAGGGACGTCTCGGGGCCCGGAATCGACGCCGGTCATCGCGGCCGCACCCGACGCGAACATGCAGAGGAGCAGGAGAATGACTGCCGGGCGGGCGAACATGTGACCGACGGTACTTCGAATTCCGGCGGTGCAGAACTGACCGCCCGGCGGGGCCCGTCGACGGCGACCCCCCGTGCGTGCGGTTTCGCTAGTGGGCGCGCGGCGGGACGGCCGCGACGCGCACAGTGCGACCGGCGCTACATCCCCATGGCGTGGTAGCCCGCATCCACGTGCAGCGTCTCGCCGGTGACCGCGGCGGACAGATCCGACGCGAGGTAGAGCCCGGTGGCCCCGACCTCGTCGACGGTGATCTCGCGACGGAGCGGGGTGCGCGCGGCGATCGTGTCGGCCATCTCCGAGAAGCCGGGGATGCCCCGCGCGGCGAGGGTACGGATGGGGCCCGCCGAGATGGCGTTGACCCGGATGCCCGCGTCGCCGAGATCGTGGGCGAGATAGCGGGTGATCGACTCCAGCGCGGACTTCGCGATGCCCATCACGTTGTAGCCGGGCACGGCTCGCTCCGCGGCGATGTAGGAGAGGGACATGATGGAGCCGCCTCCCCCATCGCGCATGTGCGGCTCGACCGCCTTCGCCAGCGCCAGCAGCGAGTACGCCGACACGTCCATGGCCAGGTGGAAGCCTTCGCGGGTGATCGCGGTGAACCGGCCGGTGAGGTCCTCGGGCCGCGCGAAGGCCACCGCGTGCACCAGCACGTCGATGCCGCCCATGGCCGCGGCGGCCGCATCGATGGACCGCCGGACCATGTCGTCGTCCTGGACGTCGAGCTCGAAGACCGGGGTCGCGTTCGTGAGGGTCTCGGCGAGCTTGCGCACGTCGCGCTCGGTCCGCTCGTTCTGGAAGGTCAGGGCGACGCTCGCCCCGGCGCCGTCGAGGGCCTGTGCGATCGACCACGCGATGCTGCGCTTGTTCGCCACGCCGACCACGAGTGCGCGTTTCCCCGCGACCAGGCCGGTCTGCCCATCCGCTGCTGTGCTCATGTTCCCCCTCGTCCACGCCGTCCGTGCGCCGCAGACGCTAACACCGGGGACGACCGCCAGGGTTGCGGGGGCCGCACGCGGTCGGCACGATCGGCCGGTGCGCCGCACGCTCTCCACCCTGGTGGCCGTCCTGGCCCTGCTCGTGTTCCCGGCGAGCGTCCTCGGCCACGCCGTGGTGATCAACAGCAGCCCGGAGCTGGACCAGGCGATCTCGAACGCACCGGACGAGGTGGTGATCCAGTTCTCCGAACCGGTGAAGATCCTCAACCCGAGCACGGATTTCACCGTCGTCGACGAGACGGGGGAACCGGTCGTCTCCGCGAGCGGCGCGGTGTCTCCCGATGACAGCACCGTCATCCGGATCCCGCTGAAGAAGGGCCTTCCGGACGGGAACTACACCGTCCGCTACAAGATCGTCAGCGCGGACTCCCACATCATCGGCAGCGCCCGGGCGTTCGCGATCGGCCCCGGGCCGGTCGGCCCGCCGTTCCTGGGCCAGGGGGTCGACGAGGGCCCGAGCGAGACCAGCCCCTGGTCGGTGGCGGCGCGCTTCTTCGAACTCGTGGGCCTGGGAGGGCTCTTCGGGTTGCTCGGGTTCCGCTGGCTGGCGTGGAGGATGGCGTGGCGCTCGCCGCGGCTCGCCAGGATCCCGAAGGCCGAACGCGAAGCGGCGCTCGAGTGGGGTCGCGACACCTTCTGGGTCGCCTTCGGCGTGCTGGCGGTCGGTTCGATGCTCGCCGAGGCGTATCTGCTCGTGACCTATTCGGCGAGCGCCCTCGGCACCCGCGTGCTGGACACCCTGGGGAACACCACCGGGATCAGCGATGTGCTCGCGACGACCCGGTTCGGTTCGCTCCTCCAGCTGCGCGGGGGCCTGCTCTTCGCCCTCTTCGCGGTGGGTGCCTGGCAGTTCATCGCCGAGTTCGGGTCGAACAACCAGCCGCGGCCGGCCACCGTGGCCGGCGCGAAATGGCCCGCCCTGGCGATGGCGGCGCTCCTCGCCACGGTCCTCTACGGCGTGTCGTCGCAGGGCCACGCCTCACAGGCGCCCATTCCGCGTCTGCAGGTGTTCGCGGACCTGCTGCACGTGAGCGCCGCCGCCGTGTGGATCGCCGGGCTCGCGGTCCTGGGTGTCGTGCTGGTCGCCCTCCCGCGGGTGGCCGAGCGATCCGGGCCGGACATCGCCACCGCGGTGCTCGTCGCCTTCTCCACCGTGGCGCTGGTGTCGGTTGGGGTGATCCTGGTCACGGGGACGATTCGAACCGTCGGGCAGATGTCCGATCCGGCCCAGCTCTGGAGCATGGCCTACGGGGTCACGCTGCTCATCAAGCTGGGCCTGCTCGCGGCGATCATGTTGATCGCGATGTACAACCGGCGGATGACCAACGCCCTGGTCCTCCGGCCCGCCCCGCCGCGCGCGACGCTCACCAGACTGCGGCGCACCGCCGCCGCGGAACTCGGTCTGGCGATGGCCGCGGTGCTGGTGGCCTCGGTCCTCGTCGCCCAGGTCCCCGGCAGGGTGTAGACGGTCCCGGCCCACGCTCCGCGTGGAACGCCCGGATCGACTAGGCTCCTTCAGCGCTCGCAATGGACGAGTGCTGGCAGGCTGCGTGGCCTCCCGGTCGGCGGGACGCTCGACGCAGCCGCCCGAACCGTTCGCACAACCGAGGGGATACACGCGACCATGAGCACCATTCCCGCCCCGGAGGGCGTCGAGGTCATCGGCGAGGCGATTCCCGCCACGCAGGAGATTCTCACCCCCGAGGCTCTCGCCTTCGTCGCCAAGCTGCACCGCGCGCACAACGCGCGCCGCAAAGAGCTGCTGGCCGTGCGCGTCGAGCGCGCGAAGCGGCTCGCGGCCGGCGAGAAGCCCGACTTCCTGCCCGAGACCGCCAGCATCCGCGAAGGTGACTGGACCGTCGACCCGGTACCCGCCGACATGCAGGACCGCCGCGTCGAGATCACGGGGCCGGTCGATCGGAAGATGGTGATCAACGCGCTCAACTCGGGCGCCAAGACGTTCATGGCCGACTTCGAGGACTCGAACACCCCCACGTGGGAGAACACGATCAACGGCCAGGTCAACATGCGTGACGCGGTCGCCCGGACGATCGAGTTCTCGCAGGCCGATGGAAAGCGCTACGCGCTCAAGGACGAGATCGCGACGCTGATCGTGCGGCCCCGCGGCTGGCACATGGAGGAGAAGCACGTCCTCATCGACGGCGAGCCGGCATCGGCATCGATCTTCGATTTCGGCCTGTACCTGTTCCACAACCACGCCGAGGCGAAGCGACAGGGCACCGCCCCGTACTTCTACCTCCCGAAGATGGAGAGCCATCTGGAGGCCCGCCTCTGGAACGACGTCTTCGTCATGGCGCAGGACGACCTGGGGATGGAGCAGGGGACCATCAAGGGCACGGTGCTGATCGAGACGATCCTCGCCGCGTTCGAGATGGACGAGATCCTCTACGAGCTCCGCCATCACAGCTCGGGGCTCAACTGCGGCCGCTGGGACTACATCTTCAGCTGCATCAAGAAGTTCGGTCCCGACCCCGACTTCGTGCTCGCCGATCGTGCCCTGGTCACGATGACCACACACTTCATGCGCTCGTACTCACTGCTCGCGATCCAGACCTGCCACCGCCGCAACGCGCACGCCATGGGCGGGATGGCCGCACAGATCCCGATCAAGGGCGACGAGGCCGCCAACACCGAGGCGCTCGACAAGGTGCGGGCCGACAAGGAGCGCGAGGCCAACGACGGCCATGACGGGACGTGGGTGGCGCACCCCGGCCTGGTGCCGATCGCCATGGATGCGTTCAACGCGGTCATGAAGGGCCCGAACCAGATCGACCGGAAGCGCGAGGACGTCAACATCGCGGCCGCCGACCTGCTCGACTTCGGCCCCGCCGGCCCCATCACCGAAGCCGGCCTGCGCCAGAACATCAACGTGGGGATCCAGTACCTGGGCTCCTGGCTCGGCGGAACCGGCTGTGTGCCGCTGTTCAACCTCATGGAGGACGCCGCCACCGCCGAGATCTCGCGCAGCCAGGTGTGGCAGTGGGTCCACAGCCCGAACGGCGTGCTCGACGACGGCCGGACCATCGACATGGATCTGGTGCGCGGGATCGTCGACGAGGAGATGGTGAAGATCCGCGAGGTGCGCAACGGCGACCCGACCGGTGACTACCAGCGCGCGTCGGAGTTGTTCGTGGGACTGATCGAGCCCGAGGAGTTCACCGACTTTCTCACGCTCCCCGCGTACGAGCTGATCAGCTAGCACCGTGCTGCGGAGCCGCGGTGGTTCTCACCGCGGCTCCGCCCCGCGGGGTTCCGAGGTGTCGGGAAGCCCGCTCGCGCGCGGCGCGGCTCTGGCCGCCACCGCGCAGATCGCCGCGGGCTCGTCGTTCGTGGCGGTCGCGGCGCTCGCCGACTATCCGATCGCCGGTGGCCAGGGAGCCCGCTACGGCGTCGCAGCGCTCGCCCTTGCGGTCATCGCTCGCGGCCGGGCCCGCATACCGAGGGGGACCGAGTGGCTCCGCCTCGCCGCGATCAGCCTGCTCGGTCTGGCGGTCTTCAACGCACTCATCATCATCGCCGTCGACGATTCGGACCCCGCCGCGGTGGGCGTGATCGTCGGGTGCGTACCCGTCCTGCTCGCGATCCTCGCGCCGCTGCAGGTTCGGCAGCGACCCCGCCCGTTCGTCATCGCCACCGCGGTGGTGGTCGCGATGGGCGCCGCGCTGGTCCAGTGGACCGGCGGCGCCACCAGCACGAAGGCCATCCTGCTCGCGGTCGCGGCACTCTGCTGCGAAGCCGCGTTCACGCTCCTGGCCGTGCCGCTCCTGACGACGATCGGCGCGTACGGGGTCACCGTGTGGGCCTGCGCCCTCTCGGTGCCCATGCTGGGCGGGTGGGCGCTGCTCGTCGACGGTCCGGGTGCCTACCGCATGCCCACGACGGGCGAGTTCCTCGCGCTGGCGTGGCTGGTGCTCGGGGTCACGCTGATCGCCATCCTGTCCTGGTTCACCGCCGTGCACCTGCTCGGTGCCGGGCTGGCCGGGTTCTTCAACGGGCTGATGCCGGTTGCCGCCATGGCCATCGGGGCGGCGACGGGTACGGTTGCGTTGACGCCACTGCGTGTGATCGGAACACTCATCGTGGCGGCGGGCATCACCCTCGGGATGCGGGCCTCACGCCCGCAACCACCGAAGCGTTACCCGACCCGAAGGAGTTGAGCGATGGACATCCTTGTCGCGATCCTGATCGTCGGTCTGCTGGGCGCGGCCGGGACGGTGGGCGCCATTTGGCGTCTCGGTGTGGCCCTGGGACGGCGGACGGCGCGTGTGGGCACGAGGGGGATCGACCTGGACATGGCGCTGCGCCAGTTCCGGCGTCCGCTCCTGATCTGGAGTCTGCTACTCGCCGGAAGCGGAGTGCTCGTGACCGGCCTGGGATGGGACTCCGGCGCGGTGCGGGTCGGTGCGCTCATCGGCGCGGTGATCGGCATCGGCATCCTGGTGGTCGCCCCACTCGTGGTGACGACGCTCGGCGCACGACTCCTGGATCGCCTCCGCGGTCACGTGATGATGCGCGTGTCGCGCCGCCCCTGACCTCTCGGGCGTCGGTCGCTCAACCCAGGATGAGCTGGGTGCAGCGGAACAGCGCGATCCGGCGGCCGTCGGGTCCGGTCACGGTGGCATCCCAGACCTCGGTCGTGCGCCCGCCGTGCGTGCGTTCGGCATCGCACCGGATGAGCCCCGCGGTCGCCGTGCCCACGAAGTTGGTCTTCAGCTCGATCGTCGTGAAGCCGCGGCTGTCCTCGGGCAACCCCATGAGGCAGCCGAATCCGCAGGCCGTGTCCGCCAGGCCCACGACGCTCGCGCCGTGGAGGAACCCGTTCGGCGCCATCACCCCCTCATGCACGCGCATCTCGGCATGCACGATGGGTCCCGCGACGTCGACGACGTCGATTCCGAGCAGTCCCGGGAGCTGCGTCCGTGCCTGCTCGCGGAGGCGGTCGAGCCGGTCACTCATGGACGGCGGACCCGCTCAACGGAAATGCTGGGACGGCTCGATCGACCGCTCGAAGTACTCGTGGAGGTCCTGGGGGAGCAACCCCGGACCCTCGTCGACGATCGCCGTGATGACCTTCACGCGTTCGGTGCGCGCGTGCTCGGCGATGACCTCCCAGCCCTCGCGCTGACGCTCGTCGTTGCCCTGGGCCAGGTCGGCCATCGTCATCGCGATCTTCTCGGTGGGGCCCAGGCGGCACAGCAGGTCGTGCGCGTCCACCAGCAGGACGAGACGGATCCACGGTTGCTCGCCGTGGTCCCGTGCGCTCTTGACCCATTCGGCCGTCATGGTGGGTTCGAGTTGATCGATCAACTGGTTCCACCGCTCTGCGATTTCGCTCATCGCGCTCCCCTCGGCAAACGTTGGGGGGAATGTACCGATTCCCCCGCATGCGGCGGCGCCTGCCCGACTGCTCTAGGATCATGCGGAGGACCAGGGGACGTGCGATGGGGACCGCGGGACCGTTCAGGCAGTCCATGGGTGCGACCAGGGAGTCGCGCCATTCAGCGATGCTTCAGCGATGGCCGGTGCTGAACGAGTCCTGGGCACGTCAGGTGGAACGCTCGCGCACGGCGCCCCCATCCGGGCCCGTCGCGGGACCGAAGGCCGGGGGGATTGATCCGTTGACCGCAATCAACCGCAGGATGGGACTCCCGGACGACCACGGCCGGGACGCCGTGCAGCAGGCGCAGGCCGCCAGGGGGCGGGGAAATGCCTGACGGCGTCGCCACCGCGGCGGATCGGCGGGCGAGCCTGGCCAGAATCGCCGCCGAGGCCATCCTCACCATCGCCACCACGGTCGAGCGGAGCCTCGATCGCCACGCCGCCGAATACGGCATCACCGACGCCAAGCTCGAGGTGCTGGAGATCCTGTCCTGCTGCTCCGGCCGGCGCGCCTGCCTGTTCACGCTGGGCGATCGGATGGGCGTCACGCGACCGAACGTCACCAAGCTGATCGACGGCCTGGAACGTCAGGGCCTCGTGAAGCGCCAGCCGCATCCTGACGATCGCCGGATGGTCCACGCCCAGCTCACCGAGGCGGGCGCGGAGATCGCCGCCCGCGCCCTTCCAGACCGGGTCGAATTGCTCGAACGGCTCTGGCAGCACCTCGACGAGGACGAACTGCGTGACATCTCCGAGGCGCTCGTGGTGGCCGCCAGGACCGGTCCCACGAACTGCGCGATGAAGCCGTCGGACGCCGAGGCGCTCAGCACCTGACGCGACGGCAGTGAGTCTCGGTGCTCCGTCCCGCCGGATGGGGATCGCAAATCGCGCCCTGCCCGGCCCCGCAACGACGAGGGGGCGCCGGTGGGCGCCCCCTCGATCCTGCTCGGATGGACTCGCGCTCAGCGGCTGGCGATGTCCACGTAGTCGCGCTCGCCGGGGCCGACGTAGATCTGACGAGGACGCGAAATCTTCTGCTCCTTGTCGTTGATCATCTCGTGCCACTGGGCGACCCAGCCCGGCGTGCGCCCGATGGCGAACAGCACCGTGAACATCTCGGCGGGGAGACCCATGGCCTCGTAGATGAGACCCGAGTAGAAGTCGACGTTCGGGTAGAGCTTGCGCTTCACGAAGTACTCGTCCTCGAGCGCGATCTTCTCGAGCTCGACCGCGATGGAGAGCAGCGGATTGACCCCGGTGACCTCGAAGACCTCGTCGCAAGCCTTCTTGATGATCGTCGCGCGCGGGTCGAAGTTCTTGTAGACCCGGTGCCCGAAGCCCATCAGACGCTCCTTGCCCTCCTTCACACCCTCGATGAACGCGGGGATGTTGTCGGCGGTGCCGATCCGGCGGAGCATCTTGAGCACCGCCTCGTTCGCGCCGCCGTGCAACGGTCCGTAGAGCGCGGCGAGACCGGCGGTCACGGCCGAGTACGGATCGACCTGCGAGCTGCCCACGCTGCGTACGGCGCTCGTCGAACAGTTCTGTTCATGATCTGCATGCAGGATGAACAGCACATCGAGCGCCCGGACGAGCCGTGGATCGGGCTCGTAGGGCCGGCTGCCGGACTGGTTCAGCATCACCAGGAAGTTCTCGGTGTAGCCCCGGTCGTTGTCCGGGTAGACGAGCGGCATGCCGTTGGAGACACGGTAGGCCCACGCGCCGAGCGTCGGGATCTTGGCGATGATCCGGACGATCTGCTCGTACTGGGACTCCGGACTCTCGATGTCGAAGTCCTGGTAGAGGGTTCCCAGCGCGGCCATCGCCGACATGGTCATCAGCATCGGATGTGCATCGTGGCGGAAGCCCCGGAAGAACTGCCGCAGGTTCTCGTGCACGAACTGATGGGCCTTGATGTCCTCGACCCATGCACCGTAGTCGGCCTGGTTGGGCAGCTCGCCCTTGAGGAGCAGGGACCCCACCTCGAGGAAGTTGCTGCTCTCGGCCAGCTGCTCAATCGGATATCCGCGATAGCGGAGAATGCCGAGATCACCGTCGAGGAAGGTGATCGCACTGCGGCAGGACGCGGTGTTCATGAACGCCGGGTCGTAGGTCATCATCCCGAAATCGGATTCCTGAACCTTGATCTGGCGTAGGTCTGTGGCGCGGATCGTGTCGTCCGTGATCGGGATCTCGTAGGAGGTCCCGGTGCGGTTGTCAGTGACCGTCAGCGCGTCGGTCGAGTTGCTCAATCCAGTTCCCTTCGGCGCGTTTCCCCGTGGGCGTATTTCCCCAATGATTGTGCCTGAGCATAGTGGTCCGGAGCGGATTCAGGACGCCCCGAGCGGGTGGCAGTTGCCCTGAGTTGTGCCGGGAGCCCGCCGCGGCCCGGC
>JACJWX010000019.1 GCA_020636905.1 Actinomycetota bacterium | reverse complement strand
GCTACGTGTCGGGCACCTGGATCGACGGGGCCTGGCTTCTCGGCTATGCGTTCATCGGTGTCGCGCCGCTGCACCCGTCGGCCACCCGCGAACCCCGCGCGCAGGCCATTCACGGACTGGGCCGGGGCCGCCTGGCGTTCGTGCTGGGTGCGGTGCTGGTGCCGGTGGTGGTGCTGGCGCGTGAGCTGCACCTGGCCGGGCTCGACGGCCTGAGCACCCCCACCGTCGCGGTGGCCGTGGCGGCCGCCACGATGCTGCTGGTGGCGGGACGCCTGTGGATGCTGCTGGGCCGCGCCCGCCGGTTCGAAGCGGCACGCGGCGCCGAACGGCTCTCGGCGCTGGTGGACCACTCCGCCGACGCCATCCTGCTGCTGGGCCCCGACCTGGCGGTGCGCTTCGCGAGTCCCGCCACCGCCGAGATCTGGGGCGCCCCGGTCGACACGTACCTGGGCCAGACCTTCCCGCAAATGCTGGCCGGCGAGGACCGCTCCGCATTCGCTCGCCAGCTCCGCGGCCTGGCCAGCGACACCGGCGCGTCCAGTGCGCCCATCGAAGGCTGGCTGCAGCCGGCCGAAGGCCCGCCGCGCGCCTTCGAGGGCACGGCGCGCAACCTGCTGGACAATCCCTCAGTGGACGCCATCGTCATCACGCTTCGCGACGTCACCCACCGCCGTGAACTGGAGGCCCAGCTGGAACGCCGGGCGCTGCACGATCCCCTCACCGGCCTGGCCAACCGCACCCTGTTCACCGACCGCGTGCGCCACGCCCTGCAGCGAGCGGTGCGGCAGCCCGCGGCGGGCACGGCCGTGGTCTTCATCGACCTGGACGACTTCAAGGCCGTCAACGACGGCATGGGTCACGGCGCCGGTGACGAACTGCTGCGCGAGGTGGGCGGACGCCTGCGCTCATGCATCCGCCCGGCCGACACGGTGGCCCGGCTGGGCGGCGACGAGTTCGCCTTGCTGCTGGAGGATCTCGACACCCCCGACCAGGCCCGCCACCTCGCCGAACGCGCGCTCGAGATGCTCAAGATGCCGCTGCACGTGGGCGACCTGGACCTGGCCGTTCCCGCCAGCGCCGGCATCGCCTTCGCCACGCCCGACTGCACCGTCGACACCATCCTGCGCGACGCCGACCTGGCCATGTACAGCGCCAAGAACGCCGGCAAGAGCCAGGTGGCGATGTTCGACGACGCCCTGCGCGACGTCGCCGCCCGGCGCCTGGCGCTGCGCGCGGCCCTGCCCGAAGCGTTGCGCCTGGACCAGTTCCGGCTGGCGTACCAACCCATCCATGACGTGGCCGACCGCCACCTGCGCGGCTTCGAAGCGCTGCTGCGCTGGGACCACCCCGAGGACGGCGAGGTCAGCCCCGCCGACTTCATCCCCGACGCCGAGGAGAGCGGCCTCATCGTCGACATCGGGCGCTGGGTGCTGCACCAGGCGTGTCTGCAGGCCGCCGAATGGAACCGCCTGGCCGCGCGGCCCCTGGAGATGAGCGTCAACGTCAGCGGCGTGCAGCTGCGCCACCCCGCGTTCCTCACCGACGTCGCACAGGCGCTGGCCAACGCCGGTCTGCCAGCCAACCACCTCACCCTCGAGATCACCGAGTCGGTGCTCATCGACCACGGCGACGACATGGCCGTGCTCACCAGCCTGCGCGAGATGGGCGTCGGCCTCGCGCTCGACGACTTCGGCACCGGCTACAGCTCGCTGGCCTACCTGCAGCGCTTCCCGGTGACCTCGGTGAAGATCGACCGGGCATTCGTGAGCCAGCTTTCGTCCGGCGGTGACGACGCACTGGTGCGTAGCGTGGTGGCCATTGCCGAGGCCCTGTCGCTCACCACCGTGGCCGAGGGCGTCGAGACCGACGAGCAGCTCTCCATTCTAGACGGCCTGGAGTGTGCCCTGGCCCAGGGGTACCACGTGGGCCGCCCCGAGTCGGCCGAGCACATCACCGAACTCATCAACCGGGCTGCGGTCTCAGGGGGCTGACGCGGCGGGTCGGCGCTCGGGCCCGCCGGGCGTGGGAACCCAGCGCAGCAGCGTAGGGCGGTGGGCCGTCTGGCGGCCGTCGGCGTCGACGGCGAACGACCCCAGGAAGGTCTCGGTACGCAGGGCACGGGCGATGTCCCACACCCGATCCGGGTCGCCGCCTCGGGCCTCGGCGAGCACGCGCTGCGCGAGAAACCCGGTGGCGAGGGCCTGCGCCGCCGGGTAGTCGGCCGCCTCGCCGAGCGGCACGGGCGGTGTGCGCTCCGGGTTCCACTGGCTGGGGCCGAGCCCGCCGAGCACCGCGTCGCCCAGTGCGTCCAGCGCGTCGCGCACACCCAGCGCGACCGCCGCCGCGGGCATGCCAGTCTCGTGAGCCGCGCGCACGACGGCCACATCGTCCTCGAAACGACCGCACGCCACGACCGCCCGGGCTCCGGTCTTGCGGGCATCGTCGACCACCGATGCCACGGTGGCCTCGGTGACCTCCGCGTGAACGATCGGCACATGCCCCGCGGCTGCCAGCGACGCCACCGCACCGCCGGCCACCGCGGGCCCGAACCCGACGGGGGAGTGGAGGACGGCGACCCGGTCGAGGGCAACGCCATCCGCTGCCCACACCGCGGCCAGGTCGTACCAGTACCGCTCGGCCGGGGCGAGCACGTCGATGACGCGCGCGCGTTGATGGGGTACCTCGGCACCACCGTGGTTCCAGATGACCTCCGGCCGGTCGGCAAACGCTTCGGCCACGGCACGCATGGCGCCGCTGCCGTACGGCCCGAAGAGGATCTCGCGGTCGGCCAGGGCCAGGGTCTGTTCGGCCGCGACGCGTGGGTCCTCACCGCAGTCGAGCACGCGCAGGTCGGCACCGGTGTGCGCGCCCATGCCCGCAGACCCGCCAGCGACTGGCCGAGCCATCAGAGACGTAACGACCAGTGAGCGGCAGCGACACCAGCACGCATCTGAGGGTGAACGTAGTAACGCTCTTAGAGCACCGGACCATAAATCATCAACCGCCCCAGATCATCGCGCGATTCAATGGGCGAATCTGGATGATCCTCAGGGCGAATGCGATAGTCGGGAGTATGTTTTGGCGATTCGCGCGGTTTGCGACGCCACCTCCTGACCAACGCCAGGACAGCGATGCTTCACCTCCAGCAACCGCCACCCCGCGGTGGCACCTTGCACCCTGCCGGCTCGAAGACGGACGCGTCGACGCCAGGCCTGGGTGGCCCAGCCATCACCATTGGGCTTCGCTGGCTCGGCACGAACCAGTCGATCTCACGCCGCAAGATCAACCGGACCGGGCGTCGCGTACCGCTCAGCCCTGGGACTGGTGCCAGGGCGAGGACAGGGGTGCTGGGCTCGGTGGTGCGCGCCGCGGACCGCACGAGGACGGTGCAGGCCGCTCGTATCGCTTCAAGGCCTGCAGCCATGCCGGGATCTGGCATCAGCCGCGCATGGCTCGGCGGCGCTTCGGCGCTGCGGACCTGCCCACGGTGACCACCGTGCGTCACCAGCAACGGTGACGCACGCGGTCATCCAGCGCTCAGGTCATCACCTGCGTGGCGGGCGTCCCGGTTCGAGCTCCTGGTAGATCGACCTGGGACGTCCCTTGGTGATGGCACGGTGGAACGGATTCGCGGTGGTTCCCGACGGGCGTCCGCGGGTCCTGAGACCGGCGCCGGACGCGCGCCATTTCGCGGATAATGGGTCTGCGCATGACCACCTCCGAGCTGGTCGTCTTCGCCGACGACCGGGTGCTAATCGATCGCGACTGGCTCAGTCGCTCGTTGATGCCCTCGTGGTCGCCGGCGCCGACGCCGCCGTGGGGCAATCGCTGCCGAATTCGACTTCATTCATCCGCCCATGTCGAGATAGCCGACATCACCGGCACGCCACCGCGGGGCGCTACCGGCGCAACCTACCACGTGGTGGCGTCAATGACCCATTTGATTCGATCCCGCCGGCAGCAGGCTCCACCGCGCGTCATCCTGGTGCAGCGGGACGTAGCTGGCTTACATCAGCAGGTTCGACACACCTCAGGCCAGCACTGGCGCGGGGCCAGGGGAGGACCTGGACTTCTGAGCCCGCCTGGTCGACTCCAGCCGCACCCTCGATACTGTTGCCGCCGTCGCCTGGTTCAGCAGCGACCGCCCCACCCGCGAGCTGCGCCGTGAGGCATTCTTCAGGAGGAGGGAGTGGGGCTGTCCGCTACTCACCAAGCAGGTCGCTGGCGGCGATGAAACCCTCCGGGCATCCGAGGCACTCACGCGGGTGCGTGTTCCCCGAAGCCGGACGTGAAGGAGCTGCTGCGGCGACCTGCTGCCCTCCGGGCGCAGGGTGGTGATTGCGCGTATTACGCGTATCACAGGGGTACGCACGGGTAACTCACCCTCCACTTCGGTGAGATTAGCACCGAGATCGGGCGGAAGAATCCTGCATTTGTCGTCATTGGGTCTGTTGATGCAGCGTCCGGCACGGTACGCCACCGACGCGTACGCTTGTCGGTGGTGCCAATACCTGATGAGGGGTTCGCGGCGGTCGCCGCGCCTCGGCTTACGAGTTCTGGCTCCACCGGCGGGGTTTCCGTTTGCGGGGCCGGAGCCCTCGTCCCGATTGGCGTTCAGGGGGCGCATTTCGCGGTGAACCTGGCGTACGGTGAGCGCGCACCCCGCACGTGTGCGCCATCCACCCAGGCCAAGGAGAACGAGCGATGAACGGCAACGGAGACCCCCACCCGGCTGCCGGCGATCCCGGGCACATCCGCAATGTCGCCCTGGTCGGCCCGCAGAGCGTCGGCAAGACCATGCTCATCGAGGCCATGCTCCCACACGTGGGGCCCGTCATAGCACCGTCCAGGACAGCACCGTGGCATTTTACCGTGCCAAGGCGCCACCGGACGCCTCCGTTCATCAGCTGGGCTGAAGACCAGGCTCACAAGGCAAATCATCGCCATCAACCTCATCGACACGCCCGGCCACCCGGACTTCGTGGGTGAGCTGCGCGCCGGGCTGCGCGGGGCCGACGCGGCCCTGTTCGTGGTCTCGGGGGTCGACGGTCAGCCCAGCCGCAACCGCCTGTAGCGCGTGCCTCGCCGACATGCCGCGCCGTGGTCATCACATCTGGACGCCGATCGCGCCGACTACGCCACCGCCGTGGACGCCTGCCAGGCGGTCTTCGGCGACGGGGTGCATCCCATCCACGTGCCCATGGGCGACGCGGTGTTGTCATTGCTGTCGCAGACGGTCATCGAGGACAGACAGCCGCGAAGCCCACCGCCAAACGAGCTGGCCCCTACGAGGACAGGCGCGCCGAGACCATCGAGGCCATCATCACCCGAGGCCGAGGACGGACACCGCCAGGCTGCAGTGGCGGTCCACCCCTTCAACTTTTAATCATCTAGTGCGCTCAGGTCCGCCGTCGCCCGCGGCGGCTTCCATCCCGTCATGCCCGCCAGCGGTCACCGGGCAGGGGCCATCCGCACCCTGCTGGAGCTGATCTCACGCGGATTCCCGACCCCGGCCGAGCACCACATGCCCGCCGTGTTCAGCGTCGGGGGTGTGCAACGGCCGGGCATCGACCCGTCGCCGGATGCCCCGCTGGTGGCCGAGGTCATCAAGACCTTCACCGATGCGTACGTCGGACGGGTGTCGATCGTGCGGATCTTCGCCGGCACCCTCGCCGCCGACAGCCAGGTGCACATCAGCGGCCACCTGTCGCAGTTCACGGGCGAACCGGCCGACAAGGACTGGCACGCCGACCACGACGAGGACACCCGCGGTGGCGCCATCTCACGCCTGATGGGCAGCACCCTCACGCCGATCGGCCGTGCCACCGCCGGAGACATCGTGGCGGTCTCGCACCTGGACACCGCCGAGACCGGCGACACCATCTCGGCCGCCGACGATCCCGTCGTCGTCGAGCCCTGGCACTTCCCGCATCCGCTGCTGCCGGTGGCCCTCCACGCCGCCAGCATCAAGGACGACGACAAACTCATGCGTGGCCTGGGCCGCCTGCAGGCCGAGAACCCCACCACGCAGGTGGTGGTCGACGGCGAAACCGGCCAGCTCGTGCTGTGGACCATGGGCGAGCACCAGCTCGACCTGCTGGTCGACACGCTTCGCAACCATAGAATACGTAAAGTCGAGACCGAGCGGTGTTGCAGACCAGTGGGGCAGGCCAACGGCACCGGCCGCCACGTCAAGCAGTCCGGCGGGCACGGCCAGTACGGCATCGTCCACATCGTCATCGAACCGCTCGGCTCCGGTGTCGGCTTCGAGTTCGTCGACGAGGTGGTGGGCGGCGAGGTGCCCCGCCAGTTCATCCCGAGCGTCGAGAAGGGCGTTCGCGCGCAGATGGAGAAGGGCGTCACAGGCCTTGATGATTGGCGTCACGCTCCGCAGTGGCAAGGAGCTGGTGGACTCTCATCCGACGCCGCCTTCCAGAACCGGGCGCTCGCCCTGCGACGCGGCCGGCTCAGCGAGCGCGTCTGTCTGGAGCCATCGGCAGGTCGCCGTGACGGTGGACGTCAGGCCAGTCCGTAATCCCGACCCTGGCGACCCGCCGCAGCCGGGTCACCGGCACCGAGCCGGCCGGCGACGTTTTCCACCGTCACGGCGCAGGTGCCGGCCTTCGAGCTGGTGCGCTACGCAGGTGCTTATCCAGCATCGGACACGGCTGGGTGAGTTCTTGCCTGATTTTCGCCCCGCACCAGCCACGGTGCAGGGCGGCTGGTGGCAGAGGCACCAGGCTGACCTCACCGGGGCAGCGCGCGGCATCCTCGGTGCACCGGCGACCACCGTTCCTCATCGCATCGCGCGCCGCCCCGGTAAAGCCGCCGAGTGGCGCCACCGCAGGCGCGCAGCGTTCGCTGGTCAGCCAATGCGGCGTCGGGATCAGTGGGATGCAGCTGGACGGCGATGGCAAGGGAGCCTGAAGTACCCTGCGAGTCCAGACCCTGGCCTGGGGTTTCATGGCGTGGAGCGCCTCATGATCAGCATTTTCCCCGACGCACCGTGCTGAATGTTTTCTGGTAAAGTCGGTGGCGCATTGCGGCAGCGCAGCGCGCGGCCTCGATGGGCGGCGCCTCAGCCGCCGCGTTCTGGACAGGATCGCCACCCCGCCGGCGCTCCCGCGCCAGCCGATCCGAACACCGTCAGCTGGCGGCCGTCGTTGAAGACGCGTGATGCGGGAAGGCCTCGTCGGTGCACTGAGCTCGCGAAGCGGATGAATGCCGTGTCCGACACTGACACCTCGGCATCGTGCCGACCGTCCGCACTTACCGAGCTGAACACCGTCGGCACCACCGATGTCGGCGCCAGTGTGGACGCACCGCCGGTCATCGTCACGCCAGGCGCAGAATCATCCGGTCACGGACCGGTCAGCTCATGGCAGATTCAGGCCTTCTCGCACCAGTCGAGCAGCCGCTGGCGTAACTGGCGGCGATCGCCACCGGACGGCCACGTCGCGATGGGGCAGCCTCCGTCCCCGGCACCGGAACCTCCTCAGCCTGGTCCGACGTCGTGAGGGCGTCGAGGCTAGTGAAGACGGCATGATGGGCCCCCACGGATCTCGACGCGCTCGCGGGCGCACTGTTCGATAGCGACCGGCGACACCCCGCGCGCTGCACGAGCGCGCGCGGGCAAGACCATGCCCGCTCCGACGATCACCACCCGCATGCGAACTTCTCCAGAACGTGGGATCCGAGGTCACACGGTATCCCGCGTGGCAAATCGAGGGCCCGGCCCAGCCGGACCGCCTGCTGCGATGCCGCTCAGGCGGAGGCGCCCGAGTCGGCCCGTCGCACGTGAGGCTCCGGGCCGGCGGGCGCTCCCACAAGGACCTCGGCGCGCTCGGTGCGCGCCCACCTGGTCGACCCGGACGACACCAGCCCCCGCGCGGCCCCCAGGACGACGCTGGGGAACAACACGATCCAGAAGTAGACGGGGAACACCACGAACAGCGGGAACACGCGCCAGCCGTCCGAGACGTGGGCGCCGTCGAACAGGCTCGCCACCAGCGCCTGCAGGCCGAAGAGCCCGAACGTCCACAGGAACATCACCTGCCGGTCGGCGTGGGCGCTCCCCAGCAGCGAATCGGTGGGGAACGATCCGCCGAGCATCCCCACCATGGCGTTCGACAGCACCATCAGCGCGATGATCAGCCACGTCGCGGCGCCCAGCACCTGCACCGTGATCGGGATCAGCGCGCGGTTGGGCGTGGAGGTGACGTTCCAATGCATCCGCAGCACCTCCACCATCCCCTGTGCCCACCGCCGCCGCTGGCGCCACAGCGCCCGCAGCCGCACCGGGGCCTGGATGAAGAACACCGCGCGGGGGTCGTAGGCCAGACGCCAGCCCTCGCGCTGCAGCCGCCAGCTGACCTCGATGTCCTCGGTCACCGTCGGTACGGTCCAGCCGCCCGCCTCGCGCAGGGCGCGAGTGCGGAAGCACGCGGCGGCGCCGCTGACGGTGTAGAGGCCGCCCCACGACTGCTCGGCGCGCTTTGCGAGCCCCACGATGACCGAGTACTCCATCGCCTGGACGGCCGTCAGCACCCCGGTGACGTTGCCCACCCGGGCGTGTCCGGTGACCCCTCCCACGCGCGGGTCGCGGAACTGCTGTACCAGGGTGCGGATGGCGTCGGGCCGTGCGCGGGTGTCGGCGTCGACCACCATGAACAGGTCGGACTCGACGCGGTCCAGCACGTGCTGCAGCGCCGCGCTCTTGCCGCGGTTGGTTGCGAGTTCGTGGACCACCACTCCGCGATCCGCGAACGTCTGGGCGATCGCGACGGTGCGGTCGGTGCTGCCGTCGGACACCACGTGGATCTCCATGGCGGGGTAGTCCTGCTCGAGCAGCGCCTCCAGGGTCGCTCCGATCACGAGCTCCTCCTGGTGGGCGGGAACCACCACCGCCACCGAGGGTGTGAACCCGTCGTCCATCGGCAGCCGCCACTCCCGGCGCACCACGAACAGGCACCCGAACACGATCCAGCTCACCGCCACGATCGCGGGAAACAGCGCCACGTACTCCAGCGCCCAGCTCATGCGTGCTGCCCCCGTCGCGGACGCGACACGGCCGCCAGCGCGAACCAGGCGCCGAAGCCCGTGGCCAGCAGCAGCGGGCCGGCCGTGGCGTCCCGGCCATCGAGCACGAGGGCGCGCAACCCCACCCAGATCGCCACGGCGGCGAGCAGGAACGACAGGGTGAACAGCACGTTCTGGGTGATGCGATGGGCGATCATGGCTGCCTCCGTGGGCGGTCGGGGATGGCGAGTGGCGTGTCGATGGTGCCCGCGCCGCTGGTGGTGCCGGGCAGCTCGTAGCGGTCGAGGACCGACCGCGCGTTGCGGGCCGCGGCGCGAAGCGTCTCGACGCGGCACACCTCGCAGCCGCGGGCGTAGCGGATGAATCCCCGCAGCGCGTCGAGGTTGTCGGGGTCGCTGATGGACCACTGGTGGACGTCAAGCACGAAGACCGGCTCGCCCGACGCCACCACCCGGTCGAGGCGCCGGGTCCAGGCGTCGAGCATCTCCTCGGCACTCATCTCGGCGATGTAGCGGGCGTCCCAGTCGTTGGGCACCACGAACGGGATCACCAGGATGCGGTCGTCGCCGCCGTTGGAGCGGGGTGCGTAGTGCACGTCGAGCAGGCCGGCCAGGGGGTCGTAGGCGGCCGATCCGTCGTACTCCAGGTTCCATTGCATCAGCCGGTCGCGCGCCTCGTCGGTGATGCTGTTGCGGGGCGCGCCGAACCCGCGGACGTCGAATCCCAGGTCCTGCAGCGTCGCCAGGCCCCGGTCGACCGAACGCATCTGTTCGTCGAGCGGCAGCGAGTCGATCTGTTCGTGGTTGTACGAATGGGACGCGACCTCATGGCCGGCCGCCGCCACCCGGCGCATCGCATCGGTCTGGAGTTCGGCCAGGCGGCCGACCGTGACGAACGTGGCCGGCGCCCGCTCCCGCCCGAGCATCTCGACGACGCTGTCGATCATCTCCGGGTGAACGGTGGCGTAGCTGGGCCGGTAGTCCGGTTCGGTGTCGATGCGCACCACCACCGAGACGTGGTCCGGGCGGGGCATCGGCCCCTCGCGGTGGTGGCCATCGATGGCGCGCTCCAGGCGGTCGAACTCGTGCTCGGTCCATTCGCCGTAGTTGAACCACGAGGCGCGGGCCGTCCAGGGGCCCAGCGCCTGCAGCGTCAACCGCGTGCGGCGCACGCCCATGTCGCCGTCGAGCACCACCGACAGGTCGGCCTCGTCGTCCACGAGTTCGCTGGCGCCCTCCAGACCCTCCCGCACCCACTCAGGGTCCCGGTCCCAGTCGTCCCAGTACCCCATCAGCACGATCTCGTCGAGGCCGGCCCGCGCCATGCGGCGCAGGTCCTGTCCGGCCTGGGTGTTCTGGTCGTAGTCCCTGGCGCTGAACGGCAGCACGAACGCGCCGATGCGGAAGTCGGGGCGGACCTCCTCGACGGCGTCGCGGATGGTGTTGACCGTCTGCACGATGCGCTCGGCCCGCATCCGGGTCCACGCGCGCCACAGGTCGTTGTGCTCGGCGCCCGCCCGTCGCAGGTCCACCGGCACCAGGGCACGGCCGGTGCGACCTCGCCAACCGGTGCGCGACTCCAGCTCCCGCAGGGTGCGGTCCGACACGCACGAGTAGTCGTCGTCGTAACGGATGAAGTCCAGGTAGAGGCCCTGCAGGGCGGGGAACCTGGCGGCGATCTCGCGCGCGATCGACGCTTCGTATTGCGCGACACCCGGCTCGAACGGGCACAGCCAGTCGGGCTCCACCTCCAGGCGTCCATCGGCGTTCACACGCCGGGCCCGCCACTCGGGATGGGCGCGGGCCGCCTGCGCGTCGTGCAGCACCGGCATCCAGCCCATCGGCTCGATGCCGCGCTCGGCGAGCGCGGTGATGAGGCGGTCCGTGCGGCCGTCGGCGAAGCCGTCGGCCACCGGCGCGATCTTCGACGCATAGAGGGCGCTGCCGGCGAGGAATTCGTCGGACTCGTCCTGTTTGACCTGTACCCAGGCCCGCGTGACGCCGTGCGTGGCGAGGCGGTTGACCAGGGGGGTCACGTCAGCCACGCCGTGCAGGTGCTGCGGGGTGCGCACCACGAGTGCGGGTCCCGTCACGGGGCCGGGAGTGCCCGCCACCGGCGGGACGGCCCGGCCTCCCGCGACGAGCCACGCGGCGGCCAGGAAGGCGCCGAGCAGCACCACGGAGGCGAATCCGCCGATGACGATCCGGCCGCGGCGGGGCGATGGGCTCTGCGGGGGTGCGTGCATACGATCCGTTGCTCCGATCTCGATCGCGCACAGCTTCGGCGGCGTCGGGTCGGCACGACAATTGGACCTTGGTCGTAGCCCCGCGGGCGGATCAGCCGGGGACGACCCTCGCGATGGCGTCGGGGCGGTCGCTGATGATCCCGGTCACTCCGAGCCCGCGCAGCTCGACCGCCCGGTCGGGATCGTTCACCGTCCAGCACCACACCGGACCGGCCTCGCGCTCCAGCCGGGCCAGCAGGTCCGCGTCCAGCAGCGTATGCCGGATCGAGACCCCCTCCACCGGCCCGTTCGACCACAGCCGCTGCAGCTCGCGGTCGTTCCCCACCGAGAACAGCGCCGGGATGTCGTCGTTGCCCAGGAAGGGCTCCAGATGGCGCCAGACCCGGCCGCAGACCGCCGTCCGTCGGGGCCCGTCGGCGGCGAGCACCTCGGCGACCGCCGGACCGACCGGTCCGCCGCCCTTGATGTCGATCAGCAGCAGGGTCTCGCGGGGGGTCGCGGCGAGCACATCGCGCAGCGTGTGGAAGGGGCCGCCCAGGCGCGCGAAGCGGAGCCACCCCCGCCACAGCAGCGGCAGCCCGGGGACGCGCCGGTCGTGGCGCACCTCGACCACACCGCGATGCAGGTAGACATCGACTTCGACGGCCGTGATGCCCTGCTCGAGCGCCTCGGCGAGCAGGCCCAGGTCGTTGCCCGCCTGATGGGCGACGACGACGGGGGAGGGGGCGGGGTGGGGCATCGACCTGCATCCTGCCGGGCGCCGGCGTGGACACAAAGCTCCACCCGGAGCGTCGCGGGGTAGGCTCGCGGTGTTCGGGGGGGGTGAGAATGCGCTGGACCGGGCCGGTGTGTGGCGTGGCCGTGATGCTCACGTTGGCCGGGTGTACCGGAGGGACCGGCGCGTCGCGCGATGCCGGGCCGACCGACCGCTCCGGCGACCCGATCGAGCGCGTCACCGGCCATCTCGTGGATCGGGGGGCGCAGGTCGCGACCTCGACGCATCCCGATCGCTACTGGTTTCCGGGGTCGCTGGTGCTGCCGGCCGGGGGACCCAGCTGCGCGGTCGCCTCGATCACGGGCGGGGCCCACGGCCCGCTGGTCACCAACGTGGTCTTCGAGGCGAGCGGCACCGTCGCGGTGCGGGTGCGGGCGGCTCCGGCCGATCTTCAGCGGTGTGTCGCGACGGCGCGGCGGATGCTGCGCGGGTTCGATGCGACCGCGCCGTCGGACGAGGGTGGGTGGTCTCGCGCCCCGTGACCGCGTCGCCCGGTGGGCCGGGTGGCCGTTGAAGGGAACAGCCACCCGGCACTCGTGCAGCCTCAGTAGATGTCCCGTGACGTGTTGGTCACGTTGAACTTGCCCGTGGGAGTGCGCAGGTAGGCGCCACGGATGCGGTTCACCACCTTCAGCGTGCGGTCGTCGTAGATCACGATCTCACCCTTGTTGTCCCAGTTGGACACCCACACCTGCGTGCCCTGGGCGTTGTACTCGAAGTGCGTCGCGCGGCCGTAAGAGCTGATGGGGAAGCACTTCTGCAGCTTGCCCTTCTGCTTGGAATAGACGCAGACCGTCCGGGCGGCCTTCGGGTCGGTGCTGACCGTGGCGTCGGTCCACACCCAGGGCGACTTCGGGTGCGTCTTCACGAACAGCGTGCCGGCGCTCGGCAGCTTCACCTCGCGGACGACCTTCCATGCGTACTCCGGATTGTTCTCCGGGTCGGCGCCGTAGACGGTCATCTTGCCCTCGCCGATGTGGGTCGTGGCCATCACCCAGCCGAACTTCGGGTCCTTCCAGTTGGCCCCGCGACCCGGGTGCGGCTTGATGCCGGTGTCGATGCGGGCGACGCGCTCACCCTTCTCCAGGTCGACGACAACGATCTGGTTGCGGTCATTCGCGGCGATCGCGAAGTAGCGCCCGGTGTGGTCGAGGCCGCCGTCATGGAGGAAGCGCTGCGCGGGGATCATGCGGGCGATGCCGAAATCCTCGCTGGAGTAGTCCACGAGCGCGATGTACCCCGACTCCTTCAGCGCCACCACCCACTGCGGCGCGCTGGGGTTGGCGACGATCGCGGCGACCCGTACCTCCTTCAGCGTCTCGCCCTCGTCGAACGTGTCGGTGGGGTATTGCTCGACCGTCTTCGGTTCGAGCGTGAGGCCATCGAGGACTACGTACTGGAGCGGCCAGTAGCAACCCTCGATCAGGTACCTGTCCTCGAACCCCTTGTACTTGCTCGCTTCGACGCTCCGGGCATCGATGCAACCCTTGACCTCGGCGACGACGGTGGGGGTCGGGTACCAGAGGTCGATCAGTGTGACCTTGCCGTCGCGGCCGATGGCGTAGAAGTACCGGCCGGACGCGCTGGAGCGCAGGATGTGGACCGCGTAGCCAGTGTTCACCAGCGCCACGCGCTGCTTGGTGTCCGCGTCGAACACCGCGACCTTCCCGGCGTCACGCAGGATCACGCCGGTGTAGTTGCGCCAGTTGCCCCGCCCCTGAGGCTCGGTCGGCCGCTCGGCGACGGGGATCTTGAGCGACCAGCTCGCCCGGATCTCGTCGATGTCGAGCGGTGGCGGCGTGGGCACCTCCATCTGCAGGAAGCGGGCCATCAGCGAGACCTCGTCCGGTGTCAGGAAGCCGGCCTTTCCCCAGGGCGGCATGCCACCCGGGAGACCGTTGTTCACGATCGCCTCGAGGACCGGCGTGCCACGCTGTTGCATGGTGGCCGGGTCGAGCGTCGGCCCGGTCGCGCCGGCACGCAGCGTGCCGTGACACCCGGCGCACTGGCGGAAGTAGATGTCCGAGGCTCGCTGGAAATCGGCGTCGGCGAGCGCAACATCCGCGGGGGGTGGCTGGACGGCGGGGTTCGTGTCGGAGGCGGGCGCTGTCGCGCTGTCGTTGCTGTCGCTGCAGCCGGCCAGGGCGACGATGGCGGTTGCGGCGAGCGCCATCCCGATGGTGGCGACGCTTCTGCGTCGTGCATTCCGTCCGAGACCTCGAGCATGCCGGTTCATGGTCACTCCCTCCCCGACCCGCGATTGGGCGGTCGCATTTACTACGCGAAATCACGTAATAAATATGAGCCTATGCCCATGTCCGCGCGGAGACGATCGTGAGCTGCGCGGATGCGCCCTCCGGGTTCTCCCGCAACCGCACACGCGCCGGGCGAGGCGTGTCCAGCGGTCAGTCGTGGCGCAGCGTGAGCAGCAGCACCGTCGGCTCCAGCGCGCGTGCGGCGTGGTGGAGCCCCTTCGGCATCATCGTCCAGGTGCCGGGGCCGGCGTCCGGGAGGTGTTCCTCGCCGAGATCGAGCGCCACCCGACCGCGCACGACGAGCAGCGTGGCGTCCGACGGTGCGGTGTGGCCCTTGAGCTCGGCGCCGGGGGCCATGGCGATGGACACCACGCGGGCACGGGCGTCCGTGTGCAGGGTGGTGCTCCGGATGCCCTCGTCCGGGATCGCCGCATCGCTCCCGATCTGGACCGTGGATCCCGGTGCGCTCATCCGTCCTCCCGTGGTGAGAGCCCGGTGAACGCGGCCATGCAGCCGGCGATCGCGGGTGGCCTGGGCCACCAGCCCGTCAGCGCCGCTCCGGGGTTGGCGCGCTGGGCGATTCCGGCGGCGATGCCGCGATGCAGCACGCACACCAGCTCGCCGCCGTCGGAGGCGGCGCCCTCCCGGAACGGGCAGCTGTCGAGGCGCAACTCCAGCACACCGCTGCTGGCGTCGGCGGTCCCGACCTCACGCGGGGAGAACCCCAGCCTGGCGAAGGAATCGATCACGGCGTCCCGACCGCCGTCCTGGCCCAGACGCTTGCCCTGATCGCGCCCGAACCGTTCCACGTCATCAAGGCTGGCACCGCACCGGACCAGGTATTCGACGAGCATCCGCACGAGATCCTGATGCGCCGCGATCTGCGGGATCCGGGGGTCCACCAGCCGGTAACGCAACCTCGGTCGCCCTCGGCCGCTCGGCGCCTCGCGCCGCACCGACACCAGGCCGACCGCCCCGAGCCGTCGGAGGTGCTGCCGCACCGCGTTGTGGTGGACCCCGACGGCCTCGGCGATCTCGAAGACGCTCAGGCCGTCGTCCGAAGCGCTCAGCGCGTCAGCGATGCGCCGCCGTGTCGGATGGGCCAGCGCGCCGGCGGCCGCGACCGCTGGCGAGGTTTCTGACGACCGGGCCATCCCGGAATTGTTCCATCGGGTGCCGGAAAAACAAGTGCCGCGGGCATTAGCCGTCGGGAGACACGCCGCCCCGTCTGGTCGGGGAGGTCGAGGCGGCACGCACACGCGGCAGGATCGCGATCACGAACGCGAGGGCGCCGAGTGCCGGGAGTACGGCGGCCACCCCCAGCATCCAGCGCCAGAACGCCGCACCATCGGTTGCCAGAGGCTCAGCGATGACGCGGAGCACCAGGCCCAAGTTGATGAGCCCGAACGCCACCCACCCACCCTCGCGGCCCGGGCGCGCGCCGCTGACGCGGGGGAACATCCAGAAGGCCACGCCCACGATCAGCATCAGGAGGAACCCCACCAGCAGGATGTGGGCATGCAGCACCGGCCAGGGGCGACCCGGCGACGTTCCGGTTCGGGCCTGCTCGATGAGCATCCACGATCCGATGGCCATGCCGATCACGAGATGGGCCAGGCCGGCGCGGATGCACCACCGGCTCAGGCGCGGCATGACGGCTCCCGTGATGGCGCCTCGGGGCAATGCGGGTCGAGCCCGCACCGGGGCCCGGCACCGTCCGTGGGGCATCGCAGCAGTCGAAACACCTCAGCCTCCAGGCTCGTCGCGCTGGAGACGAAGCATGGCCGGGCCCGCGGTCGTCGCCGTGGCCGCCGAAGGGCGGACGCGGTCGTGGTCCGCGTGCGTCTGCCCGGGGCGGACGCCGGCGTCCGCCCCGGTGAGGTCGACGCTAGAGCGAGCAGGCCGCCAGGCGGGCGGCGTCCACGTCGGGCATCTCGGGCGGCGTGTCCATGGCCTCGGCGTGCTTGATGGTGCCGTCACGGTCGATCACGAACATCGCGCGCGTGGTGATGCCCGGACCATCGAGGAACACCCCGTAGCTCTGGGCGACCGCGCCGCGCGGCTGGAAGTCGGACAGGAACGTGATGTCCTCGGCGCCGACCTCCTTGGCGAACGCGCCCAGGCTGTAGGCGTGATCCACGCTGACGCCGAACACCTGGGCGCCACCGGTGGACCAGGAGTCGACCTCTTTGCCCATGTCGGTGAACTGCTTGGTACAGACACCGCTGAAGGCGAGCGGGAAGAACGCGAGCACGACCGGGCCCTTCTGGAGCGCCTCGGAGAGGGTGACCTCTTCCATCGCGTTGCTCTTGAGGGTGAAGTCGGGGGCTTTGTCACCAGCTTGCAGGGCCATGCGATTCCTCGTTGTCTGAGAGTGAACGGGCGGGTCGGGCGACGCTACACCACCGCCGCCGGGAGGGCCCCGACCCGTGGCGGCCCGGGCGCCGGCGGGTGGCCGATAGGGTGCTCCGCGTGACCCGTCCGCTGCACCTCCTCACGCTGACGATCGGGCTCGCGGCGGTCGTCGCCGTGCCGGCGTCGGGCGCCCCACCGAAGCCGGACCGGCTGCTGGCGGAGTCGCCCGGTTTGATCGGCGCCGTCGCACTGGGCCGGGCTGAGGTCGCCTGGAGTCACTGCCGGCTGACCGCCGGGCCCACCCGCGTCTGGAGCACCACGCTCCGGCGCCCGAAGCCCCGGCCGATCCGCGGGCAGTCGACGCCGGGGGTGTGCGATCCGGGCGAGCTGATCGGCGTGTGGGGCAGCACCGTCGTCCTTCGCAGGCCCATTCCCGAGGGTGGCACCGAGCTGGTGGCGCTCAACCGGAACAGCGGCAGGGTCACCACCATCGATCGGGACGCCCCGGGCAGCCGCATCGTGGCCGTCGACGCGAACGGGCCCCGGCTGGTCTGGTTGCGGGAGACCGGTTCTGGGGCGACGGGGGAGACCCGGACCCTGCTCACCCACATCGGCAAGCTCACCCCGCCCCGCGTGCTCTACACCCGCACCCTGCTGCGCGACGCGGTCCGACCCGTGGACGTATGGGCCGGGCCCTCGGGCCAGGCGGTGGTCCGCGAGGTGCTCGCCGGCGCCATCTTCGGGTACGCGCTCGGCACCGAACGGGCGGTGCTGGTGGACGGGCGGTCCGACCGCCCCCTCCAGGTGGTGCGGCTGACCGGCGGCAACCGCGTGGCGTCGGCCGACCTGACGGCGAAACACCTCGTCTACACCGTGGTGCGCGACGGCGACCAGCGCGTGCGCCTCATCGACTACGTCTTCGAGACCAAACGGCGGCGGCGCGTCCGCCTGGCCAAGCTCCTGCTCCCCGGGATGGCACCCGAGGCGCCCGCCGTTCCCGAGCCGAGCATCTCGGGCAGCCGCGTGGTGTGGCGGGAACGGATCGCCCAGCGGGGCAGGTTCCGCGACCGCATCGCCTGGGTCGACCTGGACGCCCACCGGTCGGGCACGGTCGTTGCCAGCGTGGATCGAGGGCGCCACCGCACCTTTCTGAGCCAGCCGGCACTCAGGGGCCGCCGGTTGGTCTACGTGTTCACCCGCTTCGCCCGCCCGGCGAGTGCCGAGGGAGGTTTCATGGGCCGGTCCGCGGTTCCGGCGCGGAGCCGGGTCGTCCAGGTGCAACTCCGGTAGCGTTGGGCGCCATGGACGCACCCTCCGTCAGCCCCCAGCAGTTCCGAGACACCCTGTCGCTGTGGCCCAGCGGCGTCACGGTGGTGACCGCGCAGGGGCCGCACGGGCCGACCGGCATGACGGCGTCATCGTTCAGCTCGCTCTCGCTCGACCCCCCGCTGGTGCTGATCTGCGTCGCCCGTCACGCCAAGAGCCACGACGCCCTGTGCGGGGCCCCCGGGTTTGCCGTGCACGTGCTCGACCGGACCCAGAGCGAGCTCTCCACGCGATTCGCGAAGCCCGGGTACGAGAAGTTCACACCTCAGGACTGGGAGCCCGGCCCCTTCGACGCGCCGATCCTCCCGATGGGCGTCGCGCGGATGGTCTGCGAGCACCATTCGGCCACCCAGACGGGCGATCACACGATCCTGGTGGGGCGTGTGATCTCGAGCGAGATCACCGAGGCCGAGCCGCTGCTGTTCTGGAACCGGCAGTACCGCACGGTCGGCGACCGGTGAGGGGCATGCGCGCGCCCCGCGTCGCCGGGTGCCCCGTCACCCCGGTGTCCGCGAGGTAGCGCGTGGCGGTCGAGTACCAGCTCGTCACCCTCCGCGCGGTGGACGGCGTCAACCACGACGCGCTGCTGGTCATCGACGAACGGGCCGCGAGGATCCGGGAACGGGCCACCGGTCGTCGCACCGCGCTGATGCACGTGCACGGCATCATGGGCAACTTCCTGGTGGGGACGCTGCGGTTCCTGGCGCCGCCCCTCGCTCGTGCCGGCTACCCGGTGCTGATCGTCGAGACGCGCATGGGCAACGTCGGCCAGCTCTTCGGCCCCGGCATCTTCGACCGGGCGCGTCGCGACCTGTCGGCCGGCGCCGAGTGGCTCCGCACCAACGGGTTCGACCACCTCGTGGGGATGGGGTACTCGAGCGGCGCCACGTTGATCACCCGCTGGGCGGCCACCGCCCACGTCCCGTGGCTGCGGGGGCTGGTGCTGATCGGTGCGCCCTGGGGGCTCCCGGAGTCGCTCGAGTCCAGGTCGCGGCGCTGGCGCGCCCAGCCGAGCTACGAGACCATCTTCGAACGCGCCAGCGTCATCATGGAACACCCCGAGAGCGAGGAGGCCGACCGCCTGTTCGTGATCGAGCGCAGTCGCGGACCGTCCAGCCAGCCGAGAGACTCCGAGGTCTACACCTACCGCACCTGGTGGCACTCGCGTGGACCCGAAGCCTCGGCGGCCAAGACCCACCTGCAGATCGGCCAGGTGCGCGCCCCGCTGCTCATGCTGCAGGGAACCACCGACAGCGTGGTGCATCCGGAAGAGGCCGAGGCACTTGCCACGGTGGCCCGTCGCGGCGGGAACCTCAACGTCGAGGTGACGATGATCGAGGGCACCGACCACTTCTTCGGTGGCCGCGAGTTCATCGTCACCGACACGATCGCCCGCTGGATGCGGAGGCACGGGTGAGCACCGACTGGATCCGGCACGCGCAGCGGCGCGGGTCGCACATCCGGCCCCGCCACCCGCGGTTCGGGCGGGACGACCGGAGCATCGAGACCCGACTGCTGCTGATGGAGACCGAGGACGGCAACAAGTGGGACGGGATGATGTTCACCCCCCGCGAAACCAGCCTCACGCGGACGGCGGCGCTCGTCATCCACGGATCGGTGGGCAACTACCTCACCGGGATGCCGCGCCGCCTCGCGTTCGGGTTCGCGCAGGTGGGCATCCCCGTGCTGACCGCGAACACCCGCATGGCCAACTACGGCGCCTTCTTCGGCAGCGGGCTCCTGGAGCAGGTCCCCCTGGACATCGACGCGGCCGTCCGCACACTGCGCCGGCGCGGGTTCAACCGCATCGTGCTGGTGGGGTACAGCATGGGCTCCACCATGGTCACCCACTACCAGGCCAAGGTGGCGCCCCCCGAGGTCGTGGGCGTCTGCACGCTCGCCCACCCCCTGTCGCTGCCGCAGTCGCTGCGCCGGCGATGGGAACGGTTCGGCGCGGTGCCCGACTACAACGAGATGACCCGCATGGTGCAGCGCGGGATGGTGGGCACCGACGACCCCAAGCGCGATCGCATCGTGCTGGTGGAGCGCGCGTCTGGCCCGTCGCACTCACCGATGCACGCCGAGATCTGGACCTACCGGACCTGGTGGCATTCGCGCGGCCCCGAGGCGCTCACCGCCGAGTCGCGCCGCTGGGTGGGGGTGCTGCGCGTTCCGCTGGGCATCATTCAGGCCGGCAGCGACCTGCTGATTCCCCGGTCGGAGGGGCCGGAACTGGTGAAGCTCGCGCGCGACGGCGGCTGCCCGGACGTCCATCTGGAGTACATCGACGGGGCCGATCACGTGTTCACCGGCGCCCAGGGCGCGGCCGTGCACGCGGCCCGGCGCTGGATCACCGGGCGCCTGCGCGACCTTCAGGACGGTCAGGAGATCCCGGACCTCGAGTAGGCCGCAGGGCCAGCCGGGAGGGGCCGTTCGGCCCGCGGTTTGTGCATCCGGCCAGTCACCCCTTGTGCAGATGTCCAAAGATCGACCCGCCGACCTTGTCCAGATGTCGAAACGGAAGGCTCGGGGGCCTCGGTTACGGTGACCCGCGGCGCGCTCTGCGCCGTCCTGTCCGCCCGCGAACCAAGAGGACGTCCGTGAAGCTGGTGATCGGAATCGTGCGACCCGAGAAAGCGAACGACGTGCTCGAGTCGCTCTACCGCAACAACATCCGTGGCCTGTCGCTGAGCAGGGTCCAGGGGCATGGCGGCGAGACGGAACGCGTCGAGACCTACCGTGGCACGACCGTGAAGGTCGGCCTCGAAGACAAGGTCCGTTTCGAGATCGCCGTCTCGGAGGACTTCCTCGATCAGACCATCGACTCGATCGTCGAGGGTGGACGCACCGGTGAGGTGGGCGACGGCAAGATCTTCGTCGTGCCGCTGGAGCGGGCCGTCCGGATCCGCACCGGTGAGGCCGACCAGCTCGCCGTCACCCCGATCGACGGTGCGCAGTGATGGCCGGCATCGACACGGGCGACACCGCCTGGATCCTCGTCTCGACGGCGCTGGTGATGCTGATGACGCCGGGGCTCGGGCTCTTCTACGCGGGATTCGTCCGCGAGAAGAACACGCTGAACACCTTCATGATGAGCCTGGCCGCGCTCGGTCTGGTCACCATCACCTGGGCGGTCGTGGCGTACTCGCTGGCGTTCGACTCGGGCAACGACATCATCGGTGGCTTCGGTCACGCGTTCATGAACGGCGTCGACTTCGCCCCGCGGGATGGGCAGACGATTCCGCATCTGCTGTTCTTCGTCTACCAGGCGACGTTCGCCATCATCACCGCCGCGCTCCTCTCGGGCGCAGTGGTGGAGCGCATGCGCTTCAGCGCCTTCCTCATCTTCATCGTGCTGTGGACCATCTTCGTCTACGCGGTCCTGGTGCACTGGGTGTGGGGTGGAGGCTGGCTGGCCGACCTGGGTGTGCTGGACTTCGCCGGAGGCGTGCCGGTCGAGATGGCGTCCGGTTTCTCGGCATGGGCGGCAGCGCTCCTGGTGGGTGCTCGACGCGACTACAGCCGCCAGGCGCTCCTGCCGCACAACACGATGTACATCCTGCTGGGCGCCGGCCTGCTGTGGTTCGGCTGGTTCGGCTTCAACGGCGGCAGCGGCCTGGCGGCCGGATCGCCCAGCGTCCTGGCGTTCGCCAACACGCTGCTGGCGCCGGCGGCCACCCTCACCGTGTGGTTCCTGCTCGACATGGCGCGTGATCGGCGCGTGACCGCCGTCGGCGGCGCGACGGCCGTGGTCGTGGGGTGTGTCTGCATCACCCCGGCAGCCGGATTCATCGGCCCCATGTGGGCGATCGTCCTGGGCGGCGTCGCGGCGGTGCCGAGCTACGCGCTGATCATGTGGCGGCCGCGCACCCGTCTGGACGAATCACTCGACGTCCTCGGTGCTCACGGCATCGGCGGCCTGGTCGGCATCCTGTTCATCGGGATCTTCGCCCAGACGACCTGGAACGGCGTGGCCGACGGGCTGGCCTACGGCAGCCCGATCCAGCTCTGGTACCAGTTCGTCGCGGTGCTGGCGGCGACCACGTACTCGTTCGTAGGCACGTGGATCCTGCTCAAGCTCATCGGCCTGGTGATGCCGCTGCGGGTCGAGCAGCGCCACGAGGCCCTCGGGCTGGACGTCACCGAGCACGGCGAGGAGGCCTACGCCCGTGGCGAGGGTGCCATCCTCGTGCGCGAAGACGGCCACTGAGTCGTCGGTCCGCGCGTCGTCGGGTCCATCGCGACCTGGCGGCGCCGGACCGTCGGGCTCAGGTGCGAGCGCCCCCGGTTCCCGCGGCTCGTCGCGGTGCTGAAGGATCGGTGAGCGCGCGCGCCACACCGGCGACGCGGGTGCAGTTACGACCGGCGGCCTTGGCCTCGTAGAGGCACCGGTCGGCGGCTTCGACGATGGCCGTCGTGGCCGGGAAGTTGACGCTCAGCGCGGCGCCGACCGAAACCGTCACCGAGATGGTGCGGCCGTTGGCCACGCGGACCGTGCCGGCACATGACGCGCGGACGTCCTCGGCCAGCGATTCAAGGGCGCGGTGGTCCGGGATGTCGCGCGCGACGAGCATGAACTCCTCGCCGCCCCAGCGCGTGGGGATGTCGCCCGAACGCGCACGGCCGAGGATCCGCCGTGCGACCGTGGTGAGTACCTCGTCGCCGGCCGCGTGACCGTGGGTGTCGTTCACGGACTTGAAGTGGTCGATGTCCACGAGCAGCACGCCGCAGGGCCTGCCGGTCCGCTCGGCCAGGCGAAGCTCGTCGTGCAGCGCGGAGTCGGTGTGACGCCGGTTGAACAGCCCGGTCATCGGATCGGTGCGGGATTCGTTGTACGAGCGCGCCTCGGAGTGGCGCTGGGCGACGGCGAGGACCTGCACCGACAGGACGGCCATGAGCATCGAACCGATGGTCACCGCGCCGCAGGCCACGGGGCCGACGGGGTCCATCCCCTCGCGGTAGATCATCAGCAGCGACGGGGTGGCGATGCCGGCCGCGTTCCAGACCGTCGCGACGAGCACCAGCCGCATCGGGAACAGGAGGGCCGCCCAGACCGCGTACACGATCCACACCGGGGTGAGGACCAGCAGGTGGTCGCCGAGCGCGAACGTCGCGACGGTCGGGACGGCCGCCTGCAACAGCATGACGCTGGCCCATTCGAGGGTGCCCGGTTCCCGGCGCGCGACGACGGCGAGCTGGGCCGCGATCAGCGCCGCGGCGATCGCGAGTGTGGCGAGTCGTCCGGTCCCCTCCGCGAGGAACCATGCCACCGCCAGCGCGACCAGCCCCATGCCCACACCGATGGCCGCGGCGGTGCTGCGCTGGAGATCGGAGCGGGACAGCTCGGCCAGACGCGTGGGGAGTTCGCGGAGGATCATCACGTCAGCCATTCATCGGCCGACGCGGTTCGGTCCTCAATCCCTGGAGGAACCGTCCTGGAGGAAACTCACGGTCTCGGTGAGAACGGCTCCGGCACGCCCATGCAGCCGGATGGAGCAGCGGTCGTCCCAGGGCGTTTCGCTCTCGGTGAGAATCGCAAGTTGACCACCCCGCCCGATGACGAGCCCGGGCAACCCGCTCACCGGCGCGACCTGCAGTGACGACCCCACCACCAGCACCACGTCGGCGCGGTCGGCCGCGAGGTAGGCCGCGTTGATCTCGGCCTCCGGCATGGGCTCGCCGAACATGATGACGCCGCTCTTGAGCTGGAAACCGCATTTCTCGCAGCGGGGCACACCGTCGTCGGCCGCGTCGGCCAGGGCGCACAGTTCCTCGAGCGTCACGCGGTGCTCGCAGCGCAGGCACCGCCCGTGCGACAGCGAGCCGTGGACTTCGATGGCGCCCTCGCTCCCGGCGCGGGCATGGAGGCGGTCGATGTTCTGGGTGATGAGCTCGTGCACCACGCCCATCCGCTGGAGTTCGGCGATGGCGTGGTGCGCGGCGTTGGGTTCGACGCTGCCGAGCATGTCGATCCTGGGCCGGTGGAACCTCCAGAAGCGTTCCGGGTTGCTCATGAACGTGGCCATCGACGCCACTTCCATGGGGTCGTACTCCTCCCACAGCCCGCCCGCAGAACGGAAGTCGGGGATTCCGCTCTCGGTCGAGACGCCGGCCCCGGTCAGGACGATGGCGTGCTCCGCCCCTGCGAGCAGTTCGGCGAGGTCGCGTGCGGTGTGGGACACGGGGCCATCCTAGCCACGGATGCCCGCCGGCCGCGTGACGTCGGAACCCCGGGGGTATCCTCCGCGCGGTGACCGCAACCGCCACATCAATCCCGGAACGGCCCGACGGGCGCACGGTCGATGCGCTCCGGCCGGTGAAGATCACGCCGGGATTCGTTCCCACCGCAAGTGGCAGCGCGCTGATCGAGGCCGGGGGGACGCGCGTCATCTGCACGGCGTCGGTCGAGAACGACGTGCCGCGCTGGCGGCGGGGCACCGGCGAGGGCTGGGTCACCGCCGAGTACGGGATGCTGCCCGCCTCGACCAGTGAACGCCGCACGCGCGACGTCAGCCGGGGAAAACTCGACGGGCGCTCGCAGGAGATCCAGCGGCTGATCGGCCGCTCGCTCCGCGCGGTGGTCGACATGGCGGCGCTCGGCGAGCGCACGGTCTGGCTCGACTGCGACGTGCTCACGGCCGACGCGGGCACGCGCTGCGCGAGCATCTGCGGCGCGTACGTGGCGCTGCAGCTGGCCATGCGCGACCTGGTGGCCTCCGGTGAACTCGAGGCGAGCCCGGTCAGCCAGGGAGTGGCCGCGGTGAGCGTGGCGATCATCGACGGCGTCCCGCGGCTCGACCCCTGCTATCTCGAAGACGTCGCGGCCGACGCCGACGTGAACATCGTGATGACGGCGGACGACAACCTCATCGAGGTGCAGGCCACCGCGGAGCGTGTGGCTTTCAGTCGCGACACCATGAATGCGCTGCTGGAGGTCGCCCAGGCCGGCATCGCCCAGCTTCGTGAGGTGCAGGAAGCCGCCCTCGCATGAAGGCCGTCCTGGCCACCGGCAACCTCCACAAGGCGCAGGAACTCGAGCCGCTGTTGGACGGCCTGGAGCTGGAGCGGGCTCCCGACGGGTTCGACCCCGAGGAGACCGGCACCACGCTGCTCCAGAACGCGTTCATCAAAGCATGGGCGCTCCGCGACATGATCCCCGACACGCCATGGGTGATCGCCGACGACACCGGACTGTCGGTGTCGGCGCTCGGGGGACGCCCGGGCGTCTACAGCGCGCGCTACTCGGGGCCGGATGCCACCTACGAGTCGAACAACCGCCTGCTCCTCACCGAGCTGGACGGTGTCGACGACCGGCGCGCCGCGTTCGTGTGCGTGCTCGTCGCCCTCTCGAGCGGCGGGGAACAGCGGATCGGGTGCGGGGTGCTTCCGGGGCGGATCGCCACCGAACCGTCGGGCGATCACGGCTTCGGTTACGACCCGGTGTTCATCATCGACGGCGTCGGCCGTACCATGGCGGAGATGACCCCTGACGAGAAGAACGCCATGTCGCATCGAGGGCGCGCCGCCCGGATGCTCAACCGCGCCATGAGCGAGGCTGCATGACCAATCAGGACCACCGGTCGACCGAGGCGCCCGCCGGGCGAGTCGTATCGCGAGTCGTCATGGCCGTGGTCGTCGGTTGGCTCGTGGTCTACAACATCATGCGGATCTCGGGGGACAATCCGGCGCAAGCCTGGCGTCCCAGCCTGATTCTGGGTGGCGGACTCGGGCTGCTGGTGGCCGGTGGCCTGTGGTGGCTGCAGCGGAAGCTCGCCGAGTCCGGACGCGTGCTCGTCCCGCGTGTGGCCACCGTGAGCGGCACCCTGGACGAGCAGCAGCGCGACGCGATGCAGGTCTCGGTTCCCATCATGCTCAGCGCCGCCGTCGCCGCGGGAATCACGGCCGTCGCGGAGCTGGCGCAGTGGTTCGGCGAGTCCGACCGCTCGCTCGGGTTGCTGGTGTTCGTGATCTGGAACCTGGTGTTCGCGGGGTGGATGAGCGACGAGGGCATGCGCCTGCGGGGCGGCCACGCCGAAGGCCTCGACACGGTGTTCTTCGGGTGTCTGCTCACGACGGTCCTCGCGGGCGTCGCCTTCGCCCGTGGCGTTCTGGAACCGGTACAGGTGATCCTCGCCCTCGTCTCCGGTGCGGCGGGAATCGCGGTGGGACTCGTGGTGTGGCGACTGGCCGGCGGGCGCGGCATCACCACCGGCCCGATCATCGCCGTGCTCGTCACCGCCGCGACGCTGGCGATCGCCGTCCTGGCCTGACCGCGGTGGCCGAGCTGACCTGCCCGTTGTGCCATGGCCGGGCCGCGGAGGGCGCCGAGATCGCCGCGGCGCGCTGCCCGTCGTGCGGGGCGCGCTTCGCCGGCGGCACCGAAGACCCGCCCACGGCGGTCGCCGCGGCATCCGAGTCGTGGACCATCGAGACACCCGATGCCCGGCTCGTGGCTGATGGGCTGTTCCGGCTGGCTCCCGACGAGCCGCTGCTGGAGCGCCTCGGCATCACCACCGACCGGCGTGACGGGTTCTATCGCTGGTGGGTGTTCGTCGCGGAGGGCGCCGACCCGGCGGCGGCCTTCAGCGAGGCCGCATCACACGGACTGCCCAGGACCTGATTTCTCGGCCACGTCGGCGATGTGGACGACCGCGTCGCCCGAGTTCACGAGCGGCGCTTCGCTCCGGCCGATGACGACTCCGGTCCGGTCGGCGCGCACGAGCCGGAGGGTCGTGCCGAACGAGTCGACGAGTGCGCCGAGCCGTTGGCCCTGCGTGACGCGGTCGCCCAGGTGCACCTCGGTGTGGAGGATGCCGGTCCGCCGGGCGCGCACCCACCCTGCGGAACGGCATTCCACCGATGGTTCGCGGGTGTCGTCGGGGTCGGCGTCGACCATGTCGAGCGCCGCCAGGACACGCCTGACGCCGGCGACGGCCGGGTCGATGGCGTACTCGTCGAAGCGGGAGTTCTCGCCGCCCTCGTAGAGCAGCATGGTCGCGCCCTGCGCGGCGGCCGCGTGGCGCAGCGAACCGTCGCGGAGCTCGGCGTGGACGATCACCGGGGCGCCGAAGGCCCGGGAGAGCTCCCGGGTGCGGGGATCGTCGAGATCGGCCCGGATCTGGGGGAGGTTCGAGCGACGGTCCGAACCGGTGTGGAGATCGATGCCCGCGTCGCACCGGTCGACGACCTCGCGCATCAGTAAGTGCGCGATGCGGGCCGCCAGGGACCCGCGTGCCGAGCCCGGGAAGGACCGATTCAAGTCGCGGCGGTCGGGCAGATAGCGGTCGCCCGCGGTGAAGCCCATGATGTTGACGATCGGGACGGTGATGAGCGTGCCCCGCAGCGTGCGCGCGTCGAGCCCGGAGACGACCTGGCGGATGACCTCGACCCCGACGACCTCGTCGCCGTGGATGGCCGCGCTGACCCAGACCGTGGGGCCCTCCTCGCGGCCGTGCAGGACCTGAACCGGCAGGCTCACCTCGGCCCCGGTGACCAGGCGGGTGACGGGCAGCTCAAGGCGCCGGGTCGAGCCCGCGCGGATTCGCACGCTGCCGATGGGGAACGACTCCCGTGCCATCGCGACACTCCTTCGCCGGTCACGTCCGGCGCCGGGCTGGCGACGCGGACCTCCAGATGATCCCGGTGCGACCGGACGACCGCTCCGGCGGTCAGCCAGTGGGGCCGTGGGTTCCGCGGTTGCGGGCGCGCACGGTGCGGTTCGGTCGCGGTCCCCGGTACGAGCCCCCGGCGTCAACCAGGAACCCCTGCCGCAGCCCCTCACGCCCGATCAGCAGCCGGAACCCCATCTCGTCGCGGCGACTGAGCGTCATTTCGGTGACGATGGTGCGGTCGACGAGGCGGACCTGCATCGGGACGACCAGGCGTTCCTCCTGATGCCCGGACGAACTTCGGACGCTGCGGCGGTCGAGGACCGGGAGCGTGGCCTCCACGGGGTCGGCGTCAGACCGTTGCCACGGATGGATGGAGAACGTGACCCAGGTGCTACCGTCGCGCTCGTGTGTGGAGAGGTCGAACGCGTGAATGGCCGAGGAGCGGGCCCCGGTGTCGAGCTTGGCCTTGATCCACGGGACCCCGAGTTCCGGCAGGCTCACCCACTCGCGCCATCCCGCCACGATGATCGGATCGCTGTTCGTCACGTCCGGAATCAAAGCAGGGACGGCCGATGAAACTCGCGATCCTCTCGCGGGCGCCCCGCTGCTACAGCACGCAGCGGCTCCGGACGGCGGCACAGGACCGCGGTCACGCGGTGAAGGTGCTCAACACGCTCCGGTTCGCGATCGACCTGTCGGGTGACGAGCCCGACCTCCAGTTCCGCGGCAGGCGCCTGTCGGACTACGACGCGATCATCCCGCGCATCGGCGCGTCGATCACGTACTTCGGGACCGCCGTGGTGCGGCAGTTCGAACAGATGGACGTGTACACGCCGAACTCGGCGGCGGGCATCGTCAACTCGCGCGACAAGCTGCGGGCCACCCAGATCCTCAGCCGGCACGGCATCCCCATGCCGCCCACCACGTTCGTCCGCGATCGGGCCGACGTGATCCCCGCCATCGAACGCGTGGGCGGGGCGCCGGTGGTCATCAAGCTGCTCGAGGGCACCCAGGGCATCGGCGTCATCCTGGCCCCGGAGCTGAAGGTGGCCGAGGCCATCATCGAGACCCTGCACTCCACGCGTCAGAACGTGCTCATCCAGCGATTCGTGGCCGAGAGCAAGGGACGCGACATCCGCGCGCTGGTGGTCGGCGACCGTGTGGTCGCGGCGATGCGCCGTGTCGCGAGCGGCGACGAGTTCCGCAGCAACGTGCACCGGGGCGGGTCGGTCGAGGCCGTCCAGCTCGACGAGGAGTTCCAGGACGTCGCCGTGCGAACCGCCCAGATCATGGGCCTGCGGGTGGCCGGCGTCGACATGCTCGAGAGCAACGACGGACCGCTCGTGATGGAGGTCAACTCCTCGCCGGGCCTCGAGGGCATCGAAACCGCCACCAAGCTCGACGTGGCCGGCGCGATCATCGACTACATCGCGAACCAGGTGGCGTTCCCGCAGATCGACGTCCACCAGCGGCTCTCGGTCTCGACCGGCTACGGCGTCGCCGATCTGGTCGTCCACGGCGACGCGGACATCGTGGGCAAGACCCTCGAGACGTCAGGGCTCCGGGAACGCGACATCACGGTGCTGACCCTGAACCGGGGCGCCCGTGTCATCCCGAATCCCGGTCTCAAGACGGTGCTGGAACCGGACGACCGGCTGCTCTGCTTCGGGAAGCTCGAGGAGATGCGCTCGATGATCCCGGCGCGCAAGAAACGTCGCCCTCGCGTGAAGAAGCTTCCGAAGCACCCCATTCACGAGGAGTAGCCGGGGGCAACCCTTCGGCTGAGGATCGCCACGGTGACCCCCTCGGGACCGTCGCTGCGGACCCCGGTTCGCGTGAACCCGAGTCGCTCGTGAAACGCCAGCGACCGTGGATTGCTCGGCCGGACGTTCACCTCGCACGTCACACGGCCGATCCCTGCCGCCGCGCAGTCGGCGAAGAGGCGTTCGTACATCGCGCGTCCGAGGCCCCGGCGCTGGACGGTGTCGTCGACGGCGATCCGGTCGATGTAGGCGTAGTCGCTCCACCGCGCGTCGATCCAGCGGTAGTTGGGACTCCCGTAGGCGATGCCAGGAGGGAGCACGATCATGAACCCGTCCAGGTCCGGCGTGGTGCAGGTCCACGAGGCGGCGTCGAACAGCCACCGCATGCGGTCAGCGTCGAGCCCGCCCACCATCGGCACGAACCGCTGGTTCAACTCGAGCAATGCGGGGAGATCGTCGACGACGATCGGGCGAAGGTTGAGTGGCATCGGCTCAGATTGTCACACCGGTCCGGGCGCCGCCGGACACGGACCCTGGCATCCCGAGATTCGGTCAGGTAACGTGCCGTTGGCACTCGACGAGTGAGAGTGCCAACCCGGGCGATGGGCCCGGGTTTCGAGAGGAATCCGATCCGTATGGAGGGTGCTGTGAACCTCAAGCCACTTGGGGACCGCGTGCTGGTGCAGGCCGTGGAGCAGGAAGAGGTCACCGCGA
>JACJWX010000018.1 GCA_020636905.1 Actinomycetota bacterium | reverse complement strand
ACTCGGAGGCGGCCGCACAGACGGCGCGCCTCGCCGCTCGTCTGGCGGAGGCGGGCGCGGACACCCTCAAACGCGCGCTTCCCGAACACGACCTGGGCGACTGGACGCTGTACGGGATCTTCACGCCCGGCTACCGGCCGCGCTCATACAAGGCCGACCTCAACTACCAGTGCTACCACGTGCGCCTGCTGCGGGCGCTCGCGCCGCGCTTCCCGAACATGGGGTTCCTCGCGACCGCGGACCGGTGGGAGGGGTACGTGACCCGCAGGAACCTCAGTTGTGATCGCGCGGAGGGCTGAGCGCGCGGACCGCCGGGGACGGATGTCGGACCGGGCGGCCTTGTGAGGACCCCCCTCCCGGCGTGATGATGTCCCGGTGATCGAACGCGTCTTCTTCTTCCCGGACGGTCGCCTGCGCAGCCGGCGGATGCTGGGGACGGTGATCGTCTTCGCGGCGTTCGCGCTCTTCGGGAGCCTGCTGTCGGCCGTGACCCCGGTGTGGGCCACGCTGCCCCACGCGCAGGTCATCTGGGTCACCTTCGCGGTGCTCTTCATGAAGGTGCCCCTGATCGCCCTGGCGGGATGGCTGATCGTGCGCAACAAGGAACTCCCGGGCCGCGAGGTGGTGTGGTCCGAGCGTGAGACGGGCGAGATCCTGGCTTACCTCAAAGCCGAGGCCGAGCGGGCCCTGGCCCATCGGGACGTCGATTCGCGCCTCGAGTATCTGTCCGGCGAGGCCTGGCACGTCGCGGACCGCGCGCGCGGGGGCCAGAAGGCCGATGCCGTTTCGGTGGCCCTCGAGATCGACCAGCTCAGGCGTCAGGCGCGGCGCCCGCGAACGGCGAGCTGATCTGACCGAGGCGCATCGTCAGGTGCGCCCGTTCCGCGTCGTTGGTCGAACACGAGAGCGCCCTCCGGTAGGCCGTCGCGGCGTCGCCCAGCGCGCCGGTGCGCCGCAACAGTTCCGCACGGCTCGCGTGGAGGGGTGCGTAGTCGCTGAGTGACGCCTCGACGGAGGCGATCTCGGCGAGGCCCGCTTCGGGGCCGCTCGCCTCGGCGACGGCCACCGCGCGATTGAGCGCGACCACCGGTGACGCGGTGGCGCGCAGCAACAGCGTGTAGAGCGCGACGATCTGCGGCCAGTCGGTGGTTGCCGCGTCGGGAGCCTCCGCGTGGATCGCCGCGATGGCCGCCTGGAGCTGGTAGGGCCCGGGTTGCCGATGCCTGAGCGCGCGGGCGACACACTCGCGTCCCTCGGCGATCATCGGTGCGTCCCAAGATGTCCGATCCTGGTCGGCGAGCATCACCAGACGCCCCTCGGAATCGGTCCGCGCGGCGCGCCGCGCGTCGGTGAGGAGCAGCAGCGCCAGGAGGCCGGTGGCTTCCGGTTCATCCGGCATGAGCCCGTGCAACGCCCGGGCCAGCCGGATCGCTTCGGTGCACAGGTCCGCGCGGGTCAGGAACGGACCCGACGTCGCCGTATGCCCCTCGGTGAACACCAGGTAGATCACGTGCATCACGGCCGCGAGCCGTTCGGGGAGCAGGTGGTCCGGCGGTACGCGGAACGGCACGCCGGTGGCGCGGATCTTGCGTTTCGCGCGGACCAGGCGTTGTGCCACCGTGGCCTCGGCCTCCAGGAAGGCCCGCGCGATCTCGGGGACCGTGAGACCGCCGACCAGGCGCAGTGTGAGGCCGACTTTCGCGTCGTCGGCGATGGTCGGGTGGCAGCACATGAACATCAGGCGGAGTCGTTCGTCCGGCACGGCAGCCTCGGGGTCGTCATGCGGATCCGGGAACTCGGGTGGCGGCTCCTCGGTCGGGGTCGTGGCGACGAGGTCGGGGACCAGACGGCGTTTGCGGGCGGCATTCCGCCGGAGGTCGCGTGCTCGGTTTCGGGCGGCCACCACGATCCATGCTCCCGGTGCGTCAGGGACGCCGTCGCGCGGCCAGGTCTGGAGGGCGCGGGCCAGGGCGTCCTGAACCGCCTCCTCCGCCAGGTCCACGTCGCCGGTGTCGGCGACCACCGCGGCGACGGCGCGCCCCCAGTGGGAGCGGAAAACGCCGTCAACCGCGCTGGTCGACGGGTGGGTCACGCCGAGTCGTCGCTCGGGAAGATCATGACGGGACGGAGCTCGATCGAACCGAAGAGCGCTCCAGGGCATGCCGCCGCGGCCTCGAGCGCCTGGTCGAGATCGCAGTCGAGCAGGTAGTAGCCGCCGAGCTGCTCGCGCGTCTCGGCGAAGGGCCCATCCGTGACCGTCGTCTTGCCGTCACGCACCCGCACCGTCGATGCGCTCGAGGTGGCCTGGAGCGCGTCTCCGGCTTTGATGATGGATTCGTACTGACGCCCGAACGCCTCCCACGCGGGCATCGACGCCGCGAGCTGCTCCGGGGTCATTCCCTCGTACTGGGCCTCGTCGCCGTAGATCAAGAGCATGTACTGCATGTGTGCCTCCTCGGTGTCCCGGCTGGGGTTGATTTCACCTCAGGGACGCCGGCGTCGTCCAGAATCGACACGTCCGCCGGGGCATGGGACGAATGTCATGAATAGGCATGGGTCATGTGTCATGCGGACCGGGTCCTGGGGTGGAGGGACGCCGCAGGCCGGGTGCGGTCCCCCGGCGTTGCTACGATCCCCGGCCGTGATCACGGTCAAACTCCCAGACGGAACCCCCCTGGAACTGCCCGATGGCGCCACCGGCGCCGAAGCGGCCGCCGCCATCGGCCCGGGCCTCGCGAAAGCCGCGGTGGCCGCGGTCGTCGACGGCGAGATGCGCGACCTCGCGCTCCCGCTCGCCGACGGCGAGGCCATCGAGCTGGTCACGAAGAAGAGCGGCGACGCCTATCTGTACCCCATGCGGCACACCGCGGCGCACGTGCTGGCCGAGGCCGTCCAGCGGCTGTTCCCGGGCACGTCCTTCGCCTTCGGCCCGCCCATCGAGGACGGCTTCTACTACGACTTCGAGCTGCCCAGGCCGCTGACCGAGGACGACTTCCCGGCCATCGAGAACGAGATGCGCCGCATCGCCAGGGAGAAGGCCGGGCTCAGCCGCTCGGTGATGAGCATCGCCGAGGCGGACGCGTTCTTCAGCGAAGCGAAGCAGCCGTACAAGGTCGATCAGGTCCGGGAACTCGCGTCGCAGGGCGAGACCGAGGTCTCGATCTACCAGCAGAACGACTTCACCGACCTGTGCCGCGGGCCCCACGTCCACACCACCGGCGAGATCGGCCATATCAAGCTCATGTCGGTCGCCGGTGCGTACTTCCGCGGCGACAGCGACAACACGATGCTCACCCGGGTGTACGCGACGTCGTTCCCGACGAAAGCCGAACTCGACGCCTACCTGGAACGGATCGAGCTGGCGAAGGCGCGCGATCACCGCCGCCTCGGGCGCAGGCTCGACCTCTTCACCTTCGACGACGCCGGTCCGGGATTCCCGTTCTTCCTGCCCCGGGGATGGTCGTCATCAACGCGATCCGCGCCGCCGTGCGTGAGAGCTCGACCGGCTCGACTACGGCGAGATCGCGACCCCACGATCCTCAGCGAGGACCTCTGGAAGCGCAGCGGCCACTGGGAACACTACCGCGAGAACATACTTCACCGAGGTCGACGACGGCGCTACGCGGTCAAACCGATGAACTGCCCGGGCGCCGCGCTCGTGTTCCGCAGCCGGCGCCGCAGCTACCGCGACCTGCCGCTGCGGCTGGCCGAGTTCGGCCACGTGCACCGGCACGAACTCAGCGGCGTGCTCCACGGGTTGTTCCGCGTCCGCGCGTTCACCCAGGACGACGCGCACATCTTCTGCCGCCTCGACCAGGTCAAGGACGAGATCCAGGCGGTCCTCGATCTCATCGACCGCTTCTACGCCCGGTTCGGGTTCACCGAGGTGCACAAGCTGCTCTCGACACGCCCGGCGAAGGCCGCCGGCACCCGCGAGATGTGGGACCGCGCCGAGGATGCGCTCCGCGAGGCCCTCGAGGGCCGGGAGTACACCCTCAACGAGGGCGACGGGGCGTTCTACGGACCGAAGATCGACTTCCAGGTCACCGATAGCATGGGCCGCCGCTGGCAGCTCGGTACCTGTCAGCTCGACTTCTCGATGCCCGAGAAGTTCGACCTGTCGTTCACCTCGGAGCAGGACACCGACGAGCGGCCGGTGATGATCCACCGGGCGGTGCTCGGATCGATCGAACGCTTCCTGGGCATCCTCATCGAGGATTGCGGCGGCGACTTCCCGTTCTGGCTGGCGCCCGAGCACGCACGGGTGATCCCGGTGTCCGACCGCCACCACGACTACGCGAACACGGTGCGGCACACACTTGTGGAGCGGGGACTGCGCGTCGACGTGGACGCCCGCTCCGAATCCATGGGCCGCCGGATTCGTGACGGAGAGGTCGGGAAGGTTCCATACCTCCTCATCGTGGGTGATCGCGAGGTCGAGTCGGGCCAGGTGTCGGTCCGCGCGCGGCGTGGTGAGGAGGTCGGGTCACGGACGCTGGCGGACCTCACCAAGGAACTCGCGGCGCTCGCCTCGGGCGACGCTTCCGCCTGAACGAGGACCGCTTCGGATCGAGCGGCGCACGGGGCGTTTCGGGGGCTTCATTCGCTGCCGGCGAGCCCTCCCTGCCGGTCCCGCTTGTCCGCGCCGTCCGGTGAGGAGGACACTCGCCGTACACACGGCGAGAGGGGGATGACATGGACCTCAACGGCAACGCGGTCACGTGGCTCGGACACGGCACCTGGCTGTGGACCACCAGCCAGGGGAAGCGGATCCTGGTCGATCCGTTCCTGGCCAACAACCCGACGTGCCCCGACGACCTGAAGGATCCGGGCCCGGTGGACGCGGTCCTGGTCACGCACGGCCACATCGATCACATCGCCGACCTCGCGGCCTTCGTGGGCGACTCCGGAACGCCCGTCTTCGCGAGCTGGGAGGTGGGCGCCCATCTCATCGGCCAGGGGGTCGCGGAAGTCACCCAGATGGGGCTCGGCGGCACCATCGAGACCGCGGGGATCCGCGCGACGATGGTGTTCGCGGCGCACGGCGGCGGCATCGGCGCGCCCGACAACACGATGCTCGAAGGGGGCGGCGCCGCGGGCTTCATGCTCCACTTCCCCGACGGGCTCGTCGTCTACCAGGCCGGTGACACCGACGTGTTCGGCGACATGGCGCTGCTGGCGGAGATCCACCGGCCCGATGTGGCGGTCCTCCCGATCGGCGACCTCTTCACCATGGGGCCCGAGCGGGCCGTCCACGCGGTCCGGCTGCTCGGTGTCACGAAGGTGCTGTGCGGGCACTGGGGAACTTTCCCGGGGCTCACCGGAACTCCTGAGGCGCTCCAGGCGTTGGTGCCTGCGGGTGTCGAGGTGCCGAGCCTTTCCCCGGGGGACTCGTTCGGGACCTGAGTACGGCCGGGCGCGACCGTGAGGGCGGGGCGCGAGGGCCCGCGCCCTCACCGCGCGCCCCGGGGCCGCTACGATCCACCGGACATGAAGCCCGAGGCCATCCGCAACATCGCGATCGTCATGGCGATCGCCGCCACGGTGTTCCTCTCGCAAACCGGATTCGGTCTGTTCGCGACGTCGATCAACCGGATCATCATGGTGCTGTTCGTCGTGGGCATCATCCTGTTCGCCTACCAGTACTACCGCGAGCGTCCGTTGCAGTGGCTGGTGATCCCTGAGCAGAAGCGCAACCTGATCATCGCCTGCGCCGTCGGCATCGTGCTCCTGCTGCTGTTCGGCAACGCCCTGCTCGGGCCGGTCATCGGTTCCATCGGTGTGTTGCTGCTCATCGTGGCCCTTGGAGTCACGATCGTCTGGATCATCTCCGAGAGCCGCCGCTCGTACTGATCGCGGGCTGAACCTCCGCCCGGAGACGTGCGTCTTGTCGCCCTCCCGCGTGAGGCCCGACACGAACCGCCGGCCTCCCGTGTCAGTACCGGACGTAGCGTGGCCGCATGCTCACGTCGCAGCGCTCGGCCCAGCGAGGCCAGTCCACCGTCGAACTGCTCGGCCTGCTTCCGGCGCTGGCCATCATCACGTTGCTCGCCTGGTGGGTGGCTGCGGCCGCCGTCGGCTGGTTGCAGGCGGGTGCGACGGCACGTGTCGCGGCTCGTGCCGCGAGCGTCGGCGAATCGCCCGCGGAGGTGGTGCGCCGCGTTCCGGGAATGCGGCTACTGCCCACCGACCCCGCTGAAGTGCGCGTTGCGGTCAGCCCTCGGGGCATGCCGGGAATCGCGCCACTCCCGCGGATGGTCGTGACGAGTCCCGTGGGGCCATCGTGAGCCGGCAGCGCGGACAGGGATCACTGGAATTGATCGTCGCGATCCCCTGCATCATCGCGGCCGCGCTCCTCGCCTGGCAGCTGGCAGCGGTCGGGGCCGCCGCCCGTGACGCCGAGGAGCAGGTCCGGATCGAGGCGCTGCGATCGACGGGATCCGACGACGTGATCACCCTGACGACCTCGGTACCGGTCGCCGGACCGCTGGCCTCCGGGCTCGCCGCTCGCGCTCGCGCCCGCGTCGTCGCACCGTGACCGCGTCCGGCGCGGTACGGTCGTCCACACACTGCAGGAGCCGGCGTGATCGCCAGGCCGGGCAGGCGGTGATCCCGGCCCTCGCGATTGGACTCGGCATCCTGCTGGTCGCGGCCGCCGTCGGGGTCCTTGGAGCGGCACACGCCGCGGCAGCCCGTGCGCAGCGGGTTGCGGACCTCGCCGCGATGTCGGGGGCCAGGACCCTGGTCAGTGCTCGCGGGCGGATTCCGGGTCCCGACCCGACCACGCTCAGACGCCGGGTGGTCGCCAGCGCAGCGGTGGCGCTCTCGCCGGGAGGCCGGCTCGACTGGCTTCAGATTCCCGAGCCCGGGTGGTCCGTGGAGGTCGAAGTCCGCGTTCCGGGACCATTCGGCATCCCGGCTCGCGCTCGCGCCAGGGCCGGGATCATCGGCACCGCCGTGGAGGAAACCACGGTCCCCGCACGAGGTGGTGGCTACTCGGGCCCGCTGGTGTTCCGCGACGGCCGTCCCACGTGTCCGGCGGTCGCGGCGGCCTTCGATCGAATGGACGCCGCGGCTCACCGCGACGGGATCGACCTGGTGGTCGTCAGTGGCTTCCGATCGGATGCCGAGCAGGCGGTCCTGTTCCGACGGCATCCGGATCCGCGCTGGGTGGCGCCGCCGGGCACCAGCCGTCATCGCGACGCCACCGAACTCGACATCGCGACCGGGGGTGGTGCGGGTGCCTGGCTCGCCCGGAACGCGCCGGCGTTCGGGTTCGTTCAGCGGTACTCCTGGGAGCCCTGGCACTACGGATATCTGGCCGGATGCCGGCAGGTGTCACCCGTTGTTGGCGTCGCCGCGGCGGGCGGGGGGCTTCCATCATGGGTTCCGGAACGCTTTCGGGAGCTGGTCACCGCGTCCGCCGCGGCTCATGGGATCCCGGCCGTGGTGCTCGCGGCACTCCTGCGTACCGAGTCAGGCTTCGACCCAGCAGCGGTCAGTCCCGCGGGGGCTCAGGGAATCGCGCAGTTCATGCCCGGAACCGCGCGGGGCATCGGACTCGTGGACCCGTTCGATCCCGACCGGGCCATTCCCGCGGCTGCCCGGCTCCTGGCGGGGCATCTGGCGGCGTTCGGAACGATCCCGTTGTCACTGGCGGCCTACAACGCGGGTCCGGGGGCGGTACGCCGATACGGGGGCGTACCGCCGTTTCCCGAGACTCAGCGCTACGTCGAACGGATCATGGCTCTGGCCGGCGCAGGATCGCGAGTCGGCCTGCCCGCGTCGGGCGTGCACCTGCTCGCGTTCGCCGACCACCCGGGGTGAGTCAGGCCGCGGCTCGTCCCCAGCCGTCCGACACGGTCCTGAGGACGAAGCGGCCGGCGCGTTCGTCGACGCGCCCCTCGACGATGAGCCCTCCCAGCGCCCGGACCACCTCGGCCCGGTCCGGAATGGGGCGTTGCGCGGCGACGGCCCGACGCGCGAGCTCGTCGGCGAGCGTCCGCCAGTCGAGTCCGCCCGGGGTGGCGGCGAGAACCTGTTCGATGCGACGCCGGAGCGGCGTGTGAATGGTGAGATGCGGCGACGCCATGGGGGACCTCCCGGTACTGATTGGATGGCTCCACACCGTAGAGAGAGCCTCGGACAGAACATATGTTCGACGGGTGTGGGCGCGATCCTCCCGCTAGCCTGAGGTGATGTCAACCGCGACCGCAGCCACGCCTGGAGGACGGCGGCGACTCCTCCTGGTCACGTGCCTGGGGTCGTTCATGGGCCCCATCGACATCACGGGTGTCGCCGTGGCGCTTCCTGCCATGGGGGACGATCTCGGGCTGAGCTTCTCGGTGGGGATCTGGGTGTCGGCGGCGTACCTGCTCACCTACACGCTGGCACTCGCGCCCATCGGCCGCATCGCCGACCACTGGGGACGGCTGCGGCTGTGGCGGATCGGGCTGGTCATCTTCGGAGGGACCTCAGCGCTGATCGCGGCGACTCCGGACACCACCGTGCTGCTGGCGCTCCGGGGGATCCAGGGCATCGGCGCAGCCATTCTGGCGTCCACCGCCACGGCGCTCATCAGCGCGGAGTTCCCACCGGGGGAACGGGGACGCGCGATCGGCATCAACGTGACCGCGATCTATCTGGGGCTGGCACTCGGACCCATCATCGGGGGCGCGCTCGTGGCCGGATTCGGCTGGCGGTGGGTGTTCCTGGTGAACATCCCGGTCTCGCTCATCGCCCTGGCCATCGCGCGACCGCTGGAGGAACGCCGGCGGGTGGGCACGGCCCCGATGCGGATCGACCTGCCGGGTGTGGGGCTGCTCGCCGTGGGCCTCACCGCGGGGTTGGTGCCGCTCACCTTCGGACCGGTGTGGGGGTGGACGGCCCCGGGGGTGTTCATCCTGGAGACGGTGGCCGTGGTGATGCTGGCGGGGTTCGCGCTGCAGCAGGTCCGTGCGCGGGATCCACTGTTGCCCGCGACCCTCTTCCGCCGCAACCGGCTCTTCCTCGCGGCGTCGATCGCTGCGTTCCTGAACTACGTCTCGATGTTCGGGGCCATCGCCCTCACGGCGGTGCTGCTGCAGGTGGTGGGCGGACGTAGCGCGCTCGGGGCCGGGGTCGTGCTGGTGGTCCAGCCGTTCTTCATGGTGGCGCTCTCGCCGCTCGCCGGCGCCGCCTCAGACCGCATCGGGTCGCGCGCCCTCGTCACGGGCGGCATGGCCCTCATCGCCATCGGGCTGTTCGGGCTGGCGATGGTTCCCGAGAGCCTGCCGTTGCACCGGATCATCGTGCCCATGGCGCTCGTCGGGATCGGCATGGCGGGATTCAGCTCGCCCAACACCTCGGCGGCGATGGGTGTGGTGAGCATGGACATGCTGGGCATCGCCGCCGCGGTCCTGGCCACCATGCGCAGCCTCGGGCAGTCGGTGTCGATGGCCGCCCTCGGCGGGATCGCCGCGCACGAGCTCGGCCGCGACGGCGGGCGGGTCATCCTGGGCGGGGATGCTTCCGGCGCGGATGCCACGGCCTACCTCAGCGGCTACCGCACCGCGATGCTCGTCGGATCGGCCATCGCCGTGATCGGGATGCTCGTCTCCCTGACGCGCGGGGCGAAGACCGCCGCACCGTCGGCATGACCGCCAGGTCTCGCGCACGACGGGTGGCGCTCGCCCTGGCCGTCGGTGCCGCCGGTCTGGCCGTGTTCCAGGGGTGCACCGGTACGGACGACTCGCGGGTACCACCCCGGGCCGAAGCGGCGAACCCGACCCCGGGTGACACCGTCCGTGCGTACCTCGAATCCGTGTCGGCCGGCGACGAGGCGGCCGCCGCGGCGTACCTCACGCCGGCACATCTGGCGAGTGTGAGGGAGACGATCGACGGGCCGTTCCAGCGCCACTGGGCGGTGAGCGATCTCCGAGTCGGACCGGGCCGGCGGGACTCCCACCTGGCAAGCGCCGATCGGTGGGCGGACGTGGTGTACCTGCCGGTGCGCTTCTCGCTGCCCGGCGGAACGTCGCCGAGCATGGGCGGTTCCGGCATCACCTGGGGGTACGTACTGGTACGCAACCATCCCGACGAGGCGTGGCGCATCGACGACGAGGGCGTGGGCTGAGGCGCGACCGCCGACGGATGGGGACGGCACATCGGTGCACTAGCCTGTCGGGATGGCCCAGCAGTCCCTGATCCGCGACCAACTGGCCGAACTCACCGACCGACCGGGCGTCTACGTCTACCGCGACGACGAAGACCGCGTGCTCTACGTCGGCAAGGCCAAGTCGCTGCGCAAGCGGGTGCTGAGCTACTTCCAGGCTCCGCTCCGTCCGGACCAGGCACTCGATCCGAACGCGCCGATGGCGCCTCGCTCGGGCCTGCACGCCAAAGTGGCCGACATGGTCGGCCGCATCCACCGCCTGGAGACCATCGTCACCAGCGGTGAGGGGGAGGCGCTCATCCTCGAGGCCAACCTCGTCAAGCGGCACCGGCCGCCCTTCAACATCAAGCTTCGCGACGACAAGAGCTACCCGTACATCGGGGTGAGCCTGGACGAGGCGTATCCGCGCGTCTACTTCACCCGCGAACGACACCGTCGCGATCGCCGCTACTTCGGTCCGTTCAGCAGCGCGAGCAAGGTGCGCGAGACGCTCTCGGTGATCGGGAAGATCTTTCCCAACCGGCCCTGCGAGGGACCGGAGCCCGGCCGTTCCTCCGGAATCCCGTGCCTGGATTACCACATCAAACGGTGCCTGGCGCCCTGCATCGACGCCATCAGCCATGAGGACTATCGCGCGCTCATCGACCAGGCGATGGACTTCCTGTCGGGCCGGTACCGCGGGCTCGAAGAGGAGATCGAGCAGCAGATGCGGGCCGCCGCCGAGGCCCAGAACTACGAACAGGCGGCCGTCTACCGCAACCGGCTCGCCGCCGTGCGGCACCTGCTGGAACGGCAGGTGGCGACCACCGACCATCGGGGCAGCCTCGACGTGCTCGGCGTCGCCGTCGCCGACGACGCCGCGAACGTCCAGGTGATGCAGGTCCGGGACGGCGTGCTGTCGGACCGGCAGTCGTTCTTCCTGGAGGGCATCGGGGGCGACGGCCCCGCCGACGTGCTGGAGGGGTTCGCCATCGAGTACTACAGCGTGGCCATGGCGATCCCGCCGCTCCTGGTCGTACCGCGCACGATCGGGGCCCTTCCCACGTTGGCCGAGATGCTCACCGAACGCCGCGGTGCGCGGGTCCAGGTTCGCCCCGGGCGGACCGACCGGGCCAAGCTCGCCGAGATGGCGCAGCGCAACGCCGAGGTGGCGCTCGACCAGGACCAGCGCCGCCACGCGCGCAGCCGCGAACAGCGACGCGAGGCGCTCACCGAGCTACAGGACTGGTTGGCCCTCCCGGCACTCCCGGTGCGGGTCGAGTGCTACGACATCTCGAACCTCGGTCCCACACACGCCGTTGCGTCGATGGTGGTCTTCGAAGCCGGTGCTCCGGCGAAGGCGCAGTACCGGACCTTCACGATGCAGTACGAGGGCGGCCAGAACGACTTCGCGCACATGCGCGAGACGATCCGGCGCCGGTTCACCCGTCTCGCGGACGACACCAATGACGACCTCTCGTTCGGCGCCCGCCCCGGGCTCGTGGTGATCGACGGCGGCAAGGGACAGCTCGGCGCCGCCATCGAGGGGCTCGCCGACGCCGGTGTCGCAGATCAACCCATCGTCAGCCTCGCCAAACAGCGCGAGGAGGTGTTCGTTCCGGGACGACGCGATCCGCTGCTGCTGCCCGAACAGTCACCCGGCCTTCGCATGCTCCAGCAGATCCGCGACGAGGCCCATCGGTTCGCCGTGCGCCACCACCGGCGCACACGCGACCGCGCCATGACCACCAGCATCTTCGACCGGCTCCCCGGCGTGGGGCCGGCCCGGAAGAAGGCCATCCTGCGCCACTTCGGCTCACCGGACCGCTTCGTCAGCGCCACCCGCGACGAGCTCGAGGCGGTGCCCGGGCTGCCACCCAAGGTCGCCCGGGAGATATGGGACCATCTCCACCGCGCGCCGGACCCCGAAGACGTCCCTTCACTCACGCGCACGCGGCGTCGATAGCGAGCACACATGGAACTCACGGTCATCACGGGAATGAGCGGTGCCGGCAAGAGCCAGGCCATGGGGGCCTTCGAGGACTCCGGCTGGTTCGTCGTCGACAACCTGCCGCCGAAACTGTTGCACTCGCTCGCCGAGCTGTTCTCCGAGGATCGCGACCGCGTCGAGCGGGCCGCCGTCGTGTGCGATATCCGCGGCGGGGTGTTCTTCACCGACCTCGGCACCGAGATCGACCGGCTGGAACAGGCCAACGGAACCCGTCCCCGGGTGCTGTTCCTCGAGGCCTCGGATCAGGTACTGCTCAATCGCTACCGCGAAACCCGGCGCCGCCACCCGCTCGCCGAGGACGCCCCCGTCATCGAGGGAATCCGCCGCGAGCGCGAGGTCCTGAAGCCGCTTCGGGACCGCGCCGACATCATCATCGACACGAGCGACCTCAACATCTGGGACCTCCGCCGCAAGATCATCGAGCGGATGATCGACCCGGAGGCCCGGCCGGGGATGCAGGTGCTGTTCGTGTCGTTCGGTTTCAAGCACGGGGCACCCAACGACGCCGACCTGCTCTTTGACGTGCGCTTCATCACCAATCCGCACTACGTCCCCGAGTTCGCGCCCAAGACGGGCCTCGACCCCGAGGTCGCGGCCTTCGTCCGTGACGCCCCCGAGACGGCCGGGTTCATCCCGCGGCTCGAATCGCTGCTCGACTACCTGCTGCCGAAGTACGCCGAGGAGGGGAAGAGCCACCTGGTGGTCGGGTTCGGCTGCACCGGCGGCCGCCATCGCAGCGTGTACATGGCCGAGCGCATGGCGACGCGCTACCGAGGACGCCCGGAGTTCCAGGTTTCGGTGACACATCGGGACATCAGCCGCGCCACCCTGAAGGCCCGCGAAGACGCCGACGCACCAGGGCGCGCGTCGTGAACCGAATCCCGCGCGTCACCGCCCTCGGCGGCGGAACCGGGCTGGCGTCACTGCTGCGCGGCCTGAAACGGGCGCCGCTCGACCTCACCGCCGTCGTCACGGTCGCCGATGACGGCGGATCCTCCGGGCGGCTGCGCCGCGAACTCGGTGTGCTGCCACCCGGGGACATCCGCAACTGCCTGGTCGCGCTCGCCGACGACGAATCGCTCATGGGCCGCCTGTTCCAGCACCGCTTCGCCGACGGCGACCTGTCCGGGCACCCGTTCGGGAACCTGTTCCTGGCCGCGCTCGCTGAGGTGACCGGCAACTTCGACCTGGCGATCGAGGAGTGCTCGCACGTCCTGAAGATCCGCGGCCGGGTGCTGCCGTCCACTCTGCAGCACGTCCGCTTGTGGGCGGAGCGCGCCGACGGCGAGGAGGTGTGCGGTGAGACCAACATCGCCGCCGGCGAGGGTGCCTGCAGCCGGGTCTGGCTCGATCCGCCCCCTGCGGCCCATCCGCCAGCCGTCGAAGCGCTCACCGACGCCGACATGATCGTGCTCGGGCCCGGAAGCCTCTTCACGAGTGTGCTGCCGCACCTCGCCGTGCCCGAGATCGCCGACGCGGTGCGTCGCGCGCGGGGTCTGCGGGTCTACGTCTGCAACGTCATGACCCAGCCGGGTGAGACCGACGGGTTCTCGGTGGCCGATCACCTCGATCGCATCCTCCAATCGGTGCCCGGAGGCGTCGACGTCGTGGTCGCCCACGAGGGCGAACTGGACCCCGACGCGGTCGCGGCCTACGAGATGATGGGCCAGGAACCCGTCGAGCTCGACGCCGATCGCGTCGACGCCGCGGGGGTGCGGTTGGTGACCGCCCACCTCGCCGAGGCCGGTGCGCTCGTGCGGCACACACCCGAGGCGCTCGCCGGCATCCTGGTGGACCTCGCCATGTCGACCGCGCCTGGACGCGGCTGATCCGCGCCGCGCCCCGGCTCGACCCGACGACCGCGGGCCGTGCCGGGACCGGGACGACTCACTCCGGAGCGGACCAGGCGGCCCGCAACCCGACCCGCCCGCCGCTCTGGAGCAACGAACGCCGGTAGAGCCGTTCGCCCACCAGAATCGTGACGAGCGTGAAGGCGAGCAGCAGCGTGAGCGCGATCAGCGCCTCCCACGCCGAGGCGTCCTGCTCCACGATGCGGATCGGCATCAGCACCGCCGAGAACGGCGGCGCGAACGAGGCGATCACCCGGGCGGTTCCCTGGAACAGCAGGGATCCGAAGAACATCACCATCACCATCAAGGTGAGCGGTGTGGTCGTGGCCTGGAGGTCCTCCATCCGCGACGCCAGAGCTCCCGCGACCGCCCACAGTGACGCGAGGGCGACGAATCCCGCCAGGAAGAACGCGAAGAACCACACGACCGGCCCGGTGAGCTCGGGGACGTACGTCCCGTAGCTGGTGAAGCTCAGTCCGACCAGTCCGACGGCGATGTAGACCACCACCTGGAGCATCGCCACCAGCGTGTTTCCGATGATCTTGCCGGCGAGCAGATGCCGAACCGGAATCGCACTGGCGATGATCTCCACGATGCGGTTCTGCTTCTCCTCGACCACGCTCCCCGCGAGCTGCACGCCGAACATCAGCGAACTCAGGTAGAAGACGAACGCGAAGATCATTCCGGCGGCACGTCCGAGATTCTCCCGATCGACATTCCCCTCGACGAGTCGCGAGGTCACCGTCGCGCCGCGCTGGATCGCCTCCGCGGTGGTCCCCGCGGCACGGGCGTTCGCGGCGACGACCGCGCCGCGCACCACCTGTTGCGTGGCGTCGAACAGCGAGGTCTTCGTCTCCGACTGGGTGAGCAGCTCCCAGCCGTCGCCCCGCCGGTGCAGCCACGCGTCGACCCGCCCGTCGGCGAGGGCCGCACGCGCGGCGGAGGCGTCGGCGACGGCGACGGCCGACACCCGCACGCTCCCGTCGACCTCGGGCGCGTTCGCCTCGAGGGACGCGACCATCGCACGGTCGGCCGGTGTTGACGCGACCTCGTAGTGATCGACGCCCGAGTCCTGATACGCCGCCCAGCCGGTGACGCCCAGGAGGAGGGCCATGAAGATCAGCGTCCCGATGATGAAGGCCTTGTCGGTGAGGCGCACGAGCACCTCGCGTCGTGTGACGATGGCCCAGGGACTCACTTCGTCATCTCCAGATAGACGTCATTGAGCGAGGGGATCACGGGGGCGAATGCCTCGACCCGGCCCCGGTGGAGCGCGTCGCGCAACACCGCGTCCGCGGCATCCGCGTCGGCGGGTTCGAACACCACGGTCGTGCGGTCGAGGTCGGCCACCCGCACGCCCGGCCGATCCCGGACCCAGCCGGCGTCGCCATCGAGCACCAGCCGCACGAGCCGCGGGCCTCGCGATTGCAGATCCGCGGCGGTGCCCTCGGCGAGGACACGGCCGCCCTTCAGAACGACGAGCCGGTCGCACAACCGTTCGACGAGGTCGAGTTGGTGGCTCGAGAAGAGCACCGGCACACCGCGCGCGGTGTGGTCGCGCAGCAGATCCGCCATGGCGTCCACCGCCGCCGGATCGAGGCCCGAGAAGGGCTCATCCAGGATGAGGGCCGCCGGGTCCGCCATGACCGCTGCGGTGATCTGCACCCGCTGCTGGTTGCCCAGTGAGAGCTCCTGGACGCGGTCCTTCGCCCGCTCGGCGAGTCCGAAGCGCTCCAGGTGATCCATCACGGTGCGACGCGCGGCCCCGGCGTCCATCCCCTTCAGACGGCCGAGGTAGGCGAGCTGGTCGATCACCCGTTGCTTGGGGTAGAGGCCCCGCTCCTCCGGCATGTACCCGAATCTGCGCCGGTCTGCCGTGGTGATCTCGCGACCGTCCCACCCGACACGCCCCGCGGTGATCCCGAGCACGCCCATGATCATCCGCATGGTGGTGGTCTTGCCGGCACCGTTACCGCCCACGAATCCGGTCATGACGCCGCCGGGTACCGAGAAGGTGGCGTCGTCGACTGCGGTGACGTCGCCGAACCGCCGTGTGAGATTGCGGACCTCGAGCATCCCGGCAGCCTACGGATGCCGAAGTGCCACTGAGACCATGCCGGACAGACGTGTCACCGGCCGGCCGGTGCCCCGATCCCCGGGCTCGTCCGCCGGGCGCGGCGGGGGACGAGGACGGGTGCCCGCTCGACGCCCGTGCTTGGGCTCCATCATGGGACAATGCGTGCGTGATGTGGTCACATGTCTTCGCGGCGCTGCTCGCCATCAGTGGAACCGCCACGGCGGCACCGGCCCCAACCGTGGTGCCGTCGGTGACCGGTACCTGGCCCCACGACCCCGCGGCATTCACGCAGGGACTCGTGTGGCATCGGGGTGGATTCCTCGAGAGCACGGGACTCTACGGGCAGTCCAGCGTGCGCCGGGTGCGGCTTCGTGACGGCCGTGTGCTCAGGATCCGGCGGCTGCCGAGCCGCTACTTCGCGGAGGGACTCGCACTGGCGGGCGGTCGCGCGGTGCAGCTGACGTGGCGCGAGCACACCGCGTTCGTCCGATCCTCGACGACCTTCCGCGCGGTGCGACGCCACACGTACCGTGGTGAGGGCTGGGGCCTCGCGTCGATGGGACCGCGGCTCGTGATGAGTGACGGTACGGCGACGCTCAGGATCCTCGATCCCCGGACGTTCCGGGTGGTCCGTCGCGTGCGGGTCACCGACGCCGGCACGCCCGTCGCGCTCCTCAACGAACTCGAGATCGTACGCGGCGAGATCTGGGCCAACGTCTGGCAGACCGACGACATCGTGATCATCAACCCGCGAAACGGACGCGTCCGGGTGCGGTTGGACCTGCGCGGGTTGAAGGCACGCCTTCCGGCCGGCGGCCAGGTCGACGTCCTGAACGGCATCGCGTGGGACCGGGGCCGTCAGCGGGTGTACGTGACCGGAAAACTGTGGCCCAGGATGTTCGCGATCCCCGACCGACCCGGCTGACACCCGGGTGAATCGCCGCGAGCGGGCCCGGGCGTCTCCGTCGCCATATCCTCTTCCGGATCGCGTGGATGCGGGTCGCGAGGGCGGTGGACGGCATGGGACATGGCATCACGACGGGGGAGTACCCCGGTCCGGTCGGACTTCACGCGCCCACTTCGGGTGAGTACGGGCCGGCCGAGCAGATCCTCGTGGGGCCGGTGCTGCGACACCGGGACGCGCAGGGGCGGGCGACGCTCTTCGTGGAAACGCGCGGGCACCACCACGTGCGGGTCCGGTCGTGTGACGGGTCCGACACCTGGGGGGGCGGGGCCGACACCTGGATGGTGCACGGACACGGCTACGCGTTGATCATCGTGTCGGGGCTGCCCGACGATCGGGCCGTGGAGTACGAGGTGCTCGTCGACGATGACGTGGCCTGGCCGCCGCCCGACTCCGGCTTTCCGCCGAGCGTCATCCCTCCTCCGCCGGGCGACGGCCCGGTGCGGATCGCGTTCGGATCGTGTCGCGAACTCGGGCCCTACGACGACGACGGCCTGCGCGCATGGGGCGCCGACGCCCTGGTCGCGCTGGCACGGCGCCTCGTCGACGAGCCGCGCGAGCACTGGCCGCACCTGATCCTGCATCTCGGCGACCAGGTGTACGCGGACGAACCCTCGCCTGAGATCGAGGAGCTCCTGCGGGAACTGCACGCCGGGGACCCCGCGGACATCCGTGAGGAGATCCAGAACTTCCGCGAGTACGCCTGGCTCTACCAGACCACCTGGATGCACGACGCGACGCGCTGGCTCCTGTCGACGGTGCCCAGCGCGATGATCCTGGACGACCACGACCTGCGCGACGACTGGAACACCTCCAAGACCTGGCGCGAGGAGATGGAGCGCCGGCCGTGGTGGAACGATCGGGTCGTCGGGGCACTGGGGTCGTACTGGATCTACCAGCACCTCGGCAATCTCTCTCCCGAACTGCTGGCGGCCGACGATCTGTTCGTGGCCGTCGTGAACGCACCGGATCGGGACGCGACCCGCCTCGTCGACGACCACGCCTGGCGGTCGGACGTCGACCCCGACACCACCCGCTGGTCCACGGCCCAGGACCTCGGCTGCATCCGTCTCGTGATCGTCGATTCCCGATGCTCGCGCGTCCTCGATCCGCCCGAGGAGCGGGCGATCGTCGATGGCGTCGAGTGGCAGTGGCTCCGGGAGCAGGTCTTCGCCGACCCGCCCCCGCGGCACCTCCTCATCGCCTCGACGCTTCCGGTGTTCACCCCCTACGGCGTCCACCACGTCGAGGGATGGAGCGAGGCTGTCGCCACCGGGGCATGGGGCTCGATCTGGTCCCGGATCGCCGAGCGGCTCCGGCAGGGCATCGACATGGAGCACTGGCCCGCGTTCCGACGATCGTTCGACGGCATGGTCGGGCTGCTCGGAGACGTGGTCGACCGGCCCGAGGCCCCGCAGACGGTGTTGCTGCTCGGCGGTGACGTCCACTTCTCGTACCGGGCGCGGGTGGCGCTGACCGACCGGGACCACGACGACACCCGGATCTGGCAGCTGGTGCAGTCCCCGATGCGGAACATCCTCCAGCGCAGCATGAAGGTGGTGTTCCGGGTGCTCCGCTCACGCGGCGCGTCGGCGATCCTGCGCGTCCTGGCCCGTTCGGCGGGTGTCACGGATCCGGCCGTCCGCTGGACGTTCGACGGCGGGCTGACGTTCCAGAACGGCCTCATGATCGTCACGGCCGATCGCGACGGCTCGTCGCTCGCAACGGCGGTCGCCGACGTGGACGACGATGGACGGGAGCGGCTCCTGGCGAAGTCCCGGCGGCGGCTCAGCGGGTGAGATCGTCCTGGCAATGGGGCTCTGAAGGAGTCCGTAGAGAAACTGCGTACGTGACACTTGAAACGTGTCCGGGCCGCCAATTAGGCTCATTCCGCACAAACGTTTGACGTTTCGGACGTTTCTGCTGCGCAGACCGAAATCTTTCCTGCGCAGACGTACTTTTCGTTCTGACCAACACAGGGAGCCAACTCTTCATGGGTGCTCGTGCACAAGCAATTCTCCCGCTCGCGCTGGTCGTTGGGGTCCTGTCATTCCTCTGGACGGAGTTCTCGCTGAACTTCACGTTCCACTGGGTGACCAGCGGTGACCTCGGCATCGGCCTCGAGCTTCCGAGCAATTTTCACCTGATCCTCCCCACCGCGTTCGTCTCGTGGGGCATGTTCTTCATGGCCGGTGGTGACAACGCCGCGGCCGGCAAGGTCGCTGTGGCCTGCATCTTCGGCACTGTGGCTGCACTGATCACGATGCCGCTTGCATTCAAGACCGCTGATCTTCCCGACTTCTGGGGCATCGCCCTCTGGGTGGGCATCTTCGCCTTCATCCTCGTCGCGATCCTGATCGCCGGTGACTGGTACTACGTTGCGGGAACGTTCCCGGCCTTCGCGTCGGTGTTCCTCTGGTGGATCGCCACGGGTCTCGATGGTTGGGCCCCGAACGGCGGTGGCGTCGGCAACTCGATCCAGGCCCTCACCGATGCTCCGGGTTCCGGTGCATTCGGCGGCGTGATCTCCACGCCCTGGCAGTACGTCTGGCTCAACACGCTGGTCTCGCTGCTCTGCGGTGTGGTCCTCGGCGTGGTGTCGGCCAAGCTGGCCGCCGCCCTCACTCCGAAGCCCAAGACGGCCGAGGCGTGAGAATGGTCTGAGTCCGTCCCGTACGGACTCGCCAGAAGTGCACGTTGGGGGGCCCTCGGGCCCCCCAACGTCGTTTCGGGGACCCGACTCCCGACCGGGCGCGGCCCCTGCCCCCGCCTACCCCCGGGACGCGTCCACGGGACAGGCGCGCCACAGGCCACGACGTGCGCGGACGGCGGCCCGCTCGGCGCGCGCAAACGGTTCGTGCCGTGTGAAGCGACGGCTTGGGTCGTACACGTAGAGCCGGGCGTACCCCTCGCGCAGGAGCAGTTCGTTCACGGTGATGCGCGCACCGGCGGGTTGCAGATAGGCCAGCATGCGGCCGTAGCGGTCGTACGTCCCCGTGCGGGCGTCACCGGTGAGCCACACCACGGAGCCCCGCGGTAACAGGTACTTGGTCCTCGCGCTGGCCTCGGGGCCGAAGCACTGGACGGGGGTGTCCGGTTTGACGGTCTCGGGAGTGTCGATGCCGATCAGGCGGATGGTGCGGCGTCGTCCATCGAGTCTGACGACGACGGTGTCGCCGTCGACGACATGGTCGATGCGTGCGGCCCTGGGCGTCGGGGGCGGTGTCGATGCGGTCGATCGAGACGTCGTCGCCGGGACCCGGGAGTCTGTGGCAGCGCCGGCCGCGCCGTGCTCGGCGCAACCGGAAACGACCGCGACGAGCATGGGGATGACTACGACCACGGATACGGTGGAACCGCGCATTGATGCATGATCTCGCGCGTTCCAGTCGCTATGTGGCCCTCTGGTAGTGTCGGGCCACTTCTGGCACCGGTTCTTCATGGAGTGTGACATGGGCGTACGCGTTGGCATTAACGGTTTTGGACGCATCGGCCGGAACGTGTTCCGTGCTGCGGCGAACAACCCCGACGTCGAGATCGTTGCGGTCAACGACATCACCGACAACGAGACACTCGCGCATCTGCTCCAGTACGACTCGGTGTTCGGGACGTACCCCCAGGAGGTCGTCGCCGAGGGAGACGCCATCGTCGTCGGCGGGAACCGGGTGAAGGTCTTCGAGGAACGGGATCCCGGCGCGCTGCCCTGGGGTGATCTGGGCGTCGACGTCGTCGTCGAGAGCACCGGCATCTTCACCGACCGTGACAAGGCCGCGCTGCACCTCAAGGGCGGCGCCAAGAAGGTGATCATCTCGGCCCCCGCCAAGGGTCCCGACATCACCGTGTGTCTCGGCGTGAACGACGAGCAGTACGACCCCGCCAAGCACGACGTCATCTCCAACGCCTCGTGCACCACCAACTGCCTGTCGCCGGTGGCGAAGGTGCTCGACGAGCAGTTCGGCGGTCTCAAGCAGGGCTTCATGACCACCTGCCACGCGTACACCAACGATCAGCGCATCCTCGACCTGCCGCACAGCGACCTCCGCCGTGCCCGCGCGGCCGCGCTCTCGATCATTCCGACGTCGACCGGAGCGGCCCGCGCCATCGGCGAGGTGCTCCCGCACCTGAAGGGCAAGCTGGACGGCATCGCGCTTCGCGTGCCGACCCCTGACGGCTCTGTGGTGGACCTGGTGGCCGAGGTCGGCCGCGAGACGACCGCGGAAGAGGTCAACGCCGCGTTCAAGGCGGCCGCCGACGGACCCATGAAGGGCATCCTCGGGTACACCGATCGTCCGATCGTCTCGCGTGACGTCATCGGCGACTCGCGTTCGTCGCTCGTCGACAGCCAGCTGACCATGGTCAGCGGCACCACCGTGAAGGTCATCTCCTGGTACGACAACGAGTGGGGCTACTCGTGCCGGGTGGTCGACCTCGCAACCAAGCTTCTGCCGTAGGGGGGCGTCACATGGGGCTGCTGGCGGTCGACGCTCCGGGAATCGACTGGTCGGGCGCGCGCGTGCTGGTGCGCGCCGACCTCAACGTTCCCCTCGACGGTGAGACGATCACCGACGACTCGCGGTTGCAGGCATCCATGCCGACCATCCGGTACCTGCTCGACGCAGGCGCGGCGGTGGCCGTCTGCAGCCACCTCGGCCGGCCCAAGGGCGAGCGTGTTCCGGGCCTGTCGCTCGCTCCGTGCGCCACGCGGATGTCCGAGGTGCTCGGCAAGCCGGTCGAGCTGCTCGCCGATTGTGTCGGGCCCGAGGTCGCGGCACGCATCGCGGCGCTCGGCCCCGGCGATGTCGTCATGCTCGAGAACCTTCGGTTCCACGCGGGCGAGGAGGCCAACGACCCGGCCTTCGCGCAGGCGCTGGCCTCGGGCTTCACGCACTACGTGAACGACGCCTTCGGCGCGGCACATCGGGCGCACGCGTCCACCGAGGGGGTCGCCCACCTGCTGCCCTCCCGCGCCGGGCTGCTGCTTGCGCGCGAGGTCGAGGTGCTCGACGGGCTGCTGAGCCATCCGGCGCACCCGTTCGTCGCCGTGCTGGGCGGTTCCAAGGTGAGCGACAAGCTTCCGCTGATCGAGTCGTTGCTCACGCGCTGCGACCGGGTGCTGGTCGGCGGCGCCATGTGCTTCACCTTCCTGGCCGCGCTGGGCGACCCGGTCGGCAAGAGCCTGCACGAAGGGCCCGAGGCGCAGGAGATGGCCCGCGCCCTTCTCGCCACCGCCACCCAGAAGAACTGCCTGCTGCAACTCCCCGTCGACATCCTGGTGGCCGACCGGTTCGACGCTTCGGCCGCCGTACAGGTGGTGCCCAGCGACGCCATCGGCGACGAGTGGATGGGGGTGGACATCGGGCCGGCGACGTCGGCCACCTATCGCGAGGCCATCATGAGTGCCCGGACGGTGTTCTGGAACGGACCCATGGGGGCCTTCGAGATCGCGCCCTTCGCCGAGGGCACCCGCACCATCGCCGAGGCCATGGCCGAATCGGATGCGGCGACCGTCGCCGGCGGAGGCGATTCCGGCGCCGCGCTGGTCGAGTTCGGGCTCGCCGACCGGCTGACCCACTGCTCGACGGGCGGCGGCGCGTCGCTCGAAATGCTCGAGGGCAACGTGCTGCCGGGCGTTGCCGCGCTCCCCCAGGAGGAATCCTCATGAGTGAACGCGTCCCGCTGATCGCCGGAAACTGGAAAATGAATCTCACGCCCGACGAAGGGCGGGCGTGGTGCGACGGGTTCAAGGCGCGGCTCGCCACGCCGCCCGAGCGCGTCGAGATCGCCGTCTGCCCGCCGTTCACCGCGCTGGAGGCGGTGGTCTCGTCGCTGGTCGGGTACCCGGCCTGGGTCGGATCCCAGACGATCCACTCGCAGGCGTCCGGCGCCCACACCGGCGAGATCTCGGCCGAGATGGTGCTGGCGACCGGTGCCGTGGGAACCATTCTCGGGCATTCGGAGCGCCGCGAGGCGGGGGAGACCGACGAGATGGTCGCCACTCGTGTCCGGCGCGCGCTCGATGCGGGCCTGCGGGTGATCCTCTGCGTGGGTGAGCGCCTCGAGCAGCGGGAGGCCGGGGAGACCGACGCGCACGTCCGCGCCCAGGTGGCCGCGGCACTGGCCAGGGTCGATCGCGGCGAGAGCCAGCGCATCGACATCGCCTACGAGCCCATCTGGGCGATCGGCACCGGCAGGACCGCCACCCCCGAGATCGCGCAGGAGACGTGCGCGGTCGTGCGCGACGCGGCTTCTGCCCACGTGGACGGCGGCGTCATCCGTGTGCTCTACGGAGGGAGCGTCAACGACCAGAATGCCGCCGAACTCCTTTCGCAGGCCGACATCGACGGTGCCCTGGTCGGCGGGGCGAGCCTGGACGTCGAGAAGTTCGCCGCGATCGTCGAGGCGGCATGAGCCGGGGGCCGGCGATCCTGGTCGTCATCGACGGCTTCGGGATCGCGCCGCCGGGCCCCGGCAATGCGGTGTCACTGGCCCGGACGCCCGTCCTGGACGCGCTGGCGCGGGAGGGATCCTCCGCACAGCTCCAGGCCTCGGGCCTCCCCGTGGGGTTGCCGGACGGGCAGATGGGCAACTCCGAAGTGGGCCACCTCAACCTCGGCGCCGGACGTCGCGTGCCGCAGATGCTCGTCCGGATCGACGAGGCCATCGCGTCCGGAGCGCTTGAGGCCACGCCCATCATGCGCGAGACCATGCGCGCCGGGGCCGACCGGGCGCTGCATCTGGTCGGGCTCGTGGGCGAGGGGGGCGTGCACGCGGCACAGCGCCATTTCCTCGCGTTGATCGACATCGCCAAACGATCCGGTGTCGGGAACCTCTTCCTTCACGCCCTCACCGACGGCCGTGACAGCCGACCGGATTCCGGGCTCGCCGCGGTCGAGGAGCTCGAAGTGGCCGGCGCCCGCGTGGCCACGGTCTGCGGGCGCTACTACGGTATGGATCGCGACCACCGCTGGGATCGGACGAAGGCCGCCTACGACGCCATGGTGCACGGCCGCGGGCTCCACACGGCGTCAACGGGTGTCGAGGCGGTACGCGCCTCCTACGACCGGGGCGTGACCGACGAGTTCATCGAGGCGACCGTGGTGGGCGATCCCGCGGCCGGGCGGATCAAGGACGACGACGCCGTTCTGTTCGTCAACTTCCGACCGGATCGCGCCCGCCAGCTCACGCGGGCGCTCGCCTACCCGGGATTCGACGACTTCGACCTGGGCGGCGGGGTTCGGCCGCGGCTGGTGTGCCTCACCCGCTACCACCGGGACTGGCCCGACCTGCGCGTGGTGTTCGAACCCGAAGACGTCCGCCAGGGGCTCGCCGAGACGGTGAGCGGCGCCGGCCGGCGCCAGCTGCACATCGCCGAGACCGAGAAGTACGCCCACGTGACGTTCTTCTTCAACGGCGGGCGCGAGGCCCCGTTCGATGGGGAGGACCGGGTGCTCGTCCCCTCGCCGCAGCACGTGCCGACGTACGATCACGCACCCGAGATGAGTGCCGCGGGCGTCCGGGACGCCGTCGTGACGGGCATCACCGGCGGAACCCACGAACTGCTGGTGGTGAACTTCGCCAACGCGGACATGGTCGGCCACACCGGGTCCATTCCCGCGGCGGTCACGGCCATCGAGACCGTGGACCGATGCATGGGCGACATCCGCGCCGCCGCGCGCGCCGCCAACGCCACCCTCATCGTGACCGCAGACCACGGCAACAGCGAGGTGATGGTCGAACCCGACGGCAGCCCCAACACGGCCCACACCACGAACCCCGTTCCGTTCTGGATCGATCGTCCAGGACTCACGGTGTCGAACGGTGCGCTGGGTGACGTGGCGCCGACGCTCTGCGCCCTGATGGACTGGGACACGCCTCCGGTAATGACCGGGCGCCCGCTGGTGTCCTGAGTCGAAGGTGTCGCGGCAGCCTGGCGGCTGCAAACTCGCACGCAACCCTCCATCGTCCCGGGTCACACCGGCCCGTCGCGGGGGTGCGTCGTCGGCTCGGGCCATGCCGCCGGCATTGTCCCGAACCTCCTCCTTGTTGCATGCGGTTTTCGCTCGCCACGCCGCTCCCGAACCTCCGACTCAGGACACTGGTGTCGTTGAGTCGAAGGTTGCGCGGCTGCCTGGCGGCTGCAAACCACGCACCTCCACGGTCAGGCGTCGCGGTGTCGTCGGCTCGGCCATGCCCCGGCATTGTCCGAACCTCCTCGTTCATGCGGTTTCGTCCACGGTCCGAACCTCGACGAATGGTTCGTTGGTCAAGGTCCAGCCTGGGCTGCAAACTCATGCACCCCACGCCCGTCTGGGTGCGTCGGGGGGTGCGTCGTCGGCTCGGGCCATGCCACCGGCATTGTCCCGAGCCTCCTCCTTGGTGCGTGCGGTTTTCGCTCGCCACGCCGCTCCCGAACCTCCGACTCAGGACACCGGTGTCGATGAGTCGAAGGTTGAGACGGCTGCCGAGCGGCGAGTCCGTTCAGGCCGCCGGCGTGTCGGCGTCGTTCGTCGCAGCTTTCAGGATGGCGGGCACCCGTCCCGAATCGAACAGCGCGGTCATGGCGTCGACCACCTCGGGGGGGAACTGGGATCCCCGCCCCCTCACCACCTCGGCGAACGCGTCCTCGAGCGGCCGCCCTTTCCGGTAGGGCCGGTCTCCGGTCATGGCGTCGAAGGCGTCGGCGACGATCAGCACCTGGGCGCCGTCGGGAATCTGTTGCTCCGACACCCCGTCGGGGTAGCCCGCACCGTCCCAGCGCTCGTGGTGGCCGCGAACCCACCCGACCTGCTCCGGGGTGAGCACGTCGGACACCATCTGCGCCCCCAGCGCAGCGTGCGTCTGGATCCGATCGCGTTCCTCGGCCGTCAGCGGGCCCTCCTTCAGGAGCACCGAGTCGGGGACGCCGATCTTGCCCACGTCGTGCACGAGGGCGGCTTCGCGGAGCAAGTCGAGGCGCGTCGTCGACCAGCCCATCTCGTTCGCCAGCTCCACGGCGAGCTCGGCGACGCGCTCCGAATGGCGCTGGGTGTTGGGGTCGCGCGCGTCGACCGCCTGGGCGAGCAGGCGGACCGCGTCGAGGGTCCGACGTTGCTCGAGCCGGGCGGCTCGCTGGTCGGCCGACAGATCGACCACCACGTTCGGGCTGTAACGCACGCACAGGTTGCGGCCGTGCGCCTTTGCCCAGTAGAGGGCCCCGTCGGCGAGTTCGTAGAGATGGTCGCCGTTCCACGCGCTCTGGGAGATGTCGCAGACACCCACTGAGACGGTCAGGCGTTCCAGCCCGTCGAGTGGCGATCGATCGATGGCGGCGCGCACCCGTTCCGCCGCGCACCAGGCGCCCCAGGAGTCGGTCTCCGGCATGAGCCACGCGAACTCCTCGCCTCCGACCCGCGCCACGAGATCCCCGTCCCGGCAAGCGTCGAGCAACCGCGCCGCGAGATCCACGAGCGCCCGGTCGCCACCCTGGTGGCCGAGGGCGTCGTTCACGAGCTTGAACTGGTCGATGTCGAACAGTGCCATGGCGACGTCGCGGCCATGACGGCGTGCCCGCTCGATTTCGCTCGAGAGCCGCTCCCGGAAGTGGCGATGGTTGGCCAGGCCGGTCAGGTGGTCCTTGAGCGCGAGGTCGTTCAGACGGGCCAGGCGTTCGGCGTTGCTCACCGCGAGGCCCGTGATCTCGGCGAAGCGTTCGAGGCTGGGCAGGTCCTCCGGCGTGAACCGGTTCGGCCCGTCCGCCACCAGGACCAGGGCGCCCCACAGCTGACCGTCGAGACGCATCGGGGCGGCGATGGCGCTCACGGTTCCGGTGGCATCCAGTGCCCCGGAGGGGCAGGTGAAATCAGCCGGCCGCACGCCGTCCCTGCGCAACACGGGGCGACCGCCGCGGGCGACCTCGGCGACGATTCCCAGCCCGGTCAGCCGGACCTCGAGTACCTCGAGTACCTCGTCGGGCAGTCCCACCGAGTTGACGACCCGGCCCTGATGATCGTCGTCGAACCGGATGACCGACGCGCAGGTCGCCGGGAACACCGCGCGGATCTCCTGGACGACGGCGTCGAACACGACCTGGGGCTTGGTCTCGCCGGCTGCCCGTGTCGCGGTCCGCCGCAGCGCCGCCTGCTCGGCGACGGCCGCGCCCATCGTCCGGACGATCGTCAGCCGGTGACGGTTGATACGCCGCCAGATGATCAGGGCGGTGATCGAGAACACCAGCACCAGCCCCAGCACGGTGAGGAGGGCGCCGCGCACCAGCGTGAGCGTGCGGTGGTGCAACCGGTCGTTGCGTTCGTTGTAGGCGTTCACCAGGGCGAGTGCCGTGTCCCAGACACGCGTTGCCTCCTGGTAGACCTCGGCCGCGTCGGCGGCCGTGCGCGGCGCCACGCGGTTCCGCAACGCGGCGAGCGCCCCGGCCAGGTCCGCTGCGCGGACGTCGATGTCCTCACCGCGGCCGCGGGCGAGGTCCGCTGCGGTAGCGAGCCGTGCCCGCGCCACGGCGGAACTGTCCATCCAGCCGCGCATCCCGCTTGCCGTGGGACGTGCCTGAGGGTCGACGGTCGCGATCGGCGCTGCCGGCGTATCCATCCACTGGCGCACCGTCAGACCGGACGGATGCGGCGAACTCGTCTCTCCGGGGTCGCTCGCGTGCAGTTCGATGACCGCCGCGGCGAGGTCGCGGCTCTCATTCGAGTAGTCGGCGCTGACGCGCTCGGTGAGGATCAGCGCGCGGCCGAAACCGATGCTCGCGGCGGCGACCGCGAGCACCACGGCGACGCTTGCCGTGATCTGGAGGCGCGACAGTCGCCCCCACTGGCGGGCGACCGACTGCCAACCGGTCCGTGAGACCGGGCGGGTGTTGGGCGGAGTCGTTGGAATGGCGTCGTGATGACGGGTACTCGGCCCGGGGGCGGCCCGGCCAGTGCGGCCACAATTCCTATCGGTTTCCAGAGAGGCGTACTTCACTAGCCGAAGGCATGGGATGCATTTGCCGGCCGATTCTGGCGATCAGATGCCGCCGGCCCGCCTCACCGTTCCCTGCCACTCGCCGTCGCGTTCGTGCAAGTCGACGAGCTGGTGCCCGTGACGGTGGCACCAGGCCGGAAGGTCGACGGCGATCAGCGGGTCGTCAGCCAGCAGGGCGAAGACGTCCGAGTCCGGGCGCCGCCGCATCGCGGCGCCGAGCAGCTGGAGCGGCACCGGACAGTGGGTTCCGAGCGCGTCGACCGTGCGCGGCACGTCGGTCACCGGAACGGACTCATCCGTCGCAGCGTGTCAGCGGTACGTCGGATGATGGGAACGGCCGCATCGATGTCGTCGGCGGTGGTGGACCAGCCGCAGGTGAACAGGACGCCCGAGTGGGTGCGCGGTTCCCTGAGGCCGATCGCCTCGAGCGCGGGTGACGCCTTTCCGGCGTCCTCGGCGCATGTCGATCCCGGCGAGGCGAGCACGCCCATCCCGGCGAGGGCGACCGTGAACGACTCCCCCTCGATTCCGTCCAGGGTGACGTGCACGTGACCGGGGATGCGGTCGTCCATGTGCTGGCCGGTGAGGGCCGCTCCGGGAACGTCGCGCAGTCCGTCCCACAGTCGCGCGGCCATCCGCCGGCGATGGGTGGCCCGCGCCTCGAGATCGGTCGCGGCGGCGACGCCCATGGCGATGATGGCCGGCACGTTCTCGGCACCCGGCCGCTTGCCGAACTCCTGTGCGCCGCCCACCACGAGCGGCCGCAGGCGTGATCCCGGCCGGATCCACAGTGCGCCCACCCAGGGGGGCGCGTCGAGGGCGCGACCACCCAGGGCGACCGCGTCGACGTCCCATGCCGCCACGTCGATGGGGCAGAGGCCGGTGGTCTCGACCGCGTCGACCAGGATCCTCGCCTCGGGGTTGGCGGAACGCACCGCCCGTGCCAGGGCCGGGACGTCCTGGACGGTGCCGACCTCGTGCTGGCCGTGGTGCACGCACACCACCGCCGTGCTGCTGTCGACCCTGGCCGCGAGCACGTCCGGATCGACCAGGGCGTCGGGGCCCACGGGGCAGGTCTCGGTCGTCATCTCAGCCGACAGTGCGCGGATCGTCGGATGTTCCAGCGCGGTGATAACGGTTGCGTGATCCGAGCCCGGCAGGCCGCGGACGGTGCCCCTGACCATGAGATTGCGCGTCTCGGTCGCGTTCGAGGTGAACACGACCTCGTCGGGCGCCGCACCGATGAGCGACGCCACCTGCCCACGTGCCGCCTCGAGCCGGTCGGCAACCATCGCCGCTGGATGGTGCACGCCCGAGGGGGACGCCCACGCGGTGTCGAGCGCGTCGTGCAGGGCCGCCGCCACCGTCGGCGCCAGTCGTGATCCGGCGGCGTGATCAAGGCAGATCTCGCGGGAGTCGGCGTTCTCGCCGGGCGATCTGGATGTGGTGCCGTCCATGCTGCGCATTGTTCCGCACTCGGCGCCGTTGTGGTGGGCGTCCGCGCGCCGCCCCCCGGCGAGGGTCGGGGCCCGGGGTCTCGGTACCATGGCCGGATGGAGCGGCGAGCACTTCGGATCGGCGGCATCGCGCTGCTCGCGGCCGCCGCCGTGATCGCGCTGCTGCGGTGGCGCCTCTGGAGTCACGGGGTTCCAGGCGTCGACGGCCACGGGCTCGGCAACGCGTTCCCGGGATTGGATCTGGAGCGGAGTCAGGCCTATCGCTCGGCCCGGTGGGGGTTCGTCGTCGCCGGCGCCGTGCTCGGTCCCGCCGTCGCGGTGGCCGTCGCCGTGAGCGGACGTCTGTGGCAACCCTGGCTGGCTCGCCGCTGCGGCAATCGCCGGTGGCTCGCGGGCGCCATCTTCGGCGCGGGTCTCGCGGTGGTGACCGCGCTCGTCCTGCTGCCGGTCCGGATTGGCGCGTATGCGGTGGGGCGGGACTTCGGCATCATCGTGCAGCCGGTGGGCGCATGGCTGGTGGACGTCGGCACCGCCACGGTGATCGGCATGCTGCTGTTCGGGGCGGTGGGGCTGATCACCGCCGTGCTGATCGGCCGGAGCCCCACCCGGTGGTGGGTCGGACTGGGCGCGGTGGCGGTCGTCGCGACCTTCGTCATGTCCGCGCTTGCGCCGGTGGTGATCGAACCCGCGTTCCAACACACCAAACCCCTGGACGACCCGGCGCTCGAGGCAGCGATCCTCCGGGTCGCGGCTCGGGAAGGGGTCGACGCGCGCGGCGTCGAGATCGCCGATGCCTCGAGGCGGACGACGGCCGTCAACGCGTACGTGTCGGGGATCGGTCCGAGTCGCCGCATCGTGCTCTACGACACGCTCGTCGACGGGCTGCCCCGCGACGAGGTGGTCGCGGTGGCGGCGCATGAACTGGCGCACGTCGAGCATGCCCACGTGGTCAAGGGGACCACGTGGGCCGCCGCGCTGATGCTGCCGGCCTGCCTGCTGGTGTTCGCCGTGGTCGGATGGCGCACCGGGTGGTCGCCCGCGGCACCCGGTCGCGACGGGACCGATCTCGTGCTGCGGCGAACCGCGGTGGCGGGCGCGGCCATCGTCGTCCTGGCCGCGCTGTCGTCGCCGCTCGCGAACTGGGTCAGCCGCGCCTACGAACGGGAGGCCGACTGGACGGCCCTGACGGCGACGGCCGACGCGGGGGCGCAGGAACGGCTCATCGAGAGTCTGGCGCAGCGGTCGCTGGCGACCCCGCGCACCCCGGCCGTGCTCCAGTGGTGGTTCGGGACCCATCCCCAACCCGTCGATCGCCTCGCCATGGCGCGTCACTACGCCGACGTCGAGGGGCATGCCCGATGACGCGATCGGTGCGCTCTCCCCGGGTGCAGATCGCCGCCGTCGGGCGGTTGCGGGCGCCGTTCGACGTCGCGGGAAGCGAGTTCGAGGAGCGGCTCGCCCGCATGCTTCCGTTCCGGGTGGACGAGGTGGCGGCGGAGTCGCTGCAGCGGGGGGAAGCGCGGGCGCGCCGTTCGGAGGCCGAGCGACTCTCGGCGGTGCTGGCGCGCAATGCCTGGCGCGTGGCGCTGAGCCCGGCGGCCAGGGCCCCGGTGTCGAGCGAGGCGTTTGCGGCGTGGCTCGAGAAGCGGCTCGCGTCCGGTCGTCCCGTGGTGTTCCTGGTCGGGGGAGCCGCCGGGCTCGACGAGGACCTCATCGCGGACTGCGAGGAACGGCTCGGGCTGGGACCGCTGACGATGCCCCACCAGCTCGCGCGGGTCGTCCTGACCGAACAGCTCTATCGCGCGGCCTGCACGCTCCAGGGGCATCCATATCCCCACTAGCGTCGTGAGTCGTACCGGTGACCCGCGGCGGTGGAGGGTTGCATGCGGGCTTGCAGCCGCCGGGCTGCCGCGAGACCTTCGACTCAGGACACTGGCGACGCGGGGACGGGTGATCGCCGACGGGCCGCTCGCCGGCGACGGTCGCACCAGTCAGCTACGGAGCGACCTGACCGTCGGCATCGACCTTTCGGAGCAGGAGAAGACCGAACGCCCGCATGACCGCGCGCGCCAGGTGACGACTCGCTATCGTGTCGCGCCGTGAGCGAGGCCTCCCACATCCGCATCCTGCGCGACGCCATCGGCGAAGCGGCGCGCCAGGTGACCGGGGCCGAGGACATCCGCGTTGAGCTGACACCGCCCGCCTCCGCCGACCACGGCGACCTGGCGACGCCGGTCGCGATGACGCTCGCAAAGGCGGCGCGCCGTAACCCGCGCGAGATCGCCGGTGAGATCGCCGACCGCCTCCGCGAGCGCGAGGACGTCATCGACGTCGAGGTCGCGGGGCCGGGGTTCATCAATCTGCGGCTCTCGCCGCGCTGGTTCGCCGACTCGGTGGCCGACGTCGTCGCGGCCGGGGAGGCCTACGGTGCCGATGGAGCGGTGCCGGCCGAGCGCATCCTGCTCGAGTATGTCTCCCCGAACCCCACCGGTCCGCTTCACGTCGGCCATGCGCGCCAGGCCGCCTACGGGGACGCCCTGGGCCGTATCCTCGAGTTCGTGGGTCACACCGTGACCCGGGAGGCCTACGTCAACGACTACGGCCGCCAGATGGAGGTCTTCGGTGCCGCGGTGGCGGCGGCGTATGCCGAGCTGATCGGCGACGAGCCTGTTCCCCCCGAGGACGGGTACAGCGGCGCGTACATCGCCGAGGTCGCCGCGCGGCTGCATCAGGAGGCGGGCGACCGCTATCGCGGACAGGTCTCGCCGCCGACCGGTGACACCCTCGATTGGTTCGCGACCCGCGGCGGGGCTTTGATGCTCGCCGACATCCAGGCGGTGCTCGAACGCGCCCGTGTCCGCATCGATTCGTACTTCTCGGAGACCACCCTCCACCGTGAGGGTCTCGTGCAGAAGGGCGTCGAGGCGCTCGTTCAGGGCGGACATGCGGTCGAGCGTGAGGGGGCCCTCTGGTTCCGCTCCTCGGAGTTCGGCGACGAGAAGGATCGCGTCCTGGTGCGCGCGAACGGCGTCACCACGTACCTGGCGGCGGACGTCGCCTACCACGCGAACAAGGCCGACCGGGGGGTCGACCGCCTGATCGACGTCCTGGGCGCCGATCACCACGGGTACATCGCTCGCCTCAAGGCGCTGCTCGCGGCGACGGGCCACGACCCGGAGATGCTCGAGGTCATGATCCAGCAGCTGGTGAGCCTGCAGGAGCGCGGCGAGTCCAAACGGATGAGCAAACGCGCGGGCACGCTGGTGACGATGGAGGAACTCCTCGATGACATCGGCGTCGACGCCCTGAGGTTCTTCCTGGTCGATCGGAGCCACGACACCGCGCTCGATCTCGACCTCGACCTGGCCCGCGAGCAGAGCCAGGAGAACCCCGTCTACTACGTTCAGTACGCGCACGCCCGGTGCGTGAACATCCTCGCCAAAGCGGCCGCCGCCGCCGACGTCGCGGATCCGGTGACGCCACCCGGCGACCTCGACCCGAGCGAGCGCGAGCTCGTCACCACACTCCTGGCGTGGCCCGCCGCGGTCGCCGAGGCTGCCGCACGGCGGTCGCCGCATCGTGTCGCCGCATACCTGCGCGACCTCGCCCGCGACCTGCACGCCTTCTACCATCGGTGCCGTGTGGTTGGCGAAGCCCCTGAGGTCCAGGTCTTCCGCGTCGCCCTGACCACCGCAACACGCGATGTGCTCAAGGGCGGTCTGGCGCTGCTCGCGGTGACCGCTCCCGACCGCATGTAGAACGGAGACCCGAATGACCGATCTCGTCGTGACCACTCCGAGCGTTCCCGGACGCGAGACCGTCGCGGTCCACGGGCTGGTGACCGGCACCGCCATCCTCGGCGCCAACGTGTTCCGCGACATCTTCGCCGCCGTACGCGACATCGTCGGTGGACGATCCGCCGCCTACGAGCGAGAGCTCAACAAGGCCCAGGACATCGCGGTGTCCGAGATGGTCGAGAAGGCCCGCGAACTGGGCGGCAACGCCGTCATCGGCGTCGACCTCGACTACGAGACCATCGGCGGCGGGATGCTGATGGTGTCCGTTTCCGGGACCTCGGTGACCGTCCGTTGAGCATCGAGCGCCTTGGCGGGCTGTCCCTGTTGTGGGTCAGCAACGTGGCCGCCCTGTGGGTGGCCGCGAAGCTCCTCGACGGGTTCTCCTACGACACGACGCGCGCGCTGCTGATCGGCGGCGCCGTCCTCGCGGTGATCAACTGGCTGATCCGTCCGGTGGTGAACGTGCTGGCGTTCCCGGTGATCATCGTCACGCTGGGATTGGCGCACCTGGTGCTCGGGGCGCTGATGCTCTGGATCATGGTGCAGCTCACCGACGGCTTCTCGGCCGATGGCTGGGCCTGGCTGTGGGCGGCCATCATCGTGGGGTTGGTCAATGCGGTCCTGCAGCCGATGTTCGGCGTCGAGCGCAGCGGGAAGCGGCGGCGGTAGCGCGACGTTCGCCCGGGTGGACGAGGCGTCTCCCGGACCGCCGTGGTTCCCGCGGCCCTGTTGGTAGCATGACCGGACTCAAGCGGGTGTAGCTCAGCTGGTAGAGCATTGGCTTCCCAAGCCAAAGGTCGCGGGTTCGAGCCCCGTCGCCCGCTTCGACATGCGAGGTCTCCTCGCCGGCCCGTACCATTGCCGGGTGAGCAAGGCCATCGACGACACCGCCCCGTTCTCGATGCGCGCCCGTCGCCTGATGGCGGACGCCCGTGAGAGCCTCTGGTTCCGACCGGTGCTGGGGGCGTGCCTCGCGACCGTCACGGTGCTGACCGTGGGGCTGCTGAACGGGGTCGTGGCGGACACCTCGGGAATCCCCGACATCGACGTCAGCACCCTGGACAGCCTGCTCACCGTCATCGCCTCCAGCATGCTCGCGGTGAGCACGTTCTCGCTGTCGATCATGGTGTCGGCGTTCGCGTCGACCTCGAGCTCGGCCACGCCGCGGGCCACCGACCTGGTCATGCGGGACGACACCACCCGCACGGCCATCGCGAGCTTCGTGTCGGCGTTCATCTTCGCGATCATCGCCAAGGTGGCGCTCGGGGTGGGGTACTACGACGTGGCCAGCCGGTTCGTCATGTTCATCGCCACCGCGCTCGTGCTCGCCTACCTCGTGGTGATCCTGATCCGCTGGGTCCAGACGCTCTCGACGCTGGGCAGGCTCGCGAACACCTTCGAGCGCACGGAGTCGGCGACCACGGCGACGGTCCGTGCGCACCGCCACGATCCGCTCTTCGGCGCGCTCCCTGCTCCGGAGGAACCGCCACCCGGGGTGCGGGTGGTGGCCGGGGAGGTCGGGTACGTCGCCGACATCGACGTCTCCGGCCTCGACCGGGTGGCGACCTCACGGGACGTGCGGATCCACGTCCGCGTCCGGCCCGGCGCACTGGTTGCTCCCTCCACGGTCCTCGCCGTGATCGAGGGCGCGACCGACGGCGTCGGGGCGGCGCGATCGGCGTTCACCGTCGCCTCGGAGAGACGGTTCACCCAGGACCCCCGCCACGGCCTGACGGTGCTCAGTGAAATCGGCCAGCGAGCGCTCTCCCCGGCGGTGAACGATCCGGGTACGGCGGTGCGCGCCATCAACATCGCCACGCGCATCCTGGTGGATCCCGTGGAGGACCGGACGCCGCTGGTCCAGCGGCCGCGGCTCACCATGGTTCCGCTCGACCCGGCCGAACTCGTGCAGGCCGCGTACGCTCCGATGTCGCGTGACGGCGCCGGGACGGTCGAGGTCGCGGTGGCACTCCAGATCGCGCTCGGTGCCGTCGCGGGTCACCGTCCCGGGGCCCTCGCCGACGCCGCCCGGCGCCAGGCGGAGACCGCCCTGGACTATGCGCTTCGGGAACTGCCGCTGGAGGGCGAGCGGGCGCAGGTCCAGACCGCGTTCGACGATTGGCACACCGGCGCCGTCGACGCCGGGATGCTCGGTCCGCTGCGTCCCTGAACCCACCGCGGGCCTCCGCCGCGGGCGTGCGATACTCGCGGGGTGGGCGGGGGTCATCACCATCATCACGACGGTGGACGCGCGTTGCTCGTGGCCCTGGTGCTGAACGGGGTCTACACCGTCGGGCAGGCCCTCGCCGGCATCGTGCTGGGGTCTGTGGCGCTGCTGGCGGACGCAGGCCACAACCTTTCGGACGTGCTCGCGCTCGGACTCGCGGCGACCGCCGTGTGGTGGGCACGCCGTCCGGCGACCCCGACCCACAGTTTCGGGTTCCGGCGCGCCGAGATCCTCGGCGCGCTGATCAACGGCTTGAGCGTCGTCGCCATCGCCGCCGTGATCATCGTCGAGGCGGCTCGGCGCGTCGGGAACCCGCCCGAGGTCGCGGGCGGCTGGGTGATGCTCATTGCCGGGCTCGGGGTGCTGGTCAATGCCGTCAGCGTCTGGATCATCCACCGGGCCGCCCGCGGTTCGCGCAACCTGAATCTGCGCGCCTCGATCATCCACCTGGCCGGTGACACGCTCGCGTCTGTGGGTGTGGTTCTGGCCGGGTTCCTCGTGGTGACCCTCGGGTGGGAGGTGGTCGACCCGCTGGTGGCGATCATGATCGGCGTCGTCATCATCGTGAGTGCCTGGAAGGTGCTCCGCGACGCGGTGCTCGTGCTGTTCGAAGCGTCACCGTCGCACATCGATCCCGAGGCGGTCGGCACAGCCATGGTCGGCGTACCGGGTGTCCAGGAGGTCCACGACCTGCACGTCTGGAGCGTGAGCTCGGATTTCCCGGCGATGTCCGCCCACGTCATCGTCGGAGCCGACATCGACTGCCACCACGTGCGGAGCGTCCTGGAGACGCTGCTCTCCGAGCGCTTCCAGATCGGCCACGCCACCCTGCAGATGGAGCACCGGCAGTCGCGGCACCTGACGGTTGGGAGCTGACCACTCCCGGCGGATCAGCCGAAGCCCGGCCCCGAGGCCTCATCATCGTTGTGCTCCCGCAGGAACCGCTCCAGTTCGGATGCGAGTTCCTCACCGGTCGGGAGTTGCTCTTCGTCTCCCATGAACTCGAGGCGGCTGACGATTTCCTTGGTCTCCGGGTCATTCTCGACCGCGGCGTCGTACCGATCGGACTCCTGCCGCGCGGTCTCCTCCAGCGCGCGAAGCGGGATGGCCAGGTCCAGGTGGCGCTCCAGATGGCGCAGGAGCGCGACCGTTCCAGCCGTGTAGCCGCTGCCGGCGTACGGGGGGATCTGAGCGAAGAATCCGACCGCGGGAACCCCGGCCGCGGTGACCGCGGCCTCGAACACCGAAACCGCCGCAGCGGGGACGCGCAAACGGCCGTCCGGGCCGCGACGCTCGCCGTTGTGCAGCAGCCCGTCGGCGGAGGCCGTCGCCATCACCGGTACCGGCCGCGTATGCGGGATGGCTGCCGGAATCGCGCCGAGCGTGATCCACTGACGCACGTTCAGGCGGGCGCACAGCTCGGCGAGATCGCTGGAGAGCTGCTGCCAGTTCAGGTCAGGCTCGGCCCCGTTGAGCACCAGCACGTCGGTCCGGCCGTCGGGCTGGACGTGGTTGATGGTCATGGCGGGCCAGGTGAGCTCGGTCAGCACCCCGTCGATGACGTCCAGGGCTGGGCGACGCGAGCGGTAGTCGAAGAGCGCGTCGGGATCGAAGGCCGCGACCTCGAGCCCGGGTTCGGCCAGGTGGGCGCCCGCCGCGGAGGCGGCGCCGGCGGCATCGACCCAGCCGTCCAATGCGGCCACGAGGACCGGGCGGTCCAGCGGTGGCAGCGACTCGTTCAGCGTGTAGTGCATCGACCGATCATAGGGGGAGCCCTCGACTCCCGCCGCCGACGAGGGCCGGCCACGGACCCCGGCGAACCGTGGCCCGCGTGCATGAAGGTCGCGTATTGTCACGGCCATGGTGGATTTTGATGACAATGCAGGGCTCGACTCGAGCCAGATCGAGGACCGACGCGGGAGCCGCGGTCGCGGCGTCGCGGTCGGCGGCGGCGGACTCGGCCTCATCGGCCTGATCCTCGCGCTGCTGTTCGGGGGAGGCGTGATCGGCGGCGGCGGGTCAGGGCTGGGACCGTTGGACAGCCTCAATGACTCCACGGTCGGGCAGGAAACCGCCCAGGTCCAGCAGGAATGCCGCACCGGGGCCGACGCGAACCGTCGCGAGGACTGCCGGATGCTGGCGTTCATCAACAGCGTCCAGGCGTACTGGAAGACGGAGTTCCAGCGCATCGGACGTCGGTACACGCCCGCGAAGACCGTCCTGTTCTCGGGCTCGACGCAGAGCCGGTGCGGTCCCGCGTCCAGCCAGACGGGCCCGTTCTACTGCCCCGCCGACCAGAAGGTGTACCTGGACCTCGGGTTCTTCCGCACCCTCCAGACCGATTTCGGCGCGAAGGGCGGCCCCTTCGCGGAGGCCTACGTGGTGGCCCACGAGTACGGGCACCATGTTCAGAATCAGCTCGGCGTGCTCGACCAGGTGCAGCGTGATCGCAGCACCGGTCCGCAGAGCGCGGCGGTGCGGTCCGAACTGCAGGCCGACTGCCTCGCCGGGGCATGGGCGGCCAACGCGTCAGAGGGGACGCTCGGGATTCGCCTCACCCGCGCCGACATCGCCGAAGCGTTGGACGCGGCCGCCGCGGTGGGCGACGATCGCATCCAGGAAACGGTCCAGGGGCGGTCGATCCCCGAGTCGTGGACGCACGGTTCGAGCGCGTCACGTCAGCAGTGGTTCCTCCGTGGGCTCCAGACCGGTGGCCCGCAGGGGTGCAACACATTCCAGGGTCAGCTCTCGAGCTGACCCGGCGCAGCGTGCGCAGATCCGTCCGGGTGTGTGATCGAATTCGATCACACACCCGGACGGATCCTGGCTACCGGATGGCCTGCGGCGCCGCGGCCCTCGAGAGGTCGGCCTGGCGGATGAGGCGCAGGGGCCCGACGTCGGCTCGCATGATGTCGACGCTCTGGAGCACCGGGCTCCCGTTGGGCCGGAAGGCGACGTCGGTGATCTGAAGGGCCGGCAGCGGCGCGGTCGCTTCGAAACGCGCGCCGATCGCGTCCGTCGGGTCGAGGATCCTCGCGGTGATCTCGGACCGTGCGTAGGCGATCGGGGTTCCCGCGTCGGCCAGCAGGTCGATGAGCGACTCCCCCCTGCGGAGGCGGTGTTCCAGATCGTCGATGTCCTCGAGCCCGACGTCCGAACGGGCCGACACGGTGGAGGAGAGGGCGAGGTTCCCGTTGCTCCCCGCCGTCAGGCGCAATCGTGTGATCGGCGTCCCGGGGACGATGTCCAGCGCGTTCGCCGCCTGCGCCCCCGCGGGGATCGACGGCGACACGAGGACGTCCTGCACGATCAGCGCGGCTCCCGACCGGACCGCGAGGGCGAGGGTCTGCTCGAACGTCTCGAGCCCTGTGCCGTCCTCGCTGGGAAAGGGTGCCTGTTCGACAAAGGTCCCGGAACCCTGTCGTCGTCTGATGATGCCGTCTCGCTCCAAACGGTCGAGCGCGGCGATCACGGTGCTTCGCGCAACACCCAGCATGCGCGCGAGTTCGACATCCGGCGGGAGTCGGTCCCCCGGTCGATGATGCCGCTGCACCATCCAACGCCGGATTTCCCGTTCCGCGGCGTCGGTTCGTGGAGATGGCTTCCTGCCACTCCGTTTGCTGGTACGCCGTTCCTGAGCATCCACCTCACGGCCGAGCACGAGAACTGCCCCCTCTCTCCGGGTTACGGTTCAGTAGCTAGTGTAAATCCATCACGCATGGTAGGGACCGATCATGACGACGCCAAATGGGGAATACCCCTTCTTCGGCGCCACCAACCACTGTGGGGCGCTGAGGTGCTGTGGCATAGTGGAACGCATTCATCTGCTCGGGTGTGACCCTTCATGACGACTCGTCCCAAGCATGCGGCGGATGGTGCAGAAACCGGCCGGCGGCGGTGGTCCGGTTGGTCCTGCCGATGCACGGTTGCCGGTGGTCGGCTCATCGCGCGGCAGGTCACGAGTGGCGATCCCGGCCTGGTCGCCCTCGGTGAAGCGGTCGGTGCCCACCTGGTGGCGGCAGGGCTCGACCTCCGAGACCTCGTCGACTTCCGTGAGGCCGCACATGCGGGAACTCCGGCCGGCCGTGATGTCGTGCTCGACGACTTTGAGTACCGGCTCTCTCTGACGCCGATCGGGTCCGGCGAATGTGTGCTCGGGTGCGCCGACGCCCCACCCTCCGGCCGAAGCAACGCCGACGACGCCCTGCGCTGGCTCCGTGCGGCCTTCCGGGGAAGCGAACAACTCGTCTGGGGCGGGCTCGTCATCGATGGCCGGATCATTCCGGCGTTCATGAGCGACGGCTTCCGGTCGATCCTGCCGCCCGAGACCGGGCTCGGAGACGCGCCGCGGGCGTGGATCAACGCCATCCACACGGAGGATCGAGGCGCCGTCCAGCAGCGGCTCGACCGCCTGGGGAAACACCCGGCGACCGACGTGCTCGAGTACCGGATCGTGCGTCCGAGCGGCGACGTCACCTGGTTCCGGTCGACGCTCGCCAGCGGCAGGACCCAGGACGGGGCGCCTCAGGTCTGGGGCATCATCGTCGACATCACGGCCGAGCGGATGGCGCACGACGCCGCCAGCCGGCTGCTCTCGGTGGTCAGAGACGCGGTGGTCGAGTTCGGCTGGGACGCGGAGGGCGAGTGGTGCGTGCCCTATGTCAGTCCGTACGCCGCACTGACGCTCACCGGTGACCCCGAACTCGGTTCGTTCACCCCTGATCAGTTCCGCGACCGCCTGGATCCCGACGATCACCTGACGTTGAGCACGGCGCTGAAGCGCCTGCGCGCGGGGCTGCGGTCGCAGCACGTGTCGCTGCGAATCACCGGAACCGACGGCGCCCGGCGTCAGCTCGAGGGCACGCTGGTCAGCGGTCGGGACGAGGACGGTGGCCACCGCGCCCTCGGCGTGCTGTCCGACGTGACCGGGCGGCGGGCGATCGAACGGCGCCTGGGACGCATCGCCGAGGTGATCTCCGACGTGGTCTTCGAGGCGGAGATCGTCGACGAGACCCAATGGCGATTGCCGTACATCTCACCGTCGGCCGCCAACCTGCTCGGCGAGCCCATCCCCAGCGATCCGTCCGCTTCAGGGAGCGCGTTCATGGCGGCGGTCCACGTCGACGACCAGTCATCGCTCCTCATCGCCGGTCGGCAGGCACTCGAGGCGTCCGAACCGGTGCAGCTGCACGTTCGGATGATCGGCCTCGACGGGGACGTACGGCGTATCCGCGTCACCCTGATCCGGTACGAAACGGGGGAGGGAGGCCATCACCTGGCCGGGACGCTGAGCGACGTCACCGATCAGTGGAGGCTCGAGCAGCGGGCCGGCCGCATCAGCGAAGCCGTCGGCGCGATCCTGGTGGATGGGGTCGTCATGTCCGATGGGCGCTGGCGGCTGCGCAACGCACCGTCTCGTCTGGAGCGCCTCATGGGTCAGCCGCTCCCGATGGACCCGGCCGCGAGGGGAGACGCCTGGTTCCGGGCGCTTCATCCCGATGATCGCGGCCGTTCCGCCGATGCTGTCCGCCGCGCGCTTCGCGACGGCGAGTCGAGCCGCATGATTCTGCGCGTGGTTCGTGACGGCGAAGTGCGCGTTGTTCGACAGCTGACCGCGCCGGCGGCCCAACCGCATTCGGGAAACGAGTTCGCGATCGTGATCATCGACGTGACGGACATCCGTTCCCCGGGTGATCGACTCGAGCGTGTGCTGGACGTGCTCTCGGAGATCGTGGTCGAGGCCGAACCGGATGATCAGGGCGAGTGGCGGATCGTGTATGCGAGCGCCGCCGCCGATCGGCTCCTGGGCCGCTCGATGGCGGACGACGGGCGCGGGCGTGGCCAGGCGCTCGAGGCGTCCATCGCCGCCGCCGACGCGCCGGCGCTGCAGGAAACCCTGCGGCGACTGGGAGACACGGGTGGAAGTCAGGCGGTGACGTTCCAAGTGGAGCGGGTGCCCGGAGACATCCGCTGGGTTCGGGCCACGCTCGCTCGACGCGACGATCCTCCCGCGCGACCGGCCGTGGCCGGAATCGTCACCGACGTCACCGAACTCATCGAGACCGGACGCGCGTTGCGCCAGGCTGGAAAACGACTCACCGCTCAGATGGCGACCCACGGCTCGATCAAGTACCAGGTCCGGCGCCGGGACGACGGCGGGTGGGACACGGTCAAACTGGCCGGCAATCTCGAACCGGTCCTCGGCGCGGACATCCCCGCGTCGCCGGATGCCCGTACGGATCTCTGGGTGTCGCGGATGCTCCCGGAGGAGATCCGGGCCCAGCGCAAGATCATGGACGAGGTGCTGGCTTCGGGACGGTCGCAGCTCGCCCTGTTCCGGATGCGAACCGACGGCGGCAGCCGCTGGATGCAGTCGAGCGTCACCCGTCTGGACGAGCGGACGGTCGTCGGTACCGTCGTCGACGTCGACGACGCGATCGCCGCCGACGCGGCGATCCGAAACGCCCAGCGCGGGCTGGCCGAGATCATCGAGGGGCTCGGCGAGGCGGTGTACGAGCTGCGGATCTCGACGGACGGCACCAGCAAGATGACCTTCGCGACCCCGCGGCTGTGGGGGCTCGTGGACACGCGCGTCGAACGTCGTGAGGATCCGGTCCATGCGATTCGCGAACGGGTGCATCCCGCCGACCGGGTTCGCTTCGACCGCGCGATCAACGACGCCCTCGACGGTGTCCCGCTGGCCATCGAATACCGGGTGGTGCACGCCGACGCCGAGGTGCGCTGGCTGCGGATGTCGGGTCAGCCACGCGCGGTGGACGACAGCACCATGGTCCTGGCGGGAACCGTTTGCGACATCACCGAGGTGCGCGCCGACGCCGCGTCGCCGGAAGGGGAGCCCGAGCGTCCGCGAGACGAGGCCGAGGGCACTCCGCTGACGACGCGTCAGCACGACGTGCTCCGTCTGCTCGCCCAGGGCGCCGCCACCGACGAGATCGCCGAGGAATTCGGCATCTCGCGCACGACGGTCGCGAATCACGTGGCGGCCATCCTGCGGCGGCTGGGTGCCCGCTCCCGGCTCGAGGCCGTCCACATCGCGCGCCGTACCGGAGTGATCCCGCCCGGGCTCTAGAGCCAACTCGCCGAGGTGCTGCGGGACGGACCCCGCCGGATGAGCACCGCGCGGCGGTCCCGTGGAATGAAGGGAGCGGCTCCACCGCGGGCGGCCCCACGAGAGGTTCACGGCCGAGCGGCAAATCCGGTGGTCGCTTCCCCACCGCCCAACTGAGGGACCGCTCCCCACATCACGATGGCACGTGCACCCATCCACGTCATCGGTGGTTTCGAGCACCCGCCATCGGGAGAATTCCGGTGCGCCGACGGCCGCGGGCGCGTGTGGCTACTTGATGCGGTCGGCCAGCGCCTGGAGGCGTCGGGACGGCGGCGCGAACCGATGGTCGGTCAGCCAGAGACCGCCGGTGGCGAGCAGCGTGCCGATCACCGCCGCGATGAAGCCGGCCAGGTTCGGTTGTTCGAGTTCGAAGAAGCTCGCGAACATGGGCGTGCCCAGCGCGACGGCGTAGGAGACCAGCAGCAGCCCGCACATGAGCACGACCCAGCGGACCCGCACCGGTGACCCCTGGCTCTCGATGATGATGACGAGGTAGAGGCCGATCAGGATCAGCGCGGTGGTCGCCACGGTTCGTGCCTCGGCCACGTCGAGTCCGATGACGTTGAGCGAGATCAGGAATGCGGCGACCACGCCCAGCCCCGTGGCGACGCCCGCCGGGACCGCGAACCTCGACAGGTCGCGCAGGAAGCGCTCGCTGCGCCAGGGGCCGTCGGAGGGGGTCAGCGCCAGGATCATCGCGGGGATCCCGATGGTCAGCGCCGAGGCCAGCGTGAGGTGGCGGGGGAGGAAGGGGTACGCGGTCGGGCTGAGGCCGATCGTGAGGATCAGGAATGCGGCGAGCACCGACTTGGCGACGAAGAGCTTGGCGACGCGCTGCAGGTTGCGGAGCACGGTGCGCCCCTCGGCGATCATCGGCGGGACCGACTCGAACCCGCCCCGCACCAGGACCACGTCGGCGACGGTTCTGGCCATGTCGGCCGCTGAGCCGGGTGCCAGGGACACGCGGGACGCCTTGAGCGCCGGGACGTCGTTGACGCCGTCGCCCATCATCGCCACGTTCCGCCCGCCACGGGTGAGCGCCTCGACGATGCGGCGTTTCTCATCGGGAGGTGTCCGGCCCACGACCCCGGCCTCGAGGACGGCCGCCGTGAGTTCGTAGTCACTGGTCGGCAACTCGCGTCCGTCGAGCGGGGTCTGGCCGACTTCGATGCCCGCGTCGGCCGCGATCGCGCGCACGGTGGCGGGGTTGTCACCCGAGATGACCACCGGGCGCACGTTCTCGGCGCGCAGGAAGGCGACCGATTCGACGACCGCGGGGCGGAGCTGTTCGGCCAGCACGACCAGGCCGATGGGCGAGCGGTCGGGCGGGGGTGGATCGGCCGATCCGACCGCTCCGGGAGGGAGGCTGGACTCCGCCAGCGCGAGGACCCGGCGTCCCTGGCGGGCCGCGTCGGCCGCGGCCGCATGCAGGTCTGAGCGGGTGTTCGGGAGCACGACGTCGGGCGCCCCCAGCAGCAGGAACCGGCCGTCCAGCTCGAGCCCGCTCCACATCCGGCGTGACGAGAAGGGCACGACGTGGTCCGACCGGCCGGGGGCGGAGGCGTACGCCTCGGCGATCGCCACGATGACCGGGTCGCGGTCGCCCGACGTCGCGGCATATCGCCCCGCCATGGCGCCCACCTCGCCGAGCGAATGGCCGGGGGCGGGGATCACCTCCACCAGACGCAGGGAGTCCTCGGTGAGCGTCCCCGTCTTGTCGAGGCAGATGACGTCGGCCGCGCTCAGGGATTCGATCGCCGAGAGCTGCTGGCTGAGCGCTCCCCGTCGGGCCATGCGCCGGGTCGAAACCGCATACGCGAGGCTCGTGAGCAGGATCAATCCCTCGGGGACGAGGGTGACCACACCCGCGGTCGCCTCCGCGATGGCCTCGTTCGGCGCGAGGTCCTGTTGCACCAGCACCACCGCGAACGCGATGCCGAGCGGGACCATCATGCTCACCATGACCACCAGGAGTCGGTTCACGCTCGTCTGGAGGGGGGAGAGGGCGTGCCGGAACTCGCGCGCCTCGCCGGTGACCTTCGCGGCGTAGCTGTCGTCGCCCACGGCCTCGGCGATGAACGTGCCGCTGCCCTCGGCGACGAAACAGCCGGCTCGCACCGATTCGCCGCCACTTCGCGTGACCGGCAGCGACTCACCGGTCAGGACCGATTCGTCGAGCGCGAGGCCTTCGGAGCTGATGACGGTGCCGTCGGCGACCACCTGGTCACCGGCGCTGACGACGAGCAGGTCGTCGACCACCACCTCACCCACGGGGATCGTGCGTTCGCGGCCGTCGCGCATCACGCGGGCGTGCGGCGACACCAGGGCGGCCAGGCGATCGAGCGCACGTTTGGCCCGCAGCTCCTGGAAGATGCCGATCCCCGAGTTGCTCACCAGAACACCCAGGAACAGCGCGTCGCGCCAGTCTCCCGCGACCAGGGTGAGCGTCCCGAACACCACGAGCACGAGGTTGAAGAGGGTGAGCGTGTTCGCCCGGACGATGCTCGCCGTGCTGCGGCCGGTCGTCGTGTCTTCGGGGGGGCCGCCCCGGGCGGCGAGCCGCTCGGCAGCCTCCCGCTCGGTGAGGCCCGTCGTCACACCCCGGATGCTGCCAGGTTCACGCGGACGGCGGGGTGCGTCGTGGTGTCGTCACCCTCCGCCGGAGGTGCTCGCTACGCGGCGGGGCGACCCTGGTCGAAACGGTGCAGCGCCGTCGCCTCGTCCGGGACGTGGCGCGGCCGCAGCCCGGTGGAGGACGAGACCAACGCCGGCGTCATGTCGGTGGCGGGCCGCCGGAACAGGTATCCCTGCCCGAATCGGACCTGGAGATCGCGGAGCACCTCGAGTTCGGCGAGGGTTTCGATCCCTTCGGCGACGAGGCTGCAGGCCATCTCACGGCTGAACGCCACCATCGACCGCATCAGCGCCTGTTTGGCGGAGTCCTGGTCGATGCCCTCGACCATCGAACGATCGAGCTTGATGAAGTCGGGCGAGAGCCGCATGACGTGCCGGAGGCTCGAATGCCCCGAACCGACGTCGTCGACGGCGATGCGGGCACCGCGGCTGCGCGTGTCGGCCAGGCGCTCGGCGAGCTTGAGGTAGTCACGGACCTGATCGTGCTCGGTGATCTCGACCACCAGCCAGCTGAGGTCGCCCTCGGGGAACGCGTCGTCGAGGAGACCCGAGAGCAGCAGTTGCGGGCTGGCGTTGACCGAGAGGTAGGTCCCGCGCGGACGTTCCTCGGCGTGGGCCGTGATCCGCTGGATACAGGAGGTTTCGAGTTCGAGACCGAACCCGACCTGGTGGGCCTCGGCGATCCACTGGTCCGGCGAGCGGTAGGGCTCGCGTTCCACGCGCGTCAGTCCCTCGTGCCCGACGATGGCGAGGCTCGACATCCGCACGATCGGCTGGAAGACCGGGTAGATGGCGCGTTCGTCGGCGATGACGTCCTCGATCCGGCTGCGCCGTGACCGGAACGATGCCGAGTAGGTCGCTTCGACCGACCGTCCGTCCAGGCGTCCGCGATCGAAGGCGACGATCCGCGAACCGGCGTCGGACGCGGCGCTGAGCGCCTCGTCGATGGCCGCCAGGGCGTTCGCCGCGGTCTCTGCGTCCCACGGGCAGGCCACGACCCCGACGCGGGTCTCGAGATCGGTGTGGCTGTCGGTGGTGGCGGTCAGAATGACCTCCCCCCAGGTGCGCGCCTCGTCGAGGCTCGTGATGCGCCCCACCCAGCAGAAGCGGTCCGCGCCGATCCGGCCCCATACACCCGGGCCGATATCGGCTTTCAGGCACTGTTCGGCCATTTCGAGCAGCACGCGGTCGCCCGCGGCGAAGCCCTCACGGGCGTTCCACGCGGCAAATCCGCAGACGTCGACCGCGATGACGCCGATCGGCTGCCGGTCCGTCGCGCCCACG
>JACJWX010000017.1 GCA_020636905.1 Actinomycetota bacterium | reverse complement strand
GTCGGGCGTCCGGGCGCGGTACCTCCACAGCGAGGTCGACACGCTCGAACGCATCAAGATCGTCCGGGAACTCCGCCTCGGGGAGTTCGACGTGCTCGTCGGCGTGAACCTGCTCCGTGAGGGCCTGGATCTTCCCGAGGTCACCCTGGTGGCGATCCTGGACGCCGACAAGGAGGGCTTCCTCCGCGGAACCACCTCGCTCATCCAGACCATCGGACGCGCCGCGCGCAACGTCAACGGCCGCGTGATCATGTACGCCGACGGCCACACCGACGCGATGGAGACGGCGATCAGCGAGACCGAGCGGCGTCGCGGCATCCAGCTCGCGTACAACGCCGAACACGGCATCACCCCGCAGACCATCGTGAAGGGGGTGTCAGACATCGTGACCCTCCTCGGCCTCGGGGAGGGGGTGAGCACGAAACGCGGCGCGCAATCCATCCGCGCCGATGCCGAGAAACGGACGCCCGAGGAACTCCAGCAGCTGCTCGTGGACCTCGAGACCGAGATGTTCGCCGCCGCCGAGGACCTGCGCTTCGAACAGGCCGCCTCCCTGCGGGACCAGGTGGCCGAGGTCCGCCGTCAACTCGAGCGCGTCACCGCCAGGTCCGCCCGCTCGGGGGGATCCGCCGCGGACGACCATTCGCCGGGCGAGCGGCTGCCCCCGACACCGCCGAAGCGCGCCGGCGGGCGGCGCCGCAAACGCTGATCACCGTGCGGCGGCGAATGTCAGCCGGTGCCGCCCAGGTGCTGGCGCGTCTTGATCCTGCGTGACATGCGGATGGCGCGTGTCCCGCCACGAACGAATGTGTTCGCCGAGGCGTAGGCGCCTCCGAGACGGGGGAGCAGGGCCACCCGCGGCCGGCGTCGGCGCCGGTCCCGAGGGGTGTCCTCGATCGGCGCCGGCAGCGCGTGCTGCGCCTGGACCGGGATGGGCCGGGGACGTCGCGAGGGAAGCGGTCGCGTGACCAGGTCACCGAGCGTCTCGACGATTTCCGCCCGGTCGAGCTGTTCGGCGGCGAGCAGGCGTTCGGCGAGCCGGTCGAGCTCGTCGCGGTGCTCGTCGAGCATCGTGAGCGCGTCCGTGTATGCCGCTTCGACCTGCGCGACGACCTCGCGCTCGACGGTGCGGCGGGTGCCCTCCGAGAGGTTCCCCTCGAAGCTCGAGGTGAGGGTGACCTGCCCGACGCGAGACGAGAAGCCGAGCTTCTCCACGGCCTGCCGCGCGATGCTCGTGACCTGTTCGAGGTCGTTCGCCGCGCCGGAGCTGACGGCGCCGAACCGGAGTTGTTCCGCGGCCCGCCCGGCCATGGCGACCACCATGCGCTCGTGAAGCCGCTCGGCTGAGGTCAGCGCGCGGTCCTCGGTGCCGTAGAGCGCGAGCCCGCCCGCGTCGCCGCGGGCGAGGATGGTGATGCGTTGGGTCGGCTGGTGCGACGGGCAGAGTTCGGCCGCGAGACAGTGTCCCGCCTCGTGCCAGGCGATGACCTCGAGCTCACCCTCGGCCATGCGCCGGTCACGCTTCTGGGGACCCGCGAGGGCGCGGAGCATGCCTTCGTCGAGATCGGCCGTGGTGATGCGCGTCCGCTCGTCCCGTGCCGCCATGATGGCCGCCTCGTTCAGCAGGTTGGAGAGGTCGGCGCCCGAGAACCCGGCGGTGACGGTGGCGATGCGGTCGAGGTCGGCCGAATCCTCGAGCGGCTTGTCGGCGGCGTAGAGCCCCAGGATCTCCCGGCGGCCGGCTTCGGCGGGAAGTCCGACCTGCACCCGGCGGTCGAACCGTCCGGGGCGAGTGAGCGCCTGATCGAGCATGTCCACGCGGTTGGTCGCCGCGATGACGACGATGCGGTCGCGCTGACCGAAACCGTCCAGCTCGACGAGCAGCTGGTTGAGGGTGGCCTCGCGCTCGGAATCCGCGCCCCCGGCGCCGGATCCTCGCTGACGGCCGATGGCGTCGACCTCGTCGAAGAAGACGATGGCGCCGTCCTCCTGCTCGCGGGCCTGATTGAAGAGGTCGCGAACACGGGAGGCGCCGACGCCGACGAAGGTGTCGACGAAATCGGAACCCGAAACGGCGTAGAAGGGCACTCCCGCCTCACCGGCGACCGCTCGTGCGAGCAGGGTCTTTCCGGTGCCGGGAGGTCCCCAGAGGATGATGCCGCGTGGCATGCGGGCACCCACCCGCGAGAACCGCAGCGGCGACTTGAGGAACGAGACGACCTCGCGCAACTCGTCCACGGCCTCGTCACATCCGGCGACGTTCGCGAAGCGCGTCGTGGGCGGGGTGACCTTGACGTTCTTGCGCATCTTGCCGTGGCCGGCGGCGCCGCCCTGGCGACCTCCGCCCATCCGCCCGCGGATCGCGAGCATTCCGATGAGGATGATCACGAAACCCGTGGCGACCCCGAGGGGGATGATCAGGCTGCGGGCGATGGTGCCCTGGGTGGACGACTCGGCGGGAGTGCCGCTCGTGTGGCCGACCACGACGACGTTGCGCGCACGCAGCCAGTCCGCCAGGTCGAACGCCGATGGGGTTGCGCTCGCGCGGAGTGCGTCGTCGGTGGGGGTGCGGGCACCGAAGTCGACACCCGCTTCGGGCGTGGGGATCTGGGACGCGATGACCGTGCCGTTCTCATCGACGGCGGCGACCCAATAGCGGGCCGCGTCGACGGTCGCCGCGTTCAGCTGGCCTTTGCGGGCCACCTTCAGAAGGTCCTCGTAGGGGACCACCGCGGCCTGGCGGTCGGTTCCCAGGGGGGCGACGAGTGACGTGGGGACCTCGGTGGGCGTCTCGGCCGAGAACGCCGATGGGACCGTCAGGACGAACACCGCGAACAACGACGCGAGCAGGATTCGCAGCCACCCCCGCAGGCTCAGCTCGCTGTTCCGCATCTCATCCCATCCTCGCGACGACGCCCTCGCCCACCTATCGGCGATCGCCGACCGCATCTGAGTGTAGGCGCGCATGAACTTCGCTCCGCCCGGGGCGGGTGCGTCACGACTCGGAGACGGGGACCCTCCGGTGTGGTCCTGACTACACTTGGCGGCCGTGTCCGAGATCCGCCCACACGCCCCCGACGTCGTCCGGATCGTCGGTGCGCGCGAGCACAACCTGCGCGACGTCACCGTCGAGCTGCCACGGGATTCGCTCGTGGTCATCACCGGCCTTTCGGGGAGCGGCAAGTCGAGCCTGGCGTTCGACACCCTCTACGCCGAGGGGCAGCGCCGGTACGTCGAGAGCCTGTCGGCATACGCCCGGCAGTTCCTTGGCCAGATGGACAAACCGGACGTCGACCACATCGACGGTCTGTCGCCCGCGATCTCCATCGATCAGAAGACCACCAGCCGCAACCCCAGGTCGACGGTGGCGACCGTCACCGAGGCGTACGACTACCTGCGTCTGCTGTTCGCCCGGATCGGAGACCCGCACTGCCACATCTGCGGACGCCCCATCGCCGGGCAGAGCGTGCAGCAGATCGCCGACCACGTCATGGAACTCGCGGAAGGGACCCGGTTCCTGGTGCTCGCTCCCCTGGTCCGGGACCGGAAGGGCGAGCATCGCGACGTGTTCGACCACATCCGCGGTGAGGGCTTCACCCGGGTCGCGGTGGACGGCGAGGTCACCACGATCGACGAGGTCCCCAAGCTCAACCGGAACATGCGACACACCATCGAGGTCGTGGTCGATCGCCTGGTGATGCGCGAGGACCTGCGGCGGCGGCTGACCGAGAGCCTCGAAACCGCCCTGCAGCTCGGTGAGGGGCTGGTCCGGATCCAGGAACACGGCGGCGAGGGCCGCGAGTGGACCTACTCGGAGTCCTTCGCGTGTCCCGAGCACGGCGCCGGCCTGGACGAGCTCGCGCCCCGCGTGTTCTCGTTCAACGCACCCCACGGGGCGTGTCCGACCTGCACCGGCCTCGGCTTCATGCCCGAGGTCGACCCCGAGCTGCTCATCGACCCCAACCGCACCCTCGCCGACGGCGCCATCATTCCCTGGGCGGACCGGACCACCGACTACTACGAACTGCTGCTCCAGGCGATCGCCGAGGAGTACGAAATCGACCTGGACGTCCCGTGGCGCGAGCTTCCCGCGGAGCAGCGCGAGCTGTTGACCAACGGCCCGGTCAACGGGCGCCGCCAGCGCATGTACCTCGGCAAGCGCAAACAGGGCCGCAACCCCGTGGGGTGGTTCGAGGGCGTCGTGCCGCAACTGCGCCGCCAGCACACCAGCTCGATGTCTCAGGCCGTGCGGGATTCGGTGGAGCAGTACATGTCGCTGAGGCCATGTCCTGCCTGCGGGGGCGCCCGGCTGCGGCCGGAGGTGCTCGCCGTCACGATCGGCGGCCTGAACATCTACGAGCTGTGCCAACTGTCGGTTGAACGAGCGCTCGAGTTCCTCGAGACCCTCGACCTCAACCAGACCAAGCAGATGATCGGTGACCGCGTCGTCCGCGAGGTCTCCGCGCGGTTGCGGTTCCTGGTCGACGTCGGGGTGGGCTACTTGAACCTGGAGCGCGCGGCCGGGACCCTGTCGGGCGGCGAAGCGCAGCGCATCCGCCTGGCCACCCAGATCGGCTCCGGGCTCATGGGCGTGCTCTACATCCTCGACGAGCCGTCGATCGGGCTGCACCAGCGCGACAACCGGAAACTCATCGGGACACTGGAACGGCTTCGCGATCAGGGCAACACCGTGATCGTCGTCGAGCACGACGAGGACATGATGCGGTCGGCGGACCACCTGGTCGACATGGGCCCGGGTGCCGGCGAGCACGGCGGACGGGTCGTGGCGCAAGGCACGCCCGCCGAGGTCCAGGCCAGCGAGGAGTCCGTCACCGGTGCGTACCTGTCGGGTGCGCGGGCCATCCCGGTTCCCGAGCGACGCCGCGAGGGGCGCGGGTGGCTGCGGGTCGTCGGTGCGGCCGAGCACAACCTGCGGGGAATCGACGTCGAGATCCCGGTGGGCACCTTCGCCTGCGTCACCGGCGTTTCGGGCTCCGGGAAAAGCACGCTCGTCAACGACATCATCCTCCGGGCCCTGGCAGGGAGGCTGTCGCGTCGGCCGAAGTGGGCCGGACGGCACGAGTTGATCGAGGGCCTCGAGCACTTCGACAAGGTCATCGCGATCGACCAGTCGCCGATCGGCCGCACGCCGCGGTCGAACCCCGCCACGTACACGGGCATCTTCGACCACATCCGGCAGCTCTTCTCGAAGACCCCCGACGCGCGGGCCCGGGGCTACAACCCCGGAAGGTTCAGCTTCAACGTCAAGGGCGGCCGCTGCGAGCACTGCAAGGGCGACGGCACGATCACCATCGAGATGCACTTCCTGCCGGACGTCTACGTCCCGTGCGAGGTCTGCGGGGGGCGCCGCTACAACAGCGAGACGCTGTCGGTGCGGTACGGGGGACGCAACATCAGCGATGTGCTCGACCTGCCGATCGACGAGGCGCTCGAGGCGTTCTCGGCGGTGCCGCGCATCCACCGGCGGCTGCAGACCCTCGTCGACGTCGGACTCGGCTACGTGCGACTGGGGCAACCGGCGACGACGCTGTCAGGAGGGGAGGCCCAGCGGGTGAAGCTGGCGAGCGAGCTCTCGCGCGTCGCCACCGGCCGCACCCTCTACGTGCTCGACGAGCCCACGACCGGTCTGCACATGGCCGACATCGAACGGCTGCTCGTGGTGCTGCAGCGACTCGTCGACTCCGGCAACACGGTGCTCGTCATCGAGCACAACCTCGACGTCATCAAGTGCGCCGACTGGCTGGTGGATCTGGGTCCGGAAGGTGGCGCCGGCGGGGGCGACCTGATCGTGGCGGGCACGCCCGAGGCGGTCGCCGTGCACGAGGCATCGTTCACCGGTGCGCACCTTCGCGAACTGCTCCCGGCGGCCACCGCCACCGGCTGATCCGGGCGCGAACCCACCGGATCGGGGAGGGCGTGCACCGACCGACCCGGGCCCATCGGCAGGGGTGAATCTCCGGAAACCTCCCCGGCCGGGTGTGGTGGCCCGGGCGGCGGCATGGTGGGCTTCCGGTACCCGCCGAGGACGCGCGGGACGTGCCCACTGCAGGACAAGAGCAAGGAATCCCCCACATGATTCGACCCCGCCACCGGATCACGCCGTGCGTGATCTCGGTCCTCGTGCTGGCAGGTGCCGGGAGCGCCGCCGCCGCGCCGGCCAAGAAGGCCGATCGCAACCACGACGGAATCCCCGACCGATGGGAACGCGCCCATCGCCTCTCGCTGAAAGTCGACCAGTCCAAGCGCGACCAGGACCATGACGGGCTCAGCAACCGCTACGAGTACCTGTCGGGGACCAGCCCGCGCAAGCGTGACACCGACGGCGACGGCTGCCCTGACGGGGCGGAGGACCGTGACCTGGATCGCGTCAGCAACCTTCTCGAACAGCAACTCGGGACCAAACCGAACAACGGCGACAGCAACACCAACGGGATTGCGGACGGGCTCGAGGTGGTGGCCGCCGCCGAGACGATCCAGGGTGCGGTGACCAGCTACGACGCGGCGACCGGCCTGCTCGTGGTGACACCCACCGACGGGACCGTGGCGCGTGAGGTGCGCGTGCTCGCGACCACGGTGCAGGAGCGCATCGGGACCCAGGGATTGATCCCGGGCCTCCCCGTGAGCGTCGAGTTCGTCCTCACGGCCGCCGGCACCCTGGACGCGACCAGGATCGTCGGGCCGGAGCCCGTGGTGACACCGTCCACCAAGGCGCCGAAGAGCGCGCAGAAGGCCTGGGAGGGTCGCTGGGGCCGGTTCCAGAAAGCGGAGCACCGCTGGACGTGGAAGGGGTACTGGTCGCAGTACTGGCGCTCCCATCCCGAGAAGGGATCGGTCAAGGACTGGGATCGGCATTGGACCGACTACTGGCGCCGGGAGGTCAGCGTGACCTGGCGCGAGGGCGCCCACGGAACCTGGTCCCGTCGCGGGCAGCGGACGTCGAAGAAGGACGACTCCTTGAAGCGCGCCGGCGCCAGGAACCACGAGTCCAGGGGGGACCGCAAGGGCAACCATAACCACCGGAATCGCTCGAACCACGAGCGCCGTGAGAACCACGACGATCACGGGCGTTCGAAGGAGGACTGACACCGCCGACCGAACGTCGGCGTCCGCTCCCGGACGGAGTGGCAGAAAACGTCAGCAAACTGTGAGTACCGCGGCAAGAATCACGGCTGTGGCGTATCAACCTGGCGGATTGTCAGGTAGGGATTACTCAGTCATCGATTCTGGAGTTTCCACATGATGCGTCCCCGTCGCCGGGTCACCCTCGCCGGCGCTCTGAGCCTGGCCGCGCTGACGGCGGTGCCGGCAGCCAACGCGGCATGGGTTCGGCCCGCGGATGGCCCCAGCCCGATCAATCACCTCCCCACGCAGAACGCCACCGACGTGTCGGTCGCACAGGTCGCCGGCGTCCCGTATGTCGCCTGGCGGGAACTGGACGGCGGCTCGAGCGAGGTCCGCGTCTCGCGTCTGACGCCGACCGGCTGGCAGCAGGTGGGGGCGACGACCGACCCCGCCAGCCCCGTCAACCGCGACAGCCTCGGAACCGCCCGCGACGTCGCCATCGCCGACGTGAACGGCATTCCGTACGTCGCCTGGATCGAGGGCGACGGGACGAACGACGAGGTTCGCGTCGCCCGTCCAACCGCCGACGGCGCGGGCTGGGAAGAGGTCGGAACCGGCCGCAACGCCGCGAGCCCCATCAACTGGAACGCGTCGCGGAACGCGGCCGAGGTGGCCATCATCGGCCTGAACGGCGTGCCCTACGTCGCGTGGACCGAAGCGGACGGCACGAACACCGAGATGCGCGCCGCGCGCCTCAACGCCGATGGCAGCGGCTGGGAGCCGGTGGGCGCCACGGCCAACCAGGCCAGCCCCATCAATCGCTCCCCCGGACGCGATGCCCGGAACCCGTCGCTCGCGTCGATTCAGGGTGTTCCCACCGTCGCGTGGTCCGAGGAGGACGGCACCAACACCGAGATCCGGGTGGCCCAGCTCAACGCGCAGGGCACCGACTGGGTCGGGGTCGGTGAGCGGCTCCGTCCGGGAAGCCCCATCAATCAACGCCTCAACAAGAACGCGGTGCACCCGAGCCTCGCTGAGATCGACGGACGTCCGTACGTGGCCTGGCTCGAGGCGCAGGATGGCGGGGCCCAGGTCCGCGTGGCGCGTCTCTCGACCGCCGGAGACGGCTGGGAGAAGGTCGGACAGCTGCGGGCTCCCAATCGGCCCATCAACGCCGGGGACGGCGCGGCGACCGCACCGGCGCTCGCCAGCGTCGCCGGGGCGCCCTGGGTGGCCTGGTCTCAGGACGACGGGCGCAACCGTGAGGTCCGGGTGGCACGTCTGAACTCGGCTGGCACCGGTTGGGGCGAGGTCGTCGGGGGTGCAAACCCGATCAACGTCGCGGTGGGACGCGACGCGTCGCCGCCGACGCTCGCCGCCGTGGAGGGTGTGCCGTACGTCGGATGGGCCGAATCCGACGGCCAGAACCAGGAGGCTCGGGTCGCCCGGCTCGAACCGCGGGTGATCACCTCGTCGGCCACCGCCACGGACCAGACCGTCCGGCTCACGGCGCAGCTCCAGACCTTCGGGCTGCCCTACAACGTGGGCTTCAACGTCGACGGGCCCGGTGGGCCCCGATCGACCCGCCCGGGCCCGCTCAGCGGTGATCCGGCCACCACGACGGCGACCCTGACCTCGGTGCAGCCGGGATCGGTCTACCGCTGGAACGTCTACTGGACGATGGGTGCCGGGCTCACCGCGACCGGTCCGACGCAGGAGATCCGCAGCGCGACCGTGGCCGTGCTCCGGGTCAAGCGGGTGCGCAAGGCCGTCGGCGTCCGCGCCGGCAACCGCACGGGCGTGAAGTTCCACTCGAACGTCGCCGGTGTCGCGCGGGTCGAGCTGCGTCGTGGGTCGCGTGTGGTGAAGAAGTACCGGAAGCGCGTTCGGGTCGGCGTCAACATCGTGCGGATCCGGGCGCCGAAGCTCGCCGGCCGGTACTCGGCCGTGATCCGGGTTGCCGCGACGGGCGGACGTCGGGACGCGACGGTGGTCCGCGTGCAGGTGCTGCCGAAGCTGGCCCGCAGCGCGAAGATCGCGAAGGCCCCGGGTCGGAAGAAGCCGGCACCCACGCCGGTCGCGCCGACCACCTGAGTCACCGTCAGGACACCGTCCCGGATCCGGCAGCGCCGGCCGGGGCGGGGTCCGCGGCACCCGTCGTCGCGGCGTCACCAGCGGCCGCGATACGCTGCGCCACATGAACGCCGATGAACGCGCGCGCCTGGACGCGCTGCTCCGAATCCCCAGCGTCAGCGCCATCGCAGCGCACGCGCCGGACATGATGGCCGCCGCCGGACTCGTGAGCGAGGAGATCCGCCGGGCCGGTGGGACCGTGGAGATCCGCGAGGGTGACGGCCACCCGCTGGTCATCGGGGAGATCCCCCCGAGCAGCGGGGTTCCGGACGTCCCCCGGGTCATCCTCTACGGCCACTACGACGTCCAGCCCGTCGGTGACCGCGCGCTGTGGACCGATGATCCCTTCGAGCCGGTCGAACGGGACGGCAACCTCTACTGCCGCGGCGCGAGCGACGACAAGGGCAACCTGTTCATGCTGCTCGCGGCCGTACAGCGGCTGCGGGCGGCCGACGCCCTCCCCGTGCACGTGAGCTTCATCGTCGACGGCGAGGAGGAATGCGGCGGGGTCAGCGCCGAGCATGCGATCGCCGCCGACGACCGGCACGCCGACGCGGTGCTCATCTTCGATTCGGCCATGGTGGGCCCGGAACGGCCGGCGGTGTGTAGCGGACTGCGGGGCATGGTGTACCGCCGGATCCGGGTTCGGACCGCCCCGAGTGACGCGCACAGCGGCGTCTTCGGAGGCGCGGCGCTGAACGCCGCGCACGCTCTCATGGACATCCTGGAGGCGGTTCGGCCGCGGACCGGGACGCTCGACGAACGGCTGCTGGTGGGGCTCGCCGCTCCAGCCCCGGACGAGGTCCGGGTCTGGGACGAGCTGCCGAGCGGCCACGAGGTGCTGGCCGCGTCGGGACTCGCGCCCGCCGACGCCACGGCGGCGGCCGAGCTGTATCAGCGAACGCTGGCGCAACCCTCGCTGGACGTCCACGGACTCGAATGCGGGGAACCGGACGCGGTCAAGACCAACATTCCCAGCACCGCCACGGCCACCCTGTCGTTGCGGGTGGCGCCCGGCCAGGACGCCGCGGAGCTGTCCGACGTCCTGGACCGGATCATCCACGAGGCCGCGCCCGTGGGATGCTCGGTGGAGATCGAACGCCTGGGGGAGGCGGACCCCGCACTCATGGACCCACGTGAACCGGCCGTTGCGGCGGCGATCGAGGCGATCAGCCGCAGCACGGGATGGCCGTGTGTCCCTGTTCGCACCGGCGGCAGCATCCCGATCGTCGCGGCGTTCGCGAAGCGCGGGATCCCCACCATTCTGAGCGGTTTCGGGCTTCCCGACGACGGAATCCACGGCCCCGACGAACACCTCCGGGTGGCGCACCTGGAGGTCGGAACGCGCGCGGCCATGGACATCCTGACCTCCCTGGGTGCGTTGGAGGGGTAGGCTCATGGATGGTCGGCGCCACGCCCGCGAGCGCCACCACTCGGTGTTTCGATGAAGGGAGCCAAATGGCGGAGCTTTGGGGCGGAGAGACCCGTAAGGCGGTCGACAACTTTCCGGTGTCCGGCGAACGGGTACCCGTTCCCGTGGTGCGGTGGCTTGGCCGCATCAAGGGAGCCGCGGCTCGCGTGAACGCGGATCTCGGCCTGCTCGATTCCGAGCTCGGCGCGAAGATCGCCGCCGCGGCTGACGAGGTCGCCAACGGTACGCACGACGACCAGTTCCCGATCGACGTCTTCCAGACCGGGTCCGGCACCTCGTCCAACATGAACACGAACGAGGTCATCGGCAATCTCGCCGACGCCCATCCCAACGACCACGTCAACATGGGGCAGAGCTCCAACGACGTGTTCCCGTCGGCGGTGCACTGCGCGGCCCTGCAGGAGGTCGTCGAGCGGCTGGTGCCGGCCCTCGAGCATCTCCAGTCCACCTTCGAGGGCAAGGCCGCGGCGTTCAAGGACGTCGTGAAGTCTGGCCGCACCCACCTCATGGACGCCGTTCCGGTGACGCTCGGCCAGGAGTTCGCCGGGTACGCCGCACAGATCGCCCAGGGCGTCGCCCGGGTGAACGACGCGACGCCGCGTCTTGGGCAGATTCCGCTCGGCGGAACCGCGACCGGCACCGGCCTGAACAGCCATCCGGAGTTCTCGGAGCGGGTCCGCGCCGTGCTGGTGAAGGACACCGGGCTGCCGATCAGCGCTCCCGCTCACCCGTTCGAGGCGCAGGGCAACCGGGACGGTCTGGTCGAGATGTCCGGCGCGCTCAAGGTGATCGCCGTGTCGCTCACCAAGATCGCCAACGACCTCGCCCTGATGGGCTCCGGCCCGCGGGTCGGAATCGGTGAGATCTTCCTGCCCGAGCTCCAGAAGGGCTCGTCGATCATGCCGGGCAAGGTCAACCCGGTCATCCCCGAGGTCGTGCTCCAGGTGTCGGCCCAGGTGATCGGCAACGACACCGCCATCACCATCGGCGGCATGCAGGGGCAGTTCGAACTCAACGTGCGCATCCCGCTGATGGCGCGCAACCTGCTGCAGTCGATCCACCTGCTGACGTCCGCGTCGACCATGCTCGCCGACAAGTGCGTCGCCGGCATCGAGGTCAACACGGCCGGCTGCGAGGCCAGCGCTGAGGGCACGCTCGCCACGGCGACGGCGCTCAACCCCTACATCGGCTACGACAAGGCGGGCGAGATCGTGAAGTCCGCCACCGCGTCCGGTCGTCCGCTGCGTGAGGTCGCGCGCGAGGCGGGTGTCGATGAGGAGACGCTCAACAAGGCGCTCAACCTCCGCGAGATCGCGGCCGGGTCGGGCTTCGCCGAGTAGTCCCTCGATCGTGGGTGTGGCCGCGACGGCCACACCCACGATCGGTTCCTTCGGTTCCCGATCCGGGAGGAGCTAGCTCCGGGTGCCCGCCGGCACCTCGCCGCGCACCTCGCGGGCGAAGGCGACGCCCGCGTCGATGACGGTCTGGAAGACGTTCGCCTTCGGCGTGACGAACCGCGGCGGTTCGGGAAGCTGCCCGATGAGATCCGTCGAGACGAGGACCTGGCCGTCGGTTTCCGCGCCGGCCGCGATACCGATCGTCGGCACACCGACGGCGGCGGTGATCCGTCCGGACACCTCCGGGTCGACCGCCTCGATCACGATCGCGTAGCAGCCGGCCTCGGCGAGGGCGATGGCGTCGGCGTTGATGGCCTCGGCCTCTTCAGGGGTCTTGCCCCTGCGGCGGCGTTCCTCGTGCGTCTGGGGAAGCAGCCCGACGTGGCCCATCACCGGGATCCCCGCATCGATGATCGCCAGGACCTCGGGGACCATCGCACCCTCGAGCTTGACCGAATCGGCGCCGGCCTCGACGAGGCGCGTCGCCGTGGCGACGGCTTCATCCGGGGTCCGGTAGCTGTCGGCGGGCATGTCACCCACGATGTGCGTGCGCGTCGCCCCGTGGGCCACCGCCCGGATGTGGTGGCACATCATCTCCACCGAGACGTCGCGGGTGCTGGGGAAACCGAGCTCGACCTCGCCGAGGCTGTCACCCACCAGGATGAGGTCGAGGCCGCATCCGTCGAGCGCGAGCGCGGTGGGGTAGTCATAGGCGGTGAGCATCGCCAGGCGGCGCTCACCCTTGCTCGCCGCGATGTCGGTCGCGGTGCGACCGGTACGCGCCGGCGACAGCGGGTTGTGATCGCCGGGTCCGTACATGATCAGCCCTCCTGCCAGGAGGCCGGGACGGCCTCGGGAGTGGAGACGATGTCGTTGATCTGCCGGTTGTCCTGGTCGACGTGGACCACGATCGGCTCATGGTCGGCCAGGTCCTCCTGCGCGTACTCCGCGTAGGAGATGATGATGACGAGATCGTCCGGTTGCACGAGACGTGCGGCCGCGCCGTTCAGACAGACGACACCCGAACCGCGGGGCCCCTCGATGGCGTAGGTCTCGAACCGCGCGCCGTTGTTGATGTCGACGATGTGGACCAGCTCGTGGGGGAGGATGTCTGCCGCATCGAGCAGATCCTTGTCGACCGTGACGCTCCCGACGTAGTGCAGGTTCGCGTCGGTGATGGTCGCGCGGTGGATCTTGCTCTTCAACATGGTGCGGGAGATCGGTGGCACCTGGGCCCTCCGGTGGGTCAGTTGATGGGGATCACTGCGTTGTCGATCAGTCGTGCGGGGCCGACCCGTGCCGCGACGCAGAGCGTGGCGGGGCCGACCAGAGTGGGAACGCGTTGAAAGGTGTCCGGGTCGACGAGCGCGGCGTACTCGGGTTCGACGCCGGCCACGGACCGCATGGTCTCCATGGCCGCGTCTTCGAGCGTTCGCCCATCCCGTTCTCCGGCGGTAGCCCGGTCGGCGGCGTCCGCAAGCCCGCGTGAGAGCGCCAGCGCCACCTGACGCTCCGTGTCGCTCAGGTAGGCGTTGCGACTGCTCATGGCGAGCCCGTCCCGCTCACGAACGGTGGGAACGACGACGAACTCGATGTCGTCCAGGTGGAGGTCGCGCATCATGCGGCGGATCACGGCCACCTGCTGGGCGTCCTTCTGGCCGAAGACGACCCGGTCGGGACGCACCATGAGCAGCAGCTTGGCGACCACCGTCGCCACGCCGGCGAAGTGCGTCGGCCGTGAGGCGCCCTCGAGCCCCTCCGCGGGACCCGCGACGCTGACGGTGGTGGCGAACCCTTCCGGGTACACCTCGTCGACGTCCGGGGCGAAGACCGCCCGCGCGCCGGCGGTGCCCGCGAGGTCGACGTCCCGGGCCTCACGGCGGGGATAGCTGCTGAGATCCTCGCCGGCCGCGAACTGGGTCGGGTTCACGAAGATGCTCACGATTGGGGCGTGTCCGTCCCGGGCGGCCCGGCGGACCAGCTCCAGGTGTCCGTCGTGAAGGGCGCCCATCGTCGGTACCAGGGCGACGCCGCTACCCTCGGCACGAAGCGCGTCGGCGGCGGCACGGACGTCGGCGACGGTGCGAACCACCGTCGTGGCCGGCCGCGAAGGCGTCGCCACGGGGGTGCGATCTGACACGTGCTCGGACATGCGGCACCTCCACCGGAACCCGGTGTCGGAGAGATCAATCTGGGGACGCACCGGGGTGCGGCCACCGACTCGAATCGTGGCTCCAACTCCGCATTCTGTGCGGATGCCGGGCGGATCGAATCGGCAGAGGCACCGTACCACCGGGACTCGCGCGAACGCCACCCCCGGCGAGGAACTTGACCGAATGCTGGCCGTCCGTCGCGCCGGATAGGTTGCGCTCGATGGAGCCATCGGATCGCCCCACCGGCCACGCCGAAGCGCTCGCCGCGTACCACGCCGAGCACGTGCTCGGATGTACCAAATGCCCCCTTGCCGAGGGGCGGACCACCGTCGTGGCCGGGAGCGGCAACCCCGACGCCAGGGTGATGTTCGTGGGTGAGGCCCCCGGCTACCACGAGGACCGCCAGGGCGTCCCGTTCGTCGGGCAGGCCGGACGGTTGCTCGACGAGCTTCTCGAACGCATCGGCCTGGCCCGCGACGACGTCTTCATCGCCAACGTCCTCAAGTGCCGGCCGCCGGGCAACCGCAACCCGACGGCACGCGAGATCGAGGCGTGCGAACCGCACCTCTTCCGGCAGGTCGCCATCATTCAGCCGATGCTCGTCTGTTCCCTCGGCAACTTCGCGACGCGCCTGCTCTCGGGGCGGCCGGACAGCATCTCGCGGGTCCACGGCTGCGAACTCCCGTTGGAGATCAGGGGCGTTCCGACGCTGCTGTACCCGTTGTTCCATCCCGCGGCGGCCCTCTACACCCCGGCGATGCGGGCGACCCTCGAGACCGACATGGACCGCATCCCGGAACTGATCGGCACCGCCGGCGAACTCCGCGAGCGGGGTGCGGCTCCGGCGGTGCCGTCCGTCGACGCGCCGCGACCACCCGAACCGACCGTCCCCGCGGCGCCTCCACCGGACACCTCGGAACAACTCGGATTGTTCTGATGGACGCGGCGCACGGGTCGATGACCCTGAGGACCCTCGACGAGACGGCCATGCTCGGGCGGGCGCTCGCCGAGGTGCTCGCACGCGGTGACCTGGTGCTGCTCCGTGGCGAGGTCGGCGCCGGCAAGACCACGCTCGTCCGCGCGGTGGCGCGGGGCCTCGGCATCGCCGACCCGATCGTGAGTCCGACCTACCTTCTGGCCCAGCGCTATCAGGGCCGACACCCCCTGCTCCACATCGACGCCTACCGCTTGTCGGGCGCCGATGACGAGGAGCTCGGATTGCTGCTGGACGACGCCCCTGACGCCGTGACGATGGTGGAGTGGCCGGACGCCCTGTCAGCGGGGTTGCCGCCGGCGCAGATGGCGATCACCATCGAGATCCTGGACAGCCGAGAGCGGTTGCTACGTTTCACCTCTCGGCCTTCGCGCCTGACTGACCTGGAACGACACCTTGGTGACCTTCGCGATCGATACGTCCACGCCGCAACCGAGCGTGGCGGTGACACATGACGAGGCGGTCCTTGCCGAGCTGTGGGGTGATTCCAGTCCATCCGCCGGTCGGCGGGTGCTCGAAGGCGCGCACCACGCGCTGAGCGCCGCCGGCGTGTCCGTCACCGACGTCGGCCGCATCGTGGTGGGCGTCGGCCCGGGAGGGTTCACCGGGCTGCGGATCGGGATCGCCACCGCGCTGGGCCTCGGCCAGGCGCTCGACGTGCCCGTGGTCGGCGTCGTCTCGCTCGAAGGCCTCGCCGCGGCGGCCGCCGGCGTCGCCGAGGGCGGCCTGGTGATGCCCATGACCGACGCCCGTCGCCGCGAGGTGTTCACCGCGTGCTACAGGGTCGGAGCCGACGGAGGACTGGACGAGCTGATGGCGCCGGTCGCGGTGCCCGTCGACGATCTGGCGGGCCACCTGCCGGACGGTGACGAGCCGGTCCTGTGCGTCGGGACCGGCACACGGGTGGCCGCGCTGCCGTCGAGGGCGATCGTGCCCGGTCTCCGTTCTCCGCTGCACCGCGTCGGCGCGTCTCATCTCGTGCAGCGCGTCGACCACGGCGGTGAACGGCCCGTGACGCCGCTGTACGCGCGCCTTCCCGACGCCGAGGTCAACCGGCGCGCCGCCCTCGCAGGGGGAGGTGTCGGATGAGCCCGCGGGGCACCCGGGAAACGTCCCAATCGGTCAAGGTCCGGCCGGTGCGGGCACGGGACGTCACCCAGATCATGGCGATCGACGAAGCCACGTCGGCGACCCCCTGGCCGCGGCACCTGCTGATGGCGGAGCTCGGGCGCGCGGGCACGATCGACCTCGCGATGGCGGAAGGTGAGCACGAGGTGGTCGGGTACGTCCTCGCGTCCCGGTACGCGGATGTCTGGCACGTGCTGAACATCGCGGTCAGGCCCGACCGTCGCCGCCGCGGATACGGGCGCGCCCTGATGGTGTCGCTCTTCGAGCGGGCGGGCGCCGACAATCTCGGTTTCACCCTCGAGGTGCGGGTCTCCAATGCCGCGGCCATCCAGCTCTACCGCGCGCTCGGGTTCGTGGACCACGGGATCCGTCGCGGGTACTACTCCGACAACGGTGAGGATGCGCTCATCATGTGGCGGCGCGGCGTGCCGGAAGACGCCCACGAGGCGGCCGACCGATGATCCGCGGGAACGTGCTGGCCATCGAGACGTCCTGCGACGAGACCGCTGCCGCGGTCATCCACGGGCGCGACATCCGGTCGTCGGTCGTCGCGTCCCAGGCGACCCTTCACGCCCCGTACGGCGGCGTGGTGCCCGAGGTGGCGGCGCGCCACCATCTGGGCACGGTCAACGCGGTCGTCGACCGGGCGCTGGCCGATGCGGGCATCGGGTTCGACGACGTCGAAGCGATCGCCGTCACCCAGCGGCCCGGCCTGATCGGCGCTCTGCTGGTGGGGGTCGCCACCGCGAAGAGCCTGGCGTACGCACGCGGCCTCCCGCTCATCAGCGTCGATCACATCATGGGGCACATCGCCGCGGTGTGGCTGGCGCCACTCTCGGTGGATCCACCCTTCGTGAGCCTCATCGCCTCGGGGGGGCACACACGGCTCGACCTCGTGCGCGACCTCGGGAGCCCCGAATTGCTGGGGCAGACCATCGACGACGCGGCCGGCGAGGCACTCGACAAGGGCGCGCGGATGCTCGGCCTGGAGTATCCCGGTGGGCCGGCCCTCGAGCGGCTGTCGGCCTCCGGGCGTCGCGACGCACACGAGTTCCCGATCGCCCTGGGCGGTGCCGACACGCGCGACTTCAGCTTCGCCGGCGTCAAGACGTCGCTGCGGTACCGGATCCAGGATCTCGGAGACCCCGACGACGCGACGCGAGCCGACCTCGCGGCCTCCTATCAGGAGGCGATCGTCCGCCCGCTCGCGGACCGGCTCGTCGATGCCGCTCGCGAACACGGTGTGCAGACCGTGGCCATCGGCGGCGGCGTCGCCGCGAACGGACGCCTCCGTGAGCTGGTGGAGGAGGGCGCCGAACGTCACGGTTTGGCCGTGGCCCTTCCGGACCGGTCGCTCTGCACCGACAATGCGGCCATGATCGGCGCCGCCGCGCAATTCACCCCGATGACACCCTGGCCGGACTATCTCGCCGTGGACGCCATGCCGACCGCGCCACCGGGGGGGATCGCCGCATGATGAACCCGTTCGACAGGCACCGGCCGTCCCGGTCGACGTTCACGCCGCGCGGGCTCGTTCGAACCCGGCGACGCCCGGGGGTGCGGGCCCTCGTCGGCATCGGCGGCCTCGGAGCGCTCGCCGCCGGCATGGGCGCGCACGCCCAGGCGCCGCCGCAACCGGCGCTCGTGGCCGGGTCGCCGTCGGTCAGCGCCCAGGCGGCGGGCCTGGCCGCATCCGACGCCTGGGCCGACGCCCTCGGCGCGCACCGCGCTCCGGCGGCACCGGATCCGGGGGACACCGAGGACCTCATCGTGCTGCTCGACGGACCCGGGACCGCGTGGCGTTCCCCGGATGAGCGCGGAACGCGAAGCGCCGAGATCGATCGCCGGATCGAGCGCCTCAGGCCCGCGGTGGCCGACCTGGGCGGCCAGGTCACCGCCACCTGGCGCGTGGTGGTCGCCGGGGCGGCGGTGAGCGTTCCCGCCGGCCGGGCCGACGCGGTGGCCGAGATTCCCGGCGTGCGGCGCGTCGTGCCCGTCGGCTACCTGTCGCCGGCGGCAGCTGACGTCCAGGGCGTCGAGCCGTCCGCCTCGTCGGCGGGTGCGCCGCCGATCGGCACCACGCCGGCACCCCCGATGCATGTTGCGCTCATCGACACGGGCATCGATCCGAGGGCTCCGCAGCTCGGCGGCGGGATGGGCGCCACCTATCCGGTGCTGGGCGGGGCGGACCTGGTCGACGGCGACGCCGACCCCAGCGTCGGCGCGGACGCGCCCCGGTGGGAGGCGCACGGCACGCAGATGGCCAGCCTCATCGTCGGTTCGCCGGCCCTCGACGGCCTCGAACCCCACCGCATTCCGCGCCTCCTGGCGTACCGGGTCGTCTCCGAAGTCTCCGTGGCGGGCTCCACCCGTCCGCTCGCCAGGACCGATCGTGTGGTGTCCGCGCTCGAGCGGGCAATGGATCCCGACGGCGATGGCGACCCCGCGGACGGCGCCGAGGTCGTGGTCATGGGGCTGGCCGGCGGGTTCTCCGGAGGCGGAGAGGATCCGGTCGCGCTGGCCACCGAAGGCGCGACCCGGGCGGGCGGGCTGGTCGTGGTTCCCGCCGGCAACGACGGACCCACCTATGCCCGGTTGGGGAGTGTCGGCGAACCCGCCGCAGCCGATCGCGTCCTCACCGTCGGCGGGATGTCGAGCGGCTGGTCGCCGCGCCAGGCGACGCTCCGGCTCCGGGTCGGACCGGCGAACGCCGATCTCGTCGAACTGCCCCTGATCGGGCCGGATCCGGTGACGCGCCGCGCGGGGATCGTCGTGCTTCCGGGTGACGGAGGGCCGGGCTTCGGCAACGATCCCGCGGAGTACGCGGCCGCCGCGGCCTCGGGCCTTCCGGTCGCCGGCGCGATCGTCCTCGTCAGTCGCGGCGGCGCCACGCTCCAGGCGAAGGCCGCCGCCGCCGCGAACGCCGGCGCCATCGGCGTGCTGGTGTGGGACCGGGGCGGGACGGGCGTCTTCCCGGCGGCGACCGCCGACGGCGGGCCGGTGGTGCCCGTGGTCGGGTTGGGCTCCGCACAGGGGCAGGCGCTGATGGAACTGCTCGCCAGGGGCGTCGCCTCGGAGGGGATGCTGGAGGTCGCGTCCCGGGCGCCCGCCCCGCCGGCCGTGGCGTCGTTCTCGTCGAACGGTCCGACGGCCTCGGGGCGCGTGAAGCCGGACGTCGTGGCACCGGCCGTCGAGGTGACGACGGCATGGCCGCCCACCGCGGACGGCACCGCCCGCCAGGCGACGATGACGGGAACCTCGGCGGCGGCGGCACAGGCCGCCGCGATCGCGCTCCGGGCGCGGATCGACCGCCCTGAGCTGAGCGCCGATGACGTGCGCGCGCTGCTGGTGGGGGCGGGCCGCACCATTCCCGGTGTGCGCCTGTCGGCGCAGGGGGGCGGCCAGCTCAGCGAGAGCCTCGACGCCGCCGCCGTCATCAGACCGCCCATCGTGACCGCAACGGGGACCCGGGGCCGGGCCGACGTCCGGGTCTCAGTGGGGAATCTGGGGGCGGAGGACGAGACCTACCGCGTCGTGGTGCAATCATCCACCGGGCGCGACCTCTGGAATGCGGGGACCGTCCGTGTCGCCCCGGGCGCGCACACGGCGATCCGTGTGGAGCTGCCGCTGCGGGGTCGGGGATGGAGCGGTCGGGTGACCGTACGGCGTGCGGCCGGAGGGGAGGTGGTCGCCAGCCATCCGGCGGCGACCTTCGCGCCGGTTCCCCGGAAGACGGGCCTGCTCGGTGTCCCCGCGATCGTGACCGCCGACGGCGTCACACAGGCGACGGTGCGCGTCGGACGGCTCACGAGGGCCGGCGAGCGCGTGCTGAGCGGACCGGTTCACGACGTCAACGTCCTGCTCGTGCCCGGCGACGGGTCCGTACCGCTGGTGGTGAGCGGCGTCGGCGCCGGTCACGACTGGGCGGCCGGGACCTACCGTTTCGTCCTGTCCCGGCGGCTTCCCAGCGGTGGCAGCGTCCCTCCCGGCCGGTTCCGCCTGCGCGTGACCGGCCGTGGTCCGGACGGTTCGCTCATCGCGCGGCAGTCGGCGGAGTTCATGCTCCGGTAGGGGTTTCTCCGGTTGCAGAACGTGTGGGCCGCACGTAATTTGCAACAAACAGCTACAAACTTCCTCAAGCGGGTGGCATGGCCTCCGATCGACTCACACTGGGCGTCGCCGCCCGGCTCTCGCGGTACCTGCAGGTGCTGACCCAGGCGCGGAAGATGGGGAAGCGCAGCATTTCGTCGCAGGCCATCTCCGAATACACCGGCGTCAACCCCACGCAGATCCGCCGCGACCTCTCCGGGTTCGGCAAGTTCGGCAAGCGCGGTGTCGGCTACGACATCGAGAGCCTGATCGAGCAGATCCGCAAGATCCTGCGCACCTCGGGCACCCACAACATCGCGCTGTTCGGAGCGGGCAACCTGGGGCAGGCCATCGCGTCCTCCAGCGTCTTCGCAGACCACGGGTTCCGGATCTCGGCCATCTTCGACGTCGATCCCGCCCGGGTGGGCACCAAGGTCGGGGACATCGCCGTCCGCCACTACGACGAACTCCAGGAGGTCGCCTCGGCGGAGGGGATCATGGTGGGCGTCCTCGCCGTTCCGGGCGGCGTCGCCCAGCAGGTCGCCGACGATCTCGTGGCCGCGGGCGTGAAGATCATCTTCAACTACTCGGATGCGCTGCTGAGCGTGCCGTCCGACGTCACCGTCCACACCAGCAGCCCGGCGGTCGAGCTGCTGTACGCGCTCTACTTCTACCTCTCCTGACCGCGCGGCACCGCGGCCGTCGGCCGACGGTGTCATGCCGGACCGGGGCGGGGACCGCAGACCGGTGCGACCACTAGACTCCCACGCCGTGGCGGATGCCCAGCTTTCATCGGTGGTGCTCGACGGCGTCCGCGAACGGTTCGAGGCGTCCACGGACTTCACGGTCGGGCTCGAGGAGGAATACCAGCTCCTGGATCCGGTGACGCTCGGACTGGTCAATCGGTTCGAGGACTTCATGGACCGGGCGGATCCGGCGCTGCTGGAGCGCCTGGCCGGCGAGCTGATCGCCAGCGAGGTGGAGTTCAAGACGACCGCCCATGACCGCTACGGCCCCGCGGCGGCGATGCTGGCCGCGGGACGTCGCCGGGTGATCGATGCGGCCGGCACGCTGGGGATGGCCGTCGCCGTGACCGGGGTGCATCCGTTCAGCGCCTGGACCGATCAGCGCATCATCGACACTCCGCACTACCGCGTGGTCGAAGGCGAGCTCGGCTACATCGCCTGGATCAACAACACCTGGGCGACCCATCTTCACTGCGGCGTGCGCGGCGCCGATCGGGCCGTGCGGGTGTCGACCGCCATGCGGAGCGTGCTTCCGGAACTGCTCGCCCTCTCGGCCAACAGCCCGCTCTACGCTCGCCGCGACACGCGCATGGCATCGGCGCGGACGCAACTCTTCGTGCGCAGCTTCCCGCGATGCGGAATCCCCGACGCGTTCACGAGCTGGGACGACTACGCCAGGCACGTCCGCCTGCTGGAGGCCTCCGGGTCCATCCAGGAGAGCACCCAGATCTGGTGGAGCGTCCGGCCGCACCACGCGTACGGCACGGTCGAGGTCAGGATCTGCGACGGCCAGACCGAGATGTCACACACGGCCGCCGTGATGGCGCTCGCGCTGGCGTGCATCGCCCAGTTCTGCGCCGATCTCGACGAGGGACGCGAGGTCCCCGTCCATGCGCGGAGTTTGATCGAGGAGAACCTCTGGCGCGCCCAGCGGCACGGCCTGGACGGGCAGCTGATCGACCTGGACACCGGCGTCGTCCGGTCGGCGGCGGACGCGATACGCGAACTGCTGGACCGGACCGCGACCCGGCACGACAGGCTGGGACTGTCACCGTATCTCGCGTCGATCCGTGACATGCTCGACCATGGAAACGGCGCCCAGCGTCAGCGCGGACTGTTCCAGCGACTGCACGGTGACACGCGCGCGGTGCATGCGGTGGCGGTCGAGCGCACCGCGGCATCCGCGGACGAATTCCTGGCCAGCCACAACCACGAAGGGTGATCGAATGAGTGAAGCGGAATCACCGCAGGAGGGCGCGCCGCGCCAGCCGACCGAGGAGGAGATGGCGGCCGCGATCGTCTACCGCCTGGGTCGTACGCCGGTGCGCGACATCCTGCTCCAGACGATGGCGACCATGAGCGACGGGGCGGGGATCCGGCTGGGCCTCGGCCCGGAGGGCGACGCCGTCAAGGACACCCAGCAGGCGAAGCTGGCGATCGAGACGCTGCGGGCGCTCATCGGTGTGGCCGAGCAGGAGATCGGCGCCGCGGCCACGCACCCGTTCCGCGAGCCGCTGGCTCAGCTCCAGATGCTCTACGCCCGCGTCGTCGAGGCCGACGGCGGCGCCACCGACACCGACGCGGAACCCGTGCAGCAGCCGGATCCCGCCTCCCGGCTGTGGACACCCGGGTCGGGCCGCTGATCACCTGATGCGGAGGGAGGTTGCCGGCCGGTGGCACCGGGTCCGGCAGTCTCCCGTCCAGGTCACCGGCACCGCGACTTTCCGGGCGGGAAGTCCCCGCGAAGCGTCTGGCCGGTGTGGTAGAAACCCCGGGACTTGACCGAGGGGTCGGGGGTTGTAGTGCGCCCGCCCGACGTCAGTGCCGGCGGGTGGGGGACTCCCGCGCGGTCAACAAACGTTCGGAGGAAAACCCTTGGCCGACTTTCTGTCGGACAACACAGCTTTGCTCGCGGTGATCTGCGGTCTCATCGCAGTGGCGTACGGAATCGGGCTCACCGCCTATCTCATGAAGAAGCCGGCGGGTAACGAGCGCATGCAGGAAATCGCCCGCGCGGTGCAGGAGGGCGCTCAGGCGTACCTCACCCGTCAGTACACGATCATCGCCGCGGTCGCCGCGGTGTTGTTCCTGGCAATTGGCCTTCTCGGCAGTGCCGTCGATTCCAGCCTGCTCGGCTGGAAGGCGGCGATCGGATTCCTGATCGGCGCGGTCGCGTCAGGCGCCGCCGGCTTCATCGGCATGAACGTGTCGGTCCGCAGCAACGTCCGGACCGCCGAGGCCGCGCGCAACGGGCTTCGTCCCGCGCTCGACGTCGCATTCCGCGGCGGCGTGGTCACCGGTCTTCTCGTGGTCGGTCTCGGCCTGCTGTCCGTGGCCGGCTACTTCATGATCCTCGGTGGCGACGCCGAGGACGCGGTGCCGCTCGTCGGCCTCGCGTTCGGTGGTTCGCTGATCAGCGTGTTCGCGCGTCTCGGCGGCGGCATCTTCACGAAGGGCGCCGACGTCGGCGCCGATCTCGTGGGCAAGGTCGAGGCCGGGATCCCCGAGGACGATCCGCGCAACCCCGCGGTGATCGCCGACAACGTCGGCGACAACGTCGGCGACTGCGCCGGTATGGCGGCCGACCTCTTCGAGACCTACGCGGTCACGACCGTGGCGGTCATGTTCCTCGGCTACCTGTTCTTCCAGGTGCCCGGGTGGAGCGGCATCAACGCCGTGATCTACCCGCTGGCGCTCGGCGGCGTCTCGATCTTCGCGTCGATCATCGGCACGTGGTTCGTCCGCGTCCGCGAGGGCGGGTCGGTCACCGCCGCGCTCTACACGGGCCTCGGCGTGGCCGCGGTGCTGTCGGCGCTCGGGTTCCTCCCGATCACGATGTGGCTCCTGGACGGCGCCCAGGCGGTGACCGAGAACGGCCCCGTCGGCGGTTGGCTCGACTACTACTGGGCGGCACTCATCGGCCTCGGCGTCACGCTGGGCCTCGTCGCCATCACCGAGTACTTCACCGGAACGGTCTGGCCGCCGGTCAAGAAGGTGGCGGCGGCGTCCGAGACCGGGCATGCGACGAACATCATCGCCGGGCTCGCGGTGTCGCTGAAGGCGACGGCCGCTCCCGTGGTGGTCATCGTTGCCGGCATCGCCGGGTCGTACCAGCTCGGTGGCTACTACGGCATCGGCGTGGCGGTCATGTCCATGCTGTCCATGGCGGGCATCGTGGTCGCGCTCGACGCGTACGGGCCGATCACCGACAACGCCGGCGGTATCGCCGAGATGGCCGAGCTGCCGGATTCGGTGCGGGCCATCACCGATCCGCTGGACGCGGTGGGCAACACCACCAAGGCCGTCACCAAGGGGTACGCGATCGGATCCGCCGGCCTCGCCGCCGTGATCCTCTTCGTGAGCTACTTCGAGGAGCTCAAGAAGGCGCTGATCGCCGAGAACGGTGCGTTCGACATCGCCACCGTGAACTTCTCGCTGAGCAACCCGTTCGTGGTCTGTGGTCTGCTCATCGGCGGCATGATGCCGTTCCTGTTCGCCGCGTTCTCCATGGAGGCCGTCGGCCGCTCCGGCGGAGCAGTGGTGGAAGAGGTTCGTCGTCAGTTCCGCGAGAACCCGGGCATCATGGAGGGAACCAGCAAGCCCGAGTACGCACGGTGCGTGCGCCTGGTGACGGTGTCCGCCCAGCGCGAGATGCTGATCCCGGGTCTGATCCCGATCGTGTTCCCGGTCATCGTTGCCTTCGTGTTCGGAGTCAACAACGGCCGCGAGATGCTCGGTGGTCTGCTGCTCGGCGTCATCGTCACGGGCCTGTTCGTCGCCATCTCGATGACCTCGGGCGGCGGCGCGTGGGACAACGCCAAGAAGATGATCGAGGACGGTCATCACGGCGGGAAGGGATCCGAGGCCCACAAGGCGTCGGTGACCGGCGACACCGTCGGCGACCCCTACAAGGACACCGCCGGCCCGGCCATCAACCCGATGATCAAGATCGCCAACATCGTGGCCATCCTGATCATCCCGTTCCTGGTCTAGTGCGACAGACGGTGGGGGCCGGTCATCCGGTCCCCACCGTGCTGTAGCCTCGCGACATGTCGGGGGACGTCACCAGCGCCAGTCGCCGCCTGCCGCGGGGGCCACAACCGCCCAAGCCGCAGGACGGCGAGAAGATCCGCAAGCGCAGTGGCGCGGACCTCCAGAACGGATGGCTGGGACGCCACGGCACCCTGTACCTCTCCGACGAGCGGCTGGTGTTCGTGCCGACCATCCTCGACACGATCCTGCTGGGCCGCCGGCACGAGATTCGGCTCGACCGCCTGGCTGAGGTCGAACGGTATCCACGAGACGTCGAAGACCTCCCCGGAGGCGGACGGCGGTCGCGCCTGTATCTGCACGCTCCCGAGTGCACCTACGAACTGATGGTTCCGGACCTCGACGCGTGGATCGACGCGATCGAGGTCGTCTACCGGCTGCGAGCGAAGCGGGGCGAGACGTACATGCCCGTGATCACCCGCACCGGCGTCGAGAACCTCCTGCTGACCGACGAATAATCGCGCACGGGCGCCGCGAGGCGGTAAACTCCATGAAATGTCCTTGCCATTTCGTTGTTTACCGTGATCACCATCTCGGACAAGAGCCGATGGGCGGTGCGGGCGCTCACTGAACTCGCCCTCCGTGGAGATGGCGGACCGGTGCCGATCCTGGATGTCGCGGAGCGACGTGGCGTACCGCCGCACCTGCTGGAGCAGCTCTTCGCGTCGCTGCGTCGTTCGGGGGTGCTCCAGAGCCAGCGCGGGGTGCGGGGCGGATACTCGTTCCGTCGCGATCCGTCAGAGGTCACGATCCTCGACGTCGTCGAAACCGTCGACGGTCGCCTGGGGCCGGTCGACGACGGCGGGCGCGGGTGTGACCGCGTCTGGACCGACGCCAGGGACACCGTGGTGGAGTCGCTCGCCAACCTCACGATCGCCGACATGGCCGAACGCGAGGCCAGGCTGAGCGACGCGCCGATGTTCCACATCTGACAACCACGACACGGAGCCCCGACATGCCGCTGTCCCGACCCGACGATGTGCAATTCGACCTGCTTGGTGTGGGGAATGCCATCGTCGACATCCTCTGCCACGCCGAGGACGAGTTCCTGGCGTCACACGCCCTCAACAAGGGCACGATGACGTTGATCGACCTGACCCACGCCGAGTCCCTCTACCGGGACATGTCCTCCGGCGTCGAGGTTTCAGGCGGTTCGGTTGCGAACACGGTCGCCGCGGTCGGCGGGCTCGGGGGGCGCGTGGCCTACATCGGCAAGGTTCGGGACGACCAGCTCGGCACCATCTTCCGCCACGACATCCGGGCCTCCGGTGTGCGCTTCGACACGCCGCCCTCGAACGACGGCTCGACGACGGCACGCTGTTTCGTGATGGTCACGCCCGACGCCGCGCGGACCATGGCGACCCACCTCGGCGCGTGCGTGGAACTCGGACCCGAGGACATCGACACCGATCTGGTCCGCAGCACGTGGGTGACGTACCTGGAGGGCTACCTCTGGGACGAGCCGCGCGCGCAGTCCGCCCTTCGTCTGGCGGCCGACACCGCCCACGATGCCGGGCGGCTGGTGGCCCTGAGCCTCAGTGACCCGTTCTGCGTCGATCGCCACCGCGAAGGGTTCCGGGACCTGCTGGAGTCGTCCGTCGACATCCTCTTCGCGAACGAGGACGAGGCGCGCTCGCTGTTCCAGACCGACGACCTGGACGAGGTCGTCGGCCGTGTCCAGGAGCACTGCGCCGTCGCCGCCGTGACGCGCGGGCCCAACGGCGCGTTGATCGTCTCCAGGGACGACGTGGTGGAGGTTGCGGCGGTCTCGGTCCCGCGCGTGATCGACACGACCGGCGCTGGCGATCTGTTCGCCGCCGGGTTCCTCCACGGGATGGTCCAGGGGTGGGACGCCGAGGCGTGCGGTCGGGCCGGTGCCGCCGCCGCGGCGGAGGTCATCGGTCACATCGGCGCCCGTCCAGAAGACGACCTCGCCATGATCATCGGGCAGGCAATCGGTCAGGAGACAGCACGTTGAGCGACACCACACCGCAGCCCCAGCCCATCGCCGACTCGATCCTCGACCTGGTCGGACGCACGCCGCTCGTGCGCCTCCGGGTCGGCGACGGGACCGGCGCAACCATTCTCGGCAAGCTCGAGTCGTTGAACCCCGCCGGCAGCGTCAAGGACCGGATCGGCCTCGCCATGATCGACGCCGCGGAGCGGGCGGGATCGCTCACGCCCGGACGTTCCGTGATCGTGGAGCCGACGTCCGGGAACACCGGGATCGCCCTGGCCTTCGCCGCCGCCGCAAAGGGGTACCAGCTCATCCTCACCATGCCGGAGACCATGAGTATGGAACGCCGGGCCCTGCTGCGCGCGTACGGCGCGGAACTGGTGCTGACGCCCGGGCCGGAGGGGATGCGCGGCGCCATCGCCAAGGCGGAGCAGATCGCAGCCGAAACCCCCGACAGCTACATGCCGCAGCAGTTCAAGAACCCCGCCAACCCCGAGATCCATCGGACCACCACCGCCGAGGAGATCTGGGCGGACACCGGCGGCGAGGTGGACATCCTCGTCGCGGGTGTCGGGACGGGGGGAAGCATCACCGGCGTCGCGGAGGTCCTCCGTGACCGTCGCGAGGGGTTCCGCGCGGTGGCGGTGGAGCCGGCGGACTCCCCGGTGCTCTCGGGCGGCAAGCCGGGACCCCACAAGATCCAGGGAATCGGCGCCGGCTTCGTTCCCGACGTGCTCAACACGGACGTCTTCGACGAGGTGATCACCTGTTCAGCCGAGGACGCGTTCGTCACGTCGCGCGGGCTGGCCCGCACGGAGGGCATCCTGGTCGGCATCAGCGCCGGGGCGAACGTCTGGGCGGCCCTCGAACTGGCGAAGCGGCCGGAGAATCAGGGCAAGACGATCGTGACGATCCTGTGTGACACGGGCGAGCGCTACCTGACGACCGCCCTGTTCGCCGACCAGTAGTCGTCCGCCCGGGGCCGGTTCCCGCTCAGTTCCGCAGCAGGTCCTTGCCCCACGCCTCGGCGCGGCTGGCTTCGCCCGCCACCAGGCGGTTCTCGCGGTCGACCAGGAAACTCTCGGACTGCGCGACGAGCGTGGCGCCGTGGTGGTCCAGGCGTTTCGCGATGCCCTTCGAGGCTCGCCCGGTCAGGACGGCGGGGCCTCTGGCGCGCGTGTCGAACGCCGCCGCACGGCATCCGGCGGGGATCGTGAGCCGGTCGAACCACTCGCGCAGACCGGGGCCCTCGGCCTCGGGATCGAGCGTGACCGAGGCATCCGGACGGTGCGATTGCTCGTGAGCGGCGTCCCGGGTGCGAGGGGTCGTCATCCCGTGAACGTGGGTGGGACCGCCGACTACGAGAAGGTCGACACCATCGAGGGCCTCCGACGTGGCTTCGCCGACGGGCAGCACGTCCACTTCGCCGGCTGCCGACAGCCCCCGGGCGACCCGCTCGGCGACGAGACGGGTGTTGCCGAACATCGACTCGAAGACCACCACCGCACGCATCGGGATCCCCCTTCCCGCACTGTTCTCCGGTACCGGGAACAACGTACGACGGGTCCCGGGGGCACCGCATCGGGTGCCTCCCGGAACCCCGCCCGGGGCCTTCCCGCACCGGCGCGGTTCCGGGTTGCGGGCTGGAAATTCGGAACGTTCAGCGTGCGGTCCATCACCGCGTCGAGGGTGACCGTGACGATGCGGTTCCGGCGCCGGCGCTACCGAACCAGGGCGCGAAGCCCTCGCAGGACGAGCATGGCGGCAACGCCGCAGGCCAGCATCAGTCCGGGCGACACCGACGGACCGATGCGCCGGAATCCGGCGGTTCCACCGGCGATCTCGATGTAGCCCACCGGCGTGGCGGTCATCCCGCCGCCGCCCCCGGCACCCTCGCCCTCCTTGCTCGAGGGGCCGCCGCTGCCGCCGCCTCCGCCGACCCCCCAGCGCACCGCCCCGACCGGAATCACGGTCACTCCGTCGCGCTCGACGGCGTCGCCGAAAATGGCCTGTGTTCCCGCGCGCCCGCCGACCACTTCGGCGAGCCGGCGGGCGATCTCCTCGCCGCGTGCGGCGATCCGTTCGGCCTCGCGCGTTGCATCGGTCACGTCGCCCATGATGTTCCTCCTCGTTCCCGCGTTCGGTTCGAGCGTCCTTCCGCGAAACCTCCGGTGCAACACAAACGGTTGTGCGACCCTCGGCGAGGGCCGTCAGCGGTGGCGGCCGAGGCGCTCCATCTCTTCACGGATCTCGTGCTCGGCGATCGGATGCCGCAGAGAGACGTCCCATGCGTTGGCGATGAGCCCGATTCCCCAACCCGGCGTCACCCATACTGGCCACGGGTACCAGCTGTCCGTGGTCACCGCGATCGCGAGCCAGATGGCCCAGAGCACGACGTTGATGAGCGGGTACATGAACAGGTGCGGGTGGAAGTCGCGCCGTTTTCTTGAGTCGACGGACGGCCTGTTCACGAAGTGCGTCCGCATCGCCTGCAACGAGCGTGTTCACCGTCCCTCAGGCCACCCCCCGCGAAACACCCGCGCGACGGGGATGCTCGAATCACGCGAGGTGGGCGGACCCGCACATGCCGGCGTCCGGGTCCGGAGCGCCGACTCAGCCGGCGGAACGCCGGATGAGCGACACGCGGTGTCCGCGGTCGCGAAATCCGAGGGAGCGCAGGAACGCCGGTCCGGGTGAATCCTCGTCGGCGACGGCCATCAGATGGGTGCCGCGGCCGTCGACCACACGCCGTCCGAGTTCGCGTACCAACCCGCTGCCGATGCCCTCGCGCTGCCGGTCCGGGTCGACCGCGAGCCAGTCGATCATGCCGTCCGGCATTTCGGCGTGCGCGAAGCCCACCAGACGCCGTTTGGCGTCCAGCGCGGCGATGAACACGCCGTGTCCGGCGCCCCATTCGTACCCGGAGGGGCTTCCCATTTCGGCGAACGCGGCCAGTCCGGCCATCGCTCGCGCCTCGAGGTCCGAGAATGCCTGCGCCCAGTCGTTGCGATAGTCCGCGAACTCGATGTCGGATGGGGGATCGGCACGTACGCCGGCGGCCTCGCGGGCCATGAACACCCCGCCCATGTAGCGCTCGAACCCTCGGTCGCCGAGCAGCCCGATGGCGGGGTCGTCGCTCGCCAGCTCGACGTCCCACGGCGGTTCGGGGAGTTTTTCGAGGAGCGCGTCGAGGTCGTCGCCGCGCGTCACTCGAAGCCCCGTCAGCCGGATGGCCTGGGCGGTGGGCGAGGGGCCCAGGCGACAGGACGCGCCACCCGCGCTGACGACCGGACCTGGTTGCGGCGACTCCACGAACACCAGCCTATACTGGCCGGCATGCCATCCGGTCACCCCAACGTCGCCCCGCCGACCCGCAAGGGGCTCGTCGGACGCGCGCTCGCAACGGTCCGCCGAGACATCAACGCGGTCCTGGAACGTGACCCGGCGCCGCGCTCGAAGGCGGAGGTCCTGATGTACCAGGGACTGCACGCCATCTGGATGCACCGACTGGCGCACCGCCTCTACGTGCGCGGCGCGGTGTTCCCGGCGCGGGCGATCTCCCAGATCTCACGTTTCCTGACCGGCATCGAAATCCATCCCGGTGCCCGCATCGGCCCCGGATTCTTCATCGATCACGGCATGGGTGTGGTCATTGGCGAGACCACCGAGGTCGGCGCCGACGTCACCGTCTACCAGGGCGTCACCCTCGGCGGCACCGGCGCCCACGGCGGCAAACGCCACCCCACGATCGGCGACCGCGTCATCGTCGGCACCAGCGCCCAGGTACTCGGGCCGCTCATGGTGGGAGACGACGCGAAGATCGGCGCGGGATCGATCGTCATCCACGACGTGCCGCCCCGATCGACGGTCGTGGGCAACCCCGGTCATCCGGTCATCGTCGACGGACAGCGGGTGGAGCCGCCGCTGGAGCACTCCCATCTGCCCGATCCGGTCGCCGAGGCCATGGAATGCCTGGTCGCGCGGATCGACGTGCTCGAGCGAGAGATCACCGCGCTGCGCGAAGGACGTGAACCCCCGCCCGGGTTCGACCACGACTGCCTCGCCAGCGTGCGCGAGCAGGTGGATGCGGCGCTCGGCCGCAACGTCGACGGCAACACCCCTCCAGCGGCGTCCTGACCCGGTCCGCGGGGCGGGGGCGGCCAGACACGTCGGTAGGATGACCGGGCCGTGTCAGACCTTCTCGGAAGCCTCAACCCACCCCAGCGCGAGGCCGTGGTCCACGGAGACGGCCCCCTCCTGGTGCTCGCCGGGGCGGGAAGCGGCAAGACCAGGGTGCTCACCCACCGGATCGCCCATCTGATCACCGATCGCGGCGTTCCTCCGTGGGCCATCCTGGCGATCACGTTCACCAACAAGGCCGCGGGGGAGATGCGATCACGCATCATCGACCTGGTCGGCCCCGCGGCGCGCGATCTGTGGGCGAGCACCTTCCACTCGGCGTGCGTGCGGATCCTGCGCCGCGAGGCCGAAGCGATCGGACTCGACCCCAGGTTCGTCATCTACGACGCCGACGACCAGTTGCGCCTGATGCGGGCGTGCATGAAGGACGAGGAGATCGATCCCAAGCGGGTCAGCCCTCGCGCGGTGCTCGCGCAGATCAGCGACGCGAAGAACCGCATGCTCGACCCGGACGGGCTCGCGCGCGTCAGTGACGGCTTCGGCGACGAGCTGGTGGTGCGGCTCTATCGCCGCTACACCGAGCGTCTGCGCGCCGCCAACGCGGTGGACTTCGACGACCTGCTCGTCCTCACCGTCGAGCTCCTGGAACACGACGCGTCGGTCCGCGAGCGATACCAGCAGCGGTTCCGCCACGTGCTCGTGGACGAGTACCAGGACACCAACCAGGCCCAGTACCGCCTGGTGCAGCTGCTGGCCGCGCCCCAGAACAACGTCATGGCCGTCGGGGACGACGACCAGGGCATCTACAGCTGGCGCGGGGCGGACGTCCGCAACATCCTCGAGTTCGAACGGGACTACCCGAACGCCGCCGTGGTGGCGCTCGAGCAGAACTACCGCAGCACCGGCACCATCCTCCGCGCCGCGAACGCCGTCGTCGCGCTGAACCGGGGACGCCGCGAGAAGACCCTCTGGACCGACCGCGGCGACGGCGAGCGCATCGTGGTCGAAGCGTGCCGGGACGAGCACGAAGAAGCCCGTCGCGTCGTCTCCGAGATCGATCGAGCGCTTGGCGAGGGCACCTCACTCGACGAGATCGCGGTCTTCTACCGAACCAATGCCCAGAGTCGTTCCATCGAGGACCAGCTCGTCAGGTCGCGGATCGCATACCAGGTCATCGGTGGACCCCGCTTCTACGAACGCGCGGAGATCCGTGACCTGACCGCATACCTGCGGGTCGCCGCGAACCCCGCCGACCTGATGGCGTTCACCCGGATGACGGGTGCGCCCAAGCGGGGGCTCGGCCCGGGGTGCATCGCCAAGCTCGCCGCCTTCGCGCTCGAACACGGGATGCCCATCGGGGACACGCCGGCACACGCCGAGATGGTGGGCGGCCTGACCGCGGCCCAGCGTGGGGCACTCGCCGACACGGCCTCGGTCATCGCCGATCTGGCGCAGGCGGCGCAGGGTGCACTCCCGCTCGGCAGGCTCGTGGAGATGGCGATCGAGCGATCGGGACTGAAGGCGTCGCTCATGGTCGAGGGGACGCTCGAGGCCCAGGGGCGCCTGGACAATCTCGACGAGCTCGTGAACGTGGCGGCGGAGTACGACGCGTCGGCGGACGAGCCTTCGCTGGAGGGGTTCCTCGAGGAGATCGCCCTGCAGAGCGACGCCGACGTGGTGGAGGACGCCGCGGGCCAGGCCACGCTCATGACCGTGCACAACGCCAAGGGGCTCGAGTTCGACGTCGTGATCATGACCGGCATGGAAGACGGGGTGTTCCCCCACGTCCGGTCCGACACGCCGGAGGCGCTCGAGGAGGAACGACGCCTCTGTTACGTGGGCATGACCCGGGCCCGGCGCCGGCTCATGCTGACCCATTGCGAGACGCGGATGCTGCACGGTGGCCGTGAATACCGGTTGCCGTCGCGGTTCCTCGGGGAGATTCCCCGGGATGCGATCGCCCGTCCCGCGGGAGCGCCGAGCCGCAGCGCGCGGGCCCGGTCGCAGGAGGGCCGCTCGTCCGCGCCGGCGCTCGCCGCCGGTGACTCGGTGGTGCACGCGACCTTCGGCGAGGGCGTCGTCACGGGGGTCGAGGGACGCGGCCAGCTGGTTCGTGTCAGATTCAGCAACGACGGGACCGAACGCCGCCTGATGGCCGGTGCCGCGCCGATGCGAAAGGTGGGGTAGATGCCCGCACATGTGATCGATGGAAAAGCCACCGCGGCCACGGTTCGCGAGGAGGTCGCCGACGGCGTCGCCGGCTTCGTCGCGCTGCACGGCCGGGCACCCGGACTCGTGGGGATCCAGGTGGGCGACGATCCTGCCAGCGAGATCTACCAGGCCAACAAGGCGAAGGCTGCCGAGGCCGCGGGCATGGTCGCGCGGCGCATCACGCTGCCCGACAGCACGACCCAGGCCGAACTCGACGCGCTCATCGACGAGCTCAACGCCGACGACGCCGTCGACGGGATGCTGGTCCAGCTGCCCGTCCCGGAGCAGCTGTCCGAGCCCCTGATCGCCAACCGCATCCATCCGGACAAGGACGTCGACGGGTTTGCGCCGGTCAATCTCGGTCGCCTCATGCGTGGCGAACCCGGGAACGTGCCGTGCACGCCGCAGGGGGTGATGCGGATGCTCCGCGATGCCGAGGTGCCTCTGGTGGGCGCGCGCGCCGTGGTGGTGGGGCGGAGTCTCATCGTGGGCAAGCCGCAGTCGATGCTGCTGCTGGCCGAGCACTGCACCGTCACCGTGGCGCATTCCCGGACGGTCGATCTGCCCGCCCTCTGCCGCACCGCCGACATCCTGGTCGCGGCGGTGGGTCGGCCTGAGATGATTCGCGGTGATTGGGTCAAACCCGGCGCCGCCGTGATGGACGTCGGCATGAATCGCACCGACGACGGGCTCTGCGGTGACGTGGCATTCGACGAGGCTGTCGAGGTCGCCGGCTGGATCACCCCGGTACCCGGCGGTGTGGGACCCATGACCATCGCGTACCTGCTCGCAAACACTCTGGAAGCCGCCCACCGGCGGGCCGGGGACAACCTGAAGGGAACTGCTGCATGAAGATTGCGATCTTCGGAGGAACGGGCGATCTCGGCCGTGGCCTCGCCATCTGTTTCGCCGCCGCCGGCCACGAGATCGTCGTGGGTTCGCGCAGCCAGGAAAAGGCCGACCAGGCCGCCGCGGGGCTGCGGGAGGCGCTCCCGGACGGAACGTTCATTCCGATGGAGAACGTCGACGCCGCAGCGGCTGGTGACATCGCCGTCGTCTCCATTCCCTGGGAGGGCATCGACGCGACCATCCCGGCGCTCGCCGACGCGCTCGCGGGCAAGGTCCTGATCTCCGTGGTCAACGCGCTGAAGTTCGGCAAGAGCGGGGCCCTGGCGGTGCAGGGCGACGAGCTGCCCGGTGGTGGCCCGTCCTGCGCGCACCGGATCCAGGAGCTCGCGCCCGAGGCCAGGGTCGTCGTCGCCTACAACAACCTGCCCGCGGCGGGACTGCAGGCGCGGCATCACCTGAACGCCGACGTCCTGGTGTGCGGCAAGTCCAAGGCGGCTCGGGAAGAAGTCATCGAGCTGACCAAGTCGCTTCCCGGCGCACGGGCACTTGATGCCGGACCGCTGCACAACGCCATCATCATCGAGGGGTCGACGGCGCTGATCATCAACCTCAACAAGCGCTACGGCGGCGAGGCCAGCATGGCCATCACCGGGCTCGAGAACGCTCCCGCGATCGAGCACTAGGAGTCTTGGGGGTCGGCGGGAGGGGCCCCGTGCCTGGTCCCCTCCCGCCTGAACACGCAAGCGGACTGCGCCCTCCGGACAGCGGTGCCCACGCTCGGGGACCCGCCACGCGTTCTTGATCGTGTATCGAGCACCTTTCGTACGACTTGAGTGGCGGAATCACGAACCCATCGTTTGGCAGGTTCACCCGCAGAAAATCGCCAGAGTCCTTCAATCGACCGAGGGGCGCCGGTTGGGTCACATGTCCGCGTAGCCCCGAGATCCCCATGGGAATCGGGATGATCGCGAGTCACGCGACCCCTCCGGAGTCTCACAAAGTCGCGATGTTCGTCACCCAATGAGGGACGAAATCGATCTGAACGACATGGGGGTCGGCAAACTCAGCCGCGCCAGGTCGTGACCTCCTCGACGGGTCGTCGCGAGGGGTTCGGAGGGATCTGTTCCGGCCATCCGAGGTAGACGAATCCCACCAGGTCGTCCCCGTTCGCGACCCCGAGGTGCTCACGGACGGGCACTTCGTCGCAGAACGGTCCGGTGCGCCAGATCGCGCCGAGCCCCCTGGCGTGAGCGGCGAGCAAGAGGTTCTGGACGGCCGCGGCGACCGCATCACGGTCCTCGCGCCGGCGGACCGGATCGGCATCTTCGTAGTGCGCGATGCAGACCACGATGACCGGGGCCCGGTGCGTGAGCGCGATCTGGCCCAGACGGGCCTCGCCCTCGGCGCCGACCGCGTCGGCGTGCGCCTCGCCGAGCTCCCGCCGCGCATCACCCGCGACGACCACGAAACGCCATGGCTCGGTGAGCTTGTGATTCGGGGCCCAGGTGGCCGCCACCAGCAGCTCCTCGATCACCGGGCGCGGCACCTCGGCGTCCGAGACGTGCAGGACCGACCGGCGGCCCGCGATGGCCTCATCGACGTTCATCCGTACCCAAGCTCCTCGAGTTGTTGCTCATCCATCCCCAGATGATGCCCGAGCTCGTGGAGGAGGGTGATCCGGATCTGCTCGATGAGCTGTCCCGGATCGTGGAAGCGGTCGACCATCGGGTGCATGTAGAGGGTGATCCGCGGTGGGAGCTGGCCGAACCCCGATCCCTCCGGCCGGGTCCGCGGAACGCCCTGGTAGAGCCCGAAGAGCGGACCCATGTGCGGCGGACCGTACGCTTCGACCACCACCGCCACCTCTTCGAGCGCCTCACGGAACGGTTCGGGCACGAGGTCCATGGCGTTCCCGACGAGCACCTCGAATTCAGCCTGGGTTGGCACGAGTCCGGATGGTAGCCGTCCGACGCGCCACTGGCCGTCCGGACGGTCCGGGCGTCGCGCGCCAACCGTCCGCACGGGCGGTGCCGGGGACGCGGGCGGGCTTCACTATTGATGACGCCAATGCTGATCCGCTCGCTCATCACCCTGCTCGTGGCCATCGGTGTCTGTGTCGCACCGGCGACGGCCGCAACGACCGGCTCCAGCGCCACACTGACGCCGATTCCGCTGTCGCGTGCGTTGGACCAGCTCGCCGCAGGGCGGGCGGACACGGCAACCCTGGTCACCACCGGTGCGGATGCCGAACTCCATCTGTACCGGGGCGGGCGACACTTCGTCGCCGACACGACCAGCGCGTTGAGCGCCGAGGCCGTGGCTGCCGCGAGAGCGGGCAGCGTCCCGCTCTCGATCGAACGCCCCACCATCTCCACGGACCTCGGTCCGCCGATCGACGTCGGGGGCGGATTCTCGTTCGGAGCCTGGGTCCAGACCTGGGGGCCGATGCTGCTCCTGGCGGCCCTCGTGATCGTGTCCGCCATGGCGCTGCGCACCGTCGGCGGGGGACGTTTCGGTCACCGCCTGAAGCCGGTGCGGTCGACCACGACCTTCGATGACGTCGCCGGGATCGACGAGATCCGCGACGACGTCGCCGAGATCGCCGACGTCCTCAAGAACCCCGGGCCCTACGAGCGCCTGGGCGCGCAACTCCCCAAGGGCGTGATCCTCCACGGGCCTCCCGGCACCGGCAAGACGCTCCTGGCGCGCGCGGTGGCGGGGGAGGCCGGCGTCCCCTTCTTCTCGGCATCTGGGTCGGAGTTCGTCGAGGTCTACGCCGGGCTCGGTTCCCGCAGGATCCGGTCGCTCTTCGCGGCGGCGCGCAAAGCCGCTCCGGCCGTGGTGTACATCGACGAGATCGACGCCGTGGGCGGTCGCCGCACGGGACACGCCGCGAACGGCGAGCGTGAGCAGACCCTCGACCAGCTGCTGACCGAGATGGACGGCTTCCGCACCGATCCCACGAAGCCGGTGGTGGTGCTCGCGTCCACGAACCGGCTCGACGAGCTGGATCCGGCGCTCGTGCGCTCGGGCCGCTTCGATCGAAAGATCGCCGTCGGGCTTCCCAGTCGCGGGGCACGTCGCGAGATCCTCGACGTACATCTGCGAGAGCGGCCACTGGCCCCGACGGCCGATGCCGGACGGGTGGCCGCGATGACGGTGGGTCTCGCCGGCGCGGACCTGGCCGCGCTCTGCAACGAGGCGGCATTCGAGGCCGCCCGCGCGGGAGATTCGGCGATCGACCTCGACCATTTCCGGCGCGCGCTGCTGCGCCTGTCGGCGGGGCCCGAGCGCCGCAGCCACGTCATGTCCGACGAGGAACGGCGGCTGGTGGCGTACCACGAGATGGGGCACGCGCTCGTCGGGCACCTGTCACCGAGTTGCGACCAGGTCGATCGCGTCACCGTCATCCCGCAGGGTGGTGCGCTGGGGGTGACGATCTCGCTCCCGCTCGAGGACCGGTTCCTGGTCACGCGTACCGAATGCACGGAACGCCTGGCGATGATGCTGGCGGGGCGCGCGGCCGAGGAGCTCGTGTTCGGCGAGTGCACCTCGGGTGCCGCGGACGATCTGGAGCGCGCGTCCCGACTCGCCCGAAGCATGGCCGGCCAGCTCGCCATGGCGGTGCCCGGGACCCGTGAGAGCCTGCTCGTCGGCATTCCCAATGACCACGCGGACCACCAGGTCGACGAGGTCGAACGGGCCGCGCAGGAGCTGCTCGGCCAGGCGTTCCTGGGGGCCACCCGGATGCTGACCGAACACCGCGAGCTGCTGGAACGGGGTGCGGCGGTCCTGCTGGAGCGCGAGGCCCTCGATCACGAAGAGATCGTCGCGCTGTTCGGTGCGCGTCCCGGGACCGACCGCCTGGCGCCGCTGGCCGCGGAGACCCGCTGAGATCAGACGGCCACCGGGGTGCCGGTGGCCTGCGCCTCAGTCAGGGTCGAATCGATGCTCCCAGCCGGCGCGGTCGAGGGTGACGGGAGCGCCCGAACGGCTGGCGACGACGCCCGGTGCGCCATCGCCGACGCGGCCGACGACGGTGGCGCCGAACCCGGCCGGGAGCGGCTCCGGATGGGCGACGATGAGGGCGTAGTCCTCGCCGCCCCCCGAGGCGAACATCGCCGGATCGACGCCGAGCTGGTCTGCAACGCGGGCGACGCCCGGGGCGATGGGCACCAGGTCGAGGTCGATGAGGACCTCCGCGCCGGACGCCTCGGCCAGGCGGCCCGCGTCCTGTACGAGGCCGTCCGAGCAGTCGAGCATGGCGTGGACCCCGTGCGCGGCCAGTCGGCGTCCGAGTTCGACCTGCGGGATGGGACGGCGATGCGCGGCGAGGAGGTCCTCGGTTTCCGCCGGGCGAATGAGGGCCGCGTCTTCGAGCAGCGCCAGGCCCGCCGCGGATGCGCCCAGCGCCCCGGTCACGCTCACCAGATCGCCGGGGCGTGCGCCGTCGCGGCGAACCGCGGACCCGACGCCGTCCAGTCCGCCCAGCACGGAAACCGAGACGACGGTCACCGCGGACCGGCTGATGTCTCCGCCGGCGATCGTGCAGCCGTGTGCGCCGGCGAGCCGCTCCATGCCCCGGTAGATGCGTTCCACGACGTCGGGGGTCGTCCCCGCCGGGAGCCCGAGTCCGACGAGGGCGGCCACGGGTGCGGCACCCATCGCCGCCAGGTCCGACAGATTGACCGCGAGCGCCTTGTGGCCCACGTCCTCGGGCTCGCTGGTGCTCCATCGGAAGTGCACGTCCTCGACGACCATGTCGTGGGCGGCGATGACCGGGGACGGAATGCCGAGTACGGCGGCATCATCGCCGATACCCAGGAGCACTCCGCCGCGGTTGGTCACGATCCGGCGGATACGCGACAGGAGCTGAGTTTCGGTGATCGTCACGCCGGGCGCGGGTTCCTGTGGGACGTGCCGTCAAAGGACTGGCGAGATTCTGGCAAACGCCTCAGGTTTGCCCTGGTGTCGGCCGATGGCCTCAGTGTCAGCGTCGGCGCACCGCCTGACCGACGCCATACAACCATGACTTCGAGGAGCCGGTCGAACCATGAGCACCGACGTTGCCGCCGACACTCAGGCACATCAGCTGGTCGTCTTCACGCTGGGCGCTGAGGAGTACGGCGTCCCGATCAAGCTGGTGCAGGAGATCATCCGCTACACCGAGCCCCGACCCATTCCGGGTTCGCCGCATGGCGTGGAAGGGGTCATCAACCTCCGCGGCCGGATCATCCCGGTCGTCGACCTTCGGTCGCGCTTCGGCACGATGGGTGAGCGGGCCGAGGACGCGAAGATCGTCATCGTCGAACTCCCGGACACGACCGTTGGCGTGATCGTGGACGAGGTGAAGGAAGTCCTCACCGTCGACGCAGACCAGTGCGAGGATCCGCCGGAGGGTGCCGGCAACGCCGACTACCTCGAGTCCGTCGCGAAGCTGGAGGGTCGCCTGCTGGTGATCCTCAACATGTCCGTGCTCTTCGGAGCGCAGTCGCTGTCGTACTGATCCCCGTCGGGTGCGGACCATGAGGTCCGCACCCGCAGGATCCATCACGGGTGCGGCGAACACGCGTGTGTGAGTTCGCAGTCGCCGCCCATTCGCTCGGGACCCGTTCGCCATGTGGCGGACCGGCTCCGGGCGCGGCCGGGTGACGGACCGTCCACCGCCTCGGTGGTCCGCGTCGCCCTGACGCTGGTGGGGCTCGCCGCGCTGCTGTGGGGTGTCTGGATCAGCCGCACGGTGGTCCAGTGGTTGGCCATCGCCGTGTTTCTCGCCGTCGCGATCGACCCGCTGGTCGGGTTGGTGCGGAGACGGACCGCGCTTCCAAGGGCGGGAGCCATCGTTGCGGTCTACGTCCTGGGCGCGGTCGCGACTGTCGTCGCGTTGCTGGTGTTCGTGCCGCCGCTGTTCGATGCCGCGAACGGACTCGTGAGCGCGATTCCGCAATACATCGACCAGGTTCAGAATTCCAGTCTCGTCCAGCGGCTGGACCGACAGTACGGGGTGCTCGACCAGGTCCGGGTCCAGCTGCTCAACCTGCTCTCGAGCATCGCCGGGCCGAACGTGGCGGTCGACGCGGCCTCGCGGGTCGTGTCCGGGATCATCGCGGTCGTCAGCGTCCTCGTGCTGACGTTCCTCTTCAGCCTCTACGGCCCCGCCGTGCGGCGGTGGGCCGAGGAGCAGGTCGACGGTCCCGCCCGGGAGCGCATGTGCAGCCTGCTCGACGGCGCCTACAAGGTCGTCGCGGGGTACGTCGTGGGGGTGGCCGCGGTCGCGCTGATCGGCTCGGTCGTGGCGTCGACGTTCATGCTCATCGCGGGGATCCCGTACATCCCGCTGCTGGGTCTATGGGTGGCCATGATGACCTTCATCCCCATGGTGGGTGCCACACTCGGCGCGATCCCGTACGTGACGGTCGGGTTCTTCCAGAGCTGGCAGGTTGGGGTCGCTGCGCTCGTCTTCTGGGCGGTGTACCAGATGATCGAGAACCACTTCGTCCAGCCGATGATCCAGCGCCGCGCGGTCCGGCTCAATCCGTTGTGGATCATCATCGCGGTGCTCGTGGGCACCCAGATCCTCGGACTCGTGGGGGCGATGGTCTCGATCCCGCTGGCGGGGATCATCCAGGTGGCGACCCAGGTGTGGTTCCGGGCCCGCCACGAGGAGCGGCCCGCCGAGGGGACGGCGCCGCCGCAGGACGACGAACCGGATCCGGGGACGCCAGAGCCGTCGGCCGGGTAACCTCCCCGCCCGTGGAGAAGAAACGCGCGCTGCTCATCATCGCGGCGATCGTCCTGTCGGTATTCGTCGTGGGCGCCGTGCTGGTCGTGTTCCTGAGCCGGACCGCCAGCGAGACCTACGCCCTCCCGGCGGACATCACCTCGCTCACCGTGGATTCCGAGCGCGGCTCGGTCACGATCTCGGCCGACCCGGGCGCACCCGGCATCGACGCGACGTCGCGCTGGATCCTCTCGGCGCCGACCGTCGAGATCCAGGTGGACGGAGGGCATGCGACGGTGGGCGTCTCGTGCCCGGGGTGGGCCTTCGCTTCGTGCAGCGCCGACCTCGAGGTCCGCGTGCCGGCCGGCGTCGAACTGGACGCCAAGACGGTGCGGGGGGCGCTCGAGGTTGTCGGCGTCCAGGGGCCGATCGACGCCATCAGCGAGGATGGCACGGTTCGTGTCGAGGGTGGCCCGAGCCGGCTCACCGCTCGATCGGTGACCGGCGACGTCCAGGCCCGTCTCACCGCCGCTCCGAGCACCCTGAACCTGCGGAGCGAAACCGGCGACGTCACCGCGGAGATCCCGGCCGGGACCTACGCGCTCGATGTCACCAGCACCGAAGGCACCGCCACCGTCACCGGCCTCACCGATCAGGAGGGCGCGGCGCACACGGTCAGCGCGTCGTCGGGCATCGGCAACGTGGTGGTGCGGGCCGCCCCGCGCTGAGGCGGGGAGCGTGACCGGACCATTCGCCGTCGGAACCGGCCGTGTGCGTGTCGTCCGATGGTGGAGCTACTCTACGAACATATGTTCGATCATGGAGACACCACACAGCTCACGCTCTTCCGAGGCCAGCGCCCGGCGCCGTCCGGGTCTCGCCGCGGACGCAACGCACGCATGGCACTCCGGCTCGATCAGATGGCGGACATCGCCGAGGCGGAGGCGGAACGCCTGCGCGGTCTCGGCGACGAGCTGGGGGAACGCCGGGCCCGGGAACAGGTGCGTGACGCCCGTCGCTCCGCGGCCATCTTGCGCGCGGGACCGACCGGCGTGGCGCGGCTGATGGCGTCGTAACGCCGCCGCGCCTCCGGGCTCTCCTGGCCGCGTGCCGGCGTCACACACCGGCGCCCACAGGCTCGCCCCGGCGTGCTGACGAGCCCGCAGGTTCAGCACGTCAGTTGTCGAGCGCGCCTTCCCAGTGCTCCGGCAGGTCCATCTCGAAGCCCCCGTCCTCGGTGCCGTGCTCCTCGAGCCACTTCGCGAACTCGGGGATCGAGAATCCGACGACCCGCCGCGAGTGCATGTCGAGGCGAACCTGGATCTCGCGATCCTCGTCCCACACGGTGCGAGCGGGTTGCACCGGGCCATACGAGCAGTGGAACACGTCGCGTTCCTGGTCGTACTGGGTGAAGGTCTCGATCGGTGGCGGATCGCCATCGGCCGGCGGGGGCGGGCCGCCGGGAGGTCCCAGCACGCCGGGCGGAATCGGGGGCATCCCGGGCAACATTCCCGGAGGCATGCCGGGGACGGGTTCGGCCGGGTGGGAACCTGGATCCTGTGGTGGCGTGCTCTCGCTCACGCGGACTCCTCGATCGTTCGTGTGATCTGAGCCTAACGGCTGCGACGTCCGCCCCGCCACGCGACGGGGACGTCACGCCCGCCGGCGCCGCGGACCGGTCGGCCGGGCCCGACCTCGCGTGGCGGAGGGCTAGCCGGTGACCGGAGGCAACTGCTGCGCGACCCGCACCGCACGCGGACGCACGCGGACGCGCAGCGCATCCCGGGTGGTCGGAGCGTTGGTGGCACGGGCCACGACGACCGCCTGGCGGCGCCGGGGCGTGGTCTGGGTGTACCTGACCCGGACCGTGAACACCCGCGTTCCACGGGGGCGGAGCGCGGGGATCCGGAGCACGACGCGGCCGTGGCGCACGCGGACGCCGGGGCGGCGCCGGACGATCGCGGAGCCCGGAGGGGGAGCGGCGGTGACCACGATGCCGTGGGCCGTGTGGCGTCCCACGTTGCGGACCCGGAAACGGTAGGTGCCCGCGCGGCCGACGGTACCCAGGGTTCTGCCCGTGACCTCCACCCGCAGCCGGGTGATCGTGCTCGGCTTGGCGTCGTTCCGGGCGATGACCGGCGGCGGCGGTTCGGGAACCGCGGTGCAGGCGCCGCCGGTGACCGTCACGGTGACGGTCGCGGTGTTGTCCTGGGGGTTCGCGTCGGTGAGGCTCGGCGTGGTGAAGCCGGCGGTCGGTTGGATGGTGGCCCCCACGTCGCACATGTCCGCCGTGATGGCCCGCGTGGCCGTGAAGGTGAGCGATTCCTGCGGCTGGAGGCGGGCCGGTGGGATACCGACCGGTGTGATGTTGGTGAGCGTCGGGTCGCTGACCGTGACCGTGTCGCTGGGAACGCTGATGTCGCCGGTGTTGGTCACCGTGAAGGTGTAGGTCGCCACCTGGCCGGGGCTGTAGGCGGCGGCGTCCGCCGTCGCCTGGAGGGCCAGGTCGGCGTCGCAGGCCACGCTGAAGGAGGCGGCGGCGCGATCGTTGGCCGCGTTCGAATCCGGGGTGACGACGACTCCGGGCCCGATGCTCACACGAGCCTCGGCGCGGATCTCCTCACCGCAGTCGCTCACGCGCGGCCGCGTGATGCCCCAGTAGTAGATGCCCTCGCCGGGCATCAATTCGTCAGGCGGGATCTCGTCGATCGCCAGGGGTGGGAGGTCGACGGTGTCGAACACGATCTGGTTGCGGGGCATCGGCGATGCGCCGGCGTTCGAGAGCGCGACGATCCACGTGACCTTCTCACCCGGGTGGACCTCGGGTCGATCGGTCCGGATGGACACGCCGAGATCGAACCGGCAGCGATCGGAGGCGCGGTCGGCGGTTGCGCGGGCTCCGTCGAGTTCCCACGTGGTGGAACGACTGAACGGCGCGCCCACCACGATCTGCGTGCGGGTGTCCGTGTAGTCGCCGACGGGAGCGGTGTCGGGCTCGAAGCGGACCGGCTGGCCCACGTCGCTGGGGCCGGGGCGGAAGCGGTTGTTGGAGCCGATTCCGATGGTCCGAGCGGAGGAGGAGGGGTTGGAGTACCCGAAGTAGCCGAGCCACGCGCCGTTGTGCGGTGTGACGCAGCTGAGCTCCGGCGTCACCGCCGCGGCCGAGGAGGCGGCGACCAGGGTGAATGCGCCGGCGGCGAGCGCCGCGGGGAGTAGGCGACTACCGGTCATGACCGGGGATTCTGACATCTTCGCCCGACGCAGGGAACCGTCGAGTGGGGAGTGTTGTGAACTCCACCACTTGACAACCGAGTGGTTGTGAGTACGCTACCCCGCCATGGATACCCACAGCGAGCAGCGGCCTGCTGCACAACCCCTTCCCGATGGCGCGATCGACCTGATCGCGGAGCGGTTCCGGGCCATCGGCGACGCCACCAGGATCAGGATCCTGGAACGGCTGCGCAACGGCGAGCAGACCGTTGCCGAGATCACCGCGACCCTCGACTGCACCCAGCAGAACGTGTCGAAGCATCTGGGTGTGCTCCATCGGTCCGGCATCGTCCGCCGCCGCAAGGTGGGGACCAGTTCCACGTACGAGATCGCCGACCCGATCGTGACCGATCTCTGCGCGCTCGTCTGCAACTCGTTGCGGAATGAAGCGGGACAGCTCATCGAACTTCTGGAGGTCGCCAAATGACCGCGGTTGGACCCATCGGACGACTCGGCCGCTGGTCGGCTGATCATGTGCGGATCGTCGTCGCCCTCTGGATCGTGGCGCTGGTCGGACTCGGCGTCTTCGCACCGAGCGCCGAACACGCGCTCTCCGGTGCCGGCTGGGAGGACAGCGGCAGCGAATCGGTCGCCGCGCGGCAGTTGATCGACGAGAACTTCCAGGGAATGTCGGGCGCGGCCCTCATGGTCGTCGTCCACTCCGAGACGCTGACGGCGACCGACCCGGCCTTCCAGGACGTGGTCGCAAAGGCGACGACGGTCCTGGACGGCAGCGATGCGGTCACGGTCGTCCAGCCGCCCGTCGAGGGGCAGACCCTCAGCAGGGATGGTCACACCGCCGTGCTGATGGCCGGAGCCGCCCGTGACACGACCGGCATGGTCCACGCGGCCGACACCCTCAAGGGCGAGCTCGCGAAGCAGGGGACCGACGCGGTCCGCGTCGACCTGACCGGTGCCTCGGGCATGTGGTCCGACTTCAATCAGGCCAACAAGGACGCGATGATCCGGTCCGAGCTCCTGAGCTGGCCGGTGACCCTGGCGATTCTGATGGTCGCGTTCGGCGCCGTGGTCGCGGCCACGCTGCCGCTCATGCTCACCATCATCTCGCTGGCGATGGCGGCCGGGGCCCTTTACCTGTCCGCACAGGTCGCGGACGTGTCCATCTGGGCGATGAACTTCGCGCTGATGTTCGCGCTGGCGCTGGGCATCGATTACGCGCTCTTCATCGTCCAGCGCTTCCGTGGCGCGTTCATGGGATCACACCTCACCCGCCAGGAGGCCGTCGCCGTGACCCAGGACACCGCCGGCAAGGCGGTCCTGTTCTCGGGTCTGACGGTGCTCATCGCGCTCTCGGCGGTCATGATCGTGCCGAGTCCCGCGTTCCGCTCGATGGCACTCGGGATCATGCTGTCGGTCATCTTCATCCTGGCCGCGAGCCTCACCCTGCTCCCGGCGGTGCTGGGTCGCCTGGGCGACGGCGTCAACCGGTGGTCGCTGCCCTGGGTGCACACCGGCGAGCACCGGTCGCCGGCCTTCGCACGCTGGGGCGAGCGGTTGTGGCAGCGCCCCGGTGTGCTCGGCGTCGCGGCGACGGTCATCCTGCTGGTTCTCGCCGTGCCGATCCTCGGACTCCGGACCGGCATGCCGAGTATCACCGTGGTTCCCGAAGGCGATGGCGCCCGTGTGGGCTACGAACAGGTCCAGAAGGCCTTCGGTGTCGGCGCGCCGGGAAGCCTGCAGCTGGTCGGGCCGACGGCGGACGTGGAAGCGGCGGCGAAGCTCGCCGCGAGCGACACCGCGTCGATCGCCTTCGTCTCACCGGTGCAGCCGGGTGGCGGCGGACTGGGCATGGCGCAGGCGATTCCCACCGTCGGGCCGAACGATCCCGCATTGGGCGACATCATCGACAACCTGCGGTCCACGCTGCCCACCGACGTGCTGGTGGGCGGGGCATCGGCCGAGAACCACGACCTCGAAGCGGCACTCGGCACCTACACGCCGCTGGCCATCGGGATCATCCTCGTGCTCGGCTTCGTGCTCCTGCTCGTGGCACTGCAGGCGCCGGTCGCCGCGGCCATCGGGGTGCTCTCGAGCCTCCTGGCCACCGGGGCGGCGTTCGGCGTCGCGCGGATGATCTTCCAGGAGGGGTGGCTCACCGGACCGCTCAACTTCGAGGCGCAGGGATTCCTCGACGCATGGGGTCCGATCTTCTTCTTCGCCATGATCTTCGCGATCTCGATGGACTACACCGTGTTCCTGATGAGTTCCGCCAAGGAGCACTGGGATCGGTCGCATGATCCGCACGAGGCGATGGTGGGCGGTCTCGCGCACAGCGGGCGGGTGATTCTCGCGGCGGCCGCGGTCATGGTGGCCGTGTTCTTCACCTTCGCCCTGTCCGGCCCCCTGCCGCCGAAGGAGATGGGCATCATCCTGGGCGTCGCCGTGCTGCTCGACGCGGTGCTGGTCCGGCTGCTGCTGGTGCCGGTGATGCTCCGCCTGGTCGGCAGGGCGGCCTGGTGGCAGCCCCGGTGGCTCGACCGCATCCTGCCCGACGTTCGGTTCGGACACTGAGGAGGAACCCCATGCACAACGTCAACACCGACGCGGTGGCCGCGACTGCGGCCGCCGCCGCGGCCTCGCCCGAGGCCGTCCTGCAGCCGGTCGTCCTCTCCGGGGAATGGCAGGTCTCCGACAGCGAACCGCAATTCACGGCGATGATCCCGTATCCGGGCGGGCAGGTGGAGTTCCGCTGCGACTTCCCCGCACCCATGGGCGGCGGCGGGCGAGCGCCGAATCCGCTGGCCTACTGCATGTGGGGCGGCGTCGCGTGTTACGCCATGTCGTTCGCGCTCGAAGCCGCCCGTGAGGGCGTTCCGCTGCGGGCGCTGCGCGGTGAGGTGTCGACGACCGTCGACATGTCCCGGGCGCTGGGTGTCTCGGACCGCCCGCCGGTCGAGAAGCTGACGTGGACGCTCCACGTCGATTGTGACGCCGACCCGGCCACCCTCGATCGACTGAAGTCACTGGCCGACGATCGCTGCCCGGGGGCCTACTGCATCAGCAACCCGATCCCGCTGGAGACCCGCCTCGGGTAGCGGGGCGAACGCCGTGTCGGACATCGGGCCCTCCCCCGGTGTCCGACACCGGCCTCACCTGGTGAGGGTGCGCTGGGGCTCTGCCGTGATCCGGCGGAACACGTCCCAACTCGGCTTTTCGGAGCCGTCCTCGCGGAGCAGTCCCGCGGGCCAGGCCGCGTTGTCCTGGAGGTTGAACCAGACGACGGTCAGGACGCGAGGATCCCGCACCGCGGGCAGGTCGAACATGTCGCGCAGGTTCGTCGCCTGCTGCTCCTCGGTGACCCTCGTCTTGCGGTATTCGGTCGCGGCGGTCGTATAGCCCGCCTCGGTGATGGCGAGCTTCAGCGCCGGGCGCCAGGCCGTGATCTCGTCGAGCAACTCCGGGAGTGTCGCCCAGGCGGGGAAGGCGGGGGTCTCGTCGGTCGGGTTGGCCGCCGGATAGATGTGCTGGGAATAGACGTCCAGCGGCACATCACGCTTGCGGAGTCCGCGGACCCAGTCCCTGGCGCCGACCCCGGTCCGGCCCGTGCGACTCCGCGGGCCTCCGGCGCCGACGAGGACCACCGTGTCCGACCCGCCGCCCCGTTTGACCGCCGGATACGCGGCGCGGACCAGTCCGGCGTACGCGTCCAGGCGGCCCTTCGTGCCGCCACCGGGGCGGTAGAAGAGGTCCAGGTTCGGCTCGTTCCACACCTCGTAGAACCGGATGTCCGGTAGCGGCTCGCCGTCGTCCGTCGTCGATCCGCCGGAGTACCGCCGCGAGAGGGCCTCCATGAACTCGCCATAGGCAAGGGGGGATGGCGGGATGTTGTTGTAGGCCGACTCCCCGGGATTGGCGGTCGTCCGACCTCCGGTCGCCCATGCGGGCGGATTGAACACGTCGAGGATGATCTGGATGTCCGCCGCGGCCAGTCGGCTCAGGATGGCGTCCAACCGGGTCCATCGATAGGCCGGATCGGCGGGATCGGCGGGCCGCGCTGGCCGTTCGGGCGCCACGTCCTTCCAGAAGACGTCCACCCGTGTGGCGCGGGCTCCGGTCCCGGTGATGTACCGCAGGCGTTCGTCCAGGTCGGCGTCGGCGTTCACGAACCGGTCGTCCTGCACGGCGACCACCGGTAGCGGACCCGTGGCGTCGGTCGGGATGGTGCGCGTCACGCCCTCGACGGGCGGGTCGCCCGAGCCGGTGCAACCGCCCATGAGCATCGCCAGCGCCATCAGCGCGGTGGCCACACCCACCGCGGGCTTCATGGGCACGTGGGCCGGGTCCTGATCGGGAGGGCGGTGAGGGCCGCAAGCCGCGGCGTTGGGGGTTGGCGCATGAATCGGGACGCTAACAGCAGCCGTGCGCGAATGATGCCGGCCGGATGCCCGGCGCACGGGACGAGGGACCTTCGTCCGTTCGAGGCGCTGGAGCGCCGTCGGTTTCCCACGTTGCACCAGGTGTTGCCGCATCTGCAACACGGGGCGTCGACCGGCCGCTGAGCAGGGCCGAAGACGCGTTCTCGTTGCAGCGGATCCGGGCGGGGGAGAGGGTGCCAGGGTGTCCCGCCTCTACCGCGCCGACCGGGTGACGGTCAGGCTTGTCGCGTGATCCAGTCCGCCACCGTGTCCGACCGCCATGGCCCGCTGACCGCATGGGTGTTTCTGTGGACGCTGATCGCGGTGCTGCTGCTCGCCGGGCCCGCCCGAGCCGACATCCTGGTGCGTCCGGGGGATTCGCTCTCTGCGATCGCCCATCGGCATGGTGTGAGCATGGCGGCACTGGCGGGCGCCAACGGCCTGACCGATCACGACCACATCATCGCCGGCTCACGACTGCGACTCCCGGGCGCGCCGTCGGGGAGCACGTCCTCGGGGTGGCGCGTTCGCTCCGGGGACACCCTGTCGTCGATCGCCGCGCGGGCGGGGATGTCCATGAGTGCCCTGGCGTCGCTCAACGGCATCACGGATCCGAACCTCATTCGTGTGGGCCAGGTGCTTCGCGTGCGCGGCGTTGCGGCCACCGTGGCGACTCCGGTCTGGGGGGGCGGGCAGATCCGTGTCCACTCCGGGGACACGCTCTCGTCGATCGCCGCGCGGGCCGGGATGTCGACGGGCGCCCTGGCGTCGCTCAACGGCATCACGGATCCCAACCTCATCCGGGTGGGACAGCTGCTTCGTCTCGGCACGGTGACCGCCTCATCGTCGGCCGGCGGATCGTCGGCCTCGGGCGCCGTCCGGGTCGTCGCGGGGGACACCCTGTCGTCGATTGCCGCGCGGGCGGGCGTCTCGGCATCCGCACTGGCCAGGGCGAACGACCTCGGCGACCCGAACCGCATCGTCGCCGGACAGCTCCTGCGCCTCCCGGCGGGCACACCGGCAACCGCTGCGGGGTCCTCGCAGGTCTCGGTGCCGCGGGCGTCCGTGGGCCCCATCATCACGCAGGCCGCCGCCCGGCACGGGGTCGATCCGGCATTCGCGCGGGCCATTGCCTGGCAGGAGAGCGGTTTCAGCCAGCACATGCGGAGCGGCGTCGGAGCCGTCGGGGTCATGCAGCTCATGCCGGAAACGTCGGAGTGGGCCGGCCGCGAATTGCTCGGGCGTGCCATCGATCCGGACAACGTCTACGACAACGTCGACGCGGGTGTGGCGTTCCTCAGGTGGCTCCAACGACGCACCGGGGACACCAGGATGACGGCGATGTCGTACTACCAGGGGCTCCATTCGGTGCGCCAGCGGGGGCCCTACGACGACACCCTTGCGTACGCCCGAGCAGTCCTGGCGCTGATGGGCCGGGTGTAGCACCGCCCGCGGGGCCGGGCCCGCGGGCCCATCGGGCGTAGGCTCCGACGATGGGCGGCATTGCTCCGGGAGTCATCCTCGACGTCGACGGCACGCTGTATTCCACCTCGTCGGCATGTGCGGTGGCACTTCGCCAACGACACCGCGAGATCTTCATCCGGACCACGGGTCTCGATGGGGACGACGGGATGCGCGAGTACGCACGCCTCACGGATCGATACGGCCTCGCGCTCGTGGGGGCGGCGATCGTCAACGGTCACGACGTGGACGCCGTTCTGGGGGCGGCACACGACATCGACCATGGGACGCTCATCGACCCCAGCCCGGGGCTGCGGCGCCGGCTCACCGAGGTTCCCGGGCCGATCATCGCCTGGTCGAACGCGCCGTCGGCACACGTCGAGGGGGTCCTGGTCGCACTCGGCATCCGCGAGACCATCGATGCCGTGGTGCCGCTGGAGCGATTTCGGAACCATCCCAAACCCAGCCGCCGGTCGTTCAGCGTGGCGCTTGAACACCTCGGGCGGAACCCGTCACAGGCGGTGTTGTTCGAGGACTCGCCCTCCACGCTGAAGCGCGCACGCGAGCTGGGAATGGCCACCGTCGCCATCGGCCTGGACGCGGCGATGGACTACCCGGACATCGACGCCGCGCTCGACGCGCCGCGGGTGCGGGGCATGTTGGGACTCGGACCGCCCGGGTGACCGGTGGTCAGTCCTCCGCCACCTCGGCCCCGTGAGCGGTGATCGGTCGGCGTCCGGATCCGACCAATCCCCTCGGTGTTTCGCGGTGGTAGACCACACCTCGCTGACGCTCGAGCTGGGCGACCAGCAGTCGACCGGCGAGGTTCACACCACCGGCGCCGAACGCGATCCCGGAGATCAACGCGCTGATGCCGACACGTCCCGCGAGCGACGCCAGGACCAGGAGTCCCACCAGCGAGAGTTCGAGGCTGAGCCGGCGCAGGGTGCCGGCCATGGGTTCGATGGGCGTCTCGGGGGATGGGGCACCGGCCTGCCGCGCCGACGTCGTGAGCCAGCGGAGATTGGTGGCGCCGAGCACCAGGAGCATCACCACCGTCATCACCAGGAACGGGCCGAGACTGCGGGTGGCGTGGTCGCGGCGGATCAGGTCGAGGACGAGCCCGAGGATTCCGATCGCGCTGTACCCCGCGGCGTAGAGCGCGTATTCGCGGGCGAGTGGTGCGGTGGGCTGCATCGGCGACCATGTTGTCAGGTCCCGCGGGGATGATTGCGCCCGGACGGTCCACAATGGGGACGAACGGTCGCCCCGGGGCGGACCCGCGAACGATCTCGGAACCCGGTCTGCTGATGCCTCTGCCAGGAACGCCACCACGCTCCCGCCTCGGACGCGGGGATCACGCACGGATCGCGGGCGGGGGCTTGCGGTGAGCGATCCGACCCCGCCGCTGGAGGCCTACCGCGACCGTCGCGACTTCGCTCGGACGCCGGAACCCGATGGCGGCGATCCGATCGATTCCGATGGGCGGCCGAGGTTCGTCGTGCAGCGCCACGACGCCCGGGCCCTGCATTTCGACCTCCGGCTGGAACACGACGGCGTGCTCTGGTCATGGGCCGTTCCCAAGGGCGTTCCGTTGCGTGGTGGGGTGAAGCGTCTGGCGGTGCGGACCGAGGACCATCCCCTGGAATACCTCACGTTCGCCGACGTCATCCCGGACGGCGAATACGGGGCGGGGCGCATGACCATCTGGGACGAGGGCACGTATCGCCCCCTGTTGATGGACGACCGCGAGATCAAGCTCGTGTTCGAGGGACGGCGCTGCACGGGCGAGTACCACCTGGTCAGGACCGGTGACCGGCAGGGGAAGGCCCAGTGGTTGCTGTTCCGCGCTTCCGCGGCCGGGCCCGGAGCCGAGGACCCGACGCCCCGCTTCCTGGACATGCGGCCGATGCTCGCCCGACCTGCCGATGCTCCTCCGGTCGGGCCCGACGTCGTCGCCGAACTGAAGTGGGACGGCTATCGCACGCTCGCGTTGATCACCGGTGATGGCGTGGAGCTGCGCTCGCGTACGGGCAAGGCGCTGACCGACGGCTATCCCGAGCTGAGCGGCCTGCGCCGGGGGGTGTTCGCCCAGGAAACGGTGATCGACGGGGAGATCTGCGTCCTCGACGCGGATGGACGGGCGGATTTCCAGGGACTGCAGCGGCACGAGCGCCCGGTCACCCTGATGGCGTTCGACCTCCTCTATCAGGACGGCGAATGGCTGCTGGACGAGCCGCTCGAGGTCCGACGCGAGCGACTGGCGCGGGTGGTGACCCCGGAGGCCGCCCCGCGGTTGGTGGTGTCCGAGCAGTTCACCGACGCTCCGGGCCTCTTCGCCGCCGCCGCCGCACGGGGAATCGAGGGGATCGTCGCAAAGCGGCTCGGCGGTGCGTACCGGCCCGGTGAGCGATCCCGCGACTGGGTCAAGGTCAAGACCCGTGAGGAGGCGACGCTCCTGATCGGCGGCTGGACGGCCGGTGAGGGCAGCCGCCGCTCGACGATCGGGGCCCTGCTCGTGGGACGCCCCGAGGATGATGGGCTCCGCTGCCTCGGGCTCGTCGGATCGGGGTTGCGCGACGCGACCGCGGCGGCGTTGCGATCCGATCTGGACACACGGACCAGGCCGGACTCCCCGTTCGTCAGCGTGCCCGAGGACATCGGCGCGGTGACGTTCACAGAGCCCCGGCAGTGGTGCCGCGTCGCCTACTCGGAACTCACCGGCGACGGCCGGATGCGGGCGCCGGTCTTCCTGGGGCTGGCCGACGGTCCTGACGAGGGCGACACCGGCGGTGGGACCGCCGTGTCGGGGGACGGGGGATCGGACACGCAGGTGATCGCGTCGGGCGGACGGCAGGTGCGCCTCACGAACCGCGACAAGCTGTACTGGCCGGACGAAGGGATCACCAAGGGGCAGCTCCTGGACCACTATCTGCGCGTCTCGGAGTGGCTGGTCCCGCACCTGGCCGGCCGTCCCATGATCCTGAAGCGCTACCCGAACGGCATCGAGGGCCAGCACTTCTTCCAGCACAACGCTCCCGAGGGTGCGCCGGAATGGCTGCCGCTGGTCACGCTCGGTCGGGGCGCCGCCAGCACCGAGACGAACCGTTACCTGATCGTCAACGACGCCCTCGCGCTGCTGTGGGTGGTGAACCTCGGGTGCATCGATCTCAACCCGTGGCAGAGCCGCGCCGACCTCCCGGACCAGCCGACGCACGTCCTGTTCGACCTGGATCCACCAACGGGAATGCCGTTCCGCCACGTGGTGGACACGGCGCTGCTGCTCCGTGAGGTCCTTGCGGACCTCGGGCTGCGGGGGTATCCCAAGACCAGCGGCGGCCGCGGCATCCACGTCTACGTGCCGGTGCCCCCGGGACTGACCTACGAGGTGACCCGGTTGTTCGCCCAGGTCGTGGCCGAGGAGCTGGTCCGGCGGCGCCCGGCGCTCCTCACGACCACCGTCACGGTCGCCGACCGCGGTGGACGGCTCTACCTCGACGCGAACCAGAACGGCCGCGGGCGGAGCATCGCGAGCGTGTATTCGGTCAGGCCGCGCCCCGGGGCGCCGGTCTCGACGCCGCTGGAGTGGGACGAGCTCGTGCCCGACATGCGCCCCGAGCAGTTCACGATGGCGATCGTGGCGCGGCGCCTGGTCGAGCGTGGGGATCTGTTCGCGGGTGCGCTCGATGATCCGCAGCCCCTGGCCGATGCGATCGGCCGACTGGCCGGGTGACCTGGACGCGCGACAGTGCCGACGGCGGCCCCGGCCGGCGCGGTCGAGGGCAGGCGGCGGACGCCACACGGCGGGCCACGCGGGTCCTCCTGGTGATCCTCGTCGCGGTCTGTATGGCCCTCGTGGCGAGCGGATGCCGCGGGAACAGCCCCGGGCCATCGGCGCCGGTGCCCGAATCCGCGACGCGCTTCAGCGGCTCGACTTCGACGGGCGTCAGCGTCTCCGTCGACTTCGACGCGTTCGACCCGCTGCTGATCCAGATCTCACGTGCCCTGATGGGCGCGCCCCGGCCGGTCGCGCTCGCGGCGGTCGTCCGTGTCGACGACGGGGCGGCCGGGTCCGACCCCATGCAGCTGCTGGCGATCACCGGTGACGGGCGCGAGGTCCCGCTCGTCGAGGCATGGATCCTGCTGCAACGGGTGGGCACGCCCGCGGCCCGCCGGACCCTGCGCGAGATCCGCGACAGTCATGGTGCGCGCCGCGCATCCAGGCTGCGCTACCAGGGCGCGGTGGATGTGCGGGCGGATCGCATCGTGGGCGTGCGGTTGACGGTCGGGACGGAGGTGATCGCATTGAGCCCGGAGCCGCGGTAGGGGTCCGGCCGTCGACGGCGAACCTTCGCCCAGGATGCCTGTCACAGACGAAGTACACGCCCTCCGCGAACGCCTGCGCCGCGACTACGACCACTTCAGTCCGGCCCAGCAGGCCCTCGCGCGATACGTCGCCGACCACATCGGCGACCTGCCGCTGATGTCGGCCCACGAGGTCGCCCGCGCTGCGCACTGCAGTCCCGCCACCGTCGTGCGGTTCGCCCAGGCCCTCGGGTTCGGCGGCTACCCGGAACTGCAGCAGCTCGTCCGGCGCACGCAGCGCCCGTGGTTGCCGCCGCCCAGACAGGCCCGCAGCCTCGGGGTCTTCGGTGGTGGGGACGGCGTCCAGGCGGCGCTCGACGCTGAACGCCACGCCCTCGAGGACGCCGCCGACCGTCTGGGGCAGCGAGGACTCGCGCCGCTCGCCCAGGCCCTCGTTGGCCGCCAACCGGTGCTCGTCGCCGGTGACGGCCACGCGCGCGCCGTGATCAACGTGCTCGCGGACCGCCTGGCACGCCTCGGCATGCCCGTCGTCGGCATCACCGGGCTCGAACCGGCCGACCGCGCGTGGCTCGGATCGATCGACCGCCGGTCGGGCGTTGTGGCCATCGGCATCGGCCGGGAGGCACGGGTGGCCCACGCCGCCGCGCACGCCGGTCAGGAGGCCGGCGCTTCCGTGGTCGCCCTCGTCGACTCGAGCCTGTCGCCGCTGGCCCGCTTGAATCTGGCCCGTGTCGTCCCCGCCGACGTGCGCGGCGGGGCCCCGAGCCTGGTGGCGATGGTGGCCGTGGCGCAGGCGCTCGCCGCCGCCGTCGAGGGAGTGCGGCGCGCCCCTGGCGCGGCCGACACGGCGTCCCAGGAACTCTCAGCCGTCGGCGCCTGACGCGTCCCGGGCACGCCGGTTCGCGACGGGCCGTCGTGCCGGGGGCAGTCCCGCGGGTCGGCTACACTGCCCCGACGTTGTGAGTTCGACGGGGAGAATGGGATCAGCGTGACCGACGAGTCCGCCAACGGGCGCACCGGAACCATGCGCGTGAAGACCGGTCACGCGCAGATGCTGCAGGGCGGCGTCATCATGGACGTGACCACGCCCGAGCAGGCCAAGATCGCCGAGGATGCCGGCGCCTGCGCCGTGATGGCGCTCGAACGCATCCCCGCGGACATCCGCGCGGACGGCGGGGTCGCCCGGATGAGCGATCCGGAGATGATCCGGGGCATCGTCGAGGCGGTCTCCATCCCGGTCATGGCCAAGTGCCGCATCGGGCATTTCGTCGAAGCCCAGATCCTCGAGGCGCTCCAGATCGACTACATCGACGAGAGCGAAGTGCTCACGCCCGCCGATGAGGCCAACCACATCGACAAGCACCGGTTCACGATCCCCTTCGTCTGTGGCGCCACCGACCTCGGAGAGGCGCTTCGCCGCATCGGCGAAGGCGCCGCCATGATCCGCAGCAAGGGCGAGGCGGGGACCGGGAACGTGGTCGAGGCCGTGCGTCACATGCGGACCATCCTGGGTGAGATCCGCCGTCTCACGGTGCTGAGCGAGGACGAGCGCCCTGCCGCCGCCAAACACCTGCGTGCGCCGCTGGACCTGGTGAACTGGGTCGCCGATCACGGAAAGCTTCCGGTGGTGCTGTTCACGGCCGGCGGAATCGCGACACCGGCGGACGCCGCGCTGATGATGCAGCTGGGGGCCGACGGCGTGTTCGTGGGTAGCGGCATCTACAAGAGCCAGGACCCGGCCGCCCGTGCCCGTGCGATCGTCGAGGCCACCACCCATTTCCAGGATCCCGAGGTGCTCGCGAGGGTGTCGACGGGTCTCAAAGGGGCGATGCCCGGCATCGAGATGGATGCACTCGTCGGAGGCGAGCTGCTCCAGTCGCGGGGCTGGTGAGCGTCTCACCGCTGCCCAGCCGCCCGCGCGTGGGCGTGCTCGCGGTGCAGGGCGCGTTCCGCGAGCACCAGGCGATGCTGAGCGCCGCGGGAGCCGACGCCGTCCTGGTCCGGACGCCGGCGGCGCTCTCGGACATCGCGGGCCTGGTCGTGCCGGGGGGCGAGAGCACGACCCTGCGAATCGTCGCCGGGGACTCGGGGTTGCTGGAGGCCATCCGCGCCGCACGTGCCGGCGGCATGCCGATGCTGGGGACCTGCGCGGGGCTCATCGCACTGGCCGATGGCATCGCGGACGGCGACACACCCCTGGTTGGGGGGCTCGACGTCACGGTCGCGCGCAACGCGTACGGCAGCCAGGTCGCGTCGTTCGAGGCGATGGTTGACGTTCTCGGGTTTGGTGACGGACCCTGCGAGGGGGTGTTCATCCGGGCGCCGCGCATCATCCGAACGGGGCCGGCCGTCGAAGTGCTCGCATCGTTCCAGGGCGATCCGGTGGTGGTCCGGCAGGACGGACTGCTCGGCGTCGCGTTCCACCCAGAACTCACTGACGACTCGAGGTTTCACCGCTGGCTGGTCGAGCGTGCGCGACGGTACGCGGCCGGTCGGACAAACCAGACCATGGAGGATTCCCGTGTCCGGGCATAGCAAATGGGCGACCATCAAGCGCAAGAAGGGCGCCGCCGACGCCAAGCGCGGCCAGCTCTTCTCGAAGCTGTCGCGAGCGATCATCGTCGCCGCGAAGGAAGGCGGCCCCGATCCCGACGCGAACGCCGCGCTTGCGGCGGCGGTGCAGAAGGCGCGCGACAACTCGATGCCCAAGGACAACATCGAGCGCGCCATCAGCCGTGGCGCCGGCGGCAGCGACGGCGAGGCGTACGAGGCGATCACCTACGAGGGGTACGGCCCGGGCGGCGTGGCGATCCTCTGCATGATCCTGACCGACAACCGCAACCGTACCGCGGCCGACGTCCGCCACATCTTCACCAAGCACGGTGGTTCGCTCGGGACGCCCGGCACGGTCGCCTGGCAGTTCGATCGCAAGGGCGTGATCCTGATCGACGCGGACGGCGTCGACGAAGACGCGCTGATGGAAGTGGCCCTGGAAGCGGGCGCCGAAGACATCGCCCTGGACGGCACGCAGTGGCAGGTCACGACCGAGGCCGGGGCCTACACGTCGGTCGTCGCGGCGCTCGACGAGGCGGAGATCGCCCGCGCGAGTTCCGAACTGACCATGGTGCCGCAGAACACCGTGGCGCCGGATGAGGGCGAGGCCCGGCGGCTGCTCAGGCTGATGGACGCACTCGAGGACAACGACGACGTCCAGGACGTGTACGCGAACTTCGACATCTCCGAGGACGTGCTCGAAGCGGTGGCCGGGTAGCGGATGTCGGTGGTCATCGGCATCGATCCGGGACTCGCGAACACGGGCTACGCCGTGGTGGAGGGCGGGGGATCCCGCACCCGGTTGGTGACCCACGGCCTGATCCGCACCGAACCGGCCACGCCGCATGCCCGGCGCCTGCGCGCCCTCCACGACGGAATCGCCACCGTGGTCGCCGAGCACGCCGTCGAATCGGCGGCCATCGAGTCCTGGTTCGTGCATCCGGTCAGCAAGGCCGCTATGGGCATGGCGGAGGCTCGCGGCGCGGTCTTGGTCGCGATCGCCGGCCGGGGCCTCGATGTCGAGGAGTACTCGCCGAACAGCATCAAACAGGCGGTCACGGGCTCGGGCAGGGCCGACAAGGCACAGGTCCGGACCATGGTGAACCGCCTGCTCGGCGCAGCGCTGACCAGCGACCACACCGCGGACGCCGCGGCCGTCGCCATCTGCCACCTGGGATCGGCGCCGTTGCGCCGGGCCATCGGTGGTTGACCCCATGACCATGCCGGGCGGCGGGTTGTCCGCCCGGATCGGCTGATAGCCTCGCCCGCCGATGGAATGGGTCAATATCGCTGACTGGTTCAGCCTCGCCACCCCGGGAATCGCGCTCTTCGGGGTGTTCCTCGGCATCGGGCTCGTGGTCCAGCTCGTGCGGATGTCCAGGCGTGTGCGACGCCTCGAGGACAAACTCGCGGACGGCGGGTTCGCCGCGTCCGACGCGCCCCTGGAGCGGCTCCGCCAGCTTCAGGACCGCATGAGCATCTCGCAGGGCATGGCGGCCGGGTGGTTTCCTCCTCGGGCGCGCGTGATTGGTGCCGCGGCCGTGGCGGTCGTCGTGCTCGCGTTCGGCGCCTGGGCGCTCTTCGGTCGGGGCGATGGCTCATCGGGTGGGGCGCAGACCACGCCCGACGCGGCAGGCGTGACCACGACGACCGCGTCCCGGCCGGCCGACCCGAACCTGTGCGGGAGCACCAGCTTCAGCGGCGACGTCAGCCTCATCCTGATCGCCGTCTACAACGCGAGCGGTATCGATGGGAAGGCACGCGAGAACGTCGATCCCCTGCTCAAGAATCGCGGTTACCAGGTTCCGGTGCTCGATTCCTCGCCGGACGGACGGAACGATCTGGCCAAGACCCAGGTGCAATACGTGGCGGCCGAGGACCGGGCGGCCGCGTGCAGTGTGGCCCGGGACCTGGGGGTGCGTCCGGTTCGCGTGACGCCGCTCGACGGCATCAGCCCGAGCCAGATCTCCGACCCCGATGTCAGCGTC
>JACJWX010000016.1 GCA_020636905.1 Actinomycetota bacterium | reverse complement strand
GACCCACATCGATCTTCCGTCCGAGGATGCGGGGCGCATTCCGACGCCCAGCTGGAAGGCCGAGCACTTCAGCAAGGTCTATCCGGACCCCGACGAGGTCGAGTGGAAGGGCGGCGACGACATCAACATGGCCGTCGGGCAGGGCAATCTCATCGTCACGCCCCTGCAGCTCGCCAGGGCGTACGCGGCGATCGCCAACGGCGGCAAGCTGCTCACGCCGGTCATCGGCCAGCGGATCACCGACCAGGCCGACCGCGTGGTGCGCACCATCACTCCGGCCCGGCCACCGCAGTCCCTGGACCTCACCGCGCGGATCCTCAATCCCATCCACGACGGGCTCAGCCGCGTCACCCACAACGGCAACGGCACCGCGATCGGCGTGTTCGGCCAGGTGAACACCTCCGGGGGCCCCAGCGTGTCGGGCAAGACCGGCACCGCTGAGGCCCCGCCCGGGAAGGACCACGCGTGGTTCGTCGGCTATGCGCCTTCGGACAACCCCAGGATCGTCGTGGCGATCGTGGTCGAACATGGCGGCACGGGCTCGGTGGTCGCGGCTCCGGCGGTCTGCAGGGTCATCGCGTCGTACAATCCCACGAAGTTCGATGCCGGCCTCTGCGGCACACCCTCCGTCGACCCGGGTGGTGGGGATTGACGACCCTGGCTCCGCCGACACCGCGACACCGCGCGACAACACGTTCCCGGCTCCTGAGCGCCCTGCTGGGGATCGACTGGATCCTGGTCTTCGCCGTCGCGGCGCTGTCCATGTTCGGCGTGCACGTCATCGGTGCGGCGACCGCGAACGAGATCTCGGGGAACCCCTCCTTCTTCTCGGATCGCCAGATCCTCTTCGTGATCGCGGGGACCATCCTGTGCCTGGTGCTCGCGCTGGTGGACGTCACCGCGCTGACCGGCTACGCGTGGGTCATGCTGGGCGGGCTGCTGGGGTCGCTGGTGGTCGTTTTCGTGCTCGGCACGACCGTCAACGGGGCACGCGCCTGGATCGACCTGGGCCCGTTCAACCTGCAGCCCTCCGAGATGGGGAAGCTGGTGCTCGTGGTGGTGCTGTCCGTGCTCGCGGTGGAACGCATGAATGAAATCGGGAGTGCGCGCACCACGCTGTTCCTGTCGGCGGTGGTCGGCGTGCCGGCGCTCGTGGTCTTCCTGCAGCCGGATCTCGGCACGGCGCTCGTCTACATCCCGATCCTCTTCGCCGTGCTGTTCCTGGCCGGGGTGCCCTGGACGCACTTCGCCGTCGGGGGCGCGGCGCTCCTGAGCGTGATCGTGCTGACGCTGGGTGTGCTCCCCGCGCTGGGCATGCCGGTGCTGAAGGACTACCAGACGGCCCGTCTGACGGCGTTCACCGGGGTGGGGGTGAGCGCCGACGCCAGCCTCGAGCAGAACGACCCGCTGCGAACCACGCGCTACCAGCTCGACCAGAGCATCACCGCGATCGGGGCGGGAGGTGCCCTCGGCAAGGGGCCCGAGAACGCGACCCAGACGGTGAACCGGTTCCTGCCGGAGCGTCAGACCGACTTCATCTTCGCCGTTATCGCCGAGATGTACGGCTTCGTGGGGGCGGCCGGGGTCCTGGTGTTGTTCGGGATCATCCTCTGGCGCATCCTTCGCCTGACCGCACGGGCAGCAACACAGCTCGAGCAGCTAGTTGCCGGTGCGATCGGTGCCATGATTATGTTCCAGCTCTTCGTGAACGTCGGAATGAACATCGGGATCATGCCGATCACCGGAATCCCGCTGCCATTCCTCAGCCACGGCGGCTCCCACACCATCACCATGCTGGCGGCGGTGGGCATGCTGCTCTCCATCCACCGTCGTCGAGCCACCTTCTGACCGTTTGCCCGTGCCCTCCACTCTCAGCGCGACCAGCAACCGCAGCATTGGACGTCCTGTGACCGGTCGTCGGGGGTCGGCGTGACGGCGGGACTGGTCCGCCGGGGGGCGGCACTCGCTCGGCCGTACGCCATGGCCATGGGGCTGTCCGCGATGGCGGCGGGCCGCGACGTGGGGATCGCCGTCCTGCACGGAGGCGATGGCACCCGTGCCGGGGAAGTGGCGTCCCTGCTCGATGCCCGCGTGGGCGCGCCGGAAGCGTCCGACCTGCTCGTCGGCGTCCTGCGTCCCGGGGACCACCCGTCTCAGATCGCCAACGACATCGGCGATCACCGTCGTCGGGGCGGAGACGCCCTGGTTGCGATCGTCGGCAGCCCACCCCAGCGACGGCGGCTCGAACGCGAGCTGCTGGTGCATCCAGACATCGAGATGTCGGTGATCACGCACATCGATGCGTGGGACTCGGTGGGAATCCAGGAGTTCCGGAAGGCCGTCGTGCGGGCACTGGGAACCGGGCGGGTCGCCGCCGGGCAATCCCACGATGCCCTTCGCAGCACCGTGGCCGACCGTTTGGAACGGGGCGCGGCGAACCGCGCCGCCCTCGTCGCAGCACTGCCGCTGAATTCCGGCGCGTCGATGACGCTCTTGAGCATCATCCAGGCGCGACTGGCCAGCGACATCAGCGGATTGCGGCAGTCCAAGCCCGACCCCCGCCAGGCGGCGGTCGTGGCCGGGACCGCAGTCAGCGCACCACTGTGGCGTGCATTCGCACGTCGGCTCATCGCTGCCATGCCACCCCTCGAGTCCGTGATTCGGGGCGGCGTGGCCTACACCGTTACCAGAGGAGTGGCCGCCGTCGCACGACGCGTCGTGAGCGGCGGCCAGAACCTCGCCCGGGAGGAATCCTGAAGACAAAGATCCTGGTCTCCGTCGACCCGTGGGAGACCCGAGTTGCCATTCTCGAGGACGGGCGCACCGCCGAGGTCTACATCGAACGGCGGGGCCAGCGCTCTGTCGTCGGTCATGTGTGGAAGGGGCGCGTCGGGAACGTGCTCGCGGGAATGGAAGCAGCCTTCGTGGACGTCGGCCTGTCCAAGAGCGGATTCCTCCACGTGGACGAAGTCGTCGCCCTGGGCGTGCCCAAGCACAAGCGCCAGATCGCCGAGCTGCTCAAGAAGGGCGACGAGGTCATGGTGCAGGCGACCAAGGACCCGATGGGCACCAAGGGCTGCCGACTCACCATGCAGCTCTCCCTCGCCGGGCGGTTCGTCGTCTACGTGCCCTACGGGGACGGTGTCGGTGTCAGCCGCCGCCTCCTCGACGACGAGCGCAAGCGCCTCCGCAAGATCTGCGGCGCCCTGCCGCTCGAGGGGGGGCTGATCGTCCGGACCGCCGCCGCCGGTGCGTCCGCCGAGGACATCCAGCGCGACTACCAGGCGCTGCGCATGCTGTGGCAGGCGCTGCCCCAGCGCGCCGACCAGGTCAAGGCGCCCGACCTGCTCTACAGCGAGGCGGACGTGTCGCTGAAGGTCATCCGGGATCTGCTCAACCACGGCGTCGACGAGGTGATCGTCGACCAGCCGGAGCCCCACGAGCGCATCCTCAACTTCCTCAGGCGCACGTCGCCGACGATGGCGTCCCGGGTGCGCCTGTACGAGGGCGATCAGCCGCTGCTCGTGGCATTCGGCGCGGAGAAGGCGATCCGGTCGACCCTCGATCGTCGCGCCCCGCTTCCCTCCGGCGGATACCTGATCATCGACGACACCGAGGCCATGACGGTCATCGACGTCAACTCCGGCGGCAACGTCGGCCGTGGCGGCAACCGGCTCGAGGACACCGCCACCAAGACCAACCTGGAAGCCGCTGAGGAGGTCGTCCGCCAGCTCCGCCTGAGGGACATCGGCGGCATCGTGGTGATCGACTTCATCGACATGGCCGACGCCAAGAACCGGCGGGCGGTCAAGGGCGCGCTCGAGGCCGCCCTGGAGCGCGACCGCACCCGCACGTTCGTCGCCGACATCTCGCCGCTCGGGCTCGTCGAGATGACCCGCCAGAACATCTCGGACGGACCTCGCGAGGTCATGACCGAGACCTGCGACCGGTGCCAGGGCTTCGGCTTCGTCCTTTCCGAGGAAACGGTCATGATCGACGCCTGCCGCGCCGTGGCCCGGGCCGCCGCTCAGGAGTCCGGCGACACGGTGCACGTACGTGTGAACCAGCGCGTCTTCGACCTGCTCGACGATGACGGCGGTGCGCGCCGCCAGGAGGTCGAGGAGTACGTCGGCAAGTCGATCAAGCTCGAGGTCGATCGCAAGCTGGAGGACGGCGAGGTCCGCGTGGCGAAGGCGAGCGCGACGTGATCTGGAGGCCGCCCGCCGGCTGATTCGCGTCGCGCCGGCGGTGACGGGACATCGCGCGGCGACGCCCCGACTCGCGGGGCGCCGCCGCCTCGCCACCCCCGGCCGCCCCGCGTGCTATCGTCCCCCGTCGTTCTCAAGAACCACCGTGTTGGAGCATCGTGTCGGACTACGCAGTCATCGCCCTTGCGGGCAAGCAATACACCGTTCGAGCCGGCGACTCGCTGCTGGTCGATCAGCTTCCCCATGAGGCGGGCGATTCGTTTTCCCCCCGGGTGCTGATGACGGGCGTGTCGGGCCAGGCGGATCTCACGGATGGTGGGACGGTGAGCGCCCGCGTCGAGGAGCACCTCAAGGGCCCCAAGCTCATCGCGTTCACCTACCGGCAGAAGAAGGACAGCAAGCGCAAGCGCGGGCACCGTTCGCGCCTGTCGCGGATCACCATCGAGTCGATCGGCTAGAGGGCACAGTGGCACACAAAAAGGGTGGCGGTTCCAGCCGCAACGGTCGCGATTCATCGGCACAACGACTTGGCGTCAAGGTCTTCGCGGGCCAGGTGGTCCCGGCCGGATCGATCATCGTTCGGCAGCGTGGAAGCGAGTTTCATCCGGGACTCGGCGCCAAGATGGGCCGCGACTACACCATCTTCGCCACGGTGACGGGCCGGGTGGAGTTCACCAATGGCCGCAAGGGCCGGCGCGTGTTCGTGCACCCGGAGGCTGTACCGGCCGAGTAGCCGGTTCGGTGTCCTTCACCGACCGGGCACGGATTCACGTTGAAGGCGGGCACGGCGGGATGGGCGCGATGTCCTTCCGCCGTGAGCGGTACATCCCGCGCGGCGGGCCGGACGGGGGCAACGGTGGGCGTGGCGGCGACATCATCCTCGTCGCCGACGAACAACTCACCGACCTCACGATCTTCCGCCATGCGGTCCATCACAAGGCCGAGCGCGGACAGCACGGCGAAGGCCGGATCCGCCACGGACGGGCAGGCACGGATCTCGAAGTCTCCGTTCCGCCTGGCACCCGCGTCATTCGCGACGACGCGGTGATCGCGGAGCTCGACGCGGTGGGCGACCGCGTACGCGTGGCCCGGGGCGGTGACGGCGGCGTCGGAAACCGGGCGTTCCGGTCGTCGACGCATCAGACCCCCCGTGAGACGGTACCCGGGCTGCCGGGCGAGCAGGCATGGCTCACGCTCGAGCTGAGGCTCGCGGTGGACGTGGCGTTGATCGGTCTTCCGAACTCCGGCAAGAGCGCGGTGCTGGTCGCCCTGACCGGCGCGGCGGCCACGGTTGCGCCGTATCCCCAGTCGACCCGCGAGCCGGCCATCGGTCCGCTCACCGACGACGAGGGCCACATCTTTCACGTCATCGACCTTCCCGGTCTCGCCGAGGACGGTACGCCGCGCCCCGACAGCCGCCTGGGACAGCTCGAGCGTGCCCGACTGGTGCTGCACTGCGTCGACGCCGAACTCCCGGAACCGCCCCGGGAGCGCATCGCCCGCGTGCGGGACGCCGTCCGCGACCGGATGCCGCCGGGTGCGCGGGAGTGGATCGTCGCGACGCGAGCGTTCAGCGATGAATGCCCGGACTGGGCCGACTACGCGGTCGAGACCGAACTCGAAGACGGTGTCGACGCGTTGCGCACGGCGATCCTGGCAGAACTTTCCGGGGCGACCGTATGAGCATCATGGTCGCCAAGCTCGGCTCGTCGACACTGGTCGGCGAGGGCGGCGCACTGCGCGACGACGTGCTCGAGGCGAGGACCGCCGACCTGGTGGCCGTGCTGCGGCGTGGCCATCGTCCGGTGCTGGTTTCCAGCGGGGCCATCGCCTGCGGATACGGTCGCCTGGGATTCCGCGAGCGGCCCACCGCCGTTCCCGATCTGCAGGCCGCCTCCGCGGTGGGGCAGGGGATCCTCTTCCACCGGTACCTGGAGCTGTTCGCCGCCCACGGGGTGACGGCCGCCCAGGTGCTGCTGACCTCGGCGGACCTCGCCAGGCGCGCGGGATACGTCAACGCCCGCAACACGCTCCAGCGGCTGCTCGACCTCGGTGTGGTGCCGGTGATCAACGAGAACGACACCACCGCGACCGACGAGCTGACGTTCGGCGACAACGACGTCCTGGCATCGCAGGTGGCGATTCTCCTCGACGCGCGCTGGCTGGTGCTTCTCACCGACCGCGACGGGCTGTACGGCGTCGGGGCCGACGGCGAGCCGGAGCTCATCGGGACCGTCCCCGCGGGGATCGGCCCCGACGGCGTCCGGCTGGCGGACATGCGCGGGTCGGGAATCGGCCGCGGGGGTATCCGCTCGAAGGTGGTCGCGGGGACCATGGCGACCGCGGCGGGAGTCACCTGCGTCATCGCATCCGGGACCCGGGCGGAGGTGCTGCCGTCGATCGCCGACGGGGAGGCGCTGGGCACCACGTTCAGGCCGTCGGATCGACGCGAGTCCGCGTTCAAGCTCTGGTTGCGGCACGCCAAGCCCGTGCAGGGCCGGGTGGTGGTGGACGCCGGCGCCGCGGTCGCGTTGCGTGAGCGGGGCAGATCGCTCCTCTCGGTCGGGGTTGCCGCGGTCGACGGCACCTTCGTCGCCGGCGACGCGGTGACGGTGCTCGACGAGGCAGGGGTCGCGGTCGGCAAAGGCATCGTGGGAACGTCGGCCGATGAACTGCGGCGGTCGATCGGCGCGGACGGGAACGGGCCGTCGTTCGAGGTGATCCACCGAGACCAGTTCGTGCTGGAGGACGGCCCCAGGTGAGTCGTCGCGGGCGCCGCATCGGCGTGCTGGGCGGGGCGTTCGATCCGCCGCACATCGGGCACATGGTGATCGCTCAGGAGGTGCGCTGGCGTCTCGGGCTCGACGAACTGCTGCTGATCCCGGTGGGCGAACCCCCCGATCGCGTCGGTCTCGCCTTCGACGCCACGACCCGCGCACGCATGGTGGAGCGCGCCGTGGACGGGTACCCGGGCGTGCGGTGCTCGCGCATCGAGGTGGATCGCCCCGGGCCGAGCTTCACCATCGACACGCTCGAGGCCATCGCCGACGGGGAACCCGGCGCGGAGATCTGGTTCGCGCTCGGCGCGGACCGCCTCCCGACGTTTCCCCGGTGGCACCTGCCGCACCGTATCCTGGAGCTCGCGCGGCTCGCCGTCGTGTCGCGTTCCGGCATGTCGGAAGGTGATCTCACGGCCCTGGCGGAGCGGATCGCCCCCGGCCGATGGGATGTGGTGGAGGTTCCGACGATCGGGGTTTCCTCCACCATGATCCGTGAGCGGATCGCCACCGGGGCGCCGTTCGAGGCGCTCGTACCCTCCGGCGTCGGCGAGATCCTTCGCGAGCGCGCCTGACGCGGTCCCCCCGGACACGGTTGCGAGCGAGCGCGTGGCGTCGTACCGTGACACGAACATCAAGCAAGTGATCGGAGCCTGGCGCGAACCCGCATCAGATGGCCCTCGCCGCCGCAGCGGCCGCGGCCGAAAAGAAAGCCCGCGACATCGTCCTGCTGGACATGCGCGAGCTCGTGGACTACACGGATTACATGGTGATCTGCACCGGCTCGACACCGAGGCAGACCAAGGCGATCACCGAAGAGGTTCGCAAACAGCTCAAGGCTGAGGGGTACTCGGCGCGGCGGGTGGAGGGTGAGCCCGAAGCCGAATGGATCCTCATGGACTACGTCGACATCGTCGTCCATGTCTTCACGCCGGAATCCCGCGAGTTCTACCGATTGGATCGTCTCTGGAACGAGGCGCCCCAGGAGGTCCCGGAGCTGGCCGCCTCCTGATCCACGGCCCGGTTCGGGTCGCCGGCGGGGGATCGCCGTCGACCCGCGGAGGGCCGACGGCGATTCGATCGGCGCGGCCTTCTGGCGTATACTGGCCCGCAGCCCTGGGGGATTAGCTCAGCTGGGAGAGCGTCGCGCTGGCAGCGCGAAGGTCACCGGTTCGATCCCGGTATCCTCCACTTCCTTCCCGATCGTCCCGGCCAGCCGGACGGGCGATCGCAGCGTTCGCGGATGCGTGATCTCGGCGTGCACTGGTGCCAGGACAGTCCACCGCCTTGTCCGCGCGTCGCCGTCCGGAACACGCTGACCCGGGCGTCACGGCCGCCGCGCTGACAGGATGCGACGGGTGACCACCACTCCACCACGCCGTCTCGGGCCGTCGCCGCGGGATGGAGACTCGGTCAGCTTCCTCGAGCTGTTCTTCGACCTGGTGTTCGTGCTGGCGTTCACCCAGGCGACCGCGCTCATGGCGGCCGATCCCACATGGTCAGGGATTGCGCGGGGACTCCTCGTTCTCGCGGTCATGTGGTGGTCGTGGGGTGCCTACACCTGGCTGACCAGCGTGGTCGACCCGGAAGCCGGGATCACCCGTGGGGTCATCTTCGGCGCCATGGCCGCGCTGCTCGTCTGTGCGCTCGCCATGCCGCAGGCGTTCGGCGAGTACGGGCTCCTGTTCGCCGCGGCGTACGCGATCGTCCGCATCGCCCACATCTGGTTGTTCATCCTCGCGAGTCGTGGCGAGGACGCCGTCGATCTGCGGCGGTCCGTCTCGAGCCTTGGCGTCAGCACCCTGATCGCGGTCACCCTGCTTGGCATTGCCTCGCAGCTCGACGGACTGCCGCAGGGAACCCTGTGGGTGCTCGCCCTGATCATCGACCTCGGCGGTCCGTATCTGTTCGGCGCCGCGGGATGGCGGTTGGTTCCGCACCACTTCGCCGAACGGCATGGCCTGGTGGTGATCCTGGCGCTCGGCGAGTCCATCGTGGCCATCGGGATCGGCGTGGAGGGGCTGTCACTCGGCGTCGGCGAGGTGATGGCGGCGGTGCTCGGCGTTGGAGTGGCGTGCGGCGTCTGGTGGCTGTACTTCGACGTCATCCAGCTCGTGGCGGCCCGGCGTCTCGAGCAGGCGGCGCCCGGCGTGGAACAGAACACCATCGCCCGCGATTCGTTCTCGTACCTGCACTACCCGATGATCGCCGCCATCATCCTGATGGCCCTGGGATTCAAGAAGACGATCGGCCACGTGGGTGAGCACCTGCACGTCGAAGTCGCCACCGCGTTGATGGGTGGGATGGCGCTCTACCTGCTGGCCCACGTCGCGTTCCGCTGGAGGAACGTTCATCGGTTCTCCACGCATCGGGTGGTCGCCGCGGTCGTCTGCCTGGCGTCGATCCCGCTCGTCGTGAGGGTCCCGTCGCTTGCCGCCCTCGCCATGCTCATGGCGATTGTGACCGCGCTGATCGCGTACGAGGTGATCCGATTTCGAGACCGTCGCGCTGACCTTCGCGCCCGCCTCCGTCACTGACGCCCGGCGGCCGGTGGATCGACGTCGGGAGTGGCGGATCCGGGGCGCCTGCGTGGATATCCGGAGGTCGCTCGCGGTTTTCTACGGGAAAAGCCCACAGTCACTGTCCACGGTCCGTAGTCTCCCCGGTTGGAACTCGTTGCGTGGAGGATCCTGAATGCCAAGACCTTTCCCCCCGGTCGACGGATGGTGTGTGCAAATCGTCGACGAGGCCTCTGGTGACGTCGTGGAACGCGAGACATTCGATCTTGCGGAAGACGCGCGCGAACATGCGAAGCGACACGTGTGGGCCAATCGCGGACATCGGGCAGAAGTCCTGAACCGGGAGGGCGGCGAAACGGTGTTCAGCACCGTCATCCGCTTCCCGCGAGAGCTCAAGCTCTAGTTGCAGCTGCTCGGGACGTTGTTGACGGGTTGACCCGGTGAGGACCCCCGAGGTGCTGTGGAGGCGTCTCACGCCTTCCCGGCCCAAGGGAGGTCCTCATGGGACACGCGAACGCTCGTTTGACGGTGCATGGCCGGTTGTTCGCCGTGCAGCGGGTTGCCGCCGTGTATCGGATCGCGGATGTCGAGGCCCGGTTGGGGCGTTCGCGTACCCGAACTACGAGCGGGGCAGCCGCCACGACACAGAAGGTATTGCGGGGTTCCCGGATCGTTCGAGTCGCCCGCGGCGTTCCTACGACGCACGCCCCCGGGGTGAGGATCGGATCATCGGTTGTCGGATCGGTTCGCCTCGCCGAGCGCGCGTCGTCGGCTCGGGACATGCCACCGGCCTCGTCCCGAACCTATCCGTGTTACGTGCGGTTCTCGCTCGCCACGCAGCGCCCGAACTCCGACTCACGACACTAGTCGGGACGATCCTGGGTCCGGATGAACGCGGTGAGTCCGTAGAGACTCACGGGGGCCATTCCGAGCCGCCGATAGAACCCCTCGGCCCCGGGCTCGGCGATGAGCACCTGGTGGTGGAACGTGTCCAGCGGGTATCGGTCGAGCAACGTGCGGGTGATCCGGCGGCCGATCCCGCGTCGCTGCCACTCGGGCGCCACGAGGATGTCGGCGATGTAGACGGCGAACGCCTCGTCCGACATGGCACGCGCGAAGCCGATGACCGTGCCGTCGCCCGTGACCGCGACAACCGCGAACGACGAAGCCGCGATCGCGACCTTCAGACGTTCCGGTGACCTGGCGTGCGTCCAGTTGTGGGCGCGGTAGAGGTCCAGGATGCCCGAGAAATCGTCGTCAAGGACGACTTCTCGGAACGTGATGGCCGGCGTCGTGGTCATCGGGGGCACCGCATAGCCCGAAGATATACTGGCGCGTCGATGACGACCGAACCATCACCACCGAATCGCGGATACGACGCCGCGGCCATCGAAACGCGCTGGCAGCGCATCTGGAACGACGAGCGCGCGTTCGCCTCCGAGGTGATCTCCCGCGATGGCATTCCCGTCGACCTCCCTGACCGCGCAAAGGCGTACGTCCTCGAGATGCTGCCGTACCCCTCCGGAGAAATCCACATGGGGCACGTCAAGAACTACACCATGGGCGACGCCATCGCGCACTATCGGCGCCGGCAGGGCGCGGCCGTTTTCCACCCAATGGGATACGACGCGTTCGGCCTCCCCGCTGAGAATGCCGCGATCCGGACCGGCGAGCCACCGGCGGCGGTGACGGCGCGGAACATCGCGCGCATCCGGGAACAGCTGCAGCGGCTCGGGTTCTCCATCGATTGGGACACCGAGATCTCGACCGCGGATCCCGGCTACTACCACTGGACTCAGTGGATCTTCCTGCGGATGTTCGAGAAAGGTCTCGCCGAGCGGCGCGAGGCGGCGGTCAACTGGTGTCCCACCGACCAGACGGTACTGGCAAACGAGCAGGTCATCGACGGCTCCTGCGAGCGATGCGGGACACAGGTCGAGCTTCGCCAGCTCACGCAGTGGTTTCTGCGGATCACCGACTACGCGGACGCCCTGCTCGAGGACATGGACCTCCTGGAGGACTGGCCGGAACGCGTGCTGGCGATGCAGCGGAACTGGATCGGGCGCTCCGAGGGTGCCAGGGTCTCGTTCAGGACCGATGACGGGACCCATGACCTGCAGGTGTTCACGACCCGTCCCGACACGCTGTTCGGAGCCACCTTCTTCCTCATCGCTCCCGAACATCCCCTGGTGGCGGCACTCGTCGACGGACGCCCGGAACAGGACGCCGTCATGGACTACGCCCGCGCGGCGGCGCGGGCCTCGCTGGCCGACCGCGCCGCGACCGACAAGCCCAAGACGGGGGTCTTCACCGGCCGCTACGTCATCAACCCGGTCAACGGTGAGCGGCTGCCGGTGTGGGTCGCCGACTACGTCTTGATGGACTACGGAACGGGTGCCGTGATGGCCGTTCCCGGGCACGACGAACGCGACTACGCGTTTGCGCGCCAGCACGACCTGCCGGTCGTCCGGGTGGTGGCCGGGGATGGTGTCGATGCGGATGCGCCGTTCGAGGGCGCCGAAGCCGGCGACGGCAGGCTCGTCAATTCGACCTTTCTCGACGGCCTCACCGTCGAGGACGCGAAGTCGAGGATTGCCGCGTGGTTGACCGACAACGGCGTCGGCGAGGCGACCATCGGCTATCGGCTGCGCGACTGGCTCATCTCGCGGCAGCGGTACTGGGGTGTGCCAATCCCGGTGGTCCACTGCGACGCGTGCGGCACGGTGCCGGTCCCGGACGACCAACTTCCGGTGTTGCTGCCCGACGTCGACGACTACGCGCCGAAGGGGCGTTCGCCGCTGGCGGCGAGCGAGGCGTTCGTGAACACGCCGTGCCCGCGCTGCGGGGGGGATGCGCAGCGCGAAACGGACACGATGGACACGTTCGTCGATTCCTCGTGGTACTTCCTGCGCTACACAGCGCCGAACTACGGCGGTGGGCCGTTCGAGAAGGACGTGGTCGACTACTGGCTGCCCGTGGACCAGTACATCGGGGGCATCGAACACGCGGTGCTCCATCTGCTCTACGCGCGGTTCTTCACCAAGGTCCTGAACGACCTGGGCCTGGTGGGGATGCGCGAGCCCTTCGCCCGGTTGTTCACGCAGGGGATGATCTATCGCGACGGCGCGAAGATGAGCAAGAGCAAGGGCAACGTGGTCTCTCCGGATGAGATCGTCGATCGGTTCGGGGCCGACACGCTGCGCCTGTACGTGATGTTCATGGGGCCGGCCGCCGACGACATCGAATGGAGCGACCGAGGCGTCATCGGCGCCCGGCGGTTCCTGGATCGTTTGTGGACCCAGGTTTCCGCATGTGACGACGGACGCGGTGTCGTCGATCGGCCGAGTGGCGACTCCCTGGCGCGCGATGCGGATGCGCGCGAGCTGGTGAGAAAGGTTGAGGCCACCATCGACAAGGTCACCGGGGACGTCGGTGAGCGCTTCTCGTTTCACACCGCCATCAGCGCGATCCAGGAACTGACGAATGCCGCAACGCGCACGCCGGCGGATTCCGAGGACACCGGGCACGCCTTCAGATATGCCGTTCAGACGGCCGTCTCGCTGCTGTTCCCGTTCGCGCCTCACGTGAGCTGTGAGATGTGGGAACGCCTGGGAGGCGATCGCCTCTGGGAGGCGCCGTGGCCGACCGCCGATCCGGCACTGATGGCGACCGACCAGATCACGCTCGTGCTTCAGGTCAACGGAAAACTCCGCGATCGCGTGGAGGTGGCCGCGGGACTCGGAGACGACGCGTTGCTGGCCGCGGCGCGGGCATCGGAGAAGATCCAGGCGGCGATCGCCGGCAAGGAGGTGGTCCGGGAGATCGTCGTGCCCGATCGACTCGTCAATGTGGTCGTCAAGGGGTAGAGGGCGGTCGCTCCGACGTGGACGCCTGAGCACGGGCGACGCCATCCTCATGGCGCGACCCGGGACTCGATCGCCGCGAGCCTGGCCTCGCCGATCCCCGGGACCTCGAGCAGGTCCTCGACGCTGCCGAACCCTCCGTGCTGATCGCGCCATTCGATGATTCTGGCCGCGAGCGTCGGGCCGATCCCGTCGAGCGTCTCCAGATCAGCGGCGTCGGCGGTCGAGAGCTGGATGGGGGCGTCCGATGCCGCCGACGCACCTGACACCCCCGCCGCTGCGCCTGCCGAGGTCGAACGGTTCGGGATGACGATCTGCTGCCCGTCGCTGACCGGGCCGGCGAGGTTCACCCCGGCCAGGTCGGCGCCGCCGGACGGACCACCCGCCTTGCGGACGGCCGCGAGGACGCGGGCGCCGTTGGCAACCCGATAGACACCGGGACGGCGAACGGCTCCCACGACGTGGACGAGAGGACCCGGCTCGGTGGGCGGGAGCGCCATGGTCACCATCGGGCTGACCGGTGGCGTGTCCGGGAAGCCCCCTGAGGAGTCGCGCTGCAGCGCCCACCACCCGCCAAGGGCAAGCACGACTGCGAGCCCGAGATGGGCGAGTCTGGTGCGGGCGATCCAGGGAGCGAGCCGGTCCATGGGTCGAACCGTAGGCAGGAATGTGTGACGCATCGGCCATGGAACGTGCCGGGGGTGGGACACCGTCGACGTCACCGTCCTGGTGCGATCCACGCGCGTCTCGTGACACCGATCTCCCTACCGTCACGGTGTGACTCCGACCGGACCCACAATGAGCGCGTTCCATCGCTGGGCGCCGCACCTCGTGCTCGCGGCGGTCATCGGCGGGCTCCTGGCATCGGTCGCAGGGGACGCCCCGGTTTGGGCCGCTCCGCTCACCGGAGTCGCGGCGCTGCTGGTCGCCGCGCTGCGTCTGCGACCCCGGGCGACGATCGCCGCCACGCTCGTGCTCATGTGCGCGGGCGCCTGGGTCTGGGGGACCTGGCGCGTGCACGCGACGGCACCGGCCCGTCTGGAACTTCCATTGTCGATCGACAGCACGGGCATCGTCGACGACACACCGCGGCGCACCGGCTCGGGGGGGTGGCGCGCGGTGGTTCGCGTCGATTCCGGGCCGGCAACCGGCGCCAAGATCCTCGCGACCGCCTTCGGACCGGTCCCGGACATCGGCGATCGCATCGCGGTGCGGGGTCGGCTTCGATCGCCTGCGCGCCCCGGCGACGCCGGGTGGTGGCGGCGCTACCTGCTCCGACGCGGGATCAGCGCGCGGATCGGCCTGGGGGCGCAGGCGACCCTCCTCGGCCGCCGAGGGGGCGCTATGGGACTCCGTGACGCAGCGGCACGCGGCATTGCCCGGCGGATCAACGACCGCGTCCCCGGCGACGCCGGCGTCCTGGTGCAGGGCGTCGTGCTCGGCGGCTCCGACGGGCTCGACGCGTCGACGCGTGACGAGGTTCGCGACAGCGGACTCAGCCATCTCGTCGCCGTCTCCGGCCAGAACGTGGCCATCATCGTCGTGACCTCGGCACTGCTGCTCCGGACCCTGGGCGTCGCTCGCACCCCGGTCCTCGTCGCCACGTCGCTGGCGGTGTTCGGATACTGCGCCCTGTGCGAGTCGGGGCCGTCGGTCTGGCGGGCCTGCGTGTCCGCTCAGGTCGCCCTGGCCGCGCACAGCCTGAGCCGAAGCCGCGATCGCTGGTATGTCGTGCTCGCGGCGCTCGCCGTGCTGCTTGCGTATCGGCCACGCGACGTCGGGGACCCGGGGCTGCAACTGTCCTTTGCCGCGGTCGTCGGGATCCTCGCCCTCACCGCCCCGCTGGTGCGGGGGCTCGCCGGCTGGATCCCGGAGCGGATCGGACCGCTGGTGGCGGTGTCGCTGGCGGCGAGCCTGGCGACCGCGCCGGTCATGGTCTGGAACTTCAATGCCGTTTCGATCATCGGGGTGATCGCCAACGTCGTCGCGGTTCCGCTCGCAAGTGTGATCCTGATGCTCGGACTCGCCGGGGCGGTCACCGCACCGTTCCTCGGACCGCCGGCCGCCCTGGCCCTCTGGGCGGCGGGGTGGTGCGCGGCGGTGGTCCTGGACGTGGCGGCGATCGGAGCGGCGGTTCCGGGCGCAAGCCTCGACGTTCCGGGGTGGGCCGCCCCGCTCGCCGGAATACCCGCCGTCGCGGTGTGGGGAGCCGGGCGCCGTGCGCCGACGTGGCACGGCCGGGTGGCGCGATGAGGTCCGGGGAGGTGGAGCGTACGATTGGGCGGTGAGCGAGCGAGATCCACTCAAACCGGTCTACGCGATCTTCGGTGAGGATCGGCCCAAGGTGGAGCGGACCGTGGCCCGCCTCATCAAACGAGCCGTCGAAGACGGGTGTCTGGAGACTGAACGGCTCACGGCCCAGGAACACCCGCCGGACGTGGTCGCGGCCAGCGCGCAGACGCTGAGCTTCGGTGGACTGCGGCTCATCGTCGTCGAGGAGGCAGACGCCTGGCGGGCGCCGGACGTCGGTCCGCTGCTGGCGTACCTGGACGATCCGAATCCCGGCACCGTGCTCGCCATCGTGTCTGCCGGCGGTGTGCCGCAGAAGCTGCACCAGGCGATCGAGCGGGTGGGGCAGGTGCTCCGCTGGGGGCCTCCGGCGAAGGCGAGCGTGCGTGAACGGCGGCGGTGGCTGGAGGAACACTTCACCCAGGAGGTCGCCCGCCTCGGAGGGCGCGTCGCGCCGGGTGTCGCCCGGATGGTGATGGAGCGTGTCTGTCCGGATCCGACCGATTCGGCCCGCACGTCGCTCAGCGCGACGATGCTCAGCACCGAGGCCCAGAAGCTCGTTGTGCTCGCCGGAGACGAGCCGATCGATCGGCGGATGGTCGCGGACGCCGTACATCCCAATCCGGAGGCCCGGGTCTACGAACTCGCGGACGCGCTCGTCAGCGGCTCCGCCGCCGACGTCTACCACCACCTGCACGACCTCGCCGGGGGTGACGCCCAGTCCGCCCCCCAGGTGATCGTGATGGGCCTGATGCGACATTTCCGAGCCCTCGCGGCCGGGCAGGCGATGGGCCCGGCTCCCAGCCCTGACCAGATCACCGAAGCCACAGGAATCCGCGGGTTCCCGGCTCGGAAGGTGGCGGAACAGGTGCAGAGCATGCCGGCGAACGCGGGCGCGCATTCCCTTGCTCGGCTGGCGCGACTCGAGATCGACCTGCGGGTGTCGGTCGACGCCGGCCTCGGCGTGACGCCGGACGACGGCCGGCGGTACGTCCTGGAACGCGCAGCACGCGACCTGATCGCCATCGCCCGGGGCGGTGTCGAGTCGCACTGACGGTTCGGCAGGGCCACGCGCCCGGCCGGTGCCGTCACGGGCCGCCGGTCAGGGCTTTCGGACCGGCACCGAAGTGAGCCGGTGCAGGAAGGTCGATCCGGGGCCGCGCTGCCGTGGCCCCGAACCGGAGGATCAGGCCGCGGTCGTCCCTGCGGCGATGTGCGCGACGCGGCGCTTTCTGCGGGCGGCGGTGTTCTTGTGGATGACGCCCTCGGCCGCGGCGCGGTCGATCAGGTGCTCGAGCGCACGCGCGCGCTCGGCGATGTCATCGGCGCCCTGCTCGGCCGCTTCGATGAGCCCACGGGTGAGGGTCTTCATGGTTGAGCGGTATCGCAGGTTGCGGGAGCGCTGGCGCTCCGAGATCAGGATTCGCTTCTTCTGCTGCTTGATATTCGCCACGTTTGGGCGTCCTCCGTCGGTCGAACGACCGCGTATGGTACCAGCGATGACGCTTCTCGCCAGGCGGTCGTGACGAGCGGTCGGGAAGCGCCCACCCCCGGGCGCCAGCGCCGTTCGAGCGTGGGCCGCAGCACCGCAGTGTTCGCGATCTGGACGGGCCTCTCGCGGGTCATTGGTCTGGTCCGGGAGATCATCGCCGCCGCCCTGTTCGGGTTGAGCGGGCAGATGGCGGCGTTCGTCATCGCCTTCAACGTGCCGAACATCCTGCGCAGTCTGGTGGCGGACTCCGCGCTGTCGGCCGCGCTGATCCCCACCTACACCCATCTGGTGGAGCAGGGACGCGAGCGGGAGGCGAACCGCCTGATCGGAGCAGTGGTCGGGTTCACGACCATGGTGCTCGGGGCCGTGACGCTCCTGGCGGTGGTGACCGCGCCCTGGGTCATGCCCATCTTCGCGCCGGCGCTCGATCCCGAGACGCAGGATCTGACGGTCCGACTCAGCCAGATCATGTTCCCGATCGTGCTGCTCCTGGCGCTGACCGGAATCGTGTCGGCGGTTCTGCAGGCCAACGGCGAGTTCGGCGCGACGGGGTTCGTGCCCGTCCTGTGGAACGTCCTGATCATCGCCTGCATGGGCATCGGGGCCCTGGTGCTCCCGCCCGACGAGCGAATCAACGCCTACGCGGTGGGCATCCTGATCGGGACCCTGGGTCAGCTGCTGTTCCTGCTGCCGCATCTGCGCGGCAAGGGGCCGTTCGGGATGCACCTCCGGTCACCGCACCTTCGGCGCGTGCTCATCCTGATGCTGCCCGTGACGATCGGGCTCGGCCTGATCAACGTGAACGCGGCGGTGGACAACGTCGTGGCGGGGTTCATCAGCGAGGCGTCGGTCGCCGCCGTCGACAAGGCGTTCCGCCTGTACATCCTCCCCCAGGGCGTGTTCAGCGTCGCCATCAGCACGGTGCTGTTCCCGGCGATCGCCCGGATGGTTGCCCGCGGCGACAACGACGGCGTGGGGGAGATGGTCACCAGCGGGGTGCGCCAGATCTTCTTCATGCTGCTTCCGGCGAGCGCGTTCCTGATGGTGCTCGCCGCCCCGGTGGTGCGACTGGTCTACGAGCGGGGGCAGTTCGGCCCGCAGGACACGGTGTTCACCGGTGAGGCCCTCATCACGTTCACGATCGGACTGGTGTTCAACGGCGCGAGTCTGCTGCTGATCCGCGCGTTCTTCTCGCTGCAGGAACCCTGGACGCCCACCCGCATCGCCGCCATCGGTCTGGTGCTCAACATCGTCTTCGACCTGCTGCTGTTCGTCCCGCTGGGCACGCCCGGCATTCCGCTCTCGACCTCGATCGTCAGCTTCATCACCTTCCTGATGCTGGTGATCGAGCTCGGGAAGCGGGTGGGACGGCTCGACAACGCCTGGCTCATCGACGGGTTCATGCGCTGCGGCGCGGCCGCCATCGTGCTCGGAGTGATGAGCTGGGCCACGCACCGCGTGCTGGACGATCTGCTGGGACGGACGCTCCCCGCTCAGGCGGTCAGCGTGAGCCTGGCGCTCGCGGCCGGAACCGCCTCGTACATCGCCGCCGTCCGCGCCTTCGGCGTGCCCGAACTGGCGCAGCTGGCCACGTTGAGGCGACCGCTACGATGAGCGCCGTGGACCAGTCGCACATCCGGAACTTCTCGATCATCGCCCACATCGACCATGGGAAGTCGACCCTGGCCGATCGCATCCTCCAGATCACCGGCGCGGTGAGCGACCGTGAGATGCGCGAGCAGGTGCTCGATTCCATGGACCTCGAGCGGGAGCGCGGGATCACCATCAAGGCCCAGGCGGTCCGGGTCTTCTACGAGGCGTCCGACGGCGAGACCTACCAACTCAACCTGATCGACACCCCCGGCCACGTCGACTTCTGCTACGAGGTGTCGCGTTCGCTCGCCGCCTGCGAGGGCGCGCTGCTCGTGGTGGACGCCAGCCAGGGCATCGAGGCGCAGACCCTGGCCAACGTCTACCTGGCCATCGAAGGCGATCTCGAGCTCATCCCGGTGCTCAACAAGATCGATCTGCCCGCGGCCGATCCGGAGCTGCACGGCCGGGCGGTCGCCGATCTCATCGGTGGCGACCCCGACGACGTGCTGCGCATCTCCGCCAAGACCGGTGAGGGCATCACCGAGGTGCTCGAGGCGATCGTCGAACGCATTCCACCGCCGGCCGGCGACCCCGACGCTCCGCCGCGGGCCCTCATCTTCGATTCGGTCTACGACCAGTACCGGGGCGTCGTCGCCTTCGTGCGCGTGGTCGACGGCGAGTTCAAGAAGGGCGACCGGCTGCTCGCGATGCAGACCAAGCGCGAGGTCAACGCCGAGGAGGTCGGGGTGATGTCGCCGACCATGCTTCCCACCGAATCGCTGCGGGCGGGTGAGAGCGGCTACATGGTGACCGGCCTCAAGGCCGTGGGCGACCTCAAGGTGGGCGACACGCTCACCGCGGCGAAGGCCCCGGCCGAAACGGCCCTGGCGGGGTACCGCGAGGTCAAGCCGATGGTGTTCTGCGGACTCTTCCCGGTCGACTCCGACGACTATCCGGACCTGCGGGACGCCCTCGAGAAGCTGTCCCTCAACGACGCGTCGCTGGTGTGGGAACCCGAGACGTCCCAGGCTCTCGGATTCGGGTTCCGATGCGGATTCCTGGGGCTGCTCCACATGGACATCATCCGCGAGCGGCTCGAACGCGAGTACGACCTGGAACTGCTGACCACCACGCCGAACGTGGAGTACGAGGTCACCACCACCGCCATGGAGCAACTCCCGGTCCGGTCGCCGGTGGACATGCCCCCGCCCACCAACATCGAGAGCATCCGCGAGCCGTACGTCCGCTGCACCATCCTGGTACCGCAGGACGGTGTGGGCGCGGTGATGCAGCTCTGCCAGGAACGGCGCGGCAGCTACGTCACGATGATGCCGATCGAACAGCGCCAGCAGATCGTCTACGACCTGCCGCTCGCGGAGATCGTCACCGACTTCTACGACCAGCTGAAGTCGCGCACCCGTGGTTACGCGTCGCTCGACTACGAGCTGGTGGGGTACCGCGAGAGCCCGCTGGTCAAACTCGACATCCTGCTTTCGGGGGACCCCGTCGACGCTCTCTCGATGATCGTGCACAAGGACATGGCGTTCTCGCGCGGCAAGGCCCTCGTCGAACGGCTGCGCGAGACCATCCCCCGCCAGATGTTCGAGGTCCCCATCCAGGCCGCCATCGGCGGCCGGATCGTCGCCCGCGAGACGGTCAAGGCCAAGCGGAAGGACGTGCTCGCCAAGTGCTACGGCGGTGACATCAGCCGCAAGCGCAAACTCCTCGAACGCCAGAAGGAGGGGAAGAAGCGCATGAAGCAGGTGGGCAGCGTCGAGGTCCCCCAGGAAGCGTTCCTGTCGGTGCTCACGCTGAACACCGACGACAGCAAGGGAAAGTGAGCAGCGCCGGACACCTCTACCTCCACACGCCGTTCTGCGGGTCACGCTGCGGATACTGCGCGTTCACGGTGGAGGTCGGTGTGCTTGATCGGCGGGACGCGTACACCGATGCCCTGCTCGCGGAACTGGCCGTCGAAGGCGAGCGGATGGGGACGTTGCGGACGATCTACGTCGGCGGCGGGACGCCGAGCCTGATGGGCCCGGAGCGGATCGCGCGGCTTCTCGACGCGCTGCGGCCGCGCTGTGCCGACGATGTGGAGATCAGCATGGAGGCGAACCCGGAGACCGTCGATGAGCGGTCGCTCGCCGCCTACCGTGAGGCGGGGATCACGCGGGTCTCCCTTGGCGTCCAGTCGTTCCAGGCCGGGATGCTGCGCGTGCTCGACCGCCAGGCGGGTCCCGAGCAGGCGGTGGCGGCGGTGGACGCGGCGCGCGGCGCCGGGTTCGAGTCGATCAGCGTCGACCTCATGTTCGGCGTTCCGGGGCAGACGGACGAACTGCTCGATGCCGACCTGGCGCGGGCGCTGGAGATGGGGGTGGACCACATCTCCTGGTACGAGCTCGAGATCAAGCCGCGGACCGCCCTGGAACGTGCCGGCGCCGCGCTGCCGGACGAAGACTGGGCGGCCGACGCCTACGAGCGGATCGTCGGCAGCCTGGAGGGTGCGGGGTACCGGTGGTACGAGACCGCCAACTTCGCCCGACCCGGGCACGAGTGCCGCCACTCGCTCGGCTACTGGTCCGCGGACGACTACGTCGGTCTCGGCGTCGGCGCCGTGAGCACCGTCAACGGCCGCCGCTGGCGAAACCACGCCGGGGTCGACGCGTACATCGGCACGCTGTCGTCGGGTGTCCCGCCCACGCGGAGCGTGGAGCACCTCGACGAACCGACCCGTCGCCGGGAGCGCTGGATGCTGGCGCTCAGACGGGATGAACCGATGGACATGCGCTGGGCGGGGCCTCCCGACCACCCGGAGGCGCTCGAACGGCTCGTCGAGGGCGGCCTGATCGACGTCGACGCCGATCACATCGCGCTCACGCGCCGCGGCCGATTCGTCCAGAACGCGATCCTTCGGCAACTGATGGAATACGCGTGATGCCAAACCCGTTGACCACCCGTCAGGAACGCATCCTGCGCGCGGTCGTCGAGGAGTTCGTCGCCTCGGGCGCGCCGGTGGGGAGCAAACACATCGTCTCCAGCACCGACATCGACGCCGCCGCGTCGACCGTCCGGTACGAACTGGCGCGGCTGGAGGACCTCGGCTATCTCGATCACCCGCACACCTCGGCGGGGCGGCGGCCCACCGATCGCGGGTACCGCTACTACGTCGATGTGGTGCTGCCCTCGACTCCGGACGCGGTGCCGGCTCCGCCGGCGGCCATCGGAAACGCCCTGGGTGTCGGGGAACTGCAGCGTGAGGTCGACGCCGCCCTCGAGACGCTCGCCGAGGTGGTCTCGCAGGTGACCAACCTGCTCGGTGTGGTCACGGCACCCCCGCCGCAGGGGACGACCGTGTGCCACGTCGAGGTGCTGCTGCTCCAGCCCCAGGTGGTGATGGTGGTGGTGATCACCTCGACCGGAGCCGTCAACAAGCGGCTGTTCGCCTTCGAGGAGCCCGTCGATCCCGGCCTCATCGACTGGGCGCGGACGGTGTTCAACGAACGCGTCACCGGGCAGTCGCTCGGTGCGTGGTCGATCGAGTCACGGCTGATCGATCCGAGCATGAGTCCGCGGGAGGCCGGCTTTCTCACGACCCTCATCCCGGCGATCACCGACGTGGACCATCGCTCGGCCGAGCACCTGTTCGTCGGGGGCCGGGCCCGCTTCCTCTCCGAGACCCGTGACCACCTGGCGGCGATCGACGCCCTCATGGAACGACTCGAGGAGCGCGCGACCCTGCTGTCGCTCCTCCGCGGGGCGCTGTCGCGCCACGAGGTGTACCTGCAGATCGGACACGAACTCGGAAGTCCGGCGCTCAGCGGCGTCTCGATGGTGGCAGCCAACTACGGGGTCGCCAGACGGAACCTGGGTACCGTCTCGCTTTTCGGTCCATCTCGGATGGATTACGGACTCGCGATCGCTACCGTGCGGGAAGCCGCCCGGCGGCTGTCTGAACTGATGGAAGGGGTCTACCAATAGACGACCGCTACGAAATCCTCGAAGTGTGGCGCCGGCCGCTCCGGTCGGACGCGGCGTCCGTGCGGGTTCTGGCCAAGGCCGAAGCGGGCGCGCCCGGCCCCGAGGAGTACGCCGTGGGGATCAGCACCCGTCCCGAGGCGCAGCTCTCACCGCTTCTCGACGAAGCCGAACTCTTCACCGGCCTGTCTTTCGCCGAGGCGCATTGGGTGGCCGCGGTCATCGCCAGCGCGGCCGACCGCACGGGGGACGCCGAGGCCCTGCTCTTCGAACTGCGGGTCCCGGTCGAGCTGTCGTGGCGGGACATCGAACTGGCGAGTGAGGTCATCGAGCCGGGCGGTGTCCGTTCGGCACCCCTCGTGCCGTGGCACCCCGACGAGGACGACGTGCCGGCCGGTACCCAGTACGCGATCGCGACCTACACCCTCGAGTGCGGCCACCAGGCGGTCGAACTCCTGCGCCAGGACCTGGACGCCGCTCCGTTCTGGATGGAGGACGGTGCGGTGAACCACCTCGTGGCGCGGGACGCCCGCAGCCTGTCGCGGCTGCTGCTCTCGGCGACGACCCTGGACGAGGCGCACCACCTGGTGGAACAGGCGCAGGCCAACCTGGTGACCGATCCCGAGGGTGCCGACGAAGACGAGGACTGACCGCCACCCGGCGCCGGGTGGCGCCGGGCCACTATTCGACGATTGCGGTCATCCGGATCGAAACCAGGACGCCGGGGATCTCCACGCCGAGCCTGGCCACGTACCGGGTCGGCGGCTCGGCGGGAAACCAGCGCGCGTACTCCTCGTTGAGTCCGGCGAAGTCGGAGGAATGGGTCAGCAGGACGCCCACTTCGACCACGTCGTCGAATGATCCACCGCCGGCTTCGATGACCGCGCGGCAGTTCCGGATCGCCTGGCCGACCTGGTCCTGGATCGTCTCCCCGGCCATCGCGCCGGTTGCGGGGTCCACGCCGACCATGCCCGAGACGATGATGGTCGAGCCGGCTCGGACTCCCTGGCTGTACAGGGGTGAGGTGGGGGCGTCCGGGGTGCTGATCACGTGTCGCGGCATGGGCCGGTCCTTTCCGGGTGCTCGTGGCGGCGAGCGTCTCAGATCCCATCCGCGCACGCCATCCTCTGCGGTTGAACCGTCGTGGGGGGCGCCGGCGCTTCGTCCGTCCCCTGCGTCGCGTCGGTGAACGGCTCGTGGGAACGAGTCCGTCAGGCGTTGGAGCGGTGCTAATGTCGCTCGCTGCTGATGCCCGAACAGAAGCCTGACTACTACGACCTGCTCGGTGTCGACCGCGATGCGGACGACGCGGCCATCAAGAAGGCGTTTCGCCGCAAGGCGCGCGAGCTCCATCCGGACGTCAACCCCGACGACGCCGAGGCGGAATCGCGCTTCAAGCTCGTCGCCGAGGCCTACGAGGTGCTGTCCAACCGGCAGACGCGGCAGATGTACGATCGCCACGGCCACGCGGGCCTGGGCGGCCAGGCGCACACCGATTTCTCCGACTTCGGGTCGTTCCAGGATCTGTTCGACGCCTTCTTCGGGGGCAACATGTTCGGCGGCGGACGCCAGAGCGGCCCGCGCCGACCGGCTCAGGGCCAGGACATGGCCGTCGAAGCCACCATCACGTTCGCCGAGTCGGCCGCGGGGCTCGAACACGAGGTCGAATACGACGCCATCGACGCCTGTGAGACCTGTGGCGGCAGCGGCGCCGCCGAAGGCGCCACGCTCGAACGCTGCGTCACCTGCGGCGGGCAGGGGCAGGTGCACCAGGTCACTCAGAGCGCGCTCGGCCAGTTCCGGCGCACGTCGATCTGCCCGGCCTGCTCCGGGCGGGGCGAGATTCCATCGGAGACGTGTGACGACTGCAACGGCGCCGGGCGTGTGCGCGGCCACCGCAGGTTCTCGGTCAACATCCCCGCGGGAATCGCCTCCGGTCAGCAGATCCGGGTGGCCGGCAGGGGCCACGCGGGCGAGCCCGGCGCACGTCCCGGGGACCTCTACGTCGCCGTCAACGTCGAGCAGGACGATCGCTTCCGGCGTGACGGGCTGGATGTCATCAGCAGCGTGAGCATTCCGGTCACCGATGCCATGGTGGGCACCACGGTCACCGTGCCCACCGTGACCGGCGAGGAAGCGCTGGAGATCCGCCCCGGGACCCAGTTCGGCGATCAGTACGTCATCCGGGGCAAGGGGTTCCCGGCGCTTCAGGGACGCGCCCGGGGAGACCAGCGGGTGCTGGTCGAGGTGCAGATCCCGAAGGTCGCGTCACCCGAGGCGCGCGAGGCCGTCGAACGGCTCGCCGACACGCTGGACGACCGCGCATACCGCCACGACACGGGGTTCTTCGACCGTCTCAAGCACGCCTTCCGCTGATCTGATCCGCCTGACGCTTCGCGTGCCGGCCGAGACCGCCGAGACGGCGATCGCCGACGCCTGGGACGCGCTCGGTGTCGGATGCGTGGAGCACGACCCGGTCGACGGCGAGGTGCGGCTGGACTACTGGGTGCCACCCGAACGCGCCGAGCTGGCCCACCGCGAACTCGCGCGGCTCGGTACATGTGATCCGCCGGTTCGGGAGGGGACCGGGTGGCAGGACGCGATGCGGCGGTTCCACACGCCCATCACGATCGCCGGTCGTTTGCACGTGCGGCCGCCCTGGACCGAACCGATGCCCAACGTGGCCAACGTGGTCATCGACCCCGGCATGGCGTTCGGGACCGGTCAGCACGACACCACGCGTGGATGCCTCGAGCTCCTCTGCCGCTGCGCTCCCGGAAGCCTGATCGACATCGGCTGCGGGTCGGGGATCCTGGCGATCGCCGCGCGCCGGCTGGGCTTCGACCCGGTGTGGGCCTGTGACGTGGATCAGCTGGCGGTCGACGCGACGCTCGCCAATGCCCGGGTCAACGGCGTCGCGATCACGGTGACCCGGCGGGACGTGCTCACCGAGCCCGTACCTCCCGCGGATCTCATGGTCGCGAACATGACCGCCACCCTGCTCCGTGCGCTGGCTCCGCGCCTGGCGCATCCCGCCCCGACGGCGATCCTCTCCGGGCTCCGCCCGGACGAGGTCGACGGCGTCGCGGCCGCCTACGTCACCCACGGGTACGTGGAGCTCGGTCGACACGAGACCGCCGAGTGGGCGGCGGTGCACCTCTCGCGTCCGGAGACCGATCCCGGGAGTCCTCGCTGAGTCGCCCTCACGAGCGGTGGCGCCATCGACCCGAGGGTCTTCGGAGCGTCGGCGCCGCAGGTGCCGCGGAACGGCGTGAGAACGCGCCCCGGGCCTGCCATCCTGGAGGCATGTTCAGACCTCCGCACGGGTTGGTTCGTCCCGGGTCGGCCGCCCGTTGAAGCACACCTTCCGCTACCGCGCCGGCATGCCGGTGCAGCCCGGCATGCATCTCCAGCTCGGGACGCAGGATGCCCACCACCTGGTGCGCGTCGTGCGTCGCCGGCCCGGTGACCAGGTCGAGGTCGTGGACGACCACGGGCGCCTCTGGCCGGCGACGGTCGCCGATGACGGCGGCCAGGCGCTGCTGCGGGTCGGCGCGGCACCCAGGCCCGCGCCGCCGCCCGCCCCGGTGGTGCTCTACGTGGGCCTGGCCGAGTGGGGACGCATCGACACCGTGGCCGAGAAAGCCTCGGAGCTGGGTGTCACGCGCCTGACATTGATGTCGTCGGAGCGCGTGCGCCGCCATCCCGAGCCCGACTCCTGGCGGCGTCGCCGCGAGCGGCTGATGCGGGTCGCCGAGGCGGCGGCCCGGCAGGCGGGGCAGGGACACCTGGTCGAGATCGACGGTATCGTCCCCTTCGAACAGGCCGTCTCCGACACCGGCGGCGACGGTGTCCTCGTGGATCCGCGCGGAACCCTGCCCCTGGCGGCGGCGCTGGAGGGACGTGTGGACGACGACGCGCGTCTCGCCGTGATCGTCGGGCCCGACACCGGGTTCACGGACGCCGAGCTCACCGTGGCCCGCGACGCGGGGCTCGACATCTGCACGCTGGGGGCTGCGACACTGCGCACCGAGACCGCCGCACTCGTGGCGATGACGCTGGCGCTCCAGGCCAGCGGCCACCTCGACCTGTCATCCGAACAGCACGACGCATCGGAGTAGCGAATGAGTGACTGCATCTTCTGCAAGATCGTCGGAGGCGAGATTCCCGCCGAGGTGGTGCATCGCACGGATCGCTTCGTGGCGTTCAGGGACATCTCGCCCAAGGCGCCCATCCACGTACTGGTCATCCCCGTCCAGCATGTGGCCTCGATCACCGAGTCCGCGGCGCTGTCGGCCGAGGCGCGCCAGGAGATGCCGGTGTTCATCGCGGAGACGGCGACGATCCTGGGGCTCGACAACTCCGGGTACCGGGTGGCCACCAATCATGGTGACGATGCGCGCCAGGCGGTCCACCACATGCACTGGCACATCCTGGGTGGCGACCTCCTCTCGGAATCGATGTAGGGGACACGATGGCCGAACGACGCCTCGAACTCGCCGATCCGGTCGCGGTCGCGCTGGCCGGTGAACAGGACCGGGACCTGCGCATGCTCGAGTCCCGCCTCGGGATGACGATCGGGCTGCGGGGCAACCGGGTCGTGCTCACCGGCGACGAGCTGCGCATCGACGCCGCCGCGCGTGCGCTGCAGGAGGTCTCGGATCGGGTGATGGACGGTCGTGAGATCGGCGAGGGACTGGCCGAGGCGGTGGTGAGCGCGGTCGAGGCCGAGCAGCCGGTCTCGGACATGCTGGACGACGTCATCCTGCGTCACCGGCATCGGCAGGTCACGCCCCGGACCGGCGGCCAGAAGGCGTACGTCGAGGCCATCCGGAACCACACCATCACATTCGCGATCGGCCCCGCCGGCACCGGCAAGACCTACCTCGCCGTCGCCCTCGCGGTCGCGGCGCTCACCCGGCGTGAGGTCGGCCGGATCATCCTGACGCGTCCGGCCGTGGAAGCCGGCGAGCGACTCGGGTTCCTGCCCGGCGATCTCGCCCAGAAGGTCGATCCCTACCTTCGCCCGCTGTTCGACGCCCTCCAGGACATGCTCGACGCCGACCGCGTCGAAACGCTCCTGGCCCGCGGGCAGATCGAGATCGCGCCGCTGGCGTTCATGCGGGGGCGGACGCTGAACGACAGCTTCATCATCCTCGACGAGGCCCAGAACACCACCGCCGAGCAGATGCGGATGTTCCTCACGCGGCTCGGCTTCGGGTCCCGCATGGTCGTGACGGGCGACGTCACGCAGGTCGACCTGCCCAGGGACCGTCGACCCGGCCTGGTGGTGGTGCGCGACGTGCTCGAGGGCGTCGAGGACATCGCGTTCATGGACCTGGATCGTCGCGACGTCGTGCGCCACCGATTGGTGCAGCGGATCGTCGACGCGTATGCCCTGGCCGACCAACCCGAGGCCACGCCGGATGACTGAGGTGGAGGTCGAAGCCCCCGAACCGCTGGTCGCATCGCTGCGCGACGCCGCGCTGCTGGTGTGCGGTCACTTCGGCGTCGAGCGGGCCACGATGGCGGTCATGGTCGTCACCCCGGAGCACATGGCCGAGGTCAATGCCGAGCACCGGGGAAAGCCGACGCCCACCGACGTGTTGTCGTTCCCCGTCGATGGTCCGGTCGTCCGCGACGGCTGGCCGGAGGACGGGCCGCCCGCCGAACTGGGCGATGTGCTGATCTGCCCCGAGGCGGCAACCGATCCGCTGCCGACCCTCGCGATCCACGGCACCCTGCACCTGCTGGGGTTCGATCACGAAACCGACGACGGCGAGATGCTCGACCTCCAGGATCAGTTGGTTGCTCGGCTGGAGGCGCGAGCGTGACCACGGTTCGCCCGACCGGTCCGCGGCGGCGCGGGTGGCGTGAGCGGGCCCAGCGGGTGCTGCGGCGCCGCCGGGCGCCCGCCCTGCCGGAACAGGGGTCGCTGCGCTGGTCCATGACGTGGGCGTTCGAGGGGATCGTCTACGCGTTCCGGACACAGCGGAACATGCGGGTCCACGCGGTGGCGACGGCCACCGCGGTCATCCTCGCGCTCACCCTGAACGTCACGCGCCTGGAACTGCTGGCCATCGTCGTGGCGTCGAGCCTCGTCATCATCGCCGAGATGTTCAACACGGCCATCGAAGCGGCCGTGGACGCGGTGGTGACCGAATACCACCCGCTGGTGAAGGTGGCGAAGGACGTGGCGGCCGGCGCGGTCCTCGTGGCCGCGACCAACGCATCGATCGTCGCCTACCTGGTGTTCTACGAGGCACTCACCGACCCACGCCGGACCGTCGTCGACGGGGTCCGCGACACGCCGGTTCCGCTCGTGCTGGGCGCCATGATCCTGACGATCGTCGCCTCGGTCGCCGTGAAGTCGGTGACCGGTCGCGGCACCGCGCTCCGCGGCGGGTGGCCGTCCGGACATGCCGCCGCCGCCTTCTCGGCGTGGGCCGCCATCAGCATCATCGCCGAGCCACTGCGCCATGCCACCCTGATCTCGATGCTCGCGTTCTTCATGGCCATGCTGGTCGCCCAGTCCCGGGTCGAGGGCGGAATCCATTCGGGGATGGAGACCATCGCGGGAGCGGTCTTCGGCACCTGCATCACCATCCTCGTCTTCCAGGTGTGGGGATGAGCGCCCACCGATCGGGGATGGTGGCGCTGGCCGGCCGTCCGAACGTCGGCAAGTCGACGCTCGCCAACGCGCTCACGGGCCAGCACGTCGCGGCCGTTTCGCCCCGGCCCCAGACCACCCGTCGCCGTCTCGCCATGGCCGTTCACGGTGGGGACTGGCAGGCCGTGCTGCTCGACATCCCGGGGTTCCAGACCCCGCGAGACCAGCTCACCAAACGGATGCAGGCCACCGTGGACGAGACGCTCAGCGACTGCGACGCGGCGCTGGTGATGGTGAACGCCTCGGAAGCGGTCGGAAGCGGCGACCGGTTCATCGCCGAGCGCGTGCGCGCGGCGGGGATCCCGAGCATCGTCGTGGTGAACAAGGTGGACGAGGCATCGCCCGAGCAGATCGCCCGCGCCATCACCACCATCAGCCCGTTGCTGCCCGAGGTGCTGGCCGTTCACCCGATGAGCGCGCTCACGGGAGACGGCCTGGACGCCCTGCGGGACGACCTCCCCCGGCTGTTGCCCGAGGGGCCGGCGTTCTTCCCGCCCGGAATGACCACTCACCAGACGCAGGAAGAGCTGGCCGAGGAACTCGTCCGGGAGGCCGCGCTCGTCAGGGTCCGACAGGAGGTGCCGCACGCCCTCGCGGTCCAGATCGAGGAGATCACGCCCGCCAGGTCGGGGATCCGCGTGCAGGCGGTGATGCTCGTGGAGACCGAGTCGCAGAAAGGGATCCTGGTCGGCAAGGGCGGCCAGATGATCCGCGACATCGGGTCGAGCGCCCGTCGCGCCCTGGGGGCCGCCTGGGGTGAGGAGGTCCACCTGGACCTGATGATCAAGGTGCGCCCGAAGTGGCGTCGCGACGAGTCGATGCTCGACCGTCTCGGCCTCTAGGAGCCTGTCAAAGAACGTGGCGGCTGCGTGGCCGGCGAGCGAATGGCAAGCGCTGGAAGGAGGAGACGGTTCTGGATACTTACGGTATCCAGGTTCTCGACAACGCCCCAGCGTGCCGCCATGCAGCCGCCGGACTCCCGGCCGACTTCTTTGACAGGCTCCTAGTCGGAGCTACCTCGCGCGTCCGACCTGGCGCTGCACCCACTGGCGCACGGCGGTGACCCGCGTGAACATGCCGACGACGCTGCGACACGGGACCTCCTCCAGTGCGAGCGTCGCCACGCCCACGAGCCGCCGGCGGCCGTCGATCCGGACGGTCAGCGGGCCCCCGCTGTCCCCCGAGCAGATACCGCGCCCGGGCGACGCCGCGCACAGCTGGTTTCTGGCGAAGCCGCGGATCCGTGAGGGCAGGACGCAGTTGTAGGGGGGAAGCACCTCGAGGCTCACGGCGCGCGCCGGGCGCGGACGCCACCCCTGGTCGCTCGGCGTCACTCCGAAACCGCTGAACACCGCGGTCGCGCCGACCCGATCCAGGGCCGCTTCGTCTTTCGGTTCAGCCACCTCGATCGGCGACCCGACCGGGCGGTTGAGGGTGAGCACCGCCAGATCGAAGCCGGCCTGCGGGACCAGCGGGCGGTACTTCGGGTGAACGGCCACGCGAATGATTCGCGCCGTGCGGGATCCGGGCCCCGGGTTCCCGATCCGGGCCCGCCGTCCCACGACGGCGACCCTGCGTCCCTGCACCTCTGGCCGCACGCAGTGGGCGGCGGTGACGATCTTGGTGCGCGCCACCATCGCGCCGCTGCACTCCGAGATCAGGCCGTTTTCGGCAACCGTGTAGTAGGCCAGCGACATTGCCGTGCTGCGGCCGACGACGTGTCCACCATAGGTGGCGCTGGCCATGGGGACGACTGCCAGCAGGGCGCCGATCGCGATGAGGGCCGGTCGGCCGGTCCGGCGCATCACCGCAGCAACCGGCTCATGTGGCGGTCGGCGTAGCGGCGGCCGTTGGTCTGGCATTGCGGGCAATAGACGAGTTCGTAGTCGTTGAAACCGATCCGGGCGAGGACCGAACCGCACCGTACACAGGGTTCGCCGTAGTGGCCATGAACGACGGTGAGGCGTTTCTCGCGGTCGGGAAGGTCGGTGGTGATGTGGGTGCGCGCGCGTTCGAGCGCCCTCCCCAGCACCAGGTCCGCGGCCGCGGCGAGTCGTTCACATGACGCATCGTCAAGCGACGCGGTGCGCATGAGCGGGGCGAGCCGCGCGGCCCACATGATCTCGCTGGCGTAGCACCGGCCGATACCCGCCACTCGCCGGCCCTGGCGCAGTGCCGTGTGGAGCACGCCCGGCGGCGTCGCGAGCCGCTCGCGCCACACCTCGGGTGCGAGACCCATGGGGTCGGGGCCGAGCCGGGCGAGGTGCGGATGGGTGTCCAGCCGGTCGCTCCGCAGCAGCGTGACGCGGGCCCGTCGACGCGTGCTTCGTTCACGCAGGCGCAGGTCGAGGTCTCCGGCGAGATGGAGCCGTAGCGACACCCACCGAGACGGGCGCCGGCCGGTGCGTTCGGCGAGCCCGATCCGTCCGGCGGACATGAGGTGCACCACCAGGGTGAGGCCGTCGGCGTCAACCAGCAGATGCTTCCCGCGCCGTTCGACACCCCGGATGTGGCGTCCGACCAGCGCCTCGAGCGGCGGATCGGCACTCGTCAGGACCGCCGGTGAATCGACCGTGACGCCGACGATCTCGATTCCGGCGAGCGCCGTGGTGAGGCCCTCCGCGACGGCCTGGAGCTCGGGCAGCTCAGGCACGGAGCCCGCCTGGTGTGCTGGGTATACTGGTCGGAATGTCAGCGCAGCAGGTGTGATGCGAGCCGAAGATCTCTCGAAGACCCTCGACCTGACCGTCCTGAACCCGGGCACCGCAGCCGAGGACATCGAGACGGCGTGTGAGCGCGCGGTGGAGTTTCACTTCGCGGCGCTCTGTTCGTACCCGCAGTTCGTCGGCGACATCGCCGATCGGCTGCGAGGGAGCGACGTCAAGGCCTGCGCGGCCATCGGGTATCCCGACGGCACCGGCGGCGCGGCCAACGTGCGCGCGGCCGAGGCCGCGGTGTCCGACGGCGCCAACGAGATCGACGTCGTCATGAACGTCAACGCCATGCGGAGCGGCGAGTTCACACTGGCTCGCGACGAGCTGGTCCGGGTGGTCCGCGCGGTTCGCTCCCGGGCGGCCAACAGTGCGCGCGGTGACGTCATCGTGAAGGTCATCATCGAATCTCCGCTGCTCGACGACAAGCTCACCCGGCTGGCCTGCAAGATCGTCGACGACGCCGGCGCGGACTTCGCGGTCACCTCGACGGGGCTCGAAGGGCGTCGGGCCACCACCGAGGCGGTGGAGGTCATGCGTGACGCGCTCCCGGAAGGTGTCGGCGTCCAGGCCGCGGGTGGCGTCGACACACTCGAGGAGGTGCAGGCCATGATCTCGGCCGGTGCCGCCCGCGTGGGGAGTGAACGGGCCGTCGAGGTCATCCAGGAACTCCTTGCCGCCGAGGAGGGGGCGAAGAAGTGAGCCCCGATGCTGCGGCCGCTGACGCAGCGCTCGCGAAGGTTCGCTTCGACGCTGACGGTCTGGTTCCCGCGATCGTCCAGCACGCCGACAGCGGACGTGTGCTGACGCTGGCCTACATGAACCGGGAGTCGCTGCTCCGGACGCTCGCCACCGGCGAGACGTGGTTCTGGAGCCGCTCGCGGGGCGAGCTGTGGCACAAGGGCGCGACCTCGGGGAACACCCAGCGCGTCACGTCCATCCAGCTCGACTGCGATGGCGATGCGCTCGTCGTGCAGGTTGAACCCGCCGGACCGGCGTGTCACACCGGTGAGCCCACGTGCTTCTTCGAGACCCTGTCCGGTGAACCGTCACTGGCGTTCAACGCGCTGGACGATCTGGTCAAGGTCATCGCCGCGCGCGCGGCCGACGCCGACCCCGAATCGTCCTACACCGCCCGGCTCCTGGCCAAGGGCATCGACACCGTCTGCAAGAAGGTGGGTGAGGAAGCCACCGAGGTGGTGCTGGCGGCCAAGGGCGACGAACACGATCAGGCGGTCTACGAGAGCGCCGACCTGCTCTACCACCTGGCGGTGCTGTGGCAGGCCGTGGGCGTGAATCAGCACGAGGTCGCGGCGGAACTCGCCCGGCGGGCGGGGCCGAGGTGAGTGCCGGACGCCATCCTCTCGAGACGCTGGTGTACCCGACGCGCGACGCGGTGCACGAGCTCGTCGGTGAGGGGCGCCGGGTGCCGGTGTCGCACACCTGGATCGCGGACTGCGAGACCCCGGTCGGCGCGTACCTGAAGCTGCGGGACGACGAACCCGCGTTCCTCCTCGAATCGGCGGAACAGGGGCGGCTGGGCCGTCATTCGATGCTCGGGGGGCGTCCCGAAGCCGTGCTCCGGTCGAAGGACGGCCGGATGACCTGCACCTGGAACGACGGCCGGGTCGACGAACTCGACGCCGCCGATCCCTTCGGCTCGGTGCAGCGGGTCGTCGACGGGGTGGGCATGGTGCGCCCGCCCGGCCGGGTACCGCCGTTTCTCGGCGGTGCGGTGGGGTACTTCGGCTACGACCTCGTGCGCACCACCGAACATTTGCCGAACCGGCCTCCGGATGCACTCGGCGTGCCGGATCTCCTCATGATGCTGACCGGCCCGATCGTGACCTTCGACCACCTCGACCGGACCATCACCGTCACGGTGCCCTGTGCGCTCGAGGGCGACGTCGACGCCGCGTTCGACGCCGCGGTCGAGAAGATCGAGGCCCTGAAGGACGAGCTGATGGGGCCCATCCCGCGTTCGGTCAACGAGGCCCCGGGGAGCGTCGGCGAGGTCGTCGGCACGCTCACGCAGGCCGAGTACGAGGACGTCGTCGAGCGCTGCCGCGAGTACGTCTTCGCCGGTGACGTCTTTCAGGTGGTTCCGTCGCTGCGCTTCACGGCCGAGACCACACTCGACCCCTTCGCCATCTTCCGGGGACTGCGGGCGGTGAATCCGAGTCCGTACATGTTCTTCCTCGCATTCCCGGAGGTCTCGCTCGCCGGGAGCTCCCCCGAGCTGCTGGTGAAGGTCGAGGGATCCACCGTCGCCACCCGCCCCATCGCGGGCACCCGCCCCCGCGGCGAAACCGACGAGGAGGACCGCCGGCTGGCCGAGGAACTCGTCGCGGACCCCAAGGAGCGGGCGGAACACGTGATGCTCGTCGACCTGGGGCGCAACGACATCGGGCGCGTCTCGCGCACCGGGACGGTCCGCGTCAGCGACCTCATGTCGGTCGAGCGCTACAGCCACGTGATGCACATCGAGTCATCGGTTTGCGGCGAACTCCGCGAGGGCACGAACGCCGCGGACGCCCTCCGGGCGGTGTTCCCGGCGGGCACGCTCTCCGGGGCGCCCAAGGTCCGCGCCATGGAGATCATCGACGAGATGGAACCGACGGCGCGCGGAACCTACGGAGGGGCGGTCGGCTTCATCGGTTTCGACGGCGACATGGACACCTGCATCACCATCCGGACCGCCCTTTGCGCGGACGGGCTTGTGCACGTGCAAGCGGGCGCCGGAATCGTCGCCGATTCGGTCCCGTCGGTGGAGTACCAGGAAGCGCGGAACAAGGCGCGTGGCATGCTGCAGGCAATCGAGGTCGCCGCGAGCCAGGAGGACTGGTGATGGCACCGCGCGTCGTGCTGATCGACAACTACGACAGCTTCACCTACAACCTGGTGCAGTACCTGGGCGAGCTGGGCGCGGACGTGATCGTCCACCGCAACGACGCCATCGACTGCGCCGGGATCGAGCGGGCGGAACCCACGCACCTCATGATCTCACCCGGTCCGAAGACGCCGGACGACGCCGGGATCACCCTCGAGTCGATCACGCACTTCGCGGGCCGCATCCCGATCTTCGGAGTCTGCCTGGGCCATCAGGCGATCGGCCAGGCGTTTGGGGGGACGGTCGTGCGCGGCAAGGAGCCGGTGCACGGCAAGACGAGCGAGATCACCCATGACGGCCGTTCGGTGTTCACGGGTATCGACAACCCGATGACCGCCACCCGCTACCACTCGCTCGTCGTCGACCCGGCGGGGGCCGAGGCCCTCGAGGTGAGCGCCTGGTGCGACGACGACGTCGTGATGGGCCTTCGCCACCGCGAGCATCCCATCGAGGGTGTGCAGTTCCATCCCGAGTCCATCCTCACCGACGCGGGCCACAAACTGCTCAGCAACTTCCTGGAGCTGCAGGCATGAGCAATCCGCTGCTCGCCGCCGCCATCGATCGGCTGCTGGAGGGCACCGACATCGGCCGCGACGGCGCCGCCGAGGCCCTCCACGAGATCATGTCCGGCGACGTCGATCAGCCGCAGGCGGCGGGATTCCTCGTGGCCCTGCGGGCCAAGGGCGAGACGCCTGAAGAACTTGCGGGGCTCGTGTCTGTGGTCCGCGAGAAGTCGGTGGCCGTTCAGGCCCCCGCGGGCGTCGTCGTGGACACGTGCGGCACCGGCGGTGGGATCTCCACGTTCAACGTCTCAACGGCGGCGGCGTTCGTCGTGGCCGGGGACGGGGTGGTCGTGGCCAAGCACGGCAACCGCTCAGCGACATCGAAGTGCGGGAGTGCCGACGTCCTGGAAGCCCTGGGCGCGAGCATCGATTTGGTTCCCGAGGCGGTGGCCGAGTGCATGGCCGAGACCGGCGTCGGGTTCATGTTCGCCCCCATGCACCACCCGGCGTTCGCCTACATCGCGCCGGTGCGCAAGTCGCTGGGCGTACACACCGTTTTCAACCGCATCGGCCCGCTGGCCAACCCGGCCGATCCCGGCCGCCAGGTCATCGGGGTCGCCAGTCAGGCCCACATGCGCGGTATGGCCGAGGCGCTGCGCGTGCTGGGGACGACACGCGCGATGGTGGTGCGCGGGCGCGACGGGATGGACGAACTCTCCACCGCGGCGGTCAACGACGCGGTGCGTCTGGTGGACGGCGCAATCGCCGAGATCACTCTCGATCCTGCCGAGCTCGGTATCGATCCACCCGGCGACGGGGCGTTGGCCGGGGGCGACCCGCTGCACAACGCCAAGGTGATCCACGATCTGCTTTCGAGCGGCGTCGGCCCTGCCGCCGACATCGTGGCGCTGAACGCCGGGGCCGCGCTGTGGGCGGCGGGCGTCGTCGACGATGTCGCCGCCGGTCTGGCGCTGGCGCGAGAACGACTCAGAAGCGGAGCGGCCAACGAACGCCTCGCGCATTTCGTGGCCGTCACGACCCGTCTGGCGGCCTGACATGGCCACGTTCCTCGAAACCGTCGTCGACCACACACGGCAGCTCGTGGACGAGCGCCGTGCGGCGCTCTCCGAGGCCGATCTGCGCGCGCGGATGGGCGCGGTGCCGCGCAACCGCCCGTTCTCCGAGGCGCTCGTGTCTGAAGGCATCAGCCTGATCGCCGAGATGAAGCGTTCGAGCCCGTCGAAGGGCGCGATCCGGCCTGACGCCGGCGTCACCGAGATCGTCACCGCCTACCAGGATGCCGGTGCCTCGGCGGTTTCCGTGCTGACGGAGCCGAAGTGGTTCGGCGGCAGCCTCGACGACCTCGCCGAGGCCCGGGCGGCCCTCGAGCTCCCGATCCTGCGCAAGGACTTCATCGTCGACGAATACCAGCTCCTGGAAGCACGCGCCTACGGCGCCGACGCGGCGCTGTTGATCGTGGCGGCCCTCGACCCGGAGAACCTGGCGCACCTGCTGCGGTTCGGATTCGACCTGGGTCTGGATCTGCTCGTCGAGGTGCACGACGAGGACGAGGTCGCCACGGCCGTCGACGCGGGCGCGGAGATCATCGGGGTCAACAACCGCAACCTCCATTCGCTGGAAGTGGATCTGGAGACCAGCTTCCGGCTGCTGGCGGACGTCCCCGCAGGGACCACGGTGGTGGCCGAATCGGGGATCAGCCATCGTGAAGACGTCATGCGCCTCGAAGAGGCGGGCGTCGACGCCATCCTCGTGGGTGAGACGCTCATGCGGTATCCGGACCCGCGTGACGGCGTTCACATGCTGCTGGGGTAGCCGTCGCCGCAGGTTCCGGTGCGCTGCTCGGGGCGCCTCGCGGACCGACCCGAGCAGCGCAGGAGCGTCTACCGGATGCTGGCCTCCACCTGGGGCGGCGCGACGATGAAGCGCTGGTCAGCCCTGGGAGTGACCCAGATGCCGTTTCGGTCGCCACCGCGCGTGTCCCAGTTCCGATCGTAGATCTTCATCTGGAGCACTCCGTTGGTAACTTGGACATCCGAGACGTAGCCCACGTGCCCCCACTTGGATGCCGTCCCCGGTTGCCACACGGCCAGCGAGTCGGGGAAGGGCACTCCCTCGATACGCCACCCGAGCTTCTTGGCGTTGTCATCCCAGTCGCCGGCGTCTCCACCCCAGTTCGGGTAGCGACCAGTCATCGTCTTCCAGAACTCGGCGGCGCGGTACGTACACCAGCCGATTCCGTTGTGGCGGGGATCGCCAAGCGTCGCATCGAAGGCCGGGTTCGTGGCCGGCGCTGCCGGCGTGGAAACGAGCGGAGAGAATGCGCACGTCTTCGTCGTCGTATTGCACCGGGTGTTCATGAAGAGGATGGACCCCGTGGCGATCCGGATAGACGGAGTGCGGTTCGACGTCGACCATCTGGCCCGCGTTCCCCCGCAGCCGACGTTCAGTGACACGTTCGACGCGAGGTTGGTGGTGAACTTTCTCAAGTAGCGCGCGACGTGAGGTCGTCCCGGGTACGGCGTCCAACCGGCCCAACCGCTGCCGCCGCCGCTGCTGTTCACCCAGACACCCACCACCGACTGGCCGGAGGGACAGACGACCGTGCCGCGGATCTGGTAATTCGTGGCAGCTGACGCCGCCGACGCCGAGACCGCGAGCACCATGAGTGCCGCGATCAGCGACGTACGTCCCCACTGACGCGTGACCCCGCGAAAGTGATCCAAAGTGACCGCCTTTATAATTACGAAACAGATCAAAAAACGATACATCACCCGGGCATGAGGATGTGTCCATTCACGCCCCCAGGGCGCAAAGAGGTCGCGACTGCCAGTTGGCAGGCTCTCGTGCCCCCGGCTGACCGGGAGGGCGACACTCGGCTGAAGGCGTCGCTAGTCTGGGTCGAGTGACCGACGAAACCGTTGAAGAGCCGCCCGCGGGCTGGGACCGACGCCGAATCACCTACCTCGTGGTCATGCTGATCGCGGTGGGGGCCATCTCGTCGCTGCTCATCGTCGGCATGCTCAACCGCGGCGCCGACAACACCATCGACAAGGCGATTGCCCGCGGGGAACGCGCCGAGGCGCCCGACTTCTCGCTGCCGGTGCTCGTCGCCGCCGGACCCGTGGGGCCGGTGGATCAAGAGATGGGCCTCAGCAGCCTGCGCGGCAACGTCGTGGTGCTCAACTTCTGGGCGTCCTGGTGCGAACCGTGCAAACAGGAGGCGCCGCTCGTCGAATCGCTCTGGACCCAGTACCGCAAGCGCGGCCTTGTCGTGCTCGGCATCAACGTCCGCAACGTCAAGACCGACGCGTTGAAGTTCCATTCCGAGTACGGCCTGAGCTTTCCGTCCGTCCGGGACGGCGAAGGAAAGATCCAGGGGCCCTACGGGGTGACCGGCGTCCCCGAGACGATCGTGGTCGATCGCCGCGGGCGGATCGCCGCGACGGTCCGGTGGCCGCTCGAGTCCGGCCCGAACTTCAACAGCCTCAAATCTGTCGTTGACACGCTCATCGCTGAGCCGGCGGGCGAGGTCGCCGGGTGATCCGGCGCCTCCCGCTCTGGCTCCTGGCGCTCGTGATCGCGCTCGTCGGCGCGGTTCCCGGCGCGGCGCAGACCGCCACGTCGGTGTCGAGCGTGGACATCAAGGGGCTGGAGAAGGAACTCCGCTGTGTCACCTGCAACACCCCGCTCGACATCTCCAACTCCGAGAGCGCCCAGGAGCTGAAGCGGTACATCCGCCAGCGGGCGAGCGAAGGGTGGACCGCAGAGCAGATCAAGGCCGACCTGGTGGATCAGTTCGGACGTGAGATCCTCACGACACCGCCCAAGGAAGGGTTCGACCTGATCGCCTGGATCGTCCCGATCGCGCTGGTGGGTGCGGGGATCGCCGCCATTCCGTTCCTGACGCGGGCGTGGGCCCGTCGGAACCAGCGGGTTGCGCTCCCGGGCGCGGACGCCACGGCCGAAGAGCAGGCTCGCCTCGACGAGGAACTGCGCCGGCTGGAGGATTAGTGCTCCACCCCGGAAATCATGATGGGTTCCCACGGCTGCAAACGCGTCGCATCGCTGCGTCCTCGGTTCCCCGAATATTCCAGATATTCGGGGAACGCTGCGTCCTTGCGCTGCTCGGTTTTCGCTCGCGGGAACACCACGGGACTTCCGAGGCGGAGCACTAGTGGCGCCGGTCCCGCCATCACGCCACCTGCTGGCCGCCCGGGACCTCGCCGATCGTGCCTATGCCAGCCCGCTCACCGTGGCGGACATGGCCCGTGAGGCGCACCTCTCCGGGGCCCACTTCAGCCGCAGGTTCCGTGCGGCGTTCGGCGAGTCGCCGCACCAGTACCTGCTCAGCCGGCGACTCGAGCGGGCGGCGTCGCTGCTGCGGAACACCGACTGGTCGGTGGCGCGCATCTGCGCGGCGGTGGGGCTCGCGAGCGTCGGTTCGTTCACCACGAGCTTCCGGCGCATGTTCGGCGCGACGCCGACGTCGTATCGCGCGGCTTCGCCGCCGGCGGCCAACGCGGCGCACGTTCCGCCGTGTGTGATCCGCGCCTACGGCCGGCCGATGGTGCGCACGTTTCGAGAAGACGGCGCTCCCGGTCCTGACTGAGAATTGACCGGCACCTCACCGACGACGAAAGGATCCGGATCAGATGCGCATCTCCGCCGCGAACGTCTATGTCCACGACCAGGACGAGGCACTCGCCTTCTACACCGAGAAGCTGGGAATGGAAGTCCGGCATGACGTCACCCTCCCCGAACTCGGGGATTTCCGCTGGTTGACCGTCGCGCCCCCCGGTCAAACCGACGTCGCGATCGTGCTGATGGCCATTCCGGGCCCGCCGATGGTGGACGCCGACACCGCGGATGCGATCCGCTCACTGATGGCCAAGGGCTCGCTCGGCGGCATCTTCCTGAGCACCGATGACTGCCGGCGAGACTATGCGGCGCTCTCCGCGAAGGGCGTCGAGTTCACGGGTGAGCCCGAGGACATGCCCTACGGAGTCGACGTCGGGTTGCGCGACCCCTCCGGGAACCACATGCGCCTCACCCAGGCGTTGCCGGAGTTCTCCTGACCGCGACCGTCCACGTTCAGGCGACGGCCGCGAGGTGAGGCCTCTGCGGCGCCCCGATGGCCCGGGCGCCGCACGTGGGCCGCACGCGCGGTGCTGGTAGCGTGGACGGGTCGATAGCTCGATCCGGTGGAGCCTTCGGGTTCGATCCCCACGCGCCAGAGGAGACGCGCACGTGACGCAGCAGGCGGACACCACTGACGCGACGCCGCGGGCAACCGTGGCCGTCTCGGTCGCCGACGCTGTTGCGGTCGTGCGGTTGACCGAAACGGAGCGTCGCAACCCGCTCTCGCTCGAGACGATGCGCTCGGTCACCGACGCCCTTCGGGGCATCGGAGCGCGCCCGGACGTGAGGGCGGTCGTCGTCGAGGCGACCGGACCGGTCTTCTCGGCGGGACACGACCTCACAGAGATGGTCGACCGGACGCTCGACGACGAGCGCGAGATCTTCCAGGCCTGCACCGAGATGATGGAAACGGTCCAGTCGATTCCCCAGCCGGTGATCGCTGCCGTGCAGGGGGCGGCCATCGCCGCCGGATGCCAGCTCGTGGCGACGTCCGACCTGGCGATCGCCGCCGACACCGCGGTGTTCGGGACGCCAGGGGTGAAGATCGGCCTCTTCTGCTCGACGCCGATGGTGGCCGTCAGTCGTGTAGTCGGGCGCAAGCGCGCCCTGCAGATGCTCCTGACCGGAGCCACCATCGATGCGGCGACCGCAGCCGATTGGGGGCTGATCAACGAGGTGGTGCCGCCGGACCACGTCGTGGGTCGCGCTCACGAACTCGCTCGGGCCATCGCGCAGGCGAGCCCGCTGACCCTGCGCGTGGGGAAGCAGGCCTTCTACCGGCAGATCGATCTCCCGCAGTCCGATGCCTATGCGGAGATGGCCGAGGTCATGGCGACCAACGCGATGACGTGCGACGCCCAGGAGGGCATGACCGCGTTCCTGGAGAAGCGCCCTCCGGAGTGGCAGGGCCGCTGAACGGGGTGCTCCGGGCGGGCGGCTGACCGAGCTCCGGACGACCGGCACTGACACTGCGCCCATGCATGTGCAGAACCGCACATGGCCCTCGGCGAGGGGGTACGCTCCGGCCACCAACGCCAACCGGGGGGAGCGCGCACGATGACCCAGCACCGCTATCTGCTGACCGAGGACCGGATTCCGGAGCGGTGGTACAACATCGCCGCGGACCTTCCGACGCCCATGCCGCCCCCGCTCGCCCCCGACGGCAGCCCGATCTCGCCGGACATGCTGAGCGCCATCTTCCCGATGGAACTCATCATGCAGGAGGTCAGCCAGGACCGGTTCATCCCGATTCCCGACCCGGTGCGCGAGATGCTCGCGCTGTGGCGTCCGACGCCGCTCTACCGGGCGGTCAACTGGGAGAAGGCGCTCGGCACCAACTGCCGCATCTTCTACAAGTACGAGGGCGTCAGCCCCGCGGGAAGCCACAAGCCGAACACCTCGGTGCCGCAGGCGTACTACAACGCCCAGGCGGGCGTGAAGCGGCTCTCCACCGAGACCGGCGCCGGGCAGTGGGGCAGTTCGCTGTCGATGGCCTGCCAGCTCTTCGGTATCGAGTGCAAGGTCTACATGGTGCGGGTGAGCTACGACAGCAAGCCGTACCGCCGCCTGATGATGGAGACCTGGGGCGGCGAGTGCGTCGCGAGCCCCTCGATGGACACCAACTCCGGACGCGCCATCCTCGAGAAGGACCCGAACTCGACGGGCAGCCTCGGCGTGGCCATCTCGGAGGCGGTCGAGGACGCCGCCACCCGTGACGACACCAACTACTCGCTGGGCAGCGTGCTCAACCACGTGCTGCTGCACCAGACCGTCATCGGGCAGGAGGCCATCGAGCAGATGAAGATGGCCGGGGCGGAGCCGGACGTGGTCATCGGGTGTGCCGGCGGCGGATCGAACTTCGCGGGCATCTCGTTCCCGTTCCTGGCCGAGAAGTTCGCCGGCAAGGAGATCCGAGTGTTGGCGGCCGAGCCGGCGGCCTGTCCGACGCTCACCCGCGGGCACTACGGCTACGATTTCGGCGATGTCGCGGGCCTGACACCGCTGCTTCCGATGCACACGCTCGGACACTCGTTCATGCCCGCGGCGATCCACGCCGGCGGCCTTCGGTACCACGGTATGGCGCCGCTGGTGTCCCACCTGGTCAACACCGGGCTCGTCGAGGCACGCGCCTACCACCAGGGCGAGTGCTTCGCCGCGGCGATCAACTTCTCTCGCACCGAGGGCATCATCCCGGCGCCGGAGTCGTCGCACGCGATCCGCGCCGTGGAACAGGAGGTCGAGCAGGCCCGCGAGGAGGGCGTCTCGCGCACGATCCTGTTCAACCTGAGCGGCCACGGGAACTTCGACATGGCCGCCTACGAGGCGTACCTGTCGGGCCAGATGACCGACTACGAACTGCCGCAATCGGAGCTGGACGAGGCCGCCGCCGAGCTGCAGGGAATGCCGGCTGTCGGCGGCTGACGGCGCCCCGCTGGTGGACGGTCGGCACCGTCCACCAGCGGCACCCGTTCGGGGGTTGAGCGATCGGCACGGGCTGCCGATGCTCTGTGCGGACTTGTGTTTCTGAGGCAGGGAGGCCGAGGGCGTTGTCCGCACCCCACAAGAGTCACGATGGCGCCATGGCCACCGAACGGCTGGCGACCGCGGTTCGATCGCTCGTCGACGCCGACGACGTCGACCAGATGTGCACGATCACGCTTCGCGCCGCCATGGACATCCTCGGCGCCGACGCGGGTCGCGTGATTCTGCACGGGGACGGCGGGGACGAGATCCGCGTGGCCGTGGGCGGCCCGCTGAAGGCGGTTGTCGAGGAGCCGATCGCCGCCGGGGGACGCCGTGTCGGCCTCGTCCAGCTCGCGGGGGGGAACGACGGGGGACGGCCCGCCGTGCGGGTGCTCGCCGCGCAGCTCGCGTTGAAGCTCGCCAATGTGGAGACCGAGCGCGTCGCGCTGCGGCAGCGTGACCGGGCCGAACGCTTCGCCGAGGCCATCCGCGAGGTTCGGGGTGATCGGGGCACCGAGGAGTCGGTGCTGTCGATGCTGACACACGCATGCCGCCTCACCGGGGGTAGCGGCGCCGCGCTCGTGACCGGACTGCCCGGGGACCCGGGGCCGGTCGTGTCGGTCGACCTCAGCGACGAGCACCGCCAGGAGCTCGGCGACCTCGTCACCGGTGAACTCAGCTCGCTGATCAGCGATGGGCGGCCGTGGTCGGGTCCGGTGCCGTCCGAGGTCGGCTTCCGTGAGGCCGGAATGGCCGGCCTGGCACTGGTGCCGGTGGGCGATCAGCTCGACCGCATCGGTACCCTCGCGGTGGTCACCACGAAGCCCGGCGGGGTCGATGCCGACGAACTCGACGCGCTCGCGGCGCTCGCGGACCACGCCGCCGCCGCGCTGGGGGCGGCCGCCCTGCGCGAACGGCTGGAGGACCTGGGCACCGTCGACCCGGCGACCCGCTTCTTCAACGCGCGCTACTTCCAGACCCGCCTGGAGCAGGAGTGCCACCGCGCCCTGCGCAACCAGGACATGGTGTCGCTCCTGGTCCTCGGCGTCGATGGCCTCGACCAGCTTCGCTCGGCATCCGGGGAACACGCCGCCGTCGCCGCGGTCGCGGCGCTCGCCGAGTTCCTCGTGCCGCGCCTGCGGGCCACGGACGTTGGCTGCCGCACCGGCAGCGACGAGCTGACGGTGATCCTCCCGGATTCCACCGGCATGGACGCCTACCGGATCGCGGAACGCATCCGGTCGGAGCTGTCGGCCGAGGTGGCGCTCGCGCACGGCGTGTCGATGTCCGCCGGCGTCGCGAGTTTTCCGGACCAGGCCGGAACCGCCGACCAGCTTGCGGCCGCGTCGCGAACCGCGCTCGGACTCGCCAGGCGCCACGGCGGCGACCGCACGTTCCTGTTCGACCGCGAGGTCGCGGCGATGATCGACGAGGAGGATCGCCGCAGCCAGGTGGTCGAGGAATCGTTGATCACGACGATCTCCGCACTGGCGGTGGCGGTGGACGAGCGCCACCACACCACGCGCGAGCACTCCCAGAACGTCGGCCGCATCGCCGCGCTGATCGCCCGGGAGATGGAACTCGATCCCGTTCGTGTGGAGGAGGTCCGCCTGGCGGGGCTGCTCCACGACGTCGGCAAGATCGGGGTCAGCGACGAACTGCTGACCCGCGAAGGCCCACTCGAACCGCATGAGTGGGACGAAATGCGGCAGCACCCGGAGATCGGATACCGGATGCTGTCGGGGACCCGCCTGCGCGACGTGCGCTGGATGGTCCGCCATCACCATGAACGTTGGGACGGTGCCGGCTACCCGCACGGCCTCGATGGGGAACGGATTCCCCTGGAGAGCCGGATTCTCGCGGTGGCCAACGCCCTCGACAGCATGGTGCACGACCGGCCCTACCGCATGGCCATGTCGTTCGATGATGCGATCACGACGATCTCCGATCGTTCGGGGTCGCAGTTCTGTCCCGCCACCGTCGAAGCGTTGTTGCGTCTGGTCGAGCGTGATCCGGCATGGATCAGGCCCGACGGGCCCGGCGCGTAGGAAAGGAATCCGCCGACATGGGCACCAACGTTGCCGCCGCGCATCCACAGGACGCGGCACCCCCGGCACCGCAACCCGCCGTCACCGCCGTCCCCGATGAGGGGGTCGGCCGGACGCTGATGTCCGCCAGGGCTGTCGCCGAAGCCGCCGAGCGCCTCGCCGCGCCGTCGAGCGTCGTCACGAGCGTCCTGGAACTGCTCGACAACGAGTCCGCGGCCGCGCGTGCCATCGGGCAGCGTGTCGCCCAGAGCCCGGAGATCTCCGCCCATGTGATGCGCGTGGCCAACTCGGCGCTCTTCGGCGAACCGGTGGACTCGATTGACCGTGCGATCGTACGTCTTGGGCATCGCAGCCTCCGCGGCATTCTGCTCGCCGCGAGCACCTACAAGCTGCTCGAAGCCGGCCTCCGCATCTACTCGCTCCCGCGGCTGGCGCTGTTCAGCCACAGCAACGACGTCGCGCAGATGGCCCAGACGATCGCGTCGCAGGTGTCACCGGCGCATGCTCCCGCGGCCTATCTCGCCGGTTTGCTCCACGACATCGGCAAGCCGATCCTTGCGGATGTGGCACGCGCGAATCCCGACCTGCCCGCGGTGCGCTCGACCGCCGAGGAGCGGCACGTGTTCGGCACCGATCACGCGCTGGTGGGGCAGTGGATCGCACGGCGCTGGTCGCTTCCGGAGGACATGTGCGACGCCATCGGCACCCATCACGCCGCCGATCCGCCGGAGGGCGAGGTGGCGCGCGCGGTGTGGCTGGCCGACGTCGTTGTGCACGCCCGTCAGGGTATGGCGGCGGCGAACGCACACCTCACCGAGGCGGCCGTCGCGTGTGGCGTGGCCACCGACACCCTGGAATCCATCCTCACCGACGGCGACCAGGACGATTCGCTCCCCAAGCGGCCGTCGGGGCTCACCGACCGCGAGATGCAGGTGCTCCGTCTGCTCGCCACCGGCGCGGCTGCCAAGCAGGTGGCACAGGACCTCGGGTGCTCGGTCTCGACGGTGCACAACCACCTTCACCACGTGTACCGCAAGCTCAACGTCACCGGGCAGGCGCAGGCCCTGCTGATGGCGCGGGAGATGGGCTGGGTCTAGCCGGCCCGGAGTCCGCAGCGCGAATGCCGGGCGGCCTCGGGGGGCGACCGCCCGGCGCCCGACTCAGTCGTCCGGACGAGTCGAGATCACGAAATGGTTCGACGCCTTCCCGGCATCGATCATTTCGAGGTAGCTCGTGAAATAGACGATGTGATAGTCGGTCTGTTCGGCGCCCTGCTCCTCGGCGATCGCGTCGCGGTGCTTGATCCAGGCGTCCAGCCAGCGCTGCATCGTCTCGCGGAAGTCGCTCAGGTACTCGACGACCTCGTCCACCACGAATCCGGCCTCGCGGAGCTTCGCCTTGTAGCCGGCGAGGGTGTCGGTGTACTGCGGGATGGCGTAGCCGCGCGCCAGCCGGTCGCGCACGTCGTCGTCCTCGGGCCCGAAGTCGAACGTGCCGGAGAGGAACGCCCACGTTCCGCCCGGGCGCAGCACGCGCCGCACCTCGCGGAAGAGTCCGACCTTGTCCTCGAACACGTTCATGACGTTCATGCTGATGACGATGTCGAAGGAGGCGTCCTCGAAGGGCATTTGCATCCCATCGGCCTGCACGAACCTGACGCGGTCCTGGACGGTGGTGTTCGCGGCGAGGCGGTTCGCGACCTCGATGCCGACCTCGTTGACCTCGAGGCCGGTCATGTCGCAGCCGCTGACCTCGGCCATGTAGATGGCCGGACCGCCGGTGCCGCTGCCGACGTCGAGGACGCGGATGCCGGGGCCCATTCCCAGGCGCTGGGCATAGGCCCGGAAGTACGCGGGGGTGACGAACGAGTGCTGGCCCAGGTCGTCGCCCTGACGCCAGAGGTCGACGCGAAGGGCGCGGTTGGCGGGGCTGTCGATGCGATGCAGCTCGGAATAGTCGATCCCGGTGTTCGCGGAGGATCCCATGCCTCATCCTTTGCTCAGGAGGGCCCCGGTGGGCCGTGACGTTCACCGAGCCTAGGCCCCGCACCTCCCCGGGGTCCAAGACCGGTTGTCGATCGATTGATCGTCAGCGGTGATGAATCGCCGGGCGAGTGTTCTCGGCGCCTCGAACACCAGCCGCGCGGCGACCGGGCGTGAAGCCGGCGGTCCGGGGCGACTCCGTTGGGGCTGTCAGCCCGACTCGGCCTGCCTGGGCCGCCTGCCTGACGCTCGGGCCGGCCGGACGCGACGCCAGATGGTGCTCACCTGCGTGGCCGTGAGTCCCAGGTGGGCGCCGACCTTCCGCGTGGACATCCCCTGCTCGAGCAGGGTGATGATGGCCCGGTCGCGCAGCGTGCGCAGCGCCTGGGCGCGTTCCTCGGCGTCGCGGACGTGCTGGGCCAGCTCCTGCGCCTGACGCAGCACGACGGCGGTGTCCTCGGTCTTCTGCGTGTCCGGGGAGGCGGTCACCGCAACAGCCTCTCACGCTGGGCGGCCGTTGTCCCGTGCGCCCCGGCGGCGTCGCCGTCCCGTGTGATCTCATGGCAGCATGGAGACGGCACTCCGGACATCGAACGGCTCGGCTCACGGAGCGCCCCACCGCCTCCGGCGGAGCGGCCGGTGAGCGTCCTGATCGGCACGGCGTCCTGGACGGACCCCGAGTTCATCAAGGCCGGCTGGTACCCGGACGAGGTGAAGAACGACGCCGAGGGGCGGTTGCGGTACTACGCGGAGCACTTCCCCATGGTGGAGTGAACGCCAGCTTCTACGCGCTGCCAACAATCGGCACCGTCGAGAACTGGGTGCAGCGGACTCCTGACCACTTCCGCTTCCACGTGAAGGCCAATCAGGTCATCTCGGGGCACCCGTCCGACCCGAAGCGGCTGCCGGCCCCGCTCCGCGAGCTGCCGTTCACCGCCGACAGCCGCGGGCGCATCCGGCGCCCGTCCCGGGAGCTGCGCGACGCTGCCATCGACACCCTCCTGGAGGCGCTCGGCCCCATGGGCGACAGGCTCGGCGCGATCCTGCTCCAGCTTCCACCATTCGTGGCGGCGGGGGACGCCCAGCGCGGCGAGATCCAACGGATCGTCCGCCGATTTGCCCCGGTTCGGGTCGCCGTCGAGTTCCGTCACCGGTCGTGGGTGGCGGAGGGGGAGCGGGGGCGGACCATGGACATGCTGGGGGAACTCGACGCCGCGTACGTCTGTGTCGACGCGCCGCGGATCGATGTCGCATCCGCGATGCCGCCGATTTCCGAGGTCACCAGCCCGGCGCTGGCCTACCTGCGCCTGCACGGGCGCAATGCCGACACGTGGACGACGGGGACGTCAGTGGCCGAGCGCTTCAACCACGTCTACACCGCCGAGGAGATGGGGGAGTGGCTGGATCCAGTGTTGGAGATGGCCGAGCGAGCTCAGGAGGTGGCGGTGGTGTTCAACAACAACGCGAGAGATTACGCTCTGCGCAACGCCGACGACTTCAGGAATCTCCTGCTCACAAGGATATCTGACGCCGGCCGAGAGGGCGAAAACCTTCTCCCCACATCGTCCGCTTCGAAACCCGATTAGCAGGGGTTTTGTACGGCTTCTCCCCGAAACGGGGAGAAATGGGTTTGGTGGTGGGCGCGGCCCGAGCGCCTATCTGGGGAGCCAATCCGATATCACGCGTGTTATCGTTCGTCTCTATGCTCGTTCCCAACGAGGGTTGGCCGATCAGAGAAGACGCGGTGACCGTATGGCCGTGAGCGACCTCACGACGCATGGGCAGTTGGTCGCCGAGGAACTCAACAGCGACGCCGAGTCCCGGCATGAGTGGGAACGGCTCGCCCTCGCTCGGACGGTTGCCGCCGAGGTCATCCGCTATCGGGCGGACCACGATCTCTCCCAGCGCGATCTTGCCCGCAAGCTCGACATGCGCCAGCCGCAGGTTGCACGCCTGGAGAACGCTGAGCACAATCCGTCACACGACACGCTGGTCTTGCTCGCCAGCCGCCTGGGCATCGAGTTCAACATCAGCATCGTCCCGGCGGATAAGACACCCGCGCTACTCACCAAGAGGGCGCGCGAGGACGCCGCTGCCTGCATTCGGGCGGACGACGCGGTGGTCCGCTTCATCGCGAGATAGCTGCCTCTATCGGCCCCGATCGCAGGCTTGCGCCGTGAGTCGCGGCGTTGAGGTCATTCGGAGTGCGCCTCCTGCTCTGTTGCGACAGCTGAGGGATCGCCGTGCCTCCGTGTGGCGGGCGGCTTGGTGGTCGATCGGGGACCTGGCTGGGTCTTCGGCGATCGTCAGCCTGGTGGACATGGCGGCGGGCCGGCTGGTCGGCTCTGCGCGCGTGCTCACCGATGGTTGTGCCGAAGTAGGTCAAGAGCTGCATGCTGGACATCAACCGGGCGTTGCGGTGGTGTTGCGGTCTCCGACGACATGATTCCGGTTATTCCGTTCTTCCGCTGCGAGCGGAATACATGGATATCCGGAATCTCCATAGTCGGAACCCGGATCCGCCGCGGTGGCCCCTTCCTACGCAGACGAGCTGCCTGCGAATGGGTGTGATCACCGGGGTAGATGTGACGGAGAGTCGGAGTGTTGGTAAGGCGCCAATTGGCGGCCTGTCTGCGGTTCAAAGACGCTGAGGTGCAGACCCCCGCTCGTCTCCGTGGCATGTCACCGTTGCTTTGAGAGGCCCTATGGACACATCAAGCAAGAAAAAGTGTCCCAAACCGTATCATTGTGATACGCTTTGGGCATGACCAGAGGCACCCCGCAGCGTGACGTGATCGGCCTGGCGGTCTCCCAGCACGGCGTGATCAGTTCAGAGGACGCCCGGGATATCGGCGTCGACACGGCTCGCCTCCGTCAGATGGCTGCCCGGGGCGTTCTGCGAAGGGTATCCAGGGGCGTCTACCGCCTCACCGACATGGACCCGGGTACTGGTCTTGGCCAGTACATGGAGGCTGTTCTCTGGCCTCGTGGCGCGCGCGGTGTGCTGAGCCACGAGACGGCACTGGACCTCCACGACCTTTGCGACGTCAACCCGTCTCGCATCGACGTGACGGTGCCCGCAAGCCATCGGCCCCACAGCCGAGAGGTGCCGGCCGTCATCCGCCTTCACCGGCGGGACCTCGGCAGGGATGAAGTCACCGATCTCAGGGGTCTGCCCATCGTGACACCGGTTCGGGCGATCCTGGATGGCATCGAATCCCAGGTTCGCGACGGTCTTCTGCGCCAGGCGATCTCGACGCTTCGACAGCGCGGTGAGCTGCGTCCGCGCGATGAAGAGCGCGTCTTTGCTGCGCTCTATGCTCGTTCGCGTGGCGAACCCTCAGATGCGCTTTCCCCCCGCCAAACCTCCTCGCAACCCGAACGTCCTCTCGACGTGGATTGACCGCTACGCGGCCCAGGAGGGGGCGGCGCCGGAGCGTGTGCGTCGGGCACTCGCCTTTGAGTTCTGCATCGCTGCATTCACACGAGGCCACTCAGCTGACGACCCCCGCATCATCGTGACGGGCGGGGTCGCGATGGAGCTTCGTCTGCGAGACACCGCGCGCGCGACCAAAGACATCGACGCCGTTCTGCGCGACACCGAACCAGACCGCATCGAGGCGTACGTCGATTCCGCACTCTCCGAACCGCTCCTGGACGGACTCGTCTCCTTCCGTATCGCGGGTCAGCAACCGATTGGACCGACCAGCGCCACTCGCTTCGACATTCGTGTGCTCTACCAAGACAGGAGCTTCGCGAAGATCCGGTTGGAGGTCTCAGCTGCCCATCCGGATGACAGCTCCTGGGACGCGGTGCCACCGATGGATATCGCACCGACCCTGGGGGTGGACGTGGGTCTCGCCGCCGTCCCATGCCTCTCGATTCAGGATCAGATTGCCCAGAAGATCCACGCGGTCACCGATCCCCATGAGAACAATGATCGCTACCGAGACCTCATCGACCTGATTCTCCTCGACGGGCTGCGTGCGGCTGAAGACCACGTCGTTCTGGACGCATGCAAGCAGGTCTTCGTGTTGAGAGACCGCCACGCTTGGCCGCCCGAAGTGGTCGTCCGCGATGGATGGCCCAACGGCTACGCCCAACTTGCGTCCGATTCCAGTTTCGAGCCAGCGGATGTCGAAGCGGCAGCGACCCTTGTACAGCAGATCATCGACCGAATCGCCTCGGCCGCTGGTCCCTCAGGCGACTGAAGTCAGACGGGACTGCGACGCGGTCGTTGCGGAAGAAGCGGTTCGGTGCTGCAACACAGCATCATGAGTCGACTCTGGGTGTCACTAGCGGTCTTTGCCCGTCTTGAAAACATCGCTGTCCACGAGCCGTTTCTAGTTGCGGAATCGACTGCCAGACTCATGGTCGTCTCTATAAGTCTGGTTGCCACTCTGTTACCACCCCCCGACGCGCGCCAGGGACTCTTCTGATCCATTCCAGCCGCAGGGGTTCGTGCCCTGGACGTTTGGAGATCTCTCGGGGCCTCGGAGGTTTTCGCTACGTGGTGCGGGTCCTGCGTGGCCCGCGTGTGCCAGCCCGGGCCCAGCCGTCTTCGGACAGGACGAACCACGTCAGTTCGCACCCGCGCATCCACGCAAGGATCCGGTCGACCTCATCCTGAGTGAGCCCTCGCCGTCGCACCTCGGCACGGGTCGCGATGCCCAGCACCTACGCGATCGTCCGCTTCAACGTTGTCCTGCGCACCGAGCCACGGGTGGGGCGAAGATGAGTGCCAAGGCGCCGACGCAGACCCCGCGTAGCAACACCGAGATACACGACCTCACCGCCACGGAACCGGGCATAGACACCAGGTGCATCCGGAAAGCACCCCGGTGCCTCAAGTGAGGCGACCGAATGGCGTTCCTGCGCGTACACGTCGCTCCAGCCGGGCACATCCATCCGGAGGCCGATACTCCGTGAGACCATTTGGCATCAGGGATCGGGGAGTGCAGCCGCCGAAACGCCCGCTGGCCTTAGCTGGCCGGCGGTTCTGTCTTCGAATTGACTTCGTATCGGTGCTCGGTCATCGCCGAGCGGAGATAGTCATCGTCAATCAGCTTCAGGATGCGGAAGCGATCACTCGGCGCTGGCCGGAACACAAGCCGGGTCTCACCATCAGAGGCAACAGTCGGGATCTCCAGGCCAAACTCCTCGATGACAGGCGAGAGCATCTCGTAGTTGAGTTTGTCGAAGTAGTCTCTCTTGCTGATGGCGACAATCTTGTCAGCCAGCCGCGAATCGGTTGCGCAAGCCTGCTCAAACGCCTCGAAGTTGTCGATGGGCACGCGGGCATGCAGCTCACCAGCCACTGCCTTCGCCCTGCGTAGGACCTTCTCCATCTGATCAAAAATGCGTCGGAAATCGCGACGTCGCAAGACGTAAACAAACTCGCCAAATACAAAGCAGTCGACAACGTCATCAAACACAAAGATCGAATCCTCAACCAGTCCGAACGCACCGTCGCGGGCAACGAGCGCCGCGCCTCGTTTGCGTTTCAGCTCAGCCTTCGCGCTGAATGCGCGAAAGAAGAACGCCTGGCGGCCATCAGCATCCGACATCACTGCCGCCCAATAGGACAGCCGAGACTTGTAGTCATCGTCTTTGCTGCGAAACGGTTCAGTAGAGGAGAGATTCGAGAGTCTGGTGATTGTGCTGGACACAGGCAGCAAGTCAACGAGGCGTTGCCACTCCACGTCCGTCTGATCTGGTTTGTATGTCGGATCGATCTCCCGCACCGACCAGCTCAGAGGGCTGAGGTGCCGACCGACACAGTCGTTGACAACGTCCCGAAAGAACTGTTCAGCCTGTCTAGCGAGCGCGATGCTTCGATACTCTGGTGCGCCCTGGCTCTCGCGGGGACGCGCGACGGCCGCAAGCTCTAGAGTGAGGTCGCCGGCAAGGAAATCGGACAGTTCTGCGAGGTTCTCTCTAGCGTTCACGGCCGACCTCAACGCGTAGGTATCGTGTGATCTGGGTAGGAGTCAGTACGCTCTCCGGTTCGATGACGCGACGTCTTGTTAGGAGTGCGTACACGTGCCCTTCTGGGTCTTGCAGCTCAAAGTACCGGTATCCGATCAGGCTGAGGATGGGGTTCACAAAGATCATGCTGGAATTGATGTACAAAACCATGAGGACAGCGAGGAATCCACCAAGAGTCACCAGATCGTCCAGTGTATGCAAGTCGAGGCCGAGGAACGGCAGCAAGTAGGTCGCAAGGTAGGCAAGGACATCGCCATCCTGCGGTTTGGCGTGCGCGACGCGGAGTCGTGGGCCACGATCGCCACGATGTGCAAGGAGCACAACTGCCAAGCCAGCGACTGAGACCGCCACCACTGCAACGAGCCCAATCCACGCCGCCTGTGATTCGCGATGACTGAACGCAAGCAGCGCGAAGAGCGGCGCGTACGACGATAAGAACATTGCTGCACGGAACGGGACGCGGACCATGGGAACAGGCTACGCCTTCCACGTAGGAGGCGGACCATGGGCGCACGAGAGTCGTTGCACTCGGAGCCCTCCGCGAGCCGCCACACCTGTGACTTCGCCATCGGCCAGCCGCGAGACTGACGTGTTGCAGCGCCGGCCAGTCGTGTTGGCTGTCCCGAGCGCCTTGGGAACCGTTCCGAGCCGTCGAACAGGCATCCGAGCAGCTGACCACGGCGATCGAGGGTGTCCCGGCATCCAAGTGGGATTCCGACGCCGCATACACCTCGGTCATCCAGGTGCGGGATCTCGCCATCGACCCCGAGACGCGACGCGTCTGGCTTTCCGATTCCGATTTCCACTTCACGGTCCGGGAGTTCGACCTGCTTCTCGCCCTCTCGCGCAACCCGACTCGGGTCGCGACGAGGGAAGAACTCCTGCGGGCGGTCAGGGGCTTCCGCAGCGCCGGGCGTACCCGTCACCGTCGACACGCACGTGAGCCGCCTGCGGCGGGAGCTCGTCGCGGCGGGCGCCAAGCCATCCGATTACCTCCTTGTCTCATGGGGGATCGGGCGGCGGCTGGCCGGTATGGAGATGCTCCTCGTTCCCCGGGGCGCTCCGAGCTGTCGACCCTGTTGTTCACTCTCAGCTCGTCGGCAGGGGCAGCAGCAGCTCACGGTCAATTAGGACTCGGAAATGCTTCGCGAGGCTGGCGGCAAGCCCGGCGTCCCGAATGACCACACCAGCCTCAATGTTTCGTTCGAAGGCGGCTTCCGTCAGGTTCGCGGACGTGACGAAGGCGTGCTCGTCGTCCGCAACAACTGCCTTTGCATGGAGGACGCCCTCGGGGCCCTCTGGGGCCAGCGCCCGCGGGTCGTAGAAGACAGCGGGCCGACGCGTCCCCGGCCAGGCCTTCTTCCAGAATCGGTCCGCAAACCGTCGAACGAGCTCGTTGCTGGATGTCGCTTCGCTGGGCCGACGTTGGATGTTCAACATGAGCGTGACCTGGAGAGACACCGTCTCGTCCATGCGCTGCGCGAGGCTGCCGAATGTCTTTGGCCCGTCGTAGTAGGTGTACGCGGAGATCCAGAGGCTACGCTGGGCCCCCGAGACGAGCTCTTCGTACACACGGCGTGTGTCTCGGGCGTGCAGGCCCGGTACCTCCGGTCCGGACCAGACCAGGTCAGGCTGCGAAACGCTCGCGAGTTTCCGATCCGCGAGCTTCAATGCGAATCCGACCGCGACGGCACCAACGCCCCGTTCGTCGAGCACTCGAAGCGCTGCACTCAGTCCGTGACAGTCTGCCCCTGGCCCAAGCAGCTGACGAACGGCCGCATCGGAGTACGGCGGTCTCAGGTGGCCGGCTTCAAGTGCCCGGCTCAGGCGTTCACGCAGATGCGCCGGAAGAGCGAGTAGCGGTTCGATCACGACACGGGTGCAAAGAGCGCGGCATCCGGGACTGCCAGCGTCGGAACAACCAGCGCACGGTCCAGGTAGTCGTTGCGCATTTCGCAGGACGTCTCGGCGATCAGGCTGCATCCATGGCATGCCGCTCCGTGGAGGTAACGGCCCTCTAGGGTCTCGCCGGGCTCGTGTTGCGCGCAGATCGGATCGTTCGAGCAGAGCTGGCCGGACGCCAGCGCGAGCTCCAGGTGCGCTTCGATGCTTCGCGCCTGTCCAACAAGCCCTCCCAGCGTTCCTTCGGCATCGGTGCTTGCCGTGTAGAGGAGGACCCCGAATCGCCCCCCATCGGTGTCGACGTAGATCCGTTCGCGAATGGAACTCGCGGGGTACCCGCATCGCAATGCGAGCGACTGCAGCAGGAGATGCGAGAGCGTGTGCAGGAGGACATAGGGGCCTCCGGGGAAGGCTCTCGCGTTCTTGCGAGTCTGAGCCCAGTGATCGTGCCCCCGGCGAAGCTGGTCGAGACGATCCCGAACGGCGGGGCGCTGCAACCACGTACCGAGACGGTGTGGATCGACTTGCAGGAAGATACCTTCGCCGCGGTTCTCGACGGCGGGGAACCAACTCGGTTCCAGTGCAAGGTCCGCACGTTCGACGTCACCGTCGTATTCACCATCGACATCGGGCGTTACCGGCTCGAACCGTGTGAACCCGATAAGTGCGAGGACTTCACGCAAACGATGTAGCTGAACGATCGCCGTGATGGGCGCACTCAGTTCGGAGTGGCGCCAGAACGACTCTGGTAGCCGGCGGGCATGGAAGTTTGGATCGACTGGCATGTCGTCGCCGAAACCTTCGGGCGCCGCGAGCAACGCGTCGAGCTCGACCTGTTTGACTGGCCGCTCGGCGGTGCCTCCGCCACGGACGCGTGCGATCGCAGCAAGCACGTCTGCATCGTCTTGGCCGGTGAATGCGGCGGCGATAGCCGGCTTCTTCTTGACGAACTGGAGCTCTTCCAGACTCTCGACGATCGAAAGGTCGTCCCAGTGCTGCCCGACCAGCTTGTCGAGTCCGGCCGCTTGGTCAGGCAGTGAGAGCGCGCTCACAACCTGAGGGAAGTACGCGTTTGCGGCCGTGCGGATAAGCAAGCGGGCCGGGAGAGTGCAGTCCTGGTGGGTTCCGTGCAGACCGAGCCAAGGCCGCGATCCCCGGCAGGTGCCCAAGGCGAACAACTCGTACTCGGCGGCGTCCTGCATACCGCGCGTCGCCTCGCACGCCTGGCAGCGGACGGTAAGGTCGCCGAGATCGCCACCGGTTCCCCGCTCATCCAGCCAGAGCTGACCCTTGCACTCTGGATTGCCGTCATGGACGAACCCGTGCCAGTTCAGGTCGTCGACATGTCCGCGAGGGCAGGCGCGAACGAACCGCGTCGGTACGACATCAGCGCCGTCAAAGCGGCCTCTCTCGTCGAGCATCCTCCGATGCACAAGTCTGCGCGAGCGCACGCGCTCACGGTCCGAGGGCTTCTCCTGCACCATCATCCACTCCGGGAACCGCCACACCCGGATCCCGAGCTTGGTCGCCGAGGGGTCGTTCGAGTCCGGAGGCGGTAGGTAGAGGCGTGGCTGCGGCAGTCCGGTGACCAGCGCAAGTTTGCGTTGCAGTCTCTGATCTGGAACTTCCTCAAGCTCTGAGACCTCCGGCCAGGTCTCCAGGCCTCCAACGATTCCCGAGTGTCGCGGCAAATCGATGAGAGCACCCGGCCCCCATGTGGTGATGACCTGGCTGCGTCGGACTTGTCCGTGTGCGCGCTTGCTCACGTGCCATCTCCGAGGGCGGTGCCCGTCAGATCGTGCAGGAAGAGATTGACCTCAGGCTCGACATCGCGCAGTGAGCGGTTAACCCTGAACTTGCGGTGGTGCTCTGATTCGAAGTCGGTATCGAGCATTTCGTGCAGCAGCGGCTTCGCTCCACTCAGCTCATGGCGCTGATACTGCATCTCCGCGCCCACTGCTGCATACGAGTCGTTCACGTTCTGCCAGGAGTCCAGGAGATCCACAATCCTGCTGTGCACGGCGGCGAGCCGCTCGGTACGTTCCTCCTCGAGGATGGGCTGCTGAAGGAGGCGTTGGCGAAACGTCTCGAGCAGCTGCCCCTCGAGGTCCGCCCGAACATCGGCCAGCTTGCGCGCACCGGCCGCCGGTGCGAGCTCTGGTCGCATGTGGCGGGCCATCGCGACCATCGTTCCGGCGAAACCGCGGTCAAGTGCACGTGCGGAAAACGGCGTGACGCTACCGGCCTCCACCGAGCGGTAGAAGGTCTCGTGGTAGTGACGGAAGCGCTCGTAATGCGAGCGGTCACGCGGTTTGTGGATGCTCAGCAAGGTGACGACGAGTCCCGGGGCGTCGTCGGTGCGCCCTACGCGGCTCGTTGCCTGGATGTACTCGGCGCTCGTCTTGGGCTGGCCGAGCACCCCCATCAATCCGAGGCGTGGAATGTCGAGACCCACCGAGATCATGTTGGTGGCGATCGCGCAGTCCACACGATCCGCCTCGTGGAACGGGAGTCCGAGTCTGCGGCGCGCCTCGGCGACCTGGTTGGTCGGTACACGCGAGGTGAGCTCGACGACCTCGGAGAACGTGCGCCGATCCCGAAAGTGCCGGCGAGGCTCGGCGACCCGACGCCGTTCGCCGTAGCTTCTCAGCGTGTTCCGGACTTCTTCCTCAAGGATGCGTCGCGCGCCTCCGAGTTCGCGCAGGCTGTTGAAGTAGCCGAGGACGGTCATGTACGGGTCGACCGGGTTGTCGTGGTTCTTGTGGCCGCCCGCCTCACGGAAGAGCTGCTCGGCTGCGCCCATGAGCGCCAACCATGTCTTGCGCATGGCCACCTTTGGGTTGCGTCCTTGTGCGGCAATCCCGAGATAGCGGCGGGCGGGCTTCTCGGATGCTGGTCGCACGCGCGCGAAGAACGAGTCGCGGCGGTTTGGACCGGGCGGCGGGAACACCTGCGTGAGGGGTCGGGCGAAGAGCGCCTGCACCTGGTCCTGGGCGCGGCGCACGGTCGCCGTCGACGCCACGACCTTGGGTCGAACGTGATGGTCGCCCAGTGAACGGACGCACAACGCGTCGATCGCTGTTTCGTAGAGGCCGGCCATCGTTCCCAGTGGGCCGGAGATGAGATGCAGCTCATCCTGGATGATGAGGTCAGGCGGCGGCAGTGACGCCGGGAGCAGTGCGCCGCGGCCTGGCTCCGCGGGTCCGTAGTAGCCGTCCGCATCGCAGCGGTCGGCACCGCCGAGCAGCGCGCCCGAAGGACCGATCCAGGGCAGCGTCGCGAACTTGTCCACGGTTGCGATCACGAACGCGGGCAGGCGCCGGTATAGGGGCTCGTCTACGGCCACAATCGGCAGGGTGCGATCACCTGAGAAGTCGCACGCGAAGTTCGCGCAAGCAATCCGAAGCTGCTTGGGGTTGTCGCTGTCGGGCAGCAGCGTGAATGACTCCGCTTCGAAGCGTGTTCCACACCATGGACACTCCTCGAGTGGGATAGGCGATGGGTGTCGGCCCGGGTCGTTCTTGAACCGGTTGACCTTTGAGCGAGCGGTGTCTGACCGCCCATCACCCTTGCGGCCCAGCACATTTGGCGTCGCGGCCTTGCCGACCCAGAGCCCGATCTCGAACGGCCAATCCCCATAGCGCCCGGCAGACCGCTCTCGCTCGAGTTCGAGTGCGCATACCAACCCTGCGGCGCGCTGCAGCTGATCCAATGTGAGCAGTCGCAGCGTGTAGCGCATCACCACGCTGACCCCAGCTCCGGCACGGCCTTTCGCATCAGGGTGGCGCAGGCGCCGCAGCGCCATGGTGAACGCCGCGAGTCCCAGGTAGGCCTCGGTCTTGCCGCCTCCAGTGGGGAAGAAAAGCAAGTCGACGGTGTCGCGGTCTGGGTCGCCAGGGTCTGCGACGCCCGGGAGGTTGACGAGCATGAACGCAAGCTGGAACGCTCGCCAGCCCGGGTTGTTGATTTCAAGTCGCCGGCGCAACGTTGCGGCCACAGCACGGTTGGCAGCGCGGAATGCATCGAGCGCATCCGGGTCGTTCACAAGCACCGATATCCCGCGCTCAATACGATCCGCGGCGATCTCGGCGTTCTGGAGAAGGGTCTCGGCCGTCTCGTGGCGGTCATAGGTCAGCGCTTCAACTTCCTCGCGCTTGTCTGCGATCCAGTCCCGGTAGCGGTCGACCAGCGGCGAAAGCGCCGCCTGCGTGGCCTCTCCGTCCGGAAGCTGGCCGAGTGCGCTCATTGAGAGCTCGACACCTGCGATCGGCGCGGTCTCCGTCTTCTCGACCTCGGCACGCGGTATCCAGCGAGTGCGAAGAACAAAGCAGCGACCGTCGTAGAGATCCCAGTCGGCGGAGACGCCATGGCCGGTCGCGTACTCCGGCGTATCGGTGTAGTGCAGGTCGGCCACGCGCTCGTCCCAGTCCTCGGACCCTGTCCCGCGGGGGTCGGGGCGCGGGACGAACGGCTCTTCGCAGCGCAACTCAAGTTCCGGCTGGAACGCGTAGGCGATGTCTGGCTGGTCAGGACTTGGGGCGCGAGCATTCACCACGAACACTGAGAGCGAACGCGTGTCTGGCGGGATCCCTGAGTCGTCATCGCCCGCTGGTACCTCACGCTCGAGTGTGTGCAGCTCGAGGCCATTGGAGTGAGGTACCTTGTGGATGACGAGCTTGCCCGGCCTGGTCCCCAGCTGAATCTCGACCGGCGACTCGCGCGGTGTTCGTTGCCAAACCGGGACTGCATCCCCATCGTCGATCTGATGCTCGGTCAGCGAGTAGTCGCCCCAGCGGACCGTGGCCGCGAGGACGGATGCGTCGGCAGAGACGAGCGTCGACAGCCCCATCGATGAGGGGAAGTAGGCCTTTTTCGCCGCGACGCGTTCCTCGGCGCTCTCCTC
>JACJWX010000015.1 GCA_020636905.1 Actinomycetota bacterium | reverse complement strand
CTTCGCGGCCACCGTGAGCGGCAACCTCGCGGACGGCGTGCGGATCGCCCTCTGGGTGGGCCTCGCGCTCGCGCTGTCGGGGGCCCTCCTGGCGGTCGCGACGTACGCGCTGGGCGGCGCGCGGCCGCAGACGCCCGACATCCCGAACTTCATCGCCGGTCGCAGCGCGGCCTGGTACTCGCCGCCACTGCTCGCGAGGGTCAGGCGAACCGCGCCCGCCAATGCCGTGACCGAAGGGGTGGACTGAGATGGCCGCCGTCGAAGGGGCGCCCGCGTCCGCGGGGCCCGTCCTGCTTGCGTTTGACGGCTCGGAGCTCGCCGCGTTCGCCATCGGACGCGCGGGGCTCGAACTGGCACCGGGACGCGAGGCCTTGGTGGTGGTCGTCTGGCATCCCGCCGACGTCGGGTTCACGCCCGTCGACGGACGTCATCTCCACGCCGCTGCCGCCAACGAGGTGTTGGCGGCAGCGCGGGAGACCGCGGATCGGGGTGTCGCGCTCGCCGAGGCCGCCGGCTTCCGCGCGCGTGGACTGGCGGTCGAGGCGACGCCGACCTGGAAGGGCATCGCCGATGCGGCGAACGAGCACGGAGCGACGCTGATCGTGTTCGGGTCGCATCGGCGCAGCGGCCTGCTCGGGCACCTGGCCGGGAGCGTCACCGCGTCCACCGCCGCGCACTCGGCCGCCGCTGTCCTGGTGGTGCACGCTCCCGAGTGACGGGGCCGAACCTCGCGTGCGTTACAGGACGGTGAACCGGTCAATGGTCCGGGTCCCACCCACCCGCCAAACCTCCGGAACTCGACCAATTGGGGGCGCCCTGCCGTCGCCGCCCGACCTATGTTCACGGGGCCCGGCGCCCACAGCCGGTGCGGGAGAGGAGAGGGAGTGTCAATGCCCGCAGGAGAGGCACGGCAGACACGCATTGCTCGGCCCTGCGACTTCAACGCGGGGTCGGTCGGGTCGCTCGGGGACCCGGGACGGCCATCGTGACCGGCGAGCGCGGCCAGGTCGGCGACCCGTCGGCCGGTGTCTCGACTCCGACGCCGGCCGTCGACGCGACCTCCAGGTCGGAGGCTCCACGCGTCAAGCGGAAGCGGCAGCTCGGGTGCGAGCGGCGGACGGGTGCGCTGCCGGTCGTGGACGGTCACCCCGGACGCTGGCGTCTGATCTGGGCTCGACTGCTCCTGCTCGTCACGGGGCTGGGATTCGCCGTCTACCTGGTGGATTGGATCCGCACGTACGGCGACCAGCACGGACGCGCCGCGATCGTCGAGGCGTGGGTCTACCTGCTGCTGATCGCCACGCTCACCGCCTCGGCCTTCGGCTACCTCATCGCGCGGCTCGGCTACATCGCCCGTATCCGGGCTCACCGGCGCGTGCCTCGCAAGCTCATCGACGATGCATTCGAGCGTGAGCAGCCGACGCTGACGGTGATCGTGCCGTCGCTTCGTGAGGAACCGCGCGTGGTCCGCCAGACGCTGCTGTCGGCGGCCCTCCAGGAGTACCCGGGAATCCGCGTCGCCCTGCTGATCGACGATCCCCCGAACCCCGGTTCCGACGAGCACCGCCGCCTGCTCGAGGCCGCGCGGGCGTTGCCCGGTGAGATCACCGAGCTGCTCGCGGAGCCCCGCGACCGGTTCGAGGCGGCGCTCGACGCCTTCGAATCGACGCTCGGTTCGCGTGACTCGGTGACCTCGAATGATCTGCTGCGCCTTGCTGCTGAGTACGAGGCCGCCGTGACGTGGCTGCGGGCGGCCGCGGCTGACGTCGACATCGTCGACCACACCGACGCGTTCCTGGCGGGCGAGATCTTCGGGCGCCTCGCGGATGACCTCGTCGTCAACGCCATCGCGCTCCGTGAAGCGGCGGGCGAGGGTGCTGCGCTGAGCGTGACCCGGGTCCGTCAGCTCTACCGACGACTTGCGTGGATCTTCCGCGCCGAGATCACCTCGTTCGAGCGCAAGGCGTTCGCCAGCCTCTCTCACGCGCCCAACAAGGCGTCCAATCTGAACAGCTACATCGGGCTGATGGGCGGGCGCTATCGGGTGTGCGACACCGTGGCCGGACGGATCCTGTTGCCGGTGAGCGGTGATGACGCCGATCTCGTGGTGCCGGACCCCGACTACGTGCTGACGCTCGACGCCGACAGCGTGCTGTTGCCGGAGTACTGCCTTCGCCTGGTTGCCTACATGCAGCGCCCCGAGCACGCCCGGGTCGCCGTGGTCCAGACGCCGTATTCGGCGTTCCGGGGTGCAGCCACCCGACTCGAGCGGATCGCCGGGGGCACCACCGATGTCCAGCATCTCGTCCACCAGGGGATGACCCGGTTCGGCGCCACCTCCTGGGTGGGCGCCAGCGCCGTGCTGCGGAAGACCGCCCTGGATGACATCGCCGTCGAGGAATCCCACGGCGGGCTGAGCGTGCGGCGCTACATCCAGAACCGCACGCTCACTGAGGACAGCGAGTCGACCCTCGACCTGCGCCTGCGAGGCTGGCAGCTGCACAACTACCCCGAGCGGCTCAGCTACAGCGCGACGCCTCCGGACTTCGGAGCGCTGTCGATCCAGCGTGAACGGTGGGCCAACGGCGGCCTGCTCATCATGCCCAAGGTGCTGCGCATGATGTGGGTGCGCAAGCGCATCGGCGCGACCATGCTCGAAGGCTTCCTGCGCCTCGCGTATCTCCTGGGTGTGCTCTGGGCCGGGCTGGGCCTGGCCGTGCTGCTCTTCTACCCCTTCGACGACTCGCTCGTGTCGGGGTGGGCGCTGATGGCGGCGGCACCATTCTTCTTCGCCCTCGCGTCGGATCTGCGGCGCAGCGGCTACAAGCGGCGCGATGTGTTCGGCGTGTACGGGCTGAACCTGTTGCTGCTGCCCATCAACACGGTCGGTGCGCTGAAGTCGATGGCACAGGCCATCGGCGGGAGCGTCGTGGTGTTCGCCCGCACGCCGAAGGTGCGCACCAGGACCGTCGCGCCCTTCTACTACGTGGTGGTCCCGTACGTGATCATCGGCTGGGCGCTGCTCACGCTGGCGAGCGATGTCGACCGGGGCAACTGGTGGCATGCGGCCTTCGCGGCGCTGAACGCCGTCTCGGCGCTGTACGCGATGGTCGTCTACTACGGCCTCTGGCACTCCATCAGCGACTTCTGTGTCGACCTGTGGGCCCGCATGCACACCTCGCGGCGCCTCAAGGAGTCGGCGGCCGCCACGCCGGATTGGGCCACGGTGCTCTTCCATGGTTCGCGCGACCTCGGCCGTCTGGAAGAGGGATCGGGGATCGCCGCCGCGCTGGCAGCGCTCGACAGGGAACCGGGCGGACGCCCGGAGATCGTCTTCAAGGACGCCAGGCCCGTGTTGGCGAACGGCAACGGCGCCCTGAGCGCGAACGGCGCGTCCGGACGGGGCCGTGTTTCCAACGGCAACGGCGCGTCCTCGCGTGGCGGGCGTGAAGGCGAACTCGAGCGCGCACTGGCCGAGGCCATCGCCAACGAGATCGCCCAGCTCCCGCCCGGTGGGCGGCTCGAAGTGGTCCGGAACGGCGACGACTACCGCATCCAGGTCGGCGTCGAGTCCGACGCCGCGGTGCCGGCGTGAGCGATCCGGGTCGCAGGCTCTCACCCCTGCGCATTCTCGTGGTGCTGATCGTGCTGGCCGGCCTGGGCGGGCTCGGCATGCTCGCCTGGGATCGTGGACGCGATGCCGTCGACGATCTCAGCACGTCCCGGTCGGGAACGTGGTTCGCGCCCTACGTCGATGTGACGCTGCAGCCGCTCTACGCATTCGAGGACGCCGCGGCGAGCCCGGCGCCCACTCACGTGCTCGCGTTCGTGGTGGCCGACGGCGAAGACCCCTGCACCCCCACCTGGGGCACCCAGTACGACCTGGCCGGGGCGGCTCGCGAACTCGACCTGGACCGCCGCATCGCGCGACTTCGGGAGCGCGGCCGCGACGTGCTGATCTCGTTCGGGGGCGTGACGAACCAGGACCTGTCGGTGGGGTGTGTCGACCAGGACCGGCTCGTCGGTGCCTACCGCGACGTGGTGGAGCGTTACCAGGCGAGCGTGATCGACCTGGACATCGAGGGCGCGCTCCTGGCCGATCGGGCGGCGCTCGCGCGCCAGGCACGCGCCATCCGCACCCTGCAGTCGACGGCATCCGCCGATCGGCCGCTGCAGGTGTGGGTCACGCTCCCGGTGACCCCGGACGGGCTCACACCCGGGGGCGTGAGCGCGGTCACCGGGATGCTCACCGAGGGCGTCGAGCTTGCCGGGGTGAACGTCATGGCAATGGACTACGGCGGAAGCAAGCCGGCCGACGTGAGCATGGGCGACGCGGCGGCACGTGCGCTCGAAGCCACCCACGCACAGATCGATGCCGCCTACCGGGATTCCGGCGCGACCCTCACCGCTGAGGAGATCTGGTCACGGCTCGGCGTCACGGTGATGGTGGGTCGCAACGACGTCTCCGGCGAACTGCTCTCGCTCGACGATGCTCGCTCGGTCGCGCACTTCGCGCGCCGGTCCGGGGCCGGCCGTGTGTCCATCTGGTCGGCCAACCGGGATCAGGCGTGCGGGAAGCCGGGCAGGGCGGGCTGGGAAGTGCTGCCCACCTGCAGCGGTGTGGATCAGAAGCCGGGTCAGTTCTCGGGCATCTTCCTCGACCAGGCCGATGGGGTTGCGGTCGATTCTCCAGCCCGGGCGGTGGTGGTGACGACCGCCGGTCGTGACGGCATCGACCCCACCGGCAGCCCCTATCCCGCGTGGCGTTCGGACCGTGAATACCGGACAGGCGAGAAAGTGGTGTGGCAGCGCACGGTGTACATCGCCAAGTGGTGGACCCGAGGCGACGCGCCCGACACCCCGGCCACCAGGGACTGGGACACGCCGTGGCGGGTCGTGGGACCCGTGCTTCCGGGGGACGCGCGCGCGTCTGCCGACCCGGCGAACCCGTCGCGATGGTCGGCGGACGCCGTGTACCTGCGTGGCGATCGCGTTCGTCACGACGGCTACCTCTATGAGGCCGCATGGCGAACCCAGGACGAGGAGCCGGAGCTCGACCCGGAACGGCCGGACGCCGCACCCTGGATCGTCGTGGGCCGGGCGGTCACGGACGTCCCTCCGGTGTTCGAGCACTACTCGAAGTGGCGTGGCAACCGGGGGTACCGGCGCGCCGATCGTGTGGAGCTCGACGGCTTCGTGTACCAGGCAAAGCGTGCGGTCGAGCAGGGGGAGCGGCCCGAGCCGACACCGGCGCGCCCCGGGCGTGCCGCGTGGACGCTGATCGGGCGCGTGCAGGCGGAGGCGTCCTGAGCTGGCTGACGCGGAGCGCCTGATTCAGGGGTGCCGGACGGCGGCCTTCCGGGCCAGCACCACCAGAATCGACCCCAGCGTGGTGCGTCGGATGAGCCTGGTCTCGATGGCCTGCATCGGCCCCGGCAGCGCCGCGAATGGCGCAGAGACCACACGCAGCACATTGAACCCCTGGCTCTCGAGGATGTCCCGCAGCGCGGTCCGGTTGAACAGTCGCACGTGACCCACGGGCGTCTCGGACTTCTTCAACCGCTTCAACGCGCCGGCACCGATCGTGGTGGAGCGCGTCGAGGTCTCCACGAACACCGGCTGGATGCCCGCCAGGAAGAACAGCCGGTTGTACCAGGCCTGCACGTTGGGGGTCGTGACGAGCAGATGCCCACCGGGTTTCAGGACACGCCAGCACTCCGCCAGCAGCCCGTCCGGGTCGAGGATGTGTTCGATGACCTCGCCCATCGTGACCACGTCGAGCGTCCCGCTGTGGCGCGGGATCCCCTCGTCGAGGTTGCATCGGCTGAGGTCGTAGGGGAGGTGCGCGCCAGCCGCCAGCGCGTCGGGCGAGAAGTCGACGCCTGAGAGTGCCCAGCCCCGTGAGGACAGCTCGGCGTGTCCGTCGAGGGCCTCCAGGAACACCCCGCTTCCGCAGCCCACGTCGAGGAGGGAACCGTCGTCTCGGGCCCGCAGGGCGGGCAGCAACAGGTCGATGGCCTGCGCCTCGCGCGCCTGCAGTGATCGGTCGTGGTCGACGCCCGGCAACCCCGCCGAGTAGTAGTCGATGGTCTCTCTGGGCACTCAAACCGCCTCTCCGTTGGCGTGTCGAGGCTACTGGGGGCTTGCGAATCTCCCGAGGCAGCACCGCCGAAATCCGCGAGGCCACCGCGAATCGACCAGGAGTGATGCGGTGCCTTCCATGCGTGGAGCTTCGACTCGAGCGGAGTTGCCCCGGCGCTGGCGCCCGTGCCCATGCCCGCCGACAGACGGAACCCGGACGCTCGATCGGGCACCCCCCGATCCGCGAGACTGCTCCGTGTCGGTCGGTCGAAATCCGGAGGGGTCGTGGGAGCCGGCGAACCACCGCGGGTGCGCGTGCTGCTCTTCGACGTCTTCGGTACCTGCGTGGATTGGCGCGGCGGAATCGCACGCGCTGGTGAGAACGTCGCGCGGCGGTGTGGCATCACCTCGATCGATTGGCTCGCATTCGCCGACGGGTGGCGTCGGCGCTATCAACCACAACTGGAAACCGTTCGATCAGGGGCCCGCGACTGGGTGGAGCTCGACGTGCTTCACCGGGAGTCGCTCGACGAATTGCTGGACGCACAGCGTCTCGACCTGGGCGAACAGGAACGTGTGGAACTCACGCTGGCGTGGCATGCCCTCGACCCGTGGCCCGACACGGTGGAGGGGTTGCGACGCCTCGGAGCCCGCCATGTACGTGCCGCGTGCTCGAATGGCCACAGGGCGCTCGTCATGAGCCTGATGCGCCACGGCGCCCTCCCATTCGACGCCGTGCTCGGGGCTGAGACGGCGCGGGCCTACAAACCCCGTCCGGAGGTCTATCTGCGGAGCGTTGCCGCGCTTGGTGTCGGTCCGGCCGAGGCGATGATGGTCGCCGCCCACAACAGCGACCTCCGTGCGGCGGCCGCGTGCGGCCTGAAAACGGCCTTCATCGCTCGGCCATACGAGTGGGGGCCAGGGCAGTCGGAGGACCTGAGGGCTGACCCGAGTGTCGACGTCGTGGCGGGCGACCTGATCGACCTCGCCGAGCGCCTGGACGATTGGCACACGAGCCTGGATCGCTGAGCGACGTTGAACGTGCACCCGGAACGAGGGGTCAGCCGGTGACGGCGAGCGTGATGCGGGCGGTCCGCTCGGGTGGTCCGTCCGATGCTCACCAGCCGGGCGACCCGGCCGGTGAGCACTGGCTCCGGAGCGTCGAATGGCCGGTGGGCTACGCCCCCAGGTCGTCGATCGACGCGCCGTGGTTGATGTGGAACACCTGCTCGTTCATCACGAGGGCCGGTACCGAGCGCACGCCGGCGGCGCGGGCGGTACCGATCTGGGCGGGCTGTTCTCCCAGATGAACGCGCGTGATGTCCACGCTCGCGCCCAGGGCGTTCACGAGTGACTCCTCAGCGCTGACACACACCGGGCATCCGGCATGGAAGTACGTGGCTTCAGGCATGGCGACCTCCAGAGGTGATTTGGAGTCGAAACTAGTTGGCAGTCAGCGGGGTGTCAAGATAGTTTCGACCCAGAATGATCGATGACTCCCTCACCCCCCGGGCCTTCGAAACCCTCGAACGGCTCTCGAATCTCCTTCGGGCGCAGGAGCGCGAGGGCGGAGCCGAGGTGGGCCTGCACCCCGTGCACCTGCAGGCCCTGTGGTTCCTCGGACGTGCGAACCGCTACAGCGACACACCCGCCAGCGTCGCCGACTACCTCGGCATCACCCGTGGCGCGGCGTCGACATCGATTCGTGTGCTGCGGGAAAGGGACCTGGTCCATGAGCGCCGGGATCCGGACGACGGCCGTGTCTCACGGCTCTCGTTGAGCGACGCCGGCAGGGCGCTGCTCGCACGCGAGCTCCCGCCTCGGGTCTTTGAGAATGCCATTGCCGCGCTCGGATCCGATGCGGAGACGCTCAACAGGCTGCTCGTCCAGGTCCTCCGCGGCGTGCAGCGGCACTCCGGGGGGCGGAGTTTCGGGATCTGCGGGAGCTGCAGCCATTTCACTGTCGACGCGAGCGGCACCCGGTGCGGCCTCACCGGCGAACCGCTCTCTCCGCCCGAGGCCGAGCTGCTCTGTCGCGAGCATGAGGATCCCGTCAATGGCTGAGACGATGCAGGGTAGGGCGCTTCGATCGTGTTCCGGTGCGCGTGCGGGTGGGCTGTTCCGCAGCGGGACCCGTCAGTCTCGCCGTCGACCACCTCGCACATGTGGTTCAAAGATCGAAGCCGAGGCTCCGCGCGGCGGCGAGGTACCCCGCGTAGGCGAGGGCGGTGACGGCGCACGACAGCACGAGCGCCATCGGCACGCTCACCCCTGCGTCAATGAGGATGGGCAGCGCGACGAAGAACACCAGGGACGGCACGACGACCCAGAGGATCGACCACGAGAGGTCTCGAACGTCGGTCGCGCTGCCCGTGTCCGCGTAGAGCCAGGCAAGTGCCAGGATCGACGTCAGCGGTAAGGAGACGATGATCGCGGCGAACACGGTGGAGCGCTGGGCGACTTCACTGGCGATGGCGATCACGAGCCCTGAGATTACGGCTTTGACGATGAGTTGACCCATGGCTGCTCCGGCAGTCGTTTTCCGGATGGAGTGATGGCGGCAGGGGCACCCGGGAATCGGAATCGCGGTCCGATCCGGCGTGCAGCGTACCCGTGCTTCGGCCGGCGGAGTTCAGTGCAGGACGACGAGCTTGCCGGCGGCGCGGCCCGCTTCCATGTCGGCGTGCGCCTCCGCAACGTCCTCGAGGCGGTAGACGCGGTGGATCGGCACATGGGCCTCGCCTGCGGCCACGGCGTCCAGGAAGTCCTGGAGCACCTCAGCGGGAAGGTCGGTGGCGTCCCCTCCGTAGGCGGTGAGCCGAACACCCCGAGGCAGGTAATCGATGGGGTAGAAGTCGCGAACGGTCCATTGGTTGGACAGCATCCCCGTGAAGCACACGACGCCGTGAACCCGTGTCGCTCGCAGCGTGTCGGGGAGCGTCGGGGTCCCGACGAGTTCGAGGGCCGCGTCGACGCCGTCGGGAACGACGCTGCGGACCTGGAGGGCGACCTCGCCATCGTCGACCAGGACGTGGTCGACCCCGAGGGTCTGGAGGATTTCGACGCGTCCGGGGTTGCGGGTCGTGGACAGCACGGTCATGCCCAGCCGCTTCGCGAGCACGGCGGTGGCCATACCGACCGACGAGGTGCCGCCACGGATGAGGATCGACTGGCCGGGCTGTGCGTCGAGTCCGATCGTGAGCGAGCCGTGCGCGGTCTGAAGCATTTCGGGCACGGCGCCCAGGGTCGCCCATTCGAGGCTGCTGATGAACGGCACCACCTGCCGGACCGGGGCACAGGTGAACTCCGCATAGCCGCCGTCGAACGTGCGGCCCATGCCGCCCATCAATGCCGCCACCTGCTGCCCGATCGCATACTCACCACCCGGGCAGGCGGCGACGATGCCGGTGGCCTCGATCCCGAGCACGCGAGGAAAGGTGACCCCGTCGGCCAGGCCGAGCCGCGTGTGGAGCTCGGATCGGTTGAGTCCGAACGCCTCGACCTTGATCAGGACCTCGCCCGGGCGAGCCGTGGGGATTGGAATCTCGGCGACGCGCAAGGCTTCGGGCGGGCCGGGAGCATCGAGCACGATCGCCCTCATCGACCTCGGGTGATCTGCCATGGCCGGCGCTCCTCCGTCGCGTTTTCACCTGCCCGCGATCCCCGTCAACCGTCCGGCACGAGCGGTTCGGTCGAGGATATGGGGGTGTCGGCCGCAGGTCGAGCCCTGCGACGGGAACGCGGTTCGCGACACCGGACAGCCGCTTCGCCCGGACGAGGCCGGGTCAGCCGCCCTCGTCGTCGGGGAGCGGCCCAACCAGCGTGAGCGTGTGGATCCGGATGTCGATCGCGCAGTTCGTACCGGTGGAAATGCCGCCGGTGCTGATGCGGCAGGATCCCGAAACGATTGCCGAGGTCGGTTCCGATTCACCGCCGACGGCGAAGGGCGCGGTGGACCCGGAGAACGAGTGTGCGTCGCTTTGCTTCCCGGCACCGCGCTCAGGCCGGAATCCGCCCATGGATTCCGAGGTGTCCGCCGCGTTGAAGTCGGCGGTGGCGAGCACGTCGATGTCGTCGATCGGCCCGCCTGGCTCGGTTGCCGAGTACTCCATGTCGATTGCGTACTTGATGAGGTAGTTCCCCGGAGTGAGATCGGGCACATCCGCGGTGGACGCTCCGCTGACGACCCGGGCGTTGGCGTCTTCCGCGAGGCCGCCGTTGATCGCCGCACGCACGATGAGGTACCGGCCGTCCGCCGTGATGGTTGCCGCCCTCGCGGTCGAGTTCGGGCCGGCCGAGGTCGACCCGGGCAGCGATCTCAGATACGGAAGCATGCTGATCTCGACGGGTCCGGGCACCGTGGGGGTGGTCGACGGGGGTTGCGTCGTCGTGGTCGGGGGTGGCGTCGTCTTCGGCGGCGAGGGGGCAACCGCGGGCGGTGCCTCGCCGGTCGGGACGGTCGTCGTCACGGTGACGACCCGCGCCTCGGGCGGCGAGTCCGACGCGCCACCACATCCGGCAAGGGCAACCACGGTCAATGCCACGAGCAGCCGCTTCATTTCACGAGACTAGCGATCACCACCCGTTCACGCGGCGATCCCACGAGTCTGCGGAGGCCGTTTTGTCGCGGTGGTTCGGCACCTCGTGCGCGGGAAGGGAAATATCGGTCGCTCGCCGGCGTGGTTGGAGAGACCCGTGCGGCCACCAGATGGTCACCTCGACCCTGACGGCGATCTCGGTTCCCGGACCGTCGACCCGGGCCGGTGCGCAAGGTCAGGAATGCAGCAGGTTCTGGAATCCGGATGTGACTCGCTGCGCCGTTGGCGCGATGGAGTGGCGTCGCAACGCTGCTCGGCGCCCGCGGTCTCCGCCACGGCTCACGAATGGCCCTCCGGCAGCACGAGGAGCGCAACGAGTGCGTCGGACAGCCAGTCGCGGTAGCGCTCCGGGGACCAGCCGCGGCCGACCCGCATCAACTGATGGAGTTCCGGGCTGGTGAGGGCCCATACCGTGTCGAGCGCCGCCTCACGCGGGATCCTCAGCGCCCCGTTCGCGCTGACGCCGGAAATCAGCGCGCCGAGATTCTCCCGCCGCCGCGTGGAGATGGCGTCCCGGAGCTCGGCGAGCTCCGGCTCCGCCCGAGCAGCGGACGAGACGATCGCCGCGAGCGGCGCAGCTCGCTCCAGCCGCTGGGTCACGTCCTCGGCGAACGCGCGGAGCTGCAGTCGCTGGTCTGGCTCGGAGATCAGTGCGCGTGCGCTGTCCTGCTCGGTGACGGGGCGCGGGTCGGCACCGCGGACCGCGTTTTGGACGAGCTGTCCCAGCAGGGAGCGCTTGTTGGAGAAACGGGCGTAGATCGTTTCCGACGAGACGCCCGCCCGCTCAGCGATGGCCGCGATGCTGGCCCCGTCGTATCCCCGCTCGACAAACAGGTCCGACGCGGCGGCGAGCACCCGTTCGTGCGTCTGCTCGGCCTGCTCGGCGCGGCGCCGGGACCGGTATCGACGCCGCTTGACATCCTCCGACACGGGCAGCATGATAGCGCCGTATTGAATACAGTCTCTCTGTACTGAAAAAGGGGCGGTGATGGCGGATCATGAGGCAGTGGCACGGCGGTTGATCGAGGAAGGCTTCTCCCGGGGTGACTTCTCCGTGGTGGACGCGCTCTGCGCCCCGCATCTGGTGGAGCATCAGGACTTCGGTCCGGATCACCCCGCGGGCCCCGAGGGAGTCAAGGCGGTCATCGCATCGCTACGACGGGCCTTTCCAGACTTTCGAATCCACATCGAGGATCTGGCGGTGGCGGGCGACATCGTCTGGATGCGCATGATCGGCAGCGGAACCCACCTTGGTCCGTTCATGGGTCACGGACCGTCAGGGCGGGGGATGAGCATCCAAATCTTCGACGCGATGAGGGTTGAAGGTGGAATGGTTACAGAACACTGGGGCGTTCCCGACCGACTCGCGGCGTTGTTCCAGCTGGGGCTCGCAACCCCTCCAGGCCGGCCTGGAGGTGTCGCGATCGCCGCAACGCGATAGCGACCCGGAGGGAGGAGATCCGACCCGACGATCGCCGCTCGCGGCACGGCATCCGGCGCGACGCCTTGCGACTGGTTCTTCTCCGTCAGGCGAGGCCGAGGAGCTGCCAGACGAACGGAGGGGGTGGGATTCGAACCCACGTCAGACTTGCGCCTGAGACGGTTTTCAAGACCGTTGCCTTCGACCACTCGGCCACCCCTCCGGGGGGCGTCCCGGACCGGACGTGCAATCCGCGACGCGGCCGCTACGATACCGCCCTATCGGGAGAGGTGGCCGAGTGGCTGAAGGCAGCCGCCTGCTAAGCGGTTATCGGGGGTCAACCCCGATCGAGGGTTCGAATCCCTCCCTCTCCGCTCTCGAGGCCGGGGCCGATCGCGATCGTGGTCCCGGCCGGACCGCATCCCCCGAACTTCCAGGTTGACCGCCGCGACGTCGGCACGATCGTCGACCCGCCCGGTCGGCGAGATTCCCGGGGCCACACTGCTGGCACTCGACTCCGGCGGGCACCCGGGGCTCCGTCAGGACGCGCGGATCCCCGAGGCGATCGACGCCTTTCTGGACTGAGCTCGCAGGCGGGACCCGGAGCCCTGGATCGAGGCGGGTCAGTAGCGGCAGGGGGCCTGGCCCACCACCGACACCCAGTCATCGCCGAAGTCGTGGTCGTACATGATCGCGATGCCGACTCTGAGGATGCGGCGGCCGCGCGGGAACTGCACCGACCCCGCCACCGTGAGTTCCGGTCCGGGACCGGTCGGCGGCTTGTTGAGGTTCGTCCATACGTGGCCGCCCATGCCCCAATGGACGTTGGCGAGTCCGTTCGCCCCGTAGCGGACGACGTGCGTGCGGAAGCCCCGAAAGTCGCCCGGGGCGATCAGGACGCGGAGCCGCTTGTTGCCCAGCGTTCCCGCCGCCGTGAACCGGCGCTCGCCCTTGATCGTGGCAACCGAACACCTCACGCTGGAGTACTTGGCAAGCAGCGCCCGTTCGGGTGAGAAGACCTTGATGACCGCGTCCGCCCTCGCCGGAACGACCGCCGCCGGAAGTAGTGCGGCGATGACCGCGGCAAGGGACACGACCCTGAGGCGTCGCGCTGTGGGAACCCAATCGACCAGCGTCGTTCCCGGCGACATGCCGAGACGGTTGGAGACCCGCGCTGCCGGGGTCGAGCCCCGTGACGTAAACCCAACGGCCACTTCGTCCACGACCCCTGTCTCGCGCGGCCCGGAGGCTCGGCGTGTGCTTTCCGTCCCCGTCCGACGGCGTATTCGACCTCATACGTCTCGGATCGCCTCGCTGTCAATGGTCCGCGGCGCACCGGGTGCCCGAACGCGGTGCACTCGTCTCGCGACGCGATGTTCCGTGTGACCCACCTGGGAGGGGCAAACGGCCTCTGACGACCCGAGCTGCGGCAAGCTTCGGTCCGCGCTTGTCACACTGAGGCATCCCCGATGGGGCGTCCCACGCGCGGGCGCTGAGATCGGCGCGCAGCCTCCGATTCACCGGCGCGCCCGCGGGCGACAAGCACCTTCTGGATCGAGACCGTTATGAACGACAAGCCCAAACCAGACCTCACCGACCCGTTCGAGATCGCCCAGCTCGTACGACGGTTCTACGCACGGATCCGGAAGGACGACCTCCTGGGGCCGATCTTCGACGGCGTCGCCAAGGTCGACTGGTCGGCCCACCTGCCCAAGCTCACCGCCTTCTGGAGCGGGGTGTTGCTGGGGCTACCGGGGTTCCAGGGGGCACCCATGCGGAAGCACGCCCTCATCCACATGCAGCATCCGCTCGAACCCGCCCACTTCCAGCGCTGGGTGGCGCTCTTCATGGACACCGTCGACGCGGGATGGAGCGGACCTCGCGCGGACTACGCCAAGCAGGTCGCCGCATCGGTCGCTCGTGGTCACGCCATGAGGCTCACCGGCGAGCTGCTCGAGTTCGACGGTTCGGCACCGGGGATCGAGACCCCCAACGTCCGGACCGAGCGGTTGCTGGCGAAGTACGGGCCGGAGGGCATCCCTGTCCGAGGCGGTTCGGTGACGTCCGTCTGAGCCGACGCGTCGGTTCTCGGTGAACCTGCGGACACCGCGGCGAGGGGTTCGGGAACGCCGAGGTCGACGGTAGGATGCCGCCATGATTCGGAACCACCCCGCACGTGGCGGCTGGATCGAGGTCGTCTGCGGCCCCATGTTCAGCGGTAAGAGCGAAGAGCTCATCCGTCGCATGCGACGGGCCGAAATCGCCGGGCAGCGTGTGCTGATCGCCAAGCCCCAGATCGACGACCGGTACGACATCTCGCACGTGGTGAGCCATTCGGGGCACCGCCTGCGCGCCGTCGGGGTCGGCGAAGCCGCGAACATCCTCTCGGTGGTCGAGGGCTGCCAGGTGGTGGGGATCGACGAGGCGCAGTTCTTCGACGACGCGGTGGTGGAAGTGGCACTCACGCTGGCGAACCAGGGCCTGCGGGTCATCGCCGCCGGCCTCGACACAGACTTCCGCGCCGAACCGTTCGGGCCCATGCCGGAGCTGCTGGCACGGGCCGAGATCGTCGACAAGCTCCAGGCGGTGTGCCACCGCTGTGGCGGCGCGGCCACCCGTACCCAGCGGCTCGTCGACGGCAAGCCCGCACCGTTCGGCGGCGACACCATCCAGGTCGGGGCGCTCGACGCCTACGAGGCCCGGTGCCGGCAGTGCTTCGAACCGGGTCCGGACGTCTGCGCGGAACCGGCCGCCGAGAGTCGCCTCCTCGCGCGCAACTGACGATGCGCTCCGACGGGGTCGGGGATCTGCGATCGGACCCGAGGCCACCATGCTGATTCCGCGGCCATGAACCGGGGCCTGATTGCCGCGCTCGCCGTCGTCCTCATCGCCGCCGGCATCGTCGGCGGAAGCTGGATCTACTGGAACGGCGAGGGGCGTCCCGGTACCCCGGACGAGTTCCGGCAACGCGTTGCGGCGACCGGCCTGGTCGTCGAATGGACGAACACCGGTCCGAGAGGCGGCGATGGCTCCGCCAACCGGACCTGCGGGCCGCTGGACGTGTCGGTCGCGGAGATCGACGGTGGGCTCTGGCTGAACTGGGATGACCGGCGCATCGAGCTGACCCCGCAGTCCGCGCGCGCCTTCCGGGCCTGCAAGCTCAGCTAGCCGCCGGCGGCGAGCCGGGCCCGGCGAGCGCTCGGACGGCTGCCGGAACCCTGGTACACTCGGCCGCCGCGGCTGTTGAAGCCCGTGCGCCAGTAGCTCAGCCGGATAGAGCGTCGGTCTACGAAACCGAAGGTCACAGGTTCGAATCCTGTCTGGCGCGTGACACGACTCGGGGCGAGCACCGTCGGCTCCAGCCCCCATCGACGGGGCAACCTGGCGGAGTCAACGCTCGGATGCCCGAGCACCTTCGTCCCTGACAGGGACGCTGCGAACATGCCTGCGTGCGCTGGACGCCTCGATTTCCGCGCTTTTCGCGCAAGTGGGCCCGCGTGTTGATCCCGTCATCAATGCTCGCGGTGCTCCTGGGTGGCGGCGCGCTGGCGCTCACCGAGAGCGACACCGTGTCGTCACTGGGCGACGGCATGTGGTGGAGCCTCTCGCTCATCACCACCGTCGGGTTCGTGGGTCGCGCGCCGCAAACCGAGGCCGGGAAGGTCATCTCGGGGGTCCTGATGGTGCTGGGGTTCTCGCTCATGACCCTCACCACCGGTGCCGTGGCTTCGATGTTCGTCCGCGAGGACGAGGCACCCGAGGATCAGCGCGAGCGTGAGTTCGAACGGCTCGCACTGGACGAACTGCGCGCGCTGCGAACGGAGGTGGCCCAACTCCGCGCGGAGGTGCACGGCGCTCCCGGTTCCACGGGTCCCGGGCCTCGACACCCGACCTGACCCGGGCGGGTCGCCCGGCGAATGCGGCCGTCCCCGGTGGCGGCGAGGTGGGTGCGTCCTCACCGCCACCCGGGACGGGTGTGCGCCGTCCTCCCAGGGGGTCTTCTTACGGCGGGACGATCTCCCCGGCCGGGGTCCGGCGCGCATGGGCACACCCCGCGTGGCAGGTGTGCTGGGCGTAGCCGGTCACCGAGGGATTGGGATCGTCCCGGGCGGGGCGCGAGGTGATGAAGCCGCTCAACACGATCTGGACCCGCCTGCTGCCGCATCCCGGGCAAACCCGGTCATCGTCGCGCAGCAGCCGCTGACGGAACACCTCGAACCCGAGGCCGCACTCCTCACACTGAAGGTCGTAGGACGGCATCGGTTCACCCGGTCGTGATCGCGACCTTGAGCACGCCGTCTTCCTGGTTGGAGAACAACGGGTAGGCGTCCTCGATCTGGTCGAGCTTGAAGTGGTGCGTCACGAGCTGGCCGAGGTTGAGGCGTCCGTTCTGCACCATGCTCATCAGCGCCCGCATCCGTTCCTTGCCGCCCGGGCAGAGCGTCGTCCGAATGTCGATGTCGCCGATCCCGTAGACGAACTCCTCGACCGGCATGGTCACCTTGTCGCCGTAGACGCCGAGCGACGAGACGACGCCAGCCGGCCGGACGGCCTTCAGGCAGTTCTCGAACGTCTCCTGGATCCCGAGCGCCTCGATCGCGACGTCGGCGCCGCGGCCATCGGTGAGCGCCTTGACCTTCGCGACCGGGTCCTCTTCTTTGAAGTTGACCACCACGTCGGCGCCCATCTTCTTGGCCATCTCGAGACGCGTGGGGTTCGAGTCCACCGCGATGATCAGGGCCGCGCCCATCAGTCGCGCGCCCGCCGTCGCCGAGAGGCCGATCGGGCCCTGCGCGAACACGACCACCGAATCGCCGATGCGCACGTTGGCCGTCTCAGCGGCCGAGATTCCGGTTGAGGCGATGTCGGTGACGAAGATGACTTCCTCGTCTGACAGGCCGTCCGGGATCTTCGCCAGGTTCGCCTGGGCGTACGGCACCCGGAAGTAGTCGGCCTGCACGCCGTCCATCGAGTTGCCGAGCCGCCAGCCGCCGATGATGCCCCACTGGTCCTCGTAGCCGGCGCACTGCGAGAAGTCGCCGTGCTGGCAGAAGTAGCAGGCCCCGCATGGCGTGATGGCGCCGACGACGACGCGGTCGCCGACCTCGTACCCCATGACGGCCTCACCCAGCTCTTCGATCACACCGACCGGCTCGTGGCCCACGACCCGCCCGTTCTCGACCGGGTACTCCTCGCGCCAGATGTGGCTGTCGGTGCCGCAGATGGTCGTCGTGGTCACCCGGACGACCGCGTCGGTCGGTCCGCACTTCGGCTTCGCGACCTCTTCGATGTGGATGTCCTCTTTGCCACGGAAGACCGCGGCGCGCATGGTGTCTGGCATCGGGTTCCTCTCGATGTCGGCGTGACCGGGGGCGGGCCGCCGCCCGCCATCTGCTGACACCTCACCCCCGGGTGGGACCGAGGCGCAACAGGCAGCGAGGGGCTCATTCCGTGTGCGCGTCCGGCGAAGCGGCGTCGGCATCCATTCATTTGCGGGGGAAACGTCGAGCGATGCCGCATTCGGGTGATGGACGACCCCGCTCACCCGTTCGGGTGGCGTGGCCAGGATGTTCCGACCCCGCGTGTACCATCGCCCCCCTGACGCCCGAGGCCCTGGCGCCTCAGACCGACCACGAAAGGCGCGGCGTGACCGAGGTGACCGATCCCCACGCGGCGGCGCTCGACCCGCCACCCGAAACGCGAATCGTCGAGGTGGTGTTCCCCGAGCAGCTCAACCACCACGGCACGCTCTTCGGCGGCGAAGCGCTGTCCATGATGGACCGGGCCGCCTTCGTGGCGGTGACGCGGTACTGCCGGAGCGACGCGGTCACCGTGGCGGTGCACGAGGTCGATTTCGTCGCCCCGGTGAGCCACGGCGAGATCGTCGAGGTCCTCGCGCGGGTGGTCGAAACCGGCCGCACGTCGATGACGGTCGTCGTCAGCATGGTCAGCGAAGAGCTGCGCTCGGGCAAGCGCCGTCTCTGTGGGAAGGGTCGGTTCGTGTTCGTCGCGTTCGATGGCGACGGCAAACCGGTCCCGGTGCCGCAACTGCCCGAGTAGACGCGCCTGGACGGCCGCGGCCGGCGCGTCGCCGGCCATGGGAACGCGTCGGCCGGAGGGTTGCCCCGGGCGAATGTGGAGCGGTACCGTCTCTCCCGGTGCCCCGCTCGTTCGTGAACTTTTGTGCCCTTGCGCTCCTGTGCCTTGCCCCCGCGGCCCTCGCCGGTGACACGCCGTCGATGACGCCCGGGGCGACCGACGGCGGGTCCTCCGCCCGGGAGCTCGCCGTTCGGCGCGACCCCAACCGGCTCTGGTACCGCTTCGAGGTGACGTTCGAAGGCACGAGGACGGTCACCGGCACCCAGACGTTCCCCGGGGGGGTGTCGCAGGCGTCGACGTCGACGGTGGCGGGTGGCTACACGATGACCTCGCGGGCGGCGACGATCATGACGCGCAGGTGTGTGGTGCGAGCACGCGGGCGCGAGGTGTTCTCGGTGGCGCGGTCGTGTCGGGACGCGCGCAGGATTCCACGTGTGCGTCGGAATCGCGGCTGGTTGCGACTGATGCGTGAGGAGTTCGGGTTCCGGGCCAACCTCACCGGACGCATCAACGGTGGACGCATCGTCGGCACCGGGGACCCCGCCGTGACCAAAGGGCTTGATGGTCTGTATGTGGCCTGCCCATCGTCGGCCAGATCCTCCAGCGTCCAGGCCGCGCCACAGCCGGCGAGCGGCTCACTCGGCACCGTCGGCGGCACGTCGGCCGGCGTCATCATCGCCGTCACCGCTGATCCGGACACGAGGTCTTCAGCGCTCGTCAGCAGGGAGGCCGTCACCTGTCCGGGTTGGAAGGTCGTCGACGGAGTGCTGGTCGAGGAGATGTACACGACGCCCGCGATCTCCCAGGTCGAGGAGAGTATCTGGCATCCCCTCGATGAGCACGGCAAGCTGAACGGGCTGCCGCTGCAGTCCCAGCGCAAGTTGCGAATCAAGCCGGCACAGTTCGGCAAGACGATTACGAAGCGGTGGAAACTGTCCGGTCCGCTCGTGCCCGGGAACATCGGCGAGATGCGGCGGTACACCTACACGCTCAAGATGATCCCGTGCCCCGGCGGCGGGCGGCGGGTCCGCGGCTGCTGAGTTCGGAGTTCCTGGCCCGGCAGGTTGTCGGTCCCAGGTTCCGCGTCGGGTTTGGGGAATGTAAGAACACGCCGAAACGGGGTTGTTCGGCTTTCGCCCGTCGGGTTACCGTCGCCCGATGTTCCGCCCGCCCCGTGTGCTGAGCCTGCTTGCGCTCGCCTGTCTTGCATCCGTGATCGTCGCGACCGACGAGTCAGGCGCCGTGCCGACCAGGGCTGGGGAGGGCGCGTCGACCGCACGCGAACTCGCGGTGCGTCGTGATCCCGCACGCCTCTGGTATCGCTTCCAGGTGACGTTCAACGGCACCAGCAGGGTGACGTACAACACACCGCGTGGGGAGGTCACGCTCAAGCAGACCCGTGTCATTCAGAGCCGCTACACGATGGTCTCACGGGCGGCGACGATTGTGACGCGCAGGTGTGTGGTGCGAGCACGCGGGCGCGAGGTGTTCTCGGTGGCGCGGTCGTGCCGGGATGCTCGGAAGATCCCTCGGGTGCGCCGAAATCGCGGGTGGTTGCGGCTGATGCGTGAGGAGTTCGGCTTCAATGCCAACCTCACCGGACGCATCTTCGGCGGAACCGAACGGAAGACCTCTGCGCCAGCTGACGCCCGCAAGAACCCCTACAACGGCGTCTTCGAGCCCTGTCCGAGTTCGAGTGCCGAGGCCACCGACCAGGCCATCCAGCAGCGTGCGCTGGGGTATCTCCAGACCGTTGGCGGGACTTCGGGGGGCGTGGATATTCGGGTGACACCGGACGTGAGGCACCCCTCCGGGGCGCACATCACGATCGAGCCGGTGACCTGTCCGACCTGGAGAAAAGAGGTCGACGGGCAGGTCATCTTCATCGACCCGCCGGAGATGTTCACCACTCCGGGGAGCCAGGTGATCAAGGACGACTGGGTATGGCGGGCGATGGACGAGCTCGGCACCCTGGGCGGCAAACCACTCTCTGCTCGGAGGCGGTTCAATATCCGCCCGGGGCAGTACGGCAAGGTGATCACGAAGCGGTGGCACGTGTCTGGACGGGCTCGAGCGCAGGGCGACAACGAGACGCGGGACTACGCCTACATGCTCAGGATGATTCCCTGCCCGAACGGGGGTCGGCGGGTCAAGGGGTGCTGACCACCGTCTGACAACCCGCCCCCGGTCGCCTGTCAGCGGCGCCGCGGGCGTACCACCGGAGTCAGGGGAGAGACGCGGACAACGCGCTTGGCTCCAACCGCGACCACCCGGAAGCGCAGGCGGCGGCCCTGGTCCGCGGCGGTCAGCCGATACCGCGTTCCTGAGTGCACGCGCCTGCAGCCGCGCCCGGTGCGACCGCACCGCAACCACGTGACCGACGTCCGCTTGACCGACGACCGCTCGAATCGGGCGCGCGCGACCAGGCGGTGGCCCACGCGAGGAAGCTTCGGGCCGAGCACGCGCAGGCGTTCGCGCAGTGTCGGCCGGGTGCTGCGTTCCGGCGTCGAGGGTTCCGGTTCCGGCGTCGCGGAGTCGTCCACGGGCGCGGCTTCGCCCACGGCGGTCAGCGCGACCGAAACCGCGCTCCCGGGAACCGTCAGCGTGCCGGTGGCGGTTCCTTCGGCGGTCGGGGCCACCGAAAGCGTGATGGCACACGTGGCTGCCGGATTCAGCGACGTCCCGGTGCATCCGTCGGCGGTGATCGACCATCCGGGCGCGTTGACGAGCGTGGCGGTGGCGGGCGTGAGCGGTGCGTCGCCGGTGTTCGACAGCGTCACCGTCGTGCTTGCCGAAGTGCCCACCCGCACGGTGCCGGCGTCTGCCGAGGCCGGTCCGCTCAGGACGCCCAGCAGGCCCGTCCCGGACAGTGTTCCGCTGAACACGGTGCCCGGCGTGGGCAGTCCCGAGGGGCTCGAGACCGTGGCGGTGCGGAGGCCGGCGGCACTCGGCGCGAAGCGCACCGTCGCGGTGCACGATTCGCCCACCAGCAGGGTGGCCGCCGTGCAGCTGGACGACACGACGGAGTAGTCGGCGGCGTGGTCCCCGCCGAACCCGAGCGAGCCCGGCCGGAGCCGACTCGACCCGTCGTTGGTCAACGTGACGGTGCGGTCGACCGGGGTTCCAAGCGGGGTGGAGTCGAAGGGGCTGCCGATCGTCACCGTTCCGGAGACCGTGCTGGTGTTGAGCAATGCTTGGGCGGGACCGGAGTTCGACAGGGAGAACGCGTCGGGTCTCAGGTCGCCATTGAGGTCTCCCGCCGCCATGTACCAGCCCGACCCGACACCCAGGTACGCGGCGGCTCCGAACATCGCGGCATCGCCCGTGCCTTTCACCCAGGCCGGTCCGGCGTTGAGGGACGCCACGAGCATGTCGTCGATGCCGTCACCATCGACGTCGGCGAAGTCGGCGGTGTAGGGGCTGACACCGACGCTCCGGCTCGGACCCACCGCGAACGTGCCGGCGTCGTTTCGAAGCGCGACCACGGTCGTCGCGCCGGAGTTGGACTGCGGCAGGAACACGTCGAGGTCGCCGTCGCCGTCCAGATCCCGGAGTTCCGCGTTGCCCCCACCGTTCGAGAACGCCAGCACCTGCGGCGAAGCGAACGTGCCGTCGCCGTTCCCGGGGGCCACCCGGAGCGTGGGGCTGGGTCCCGTGGAGGTGATCTGGAGCAGGTCGAGCGCAGGGCTTCCCGTGACGTCCGCCAGGGCGACCCACCAGGCCGGTGATGCGCTGACGTCGCTGAAGGCCGCGAACGTCCCGTCGCCGTTCTGCAGCGCCAGCTTCGCCTCGGCATCGGTCCCCACGATCACATCCGGCCGTCCGTCGCTGTTGACGTCACCCATGTCGACGCTGTACGCCGACCCGCCGGTGTACGGGAGCACCTCGGTGGTGAACGACATCGCGCCCGGGCTGGAGGTGTTGCGGTACACCCGGGCGGTCTTCCCGATCCGGTCGACACTCACGGCATCCGGGAGCAGGTCGCTGTTGGCGTTCACGGAACGAAGCGCGTCCGCCCGTCCGGTGTGCAGGACGGTCTGTGTCGTGAACGTGCCTGCACCGGTACCGCTCACCACCTGGATGGAACCGCCGCTGAAAAGCGAGGTGCCCGCCAGCAGGTCGAGGTTTCCGTCACCGTCGAAGTCCACGAGACGCACATACTTGCCGGCTTCGATCGTGAACGCGGGTGATCCGCTGAAGCTCACGGATCCCAGAGCGGCGGGAACGACGACGGCGACTACCGCGGCGGTGAGGACAGCGATACGGGCCTTCATACCCCGGATATCGGCAGGGCCTGAAGCCCGCTGAAGCCGCCCAACCTGATCGAAGATTCGCCGTTGGACCCCGGAGAACGGGACCGCCGCCCGCACCGGCCCCGCGCTAGTCCCCGATCAACGCTTCCCGAAGCCCGGTTTCCACGTCCTCGATGGGATGCCATGCCTGGATGATGTGGCCGTCCACGTAGAAGCGCGGGACGCCGTCCAGATTGACGTCGAGGGCACGCTGGCGGTCGGCCAGGGCCTCGGCGAGATGGTCGTCCGGGTCGGCCATCCGGTCCCAGATCCGGCCCGGAATCGCCATGCCCAGGTCGACGAGGGCCGCCCGGAGCGCGGCGACGTCGTCCATCACCGTTCCGCGCACGAAGTTGGCGGTCCACACCGCGCGGGTGAGGCTCCACATGTCGGGCGTGTCGGTGGCGGCGTCGTCGCGCACCATGGCCAGCAGGCGATGTGCGGTCAGCGGGTTGTGGATGAAGGAGTAGCGCGAGGAGTCCATCCCGATGCCCACCGAAGCCAGGTATGCGGCGAGCTCGGCCTCGGCGGCGGTCCCCTGCTCCGGATTCATCCCGTATCGCTCCCACTGCTCGGCCGCCGGGTACCCCTCGGGGGGCTCCAGGTCGTGGAGGCGAATGAAGCGCCACCCGACAGCGATCGCGGGAATCGCCGGTTCGGCGGCGAGCTCGTCCAGCACGCGTCTGACGGTGGCGAGCCCGCCGTGACACCACGGGCAGCTGACGTCGACGAACAACTCCACCGTTCGGGTGATCCGCCCTGGAATCTGGGGACTCATGCTGCCTCCACTAACACATCGCACCAGTTCGTAGCCAGCCTGGATGGTACGGGGTTGCATGGTCGTCATTCCCGCCCCGGCGTCGGTGAATCACCTGTTGACACCCGGAAACGGGCGGGGGTAGGACGGAACCACCCCGCCCCCGCGGGGCATCAACCGAAAGGCACACTCGATGTCAACGGAAACCATCCTCATTGGGGAGATCGTCGGAACCGCGCTTCTGATCCTCCTCGGTGATGGCGTCGTGGCCGCGGTGGTCCTGGCGAAGTCGAAGGCCCAGGATTCAGGCTGGATCGTCATCACGTTCGGTTGGGGTATGGCTGTCGCCATGGCCGTCTATGCGGTCGGCCACTACAGCGGAGCCCACCTCAATCCCGCCGTCACCCTCGGCCTCTGGGCCAACAGCGGGGACGGTGGTGCAGACATCTGGAAATACGTCCTCGGACAGTTCATCGGGGCGATGATCGGCGCGATCCTCGTCTTCCTCTCGTACCTTCCGCACTGGCAACCGACGCAGGATCCGGGCACGAAGCTCGCGGTGTTCTCCACGGGTCCCGCAATCCGGAACCCCGTGGCGAACCTCATCACCGAGATCGTCGGCACCTTCGTGCTGGTGTTCGGCGTCCTCGCCATCGGCGACCACTTCAGCGAAGGCGTCGTCGGCAACACCGAACTCGCCAGCGCGTTCAGCGTGGGCATCGCCCCGCTGCTGGTCGGGTTCCTCGTGTTCTCCATCGGTCTCTCACTCGGTGGTCCGACGGGGTACGCGATCAATCCCGCGCGTGACCTCGGTCCGCGCATCATCCACGCCCTCCTGCCCATCCCGGGCAAGGGTGGCTCCGACTGGAGCTACGCGTGGATTCCGGTGGTCGGTCCGATCATCGGCGGCATTCTCGGAGGCCTCGTGTTCAAGGGCCTCTACCCGATTGGAGGGTGAGCCATGAAGAAACTCATCAACTCCCCTGAGGATGTGGTTTCCGAGGCGCTGCGCGGCATGGAGGCCGCGCACGCTGACCTCGTGAGGGTCAACCACGATCCGAAGTACCTGGTGCGTGCCGACGCGCCGGTGAAGGGGAAGACCGCAATCATCTCGGGCGGCGGTTCGGGCCACGAACCGATGCACGGCGGGTTCGTGGGTCGCGGGATGCTCGACGGAGCGTGTCCGGGCGAGGTGTTCACCTCGCCGACGCCCGACCAGATGCTCGACTGCACCAAAGCGGTCGACGGCGGCGCCGGGGTCCTTCACATCGTCAAGAACTACACCGGCGATGTCATGAACTTCGAACTCGCCGCGGATCTCGCTCGAGGTGAGGGCATCGAGGTCGAGGCGGTCGTCATCGACGACGACGTCGCGGTCAAGGACAGCCTCTACACCGCCGGCCGCAGGGGGGTGGGCGCCACGGTGCTCGCCGAAAAGGTCTGCGGTGCCGCGGCCGAAGAGGGACGTTCGCTGGCCGACGTCGCGCAGCTCTGCAGAGACGTCAACGCCAACGCCCGCAGCATGGGCATGGCACTGACCTCGTGCACCGTGCCCGCCGCCGGGAAGCCGACGTTCGAACTCGGCGACGACGAGATGGAGATCGGTATCGGGATCCACGGCGAGCCGGGACGCGAGCGCAAGCCCGCGGCCAGCGCGTCGGAGGTCACGGCCATGCTCGCCGAACCGGTCATCGAGGATCTCGGGCTCGGTTCGGGTGAGTCGGTGCTCGCGTTCGTCAACAGCATGGGCGGCACGCCGCTCATCGAGCTCTACATCGTGTTCAACGAGCTCAAGGCGATCCTGGATGCCAGGAACATCACGATCGGGCGGCACCTCATCGGGCCGTTCATCACCTCGCTGGAGATGGCGGGGTGCTCGATCACGCTCCTGCGGCTCAATGACGAGATGACACGTCTCTGGGACGCGCCCGTGCACACGGCCGCGCTCCGCTGGGGCGCATAGGCACCACGACTCAGACACGACTCCGGGAGGAGCATGGACACCATCGGGTACCGCGACGTCGTCGGTTGGCTGCGGGCATTCGCCGCGGTCGTCTCCGAGAAGAAGGAATTCCTGACCGAGCTCGACGCGGCCATCGGTGATGCCGACCACGGCATCAACATGAATCGCGGAATGAGCGCGGCGCTCGGAGTGATCGACGATCACGCCAAGGAGGACATCGGTGCGCTGCTGAAGGCCGTGGCGATGAAGTTGATCTCGACGGTCGGCGGGGCCAGCGGTCCGCTCTACGGAACGCTGTTTCTGCAGATGTCCACCAGGACCGGCGGAGCGTCCGAACTCACCGCAGCACAGTGGGTCGACGCGCTCACGGCCGGTCGCGACGGCGTCGTCGCCCGTGGGAAGGCCGAGATGGGAGACAAGACGATGGTGGACGCCCTCACGCCGGCGGTCGACGCCGCGCGTGAGGCCGCGGACGCCGGCGAGTCGCCCGCCGCGGTGTTGCGCGCATCAGCAGACGCGGCCGCCACCGGTGTCGAGGCCACCATCCCGCTGGTGGCCCGCAAGGGGCGCGCCAGCTATCTCGGCGAACGAAGCGCCGGGCATCAGGACCCGGGCGCCACATCCACATATCTCTTGCTCGATGCCGCCGCCGGCGCCATCGGCGCGGGGTGACGAAGGGACTCAGCAATGGCCAAGTACGTCGGCGCGGTCGATCAGGGGACCACCAGTACGCGCTTCATGCTGTTCGACCGGCACGGAAGCGTGGTGGGGATCGACCAGAAGGAACACGAGCAGATCTTCCCCAAACCGGGATGGGTCGAGCATGACCCGATGGAGGTCATCGAACGCACCCGGCTGGTGATCGACGGGTGTCTCACGAAGTCAGGAGTCTCAGCGGATGAGATCGCAGCGGTTGGCGTCACCAACCAGCGCGAGACCACCGTCGTCTGGGACCGGAACACCGGGCGACCGGTGTGCAACGCGCTGGTGTGGCAGGACACCCGCACCGACAAGCTCTGTGACGAACTCTCCGCCAACGGCGGCCAGGACCGGTTCCGCGCGAAGACCGGCCTGCCCATCGCCACCTATTTCTCGGGACCGAAGATCGCGTGGGTGCTCGACAACGTCGAGGGCGCCCGGGCGAAGGCCGAGGCCGGTGACCTCATCTTCGGGAACATGGACACGTGGGTGATCTGGAACCTCACCGGAGGTGTCGACGGCGGCGTGCACGCCACCGATGTGACCAACGCCAGCCGCACCATGCTGATGGACCTCGAAACCCTCGCCTGGGACGAGGAGATCTGCGGCATCATCGGCGTGCCGATGAGCATGCTCCCCGAGATCCGCTCGTCGTCCGGGGTGTTCGGCGACGCCACCGGAACCCTGCAGGGCATTCCCATCGCGGGTGACCTCGGCGACCAGCAGGCGGCGCTGTTCGGCCAGACCTGCTTCAGCAAGGGCGAGGCCAAGAACACTTACGGCACCGGGTGCTTCGTGTTGTTGAACACGGGCGAGGAAGCCGTGCAGTCCACGAACGGACTCATCACCGGGGTGGGCTACAAGATCGGCGACCGTCCCGCCGCGTACATGCTGGAGGGGTCCATCGCCATCACCGGTTCGCTGGTGCAATGGCTCCGCGACAACCTGGGCCTCATCCGCGACTCGTCCGAGGTGGAGGCGCTGGCGAAGACCGTCGACGACAACGGCGGCGTGTACTTCGTCCCGGCGTTCTCGGGGCTCTTCGCGCCGTACTGGAAGAGCAACGCGCGCGGCGTCATCGCCGGGCTCACCCGGTACGTCAACAAGGGACACATCGCCCGTGCCACGCTCGAAGCCACCGCCTGGCAGACGCGTGAGGTCGTGGACGCCATGAACGCGGACTCCGGCGTGGCCCTGACCTCGTTGAAGGTCGACGGCGGAATGGTCGCCAACGACCTGCTGATGCAGTTCCAGGCCGACACCCTGCAGGTGCCGGTCATCCGTCCCACGGTGGCGGAGACCACCAGCCTCGGCGCGGCATACGCCGCCGGCCTCGCGGTCGGGTTCTGGAGCGAGATCGAAGATCTCCGCGAGAACTGGGGCAAGGACAAGGAGTGGACGCCGCAGCGCGACCCCCAGCAGGTCGCCGACGAGTACGCACGCTGGAAGAAGGCCGTCACGCGGACCTTCGACTGGGTGGACTGATCGCCCCTGGTCGGGTGGGGCGACGCCCCACCCGGCAGCACTCCGTTCAGTCGCTCGACGCGACCAGCCCGCGCACCTGCGCGGCGTCTTCGAGGTCGAGCGCGCGGCGAGCCAGTTCCGCGGCCGCCCCGAGGTCGACATCCCGGACTGCGGCTTTCACGGTCGGGATCGACGGGGCGTTCGCGGCGAGTTCGCGGACTCCGAGCCCCAGCAGGAGCGGAACCGCCGCCGCGTCGGAGGCCACCTCACCGCACACGCCCACCCAGCGACCGTGCGCATTCGCCGCCTCGCAGGTCAACCCGATCAACCGCAACACCGCGGGGTGAAGCGGGTCGCTGAGTGACGCGACGGCGGCATTGCCGCGCTCGGCGGCCAGCGTGTACTGGGTCAGGTCGTTGGTGCCCACCGAGAAGAACGCGACCTCGCGCGCCAGGTGCGCCGCCGTGAGCGCCGCGGACGGGACCTCCACCATCACACCGACTTGCAGGTCGTCCCGGACCACCGTTCCCTCGTCGATGAGTTCCGCGCGGACGTCGTCCAGGATCGCCCGGGCCGCCCGGAACTCGGCCACTCCGGCGATCATGGGGAACATGATGCGAAGCGGGTGGTCCACTGCCACGCGGAGCATCGCGCGGAGCTGGGTCCGGAACAGCGCAGGGTTCGCGAGGCTCAGTCGGATGCCGCGCGCGCCCAGGAAGGGATTGTGCTCATCGGCCTGTCCCAGGTACGGGAGCGGCTTGTCGGCGCCCGCGTCGAGTGTCCGCAGCAGCAACGGGTCGCCGTTCAGCGCCTGCGCCGCGGTGCGGTATGCCGCCGCCTGCTCGTCCTCGTCCGGTGGCGCGTCGCGGCCCATGAACAGGAACTCCGTCCGGAACAGCCCGACCCCGTCACCGCCGGCGTCCGCCACCCGGACGGCGTCCTGGGGCTTGGCGATGCTGCCGGCGACCTCGATTCGGACACCGTCGCGGGTGATCGCCGCGCCCATCGCGGCGGTCCGCGCCTCTTCCCGGGCCGCCCGCAGATCGGCCGCCCGACGCTCGATCGCCGCGACGGCGGCGTCGTCGGGGTCGACGTCGATCGCGCCGGTGTCTCCGTCCACCGCCAGCACGGTTCCCGGGGCGAGGTCCATGATCCAGTCACCCACGCCGACGACCGCCGGAATCCCCAGCCCGCGCGCGATGATCGCGCTGTGGTCGGTCGGACCGCCCTCGGCCGTGACGATGGCCTTCACGAGTGACGCGTCCAGCGTCGCGGTGTCCGCCGGGGACAGTGCGGCGGCCACGAGGACCCCGGGGGCCGAGAGCGTGGGCGGGGACAGTCCATCGCCCACCAGGTGTGCGAGCACCCGGCGCCCGACCTCGCGGACGTCGTCGGCCCGGGCCGCGAGGTAGGGGCTCTCCATCTCCGAGTAGCGCTCGGCGAGTGCGGTGACGGCGTCGTGCCACGCCATCGTCGCGGCCGATCCCCCGTCGATGGCGTTCCGGACCCCCGCCAGCAACTCCGGATCGTCGAGCATCGCCAGGTGGGTGTCGAAGATGGCGGCCTCAGCCTCGCTGGCCTGCCGTCTCGTCGCCGCCCGCACCTGCTCGAGTTCGGTCCGTGAGACCTCGAGCGCCCGGACCAGCTCGCCGTGTTCGGCGTCGGCCGATGCCGCGGCCACGTCGGGTACCACCGGTTCCGGCCGTTCGAGGTGACGTGCCGGGCCCACGGCGACGCCGGGCGATGCGGGCACGCCTCCGCTCGAATGGCCGGCCGTTTCGGTCGGTGCGGGCGGTGCCTCCGGCTCAGGAGGGTCGCCCCAGTGCGCCTTCGCGAGCGCGTCCACCGCGTCGAGGAACCGCTCGGCGTCCTCGCCCCGGGCGCGGACCAGGACCGTCTGGCCACCGGTGATACCGAGTGTGGCGATGGCCGTGAGGCTCCTGGCGTCGACGTCGGTGTCGCCGCCGGGGCGGGCCACGCGAACCTCGCTGCCGTGGGCGCCCACCAGCTGCACGAGTCGCGCCGCCGGTCGGGCGTGGAGGCCCATCGGCGTGTCCACCGGCAGCGTCCGCTCGATCCACGCGCCACCGTCGGGCGCGTCCGCTCCGGGTTCCCCACCGGGGGCGGGCGCGGCACCCAGGTGGGCGAGCTTTCCGGCGAGCCCACGGTTGGCTTCGGCGGCGACCGCATCGCGGTCCTGCCCGATCTTTGCGGCGACGGCGGCGGCGACGGCACCTTCGACGAGCGGGGCCGGACACAGCACCACCGTCTCGGCCGTCTCCGGCGGCAGCAGCTCGAGGGCCATCTCTGCCGAGAGGATGGCGCTGCCCAGGTCCATCAGCACGACCACCCCGTCGGGGCCGGCCACCTCCTCGATGGCGGCCATGATCCGCACCGCGTCGGTGCCGGTGGCATGGTCCGGCCCGTCGAGTCCACCGGCCTCGGCGATCAGCACGTCGTCGCCGCCCATCTCCCGGGCGAGTTCGACCACCCCGCACGCCAGGGCGTGGGAGTGCGACACGATCACCAGCCCGACCATCGGCTACTCCAGTCCGTAGGCCCGATACAGCAGCTCGATCGGGTGGACGGTCTCCACACCGGTGGCGCTGTTGATCTGCCAGCGGCACGTCTCGCTGTCGCAGCACGCCAGCTCGGAGCCGTCGACCTGGGCGAAGAGCGGCGCACCGACGGCCATCGCGATGTCGTACTTCTCGGCCTTCAGGCCGTAGGTGCCGGCGACGCCGCAGCAGGTGACGTTGGGGTCGATGACCCGGAGTTCGGGGATCAGCTCGAACAGCCGGTGCGCGGGCGTGCCGATGTTGTGCGCCCGCAGCTGGCACGGCGGGTGGTACGGCACGGTGAGCGGGACCGGCTGCATCTGCGTCTGGAGCTTGCCCTGCTCGTACAGCCCCACCAGGTACTCGCAGATGTCGAACATCCGTGGCGCCAGCGCGCGCAGGTCCGGGTCGTCCTCGAGTTCGAGGATCTCACGCGCTTCACGCTTGAGCATCAGGCTGCAGCTCGTGGAGGTGGAGACGATGTCGAGGCCCTCCCGGGCATACGGCGCGAGCTGGGCCGCGAGGCGTCGGACGCTCGCGCGGGCCTCGTCGAGCAGCCCGTTGCTCTGCATGGGGAGGCCGCAGCATTCCTGCCTGGGGATGATGACCTCGATGCCCTGGTGTTCGAGCACGGCCACCGTGCGGCGCGCGAGCTCGGTCTCGTAGTAGTTGGCCGCGCAGCCGTGGAAGTAGACGACCCGGTGCGTCGAGCGCACGCGGCGGCGGGTGAGGTTGCGGCGCCAGACCCAGGTCCGGAACGTGGTGCGCGCCGCGTGAGGCATCGGTGCCCGCCGGTGGATGCCCACCGTGCGCTCCGCCGCCCAGCGGAGTGCTCCGACGCCGATCCCCCAGTTGTAAAGCGGTGACGTCGCAACGCTCAGCCGTCCGCCGACCACGGTGCGTGAGATGAGCTTGTCCCGGAACGGCACGCCCTTCTGCGCCTTCATCACCGCGCGGGCCTGCGCGTTGATCTCGGCCACCTTGACGCCCTGCGGGCAGACGAGCGTGCAGGTACCGCACCCCGAGCAGTAGTCGAGCGAGTCATCCGGGCTGCCCTCGCGCGAGGCGTCGCGGTACCGCTCGGCCTGCGGGCCGACGTACTTGGGCCCGGGGAACAACGGGGTCACGGCGGCGACCGGGCATTGCGTCTCGCAGATGGTGCACTTGACGCAGTGATCGAGGCTGTCTCGAATCGACTGGCTCACAATCAGACCTCCCTGACCGTTGCGGCGAGTTCCCGGACCAGCGTGTCGGCGGCGACGGCCGCGCTGCCCAGGCAGATCCCCTCGCCGCAGAGCTGCCGCCAGGGCACCGCACCACCGATGATGTCGCCCGCGGCGTACACGTTGTCAGCCCAGACCGAACCGTCGGGGTTGAGCGGGTGCATGCCCGCATCGACGGTGACGCCGACGGCCAGCCCGGGGTGGTCGTCCGAGGCGCGTTCGCCGAAGCGGCGCTCGGGCCCGGGATCCCCCGCCAGTGGCAGATCGGCGACCGCCTCGGTCAGCCCGCCGTGCGAGTCGAGCACGATGCCACCCGATGCGAACCCGCCGGTGGCGATGACGACGGCGTCGGCGGGCATCGACACCACCCGGTCTCCCCGATCGAGATCGACGGCGGTCACCCGCGTCCCGCGCCGCTCCAGACCGACGGCCGCGGCGCCCAGGGTGACCCGTCCACCGAGGGCGACCAGACGATCGCGCAGGAGGGCGTCCAGGCGGATGCCCGGCACGCTCGGCGGCACGCTCGCGACCTCGCACACGGGAGCGCCGAGATTCGATCGCAGGTCGGCGAGCACCTCGGCGTGGCGCTGCATTCCGAGCACCGCCGGGAAGGCCACGACGTCGACGTCCAACACGTGCGGGCGTACCTCGGCGGCGAGGCGCGTGAGCAACGCCGGGTCGTCGAGGGCGCGGGCCATCGTCACGGGGTTCACGTCCGGCTCGTCCGGCCGGGGGCTCGTCGTCACGTCGATCGATCGTGCGGTGACATCCCGGAGACCGGCCGCCGCGGCCGCCACCGGCAGGGTCGCGGCCGCGAGCGCGGCGGGGCTGTCCCGCAACGCCTGCATCCCCACGAACAGCACCCGAAGACCGTCACGCAGCGCTCCCGCGGCGAGTGAGGCCGGCGCGTAGGCGGTGGGTCGTGCGCCCCCGAGCATGCTGGGAAGCAGCATGTTGCGCGCCCCGTCGCCGATGATCTCGATCGGGGCCACGGCCTCCCGGAGGGACTCGATCCCGGCCGCGGTGGCATCGAGCCCGATCTGCGCGTACGGGTGTGCGGGGTTCCGTTCCAGGAACGCGGCCATGCCGGTCTCGATGAGGTCGACCGCTTCGGGGGCGTAGCCCAGCACGTCGATGGTGCCCGGCGACAGCGGCAGCCCACCGAGGCCCCGTGTCACCACCGTCGGGCGGAGCCCCTGGCCCCCCAGCCGTACCGCGGCGGTCAGCCCGGCGAGCCCGGCACCGATCACCACCACGCGGGTGCCGCTCATCGGCTCACCTCCCGCGGCAGGTGCTCCAGATCGAGGGTGCCGTTGATGATCCACTCGTCCAGCACCGCCTGCCGGACCTGATCTCCGTACAGGATCGGCTTGAGGCCGAGCCACCGGTACTCGTAGAAGCGGTGCAGCAGCTCGTGTGCGCGACCCGCGCTGATGTCCGTGCGCTCGTGGACCAGCGCGGTGGCGCGGTGCGCGCAGTACCCGCCCTGGCAGGGGCCCATTCCCAGCCGGAGCACCCGGCGCAGGTCGTCCAGGTTTCCGAGCGGCTTGCGGTCGATCTCCTGCACCATGAGCCCGCGAGTGACCAGCTCGCATTCGCAGACGACCTTCTCGTCGTGCAGGTTGCGCTCGCGGCGGGCCAGTCGTGCACCGACCCTCGTGGCGCCGTCTTCGGCGGACACGGGCATGGGCGTGGTGGCCGTCGTGCACGGACGGTCGTCGCCGAGTTGCTCGCACATCGCGTTGACTACGACCTCCGCCATCAGACGGTAGGTGGTGAACTTCCCGCCCGTGATGGTCAGGAAGCGACGCAGTCCGTCGCGGCGCTCGTGGTCGACGAGGGCCATGCCGCGGCTCATGTGTCGTGTGTCGAGCGACTGGTCGGCCCGCTCGTCCTTGAACAGCGGGCGGGCACCGGCCCAGACGTGCAGGGCGCGCGTGTTCCTGAAACCGGGCACGAGCACCTCGCCCGCGTCGAGCATCCGCTGAACCTCGTCGTGGGTGATCTCGAGTTCGTCGGGGTTGCGGGCCTCGGTGTCGGTCGTGCCGATCACCGAGACGGTCCGGACCGGTACGAGGATGTCGCCGTCGCCTGGCGGGTCACAGCGGTTGATGACCGTGTTCACGAGGCGGTGGTTCATGGCGATCATGATCCCCTTGCCGGGGACCACCGTGACGCCGTCGGCGCCGGCCATGGTCGCGATCTCACCCGCCCAGGCGCCCGAGGCGTTGATCGTGAACGCGGCGTCGATCCGCACCTCCTCGCCGGTGAGGTCGTTCCGCGCGATGACCCCCGTGACGGCGTCGTCCTCGCGGAGGATGGAGGTGACCCAGTGGTAGGTCAGGATGCGAGCCCCGTGCTGCTGCGCCGACCGGGCATTGGCCCAGAGCAGCTTCCACGCGTCGACCGCCCCGTCCTTCACGCGGAACGCACGGCTGATCCGGGGGTTCAGGCGAGGTTCTTCCGCGATCGCCAGCGCCGGTTCGATCTCGTCGACCCAGACGCCGGCGTCGACGCACCCGCGCGCGAAGGCGTCGGCGTAGTCGGGATCGTCGACCGGGGTCGTGACGAAGAACCCGCCCGTCTCCTCGATGGCGTCGGGAACGATTCGGCTGAGCACGTCACGTTCCAGCGCGCATTCCTTGCCGGCTTCCACGTCGCGCGTGACGTACCTGCCGCCGGAGTGGAGCAGGCCGTGGAATCGGCCCGTGGTGCCCTGGCCCAGGTCCACGCGCTCGAGGAGCACGGTGTCGTAGCCGCGGAGCGCGGCATCACGGACAACGCCGAGTCCGGTAGCTCCGCCGCCGATGACCAGCACTTCGGTCTGGATCGCTTCCATGATCCTCCCCAGCCGGTGACCGCCGCATCGATCCTACGCTTCACCCGTTTCACCGCGCCACCCGGCCAGGGACGGCAGCGGACGGCCAGGGCACGTGGCAGCATTGCGTGCTAGCGAGCCGCGAACGGAGGGTCATGGGACGGCGAACACGGGGTGCGCTGGCGGGTGTGGCGCTCGGTCTGGCGGTGGGTTTCGGGGCGGGATGCGGTTCCGGGGATTCGGCCGAGGTGACCACGACACCGGTCTCGCTGGACCGGTGCCAACCGGTCTCCGCCGCCCGGCTCCGCGAGATCGCCGTGGGCCTCGACAAGGGGCCGCGCCAGCTGACCGGCGGTGCCATGGTCCAGTCCGGCGACCACCCGGAGGTTCACCTGATCGCCGGAACCTTCATCGCGGAGAACATCCCGGATCCCCAGGTCGGCGTCTGGGCCAAGGTGGGGCCGGTTGACGGGGACGGGCCAATCATCGCCGTCACCCGGATCGCGCAGGCGTTCTCGCGCTGGCCGGCCGGGACGGAGGGTGATGGCACGGGCATCCTCGACGACGGGGTGGCCGAAGCGGTGGCCTGTGGAGCGGCGGCGTCCGAGTAACCAGCGTGTCGCCGGCGCCGTCTTTCAGGTGGGGCCGCTGCGCGGGCGGTGGAGCTCCGGTTAGGCTCGTTCGGGACACGGACACCAGGATGGGGTTCACGGCATGAAACCGGTGCGGTTGGCAATCGGCGCGTTCTCGGTGGTGGTCGGCGTGCTGCTGGCCATGTGGCTGGTGGCGCACCTCCCCGGGTCGCTGAACCCGTTCGATACGAAAACCGTCGATCGCAGCCAGCCACCCGTGCTGCAGTCGATCGAGAGCATCGGCGAGTACCGCGCCTCGAGCGCCAACCTGCAGCTCGTGGTCGATCTGGAGAAGGACACCCGCTTCGTTCCGAGCTTCATCAAGGGCGACCGCACATTGTTCGTCGCGGCGGGCAACGTCGACGCGGGCGTCGATCTGGGCTCACTCGATCCGGACGCCATCGACGTGGACGAAGGCCGCCAGAGCGTGCGGGTGACGCTGCCGGCCCCGCGCCTCTACGACCCCGAGGTCGACCTGGACCGGAGCTACCTGGTGAGCCGCGAGCGCGGCGTCCTGGACCGCATCGGCGGCTTCCTCACCGACAACGGCGATCAACGCGACGTGCTCCTGCTCGCCGAAGACCGGCTCAGCGAGGCGGCCGCGGCCGACCCCCGCGTGCTCGAACAGGCCAGGACGAACACACGCGCCATGCTCACCGCACTGCTCGGCTCGCTCGGCTTCACCGACATCGAGATCGTGTTCGCGGATCCGGCTGCCGAGGGGTCCTGAGCCAGTGCGCCTGATCATCGCGCGTTGCGAGGTGCACTACGCGGGGCGCGTCACGGCGCTGCTGCCCATGGCCGTCCGCGTGGTCATGTGGAAGAGCGACGGGTCGATCATGGTCCATTCGGACGCCGGCGGCTACAAGCCCCAGAACTGGATGACCCCGCCCACGCGGATCACCGAGACACCGGACGGCATCACCGTCGAGAAGGGCAGCGGGACCAAGATCGAGCGATTGCAGATCGTCATCGACGAGGTGCTGTCCGACTCCAACCACGACATGGGCGACGACATCCGCCTGGAAAAGGACGGCATCGAGCGCGACCTGCAGGAGGCGCTGGCCGACGCGCCGCACGTGCTGGGGGCCGGGTTCCGACTGATTCGCCGCGAGTACCCCACGCCCATCGGGCCCGTGGACCTGCTGTGCACCGATGACGACGGGTACGTCGCCGTCGAGGTGAAGCGGGTCGGAACGATCGACGCCGTCGAGCAGCTCACGCGCTACCTGGACTACATCCGCGCCGATCGCGGGTTGGAGGACTGCCGGGGGATGCTGGTGGCCGAGTCGATGAAACCCCAGGCCCGCACGCTCGCGACGGATCGCGACATCGCCACCGCGACGGTCGACCTGGCCGTCGTCCGTGGCGAGAAGGCACCCGACCTGACGCTATTCGACGAGGCCTAGTGTCGTGAGTCGGAGGTTCGGGAGCGGCGTGGCGAGCGAAGATCGCGCGCAACAAGGAGGAGGTTCGGGACAATGCCGGTGGCATGGCCCGAGCCGACGACGCACCCCCGGTGACGCAACTGTGACCCGGGCGGTGGGGGGTTGCGTGCGGGTTTGCAGCCGCCGGGTCGCCGCGAGGCCTTCGACTCAACGGCACCGGTGTCGTGGGTCGGAGGTTCGGGAGCGGCGTGGCGAGCGAAAACCGCGCGCAACAAGGAGGAGGTTCGGGACAATGCCGGTGGCATGGCCCGAGCCGACGACGCACCCCCGGTGACGCAACTGTGACCCGGGCGGTGGGGGGTTGCGTGCGGGTTTGCAGCCGCCAGGCCGCCGCGAGGCCTTCGACTCAACGGCACCGGTGTCCTGGGTCGGAGGTTCGGGAGCGGCGTGGCGAGCGAAAACCGCGCGCAACAAGGAGGAGGTTCGGGACAATGCCGGTGGCATGGCCCGAGCCGACGACGCACCCCCGGTGACGCAACTGTGACCCGGGCGGTGGGGGGTTGCGTGCGAGTTTGCAGCCGCCAGGCCGCCGCGAAGCCTTCGACTCAGGACACCAGCCGCCCACCGGTGATGGCGGCGGCGACGGCGGTGGCGATCACCGCCTGGCCGGCGTCGGTGGGATGCAGCCCGTCGACGCCGCTGACCCACCGACGCGGGTTCGGCGCGGTGATGCGGTGGCCGTCGAAGAGCGGGTCCAGTTCCACGACGCGCGTGCCGGGGACCGCGTCAGCGACCCGTCTGATGCGGGTGTTCAGTGGGGTCACGAAGCGCTCGTGCACCACCGACGACCCGTCCGGGTTGTAGTAGGTCGTCAGGACGATTCGGGCGTCCCCCGACGTGACCCTGAGCCATCCCAGCAGGTCGCTCAACCGTGCCTCGAATGTCTGGAGTCGCGCTTCCGCGGCGTCGGACGACGGGGCCACGCGGTCGAGGAGCGATTGCTTGCGGCGGTGCGACACGAGCGGAACACCTCTGGCGGCGGTCGCCGCGAGCGCATAGCCCGCCCACAGTGGAAGGATGTCGTTGGCGCCGACCGTCAGCGTGATGATGTCGGCGCCGCCCGCCAGCACGCGCTGCAGATCCCGTACGGGACCGCGGTCCCAGAACGCGCGGACCGGCGCGCCGGTGCAGGTGAGGGTGTTGTCCAGCCGGACCTGGAGTCCGGTCGCGGCCAGCCGCTGCCGCACCAGCTCCGGGTAGCCGCGGGCCGGGTGGTCGAAGAGGCTCAGAAGCGGCGACCAGCGGACCTGGATCGGTCCCGGAGGCTGGCGTATCGGACGCTCGAAGAGGAAGCCTCGCGGCAGTGAGTCACCGATGGCGACGTAGCGAAGCGCAGACCCGGACGACACCGCACCATCATGCCCGGGACGGTCGGTCACGGGTCTCTCGGAGCGAGTCGGATACTCCGTCCCGCCGGGGTCAGTCGCCCGTCCAGGGGAACTCGATCCACCGGTCGGTTCTGGCACCCACGTACTCGCAGCGGACGGTGCTGATGGGCTTCTCGTACAGCACCGCGGTCCTGACCTCGAGGACCGCCTCCTGGCAGATCTTCTGCACGGTCTCCAGTGTCGCGCCCGTGTCGGCGACATCGTCCACGATCAACAGCCGCTTGTCGGCGATGTCGCCGACCTGCAACTGGGGCGGAAGGATGACCGGATCGGACCGGTGCTCCTCCACCCCCGTATAGAACTCCACGTTGATCAGGAACACCGGCTTCACGCCGAGGCTGTAGGCCAGTGCGCCCGCCAGCAGCAGGCCGCCACGAGCGATCCCCAGGATGGCGTCGGGCTTGAACCCGTCCGCGGCGATCCTGGTCGCGAGGTCCTCGGACATCCGTCCGAACCGCTCCCAGGTGAGGATCTCGCGCTCGGATTCCCCCATCGAACGCGCGGTGCCGGGCCTAGCGGCCGACCGGCACCGCGGTGACGACGATGTTGTCGCGGTAGTGACCCTCGGACGCGATGAACGGGCCACCGCAGGTCACCAGTACGAGTCGGGCACGTCCGCGCGTGGAGAAGATGTTCCGCGGAAGCGCCTGCTTGCGGTATGCGCGCACCGTCACGACCCGGTAGGTGATGGTCCGACCGCTCGCGGTCTGCACCTGCACGCGTGTGCTCGAGGTTGCGCGCTTGAGGCTGAAGAACGCACCCGGACCCCGTCGTGCGCTGTCGACATGGCCGGCGATGAGCACGGCGCCGGTGCGATCACCGGGGGCCGCGCCATCGCGCCACCAACCGGCGCGGTCGATGTCGATTGGCACGTCCAGGATGCCCTGGCGAAGATCGATACCCACCGAGTAGACCGGCGCGTCCACGCTGAGCCCGGAGACCGTGACGCGGCGCGGGGCGGATCCCGTCGTCTGCAACTGGACCGTGGCGTTCGAGGGGCGCGGGTCTCCGCGACCGGTGAGGATCAACGGTGCCCCGAGCGAGGTTTCGGCGGCCACGCCGCACTCGCCCTGCGTGCCGACCACCTGGGACGTCCCGACGAGCTTCTCGCGGAAGGTGTAGAAGCCGGCCTTGTCGACCTTGATGCGCGGGGAGCGGTGCGTGCCGTCGCCGTTCACCTCGAACTGGCCGCGCCAGTGCGGGGTGCCCGTGCAGCGCATGGCGGCCTTGGTGGCGAAGGGACCGAAGAGCTCGAGGTCGACCGTCGCCTTCGTCCGTCCGAGGCCCGTCACTCGGACCCGATCGAGGATGGTGGACCCGGGCTTCACGACCTCGGCCGAGGCCAGCGTGGTCACGGTGGGACGTGCGATGACCTCGGCGGTCTCGGACGCTTCGCCGCACGTCGTGATGACGCCGGGGTTGGCTTCGCCTGGCGGGACCATCGCCGTGTACGTGTAGAACCCGGCCTCGGTGAGCCGCACCGACGGGGTGGTGTAGAGGCCGTCGCCGATCGGGGCGTCTAGCTCACCGCTCCAGCGGGGCGTGCCCGAGCAGGTCATCTCGGCACGGGTGGCATACGGGCCCCAGAGCTGCATCTGGATCTTCGTCGAGAGCGCGCCCATGCCGGCCACGATGACCCGGTCGCTGACCTGGTCGTTGACGCTGGGCGACACCGCGCTGATCTGGCTCGTGATCCGCGGTTGGCCGGTGACGACGACGCCTTCGGAAAGCTCGCCGCACTTGCCTTCGAACTTGCGGACGAAGCCGCTTGGCTGCAGCACCTCTCGGTAGGTGTAGTAGCCGGGGACGGTGGGGGTGAACTGATCGGTGACGTACTCGCCGTCGCCGGTCGCGTTGACCGACCCGGACCAGATGGGGGCCGAGTCGCAGGTCACGGCGTCGCGCGTGCCGAACGGACCGTAGAGCGAGACGTCGACCGTGCCGGGCTCGCCGTTGAGTCCCGTCACCACGGCGGTGTCGGAGAGCGGTTGGCCCACCTCGGTGCGGTTGGCGCTCGCCTGGGTGCGCACCGCCGGCTGGGTGTCGACGCGGATCGTCTCGGCCGCAACGCCGCACGGGGTGGTGACCCCGGTGTGGTCGTCGGTGGCATCGATGATCACCTGGTAGGCGTAGAAGCCCGGTTTGGTCGGGCGGAAGACCGGCGTCGCGATGCGGCCGGGGCCCTTGACGTCGACGGTCTTGCGGTCGAACGGCTCGGTGGTGCAGGTGCGCGCGTCTTGGGCCGAGCGGTACGGGCCGTGAAGGAGGACCTGCACCTTCGTGGTTCGATCGCCCGGAAGGCCGACGATCGTCAGCCGGTCACGCGTGGCTCCGGTCACGAGCAGCCGCTTGGGCCGTGCCAGCGTGGCCACCCGCACCGTCGACTTGGCGACGGCCGCCGAGGCGCTGAGCTGGAGCTGCTGAGCGGCGCCGGTGGTGAGCCGCTGGCCGTTGCGGGCGGCCGGGCCCTTCGTGGGCGCGAAGTAGCGGGGAAGGGTGGAGGCCACCTTGCCGCTGGTGGCGGAGATCTTCACGCCGTCGGTCGAGTCGGGCGTGAACTTCACGCGGGCGAGGCCGTTCTGGCCGGTTCGCACCCTGGCGGGGACGCCGCTGGCGCCCGTGGTGCGGAGATTCAGCGTGACGCCCGAGACCGGGACGCCGCGGGCCGAGAGCACCTTGAACGTGGCGACACCGGGGGTGCCCACCGTCAGCTTCCCGGCGATGCGGGCCTGGGTGCGGTACGGGCCGTGGAGCCGCTCCGCCTGGCGCTCGATGCGGCGGTAGATGGCCTCGACCCGGGGGCCGATCGCGTCGGGCGCCGCCTCACCGGGGGCGCCGTCGCCCATCAAGCCGTGAACGTAGAGCATCACCGCGGCCTGCTGGTTGCTGCTCGTGCTGCGGCCGAAGTTCCACAGGGCGTAGGCCATGCGGCGCTGCTTGACCACCGGCACCACCGCGCCCGCCTTGTTGCGGAGCACGCGGGGGGTGATCTCCTGGTAGTCGTACGACGGGGACGGGTACCAGAAACGAAGATCGATGCAGAACGCCGGCGGGATGCCGTCGATGACCCTCCGGTAGTCCCCGAACCAGCGGATGCCGTAGCGGTAGCGCTGGTAGCTCCCGACGCCGGTGGTGTCGCAGGTGTCGCGCCCGACACTGGAACACGGATCGTTCTGATTCGGTGGTTCCGCGGCCGAGGCGGTCGCGGCGAAAACGCCGAAACCTGCGCAGATGGCCGCCGCGAGCAGCGCACGGCGCGTCCGTACGGACCATGAAGAGGGGGTGGTGATCACCGCGTCACCCTACCTGTTCGACAGGTCGATGGTCGGGGTTCGTGCAACGGACCTCTCAAGATTCCTGACGGACGTCCATCCGGGTGCACAATGTCGTCATGTCCAATTCCGCTGCAGTGATGATCAACGGCGCGCTCGTCTCGGATGTGCCCCCCTCCGTCGTGCTCGACGATGGCCTCGTGAGAGGGGACGGGGTGTTCGAGGGCATGCGCCAGTACGGCCGCCGGGTGCGCACGGTGGACGCGCACCTTGGCCGGCTGGAACGCTCCGCAACCACCATCATGCTGCCCTTCGACCGGCAGCTCCTGGCCGGCGAGCTCGCCGAGTTCAGCCGGGCCACCGCGGAACCGGACTGCGCCATCAGACTCATGCTCACCCGCGGCGGTCAGCGGATCTTCCGCGAGGAACCCCTGCCCGCTCCCGCGGCGAGCTGGCGTCTTCACCCCGTCGAGCACCGGGTGACCCCCCTGCTCACGGCGTCGAAGACGCTGTCGTACGCGGCGAACATGCAGGCGAACCGGCTCGCGAAGCAGGCCGGATGTGACGAGGCCCTGTTCATCCGGGCCGATGACCGCGCCGTGCTCGAGGCTCCGACATCGTCGTTCTGCTGGATCGAGGGCGACACCGTCGTCTTCCCCCCGCTCGAGCTCGGCGTGCTCGACTCGCTCACGCGGCGGCTGGTGGTCGAGGCATGCGAGACGCGAACCCGGACGATGCCGGTCGACGAACTCGCCGGCGCCGACGGCGCGCTCCTCGTGAGCACGGTGATGGAGGCTCGTCCCATCCGCGAGGTGGCGGGCGTGGCCACGTTCGATCCGGAGTCGCCCGCGGTGCAGCGCCTGGTGACCGCGCTGGCCGAGATCACCCGGGCGCGGCTCGAGCCGTAGCGCCCCGCGCGGGCCGACCCGGGACGATCGTCGTCGCTGGCGCCCTGTGCCACCCTGGCCCGGGTTGATAGAACCCGGGGGGTGACCCCCCGATGACGCGGAGTCCTGACATCACCACCTCGACCGAACTCCCCCCGCCACCCTGGCCGTTTCCCGACCTCCCGGATTCGCTCCGATTCCTCGAGGACATCGATCGGGTGCACGATGCCTCCGAACTCGTGACCATCGCGCGTCGGATCGTCGAGTCGGGCGCGTGGCGCGACTACGTCGTCGAGAACCACGAGTTCCGCGACTACCGGCTCATCTTCGAGAACGAGTTCACCGACATCTGGGCGCTCTCCTGGCTTCCCGGGCAGACGACCGGGTTCCACGACCACGACGCGTCCGAGGTGGGGATCTGCGTCGCCCGCGGGGCGGTTCGCGAATGGCACCCCGTCCACGAGGCGCCGCCCCTCGACCACGTGATCGCCGAGGGGGCCACCCAGGAAGGGCCGCTGGGCTACATCCACCAGGTGGCCCACGAGTACGGCGACCCCGCCGTGACGATCCACGCGTACTCGCCGCCCCTCGTCCGTGTGGGGCAGTACCGCGAGCGCGACGGCCGCATGATCCGCCTGCCCGAGCCGGGGCGGACGCGACTCACGCCGTCCTGAGCGGCGACCCCGACAGATCCCGCTGCAGCGGCTCGGGTTGGCATTCACGCCTCGAATGCGGGCTCGCTAGAGTTGCCGGCGTGAACACGACGAGGGCGACGGGCTGAGCACGGTCCAGATCATCGCAGCGCTGGCGCTGGTGCTGCTCAACGGGTTCTTTGTCGCGGCTGAGTTCGCGCTGGCTCGCGCCCGCCTGACGCGGCTCGACCACATGGCTCAGGACGGCGTGGGCACCGCCCAGCTCGCCGCCCGCCAGGCTCGTGAGATCGACCGGTACCTGGCCGCCTGCCAGCTCGGCATCACCCTGGCCAGCCTGGGACTCGGCTGGCTCGGTGAACCCGCGTTCGCGGGACTCGCCGAACCGCTGCTCGAGCGAATCGGCCTCGGCAAGTCGGCGTCACTGGTCACCGCGGGCATCATCGCCTTCGTCATCATCACGGTGCTGCACGTGGTCGTCGGGGAACTGGCGCCGAAGAACCTGGCGTTGGTTCGCGCCGAGGGCGTCGCGCGCGTGGTCGCGATCCCCCTGGAGTGGTTCAGGATCTTCCTCTCGCCCCTGATCATGGTGCTGAACGGCGCCGGCAACCGGCTCATCGCGCTGTTCGGCATCCACCCGGCGTCCGAGGCGGAACTCACCTCGAGCGCAGAGGACCTGCAGCGGCTCATCGCCCAGAGCGAGGAGGGGGGCGTCCTCGAACCCGAGGAGGCCGACATGCTGGAAGGAGTCTTCGGCCTCGGGGAGACGCTGGCGCGCGACATCATGACGCCGCGCCCCGAAGTCGTCGACATCTCGGCCGACCTCTCCGTGCACGAAGCGCTCGAGGCGGCGCTCCAGAGCCGCCACAGCCGTTTCCCGGTTCGCAACGCCGACGGCGTGCAGGGCGTGGTGCACCTTTCCGACCTGGCGACCGGTGCCCTCAAGCACGGCCACAGCGAACTGGTCGGGGCGGTGACCTCCCCCGCGTTCTTCGTACCGGAGACCCAGCCGGTGGACACCCTCCTGCGCGACCTTCAGAAGCGACGCAACTCGCTCGCCGTGGTGCTGGACGAGTACGGGGAGCTCGCCGGGCTCGTCACCGTCGAGGACATCATCGAGGAGATCGTCGGCGAGATCGACGACGAGCGGGATCGCCGTCCGGCGGTCGACGCCAGACCCGACGGCCGCCTGCTCGTCCGGGGTCACGTGCCGCTCGAAGACCTGGCCGACCACGGCGTCGAGGTGGAGGACGACACGGTCACGAGCGTCGGCGGCCTCATCTTCGCGCGCCTCGGTCGCCTGCCGCGGACCGGTGAGTCGATCGAGGTCGACGGGTGGCGGTTCACCGTCGAGGGAACGCGAGGGACACGCGTCGTCCTCGTCGCCATTGAACGAGAGGCTCCCCCGGACCCCGGGGAGTAGCGTCAGCCCGCGTCGGCCCGCGCCAGCGCGGTGAAGTGGTCGCCTCTCGCCTCGAAGTCCGGATAGGCATCGAAGCTGGGAGCCGCCGGTGAGAGCAGCACGACGCCCTCGGGTACCGCATGAGCCCGGGCCAGGCTCACGGCATGCGCAAGGTCATCGGCCAGCAGACGATGGTCGGCGGGAGCGCCGGCCAGCCGCGCGGCCTCGATGACGCGCGGCCCGGTGGTCCCGACACCGATCACCACGACGTCGCGATCGGCGACCGCGCGCCCCAGGGCCGAATAGTCGAGCCCCCGGTCGAAGCCCCCGGCGATGAGCACGATTGGTCGGTCCGGGAACGCCTCGAGCGCGGCGATCGCCGACTCGATGGTCGTCGAAATGGAATCGTCGATCCATTCGACACCTCCGTACCGCCCGATCGATTGAAGCCGATGCGGTGGCGCCGCGATGCTGCTCAGCACCGGACCGAGCGATGACGAAACGGCGAGGCCGGCGGCGTCGGCGGCGGTCAGGGCGGCGCACAGATTCAGCACGTTGTGGCGTCCACGGAGGGCGAAATCGACGATTGAGTGGCATCGTCCGTCGGGGTGCGCCACGACGTCGTCGCCCGGATGCCATCCGTCCGCGCCGCCGAATCGGAGTGTCGGAAGGTCGCATCCCTCGACCGTCAGGTCGGACGGGAGCGTGCACGTGCGCACGCCGGGGAGGCCGAGAAGCCGGAGCTTGTCGCGCCGGTAGGCGGCCGCCCCGCCATGCCAGCTCAGGTGGTCGCGGTAGACGTTGGTGACCACCGCGTGGTGCGGACCCACCGCGAGGTCGGCGATCTGGTAGCTGGACAGCTCGACCACGCACCAGTCCGCGTCCGCCTCGGCGAGCAGGTCGAGCGCCGGCGCCCCGATGTTTCCCGCGAGCCGCACCCGGTGGCCGGCGGCCGCGAGCAGGTGGTGCAGGATCGTAGCCGTCGTGCTCTTGCCGTTGGTCCCCGTCACACCGATCACGTTCCGCCCGCCGCGCTCGGCCAGCCACAGCGAGGTGGCGGTCGTGACGGGTACGCCGAGCGCGCGGATCTCCACGAGTTCGGGACGACCCACCGGAACCCCGGGCGAGCGCACGAGCACGTCGCACGTCTGAGCCGCGCGAACCGCCTCGTCCGGCCCCACGAGGCGGACCTCGCCGCCCAGGGTCGTCGCGACGTCGTCGGCCGAATCCTCGACCACAGCGGTCGTGATTCGGGCGCCCGGAAGGCGGGGAAGCTGGGCGGCGAGCGACCGGATCTCCCGGCCGAGCCCCCAGACGCAGACGCGTGCGCCGCTAAGTTCCGAGAATCTCATGCAGCGCGGGAAGCAGGTCGGCCGGGACGGCGTGCTCGGAGCTCAGTTCCATGATCTCGGCTGGGTCGGCGACGTCAGCGCCGAACCGCGGGAGCACGTGCTCGGCCAGGTGGGCGACCACGCGGTGGTCGCGCCAGCGTGGATCCGACGCCAGCATCCGGGCCGCCGCCACCGACTCCTCAACTTCGCCGACACATTCGAACGGTTTGTGCCCGCCCGTGCCGGTGAGCCGGGCGAACCCGTCGCGCTGGGTGTCGTCATTGAGCATGTCGCTGCCGAAGATGTCGCGCATGGCCCCCGGATCGAGGAACGGCGCCAGGATCAGGAACACGAAGCGGCACTTGTCGCAGTCACCGCACCACGATTCCGAGCGCCTGGCCTCGTCGATCCTGAACACCCGATTGCAGCTCGTGAACGCCCGGTGGTATCGCGTCAGGCGGGCGAAGGCACGGGCGATCGACAGCTCGGACGCGGGCCGCAGGATCGAGAACAGCCGGAGCCCGGGCGCCACCTCGCGCAGCGCGTCCGCGAACAGGGCCTCGGCACGCGCCGACTTCGAGAACTGGTGGTTGATCTCGACGCCGTCGAACCAGCGGTTGCCCGCCGAGGCGGATCGTTCGTTCGCCAGTGAGACGGTGTCGTATCCATGGAGGGCCGCCACCAGCAGCGCCACACAGCTCACGATCGCCGTGACCGGCACGTGCCCGTTGAGCGCGGAATGGAGCAGCCCGTCGCGGACGAGCGGGTCGATGTGTCGCCGCGCCCGCAGCCACGGGCGGTCGGCGACCGCCACCGTCCGTTCGATCGCCGGGGCCGCACCCACCGAGAAGAGCGCGAACTCGAGTCCCGACCGCCGGACCACTTCGATGGCCACCGCGGAGTCCTTGCCCCCGCCCACCGGGACCAGAACGCGGCGGGGCGGGGTGTCGTCCGGATGCAGGTCCGGAGCGGGCCCGGGTGCGAACGCCGGTCGGGGGATGTGGCGCAGGCCCGCCGTCGCCGCGAACTCACCCAGGCCCTCGGAGTAGAGGACCTCGAGGAGCGTCGCGGTTGCCGGTGGCGGCGGACCTCCGCTGAAGGCGACCCGCGGCGGCGCGGCGGTCTTGTAGTAGCTCACGCCGGCCACCCAGTGCAGCAACGAGAGCAGCCGTTCGATGCGCGCCTCGTCCACAGCCTCGCGGGAATCGGGGAGCGGGAGGTCGAAGCGCTCCTCGAACTCCGGCCCGCCGTCGAGGCCGTACCGGAGCCGTACGACCCCGCGGTCGTCCATCGAACGATCGAGAAACCGGAAGGTGTCGTGGGCGTGGGGCGAGAACGGGACGACCTCGCCCGGGTGGCGACCGGCCGTCATGAACCCGCATCCGAGGATGGGAACGGAAGACGGACCCCGCTGGCGCGCGCGGTCCGGCTCAGGCGCTCACCCCGGGCGATCCGAGGCTCCGCCGCTCGACGCTCCCAACACCGCCGGCGCTCCGTGTTCGACCAGCACGGAGGGCACCGCGACCGTTCCGTCGGGCTGCTGATGGTTCTCGAGCAACGCGATGATGGTGCGGCCCACGGCAACGGCGGTGCCGTTGAGGGTGTGCACCAGGCGCGTGCCCCCGGAACCCTTCACCCGGGCTCGTAGCCGTCGCGCCTGGTAGTCGGTGCAGTTCGAGCAGGAGGTGACCTCCCGGTAGCGCTCCTGCGACGGGATCCACGCTTCGCAATCGAACTTGCGGGCGGCCGGTGCGCCGAGGTCGCCGAGGGCGATGTCCACGACCCGGTACGGGATCCCGAGGTCGCCGAGGATGCCCTCCTCGACGGCGAGGATCCGCCGATGCTCGTCGCGCGAGTCCTCCGCGTCCACGAACGAGAACATCTCCACCTTGTCGAACTGATGCATCCGGAAGATCCCCCGGGTGTCCCGGCCCGCGGCGCCCGCCTCGCGCCGGAAGCAACTCGACACGCCGGCGACGCGCAGCGGCAGTTCGTCGTCGCTGAAGATGCGGTCGAGTCCGAGGCCCGCCAGGGGCACCTCCGAGGTTCCGACCAGGAACAGATCGTCATCGGCCAGGGCGTAGATCGATGCGCGGTCAGTGGGGAAGAACCCGGTGCCGTACATCGCCTCTTCGCGGACCATGACCGGGGGCACGACCGGCGTGAATCCCTCACGTTCCACACGGTCCACGACGAAGCTGATCAGCGCGAATTGCAGACGGGCGATGGGGCCGATGAGGTACGCGAAGCGCGCTCCGGAGATCTTGGCGGCCTGGTCGAAGTCCAGTCCGCCCATCGCCTCGGCGATCTCGACATGGTCCCGCACCGGGTCGAGGGTGGCCGGCCGACCGACCCGGCGCAGCTCCACGGCATCGTCCTCGCCGCCGTCCGGCGTCTCCTCCTCGGGGAGGTTCGGCAGCTCGATCAGCAGGTCGTCGCGCCGGGTCTCGAGGTCGGCCAGGCGGGCTTCGAGGTCCGAGAGCCGGTCGCCGAGTTCGCGAGCCAGCGCCTCGTCGGCCGAGGTGTCGGCCCCGTCCCGTTTGCCCATCCCGATGGCCTTGCTCAGGCGTCCCCGTTCGGCCCTGGCCTCCTCGACCTGGGTGCGGATCTGACGGGCGTCCCGGTCGAGATCGATGATGGCGTCGAGGTGCTCGGCGGCGCCTCGGCGGGCGAGCCCCGCCCGGACCGCGTCGGGCGATGTTCGGATCAAACGGAGGTCAAGCAGGGTTGGATGTTCCTTCCCGAGTCCGGTCCATGGCGGCCGTCAGCTCGTCGAATGTGGTGCCGAAGGTGAAGGCCCGTCGGAGGCCGGTGATCTCGAAGACCCGGCGGAGGGACTGCTGGGGGCACAGGAGCCCGAGCTGCCCATCGCGTTCGCCAACCTGGTTCGCGAGGCTGACCAGCGCGCCGAGCCCGGACGAATCGATGAGTGAGACCGCTTCGAGATCGAGCATGATGCCCGGCTCGTCCTTCGCGAGCCGGTCGACCGTTTCCCGGAACGAGGGGACCGTGTAGATGTCCAGCTCGCCCGTGAGCGCGAGGACGAGGACGTCGCCGCGTCGTTCACTGGAAACGTTGAGGGCCACCTCAGGAAGATACCCTGAGGTGGCCCCCGACGGCAGGACGCCGTGCGCTGCGCCTACTGGATGCTGAGCACGTAGGCGGTGACGTTCTCGAGGTCGTCGCCCGACACCAGACCGGCGGGCATGGCACCCATGCCTTCGTTGATCCGCGTCTGGATGAAGTCGGCCGTGAGGCCGGCGCCCGCGAGCTTCGGCCCGACACCGGCTTCCTGGCCGCCGTTGTTGTGGCAGCCCTGGCAGACGCCCTCGAAGGTCGACTTGCCGGCGGCGGCGTCGCCCGAGGCCTCGCCGCTTCCACCTTCGGTGTCGGTGGCGGCGGCCGTGTCGGTCGCGGCATCCGTGGTGGCGGCTGCGGTGTTGCCCTCGCTGTCGGTCTGCACCGCCGTGTTGGCGATCGTCGTCGCATCCACCGGCGTGCTGGCCTCGCCACTGTCGGAATCGCTGCATCCGGCTGCGACACCGCCGACAACCGCAACTGCGGCCATGACCGCCGCAAACTTTCTCAACCGCTCCATGCGCATCTCCTTGACAGGGGTCAGGCCATTGACAGGGGAGGTTCAAAACCTTTCGCCGACGCGCATACTAGTCAGAGATCCGGCAAACGGGAACCGGCGGCCGGACCAAACGACGATTGCCGCGCTTCCCGTGGCGAACGTCACCGCGCTGGAGTAGCGTCACTCCATGATTCGGCGCCTCCAGGGCTTCACACCCCAGCTTGGTACCGGGACATGGGTGGACGAGACGGCGGTGCTGATCGGGCGGGTCGTCCTCGGCGACCGGTCGTCGGTGTGGCCGCAGGCGGTGCTCCGGGGCGACACCGACCTCATCAGCGTCGGCGACGAATCCAACGTCCAGGACGGCGCGGTCCTGCACGCGGACGAGGGTGTGCCCTGCACCGTCGGCGAACGGGTGACCATCGGCCATCGGGCGATCGTGCACGGGTGCCGCGTGGATGACGAGTCGCTCATCGGGATGGGGGCCATCGTGATGAACAACGCGCACATCGGCGCGGGCTGTCTGGTCGCGGCGGGGGCGGTCGTCCCCGAGGGGATGCAGGTGCCGGCGGGCCATCTCGTGCGCGGGATCCCGGCGAAGCCCGTCCGCGTGCTCACCGACGACGAACTCGAGGGCCTGCGGCGCTCGGCGGCGCACTACGTGTCGATGATCGAACGGCACCGTGGACGCTGAACGCCGCGTTCGGGACCGTCGCATCGACGATTCCCGGCTCAGCGCGCTGCTGTTCGACCCCGCGCCGGTCACCCACCTCGGTGCCGCGCTCAGCGACCTCGCGGGGCGGGTTCGAAGCGCTTTCGGAGCGGATCTGGCGCTGATCCTGATGGCCGACGACGAGCAGGGGAACACGGCCACACTCGGGGCGAGTTTTGCGGATCCCCGGGACGAAGCGCTCTTCGCCCCGATGATCGAGCCGCCCGGCGGGCTCTACGGCGTGGCGAACCAGGTCGGACTCGATGGGGAATCCCACGTCTGGTCGCGGCTCCTCAGCGACCTGTCCGCCGACGATCTGACCGCCGGGACCCCGCGGATCGAGCGCGCGCTCCACTCCCGCCTCGCGAACGCATCCGGAATCGGACTTCCCCTGGCGACGCCGAACACTCCCAGCATCGGTTCGGTCTGCGTGTTCTCGTTCGACGCCGCGGACCCGCTGGGCGCGCCCGAGCTCGAACGCCTCACGGCGGTTCGCCGCCAGCTGTCGCTCACCGTCCGCAACAACCAGTGGAGGGACCGCAACCGCCGGGCCCGCCGCGTGCTCCAGGCGGTGCTGGGGAGCACGCCGAACGGCATTCTCGTGACCGACACGACCGACCGGCTGATGATCTGCAACGAGGCGCTCGCCGCGCTGGTGGGGGTCGACGTGACGGGGCAGATCGGCCATCCGATGGCCGACGTCAACGACCGGATCGCCGCCCGGATGCAGGAGCCGTCCGGATACCGTGCCGCCGTCTCCGCCCTCCGCGAAGGGCGCGCGACGTCCGAACGCGCGCAGCTCAGGACGCTGGAGGGAACCGCCATCGCCTGGTTCTCGGCGCCCATTTCCGACGACGAGGGCGAGGTGCTGGGTCGCGTGGAGATCTTCTCGGACACCACGCACCTCGACGCCGCCGTCAACGATGCCAGGAGAGCGGCGGCGGAGGCCGCCCGCCTGCGCCTCATCGAGGAACGCCGTGCGCGTGAGGCGATGGGCGTCGCCCGCGCGGCTCACGTGATGGCGTCCGCGCGGCAGCCGGATGACGTGCTCACCCATCTGGCGGTTCACGCCGAGTCGGTGGTCCCGTGCGACGTGGCGATCGTGCTCGCCCTCGACCGCACGGGGGCCGTCCGGGTGGCCGCCGTCCGCGGCATCAACCGGGAACGCGCTGAGCGCGCGGTCGCCGAGGCGGACCCTGCCATGGCGACCGAGGTGTGCCGCGGCCAACACCCGGTGCTGTCCGACGACGTGATGGTCGAACGTCCCGCCGCGGCGGCACTGCTGCCCGAGTTCGTGCGGAGCCTGGCGGTGCTGCCGATCCTCGGCGGCCCGTACCCCACGGTCCTCCTGCTCGGGGCGCGAGCGCCGCGCAGGTTCACGAGCCGCGAGCTGCGGTTGCTGACCGACCTGTCCGCCCACGCCGGCCTTGCCCTGCGCGACGCCGGCCAGGCCGAACGGGATCGCCACGTCGCGGAGACCCTCCAGCAGGCGCTGCTCCCCGATGCGCTTCCGAGTGTTCCGGGACTCACGACGGCAGGCCTGTACCGGGCGTCCGCGGGTGCGCTGGTCGGGGGGGACTTCTACGGTGGCTGGACGTGTCCGGACGGGGGCGTGGCGGTCATCGTCGGCGACGTCAGCGGGAAGGGCGTCGAGGCGTCGGGACTCACCGCCATGGTGCGGTACGCCGCCGAGGGCCTGGCCTACAGCGGCTGCGATCCCGCGCAGCTCATGAGCACCCTCAACGGCCTCCTCCTCGCCCGCACCGGACCGGAGGCCTTCGTGGCGCTGACGATCGCGATCGTCGATCTGGACGGGCGGCGATGCCGGTGGACGACCGCCGGACTCCCGCCGGCGCTCCGGGTCGACGCCGAGGGCGCGCTGGAGGTCCTGGAGGATCCCGGGCCGCCCTGTGGCGCGCTGCGCGATCCCGTCTACCGCACCACCTCCACGCCGTTCGCTCCGGGCGACCTGCTGTTCATCAGCAGCGACGGGCTGATCGAGGCCCGCCGGGACGAGGAACCCTTCGGCGAGGCTCGCCTGCACGAGGCGGTCCGCCGCGCCCACGGCCGCTCGCCGCGCGACGTCGCCCGGCAGGTGTACGCCGAGGTGTACCGCTGGGCGAGGGGCAGCGTCGCCGACGACGTGGCGATCGCGGTCATGGAACGCACCGACGCGTAAACGCGGATCTGGCGGTTTCACGAAACTTCCCGGGCCGTCGGCCCGTCCTGTGGCGTGGAGGGGACAATGAACCACGCTTCACCGGATCGGGCTCGGGCGGACGATGCCCCGGCACGCGTCCCGACGCCAGAGCAACTCGAGCTGTACGTCCAGCCGGTCGTCCGTCTCGGCGATCGCAGGATCGTCGGCTGGGAGGCGCTCGTCCGTGGATCGAACGCCGTCGGCGTCATGCGGACCCCGGCGGACTTCATCCCGCGGGCCGAGCAGAGCGGAGAGATCCACGAAATCGGCCAGTGGGTGCTCCAGGAATCACTCGGGTGGTTGCGGGGGCACGCCGGTCCGGGGCGCACGGTCGCCGTCAACGTTTCGGCGCTGCAGTTCGAGCACCCGGAGTTCGTCGAGCTGGTCGCCCAGGCACTCTCGGATGCCGACGTCGCGGGTGAGCGGTTGATCCTCGAACTCACCGAGTCGGTGCAGCTCACCGATCGTGCGCACGCTCGCGCGGTTGTGGACGCGCTCCGCGACATCGGCGTGCGCGTCGCCATCGACGACGTGGGCGCGGGGTTCGCCGACGCCGAACTGGTGCGGACACTCCCCGCCGCGGTGCTGAAGCTCGATCGCTCGATCGTTGCCCGGATGTCCATGACCGGTGCCCGCGCGGCGGTCCGCCGGTGGGTCGAGCTCGCCAACGGCTGCGGAATGTCGGTGGTCGCCGAAGGGATCCAAACGGCCGAGGATTCCGCGGCGGCCTACGAACTCGGCTGCCGCTTCGGCCAGGGAACCCTCTACGGGCCGCCGGTGCCGGCCTGGTCGGTCGAGGTCCCGTCGCCCTGCGGTTGCTGAGACCGGCACCGCGGGGACCGGCCGTCGTGGGCATCGCGCGGGCGCGCGGGTCATCCCGACCCGCACGCCCCGCGTACGACTCTAGGTGAGCGTGTACTCCGGGCCCGAGCCGCCCTCCGGCGGGGTCAGGCGTCCACCCTTGGCGGTGATGGCACCGCACTGCACGCAGTTCGACGGGTTGAGCTTGACGGTGACGGTGCCGTTGCTCGCCTCGTCCTCGTCCACCTCGTAGACCTGCGCCGGGCACATCTTCTCCCAGGCGACCGCCAGCGTCTTCGGCACGTCCGTGCGAACCCGGATGTGGTTCGGCTGGTCGTCCCGCGTCTTGTTGCCGCTGGCGAACACCGACGAAAGCTTGTCGAAGGTCAGCTTGCCGTCGGGCTTGGAGTAGGTCCGCTTGCCGAGGAACACCGGTTCCTTCGCGTCGGAAACCGGCTTGACGACCTTCGGCAGGCGTCCCCCGGTGACGGTGGCCATGCCGTGGATCGCTCCGCCGACCAGCATGCCCCGCTGGAAACCCGGGCGGATGTTGCGCACCTTCCAGAGGTCCTTCCAGACCGTGCTGTCCTTGATGCGCCTGTCGTAGCCCCACAGGCCGGTGGGGGTCTGCGCCGTGTTGGCCTTGAGCGACTCGAAGATGGCTTCGGCGGCGAGGATGCCGGAGTGCACGGCGTAGTTGACGCCCTTGAGTGCGGCCATGTCGACGAAGCCGGCGCTGTCACCCACGAACACCGCACCCGGCACGTGCAGACGGCTCGGGAGCCCGTAGAGCCCCGATCCGGGGATGGTCTTGGCGCCCCACGCGACGCGCTCACCCTCGCCGAGGATGCCGCGGATGAGCGGGTGCGTCTTGAAGTCCTGCAGGAGGTCGTGGACGGAAGTCGTCGCGTCGCGGTAGTCCAGGCCCACCACGAATCCCAGCGACACCATGTCCTCGCCCATCGGGTAGAGCCACGACCCGCCGTACTCGCGGTACTTCGGGTTGAGCCGCAGGGGCCAACCGGCGGTGTGGACGAGCTTCTTGAGTGGGGTCGGAACCTTCCAGACCTCTTTGACCCCGAGCTCCCAGGACTGCACCGACTCCCGGTTCAGGTCGAAGTGGTCGCGGACGACCCCGGTCAGATGGCCGGGCGTCCCTTCGGCGAACACCGTCACCTTGCCGTGCAGCTCCATGCCGGGCTCGAAGGTCGAGAGCTCCTCGCCCTCCTTGCCGCGTCCCTTGTCGCCGGTGATCACGCCCTTGACCGCGCCCTGCTCGACGAGCACCTTCTGGCAATCGGTCTCGGGAAGCAGGTAGACCCCGTACTCCTCGGCCTGCTCGCTCATCCAGCGGGCGAGCTGCGACACCGACAGGACCCAGTTGCCGTGGTTCTTCATCTGCGGTGGCGGGGGGATCCGGAAGCTCTTGGACTTCGTCATGAAGTACACGGCCTCGCTGTCGACCTCCCAGTAGTGGGGGATCGACGCGGGATCGGTGTCGGGGAACAGCTGCTTGAGCGGCCCCGGCTTCACCACCGCGCCCGACAGCAGATGCGACCCGGCGACCTTGCCCTTGTCGGCGAGCGCGATCGGCACCTCACCCAGCGATTCCATCACCGTTTCGTCCTCGGCGATGAGCTGGCCGAGCCGGACGGCGGTCGCGAGTCCGGCGGGGCCCCCACCCACGATGAGGACGCCCACCTCGATGCGCTCGTCTTCGCCGGCCGTGGGAAGCACGATCTGCTCGGATGGGGTGAATGGAGGAGGGAAGTCAGCAGGATGAATCGTCGCCATGTGCACTCTCGTGTCGGTGTCGCGGCGCCGGTCGATCGAACCGCGGGTTTCCGGCCGCCGATGTCAGAACCCACCCTACCCGCCGGTCGCCCGGCGGGGCACCCACCACATGCGGGACGAGTGACAGACTGCCCACGTGGCAGATGACACCCTCAGGTTTCGAGCCCTGACGGGCGCGGATTTCGTCGAGGCCCGGCGCGTGGCGGACGCGTGGTTCGGGCATCCGGTGGGCCTCACCATGCACCGCCTGTTCTTCGATCAGCTCGGAGAGGGCGGCCTGTGCGTCGCGGTCCCCGGGAGCCCCGTGGCGATGGCCGGGGTCCTCCTGGGGCTGCGCAGCCAGCCGGAACCCGATCTCGCCTATGTGCACTTCCACATGGTGGACCCGACGTTGCGGGGACGGGGCGTCGGCCGGGCGCTCTACGAGGAGTTCGGGCGCCGCATGCACGCTCGGGGATGCACCCGGATCCGCGCGCTCGCCGCCCCGGATCGCGAGGCGTCAGTGCGGTTCCACGAAGCGCTCGGGTTCCACGGACGCGCCGAAGCCGAATACCTCGGTCCGGGGCAGGACCGCATCGTCTTCGAACGGGGCCTGCCGTGGTGAGCGAGGCCCGGGCGGCGCTGCGCTCGGCGGTGCTCGCGGTCGTCGACCGTGACGGCGCCGGCCGGCTCGACCATGCCGCGGTGGCGACGGCTGCCGGCATCGACGTCGGCGTGGTGCGGGCGGCGGTCCCGTCGTCCGACGGCCTCGCCGACCTGGTCGTCGAGGCGATCGTCGCCGAATCGCCTCCGCCCCCGACGGCGGCACCCGGCGGGTGGGGGTCCGCGTTGCGCCTGATCGGGCTCGGTCACCGCGCGACGCTCCTGGAGCATCCGAACGCGCTCGGCATCGTCGCGCGACGTCCGGTCCGCACCGTTCAGGGCCTGGACGTGGTGGAGCGGCATCTCGCCGCGCTCGCCGCCGGGGGGCTCGACGCGCCGTACGCCCTCGCGGCCCTGAACGCGGTGGTCGTGTGGACGCACGGGTACGTCATGGCCGAGCTCGGCGCCGAGGGGCTCGCGATCGAGGGCGCGGACGACCGCGACGGCCACCCTCATCTCTCCCGGGCCCTCGCCTCGACCACGTGGGGGCTTCCGGACGGCGAGTTCGTGTTCGGGCTCGACGCCCTCATCGAGGGGCTGCGCGCCGACCTCCACGCCTGACCGGGGTGTCAGGCAACCAGCGCGAATCGCACCAGCCGACGGGCGGGATCCGCCTCCTCCAGCCGCACCTCGACCGTCTCGCCGGGCTCGAGTTTCGGTACGTCCTTGAGGTTCGCCCGCACCGCGGGAGTGCGGAGCTGGATCTGTGCGCCGTCGTTCTGGGCCCCGGTGACCACCGCCGGGAAGACGTCGCCGACCCGGTGCGACAGCATCATCGCCTCGACCAGGTTGACCACCGCGGCCTCCACCTGTTCCGCGCGGCGTTCGGCCGTGTTCATCACGTCCTGGAGTTCGGCCATCAGGCCGGCGGTGCCCCGGGGCGGCGCACCGCCCGAGCTGAGCCGGACCGCGAGGTCCAGGACGTGGCGGTCGGCCAGGCGGCGCATGGGCGCGGTGGCGTGTGCATACGGCGCCGCGACCGCCGCGTGCCACGGACGAATGGTCGCGCGTCCGTCCTCGGCCAGGTATCCGGCTCCGCGGGGCAGGCGCCGCGCCGTCTGCCGGATGCGGTCGACGGCATCCGCGGGACCCCGCGCGGACACGATCGCCCGGAGGTCGTCGCGGTCGTCGGAGGTCGTGAGCCCGAGCGCGCGGGCCGCGGCGCGAAGCCCGGCGGCCCGGACCGGATCGACGTCGCCCATGACCCGGAACAGGCCGACCCGCGCCGCGGCCATGAGCCGTGCGGCGGCGACGTTCGCGGCGAGGGAGACCTGGGCGTTCCAGTCCTCCTGGGGTACGCGTTCCTCGAGCCGGAGGGCGAACCCGAGTGTGTCGTCGGTGCGCACGACCTCCTGGCCCGGCATGTCGATCTGCACGGCGCCCCGTCGAGCGGCGGCGGCCGCGAGCGCCTCACCGGCCGCCTGCAGGTTCGCCACCAGTCCTGACCGGTAGTCGAGGCGCGCCGTGCTGCGGATCACCGCTCGGATCATCCGCACCGAGCCGACCTCGCCGTCGGCGGCGACCGCGATGTGGAAGACGACCGCCGGGCGGTCCCCATCCGGAAGCAGGCTCGCCGCCGCCTCCGAGAGGGCCGGGGGGTACAGGGGGGTGCGCCGGTCCGGGGTGTAGACGGTGACGCCCCGCCGCCGGGCCTCGGTGTCGACCGCGCCGCCGAGGGGGATCCAGGCGTCCAGATCGACGATGGCGTAGCGGATCACGAACCCGTCGCCGTCGCGTTCGATGTGCATGGCCTGGTCGAGGTCCATGCTGCCGACCGGGTCGATGGTGACGAACGCCAGCGATCGCAGGTCGACATGGTCGCGGTACGTGGCACCACGCCGCACGATGTCGTCGGCCTCGTCGAGGACCTCGGCCGGGAACGCCTCGGGGATGGAGAACTCGTCCCGGATCTCCGCGAACGCACGTACCAGCGGCTCGGGGGCATCCGGGGCGGCTCGCAGGTGGGTGCGGGTCACGCGGTGAGGCTACAGCCGGCCTTCGTCGTCGGCCGCTGCCCGTGAACGCCGATGGCCCCGCCCACAGGTGTGGACGGGGCCATCGGTTCCAACCGGTCGCCCGAGGGCGGCGCTGACTACGCGGAGGTGATCAGCTGCTGCAGGGCGACCCCGGATGGGTCGACCAGCTCGGCGATCCTCGCGTGGTTCACCGACGCGACGATGAGCGCGCCCACCTCGTCGGTGGTCGCGTCGTACAGCCCGCGCTCGTGGAGCCCCTGGACCTGGTTGCGGTTGTCCTCGGTCGGCGTGAGGTAGTGCACCTCGTCCGCCTTGTAGCGATGGATGAGGAACGTGTGCATCAGCGTCGAGAGGCGCTTGCGCCGCAGCGAGTCATCGGTGTTCTGATCGCGCACCGACAGGATCACGCGGTCGCGGCGATCCTCCAGCGTGGAGAACACGATGTTGGCGAGCTTGTTGCCGTCGCTCTGGATCGCGAGCTCCAGCACGTCCGACCCGGCGACGGCCGGGCGGAGGCGCACCTTGAGGGTACCGGGCACGTTGTTGTGCGCGGCCCAGTCGCTGAGCCAGCTCTCGAGGAGCTTCGGCGGCACCTCGGTCTGCACCAGGTGCTGCACCTGGGTGGAACCGGCGCCCATGGCCTTGGTGGTCGCGGTCTGACCGGACGCCGAGGCGAGCGCGGCGTCGGCGCGAGGGCCACCCACCAGGCTCTGCGGAGTCCGGTAGGGCGACTCGAGCAGACGCAGCTTCCGCTGCAGGCGGGCGAGCGCGAGCATGCCGTCCTGCCGCAGGGCGGTCGTGAACTCCTCCGAGGCGAGACCGTCGATCTGATGGCCGCCGTAGGTCATGAAGTTGAAGACGAAGCCCATCTTCCCGAGTTCCTTCGGGAAGTTGCGCATCTCCTCGTCGTTCATGCCGGTGGTGTCCCAGTTGAACGACGGCGAGAGGTTGTACGCCATCATCTTCTCGGGGAACACGGCATGGATCGCGTCAGCGAATTCCTTCGCGTCCTTGAGATCCGCGGTCTTGGTCTCCATCCAGAGCAGGTCGGCGAACGGCGCCGCGGCGAGCGACTTCGCCACCGCGTACGGGATGCCACCCTGGACCTGGTAGTAGCCCTCGGGGCTCCGGCAGTGCTCCGGATCCCACTCGACGTCGAGCTCCATCTCCTTGGCCTTGGCACGCGTGGCGTACCAGCCGTGGGTCCTCGCAAACTCGAGCAACTCGTCGCTGGACATGGCGAACTCAGCGCCTTCCTCGGCGCGGAAGGCCATGACGTCGGCGATGGCCTCACCGAGGGTCATCAGCTTGGCCTCGGGCTCCCAGGCGGCCAGGAAGGCGTCGGAGACCGCGTTCAGGGTGTCCTCGGGGGCGTTGCTGCCGCTGGCGAGGTAGGCCTTGGCGAGTTCCTCGATCTTGGCCCCGACACCGGAGGACTTCAGCCATGCGTCGGCGTGCGCGTACTCCTCGTCGGAGATCGCGTAGAGCTGGTGGCCGTTGACGTCCTCGACGCCCTGGGCGTTGAGGTGGCGCATCGAGGAGATGAACGCCGCACGGTAGGTGGGCACCGACCGGTTGGTCACGCCCAGGATGAAGGGCTGGTCGCGCTCGTCGCTCGAGCCGTCGAGGAGGTTCGCGGCTTCGGCGTCGGTACGCGCCACGATGATTCCGGGCACGCCCATGATGTCCAGCTGCAGACGGGCGGCGTTGAGCCGCTTGATCTGCTCGTCGGACGGGACGAGCACCTTGCCGCCCTGGTGGCCGCACTTCTTGGCGCCGGGCTTCTGGTCCTCGATGTGGTAGCCGGGAACGCCGGCCTCGACGAAGCGGCGGACGAGATTGCGCACGTGCGCATCCCCGCCGTGGCCGGTGTCGGCGTCGGCGATGATGAACGGCCGGAAGTCGACCTCGGGGGTCGCCTCACGCTCGGCGTCGGTCATCCGCGACCGGTTGTAGCGCTGGTTGCGGTCCGCGGTCAGGAGTGCGCGAACCAGGCCGGCGGCCTCGTTCGGAACCTGGCTGAGAGGGTAGCTCGCGAGGTCGGGGCCCGGATCCTCGTCCATGGAACCCTTGGCGGAAGTCGCCCATCCACCGAGGTAGATCCCCTCGATGCCGGCACGCTTCATCTGTACCGCCTGACCCGGCGAGTACGGACCGAAGGTGGTGATGGACTGCTTCTGGCCGAACCGCTCGCGCAGGAGCGCGTAGAAGTCCTCGGCGGCACGACGCGCCACCGTGTAGTCGGTCTCCACCACGCCGCGCTGTTCCACGACCTGTCGCGCGGTGTAGAGCCGCGTGATCTCCTTGAAACGGCCTCCGTCCATGTACTGACGGGTCTCGCGGACCTCGTCGTCGAACGCCCCCATGTGCTGCCCCCCAGGTGGTTGTTGCCCTGCGAATGGGCGCGAGTGTAGCCGGGCCGCGACGCCTGTGAACCCCCGATTCCGGGCTTTGCCGCAGGCCGTCGACCGATTCACTGTTTGTGCGGAAAACAACTTGGGGGTCGGTTTTGGAGGATGGCGCACCTCCGGCCGCGGGAACCTCGCTCAGAAAAGGTCTGCGAAGGCGATCCACGGCGGTCGTGCCGAGTCTCACAAAGTCACGTCTCGCATCGTGGTAACGCAATACGGGTGGCATGAGGGACAGTTGACACTGACAGTCACGCCCCTTCCTGCACCCCCTCGCCGTCGGGATCGTCTCGCGCGATGCTCCGTTCCGCGTCGGCCTGGGCATCGTTGTGTGATGGGGCGGCGGGGACGGCGCTCGGGCGTGCCGGCGATTGCGCCTCCGCGGCGGCCGGCAGGGCTTCGGCCGCGGCCGGCGTGACGGTGCGCACGTGGAGGTCGCGCTGGGGAAACGGGATCTCGATCCCGTGGGATTCGAGCGCGGTGTGGAGCGCCCAGGTGTAGGCGGCCTGCACCGCCACCGGGCGCTTGGTGGCCGCGGCGGTCAGCCACACCACGAGTTCGAAGTTCAGCGACGACTCGCCGAACTCGACCAGCCAGACCTGGGGTTGCCGGTCGTGGTGATCACGCATCGTGAACGGCTGGGAGTCGGCCGCCTCGAGGGCTGCTCGCTTGACGAGTTCCTTGTCGGTGCCGTAGGCGACTCCGAACGGTACGTGCAGGCGGCGCGAGTCGTCCCGGTGGGTCCAGTTGATGACGTTGCCGTTGATGAACTCGGAGTTCGGGACCAGGATGTCCACGTTGTCATTGGTGGTGATGCGCGTGGCCCGGATCCGGATGTCGCGGACCTCGCCGCTCGCTCCGCTCGGAAGATCGACGAAGTCACCCACCTTCAGCGACCGGTCGAACAGCAGGATCAGGCCGGAGATGAAGTTGCTGAAGATGGCCTGGAGGCCGAAGCCGAGGCCGACGCCGAGCGCGCCCGCGAAGAGCCCGAACTCACGCAGGGCGATGCCGGCGATGTCGATGGCCCAGAGGACACCGAAGGTCAGCAGGGTGTAGTGGAGCACCCGCGTGAGCGTGTAGAGCGAGCTCCGGCTCATCGACGGGTTCCGCTCCCCCACGCGCATCACCTGGCGGCGGAGCAGCCACGAGAGGGCAGTCACGGCGATGAGCGCGAGCACCCCGCCCAGCACGCCCCCGATCGTGACCCGCATGTTGGTGGTGCTGATCAGCGTGACGTCGAGCATGTCTCGAATGCTCAGCGGGCGCCCTCCCGAGAGTGTTCGTGCACAAAAAAACCCCGCTCAACGCGAGGTTCTTGAGGAGCATACCGGATCACCGCTCGGTGGGGACCGGATGGGGGAGCTCCGCCCGTCAGGGCTCGACCGTGGCGGATGGCACGGCATACGCTTTCGCAGATGGCGGAATACAACCCTGAACATGACCCGCGGCCATCGGGCCTGAAGCCGTCCACCGTGTGAGAATGGCGGGCCTCGCGCTGGTCGTGTTCCTGCTGTTCGCCGTCAGCGGTCCGCTCCTCGTTCCTGCGGCTCTCGTGGCGCTGCTGCTCGGCGTCTTGACCCACGAACTGGGGCACGCGCTCGTTGGGCGGGCGTGCGGCATGCGCATCGGTGCAATCTGGTGCTGGCCGGCCCTCTACGTACCGGGTTTCGGATTCCGCATCCGCTGGGGCCGGTTCGGCGGTGCCGCTCTGATGATTCCGCCCCCTTCGTCGAGCGCGCGCGCACTCGTGAACCGAGTGCGGCTCATGGTCGTCGGCGGTCCCGTCGTCGGGTTTGGCGCGGCCGCGGTCGCGTGGATTCTCGTCGAGCGATGGGGAAGTGGCGGCGTCGCAGCGATCGGGCACGCAGCGTCGGCAGGGATGCTGGCACTCAATGTATTCGCCCTGGTTCCTGCGGCCACCGCTGGCGGTCCCACTGACGGACTTCGGCTGCTGCGCCTCGCGCGACGGTCCACCGCCGAAGCCGAAGCCGATCGGTTCGCGCTCATCGCCGAGCAGCTGCTGACCCGGCCCTGCGACTGGTCCGGCGAGCGCCTGGAGCGCGCGATCGCCGACGCCGGTACGTCTGTTGAGCGGGCGTCGATGACAGTGCTCGCTGCGGCCCGCGATGTCGATCGGGGCGACCTGGCCGCTGCGGAGGCGCGCCTCGTCGAGATTCGGACCCCGCAGCTGCATCGGTACACACGTGCCTCCGTGGCACTCACGTTGGCGGGGATCGTCGCCAGGTCGGGTGATCCGGCGCGGGCCCGCGCGCCTCGAAGACGTGAAGCCGCGCGACCTCCTGGCGGGCACGTCCGCGCTCCACCAGGTCCTCGCAGAGATCCTGCTCGCCGAGGGGCACACGGAGCAGGCGAGCCGTGAACTCGGCCTGGCGCGCAGCGCTCGGTCAGCGAACGCCCTCACCCCCGCGTGGAGGGACGAGATCCTTGACGCGACGGCGGCCCGGATCACTCTTGCGGCCCGCGCGAGTGGCGCGTTCCACGGGCAGGATGCGGGCGCAGACGCGTGAGGGGCGGCCCATCCCGCGCCCCGCCGCTCGGCGGCGTTCACGGCGCGGGATGGGAAATCCGGGGTCAGGCGGAATCCAGCATCCGCTCGATCTCGCCGTCGTCCTCGTCCCGTGCGAGCCACCGGTAGCAGGGGAAGGTCCACTCCTGATCGGTGTCCTCGTTTCGCAGTTCCACGCGATCGAGGTACCAGCCCGGGAACGGGTTCTTGTTGTCGTGCCGGATGCGCACCCGCTGGAGGTCGCCGAGCTCGGCCAGGTGGAGGGCGAACGTGTCGACCGCGCCCTGCTCGAAGTTGTTGGCGGCGTTGTCCAGCATCAGCTCGTCGGATGAGCGTTCCCGGCCGTAGAGGGTGATGTAGACGTTGGCGTCGGTTCCGGCGAACGCGCCGGGGCTGAGGTTGCCGGTGTAGACACGGGCGCGGTAGGTCGGCATGGAATCCGCTCCTTGGCTCTGTGGCCGGCGTCGGTACCGACCGTTCGCCAACATGAGCGCCGGGCGGCGGCCTGAATACCGGTGCCTGTTCACCCGGCGACCGAGGTCAGGTGCTCAGGGAGCCCGCAGCCGGCGGCGGCGCCGAACCCGCAGCAGCTGGTCGGCTCCGATCACCAGGCCGCCGAACACCAGCATCGGCATACCGGCTTCGACGAAACCGCCGAGGCCGCGGGCGCTGAACCACTCGCCACCCCGCCCGTCGCGCCCTTCGGGTCGGTGCTCGCCATCGGGTGCGCCGAACGGCTCCCGGAACGCGTCGTCGCGGGGCGGACGGAACTCGTCCCGATGCCGGTCGCCGCGCGGGGCACCCCGGTCTCCGGGGCCCGCCAGACCCTGCAGATGGTCGCGCCACACGAATCCGCCCACGACCGTCACGGCGACGGCGACCGCCACCACGATCACCGCCCTGGCCCACCGGTTCACGCCCCCGCCTCCGGAATCGGGGCGCGACTCAGCGTCCGTTTGGTCATCGCCCACAGCCATCGCCAGCTCAGTGCGATGTGCACGCCCAGCAAGATCCGTGAGACCTCGGCGGTCTTGATGTGCAACCACCGCCAGAACTGGTCGGAGTCGGCCAGCCCGGGAACGGCGACGCGCGAGATGAGGATGCCGCTGGCCACGAGCAGCACGATGTCGACGAACAGCAGCAGGTTCACGGCGGCGGTGAACCGCTGCCGTGAATGTGCGGTCAGCAGTCGGCGCACCGTGCGCACGATCCAATCCCAGTGCAGCACCGTGTGGAGGAAGATCACCCCGCCCAGCACGATCCCGAGCCATTCGTGCACCGTCAGACCGGTGAACCGCAGGTTCCAGTCGACGAGGAAGGCCACGATCAGCGCGAGATCGAGGACGTAGTTGAAGGCGGCCAGGCCGGACAGGCGTCCGCGGGCGCGTACGGGGGAAGCGGGCACGCGGGCGATGCTAACGGCGGTTCCTGAGAATTCCATGTACGCCATCGCCGACACGGCTCGACCGCGTGCCCCATACGGTTGACGGGCGTTTTCCCTCAGACGGACACTCGTGCGGACCCACCCGGGAACGGAGCCCCTCCATGACCACGTCCGGTGACCGCGTTCGACCCCGCCGCCGGCGGCGGAACCGGTGGCACGCCACCCTTCTGGGAGCGGCGACGCTCGCGTTTCCCGCCATGGGGCAGGCGGTGCTCATTCCCAACCACGCGATGGGGGGCGTCCGGCCGGGGTGGAGCGAGCAGCGCGTGGTGCGCGAACTCGGCGACCCGGTGACCCGTTTCGTCGTCAGCGATGAGACCGGCGAGACCCGTCGGCTGGGGTACCGAGGACTCACCGTTCTGCTCCACGACGGGGAGGTCGCACTCATCTCCACCTCGGTCTCGCGACGCGCGAACCGGACGCGAACCGGCGTCGGCGTCGGGACGAGCGAGCGGCGCCTGCGCGCGCGCCTGCGGGCGGTCGCCTGTTCGGGGTTGGCCGGCGGACGCCGGTGCACCGTCGGCGCGCTGCGACCGGGACGCTCGAACACGGTGTTCGTCATGCGGCGGGGGCGTGTGACGCGGATCAGCGTGGGCAACGTGCTGTGGGCGCGCGTCTGAGCTCCTGATCGCACCCGCCAGGGTGCTTCACGAAGGTTTCATATTCGCGGTCGCGGAGGCTTCACGGTGGGGGTGTTCTCTGAGTGCAGGACGAGCCACCCCTTCGGAGGAGCCCACAAATGACCAGCCTCACACTCACTTCACGCCAGCGCCGCGCGACGATGCTGGCGGCAGCAACCCTGGCCCTCGGCATCGCCGGAGGGGCCACGGTGCAGTCCGCGCAGGCGATCACCAGCAGCGAGGCCGCGGATTTGCAGCTCATGCGCGACGAGGAGCGCATGGCCCGCGACCTCTACCGGGTCATCTCCACCAAGTACGGCGGACTGCTGCCGTTCAGCAACATCCAGCGCTCCGAGCAGCGTCACTTCGATGCCGTCGGCAGCCTGCTGACCCGCTACGACGTCGCCGACCCAGCGGTCGGCAAGACGGCCGGCGTGTACGCGAACGCCGAAGTGCAGCGCCTCTACGACGGATGGCGCTCGACGGCGCTCAAGTCGAAGACCTACGCCTACCGGGTCGGGATCGCTCTCGAGAAGCGCGACATCGCCGACCTGACGCGGGCCATCAACGCCACGAGCGACCCGGTCACCAAGCAGGTGCTGACGAACCTCCGGTCGGCGTCGAAGAAGCACCTGGCGGCCTTCACGCGTGCGGCCAACGGCCAGACCGCCACGGCTGCCGGCAAGGCGCAGATGGGGAAGCGCGGGCGGCAGGGTCAGATGCAGCGTGGTGCCGGCGCCGGCAACGCGAGCTGCCCCATGAACCAGGCCACGACCTGAACGGAGGTGGCGCGGGCGAACGGGTGGCGCGGCGTTCAGGCGGCCGCGCCACCCCGTGCCGCCTGCGGAAACGTGGCGGTGAACGTGGCTCCTCCGCCGGCCCCCGGTGAGGTCGCCACCAGGTCACCGCCATGGGCTCGCATGATGCCCCGCGCAATCGTCAGGCCGATGCCGGAGCCCCCGCCCCCGCTCGAGTTGGGGGCCCGGTAGAACCGCTCGAAGACCCGCTCGAGGTCCCCCGGCTGGAGGCCGACGCCGGTGTCGGTGACCTCGAGCCGGGCGGTTCCGTCACCCCCCGACACGCTGAGCTCGACCCGCCCGCCGGGCGCCGTCGCGCGGAGGGCGTTGCCCACGAGGTTCGTCACCACCTGGCCGATACGGCCGGCGTCCGCGTCGATCATGACGCCCGGGTCGCCGGTCAGATCCAGCGCCGTGTCCTGTGCCTCGGCCTGGGGCCGCAGCCGCGCGACGACTGCGTCGGCCAGCGCCAGGAGGCTCACCGTCGCGGTCTCGAGTTCGATGCGTCCCTCCTCCGCTCGCGACAGGGCGGACAGGTCCTCACTGAGGCGGCGCAGCCGCCGCACCTCGTCACCGATCTGCGCGAGTTGCGCGGGTGTCGCTTCGATGACTCCGTCGACCATGCCCTCGGTGTACCCCTCAATGACCGTCAGCGGTGTCCGCATCTCGTGAGCCACCTCACCGATCAGCCGCATTCGCCGCTGTTCGGTGGCCTCCAGCGCCGACGCCAGGTGGTTGACGTCGTCGGCGAGTGCCGCCAGCTCCACCTCCGCCGGTGTCGCCACGCGCTCGCCGTAGTTGCCGTCGGCGAGCCGCCGCGTGGCCGCACGCACCCGTTCCAGCGGCCGGAGCAGTCCCCGGGCGGCGAACAGCCCGACGATGGCTCCGACGGTGATCCCCACCGCCGCGCCCACCAGCAGCGCCGCCGTCACCGAGTCGGCGACGGTCTGCCGGAGTCCCGGCCCGCTGCCCGGGCGGGGCCCGCCCCCCGCACCGCTTCCCGGGACGCGATCCTCGAACAGCACGGGAGCCAGCTGACGCACGACGACGAAGGTGACCACGGCTCCCACCGCCACCACCAGCAGGTGCGAGAGCACCAGCCGAACCACGAGCCGGTTCACGCCGGTTGCTCCAGGAACCGGTATCCGACTCCCCGCACCGTGCCGATCAGCTCGGGCGAGGTGGCGCGGTCACCCAGCGCCTTGCGCATGCTGCGAATGTGGACGTCGACCACGCGTTCGTCACCGTAGAAGTCGTAGCCCCACACCTTCTCCAGGAGCTGCGCGCGGGTGTAGACCCTGCCCGGGGCGTCGGTGAGGGCCATGAGGATGTCGAACTCCAGGGTCGACAGCGACACCCGGGTGCCGCTCACCGTGATCTCCCGTCGGGCCGGGTCGATCACGAGCGTGGCGAACCGCCGTACGTCCGGGTCCGGATCGGAGCCATCGGGCGCGTCCAACGCCGCCCCCGACCTGCGGAGCACCGTCCGCACCCGGGCCACCACCTCGCGGGGGCTGAACGGCTTGGTGACGTAGTCGTCGGCGCCCGCCGCCAGTCCCACCAGCGTGTCGGTCTCCTCCGCGCGCGCGGTCACGAGGATCACGGCCATGTGCGAGTGCTCCCGGATGCGTCGCAGCACCTCGAGACCGTCGAGGTCGGGCAGCCCGACGTCCAGGAGCACGATGTCCGGCGACTGCGACCGGGCCAGGTCCAGTGCCTCGGCGGCGGTCCCGGCCTCGACCACCTCGAAGGCGTCGGCCTCCAGGTAGGCCCGCAATACGCTCCTGATGGGTGGCTCGTCGTCGACGACGAGCGCGGTGCGGCGCTGCGGCTCGCTCATGCCGCGGTCGGCTGTTCAGGCACGGGATCCACGAGCCGATGGTGGCACACGATCGACGGGCGACACATCCGTGCCGAGCCGAGGGGTTCCCGCAGATGGTGCTGTGGGCACGGCACTACGGCGCCCCCATCGAGGTCAGGAGACTCCGAATTGGCGCGTTCCGAGGCGCCGTTCGCTGGGATTCCCGGGAGTGAAGCCGCCCGTGGGCGCCGACACGGGCCATGCCGGTTCTCCGACCGACGGTCGCTCTTGGTCCGGGTCCACGTTGCTGTTCCAGGTTGGACCGTTGATGTCGGTTCGCCAGGTGGCTCCAGCTGGACCCCGCGTCGACTTGGAAGAAGACGGTCTGGTTCCAAGTTCGTCGGGGCTCCACTTGGGAAAGGAGCCCTTGTTCCAAGTTTGCGACGCTAAACTTGGATTATGGACCTTGATGCTCTCCGCGGATCTCCGATCGGTCGGCTTGTTCCGATTTCTGGCGTCGACGGTCGCACGGGCGACTCCTACGACGCTTTCGCGTTCCTCCCTGAAGCGCTTCCCCGGGAAGTCGACCTCTCTTCCGAGACCTGGAATGCGGTCGTGGAAGCGTCGGCAGCCCTCGGCCGGCTGGATGAGGCCTCTCGCAAGGTTCCCGACCCATCACTCCTGACTCAGCCATCCTTGCGCCGAGAAGCGCAGAGCACGAGCGCCCTCGAAGGGACATTCGCGCCGCTCGAGGCGGTATTCGAGTCGGAAGCCGAGCACCGGACTGCGACCGCTGAGGTGCGTGAAGTACTCAACTACGTCAGCACTGCCGAGGAAGCCTTCAAATGGATCTCGGACCGGCCGGTCACGCGAGGATTGATTGAAGGACTCCAGTTGAGCCTTGTCCGCGGCACGGCCGGCGAGTTGGGGGATGCCGGCGGCCTACGTCAGATCCAGGTCTTCATCGGTCCACGGAACTCGCCGATCGATCATGCACGGTTCGTTCCGCCGCCACCGGGTGACCGGCTCGCGGCCGGCCTGGATGACTGGATCGGGTGGATCAACGATCCACCCGTCGCCCTTCCGGCAGTGGTGCAGGCGGCGATTGCTCACTACCAGTTCGAAACGCTTCATCCGTTCTCCGATGGGAACGGCCGCCTCGGGCGACTCTTGATCGTCGTCCAACTCATGATGAGGGAGCTGCTCGAGCAGCCGATTCTCGTTGTCTCGCCCTGGTTCGAAGCCCGCCGGGCGGAATATCAGGATGAACTCCTGCGACTGAGCCAAACCGGTGAGTGGGACTGTTGGGTTCGGTTCTTCGCGGTTGGAGTTCGGGATTCCGCGGAATCGAATCGTCGTAAGATCCTCCGGCTCCTGACGCTTCAGGAAGATCAGATTCGGATCGTTCGAGGGGCGGGCGGATTCGGCGTCGCCGAGCGGCTGGCAGGTGAGCTGATTGGAAGCCCGGTGCTGCGTGCCTCGCAGGTGGCGAAGCGGCACGGTGTCTCCAGCCAGGCGGCGATGAACGCGCTCCGCAAACTCGCGGATCTCGGAATCCTGGAAGAACGGCGGCGCCCCGGGCGGGTGATCTTCGTCGCCCCCGACGTCCTGCGGGAACTCCGCTGACCCGGCTACCAAAGACACGAGGCGTCACGCGGGCGGGATGAGAACTTCCGCGACGGCGCATCGTGCGGCCGGCGTGCGGACTCTGCAGGACACGAGCCGACCCTGGAACGGAAAAACCCCGCACATGGCGGGGTTCCGAGACGAGTGGAGCATAGCGGATTCGAACCGCTGACCTCCTGGGTGCGATCCAGGCGCTCTCCCAACTGAGCTAATGCCCCGGGGACCGGCATGTTAGCGCGGTGACCGCGGCACGGCGAGGGTGAGGCCGGTGTCAGCCGAATGACACTTCGTGGCGGGGGTGTCGGGCGGTCGCTACGCTGGCCGCCATGATCGACATCCACTGCCACCTGCTGCCGGGCATCGACGACGGCCCCGGAGTTGTCGCCGATGCCATCGCAATGGCGCAGGCGGCCGTCGAGGCGGGCATCACCACCACGATCTGCACGCCCCACATGATCGCCCAGTACCCCAACCTCCCCGAGGACGTCGTGAGCGGCGTCGACGCGTTCAGGGCGGAACTCGCCTCGGCCGGCGTCGAGCTCGAGATCGTTCCCGGCGGCGAGATCAGCATGGACTGGCTGCCCCGGATGAGCGACGACGCGGTACGGGCCGCCACCCTCGGCGGGAACGGTCGATGGATCCTGCTCGAGGTGCCGTTCCGGGGCTGGCCGATCCACCTCCCCGCCATGCTCACCGACCTCGAGATCCGCGGGTTCGGGGTGGTGCTCGCGCATCCCGAGCGCAACAGCAGCGTGCAGGCGTCACCCGACCGGATGCGCGAGATCGTGGGCCGCGGGGCGCTCGTCCAGCTCACCGCGAGCTCGTTCACCGGAGACCACGGGCCGCGGGCGCGGCAGGCGGCCGAGGCGCTGCTGCGCAACGGCATGGCGCACTTCCTCGCGTCGGACGCCCACTCGGCGACCTGGCGGCCGCCGGAGTTGCTGCCCGGACTTGAGGCCGCCGCTGACGCCATCGACAGCACGTCGGATGCGCTGCGGTGGATGGTCGACGACGGACCGCGCGCGTTGCTCGCCGGGGGCGCGATCCGCCCGCCGCGGCTCGGGCTGCGGCGGTAGCCGCCGGCGACGCGCCGGCGACCCCCGCCGCGCCGATCACGCGGTGGCCGCGACCTCCAGGAATCCCGGGGGGCGGGCGTCGGGATTGCGGCGGTGCTCGGCGATCGAGCGGTACGTCGCCTGCAGACCCTCGTCGAGGGGCATCTGCGGTTCCCAGCCCAGAAGCGACTTCGCGAGCCGGTTGTCGAGCGCGCTCCGCTGCAGCTCGCCCAGTCGCGCCGGCTTGAACTCGGGAGCGAGATCCCCGCCCAGCCCTTCGATGAGGTCCAGGACCGTCACCTCGGCGCTGTTGCCGATGTTGATCACGCTGCCGGCCGGGGCGCGATCCGCCGCCGCCATGAATCCGCGGACGACGTCCCCCACGTATACGTAGTCACGCGTCTGGAGGCCGTCACCGAAGACGGTCGGCGGGATCCCATCGAGCATGCGGCCCGCGAAGATGGCGACGACGCCGGCCTCGCCGTGCGGATCCTGGCGGGGCCCGTAGACGTTGCCGAGCCGCAGTACGACCGTGTGCATGCCGTAGAGGCGCTCGTAGAGGCCGCAGTAGCCCTCGGCCGCCATCTTGCTCATCCCGTAGTGGGAGAGCGGACGGGTCTGGGCCGATTCCGGAGTGGGG
>JACJWX010000014.1 GCA_020636905.1 Actinomycetota bacterium | reverse complement strand
CATTAACGAACGCCGACCCTCGGGTCGGCGTTCGTCGTTCTGTGAACACTCGGGGCCCGAGCGCGCCGATCGGGACGACGTGGACTCCGTCAGGGCAGAGGTCGCCGTACCGGCGTCGACCAGGCGCGCGCCGGGACCGTCCCTCATCGACGACCGCGTCGATTCCGAGACCCCTTCATGACGATGCTGGAACACACACGACCGGAACATGTGATCCCGGCAGACGGCAGCATGCGGGAACGCAGGACCGGGAGATCGTGGGGAAGTTCAGGCTCGAGTGGACCGCATCAGCCTCAGCGCGATGGGCCCGCCCCGGCGGGCCCCACTCGCATCGTCCCCAATACGCCGCTCAGATGAGCGCGGAGGCGACGTGGTCGGTCACCTCGCCCAGCATGTTGGTGTAGCTGCCGTACTCGTTGTCGTACCAGCCGAACACCTTCGCATGGGTGACGGGGACCCGGATCCCCCCGTCCCCGAGCTGGGTGCGCACGGCGGGCGGTACGCCGGGGAGCGACGCGATGTCGACCTCCACGAACCCCGTGCGGGTGTGCGTCTCGACCCCCTCGATGACGACCGCGGCGCGCACGCCGATGATGTCGCGCGTGACGTTCTGGGCCTCGCTGAACACCAGCAGGCCCCGCTGACTGCCCTCCGCAGCGGAGCGGAAACGGCCGTTGAGCACCTCGCGGTCGACAATGGGCCGGCCCGCCTCGTCCAGGCGCGTCTGGAACGTCATGTTCAGGATGATCAGCGAACCGGTGGGGAGTGGAACCCGCACCGAGTCGGCCATGAACCCGATCTCGCGGATCTCGGGCAGCACCTCCTCCAGGGCGCGAGCGGCGCTCGTGGAGGTCAGCACCATGCTGTTGAGGACGCTGCGGTTGCGGCGGAGGTCCTTCGCGCCCTCCGACGGCACGTTGTCGAGTACGGCCTGGGAGTTGGTGGCCGCGTGGACGGTGCTCATGGAGGCGGTCATGATGGTTGAGGCCCCGATGCTCTCCAGCAGCGGTTTGACCATGTGCGCGAGCGCGGTCGTGGTGCACGAGGCCGCCGACACCAGGTGGTGGCGGCTCGGATCGTAGGCGTCGTGGTTGACCCCGTGGATGATCGTCACGCAATCGTCCGGCATCGCATCGACGTCGCGCGAGCGCTTGAACGCCGCGCTGTAGACGACCTTTTCGACCCCGGCCGCGAGGTGCCCGCGCAGCGACCCCCCGGGCGCGTTCTCGGGGAGGCTGGGATCGTCGAAGGCGCCGGTCGTGTCGACCACCACGCGCACGCCGTTCTCGTGCCAGGCGACCTCCGCGGGGTTCCGTGCGTCCTGCAGCACGGTCACCGGGGTCCCCGCCACCTCCAGCAGCCGCCGGTCCCGGTCGACGATTCGCACGCTGGGCGGCGCGCTCACCCCGAAGAGGAACCGATCCATGTCGCCGTAGGTCGAATCGTTCTGGATGACGTCACAGACCGCCTCGAGCGACCGGCCGGCCTGCCTTCCGAGGTTGACGACGAGGTGCGGGAAGCTGCGTCGGGCGACGTGGTGCCACACGGTCAGCTTCCCGATGCGGCCGAGCCCGTTGATCCCGAGCGGGTTGGAATGGGCGGGATGCCTCATGCCGGCCTCCAGTTGTGGGTTCGTGGAAGGGGCGGTTCACTGCTGGGCGCGACCACGGACCGGAACCTCGACCGTCGGGTGGGCCCCGAGGTAGATCGACCCGTCGATACCGTTGATCGAGATCATGTCGCCGGCGCGGATGTCCCGGCCGTCCATTCGGGCCGGCGTTCCGTGACCGCCGACGCCGAGGGATCGACACCCGACCACGCAGGCCTTGCCCAGCCGCTTCGCGGCGACCGCGGCGTGACTGGTGGCGCCACCGATGGCGGTCACCAGTCCGTCGACCTGCAGGATCAACCGGATGTCGTCGGGAACCGTGTCCCGGCGCAACAGGATCCGGCGTTCTCCGGGGTAGCGGGCCGCGAGCTCGTCGAGTTCCTGCTGGCTGTGGGCGACCCGTCCGCTCATTGCGCCGCCGCCAACCCCGATGCCCGCGGCGATACGCGCGGCGTCCAGTTCGGGGCTGCGGACGAATGCGCTGACCACGCCCGGCGCACTCGTGACCGCGTCGCGGGTCTGGAGTACGAAGAGGTCCTCGGATCGCTCGCCTTCGAAGGTGAATTCGATCTCCTGATGATTCATCCCGCGGTCGATCACGAGGGTCTGCGCCATCTCGAGGATCCCCGCGTAGATCTCGGGGAAGTCCCGTTCCAGGGTCGCCGGTGGCTCGGTCGGCATCTCGTGGGCCTGGGCGTTGCTGACCGGGACGGTCTCGACGAGCCCGGCGACCACGTCCTCGCCCTGCGCCTGCACGACGAAATCGCCGTAGAGCTCGACCCCCTGCCCCTCGTAAACGGGGTGGCGGGTGAGCACCACGCCTGAGCCGGAACGGGGACCGAGGTTGCCGAACACCATCTCCTGCACGATGACCGCGGTCGACCACTCGTGGGCGATTCCCACCTCCTCGCGGTAGATGCGCGCCACCTCGCTGTCCCATGAGCGCGCAACGAGCACGATGCATGTGAGCAGCTGCTCGAAGGGGTCTTCGATGAGTGGGACCCGGTGCTCATCGAGGACCGCTCGGTAGCCGAGCGCCACCTCGCGCATCCACTCCGGCCGAAGCTGGGCTTTCTTCGATGCGCCGTGGCGTCGCTTGGCGCCGGCGATCACGTCCTCGAAGAGATCCCGCCCGAGCCCGTGGCTCATTCCCCAGAACTGCGCCAGCCGTCGGTGCGCGTCCCAGGCCGACCAGGATCGATCCGGGTTCGTCGCCACCTGCTCCGCGATCTGCAGGCTGAGTCCGACGTTGAGAAAGGTCTCGAGCATGCCCGGCATGCTGATCGGCGCTCCGCCCCGCACCGACAGCAGCAGCGGCTTCCGGGGATCGCCGAGGCGCCGCCCGGTGCGTTCCTCGAGCAGGTGCAGCTCGGCGGCGACCCGGGCGGCGGTCTCGGTGTCGGGACCGGGCGCCGGCCCGCCTGCGAGACGGTCGCTCACCGTCGCGGTGGTGATCACGAAGCCGTCCGGGACGTGGAAGCCGAAGCCTCGCATGCGGCGCAGCATGTACCCCTTGTTGCCGAGGGCGACGACGCCGGCGGACGTCTCGGTCGCATCGCTGATGCGGACGATGTCGGGGGCCGGCGATCGCCGCGGCGTCGCGGTGAGCCTCCGCTGTGGCGCCGTGCGGAGCTGGTCGTCGATCGCGTGGAGGACGCGGCTGATGAGCTGGTCGAGCCGCTGCAGCCCGAAACTCTCCGCGATCACATTCCGCAGCAGGCCCTCAGTGATCGCCAGGATCGCCTCGTCGCGTGACGCCCCGGCGGGTCCCGCCACGACTCCACGGTCGAGCATCCGGCCGACGATGACGCGCGCGGGCTGTTCGTACACGGCGAGGATGCGCGCCTGGATGGCGGACTCCAGGTTCCGGGACGCGAGCCAGAACACGTTGAGGTACTGCCGGTCGGTCACCCCGGATTCCACGGCCTCGTCCAGGATGGACGCGCAATGGGCGAGGCCCTGCGCGCGGAACCCGTCGACACGCAACGCGCGCATCAGCAGGTGCAGCCACCGGGCGACGCGTCGCATCCGCGCGTCGGTGAGGGGGAGGAGTTCCGAATCCTCGACCGCACGTTCGGCCAGCGCGGTGGCGAACGCCTCCAGCCGGAGGCTCAGCCCCATCGCCTCGAACCGCTCCTCATGGTACGAGCCGTACATGCTGGGAATGCCGACGGCGATGTGCCGCTTGCGGTAGATGTCTTCGGCCGCGTCCACCGGCCCCGGACGCTGGATGATCTCCCGCAGCGACTCGAGGGCGCCGAGAAGTCCGTCCAGAGCATCGTCATAGCGTCCGCCCTGGAGGTCGTCCTCGATGCGATCCACCCGCTCGCGGGGGATCCGTCGGAACGCCCGCAGCCGCTGCAGCGCGTCGTCGCCGTCGAGGCGGTACTTGTCGGCGATCTCCGATCGCACGCGGAACAGCAGGTCGACCTCCTCGACGGCGGTCGGGTCGCACCCGGGCAGCGTCGCCAGATGGGACGTCACGGCATCCGTTGTGGTCGAGAGCAGCTCCTCGACGGGCACCCCCCGCTCAGAGAGGCGGTCGAACACGGTGCGCAGGGGCTCGCGTCCCGGTTCGGCCTGCAGTTCGGCGAACAACGCCTCGGGCAGGTAGCCGCGCAGCGGCTCCGGGTCGCCGAAGGCGCAGAACCGAATGATCTCCTCGGTGAAGGGGACCATCTCCGAGTTGCACTCCACATGGCACTGCTTGCGCAGGAAGTGGAACAGGTGGTCGCGGCGGCCCTCCAGTTCGTCGAGCCGCGTGGAGACGTCCCGCAACACCCCCTCCGCACCGATCTCATTGTGGTAGGCGGGAAACAGCCGCAGCAGTTCCTTCGCGTAGAGGTAGACGGGACTGACATCGCTCCCGAGCAGCGATGAAATGTCCTTCTGGAACAGGTCCGTGTCGCTGATGAACACGCCGCCGAGGCGCAGGTGCACGACCAACCCCGCCAGCAGCGGCCGGGCTCGGACCGGGTCGGCCTCGATGACACGCAGATACGTGCGGATGCTCCCCAGATGGCCGGGATTCACCCGTACGTCCCACTCGGGGGTGAACCCGCCGAACTCGGGGTACTGGAAGTCGGTCGCGAGTATCTCGCCCACCACCACCTCGGCGAGCCCGCCGTCGCCACTGGCCATCGCATCCCGGCCGATCTGCTCGATCAGGCCCTGGACCGTCAGCGGGAACTGCGACATCGCGCGGCGGAGCAGCACGAACACCTCCCGCGCGACGTCCGCACGGGCGCCGGGTTCGCCCTCCGCCATCAGGGCTGACCAGCAGCGCGTGAGCTGTCGCAGCGCTACCTCGTGCACCCCCGCGAGATGCGGCCGGCCCACCATCTCCAGCAGCCAGTGAAGCTCGTCGAGCCGTCCGGCGGCGCCCTCGGCGGCGCGCGCGAGGTCCCGCGCGGCGTCGATGTGGGCGCGGGCCAGGTCGCCCGTGTCGGGGAGCGCGAGCAGCGCCTCGGCGTCGGACGTCCCGTCGAGCCCGCGCACCTGTGCCAGCAGGCGCGCCAATCGCTCGTGGGTGATCGCGGCAAACGCTTCAGGCGGTTCGCCGGCTCGCCCGAGTCCGGCGAGCCACTCCGCCGGGTCATCACCCCCGCCGAATGCGACGTACACGTCCTCCAGGCTCGCTGCGAGGAGCCTCAGCGCGTCATCGAGCGGGGCGCCGACGACGCCCCGGTGCTGCAGTGTCGCGGCGAAGCGGCGGAGGTACGGTGACATCTCGGCGAGCAGGTCGGGCGTTACTCCGAGGACCTCGCCGAACCGTCCTACCGCTGCGCCCACCGGCTCGAGATTGCGGCTGAGTGTGTCATCGGACGACTCGGCGGCGACGCGCGTGAGGTAGTACAGCCACTGGCGGGCCGCATCGGCCCGAACCGGTGGCGGGGCCTCGACGGCCACTTTGGCGTACAGCTCACAGAACACCGCGATGCCCTCGGCGCCGCGGAGATGACCGTCGTAACGGGCGAAGTCGCCCATGGCCCTGCGATGCAGGTCGTCGAGCGCCTGCGGCCACCCGACGAAGCGGTGATGGATCTCCCGGAGCATTTCCTCGGTTCGCTCCTGGAGGCTGGTCCAATCAGCCACCACGTCCAGGAGGACCCGGTGTGCTTCGGGGATCTGCACCCCGACGCTGGTGCGGCGCAGGTTGACGCGCAGAGCGTCGCTGCGGAGTGTGGGCTCGCGCTGCGCCGGGTTCCCGGTGTCCATAGAGGCAACCTGCCACTTCCGGGCTGGAACGGCATCGGGGTGGGGCCGCTGCCCGGCCTGCGGGAAACCGGCAGCGACGCGCCGGACGCGCGGCCGGGGGCTCCGCGTGCCGCCTCGATGCCGACGTTCGTCGGTCGGGCCGGTGTCAGCGGCGCAGCAGCACCTTGATCTCGTCCGCGTCGGGAACCCGTCCTGACATCACGACCTGATCATCGACGACAAGTCCAGGCGTCGACATGACGCCGTACCCGGCGATCGCGGCGTAGTCGGTCACTTTGTCGACCGTGGCGTCGAGCCCGAGTTCGTCGACCGCGCGCCGGGTCTCACGTTCGAGGCGCTGACAGTTCTTGCACCCCGGTCCGAGGATCTTGATGTTCATGATGTGCTCCTTCAGGTCACGGTGTTGAAGAGGACGCCGACGATGAGGATGCCGACCGCCACGGCGCCGAAGTAGGCGGCGAGCAGTCGGGGCTTGAGCACGCGTCGGAGGAGTACAGCCTCGGGGAGCGACAGGGCGACCGTCGCCATCATGAAGGCCATGACGGTGCCCAGCGCCGCGCCCTTGCCGTAGAGGGCCTCCCCGATCGGCACGACGCCGGCGGCGTTCGAATAGAGCGGCACCCCGACCAGGGCGGCGGCGAGCACCGCGAGCGGGTTGTCGGCTCCGGCGAACCGCTCGAAGGACGACTCCGGCACCCATCCGTGGACGAGCGCGCCGATCCCGACCCCGATGATCACCCACTTCCAGACGCGGCCGAAGATTTCGCGCACCTCGTCCCGGGCGGCCTCGACGCGTTCCTCCAGGGTGGGGCGGCGCCCGTCACGCTGGAGGCGGGCGATCGGCGCCGTCCACACGAACTCCTCGACCTGTCCGCGCAGCGGGAATCGCGAGAACACCCAGCCCGCGACGACCGCGATCGTCAGTCCGGCCACCACGTAGCCGACCGTGATCCGCCACCCGAATGCATCGGCCATCATCACGACCGCGACCTCGTTGACCAGCGGCGAGGCGATCAGAAACGCGAAGGTCACGCTGAGGGGCACCCCTGCCGCCACGAACCCGATGAACAGCGGGATCGAGCTGCAGGAGCAGAACGGCGTGACCGAGCCGACGACCGCCGCAAGCAGCAGCGCCAGGTACAGCGGCTTTCCCTCCAGGAAGTCACGGACGCGTTCGGGGCGGAGGGTGGTTCGAACGAGTCCGACCGCGAAGATCATGCCGACCAGCAGCAGCATGATCTTGCTCACGTCGTAGAGCAGAAACCGAACGGCGTCTCCGGCGCGGGTGGACGGGTCCACGCCCAGGAGATCGCCGAGGAGTGGTCCCCACAGACGTTCGTTGAGCGCGTAGAGGGCCACCCATCCGAGGGCGAGGCCGGCAAGACCCACCGCGAGCCGATGCGTGCCCGGGCCGGCGATCGTCGGAGGCGTCGGTCGAAGCGACCCGTTCATGACGCCATCACCTGCGCGGCCGGGAGCGCCACCGCCTCGGAGAGCCGCTGCAGCGCATCCGGGGCGAGTGTGTAGTCGACCCAGCGACCGCGCCGCTCGGCCGTCACCAGCCCGCATTCACGGAGCACCTTCAGGTGGTAGCTCAGGCGGTTCGCGGCGATCGGCGGTTCGGTCTGAAGGTCGCAGACACAACGGGTGCCGTGGTTGGCCAGGCGCCGCAGCACCGCCAGCCGTATCGGATCGGAGACCGCCGCGAGGAGCGCCGCATCCCGGCGCGCCGATTCAATTGCCGTTGAATCAAGCACAATTGAAGTGAACCACCGCGGCGGGGAGGCGTCGAGAGGACGAACCTCCCTGGTTCACCGGCCCGGCGACGCGATCATGAGGCCTCCGTGGCGTCGTCGCGCCGCGGCGGTCGGCGCGACGATCGACCCCTGACGCGGGGCGGCCCGTGCGATGCCCGGGCCGCCCAGGCGTCATGTTCGGGCGAGCGCTCGCGGCTCGCCGGCGGTCAGAACACCGCAACCGCGCGGCACACCTTGCCGGCGGGATTCACCGCGCGAGCGACGACACGGTCGCGGCCCGGGCGGTTGCCGATGACCCGCCGTACCGTGAACGAACCGCTCGGTCCGCCCGTGACGCGGACGCCCCTGAACACGCGGGCACCGTTGCGGGTGACGACGACCCTCCACCGCACGCCGCGGCGGTTCTGGTCGACCTCGAACTCCACCTCGATCCGCCCGTTCTCGGGGCTGAGCTTGAGCTTCGACGTCGCCGACGTGTTGCACGTTCCGGCTCGTCGAACGTCGCCGCTCTTGGCGGCCGCCACTGAAGGGAGCGCGACAGCCGCGGCAATCCCGAGCGCGATCGCGGCAGCGGTCCTGCGGGTCCTGGTCGTCCGGCGTTTCATCGTTCCCCCTGAGTTCGGTTGTGCCCGAGTCGGGGCAGTCTTGTCGGAGCGTGGGGCACCTCGCCACCCGGCTTTGGTCGTAGTACCCCGTCCCGGTCGCCCCCGGAACCCGCGCTGCCGCGTCCGGCCTACCCGTCTATCGAGGCCACCGGCTGCCTGAGGATGACCCGGAGCTTGTCCGGAGCGACCCTGCGCGGGTCGCTCAGATAGACCTCGTGGTGCCTGCCGACCATCCGGAGGCGATTCGCGGGAATGAACTCGTCGTGCATCCGCGCCAGCACCTCGGCCTCCGCGTCGAACGGGCCGACGTGCAGGGTCTGGACGCAACGGCCCTCGCACAGCGGTTCGAGCCGGACCTCGTCGACGCGGGGCCCCGAGCAGCGGCCAACGGTGGCGTCGAACATCGCCCAATCGATCCAGTCCGGGGCCATGATCATCATGGTCCAGTGCCACCTGGACTTGTCGCGGGCAACCGTGAAGGCGTCCATGTCGTCCGCCCACCACAACCCCTCGAGCGGCGGCACGACGTAGTCACGTCCCAGGTCCTGCTTGCTGGCGAACTTCAGCTTGTAGGCGACCGGGTAGAGCGATTCGAGCGCATCACGATACGCGGGCGAGGTGTTGGGATCGCCGTGTCCATCGACCATGAGGTACTGCATGTCGGGAATCGCGACGATCTCGAATCGACCCCGGGTCGCTCGGTAGGGGGCGAGCGTCTTCTTGAAGTCGACCTTGTCGCTCACCGCCGCTCCGTCCGCGGGGTGGCGCACGGCGCGTGGACTGCTGGACCGGGAGACACGGAAACCACGCCGCCATCCTCTCAGGGGCGTCCCGGTGACGTCGATCGGCGGTCGATCCGTGTCGGGAGGAACCGCGCAGAACTTGCGTTCCCCCGCTGATCGGGTGCTAGGGTAGGAACACCTGTTCGATCCGACTCCCGGAGCACCGATGGGCGACCTCAGCGAACGTCAGGCGGAGATCCTCCGCTTCATCACCCAGCACGCCGACGAACACGGATACCCGCCCACGGTGCGCGAGATCGGCAACGCGGTGGGTCTTGCGTCACCGTCCACGGTGCACGCCCACCTGGCCAAGCTCACCGACGCGGGGTATCTGCGTCGCGATCCGACCAAGCCCCGGGCGATTCTCGTCAACGAGGACGAGCACGGCCGTCGCACCCCGCCCCGTTCGATCAACCGGGTCGAGGCGCTGCCGCTCGTGGGTTCGGTCGCCGCCGGCATGCCGCGTCTCGCCGAGGAGCACGTCGAGGACTGGGTCCAGTCGCCGTTCCAGGCGGACTTCATGCTGCGGGTCACGGGCGAGTCGATGCGTGACGCGGGGATTCTCGACGGCGATCTGGTCGCGGTGCGGCGCCAGTCGACCGCCGAACAACATCAGATCGTTGTGGCCCTCGTCGAGGACGAAGCCACGGTGAAGCGCTTCATCCGGAAGGCCGACCACGTGGTGCTCATGCCCGAGAACCCCGACTATCCGCCGATCATCGCCACCGACGTCGCCATCCTGGGCCGTGTGGTCGGGGTGTTGAGGAGCCTCGACCGGTAGCCCGGAGGAGGTCTCCACGCGGGGCCGGCGGGCAGCGCTACACTCACGGAGCGAACCAGGCAGCCGCGGATCATTCGATTCGAGGAAAGTCCGGACACCGCAGAGCAGGGTGCTGGTTAACGGCCAGCGGGGGAAACCCCAGGGAAAGTGCCACAGAAACGACACAGCCTTCGGCCATTCGGCCGTCGGCAACGGTGAAAAGGTGCGGTAAGAGCGCACCAGCGGTCTGGTGACAGGCCGGCTGGGTAAACCCCACCCGGTGCAAGGCCAAGTCGGAGCGCTACGGGTTGCTCGCCCAGCTCCAGGTCGGCCGCACGAGGTGACCAGCAATGGTCATCCCAGAGAGATGGCTGCCCACGACAGAATCCGGCTTACGGTTCGCTACTCCTGGTACCCGCTGAGGTGGGTACCAGGCATGTCGAATTCGTCGATGCCGTACCGGGCGCGGATGGCCTCCTGGTAGCCGGTCATCACCGCCGCCTGCATGTGGTCGAGCACCGCGAGGAGGCTCTGCATGGCGAGCGGCTCGGTCACCGCGCCCCCGCCGATGGCGTCCTCGGCCTCGGCTCCCAGGGCGATCGCCAGCCGCATCAGCTCGAGCGTTACCGCGATGCCCTGGTCACCCTGCATCGCGCCTCGGAACCCGGCGATCTCAGCGCGATCGACCGAGCGATCGACGTTCCCGGTCTCGAGCGCCGCGGTGGCGACTCGCAGGAAGCGGACCGTCGAACGGCGAAGCGCCGGCGCGCTCGCCCGGGATCCCCACGTGGGGACCTCGTCGGCGTATCCGTCGACCACGCGCTGGACGACGGCGTCCGTGCGGGAATTCAGTTCGCGAGCGAGCTGCGGGCACGGCTGGATGTCGGTCGTCCCGCCGGTCCGCACGAAACGACGGACGCGTTCCGGCACCGGGGCACCCCGCGCAGCGAGCCAGTGCTTGAGCTCCTCGACCTCGAAGCGCCGATGGCCACCGACGGTTCGATGCGACGGAAGTTGCTTCTGGTCCGCCCATCCCCGGACCGTGGCGACACTCACGCCGAGCAGGGCCGCGGCTTCGCTTGCCGTGAGTGTCCTCGGGAGATCCCTTCCCCTGCTCTGCTCAGGCACAACATCCCCTCACACCAGCGGTTGAACTCGCTGATGGCGATGGTACTCACAACCGCCTGGGCCGACGCTACGAGTCCTGCGAAACCCCCGATTCGGGCCGATTTTTGCCGAGGGAGACGCGCTCAACCGCCAATCTCGACACGACGACGACGGCCGTCGCGATGACTCCCGCGGTCAGGCCCGCCCCCGTGCGCCCACCGGCGGCCACGACCACGAGCAGGCCCGCCGCCGCCGCCACGACTGCGGCGGCCAGGGTGATGAGGTCAGTGGTGGTGCGTGAGGTCATCGGCGGGGAGGGAAAGGGTCATGAGCGTGAGCCCGGGAGAACGAAAGAGTAGCCGTCCGAGGTAGAACCTGCGTGTCTGCCGGGCCGTGAAGCCCTCACGCTCGTAGAGGGCGATCGCGCCGGCGTTGTCCACCGTGACCCACAGGGTGAGCCGTGCCATCCCGGCGAGGGCGGCCCGCCTGCGCGCCTCGGCGAGGAGCGCCGAAGCGACGCCGCCGCGCCGTGCGGCCGAGACCACCCCGAGTTCGCTGATGTGGAGTTCGTCAGCCTCCAGCGGCGCCCGGCGCAGTGATCGAAGCACCACCCAGCCCCAGGCGGCGCGTGGGAATCCCACTCGACCCACGAGTGCCGACCAGCCCTCGTCGTCACTGCGCCTGTCGTGGTCCTGGGTGGCCAGGTGGATGACGCCGATCGGCTCGCCCTCGCGTTCGGCGACGATGAATCCCGGGAGTCCGCGTGCAGTTTCGTCCCGGACCGCGCCGGCGATGGCGGCGTCGGCGCGGCGACCGAACGCCGGCCGGTACTTCGCGCCCAGCGCCTCGGCCAGGATGGCGGCGACCGCGGGCGCATCGGCGGCTCCCGCATCCCGGAGCACGAGGTCGGCGTCCTCGGCCGGGGGGTGGCGGGTATGGTCAGCGGCGTACATCGTTGATCTGGAGGGTCCTGTGGCGCGATTGAATGCTGGTGATCTGGCTCCCGACTTCGCGCTCGAGTCGGAAGCCGGAACCGTGCGGCTGTCCGATTTCTCGGGTCGCCGTGTGGTTCTCTACTTCTATCCGAAGGACGACACCAAGGGCTGCACCGCGCAGGCCTGCGAGTACCGCGACAACCAGGAGTCGTTCGCGGCGGCCGACGTGCCGGTCCTGGGGATCAGCCCGGACTCCGTCGACAGCCACCGGAAGTTCCGCGAGAAGTACGACCTCAACTTCACCCTGCTTTCGGACCTCGACCACGAGGTGGCCGAGGCCTACGGTGTCTGGGTCGAGAAGCGCATGTACGGCCGCACCTACATGGGGATCGAGCGGAGCAGCTTCGTCATTGGTGCCGACGGCCGACTCGAACAGGCCCGCTACAAGGTCAAGTCGACCGGCGATGCTGCATCGGCGCTCGCCGCGCTGGGGTAACGTGTCGCTGCGAAACGGCTGAGGAGGCATCGTGGGGTGGGACGACGTATCGCGGTGGCAACCGGTGGATCTGTACGCATCGTTTCGAATGGGCGACGCGGTCCAGCCGGTCGACGTCCGCGACCGCGGGTACGCGGACGAGACCGAGCGCGTCAAGGGATCCGTCCGCATCGACCCGATGGAGTTCGAGTCGGCCATCGCGGGCCTTCCCGAGGGGCGAGAGCTGGTCTTCTACTGCGAACGTCCTGGTGAGGCCACCAGCCTGAAGATCGCCATGTGGGCGTTCGACCAGGGACGTCAGCGTGTCGGCGTCATCCTCGGCGGGTGGCCGGCGTGGAAGGACGCCGGTTACCCCGTGGAGCCCATCCCCTCCGACTGATCGCCCTCAGGCGCACCAACGGGCTTGAGTCCGTAGGTCTGCTCCAGCCAGGCCGGGAGGTTCGCGGCGATGGCGCGCGCGACCAGCTCACGTTCGGCGATCGCCACACGCGCGGCGATCTCCATGACCAGCCGCCCTTCATCGGAGCGCACGTTGCCCAGGCCGGACACCGTGTCCTCGGCCTCCTTGCGTGCGTAGACCATGCCGCGGGCGGCCTGTGCCCAGTGGGTCTTCATCCAATCGATCAGCGATGACTCGAGGTCGCTGGGGTCGTAGCCCAGGAGCGCCTTCTGCAGATCGTTCGGGTTAAACTCATCGTCGCGCATGGTCTCCTCGATCAGGTCGATTCCAGTCGGGGAGTCTAGCCCCCGGTGGTCACCCGCTCATCTGGTGCCGGACATGCGCCTGTACCCCGACCACAAGGCGGTGTCCGTGAGGCCCTTCATCCTGCTCTCGACGCTCACGCCCCAGGGGGCCCACAACCTGACGGCCACTCCCGAACGGCTCTTCGAGGTCAACCGCGAGGTGGAAGCGCTCGGCGGGCGGGTGGTCCACCAGTGGGCGGTGCTCGGGGCCTACGACTTCCTGACGGTGATCGAGGCAGAGAACGAGGCTGCGGTCATCAGGATGTCCACCGAGCTGTCAGCCCGCGGGAGCGCCCACTTCGAGGTGCTGCCGGCGACGCCGATCGCCGAGCTGCTGGAGTCGCTCGACGCGGCCTGACCCGGCCGGGTCAGGCAACCCGGCGCCAGTCTTCGGTCTGGCAGAGGGGACACGGCGGGAGCACGAGAATCCCGTCGTTCTCACGCGGCGACACGACCAGCAGGTCGCACGCCTCGCAGCGGAACTGTCCGGAGACCTCGTCGCCCGCGGTGTAGATCTCCCTGGTCTGCGACATGTGTTGTGATCCTCTGCGATGGGCGCGTGCGGGCACGGACCGAAGTCCTCGCTCTCGTCGCCGCGCCGGTTGGTGAAGGGCGGCTACGAAGCCAGCGCGAGTACGAACGTGACGACGGCGAGGGCGCTCAATACGACCAGGCCGAGCGCGAGCAACACCCGCTGCGGGATCCGGCGGTCACGGCCCGCCACCTCCAGCTGCGAGAACTCGCGATCGAGATCGAGCGGCTGCTCACAGTAGGGGCAGTACTCGGCGTCGTCGAGAAGCGGAAGGCTGCACCGGTAACACACCGGTGTTTCCGAACGATGGTGCCCCTGAACGCCGCGTTCCGGCCTCATGAGTCGTGTCGGTCCCGTCTGGTCGCCTGCGCCGACTGGCGCGTGGACGGCGAGGATACAACCAATTCCCCGCCCCGCGCCAGTCGGAACGGCTGAGTCAGACCCGTCCGGATGGGGGGAAGAAGCGGTTGGCCGCGTCCCATCCGGGACCGGGACCGTTCGCGACGGGCTCCGCTGCCTCGTCGGCCGGTGGAATCGCCGGCTCCGGGGCGGGCGCCGCGTGCGCGTCGCCGGGCGGTCCGGGCGCGTCGGGGGGCGTCGACGCGGCGTCGAGCTCCCGCGACTTCGCCTCGAGCTCGGCGAGCTTGGATTCAACGACCTGCACCTCGGGGTCGAGCAGGTCCGTCTGGAGTTCACCGCTGCGGATCAGGCTGTAGGCACGTTCGCCGAGTTCCTCGAGTGCGGCGCGGTGCTGACGGAGGATCAGGCGGCGCTCGCCTTCGGCCCGCGCTTTTCGGAGCGATCCCTGGACCTCGTCCACGAGCCGGTTCGCGTGCTGATTGAGCTGGTCGAGTAGCGACATTCGTTCTCCACGGTGCCAGGACAGCGTCGGGGAAAGTGTAACCACCGCCACACCGGCCCCCCGCTCCGTCGGGTGCGCGAACCGGCCCTCGTTCGGCGCACTGTCGTGGCAAAGGGCGACGGACGTGCCGCAGGATCGTTCGTAGCGTCGCCGCATGCACCGAGTCACCAGCACGTTTCGCAGCGGCCAGGCGGCACCCGAACTCATGGGGATCGTCGTCGTGGTCGCGTTGATGGTCGGCGCACTCGCACTGGTCCTCCAGTCCTGGCACGTCCCGGCGCATCCACCGTCGCTGCTCGACGGCGCGGCGCGCCCGCTGTACGACACGCCGCGCCCGGTCAGTGCGCCCGCTGCTCCGTCCATCGGCGATGCCGTCGCGACACCTCGTTCCGATCCGCCCTGGTACCTCAGGTATCCATCGGCGTTCGGACGGGGCCTCACCGATCGCGGCAGGATGCGCGTGCGTCAGGTCGTGCGCGATCCCATCGGCACCGCGAAGGCCTCGCTCATGGCGCTCAACCCGATCCAGATGGTTCGTGACGGACGGAGCGGGAGCGGTCGATTGATGCGCCGCCTTGCGGAGTACCGCGGAATGGAGCGAGACGACGCCGTCGAGGCCCTGCTCTACGACCTCGGCGGGTTCGCATTCGACGCAGGGATGCGGCGGGTGGGCGTCAAGGTCGCGCGCGGCGGGGCGCGGCGCGTCCGCGATCGAACCGGTCGTTCGCCGGCGGGTGTCGGAGGTGCAGATGACCAACGATCAACACCTGAAAGGTGAACCAGATGACACACACGATGGCATCGCACGTTTCCGTCTGGACGATGGATCTGCTCCGGCGGATGTCCGAGAACCGAGGGCAGGGCACCGTCGAGTACGTCGGCGTCGTGGTGACCATGGCGCTGCTGCTGGGCGCGGTGGCCGTCGCCGCGAAGGGATGGGGCGGAGACATCGGAGGGTCGCTCAAGGGCGTCGTCAAGGATGCGCTCGGCTTCACCGGTGACCGGCTGACCGGCAAGAAGTAGCCGGGTTCGCCGGGAGATGTCTGCTCCCGGCGGCGACCCGCTAGCCTGGGTGGCGGTCGAAGGAGGCCGCCACCCAAGTTGTCCACCGTGCTCGACATCGTCCCCGCCAGCCACAGCCGGCTCGGTGGATCGGACCACACCCGCCGCTGGGCGCTGCAGGCGCCAGGAGGTCCACCGCGCTTCGCCGGAGTGACACGGCCGGAGGCGGACGGCGCCAGGGGCTGGCTCGGTGCGCTGGACGACCACGACATGGACGATGTGCTGGTTCCCGTGCAACTCGAGGTGGTGATGAGCGACGGGGCCGGGCCGTACATGCTCGACGCAGCGGGCAACCTGATCCTGCGGGTGGGCGATCATCCGATCATCCCCGGGTGTTCGATCGCCATGGGGGAGGTGGACACCGCCATGGTGCGGTTGGGGGCGGTCGTCGATCGGCGTCCGGAGGGGTTCGTCTGGATCGCCAGCCGCACCGTTTCGCACGCCTCCCGTGTCGGCGAGCTGGACCGCCTGGCCGCCTGCTCCGGCTCGGGCGACCTTCATTCCTGGCGGGACGACAACCTCGTGACCGGCGCGAGGAGCATGCGATAGTGAGGGGCGCGATGCCCGCAGAGCCAGACAACTCCTACGTCATCCGGTTCACGGCGCTTGGCGCGCAGGTGCTCCCGGACGAGGCGGCCGACCTGCTGCGGGAGGCCCTCGAAGCCACCCCGGGCACCGGGCCCGTTCACGGCGCGACCCACGACCCGGGCGCACGGACGGTGTCGGGGGAGTTCCTGCTGAACGTTCACCTGGGCATTGCGGACGCCGCCCGTGATGGTTCACGCCTCGCCCGCGAAGCCCTGAAGAACGCCGGCTTCGGTGACGCGCAACTGGTGGAGCTCTACATCGCGCTTCGCGTGGAAACTGCATGAGCGGAGGCGCTGCCGAGACGGCGAGTCGTGAAGCGCTGGCGATGGTGGGCGGGAGCGCACTTCCCGGCGGCGTCATGATGCGAACCAGCACCCGCGTGGGCGTCGCCGTACGCCAGGACGCCACCGGCGAGGTCGTCACCGAGGGCTTCGACATCCACCCGCCGAGGGGGCGCTGGGCCCGGTGGCCGCTCATGCGCGGGGTCGTCGCGATGCGAACCGCCCTCAAGACGGGTGCCGAGGCGTTCAACGTCAGCGAGCGGCTCCGCTGGGACGATCCCGAGATCGAGGACGAGGAGGAGGAAAAGCTCGGCACCCTCGCCACGATCCTCATCGGCGCGGCCGGTCTGTTGGGGGCAGGCGTCCAGATCCTCGCCTTCCGTGTGGGTCCCGTGGTCCTGGCGAAGGAGGCGGGCCTGGAAGGGGCGGCATTCATCGTCGCCGACGCGATGATCCGGCTGGTGCTGCTGCTGTGCACGTTGCTGGTGGTGAGTCTGCTACCGCCCTTCCGCCGCATCCTCGCCTATCACGGCGCCGAACATCAGGCCATCACCGCACGCGAGTCGGGTGCGCCGCTGACCGCGGCCGCGGCCGCCACGTTCACACGGTTCCACCCCCGCTGCGGAACGTCGTTCCTCGTGGTGTCGGCCCTGGTGTCGATCGCCATCTACGGGGCGGTGCTGGCGATCACCGGAGTCTTCACCTACCCGGCGTTGATCGCCACCCGGTTGATCGGCGGGCCGATCGTGACGGCCGTGGCCTTCGAACTCCAGCGCCAGGCGGCACGCCTGAGCCATGGTCGGTGGCGATTCCTCTCCTGGCCGGGAATGGCCGCGCAGGTACTGACCACGCGCAAGCCCGGCCCCGAGGAGCTCGAAGTGGCGGTCGCCGCGCTGAAAGAGGCCCTGGCACCGTCGACGGCCACCGAACCGGAATCCGACGAGCAGGTCGACGACGCGGCCGCCATCATTGATCCCCCGGGGTTGCTGGGTCCCGGATGAGCGATCTGGTGTCGTGGGACACGCTCGCCGAGCGCGGAGGCACGGTGGGCGCGTTGGTCGGGCTGGGCCTGCTGCTCTCGTGGGTCACCGCACGACTCGCACGCCGCTTCGAACGGCGCATCGTCGGCAGTCCGACCAGCGAGGAGGCCGCCCGGCGCGGGCGCACACTCGCCGCGGTGCTGCGGGCCGCGGTGCTGATCGCCATCTGGGTGATCGTCGGCATCAGCGTCCTCGAGCGCCTCGGCGTCCCGGTGGGACCCATGCTGGCCGCGGCGGGGATCGGCGGTATCGCCCTCGGCTTCGGGGCACGCCTCCTGGTGCAGGATCTCGTCGGTGGGTTCTGCATCCTGACCGAGAACCAGTATTCGGTGGGTGACGAGGTCACACTGGGCGACGTCTCGGGCACCGTCGAGGCGATCACGCTCCGGACCACGGTGCTGCGCGGGCTTGATGGCGTCCGTCACGTCGTCTCAAACGGCGATGTCAGGACGTCGAGCAACGCCACGCGCAGCTACTCGCGGGCGATGCTCGTGGTTCCGCTGCCCTACAGCGCCGACGTGGATCGGGCCATCGACATCATCACGGACTGTGGCGCGGAACTGACCGCCGATCCGGACTTCGCCGACCGGGTGCTCGGCGACCTCGTGGTGCTCGGCGTGGACGCCTTCAACCAGATCAGCGTCGACGTCAAGGCCTATGTCCAGACGGTCCCCGGCCAGCAGCACGCGGTGGGACGTGAACTGCGCAAGCGGGTCAGGAACGCGCTCGAGGCGCAGGGGATCAAGCTCCCCTACATGCCCGTGGCCGGCGACTGACCATCTTCCGTCCGTCGCCGCAGGCGCGGCCAGGCGACGATCAGCAGCGCGATGAGGACCACGTTGCGCGCCAGGACGAGCCACGAGGGGATCGCCGCGAGGTCTTCGGTGTAACTCCGATAGAGCGTGGGGAAGACCGCGTACGAGAGGGCCGTGGCGGTGACCATTCCGACGGCGGCCGGGACCATGCGACGGCCCCCGAGCAGCCCCACCACCGGTGCGAGCCAGAGCAGATACTGCGGTGACAACACCTTTCCAAAGGCGATGAACGCCAGCAGCGTGGCGGCGACGGCGGCGATGGTCTCGTCGACCGGGATCACCGTGTCGGGACCACGTCGCCAGGAGGCCCGGGCGACGACGGCGACGATGGCGAGCACCAGCACGACCGCGACCAACCCGCTGATGGACGCCATCGTGTCGGCTCGCGCCCCGAGCAGGTTGTCGCTCCCGTAGCTGTTGACGCGGGCGACATCGCCGAATCCGAGATGGTGAGCGGTGATGAGCAGGCTCGCGCCGAGGGCCTCGATCTGGAGAGGGCGTTCCAGGTGGTAGGCGACCGAATCCCAGAGTCCGGACGGGGCCACGGCTGCCAGCGGACCAACGACAACCAGCACCAAGGCCAGGCCGGGGAGCATCGCGCGTGCGATTCGCGTCGGCCGGTCGCGCTGAGCCTGGATCACCGCCAGCAGGGGGACGAGCACCACCGGCACCAGCTTCACCAGCAGGCAGAGTCCGATGAGCGTCCACACGGCCCGCCATCGATTCGTGACCACCGCCCACAGAAGCCACGCCAGCAGGGCGGTCAGCACCAGGTCGTAGCGGAGCTGCGAGAGGCTCGCGAAGACCAGCGGGACGCCCGCCGTGACGGTTGCGGCGACGGCCGTCCCGACCGTCGACCGTCCCAGGGCGGCGCAGGTTGCGGTGACACCGGCGACCGCCAGCGCGAGAAACCCGAACATCACGATGCTGAAAGCGGCCCCGAAGCTTCCGGGCAGCAGATCGGTGATGAAAAAGAGACCCGCGCCGCCGGGCGGGTATTCGAGGGCGAAGTCGCGGTAGGGCACCTCGCCGAGCCGCATCAGCCGCGACGCGTGCTCGTAGACGGGGAGATCGCCGACGCCGCTGGCGGCCGCGAGCCGGTACTGGACGGCCCAGACGACCGCGGACACGAGAACGACCGCCGCGGCGACGATGGTGGACGGCCGGAATCTCACGGGTACACCGACTCGGCTTCGACGCTGGAATCGTTCGACACGCCCCAGGCGGCCCACACCCGCCCGCCACCCGCGGCGAGCACCGGTCCGGCCGGCTCACGCCCGGTTCGGGTCAGCGTGCGGCATCCGGTCCAGCGCGTCCCGTCGAGTTCCACGCGGCGCAGGGAGAGGACCGGGTCGTCGAGGTGTTCCCAGACGGCGACCACTCGGCCGTCCGCCGCGGTTGCGAGGGCGACCGTGCCGCCCCGGCCTCCCGCACTCAGCACGGACTCCTGCTGAACGCCTCCGGCGCCGTCGAGCACGACGGCGACCGTCGTGTCGATGCCGTCACGCTGTTCCGGCCACGCGACGACGGCCGTCGCGTCGTTCCGCACCGCGACCGAGGGCGCGCGTGACAGCGGGCCGGGAGGCCGCGGCAGGCCCCGCGCGAACGTCCGGGCGGCGCCCAGCGCCCGGGTCTGGAACCATCGGCCGTCCGCGCTCCGTGCGACCGATCGCACCTGCTGGGTGCGACCGCCGCGTTCGCCGCGCCAGGCGAGGACCACCGCGCCCGTCGTCGATCTGCCGCCGACCAGGTCCGTCGCGGTCTCCTCCTGTGGCGAACGGGCCACCGGTGCCGAGACGCGCCCGTCCGCCCACTCCGCCGTCCTCACGACACGGTGTCCATCCTCGATCTCGATCCAGGCGAGCACCGCGCGGCCGTCTCCGGCCAGTGCCACCACCGGATCACGGATGTCGTTGCCCGCGACGACCACCCGGGGCGGGCTCCAGACCCCTGTCGTTGCACGTGAGCGCAGCATCAACGCGCCCGCCGGATCCGCACGCCAGACCACCACGAGCGTTCCGTCCGCCCCGGCGCTCGCCGCCGGGAACCGCACGCGGGTGCCGGCGGCCGTCGTGATGGGCCGCGGTGGCGACCAGCCGCCGTCGGGGGTGCCGTCCGAGATCCACAACCCCCGTCGCTCTGCGGGAGCGGCATCGCTGACCAGCACCGGTCCATCCGGGGTCGCAACCAGGACGGGGCTCATCGCCCCTGCCGGGGAGACCGGTGCGGGAGTCGTCCATATCCCTTCGAAGCGGCGTCGGGCAAGCACGGGACCGCCGACGGTGCTCTGCCATGCGATCGCCACGTCGTCGCCACGATCCCCGGCGGCGATCACCGGGAACCGGGCGTCGGACCTCGCGAGCACCTCGGGAGACGCGGTCACCGGCGGACAGGCACTGTCGTCGGGGGGAGCGCTCGCGCAGCCGGAGAACATCCAAACGAGCAGGGGGAAAAGCAGAAGCCTCTTGCTCATGTCGAGCCTGAGATAAGTGTCCGGAGAACGCTGTCGGAGGTCGTTCGACCGAACAGCAGGCCACCCGGGGCCATCGTGTCGGCCACCTCGGCGAGCGACCCGGCGTACACGGGTGCGAATCCGATCCTGGAGAGCAGATCGGCGACGCGGTCGCCCGCGCTCGGCACATCGGTGGCGAACGGGACCGCCAGTCCGTCCGGGGCGGCCAGACGACGGGCGTGGACGGTGCTGAACACCTTCACCACGTCCGCGTTGGTCCATTGCGCGACCGCCTCGGACGACCCGGACGCGGCGCGGGTCGGGGACCACCCCGCCCAGGCGTTCGTGGCGTCCATGAGCACTGCACCCGTCGTGGTGGCATGTGCGGCCAGCAGGGCCTCGACTTCGGACCAGGGCACCGCGAGCATCACCATCGGCGCCCCCATGGCCTCGGAGACCGCTACGGCGCGAACATCCGGTCCGAACCCCGAGGCCAGCGTGGCCAGCCGGTCCGGTCCGCGCCGGCTCGACAGCGCCACCCCGAATCCGGCCGCCGCGAACACCGGTGCCGCCGCCAGCCCCATTCGCCCGGCTCCCACGACCCCCAGTTCCACACCGCCACGGTAGCCGTTCAGGAGGACCGTCCGGTCGTCGGGGCGGGCCACTCGTGGACGGGGCGCTCCGAGGCGGAGTGCTCCAGATACCGATCCACCATCTCCACCAGCGCCCGCTCACGGGGCATGCCGTCTCGCTCCAGGGCGATCAGGGTGGACCGCTGCCACCGGGAGCCGGTCTGCCCGGACTCCAGGCGCGCACGGAGCACGTCCAGGTGACGAGCGCGCTCCTCCGGAAGGACACCAACGGATTCGAGGCCCTCGTCCGCCAGCGGGATCAGCTCATCCAGCAGGGTCCGCACCTGCACCGGCCGCGGCGACGGGGCGCGCTTCGAGGGCCACAGCAACGTCGCATCCAGCCCGACACGGGCGGCCTCATTGAAGTTGTACTCGGCGTACCGGAACGGCAGCGCCACCGTCATCCACCACGACTCGCGGGCGAGGGCCGCCGTGAGCCCGAGCAGCAGGGCGACGTTGGCGAGCATGTCGGTCGCCGTGGGACCGGACGGAAGGCTCCGGAATTCGATGCGCAGATGACCACCGTCGGACGGATCGTAGACCGGGCGATTCCAGCGCCACACCGTGCCGTTGTGGAGGCGGAGTTCGTCGAGCCCCGGTGTGCCGCCTTCGGCGAGTACGTCGAGCGGTTGCTCCTCGCTGCAGACCGGGAGCAGCGGGGTGTGGAGGGCGACGGCCTCAGCGAAGAGTTCGTGCGCTCCGGACTTGAGCCAGCCGTTGCCGAACGAGACGCGCGCCGGGCTCCAGCGAGCGGACGGGCCGCGATCGTCCACGGCCTGGCGGAACACCGCCACGCGTGTCTCCTCCCACCCCTGGCGGCCCGCGACGACCGGAGAATTGCCTGCCAACGCCAGCACGGGGGCGGTGGCGATCTGGGCCGCGTTGAACACGCGGGCAAAACGTTGCGGATGGACCTGGAGGTGGATCTGGAGCGAGGTGTTCGCCCCCTCGAGGGTCACGTCGTCACAGGTGATCCGGATCGGCTCGGGGCCGTCCACGCGGACCTCGAACGGCGCGTTGCGCAGGGCGCGGATCCGGGACGAGATGGCCCTGAAACGTGGGACGTCGGTGAGTGCATCCCGTTGCAGGTCGGACTCCCGCAGGGTCGGGAGGATCCCGACCGCGGCGATACGCCCGTCAAACCGTTCCGCGGTCGCGCGGAGGCCCGAGAGGGCCTCGGTCACGTCGTCGAGGAGGGAGGTGAACGGGGCTCCCGCCAGCGGGACCGGGCGGGCGTTGTACTCGAGATTGAACCGATCGAGTTCGACTTCCACGCGCTCGACGTCGGTCGCGGCGATGACTTCCTGATTCCGCAGCAGCGGGCGGCCGTCGTCGCCGACCAACGAGAGCTCCAGTTCGAGGCCGACACGGGTCTGGCCCTCGCCGAATCCGGGCCTGCCGAGCAACGACTCCAGCGCGGTGAGACAATGCTGCAGCCGCATGACGAACCGCGACTCTTCTTCCGGACTGAACGTGTCTCGATCGATGTCAGCACCCATGTTGTGGGCGAGCGTACCCGCGCGCCATACATGCACGCCATTCCCCCCGATCCGGTCGTGGTGCCCACCCCGGAGACCCGCATGAACGCACGGATGAAGTTCGGCCTGTTCCTGGCTCCGTTCCACCAGCTCGGCGAGCACCCGACCCTCGCGCTCGATCGCGACCTGGAGCTGATCCGGTGGGTCGATCAGCTGGGGTTCGACGAGGCCTGGGTGGGCGAGCATCACACCACCGGCTGGGAGACGATCTCCTCACCGGAGATGTTCCTTGCGGTGGCCGCGGAGCGCACCAAGCACATCCGTCTCGGCACCGGGGCGGTCAGCCTTCCGTACCACCACCCGTTGATGGTCGCCGACCGGATCGTGCTGCTCGACCACCTCACCCGCGGGCGCATCAACTTCGGCGTCGGCCCGGGCGGCCACATCTCGGATGCCGTGATGCTCGGGCTCGACCCGGGCCTTCTGCGCGATCGCATGGCCGAGTCGCTCGAGGTGATCGTGCGGCTCTTCAGCGATCCGACGCCATTCTCGTACACGGGTTCCTGGTTCGAAATGCATGACGCGGTGCTCCAGCTGCGTCCGTACCAGGACCCCCACCCGCCGCTCGCGGTGACGAGCCTGGAATCCCCCGCGGGCATGCGCCTGGCCGGGCGGTTCGGATGCGGGGTGCTGTCACTCAGCGCGGCGCGCCCGGGTGCCGGCGGCGCCGACCTGGCCACGCAGTGGGCGCACGCCGAAGACGCGGCCGCGCAAGCCGGCCGCACCGTCCACCGCCGCGATTGGCGGCTCTCGCTTCCGGTCCACATCGCCGAGACCCGTGACCAGGCCATCAGGGAGACCAGCGAGGGCGGCGCGCGGTTCCTGCTCGACTACGTCGAGGCGACCACCGGCCGGCCGTGCCCGGTCGACGGGCCCCGCGAGGACCTCGTACGCAGGATGGCGGAGCGGGGGAGCTGGGTGGTCGGGTCGCCCGAGGACCTGCTCGAGACCATCGGCGTCCTTCAGGAGGCCACCGGCGGGTTCGGCACCCTCCTGTTCTGGGCGAACGAGTGGGCGCCCTGGCCGGCGGTCAAACGGAGCTACGAGCTGATCGCGCGATACGTGATCCCCGAGGTGCAGGGGCTGCTCGCGGGAGCGCGTTCCTCGAACGTGGTGGCCCGGGACCAGGCGACCAGGCTGCACCAGCTCCGCGCCGAGGCGACGGCACGCGCCACCGAGTCCGCGGGCGGCCCGGCGGGACACTGAGGCCCGCCCGTGTCGTTCGGGTTGTGTGAGGCCGCACCGCTTGTGAACGGTTTTCGCACATTCTGATCACGTCCCGCGGGTCCGGGCCTGAACGCCTCACAAATTCATGCAGCTCGCACACGCGGGCCTGGGAAAGCGCTCATGGTGGTGTCCGAGGGTGGGGCCGCACACACCACACCCCACGGGAGGACACCATGAGGAAACGCCGTCTACTGGCCATCGTCGCAATCACGGGTTGCGCGGTCGTGCCGGCTCTGCAGGCAGGCGTCACCAACGGCGGCGCGGATTCCGACGTGCTGCGCGGCACACGGGGACCGGACACCATCCGAGCAGGTGCCGGTCAGGACGTCGTCTTCGGTTTCAGGGGCGCCGACGTGATCGTCGCCGGCCCGGGGTCGGACGTCGTGTTCGGCGGACACGGCCGCGACGTCCTCCTCGGCGGAAGCGAAGACGACGTGTTGCACGCCGGTTCGGGGCGTGACGTGGCACTCGGTCAGGCCGGCAACGACACACTGCTCGGCGGATTCAACGGCGACGTGCTCGTGGGCGGGTCCGGAGACGATCGCCTGATCGGCGGGCATGGCTTCGACACCCTCTACGCCGGTGACGGGGCCGACGTGCTCGTCGGCGGCCGCGGAAACGACGTCCTGTACTCGCGCAGCCGCGATGGGGTCAAGGACACCGTCATCTGCGGACCCGGCCGCGACGTGGCCGTCGTCCGGCCCGAGGACGAGGTCCACCGCAGCTGCGAGCGGGTGCTGGTCCTCGGCGACACCAACGCGACGACCGACCCCGGCGATGACAACACGATCCCCCCGTCGGCGACCAAGGGCGATCAGCGGGGCATCGGCGCGGATCCCGAGGAGGAGTAGCGAGCTGGCGCCCGTCCCGATCAGCCGACGGCGGAGTGCTGATCGGGACGGGCACGGGCCGCTGCACTCGGTGCTGCAGCCCCCGGGCAGCGGCTCAGGGCACCGCGGCCGCCCGGATCTCGGAGTCCGGTGCGCGGGTCACGGGCGCACACATCCGCTGATTCCCAGCCTGGCGCCACGCGGAGCGCGCCGGGCCGGGCGGCGGCACCCGGCGGCCGCGTCGGCGCGCTTTGCCCGGACCTGCTTCCAGGACCGCGCGTCGAGGTTCACCTCGGGGATGGCGGGCAGCTCACGGTTGATCGTGATCGTCGGAGCGTTCACCTGGAGATCCATCCAGGTGGTGCCTGAGGTGCCCGAGGAGTTCGTGACACGCAGCCCGACTCGGTGTGTTCCCGCAGTGGCGAAGGTCGTGGCCGCGGTGGGCGCCGTGCCATCCATGAACACGCCGTCGCCGTCGAGGTCCCAGGCGCGGGCCACGATCGTGCCGATCGGCGTTGTGCTCGTGTCGGTGAACGTCACCTGCTCACCCACGATCGGCGCGGCGATCGACGGGACGAACGATGCGTTCGGCGAGATCCCCTGGGGTGTGGGAGGCACCACCGGAGGCGTCGAGGTCATGTCGTTGAGCACATTGCGGACGAACCGCTGCAGCTTGGCGTTGGTGGGGCCGCCCCCGATCCAGGTGTAAGAACGCCAGGAATCGAGTCCCCGGGTGAAGTGCAGCGACCCGGCGCTGAACACCCGCGCGCCGGATGGGGCGGTGTAGCCCACCGCGTCGGCGGGCGGAAGCGTTTCGCCGGGGATCTCCGTGCCGTCCCACTCGAAGAACCGGGTCAACGGAGGGTGCGAGCACCCGGGCGTGATGAAATCCCATTCGTAACCGACGGTGTCGGTGACCACCTCGTTGGCGTTGAACCCGGTGCCGTTCATCCACCTGTGCCCGAGTCCGGTGTCGTCCACCCGGTAGCTGCGAACCTGCGCGTCGATCTTCCAGGAGTTGTCGTACTGGATCCCGAGGAGCTGGCATTCCGGACGGCCGACATTGCGGAACAGGTCGGTCTTCTTCGACCAGGACTGCTCCGGATCGCTGGCGGCCTCTTCCTTGTAGGCGATCATCGTGCGCCCGCCGTCGGCGTAACGCACCTGCCAGTAGGCGATGTTCGCGCCCAGAAACATCAGGCTGACACCCTGGTTTCGGGCGTTCTCGAACGCGTCGCGCTGCGCGGAGGTCCAGTACTCGTCGTGGCCGTTGACCAGCACCATGGATCGGTTCAGGAGCAGGCCGGGCTCGTCGTTGACGTCCCGATCGGTGGCGTACTGGACGTCGTACCCCTCGCGCTCGAGGAAGCGGATCCCCCCGAGCTCATGGTCGAACATGTCGTACATCGCGCCCCAGTACGGGCGATCGAACGACACGTGGGTCGCGGCGATACCGTCGACCGACTTGTTGATGTAGGTGCTCCGGCCGCCCCAGCCGTTGTAGGCCTGCCAGTTGTTCACCGGGACCTGAGCCAGGATGGACGAACTCGATCCGGCCGGGGTCCGCACGATGAACGGCACCCAGCGGGCGTTCCCGGCGTATGGGCCCTCGGTGAGCAGGAGCTGCGCGATGTAGTACCCGCTGGTCCAGTCGGTCGTCACGGGGACCGTGTCGGTCACCGACCAGGGTGCGCGGCGGTATCCGGTGGAGGTCATCGGCGTGAGCGGAGGCTGGACCACGCCCGCGCGGGATCCGGAGCAACTCGGCGAGCAGGCCACACGTCGTGCGCCGGCGCCGCCGTACCACCCCAGTCGGTAGACCTCGACACGGTATGCCCAGCCACTGTTGGCCGACACGTGGAGTTCGAGCTGCTGACCGGGGACGAGGCTGTCGTCGCTCGTGAACCCCTCGATGGTGTTGACCGTTCCGGCATACTGGTCCGAGACCGTGCCGCGGGGTGCCTCCGGGTACTTCCAGTTCGGACTTCCCGGCTTGGCGTTCTCGACCGTGATCGGATTCGCCGCCGCCAGCGCGGCCGACACTCCGAGCAGCATCATCGTCACCAGGGTTGTCAACAAACGTCGCAAATCGTGCTCCTGTCCTCTCCCAAGATGAGCATCGCCGGTGGGTACCCGCGCGGGAACGCAACGAATGGACAGGTTGGCCGCGCCGACCTCTCCGGACGATCGGTTCGGGAAGGTGAGTTCCCGTATCTGGTGATTTCGCAATGACGCACGATCGGGCCCCCGGCGTGTGCTGTCTGGGAGAGGCGGTCCTCGACCTGGTTCCCTCGGGCGACCCGGACGGCGCGCTGCGGCCGGTGCTCGCGGGCGGCGCGTTCACGGCGTCGGTGGCGCTGGCCCGGCTTGGCCTGACCGCAGCGTTCGGTGGATGCCTCAGCGAGGACCTGTGGGGTGACCGGATGATGACGCGCCTCCGCGAGGAGGGGGTGGATACCGCGTTCGTGCGGCGTGTCGGCGGGCCGTCGACCCTGGCGGTGGTCTCGGTCGCCGAGGATGGCCAGCCGACCTTCAGCCTCTACACCGCGGACACGGCCGGTGTCGCCCTCGAACCGGCCGACCTGGTGGAACCGATCCGGCGGGGATGGGTGCTCCACGTGGGCGGCGTTGCGCTCGCCGTCGACCCCTCGGCGACCACGCTGCACCGGGCCGTCGTGGACGCTCCCGAGGGCATCGTGACCTTCGTCGATCCGAACGTGCGACCCGGCGTCATTCAGGACATGGACCGCCAGCGGCGGCGGCTCATGGAGATGATGGGCGCGGCCACGATCGTCAAGGCCAGCGATGCCGACCTGGACCTGCTTCATCCGGGGATTGATCCGGCACACGTCGCTCGGGATCTCGTGGCGGCCGGAGCGGGGATGGTCGTGGTGACACGTGGTGAGCGAGGGGCGCTGGCGGTGACGCGCACGGCGAACGCCGCGGTGGACGCGCCCAGGGTGGAGGTCGTCGACACGGTGGGGGCGGGCGACAGTTTCGGCGCCGGCGTGCTGGCGTGGCTCGCCGAGCACGATCGGCTCACCGTCGACGGCATCACCGCGCTCGACGCGTCGTCCCTGGAGGCGTGTCTCGGGTTCGCCGCGCGGGTCGGGGCGCTGGCCTGCACGCGCGTCGGGGCGAATCCGCCCCGCCGCATCGAACTGGACTAGACCGGATCCGCCAATCGGGCGCGACGGAGGGTGGCGTCGCCCGGCCGGTACATGCAGAGCGACTTCTCGATTCCGGCGAGGCGCTCGCGCCAGAGCTGCCCGTCGGGAAACAGCTGATGCATCCGGCCCATGCCGAGCACGCGCGTGTTCTCGATCATCTCCGCCCAGACGGGCATGGTGCGGTACCAGCGGTCGAGCCGTCGCCGGCGCTGCCGTTCCGAGCGCTGCCAGTAGAACGGGACGCCCGTGTGGGCTTCCACCGGGAACCGCGGACTCGGCGTCTGAACCCAGTAGGACGGGGCGATCCGCCGGATCCCGGCGGCGAACGCCGCCTGGCGATCCTCCGGCCCGACGTGTTCGATGACCGAGTTGCTGAAGGCGAGGTCGAATTCATTGTCGGCGAAAACCGCGTCGAGGTCGCAGGCGTCGGCCTCCACCCACGTGTAGCGGTCCGACCTGGGCCCGGGATTGCCCGCAGGCAGGTTCACGAGCGTCACCTCGAAATCGTGGTCGAACAACTCCCACATGTAGGGCGTGCCGCCCAGATCGACGATGCGGGCCCCCGCGGGGGGACGGGCGAGTCCGAGGAACGCCTCAATCCGCGCCATGCGCCAGCGGCGGGTGGGGGACAGCCTGGACTCATACGCCCAGGTCGTGGCACTCCGCAGCAGTGCTTGGATCAATGAGTCAGCCTCCGGTCGTGATGCGGACGACACTACGCATTGGAGGGTGAGGTATCTACAGGCTACGGGTGGTTTCACACAACGCTGCCACACCGGCGCCGAACGGGTGATCGGTTCGCCGACGTCCTGGATGTTTCGGCAGGGTCGGGGAGTCGGCCGCCGAAGCCCCGCGAGTCGCTCCGGTGACCGGGACGGGGGGGGGTTGAAGGTGCCAGCGCCGGTGTGGACCAGGGCACCAGTGGGAAGTCTGAGAGCGAGGGCGTGGCGAGCGAAAACCGCGTGCAACAAGGAGGAGGTTCGGGACAATGCCGGTTCGCCGAGCGACGTCGCGACGAAGCGGTGACCCGGGACCAGGCCCATTCCCGTACGAGCCGTCAGGCTGCCGCGAGACCTCCGGCTCAGGACACTAGGCCATTCCCGATGCCCGGCCCCGGAGTTCGCGCTGACGGTTGAACACGTGGTGGGTGATGCGCTCGGTGGCGTCGGCGTCGACCTCGTCGAACCGCACTCCGAGCACCCACTGCAGCGTGATCGGCCGATCGTCGTGGACCGTGCGGACCACCGTGCAGGGGACGCTCAGGAGCTGGTCGTCGATCACGAAGTTGGCCACCATGGATGTTCCGACCGAGTACCCGCAGGCGCTTCGCAGGCGGAGTCCCCCCGCCGAGATGTCCTCGGCCACGAGCCGGTCGATGACGGGCTCCTCCCCGTCATCGAGGTGGACGCTCACGGCGACGGGGAGTTGCACCGGGACCCGGACGCACATTCTCCGCTGGTTCCGTTCCACGCAGGAGACCGCGATGACGAGGGCTGCTGGCTCGGCGTCCGCCGAGGCGATCTTCCCGGTCGCCACGCAGGGAACGCCGTCGTCCCGGTAGTGCACCCGCACGCTGCGGCCCACCCGGGCCGGCACCGGACGACCCCCGACGCGCGGCGGCTCCACACGGAGCATCCCGTCCTCGCGCGACAGGGCCAGCGTGACGCACGCGCCGCCGGGAAGCCCCTCCAGGGCCACCTGCGTGTCGGGTGACGGAAGCCGAAGGGCAGCCACCAGCACCGGTTGTCTCTGCCGCGCCATGTCCTCCCTATCGGCGGCGCGGTCGCCGAACTTACCTGCTCACTCGTACATTACGACGTCGGGGACGGGACGCAGCCTCAGAACCTGCCGTGGGGTCATGAGTCCGGTGTCCTCCTCGTAGAACAGCTTGAACCCCGTCGCGAACTTGCCCCGCCCGCGCGTGACCCGGTTGTACGTGTTGACCTTCATCTCCCGGGTCCCGAATCCGTCGGCGTTGAGGACCGCGTCGATTCCGGGCTTGGTGGTGAGCCGGTCCCTGCGGGCGATCATCCCGTCTTCGAACTGGTGGATGACCAGCAACTTGTTGGGAAGCTTGTGCTCCTTGACCAGCTTCGACAGCCATGCCGTGACCCGGTTGACCTCGACGGCGTCGACATGGCCGATGACCTTGCCGGGGATCTCGTCCGGCCCCATTCGCCACTCGGGATCGATCGCCAGGCTGACGTCCGGTTCGAGCAGGTAGGTCTCGAGGGCTTTCGCTTCGGTCAGGAAGTCCGACCGCCCCGGCTGGATGTCCAGGATCAGGATTGCTCCAACGGATCTGGCTGCCGAGAGATAACCCTCGATCATGGCCCGGTCCATCCGCAGGCGGTGGGTTCCGTCTCCCGGATCCGCGGTCACCAGAACGGCGATCAGCTCCATCGCCGGGAGGACCGGTTTCTGGTCGGGTGCGCGGTAGTCGTCTGCCGTGCCGAGCAACCGGATGCCGGCCTCGTCCGGCGTGCCGAAGCCGAGGACTCCGAGCTTCCGGTCCAGCGGTGACCCGTAGTGCACCACCACGCGGTGCTCCGGAAGGATGCTCCGTCCGCCGCCGGGCAGCTCGGCGAGGCGCTCAGCGGGCGGCGTCTGGGCGTCGGCGGTTGCGTCGTCGTGCGCCGTGACCTTGACGACGACGCCCACGATCAGTGCGATCAGCACGATGGCGGTCAGCGCGTGGCGCAGGAAAGCCGGGGGGTGGACCATCCCGGGGAGCCTACCCCCGGGGTGCGCTCCCGGTCACGTCACGGCCGCGTCGAGCGCCTGTCCGAGGTCATCCATCAGGTCCGCCGGGTCCTCGAGTCCCACCGAGAGCCGGATCACGCCGTCCGTGATTCCGGCCGCCGCACGGTCCTCGGGGCTGAGGCGTCGATGGGTCGTGGTGGAGGGGTGGGTGATGAGCGACTTGGCGTCGCCGAGATTGTTCGAGATGTCGATGATCTCGAGCGCGTCGAGCATGGCGAACGCCACCCGCTTGGCAACCGGGGCCTTGGACGCCAGCCGCATGGTGATGACCGTGCCGCCGGCGGACATCTGCCGCGCGGCGAGCTCGTGCTGCGGATGGCTGGCGAGCGTGGGATAGCGCACGGACGCGATCTCGGGGCGCGACTCCAGCCACTCGGCGATCCGGAGCGCGCTCGCGCACTGGTGTTCCACCCGGAGGCGCAGGGTCTCGAGGCTCTTGCCGAGCACCCACGCCGAGAACGGGCTCATCGAGGGTCCGGTGTGGCGAATGAGGGGTTCCACCTCGCCCCGGATGTAGCCGCGGCGGCCCAGGATGGCACCGCCGAGCACCCTGCCCTGACCGTCGATGTGTTTGGTGGCCGAATACACGACGATGTCCGCGCCGAGCTGCAACGGCCGCTGGAGCAGCGGAGTCGCGAACACGTTGTCGACGATGACCCGGGCCCCCGCATCGTGGGCCAGCTCACAGACCGCCGGGATGTCGATGATGTCCTGCATCGGATTCGAGGGTGACTCGAAGAACACCGCCTTCGCCGGGGTCGCGAGCGCCTCGCGCCACTGATCGAGGTCGTGCCCGTCCACGAAGGTGGTGGTGATGCCCCAGCGTGGCAGCAGGTCGTTGAGGATGATGAAGCACGACCCGAACAGGGCGCGCGACGCCACGACCCGGTCGCCGTGTTCGAGGATCGCGATCAGCGAGTTGAAGACCGCGGCCATGCCGCTCGCGGTCGCGAAGCAATCCTCGGCCTCTTCCAGCCCGGCGAGCCGCTCCTCGAACATCCGCACGGTGGGATTCCCGTAGCGGCTGTAGACGTAGTGGTCCACCTCGCCTGCGAACGACGCCTCGGCCTGTTCCGCTGACTCGTAGGCGTAGCCCTGGGTGAGGAAGATCGCCTCCGCGGTCTCGTCGAACTGGCTCCGGGCGAGCCCGCCCCGCACCGCTCGGGTGTCGGGGCGCCAGCGTGGCGCGTCGTGGCTCACTGGGTCGGCCGCGGCGACGGGAGCACGACCGCCTGGGCGGCGATCACGCGCTCACCGTCGTGCGTGAGGGCCGGACTTCCGTGAAGCACGTACCCATCGGCCAGCGCCTCGCTGACGCGCTCGCAGAATGAGCGATCGTCGGGGCCGGTGAGCAGGCGGTACTGCAGTCTGGGGTCGGACACCGGGACTCCGCGGTGGCTAGAGGACGGTCAGAGCGAGGATGGCAACAATCACACCGATGGCGATGCGATACCAGCCGAAGATCGCCAATCCTCGCCGCTGCACGTACTCGACCATCCACACCACGGCGGCCGCCGCCGACACGAACGCCGCGAGGAAGCCCACGATCGGCGCTCCGATGCCGAACTGATCGACGATGACCGACCCCTTGTCGAGGGTCTCGTACAGCGTCGCCGCACCGAGGGTCACCAGACCGAGCAGGAAGGTGAACTCGACCGCCGCCGCGATGCTCAGGCCGACCGCGAGCGCGGCCAGGATCACGACGAGGCTGCGACTCACGCCGGGCCACAGGGCCAGCACCTGCACCAGGCCGATGATGAGCCCGTCACGGACGGTGATCATCTCGAGCGCGCGCCCGCGCTGGCCGGCCGCGTCCGGCCACCGGAGGATGACGATCCCGCCGACGATCCAGGCGGCGATGACGGGCCAGAGGCCGAAGAGGTGTTCCTTGATGGTGCTGTCGAGGAGCAGTCCGACGATGGCGGCGGGAATGAACCCGACGATGATGGCCGTCAGCAGGCGTCGCCCGGCGACGGGGTCGCGGCCGCGACCGGCGACGGCCATGAGCGCGTTCGCGATGCGGTGCCGGTAGATCCCGAGCACGGCCACGATGGCGCCCGCCTGAATCGCGATCGCGTACGCGTCGGCGGCGTCTTTCGAAGCGGGCGTGTCGGTCAGCCCCAGGAGCTGCTGCGTCACGGTGAGATGGCCGGTCGAGGACACCGGCAGGTACTCGGTGAGTCCCTCGACCACGCCGAGCAGGAGCGCCTCGGCGATCGACAGGTGCGTGTTGCCGGCATCCTGGGCGGCGACGAGCGCCAGCACCAGCAGTGCCAGGGCACTCACGGCGATGATCGGCGCCGGGCGTCGGAACGTGTTCACGGGCGGCTCGCTAGGTCGTGGGGGCCTGGGATTGTGGGCCGAGCGCGGCCCAGACCGACCGCACCGATGCGGACCGGTTGAGGGTGTAGAGGTGGACGCCCGGAGCGCCCGCCTCGATGAGATCGCGGCTGAGTTCGCTGGCCACCTCGACGCCGATCCGGGCCACGTCCTCGGGGGATGCGGTCTCCAGTCGCGCGCCGATCTCGCTCGGGATGTGCGTGCCGTTCATCGAGGCCATCCGCATCAGCCCCGGGGCGCTCACGAACGGCATGACGCCGGGGACCAGGGGACGGTCGCATCCGAGTTTCGCCAGATCGTCCACCAGGCGCAGATACGGCTCGACCCCGAAGAAGAACTGGGTGATGGCGAAGTCGGCGTCCTCGAGTTTCTCGGCGAGTCGACGGCGATCCTCGGTCAGATCCGGGGATCGCGGATGCCCCTCGGGGTGGGCGGCGACCCCGACGCAGAACTCCGCCGGGTGGTTGGCGATGAAGGCGATGAGTTCGTGCGCGTAGCGGAAGTCGCCCGCGGGGTCGGATCCGTCCACGGGGGGGTCGCCCCCCAGCGCGAGGATGTTCTGGACGCCGGCGGCGGCGTATGCGTCGAGGAGGCCCGTGATCTCCGCCCGGGTGTGTCCGACGCAGGTCAGATGCGCCATCGTCGGGAACCGTTCTCGGCGGTTCATGTCGACCACGAGATCGCGCGTACGGTCGCGCGTCGATCCCCCGGCCCCATATGTGACCGAGGCGAAGGAGGGTCCGAGCGGCTCGAGGTCCGCCAGGGTCTCGGCGAGCAGCGATTCGCCCTGTTCGTCGCGTGGCGGGAAGAACTCGAGCGAGCGGGTGGGACCCGCCGCGATCAGGTCCGAGATCAGCGTCATCGGACGGGCACGGTAGCGCACCCGTCGGCGTCCGATCGCATTCGCGTTCTCAATCGTCGTCGCCGCCCCGGCCCCCGCACGGGACAGGATCCTCCCGCGCCGGGTCCCACGGGCCGGGTCCCCGATTGTGTGGGAAGCTCTGCGGGACCCCTGGCGCAATCTCCAGCCCTCACAAGGAGCGGTCGTGGACGACAACTGGCTCCCTGCACTCGCCGACCTCGCCGTTCGAGGCGGCGCAAACGTCCAACCGGGTCAGGTCGTCTCGCTGAGCTGCCAGCCAGGGCAGGAACGTCTCGCCCGGGAGGTGGCCCACGCCGCGTACCGCGCCGGGGCGAAGTACGTCGACGTGACGTGGCATGACCCCTTCGTGAAACGGGCTCGCGCGCTCCACGCGGCCGAGGACACGCTCGATTGGGCGCCGCCCTGGCTCGGCGAACGCGCCAAGCATCTGGGACGCATGTCGGCCGCCGTCGTCAGCCTGTCGGGGCCGGTCGCGCCGGGGGTCTTCGACGACTGCGATCCGGTGCGGGTGGCGCGCGACCGGCTCCCGTCGATCCCGGAGACCATGGCCCTGGTGATGGAGTCGTCGGTCAACTGGACCGTCGTGCCGTGCCCGAACCCCGCCTGGGCGGCGATGGTGTTTCCCGACCTCGGCGCCGACGCCGCCCTGACCCGCCTGGCCGAGGCGATCGTTCACGTCTGCCGCCTCGACACCGACGATCCGGTCGACGCGTGGCGGCGACGCGGTGCGGAGCTGGCCGAGCGTGCCGCACGATTGAGCGAGATGCCCATCGATGCGCTGCATTTCGTGGGCCCCGGGACCGACCTGACGGTGGGGCTCTTTCCCAGCTCACGTTGGCTCGGCGGAGGCGAGCACCGCCGAGACGGGCTCGCCCATCTCCCGAACATCCCCACCGAGGAGGTGTTCACGACCCCGGACCCGGCGCGCACGAACGGCGTGGTCAGCGCCACGCTGCCCCTCGACCTGGCCGGAACCCTGGTGGAGGGATTGCGCGTGCGCTTCGAAGGGGGCCGGGCCGTCGAGATCACCGCCGATCGCGGCGTTGAGGCGATGCGCGGACGGATGGCCGCCGACGACGGTGCCGCGCGCCTCGGCGAGGTCGCCCTCGTGGACGGCTCGGGCAGGATCGGCCCGCTCGGGATCACCTTCAACGACACACTGCTCGACGAGAACGCGGCGAGCCACATCGCGCTCGGTGCGGCCTATCCGGCCGGCGTCGGCGCCGAGCACCGCGCGGCCGCCAACGTCAGCGACATCCACGTCGATTTCATGATCGGCGGGCCCGAGGTCGTCGTCCGTGCGGTCGCTCCCGACGGAACCGAGTCGCCGCTGCTGGTCCGAGGGGAATTCACCGCCTGAGCGGTGGTCGCCGCCGCCGGCGCCCGCGTCCTGAATCTCGGTGTTTCTCCGAATTTCCGCGGGTAGTTGGCCACGGGGGCTCAATTCGTACGCATACGCACCGATCCATGATCTGTAAGGGATTACACCTGGAGAGGATCAATGCCCGGATGGCGACTGCGCGACCCGATGGTGCTTGCGAACGAACTCGCGACGCTGACCGAAGCCGCGCTCCGCGACGATGAATCGGCGGCGCTGGAACAGATCTCGGCGGAGTACGCCAAACGCCTGACGATGGACCTCGAGTACATCGTCCTGATGTCGCCGGAGGCGCGGACCTACGTTCACACCAACAAACTGCGCGAGGGCCGGGTCTACGCGGACGAGGCGAATCTCGCCGCGGCCGCCGTCAGGTCGCCGTCGTTGCGCCCCTACGAGCGCAACACCGGCGAGGTCATTCGCGAGGCCGTCGTGCCGGTCATGCGCGACGGTGAGCACTACGCCGTCGTCCGCGTGGGGCAGATCGTGCCGGATGGGAGCCTGAGGCGGCGCGTGGTCGGCTCGCTTGCCGCGACCGCCGGCATCCCGGCCGTGCTGGAGGCGCTGTCCGCCAGCTGGACCGACGCGCTCCTTTCGGCCGGTGTGGGTATTGCGCTGGCCGCAGCGCTGGGCGTCTGGAACTGGCGGCGTATCAGTGACCCCCTTCGGCACTACCACGACGCGGCCCGCCGTGTGATGGCCGGTGACCTCACCGCGACCGTCGAGGGTGCCGGCCGGGACGAACTCGGCCAGGTCGGGTTCGAATTCAACAAGGTCGTGCTCGGCCTTCGGCGCATGATCGAAACAGGGCAGGGAACGGCGTCGCACACGGCCGAGCTCGCCACCGACATGATCGGCGCCGCCCAGCACAGCTCGACCTCGCTGGCGGAGGTCGCCGCGACCGTCGACCAGGTCGCCACCAAGGCCGCCGCGCACGCCACCGAGACGTGCGGCGTCGCGGAGACCGCAGGCGAACTGGCGCACGGGGCCGCTTCGGTGGCCGAGGCCTGCCGCGCCGCAGGGGAGATGGCCGCCGGGGTGCAGAGCGGCGCGCTTTCCGGTCGAGACACCGCACAGGCCACCGCCGAGGCGATGAGCCGGATCCAGGAGTCGGTGTCCGACGTGGCCCGCGTCATCGGCTCCCTGGGTGAGCGCAGCGGCGCGATCGGCCAGATCGTCGCGGCGATCGAGGAGATCGCCGAGCAGACCAATCTGCTGGCGCTCAACGCGGCCATCGAAGCCGCCCGTGCGGGAGAGGCGGGCAAGGGCTTCGCCGTCGTCGCCGACGAGGTGCGCGGGCTCGCCGAGTCCACTCGCGCCCAGACCGAATCGATCGCGGGGCTCATCGGTGAGATCCAGTCCAGCGCGGCCTCCGCCGTCAGCGCCATGGGTACCACCGAGTCGGACGTCAACGCGGGTGTCGCGCAGGTGGAATCCGCGCAGGCCGCGTTCGCCGACATCCATGTCTCGGTCGAACAGCTCGTGGAGCGGATGTCGATGCTCGCCGAGAGCGCCGAACGCATCGACACCGAGAGCACGGACATCCAGCGCCACATCGCGGCGCTCGCCGAAGGCAGCCGCGAACATGCGGCGGCCGCCGAGCAGGTGGCGGCGGCGGCCCGCGAGACGGGCGCCTCGACCCGGGGCATCGTCGAGCGCGCCAGTGACCTCGAGTGCACCGCGCACGACCTGAACCGCACGGTGGGCCTCTTCACGGTCAGCTGACCGGTCGGCCGCGGGGCGCCCTGGCGGCGTCCCGCGGCCGACGGTTCGGCGCGCGTCCCGTCGGGGTGTCCGGCGGTCCCGGGAGGACCGCGGCGCGTCGCTGGCGGATGGCGCGGGCAGCAGCGATGATGCCCGCGTGACCACTCCCACGTCTCAGCTCGACGCCGAGCGGCTGCATCAGGCGGTGGTCGGTTTGCGGGACGTCCTGCGCGCCACCGAACTGCCGCTCGACGTCCGCGGCGCGGCGGAGGCGCGAGAGGAACGCGATGCCGTGGTCAATCAGCTCGACGACTACGTCATTCCGCGCCTGGCCGCCTGGGACGCTCCGCTGCTCACGGTCGTCGGGGGCTCGACGGGCGCGGGCAAGTCGACGCTCGTCAACTCGATCGTGGGCGACGTCGTGTCGCGGGCGGGGGTGCTGAGACCCACCACCAGCGCGCCGGTCCTGGTGGTGAATCCCGACGATCGCCCCTGGTTCATCGACGATCGCGTGCTTCCGGGGCTGGCGCGCGCCACCGGCGCGTCCGACGGCGATCAGGATCCGAACTCGGTCCGACTCGTCGAGGCCGCGAGCCTCACCCCGGGCCTCGCCATCCTGGATGCGCCGGACATCGACTCGGTGGTCAGTCGCAACCGCGACCTGGGCGCCCAGCTGCTCGCGGCGGCGGACATGTGGGTCTTCGTCACCACCGCCGCCAGGTATGCGGACGCCGTGCCGTGGGACCTGCTGGCGACCGCCGGGGCGCGCGGAACGTCGGTCGCGGTGGTGCTGGACCGCATCCCCCCCGCGGCCCAGGACGAGATCCGCCGGCACCTCGCGTCCATGCTTGCCGAGCACCGGCTCGGCGACGCCCCCGTGTTCGTGGTGCCCGAGGTGACCCTCGATCCACGCGGGCTACTTCCCGGCGACCGGATCGGTCCGCTGCGCGACTGGTTGCTCGATCTCGCGTCGGATCAGCAGCGGCGCGCGGCGGTCGTGCAGCGCACCCTCACGGGTGCGCTCGATGCGCTCGGGGAACGGGTCGGGGTGGTCACGGCCGGCGTCGGCGAACAATCCGAGGCCATCGCGGCACTCCTCACCGAGGTGCAGGAGGCCTATGACGGCGCGGCTGCCGGGGTCGAACAGGGCATGAGCGATGGAACGCTGCTGCGCGGGGAAGTGCTCGCGCGCTGGCAGGAGTACGTCGGCACCAGCGAGGTGTTCCGGCAGCTGGAGTCCGCGCTCGCCCGTCTGCGGGACCGGATCTCGGCAGCGCTGACGGGCAAGCCGCAACCGGCGCGACCGGTGGGCGAAGCGCTCCAGACCGGCGCGGCGGCCCTGATCATCGCCAACGCGGAGGCCGCGGCGTCGACGGCGGCGCGACGCTGGCGGGGCCACCCGGCGGGTGAAGCCCTCCTTGCCGACCATCCCGAGCTCGCGGCGCCCGGAGGCGATCTGGAGGAACGCGTCCAGCGCGTCGTGCGCGACTGGCAGAGCATGATCTTCGACATGGTGCGGACCGAGGGCAAGGACAAGCGCTCAACCGCACGGTTCATGGCCTACGGCGTCAACGGCATCGGGGTGATGCTGATGCTCGCCACCTTCGCCTCGACGGGCGGGCTCACCGGGGCCGAGGTGGGAATCGCCGGCGGTTCCGCGGCTCTTGCGCAGAAAGTGCTCGAGGCCATCTTCGGCGACCAGGCCGTCCGTGCGCTCGCCAGGCGCGCGCGAGAGGACCTCCTGGAACGGACCGCCGAGCTCTACGCGGACGAGCGTGGCCGGTTCACGCGGGCGGTCGAGGCGCTGGGGCTTCCCGACGATCAGGGCGAGCGACTGGTCGCCGCACTCGACGGCGTTCGCCGCGCCCGCTAGGGGGGCGGGTGCACGGCATGGGACGACGTGCTGAGGACGCGGTGCCGGACGCGGCCGGGATCATCGCCGCAGCGGCGTCACTCCGTGACGCGGCCGCTGTGGGCGCCGATCGGATTCCCGACGACGTCCGTCGCCAGGTGGAAATCGCGGCCGACCGCGCGGACGAACGGACGTCCCTGTCGGCGCTGCACACGGTGGTGGCGCTCGCCGGGGTCACGGGCGGCGGGAAGTCCTCCATCTTCAACGCGTTCGTGGGAGGCGACGTCGCCGAGACCGGTGTCCGCCGGCCGATCACGTCCCAGACCCAGGCGGCGGTCTGGGGATCGGAACTGGCCGGCGACCTGCTCGACTGGCTCGACGTGCCGCGGCGACACCGGGTGGATCCGGTGCCGGACGATCCGCTCTCCGGCCTCGTGCTGCTCGATCTGCCGGACTTCGATTCCCGCGTCACGACCAATCGTGCCGAGGCCGATCGCATTCTCGAACGCGCCGACCTCTTCGTCTGGGTGACCGATCCGCAGAAGTACGCCGACGCCGTCATGCACGACGACTACGTGGCTCCCCGGGCGGCGGCCAGCGAATCGACCGTGGTGGTGCTCAATCACAGTGACACGGTGGCGCCGGACGACGCCCGGACCATCGAGCAGGACCTGCTGCGGCTTCTGCGGGACGACGGTGTCGCGAATCCGCGCGTGGTGCTCACGTCGGCGATCACCGGCGCGGGTCTGGACGAACTCCGCGCCATCGTGGCCGAGGTGGTGGGTGCGCGCCACGCCGCGCTGCTCCGGCTTCGGGGCGACCTGCGGCAGGCCGCCGGGGCGCTCGAGCGGACCGTTGCGGACGTCGATCCGGTGCTGGGTCCGGACGCGAGGAACCGCCTCACCGAAGCACTCCTGGGCGCCGCGGGCGTTGATGCCGTCCTGGACGCGGTCGAAGCCGACCATCGGCGTCGTGCGCTGGGCCGCACCGGCTGGGTGTTCACGCGCTGGTTCCGGCACCTTCGCGCCGATCCGCTCCGCAGGCTACGACTCAACCGGGGGCGCCCGGAGGGCACCGACGAGGCACGGCGCGAACTCGAGATGCTGGTCGCCAGGACCTCGCTGCCGGAACCGACTCCCGCAGCCCGTGCCGCCGTCGACCTCGCCGTCCGCCGCGTCGGCGAGGCGGGTGCGGAAGGCCTGCCAAGTCGGTGGGCGGATGCCGTGCGCGACACCGCGATGGCGTCCGCCGATGACGGGCTGCGTGATGCTCTCGACCGCGCGGTGGCCGCCGAACCGCTCGGCGTGCGGGTACCGATCTGGTGGCGCGCCGCCGGAGTCCTCCAGTGGGTGTTCGGCGCCCTTGTCGTCGGTGGGATCGCGTGGTACGCCGTGCTCGCGCTGCTCGATCTGCTGCGGTTCGACACCGCCGATGTCGCACGATTCGACGCCGTCCCGTACCCCTTCATCATGATCGTCGCCGGGGTCATCCTGGGCGTCGTGTTCGCCTCGGTGGCCCGGGCGGTGGCGGGTGTGGGCGGCCGGCGCCGTCGGCGACGCATCCGCAGGCGATTGAGCGACGCCGTGGCACGTGTCGGCCAGGCGCACGTCATCGCGCCGGTGGAGGCGGTCATCGCGGATCACGCGCGGGTCAGGGAACTGACGCGCGCGGCGCTCGGCTGATCGCGATCAGTCCCGTTCGGGTCTGGTGAGCCGCAGCGCAACCGGTCCGCGCGACATCTCCGGCCCCGGGGACCCGCACCCGGCTTCACCGTCGGCGCGTCCCGACGAGCAGGATCCGCAGCCGGCGGCGGGACAGCCCGGACCGATGGGCTCCATGACGATCCGTCCCAGCCGCACCAGGTGATCCAGTGCGGTGTCGACCACCTCGGGGTCGAGTCCCGACGTGGCGGCGATGTCCGCCCGCCCGGAGGCGCCGGCTTCGAGGGCCGCCACGACCCGGCTCAACGGCCCCGGTGACGACGCCGTGGCGATGGCCACGGCGTCGTCACCACGATGGTCGGGACGGGCTACCACCAGAGTCGTCCGATCTGGAAGACGGCAACGGCCGCCACGTACGCGACGCCCAGCTGGAGTATGACGCCGAAGGCGGTCCAGCGCCGGCCGATCTCGCGGGACTGCGCCGCGAGGGTCGCCACACAGGGCGTGTAGGCCAGCAGGAACACCATGAACGCGGCGACCGCAGGGAGCGGGTGGCCTCCGGACGACGCGGCGAAGTCGCGTCGAAGCACCTCGCGGAGCCGTGTGTCGCCGCCCCCGGAACCGGTGTCGAGCGCGTAGGTCTGTCCCCAGGACGAGATGACCGCCTCCTTCGCGACGAACCCCGTCACCAGCGCACCGGTGGACCGCCAGTCGTCGAATCCGGCGGGCGCGAAGACCGGCGAGACGGCCTGTGCGACCTCGGCGTAGACGCTCCGGTTGACGTCCACCCGGGCGAACGCGTCGCCGGCGCTCGTGGGAGTGGCCTGGAGCAGCCAGACCACGCAGACGGTGGCGACGATGATGCCGCCCGCCGTCTGGAGGAACCCCTGCAAACGAGCCCAGGTGACCGAGAGCATGACCCGGGGAGTCGGGTACTGGTACGGCGGCAGGTCCAGCATGAGGGGTTCATCGCCCATGGTCCGCCAGAGGGTGCGGCGCAACGCGAGCCCGACGAGGATCACCAGCAGGATGGAGGTCGCGTACATCGCGAAGACGACCGTCCCGGCGTGCCGGGGGAAGAAGGTCGCCGCGAGCATCACGTACACCGTCAGCCGCGCCGAGCAGCTCGTGAACGGCACGAGCAGGGCCGTCAGAATCCGCTGTCTGGCACTCCCCAGCACCCGCGTCGCCGCAATGGCTGGAACGTTGCAGCCGAAGCCCACGATCAGGGGCAGGAAGGCACGCCCGGGCAGACCGATGCGCCGCATCGCTCGGTCGACCACCACGGCCGCGCGCGCCATGTACCCGGAGTCCTCGAGCAACGCCAGCAGCAGGAACATCACGGCCATGAGCGGCGTGAACGTCAGCAGCATCCCCACGCCCGCCACCAGTCCGTCGACGACCAGCCCCATGATGGCCGGGTGCGTGAGATGCACGAATTCGAGCGCGGAGCGGACGGTGTCGCTGACCGGCCCGGTCACCCACCCGTCGAGCAACTCCTGCAGCGGCGCCACCAGTGTGGTCGTCGCCTGGAACACCAGCCACATCATCAACGCGAACAGGATCGGCCCGAGCACACGTGACAGGACCCAGCGGTCGATCCGGTCGCTCCACGTCGTGGAGGGTGTCGCGGGTCGTTCCACCGACGCGTGGACCGCGCCGTCGACCCAGGTGAACCGTTCGTCCGCCCGTTCGAACTCGTCCAGATGAACCGCGTCGGGATGCTCCCTCGCCGGGGTGGGCGGCCCGGCGAGCGCCATCGCCACCTCACTCGCGAGTGCGTCGAGCCGCTGGCGCCGCCGGGGATCGACGCCCACGACCGGCACCCCGAGGGCGGGGGCGAGACGTCCGGGGTCGACCGTGATCCCACGGCGCGCGGCCACGTCTTCCATGGTCAGCGCCACGATCACCCGGTAGTCGTATTCCCGGAGTTGTGACACCAGGTACAGGCTCCGCGCCAGGTGAGTGGCGGCGACGACGACGACCACCACGTCGGGGCGCCGGTCGTCCGGGACGTCGACGAGCAGTGCCCGCGTCAGCGCTTCGTCGGGCGAGCTGGGATCGAGGGAGTAGGCGCCCGGTAGGTCGACGAGGTCGACCGACTCGACATGGTGGGCGTCCAGGCGCCAGCCGCCGCGCCCGACCTCGACGGTCGTGCCCGGCCAGTTCCCCATCGACCGTCGCCCACCGGTGAGCGCGTTGAACAGCGTGGACTTGCCGACGTTCGGTGCTCCGGCGAGCGCAACGATGGGGGAACCCGGCGGTGCGGCCGGCGAGCCGTGCTCATGGCACGAGACCACCGGAGCTTCGGTCCCGAACCGCTCCGTCACCGGATCGGCCCCGGGCTCACATGGATCGAGTTCCGTCCGCTCATCCATCCGGCGCTCACACCACGCCCCCGATCGGTCGTCGAGCTCCCTGGCCCGGACCCGCCATCCCGGTCGGCGCTACTCGGCGTGCGCGATCACTCTCAGCGCCGAGGCCGCCGAGCGGTCGAGCGCCACGCGGGTGTCACCCGCGGCGACCACGCAGCCCCCGCCGGAGGTCCGCTGAGTCGCGGTCAGATCCATCCCGCAGCGAAGACCGAGTTCCGCCAGGCGCCGACGCAGGGCGGGGTCGGCCGCGACCATGCAGAGCCTGGCCGACTGGCCCAGGGGGCAATCGAGCAGGCACACCGCGGCATCCGGGTCGTTCAGGCTGTGCACGCGGGGCAGATTACCGGACCTGGACGGCCTTCCGGAGGCCGCCCGGTCTCTATGGGACATACGGGTTACCCGTTCGGGACATCCGCCCCGCGGGTCCGTGACCGGGGCACTCGGCAGACGCGCGCGGCCGTTCCCTGGCCGGTCGTCCAGGCAGGAGTCGCGAGGCGGGTGAGAACCTCACCGATTGCGGGGTGTTCTGCCCGGTCGGCGAGTCATATGGTCCGACCGTGCCCACCGTCGATGATGCCCCACCTGCCGCAGTCGAGGGGACCGCAGCGCCCGCGTCCCGACTCATGTCGCGTGTCTGGTCGACGCGTCGCCCGGGTGACCGGCTCGAGTTGCTGGTGGCCGATCGATCGGTCGCGGCCTACGTCGTGGCACGCGCTCAGCCTGACGACCACCAGCGCCTGTTCCGACTGCCGGATCGAGACGGTCGGATCAACGTCGGACGCGACCCGCTGTGCGACCTGGTCCTCGACTGGGACCCGGCCGTCGCCGCGGTCCACGCCGCGCTCGATCGCATGGCCGGGCGCTGGGTCGTCCGCCGCGAACCGGGGTGCCGCGTCGTGGTCAACGGCCAGGACGTGACGGAGGCCACGCCGCTCGACGACGGGGACGTGCTCTGCATGGGCACGACACCCCTGCTCTTTCGCGATCTCACCAGGGGGCGCCTCGAGAACGGCACGCTCGCGGCGAGCGCCATGGCGCCGCGGTGTGTTTCGATCACCGAGACGCAACGGCGGGTGCTGGTCGCCCTGGCCCGCCCGGTCTTCGCGTCGCCTCCGAGCGATGCGCCCGCGGCGAATCGAGACATCGCGGTCGAACTCGGTGTGAGTGTGGCCGCGGTCAAGAAGCACCTGAACGGGCTGGTCCAGGCGTTCGACCTCCAGGACGTCCCGCAGCGCGAAAAGCGGCGGCGGCTGCTGAGCGAGGCGCAGGCGGCCGGCGTGATCGGACTCCGCGACTACGCCGGCTCGGCGGTTCGCGGTGAGCGAGACGGCAGAGGGCAGGAGCCTCGGCCATCGCGTCGAACCACCTGGCATGACCGCAATGCGCATCACTCGTGGCCCCCTTCGGGGCGTTGAGCTCGAAACGGCCGTGACCGGCCACCCGCGTATCGCCCGGCTGCGGCTGCGGCTGCGGGCGTGGAAGCGCCGCCGTCCGGACCGCGCTGACGAGACCCGTGAGGCCGCGGAAACCGCAGTCGCCGACTAGTGCTCCGCCTCGGAAGTCCCGTGGTGTTCCCGCGAGTGAAAACCGAGCAGCGTAAGGACGCAGCGTCCCCTGCATTCGAGGGTACTGTGAAGGCCCGGAATCGATAGCGGCCGCCGCCGAGCCTGAGCAGTACCCTCGATCGGGAATATTCGGGGAACCGAGGACGCCGCGATGCGATGTGTTTGCAGCCGTGGGAACCCATCATGATTCCCGGGTGGAGCACTAGCCCTCCGGCCGCGCTCCAACGTCGATCGGCAGCGCGACCGAGCATTCGACCGCGCCGGGCAGGAGCAGCGGATGGCACCGGCACCGCGCCGCTGAGGCCACGGTCTCGGTCGGCTCGAGGGTGGCGGAGACCGGCGGGCCGTCGTCACTGACGTGCCCGGTGACCGACCGGGTGAGGAACTCGCCGAATCGGCGCGGGATCGCGAGCGACTCCGGTGGGCACCCGGCGTCCCGCTCGAGACGGCAGCGCCACCGCAGCGGGCCCGTCGGCGGAGGAACGCGGGTGGGCCGCGCGGACGCCGATTCCAGTGCGGACCGTGCCGGCCCCGAGGGGACGCCCGCCTCGATCAGTCCCTCGAGGATCACCGTCGCGTAATCCGGACCGGGTGGCCGCGGCGTGATCTCGCGCCAGGTCGTCAGGGTCATCGCCGGGACGCCGGCGACGTCGTCCAGGCGCAGCAGGGCGTTGTACTTCCCGCGGAGCGGGTCCCCGTTCGCGGTCACCGGAAGCGGAACCCACCCGCCCGGCGGCAGATCGGCGGCGAGTGGCGCGGCGAGGAGGGCGTCGTCGTCGACGTTCTCCCCGGCGGCGACGGTGAGAACGTCGGCGAATGTCATTCGGAACGCCCTGACCTGGGTGGGGGCGCCACCCGGTGAGGCCGCCAGTCCCAGATAGGCGACACCGCCATCCCAGCGGTGCGAGTACCCGCCGAACCAGCGCGGTCGGGGGACGTCGAAGACGAGCGAGGTGGCGTCCGCGGCGTCGACGTATCGGCCCAGCAGCCGGCGCTGCATGTTGGATCCGTAGGTGACGTACCAGACGTCGCGGCGACGATCGAGGTGCGGCCCGCTATCCAATGCGGCCGAGGGCGGCGGCCGCCGTCCGCAGGTCACCGATGACGGGTGCCAGGATGATCCGCAGGGTCGGCGTGCGGACCTGGAACCGCAGGCTGCCCTCGAGCGGATGGCCGTCCGATCCAAGGACCACCCACTCCACCACGTAGGCCCCCGTGGTGCCGCCGCGGATGGGGATGAGGATGCGTCGCGCGTCCCCGGGGTCGATGCGGGCCGTGGTCTCCAGTCGGCGGCTCCCGACGGTCACGCGAGCCTCCCGGACCCCGCCCAGCGGAGCGCCGTAGGTCACGGTGACGCGGCGCGGGATGGCGGTCAGGGTCGACGCGTCGACCGGTCGCGTCGCCTCCACCTCGCTGTGGGACAGGGCGGGCGATGCGGTGGCGAATGTCGCCCCGGCGACGAGCAGGCAGGTGCGAATGTGCGGACGGCGCATTGCGTCAGCCTTGCAATGCGCCGAGGCCGTGTCCACCCGGAGCCGATCAGCCGCCGGGCGCCCGGTTTGGGTCGTAGGCCTCCCCCGGAGCGTTGCCGATCACGAGCAGCACCGCGGGCGAATCGGCGGTCCGGAAGTGCCGGACCGTTTCCGGACCCATGCGCACCATGTCGCCGGCGCCCATGGGATGCTCGGCGCCGTCGACGCTCAGCAGCAGCGTGCCGGACAGCACCACGTAGAGCTCCTCCTGTCCGTCGGCCACGTGGTCGTGCTGGGGATACCCCGTGGTGCCGGGCGCGAACCGCAGGACGTTCATCCCCCAGGCGGTGATGCCCATGGCGGCACCCGCCGCGGCGAACTCGATGCCGGGAATGGTGTGCTCGCCGGCGTAGTGGGGAAGCGCCGCCGCGTTCCGTATGTCGACCGTCATGAACCCTCCTCCGTCCTGTGGGTCGTGTTTGCGTGATTCTGACCCGGCCGGTTCCGTCGTGTCTTGAACAAACCCGACGCGGTCCGCCCGCACGGCGCTCCGGCGGCACCACTAGGCTCCCTGCCATGGAGCATCTCGACCTCGGCGCATGCCGCGACGCGATCGGCATCGGCGTCGCGGGGAACTTCGCCGGCCATCTCGAACAGGCGGGTGAAGCCGTCGACTTCGCGCGCGTCGTCGCGTCCGCCGACGCACCGAAGGGGATCTTCCCGTGGTACGTCCCGGGATCGGAGACCTTCCTGGGAACCTTCCCGGTCGCGAGCGATCGTCTCATCGTCCCCGGCGGCGAGGAGGTCAATCTGCAGATCGAGCCCGAGGTGGGGGCGCTCTGCGATCTGGCCTATGACGAGGACGGCATGGTCACCGCCGTCACTCCCCGCCGGGTGGGGGCGTTCAACGACTGCTCGATTCGGCGACCGGGCGCCACCAAGATCAGCCACAAGAAGAACTGGGGTCCGGCCTCCAAGGGCATGGCCTCGACGGTCTTCGCCGTCGACGACATCGAGCCCGACGGCGGGTTCGCCACGCTTCGGCTGGCCAGCTTTCTTCGACGCGACGGGGTCACCTCAGCGTATGGGGTCGACAGCGCCGCCCGGGACTACTCGTACGCCGGAGCGCGGCTGCTCGACTGGCTCGTCGACCGCCTCCGCAACCAGCTCGGGAGCGACGACACCCCGCTCGAACCCGTGGGCCGGTACGCGTGCGACGCCGGCCGCCCCGCGACCGCGCTCATCGGCATCGGTGCGACCCGGTACACCGACCTCGGGGAGTCGACCTACCTGCGCGCGGGCGACGAGTCGATCGTGGTGCTCTACGACGGCGCGGTCGTCCCGAGCGACCGTGTCGCGGACGCCGTGGGGGACGGGCGGGAACTCGAGCTGCCGTCCGCCTCGGTCCTGACTCAGCTGGTGGTGCCGGCCGAGCGTCGTCCGGCGGAGCCACGACACTCGTAGTCCATGCCCGCGACCAGCCTGATCCTCATGCGGCACGCCGAGTCGACCGCGAACGCCCTGGGTCTCTGGCAGGGGCAGCTCGACTTCCCCCTCAGCGAGGCCGGCCGTCAGCAGGCCGACAACGCCGCCCGGGAACTCGCCGGGCGGGGAGTGCAACTGGTGGCCAGCTCCGACCTGGAGCGTGCCCGCACGACCGCCGCCGCGGCGGCCAAGGCCTGTCGCTGCGACCTGCGGCTCGACGCGCGGCTGCGTGAGATGCACGTGGGCGAGTGGGAGGGGCTCTCCACTTCGAGTGTCTCCACCGAGTACCCGGATGCGTGGCGGCGGATGATCAGCGGCGAGGACATCGCGCGCGGAGAGACCGGTGAAACGATCGCCATCGCGCAGGAGCGCCTCGTGCCCGCCATCCACGATGTGATCCACTCCCTGCCCGCCGGCGGTACGGCGCTGGTGGTCAGCCACGGGGCGTCGATCACCGCCATCCTGGCGTCACTCCTGGAAGTGGACTACCGCCGCCTGCGCACCCTCATCGGCGGGTTGCGGAACGCCCATTGGGCCGAGGTCGACCTTCTCGAGGACGGGTCGGTCCTGCGCGGGTGGAACATCGGCGCTGTGGCGAGGGACGCGCACTCCGAGATCCAGCAGTAGTCCCGCGGTCAGGTCGGAAGCAGGGCCGCCTGCGTCTGAACGCGTTTGAGCGTCTTCGCGGCAACCCGGCCTTTGAAGGGCTCGACGGCCACAGCCGCACCTGCGGTTCGGGGCCTCCGCCAGGTCCCGATCGCGACACCGTCGATCAACAGCGTCGGACGGAAGATACCGTTGTTCCCCGGAATCACCTTCGGCATGTGGTCGTCCGCGATCGTCGCCGAACGTGTCCCGTAGCCCAGCACCATCTCGTCGAAGCCGGGCAGCAGGTGCGGGCGGTCGAGGTCCGCCCCGAGTTCCCGGGCGCGGTCCGGCGTCCCGGGATCCATGAGGTACTCCTCGCCGTCGACCGTGATGGCCTCGAGCTGCCGCCGGACCTCGTCCACCACCGGCGCCACCTCGCGGGCCAGCAGCTTCGTCCACCACCGGAAATCGGCGACGGTGGCCGGCCCGTGGCTGCGGAAGTAGCGGATCATCCAGGTCGACACGGCGTCTTCTGCCTCGAGGGCGCGCGGCGAGGCGATCCAGGCGTCGGCGAGCACGAAGCGCTGCTCCCTGCCCTCGAATCGGCCCTGGCAGATGACGCCGAGCTGGGCCAGCGCGAACAGCAGGTGATACCCGCGACCGCCCGTGGCGTCCTGCCCCGCGGCGGCGAGCTCTTCCACGAAGCGGGAACGTGTGAGGCCGGGAGGCGCGAGTGTGTCCTGTGCGACCCGGACCGCGGCGTCGAGATCCCGGTTGCCGATCCCGAGTTCCTTCCGGCGGCGGGAGGCGCCCTGCAGGGTGCGGGCCGCCGTCAGGGCCAGCATCCAGCCCAGATCGCCGGCCGGCACCGTGTGGAGTGTGCCCCGCATCGGCCAGCTCCGGACGATCTCACCCCTGGCGAACGCGTCGCGAACGGGTTCGAGGCGCTCGGCGCCGCTCCGGAGCGCAATGGCGAGCAGGGCGTCGCGCGGTTCCTGCGACTGCATGCATGTCATCCAGTCGACGACCGCGGCGGGGGAGTCGAAGCGCGGGCGTCCGAGGCCCTGGGCCGCGAGTCGCAGGCGGCTGATCTCACGCGGCGCCATGTCAGGGGACGACTGCAGCGCATCGACGCTTGCAGGGAGGATTCATCGACTCTGACCCTCAATCGGAGCCTGAGAAATGGGCGTCCTCATCTCGAGGCCATCATCTTCGGGTCATGGGACGCGCAATTCCGGGAACCATTCGGCGCAGTGGGCGCGCAGCACCTCGAGGATCCACTGCCGTTCGGCCGGCGTGGCGATCTTGAACCGGTCCATCACGGGTTTCGACTTCGTGGCCGTGACGCCCGAAACCGTCCATTCCCGGACCAGCGTCGAGAAGAGAAAGGCGATCGCGCCCTGGCGCACGTCCTCGATGGTCGCGGCGGCGTTCGCGTTGCTCGGATCGGCGATCTCGGCGAAACGCACCCGGGACCGAGGCGACAGCACGCCGGCCAGCACCAGTGTGTGCTCGCCGTCCGGTGACGTGTAGGTCTCGGTCGGCGTCGGCAGCGGCGGCGGTTTCGGTCGATCGCGTTTGCGGCGGGCCATCACCGGAGCTTTGCACACCCGTCCGGGTGGACGTCAGTCTGGAACGGCGGCGGCCGGGTGGGTCAATGACCCTGGTCGCTGCGATGCAGCAGGGGGCCGAGGACTCGCATGATGACGAACCCGACCGCGAGTCCCAGGATGCCGCCCAGCGCGGTCTGGGCGAGCCAGGTGGCGGCGGCGCCAAGGGCGCTGACGGCGTGCCCGGCATCGTGGACGGCGTCCATCGGGACCGACCAGCCGAGCTCGTGCAGCCCGTTCAGGAGGATGTGTCCGCCCACCCAGAGCATGGCCGCGGTCCCGACGGTCGCCAGCACCGTCAGCAGTCGTGGCATGCCGGTGACCAGGGCGCGCCCGAGGCCCGCCGACGCCCCCTGTTGGTTCGTGGCGAGCCGCAGGCCGACGTCGTCCATCTTCACGATCAGCGCGACGACCCCGTAGACGAGGGCGGTGATGAAGATCGCCACCAGCACCAGGATCGCGGCGCGGATGAGCAGTGGCTGATCCGTGACCTCGTTCAGGGCGATCACCATGATCTCGGCAGAGAGGATGAAGTCCGTTCGGATGGCGCCCGACACCATGGCCGCTTCCTGGGCACCGGCGTCGACGGGGGCGTCCCCGGCGGCCCGCGAATCGTGCGCGGGCGTCGCGTTCCGGCGCCGGGCGAGCGCCTCGGAGACCTTCTCCGCGCCCTCGAACGAGAGATACGCCCCACCCAGCATGAGCAGCGGGGTGAGCAGCCAGGGAAGCAGTTCGCTCAGCGCCAGTGCCGCCGGGAGGATGAAGAGGAGTTTGTTCCGAAGCGATCCGACCGCGATGCGCCGGATGATCGGAAGTTCACGCTCGGGCCGCAGCCCGTGGACGTAGCGCGGGGTCACCGCGGTGTCGTCGACGACGACCCCCGCCGCCTTGGTGCCGGCGCGGCCCGCGGCCGCGCCGATGTCGTCGACGGACGCCGCGGCCAGCTTCGCGAGGGCGGCGACGTCGTCGAGGAGCGCGATCAGGCCGCCGGCCATGGCGATGCGCTGGTGGTGCCTGGGGTGGGTCGCGTCATCCGCGGGGGAGAATACCCCCGCCGTGCGGGCCTCAGGCGGTCTGCTCGACCGATGGGCGGCAGACGCGACCGAGGATCAGTGAGGCCGGACAGGCCCCGAACACCGCGAACGTGAGCTGGTTGATCGCCACGAAGGCGGCGAGCAGGGCCCAGCGGCTGTCCACGAGGAGGGTGAGGACCACCGAGATCAGGGTCACCGTGCCGGCCATCAGGAACAACAGGCGCTGGCGCCCCGGCGTGGAGCAGATGGACGAATCGGTCACGTGGCGACTCCTGTGCGGGTGGAGGGAAGGGGGAGTCCGGGCATCGTACGCACAACTACACGGTTGTCAAGTGGTAGAGCGACCGCGCTGGACCGCACGAGCCTGTCCGGGGGCGGATCTGCGTGGACCGCCCCCGGGCACTCCCGGGCTCACCGGGCGCGGACGCTGAAGCGTCCGACGAGCCCGCTCAGACGGTCCGAGGAATCGGTGAGGCGTCTCGCGACCGACTCGACCAGTTCGACCGAGGCGGACGTTTCCTGTGTCCCGGCGGAGACCTGCTGAGCTGCCGCCGCGTTCTCCTCCGAGATCGCCGCCACCGACGCAACGGACTCTCGTGCCGAATCGGCGCCCGCGTGGAGTTGCTGGACCGCCGCGGCCACCTGCCCGATCTCGTCCGAGACCTGCGAGATCTGGCGCCGGATGGACTCGAAGGCCTCGGCTGCGGCGCTCATCCGCTCGGTGCCGCTCCCAACCGCGGCGGTACCGGTTCCCATGGCGTCGACGGCGCGCCGCGCCTCGAGCTGGATGTCGCTGATGATTTCCGTGATCGATGACGCCGATGCCTGCGAGTTCTCGGCGAGCTTGCGGACCTCGTCCGCGACGACCGCGAATCCCTGTCCGGCCTCACCGGCACGCGCCGCCTCGACCGCGGCGTTCAGGGCCAGCAGGTTGGTCTGGTCCGCGATGTCGGTGATCGTGTTGATGATCACGCCGATCTGCTCCGATCGGGCGCCCAGGCTGGAAACCACCGTTCCGGCGCTCTCGACGGCCTCTCGGATCGCTTCCATCGCGCGGGACGCTTCGACGAGGGTCTCGGATCCCTCACGGGCGGCCGAGTCGGCTCCTTCAGCCGCGTCGGCGACCGCGAGCGATCGGGTGGCGACCTGGTTGATGCCCTCGCCGATCTCGCTCACGGTGCCGTCGGCCTGCTGGGCGGTGCCGGCCTGATGGCTCGCCGTCGTCGCGACACTCTCGATGGTCGATGCGATCTCCTGCGTCGCATTCCGCGCAGCGGTCGACGCGGTCGCCATCTCCTCGGTCCCGCCCTGGACCGCGGCGCAACTGGAACCGACCTCGGCGACGATCATTTCGAACTCGTCGAGCATGTCGTTGAAGGCATCGCCCACCTGGCCGATCTCGTCCTGTCGGTCCAGCCGGGTGCGGACGCGAAGATCACCGCTCTGGCCGATGTGTCGCATCTGGTCGCGGAGGGTCGTGAGGGGTGCCGCGAGGCGCCGGGCCAGGAACCATGCGGCCGCCGCGATGAGCGCGACCAGGATCGCGCCGACGATCATCATCGTGTTCCGCAGGGCGGTCGCTCCCGCGACATGCGTCTGGGTCGCGACGACCCGCCAGCCGACGCCCTGATACGTCTCGAATCCCGGGCTCTTCGCGTAGCCGGCGATGATGCTGCCCCGCCCGTCGAGGTCGTTCCCGCGTCCGCTCCCCGAGCCGCTCGTCTCGAGGGCGCCTGAGGCGATCCGACCGGTCGCCGTGGTGGAGAACGGGGTCAGCGTGTCGCTCGTCGAGGCGAGCACCGAACCGCTCGCGTTGACGATCGTCAGGTGTACGTCGTCGCCCTGCTCGACAAACCCGTTCCTCACCTGGCCGATCACCGGATCCAGAATTCCAAGGTTGATCCGATTGCTCCACACGCCGATGGTCTGCCCGGCGGAATTCCGGATCGGCGAGGTGAAGCTCATCGAGTGGGCCTGTGGGCTGTCGGCCCCCCAGACCGCCTTCGTCAGCCGGTCGTCGTGGACGTCTTCCACGATGGTCGTTCCGGCCGTGAAGTTCGGGGCGGTCGCGGTGGTGAACCAGGCAGCGTCCGACACGTCGCGTCCGATGAGGCGCCGGGTCCTAGCCGCGATGTCCGATCCGGACACGTCGACGCCGTTGACGGCGATGATGCGTCCGTTCATGTCCGCGACGACCATGAGGTTGTAGATGGGTGTGTAGATCCCCATCATCGTGTCGATCCAGCGGGTGACCTCCGCCCCCTCCATCGACATGGCGGGACCGCTGAGCGCGAACGCCTGCACATCGCCATATCGCTCGAAGAGGTTGCGATCGAGTAGGTCGGCGACGTTGGCGGCTGACGCCTGGAGTTTGGCTTGCTGATTGTCCCCGAGTGTGGCGTTCGCGGTTTGCAGGCCGATCAGACCGATGACCACCAGGGGCAGCAGCCCCGCGGCCACGATCGCGGCGATGAGCCGCTGCGTCACCGTGGCGCGACGAAACCAGGTGGTGGGAAGGGATCGCATCGCTCGGGTCTCCTCGGTCGGCGTGAGTGCGGGGCAGCACCTTCCTCGTCGCCTGAACCAAGGACTTGACAGATCATTTCGTCCATTTCATCGAGATCTCGGACGCGTGGGAGCGGCCTGAGGGCGACACGCGACGGTCGAATATGATTGCGATTTCGTGAGAATGCGCAAAGTGCGGGACATCTTCGGGCGGCCACCCGCGGCGGCGTGTCAGCCGTGGCCGATGGCGCCGCGGTCGTCTTCCACGCGACGAATCGCGGCCGCTGACGGCGCGCGCGACTCGACCGGTGATTCTGGTGGATGTGGCGCCTCTCGCCCGATCGAATGGACGGCGAGTGGCGGTCGCACCGGGTGGGGTGGGGCGCGTCCCACCCCACCCGGTGGCGCCGACTCCTTCGCTCAGCGAAGGTCGAAGCGATCCAGCTCCATCACCTTGGTCCACGCGGCGACGAAATCCGAGACGAACCGCTCGCGGTGATCGTCGCTGGCGTACACCTCAGCCAGCGCTCGCAGTTGCGAATGCGACCCGAACACGAGGTCCACTCGGCTCGCGGTCCACCTGACGGCGCCCGTCGCGTCACGCCCGTCGAAGGTCTCCTCCGCCTTCGAGGTGGGCGTCCACACGACGTCCGGGGCGAGCACGTTGACGAAGAAGTCGTTGCTCAGCACACCGGGACGATCCGTGAGCACCCCGAGTGACGAGCCGTCGAAGGTCGCGCCCAGGGCGCGCATCCCGCCCACGAGCACCGTCGCGTCGGGTGCCGTCAGCGTCAGCTGCTGCGCCCGGTCGATCAGCAGCTCTTCGGCGGAGCGGGGATGGCCGGGCCGCAGGTAGTTGCGGAACCCGTCCGCCATCGGTTCGAGCGGTGCGAACGAGTCCGCGTCGGTCTGCTCGTCGGTGGCGTCGGTGCGTCCCGGCGAGAACGGGACCTCGACGACCACCCCCGCGGCAGCCGCGGCGGCCTCCACCGCGGCGCAGCCGCCGAGCACGACCAGGTCGGCGAGCGACACCCGCTCGGCTCCCCCGGCGTTGAAGGCGCCCTGCACCTGTTCAAGCGCGGCGATCACCTTCGCGAGGACGGGCGGGTTGTTGGCCTCCCAGTCCTTCTGGGGCGACAGCCGGATCCGCGCTCCGTTCGCGCCGCCGCGCTTGTCGCTGTCGCGGTACGTCGCCGCGGAGGCCCAGGCCGCGGCCACCAGCTCGTCGACCGACAGCCCCGTGTCGATGATGGCGCGCTTGAGCGCCTGAATCTGGGAGGCGCCGATCATTTCGTGGTCCACCGCGGGCACCGGGTCCTGCCAGATCAGCCGCTCCGCGGGGACCTCAGGGCCGAGGTACCGGCTGACCGGGCCCATGTCGCGATGGGTCAGCTTGAACCAGGCCCGCGCGAACGCGTCGGCGAACTCGTCGGGATTCTCGTGGAACCGTCGCGAGATGGGCCCGTAGACCGGATCCATCCGCAGCGACAGATCGGTGGTCAGCATCACCGGCGCATGCCGAACCGAGGGATCGTGGGCATCCGGAACCGTGTCGGCCGCGGCCGGGTCCGTCGGCGTCCACTGGTACGCGCCGGCCGGGCTCCTGGTGAGTTCCCATTCGTAGCCGAACAACGTGTCGAAGAAGCTCGTGTCCCAGGTCGTCGGGGTGGGGGTCCAGGCACCCTCCAATCCGCTCGAGATGGTGTCCACACCCCTTCCGGTCCCGTGACCGCTCGTCCATCCGAGTCCCATCTGGTGGATCGGCGCGGCCTCAGGCTCGGGGCCCACCAGCGCCGCGTCGCCGGCGCCGTGGTTCTTGCCGAAGCTGTGCCCGCCGGCGATGAGCGCCACCGTCTCCTCGTCGTTCATCGCCATCCGCGCGAAGGTCTCTCGAATGTCAAGAGCCGCCGCGAGCGGGTCGGGCTCGCCGTTCGGCCCCTCCGGATTCACATAGATCAGACCCATCTGAACCGCCGCCAGCGGATTCTCGAGTTCGCGTTCCCCGTGGTAGCGGGTGTCGTCGAGCCATTCGGTCTCGGAGCCCCAGTTGATCTGCTCCGGCTGCCACACGTCTTCGCGGCCACCGGCGAAACCGAACGTGCGGAAGCCCATGGATTCCAGCGCCACGTTCCCGGCGAGCACCATCAGGTCGGCCCAGGAGATGCTGCGCCCGTACTTCTTCTTGACCGGCCAGAGCACGCGCCGTGCCTTGTCGAGGTTCACGTTGTCCGGCCAGCTATTGAGCGGCGCGAAGCGCTGGTCGCCGGAACCGGCGCCACCCCGGCCGTCCTGGATGCGGTACGTGCCGGCCGAGTGCCAGGCCATGCGGATGAACAGCGGTCCGTAGTGGCCATAGTCCGCAGGCCACCAGTCCTGCGACGTGGTCATGACGTCGGTGATGTCGCGCTTCACTGCGTCGAGGTCCAGCGCCTCGAACGCGCCGGCGTAGTCGAAGTCCGCTCCCATGGGATTCCCCGCGGCGGGGTTCGCGTGGAGGACGTTGATGTCGAGCTGGTTCGGCCACCAGTCCCGGTTGGTGGTGCCGTTTCCGCCCGCGACCGGGCACGTTCCGTTGTTCTCCACGTGGCTATTCCTCAGGTTGTGTGGTGGATGTGATGTCTCCGCCGATCGACGGTTCTCGTCCGCGGGCACACGCCGGGCAGAGCCCCCAGAAGGTGATCTCGGCCTCGTCGATGACGTACCCGTGGTCGTCGTCCGTGAGCAGGCACGGCGCGGCACCGACGGCGCAGTCGATGTCGACGATGGTGCCGCAACCTCGGCAGACGAGGTGGTGGTGGTTGTCGCCCACCCGCGCCTCGTAGCGTGCAACCGATCCGGCGGGCTCGATTCGCCGCAGGACTCCCGCGGTGCTGAGCGCGCGGAGCACGTCGTAGACGGCCTGTGTGGAGACCGTTCCGAGGCTGCCCCGGACGATGCGGACGATCGAGTCCGTGTCGGCGTGCGGATGTTCGCGGACCGCGTCGAGGACCGCGACGCGGGGCCGGGTGACCCGCAGCGCCGCCGCCCTCAGCCGTTCCTCGGATGACTGTGCCTCGTGCACGGACGGCAGCGTACACAAAATGGAATCACTCCAGATTGATGTGTCTGTTGACCGGATCCCGGGGCTGACCGTGCGCACCCATATCCTCCATCAGACTCCCGGCGGTCATCGTCCAGACCCGGCGCCGGCGGGTACTACGACCAAAGCGCAATTCCGAACCGTCCCACCAACTCGCCAGGATCCGGCGATGGCCCACGACGCATCTCCCGAGGACGACCGCGCACGCCCGCCGGCCTCCGCGGCGCGTTCACGACGAACCGACGCCGGAATCCCGCTCCCGGTGGTCTCGGTTCGCCGACTCATGCTGCGGTTCTTCCTCACCGGGCTCGCCGGTCTCGTGATCCTCGCTGCGGCGACGGCGTTCGCGAGTCGCCGGGTGGGCACGGACCGCGCCGCCTCCGAAGCTCAGCGCATCGCGTACATCACCGCATCCGGCATCGTCCAGCACGAGGTCACGCCCGCGCTCATGCGCGGAGACCCGGCGGCGCTGCAACGGGTCGACGAGGTCATCCGCCGGGACGTCCTTCGCGGATCACTCGTGCGCACCAAGATCTGGGCGGCCGACGGCAGGATCGTCTATTCGGACGAGGCACGCCTCATCGGCGAGCGGTTCACCCTGGACGACGACGCGCAGCGGGTCATGGCCGGCGGTGAGGCCCACGCCGAGATCAGCGACCTCAGCAAGCCTGAGAACCGCTTCGAGCGCCCCGGCGACCGGCTGCTCGAGGTGTACGCCCCGCTGAGCTCACCGTCAGGGACCCCGCTGCTCTTCGAGGTCTACTTCAGCTACGGCGACGTCACCGCCGCCGGGCGCTCCCTGTGGCTGGCGTTCGCACCGGTGGTGCTCGGCGCGCTGCTGTTGCTGCAGTTGCTGCAGCTTCCATCGGCCTGGTCCATGGCTCGACGCCTGCGGCGAGGCCAGGACGAACGGGAGCTGCTGCTCCAGCATGCGATCCAGTCCTCTGATGCCGAGCGACGCCGCATCGCCGGCGATCTCCACGACGGGTCCGTCCAGGACCTGGTGGGTGTTTCGTTCGCCCTGAGCGCGGCGCTGCGCCGGTCGGGCGCGCCCGGGGGGCCGCCCATCGATCCCAAGGTCGTCGAGACCGCCGCCGAACACGTGCGAGGCGTCATCACCGCGCTCCGGTCGCTCCTCGTCGAGATCTACCCTCCGAACCTCGAAGAGGAGGGACTCGGTTCCGCGCTTGCCGACATGGTGGCCGGTCTCTCGTCCAGGGGGATCACGCCCCACGTGGACGTCACCGTGCCCGCGGGCGAGCTGCGCCCGCACACGACCGGACTCATCTATCGGACCGCGCAGGAACTGGTGCGCAACACCCTCCGTCATTCCGGAGCAAGCGGCATCTCCATTCATGTGGCCTCCGTCGGCGACCGCGTTCGGTTGACCGTCGAGGACGACGGACGCGGATTCGACCCCCGTACGATCCACCGCGCGCAGGCGGAGGGGCATGTCGGATTGCGGGGCCTCGGAGACCTCGTCGCCGAGGCCGGAGGGACGCTCGAGGTGGAATCGGCACCCGGCAAAGGAACCATGGTCACCGTGGAGGTACCCAAATGATCGACGTGGTCATCGTCGACGATCACGCGATCGTTCGACATGGACTCGAGCAGCTCCTCGAGACGACCGACGACCTTCGCACCGTCGGGACCGCCACCGACGGGGCGGAGGCGGTGACGCTGGTGACGGAGCGGCGCCCGGACATCGTGCTGATGGACCTGTCGATGCCCGACATGGACGGCATCGAGGCCACCAGGCAGATCCTGGAAATCCATCCCGACGTGGCGATCGTCGTACTCACCTCGTTCGGCGATCAACGCAAGGTGCTCGACGCACTCGACGCGGGCGCGGTCGGCTACCTGCTGAAACAGGCCGATCCGGAGCACATCCTCGACGCCCTGCGGGCCACGGCCGCCGGTGGGGCGCCGCTCGACCCCAAGGCCGCGCGCGTGCTTCTTGAGTCGCGCGAGCGAACGGCTTCGCTGGAATCCGCGCTCACCGACCGTGAACGCGAGGTGCTCAAACTGGTGGCGGACGGTCTCGCCAACAAGGTGATCGCACTGCGGCTAGGGATCTCCGAGCGCACGGTCAAGGCGCACCTCACCAACATCTTCCAGCGCATCGGCGTCACCGACCGCACGCAGGCCGCGCTCTGGGCCCGCGAGAACCTCTCGGGACGCGCTTCCTCAGAGGAGCGCTGAGACCACCCCGGCCACCGCGATCACGCTCGCCATGGTGTCCGGATCCGCGCGCAGTGCCGACCATCCGTGGGCGATCCGCAACAGCGCCGCCGTGCGGTGGAACGGGGCGGTTCGTTCGAGTTCGGCCCTCGCGTCTGGACGGTGCGCGAGGTACGCCTCCCGGTAGCGGGCGGCGAGCTGCCACGACCCCGGATGTCCGCTCAGGCGGAGTGTCGCCCACGCCCAGGCTCCCCAGTATTCGACGTCCCGGGCCGCGCCGGCATGCTGCAGCCGGTCCAGGTCGATCAGCCGGAGCCCATCGGGACTCACCAGCACGTTTCGCGGAGACCAGTCGCCGTGTGTCGCGACCGGGCGCTCGTGGCGGGCGGTGGCCGCGGCGACCGCCTCGAGTCGTGCCACGATGACGTCGAAGCCCGCGCTGCCAGGAACGTCGCGGAGGTCGTCGGCCTTGCGGCGCAGCGAACGGGCCACCCGGACGGCGTCCCGTCGCCGGCGTGGTTCGACGCCGGAACGATGCAGGTCGGCGAGGAGATGCGCGGATTCCTCGACGCGGTGTTCGGTGAGTCCGAGATCGCCGCGGCTCCCGAGCGCCCCGCCGGGAATCCACTCCGCCACCAGCTCGCGGGATTCGGGGCGCCACTCGACCGGACGGGCGAGGCCCGGCGGGGTGCGCCGGCCCCCGAACGGGGATGCCCAGAGTCGGCGCTGTTCCTCGAACAGCTTGGCTCCGTCGGCGGACACGTAGCGCTTGACCGCGACGGAACTCCCGTCGACCCGCGATCGGTGGACCGGTCGATCGGCGTGTCCGCCGAGGCCGGTATCGGCGTTCAGACGCTGCAAAGGGACCTCAATTCCCGTGCCCAGTCGGCGCGTTCATGGCGCGATTCAGCAAGCCCGGCGAGCCGGATCAGGGCGAGCCGTTCCCAGTGCGAAACCGACTCGTCGCAATGGCCGTACCCGTCGAGGAATCCTTCGATCACGCCCTCCACCGCCTCGTGGGGCATGCGCCCGATCGCGGCATCGCGACGCACATGTGCGACGAAGTTGCCGACGTCGAGACCGGCCGGCGCCTGTGCGGCGTCGTCGAGGTCGATCAGGCGGATCCGACCGCCGTCGACGACCACCTGACGCGGGTGGAGGTCTCGGTGCGCGCTCACCAGGGGTTCGAGTCCAAGGGCAAGGATGTCCGGGGCCGACTCGACCGCGTCGACCAGCGGGACGGTGGCGGGTACCGCCCGGCGCCGCAGCTGGTGCAGCTCGTCGCCGACCGTCCAGTCGCGATCGAGCTCCGCGCCGCTTTCGTGGAGGATGCGGACGACGCGGCCGATCGCGGGAGCCACGTCGATGACGGCGTCCGCATCGAGCGAATCGAGCGGGGTGCCGGGCGTCCACTCGATGAGTCCGACGTGGCCGGAATCGTCGGTGGCGATCGCGCGGGGAACGAACGGCGCCGCGGCGGATCGGGCGAGCGCGTCCAGACGGCGGGCGTTGCCGCGTGCGCGCGGCCGGGCGAAGACCTTCAGCAGAAGGGGTCCGTCGGGACCGTCGACACGCATCGTGAGCCGGCGACCCGCAACGTGCCTCAGCACGGGGCCCGCGGTCAGGGCGGCACAGAGTGCGGTGACCCCGCCGTTCCATTCGGCCAGCGCCTCGTCCGTCAACAACGGGTGGTCATGCGACAGCTGCATGGGGAGACACCTCCTCGAGCGCGGCGATGATGTCGTTGGCACGTCCGGTCCAGCCGTGCGTTGCCAGGACGTGCGCCCGGGCGGCTTGCGACCGCGCGACCCAGGAGTCGGACTGCCGTCTGATCCGGGTGCACGCCTCGGCGATCGCGGTGGGGTTCGACGGCTCCACCAGGAGCCCGGCCTCCTCGGTGACGATCTCGCGGAGCTGGCCGACGTCACTGGCAACCACGGGCAGTCCCGCGCCGATGTACTCGTACGCCTTCAGCGGCGAGAACGAGAACCGTTCCAGGGCGGGATAGGGCGCGAGGGCGATGTCGAAGGTGGCCAGCACGCCCGGGATCTCGGAATGCGGGAGCTGCCCGAGGAAGCGCACGCGGTCGGAGACGCCCTGCGCTCGCGCGCGTTCCTCGAGGTCCGCCCGGATCGGGCCGTCTCCGGCGACCACCAGGATGGTGTCGGCGGGCAGCTCGCGCAGGGCGTCGATCGCATGCCCCACTCCGTGCCACGGACGCAGCGCTCCGACGAATCCGAGCACGACCGCGTCCGGATCGATGCCGTGGGCCTCACGAGCGACGGCGCGGGGTGGGAGTGAGCGGAACCGGTCGGCGTCGAGTCCGTTCGGCACGACCTCGAGCGGAGGGTCGGGGGCGACCTCGCGGATGTCCGCGGCGACCTCGGCGCTGACGGCGACGCGAAGGGTGGCCGACCGCAGCACCTGCTCCTCCAGGCGGCGGGCGAGTTTCCCCATGTGGAGGCCGCGCCAGTCGGATTCCTCGCGCGCCAGCAGCGCGTTGACCTCCAGGACGTGCGGCACGTCCAGGGCACGTGCGACCGCCGCGCCGGCCGTGCCGAACAACGCCAGCCGCTCGTAGATCACGTCGGGTCGGAACGCTCGGATGGACTCACCGACGCGCATGGGCAGTGACGTGTTGAAGTGGAGCTTCCGCATCTCGCGTCGAAGGCCGGTCGCCCGCCCGGGGTGCGGGAAGAGGACGGCCGGCACGTCCGGTGGCGCCGGATCGCGACCCGCCACCCCGACCAGGAGCACCTCGTGGCCCGCGTCGATGAACGCGCGGGTGATCGACAGCAGGTGGACCGAGGCGCCCTTGTCGCCGGGCACGCGGACTCCGAGATCCGCGCACAGGACGGTGATCCTCATGCGGCCACCTCGACGAGCAGCTGTTCCAGCGCCCGGGCACTGAGGGCCGGGTCGTACTCGGTGGCGACGAGTGAGCGGCCTTCCGCGCCGAGGGATCGGGCGAATTCGCGGTCGTCAGACAGTCGCGCGATGGCGTCGGCGATGGCATCGGGATCCTCGGGTGGTACCAGCAACCCGCTCTCCCCGTCGCGAACCAGCTCTCCGATCCCGACGACGTCCGTGGTCACGACCGGCAACCCGCGCGCGAGTGCTTCCACGAGGACCGTGGGCAGGCCGTCGCGGTCGCCATCCGCGGCGACCCGGCACGGGAGTACCACCATCGCGGCCCGCCGGTATGCCTCCTCGACGACCGTCGAGGGCTGCGCTCCGCGGAAGTGCACCGCGTGGGCCACGCCGAGTGCGGTGGCCTGTTCGGTCAGGCGCTCGCGCAGCGGACCATCGCCGATCAGTTCCAGCGTCACCGGGCGCCCGGCCCGGTGGAGACGCGCGATCGCCTCGATGAGCAGATCGACGCCCTTTTTCTCGACCAGTCGCGCCACGCACAGCACCGGCCCGTCACCGGACGTCTCGGCCGGGGCCGCGAGGCTCACGCCGTTGCGAATGACGCGGAGCGGCACGGCGGGCACGACGCCCTGGATGTGCGCGGCGTTGTGATTCGACACCGTCACGACCGCGCTCGCCCGACCGAGTCGATCCGCGAGCCGGGCTGCGTTCTCGACGCTGTAGATGTCCTTCGCGTGGGCGGTGACGGTGAACGGGACTCCTGAGAGCGCCGACGCGTGACCGGCCACCTCCGCGGCGGCCGTGGCGAAATGGGCATGGAGGCTGTCCACCCCGTCTCGCAGCGCGCGCTCCGCGACCAGGCCGCCCTGGAGGAATCGGCGCCAGGTGTGCTGCCGGCGGGCGCGGAGCGCCTCCCGCACCCAGCGCGCCGGGTGCCGCACGAACAACCGCGAGTGGGACGTGAACACCGGGCGACGTCGAAGGCGCGGTCGTCGCGGCACGTACCGGACGCTGGCCCGCACACCGTCCGTCGCCGGGTGGCGTGGGCCGTCCTCGGGTGGGAGCAGGGCGTCGACCCCCACGACGATTCCGCGTGCCTCGAGACCGGAGATCTCCTGGACCACGAAGGTCTCCGACAACCGGGGATAGCGCTTGAGCACATAGAGGACCTTCATCAGGAAACTCCCATGGGTGTCAGTGACGTCTCGGCCATCCGTCGGTAGAGGCCGTTGTGTTGCATCAGGGCCTCGTGGGGCCCCTGTTCGGCGACCAGCCCGTCGTCCAGCACGACGACGCGGTCAGCGTCGCGAACCGTCGAGAGGCGATGCGCGATGACCAGCATGGTGCGGTCGCCCGGCAGCCCGGCGAGCGCCTCGACCAGCAGTTCCTCGGACCGCGGATCGAGGGCGCTGGTGGGTTCATCCAGGATCATGATCGGAGCGTCACGCAGGATCGCGCGGGCGATCGCCACACGCTGGCGCTGACCGCCGGACAGGTTCGCTCCGCGCTCGCCGATGACGGTGTCGAACCCGTCCGGAAGCCGGCTCGCGAACTCGTCGACGAGCGCCAGGCGGGCCGCTCGCCGAATGTCGCGCTCCTGGGCGCCGGGGCGTCCCCACGCGATGTTGTCTCGCAGGCTGCCCCGCAACAGCACGGTATCCTGCAGCACCATGGCGATCTGATCCCGGACCGAGTCGATGGTGAGATCGCGGATGTCATGGCCGTCGATGCGGACCCGTCCCCGGTCCGGATCGATCAGCCTCGGCACCAGTGACGCAAGGGTCGTCTTTCCCGCGCCCGTGCGTCCGACCAGCGCGACGCGCTCGCCGGCCGCGACGTGCAGCGTGACCCCCCGCAGCACATCCTCACGACCGTGCGAGAAGGCCACGTCCTGCAGATCGATCTCGCCGCTGAACATCGGGGCGCGGCGCGCCGTCGGGCGGTTCTTGATGTGCGGCTCGGTGGCGAGCAGTGTGAACACCCGCTCGGTGGCCGCGGCGCCCTTCGCGAGGGCGGTGCTGAGCTTCGCGAGCTGCTTGATGGGCTTGTAAAGGCTGGCGAGGTAGCTCATGAACACGAGCAGCACGCCCAGGGTCATGTCGCCATCGAGCACTCTGGTGGCGCCGAGCCACAACACGAGAGCCACTGAGAACGCCGCCGAGATGTCCACGATCGGGCTGAACAGCGCCTGAAGGCGTGCCGCCTGCAGGTTTGCGCGCAGGCTCGACCCGGTGAGCGTGGCGAAGCTGGCACCCTGCGTGTTTTCGAGTGTGAACGCCTGCACCAGCGGAATCGCGCCGAGGTTCTCGGTCGCCGCCGCGGCGACCAGTCCTTCGGCCCGTCGGGCCGACCGGGTGGCCTCCTTGAGACGATGTGTCGCCCGGTAGGTCGCGAAGACGAGCAGCGGCGTCGCCGACAGCGCGATGAGCGTGAACCATGCGTCGACGACGAACATGACCGTCACCATCCCCACCAGCAGCAGGGCGTTGGGGAGCAGCGCGGCCAGGATCTGGATGAGCATGTCCTGGGACCGGTCGACGTCGCTGGTGACGCGCGTGGAGAGGTCACCGACGCGCTGTTGGTTGTGGTAGCCGAGCGACAGGCGCTGGAGGTGGGTGAACACGCGCCGACGCAGACCGTTGCCCAGCTGAAGCCCCGCGGCCGACAACAGCCTCGTCGACCAGTAGTCGGCGAGCGCCGCCAGGGACACCAGCACCAGGTAGGCGCCCGCCACCCCCAGCAGCAGGATGTCGGCGTTGTCCGGTACCGCTTCGCCGCGATCACTCGGCTGCAGCACGTGATCGACCACCCACTGCAGGGGCCAGGGCAGTGCGAGGCCGATCGCGACCTCGATCACGGCCAGGGCGACGCCCAGCAACAGCGCCGAGCGCACGGGCCGCGCGTGGGGGAGCAGGAGGCGGATGCTCGCGCCGAGTCCCTGCGGGGCGTCGGAACTCATCGCGCCGTCTCCATGCAGCATGCGGCGATGTGCGCTGCCGCCCGGTCGGCGCCGTCGAAACCGATTCCGGCGGCCACGGCGGCCCCCGGCGCCAGCCGCCGGGGCCGATCAAGAAGCCAGGTCACTTCCGACACGTCCGCGTCCGGATCGACGACGTCGGCGAGTCCGAGGTTCGCCAGGCGAAGGGCCCTGATCGCCTGTTCCCGCCTCGGGCTGCGCCGCGGCAGCAGAATCGGCCGAAGGCCGGCGGCGAGTGCTTCGACCGTTGAGTTGTATCCGGCCATTTGAATCACCGCCGCCGACCGGGCGAGATACGTCTCGACGTCGTGGGCTCCGCGAACGAAGTGCAGTCGTTCGTGCTCGTGGTCCTCTGCGGCCGCGTACGGGCCCGCGAGCACGATGCCGCGCCAGTCGCCGCGCTGCCGGAGCACGCTGGCGCCCAGGGCGTAGACCGGCCCGCCGTCGCCACCCCCGCCGGCGGCGATCAGGAGCAACCCGGGCTCCGGCGCCTGGGGAGCGGGAGGGCCCACGACCCACCCGCAGTACCGCGGCGTCACCGGCAGCCCGTACTCCGCCTCGTGGTCGCACACGGCCGGGTCGCCGTAGACGAGCACGTCGGTGTACACCTCAGGAACACCCTCCCAGGCTCCACCATGGACCTCGGCCGCCACGGCGACCGGTTCGTCGAGCACGTCCCGGAGCCCCAGCACGAGGGCGGCGCCGCGCAGCCGGGCCCGGAGCAGACCGTGCCGGAGCTCCCCGAACGTGCCGTATGGATGCCGGTCGACGACGATGACATCCGGGCGCCACCCGGAAACCACCTCGTTGAACACGGCGGCCCGGCGTCCGACGGCATCGCGGACCGACATCGTGCCGCTGCGGTAGTCGCCGTGTTCGTCCTTGACGAGCGGCGGCACGGGGATGACGTTCAGCCGCGGATGGCGCAGGCCCGCGCGGTTCGGGTCGAGCCCGGTCACCAGCGTCACGGCGGCGTCGGGATCGGCGTCGAGCAGGGCCATGGCGATCAGGCCGTTCCGGCGCGTGTGGCCGAGGCCGAATCCGTCGTGTGAGGAGAGCAGATAGCGAGGCATTGGGGGGATGTGTCCGGTCGTTCGGGAGGACGGGAACGCTGGGCTGAATGGTGATTCGAGTCGGGTGCGGGATGGAATGGGACATGCGTCGTAGTACCGGCCGTCCCGCGGTGGCACCGGCGACCCGAGCGCGAGGGGTCGCCCGCGGTCCGGGGGCACGTCCGGACCGCGCGCGATGTCGGTCGGACGACGGGCGGTCAGTCGTCCGACGAGCCGGAACCCGACGAGCCGCTGCCCGAGGAGCCGCTGCCCGAGGAGCCGCTCCCTGAGGTGCGCCCGGAACCCGACGAGCCGCTGCCCGACGAGCCAGAGCCGGAACCCGAGGAGTCGTCGGATGAACGTCCCGACCCCGAAGAGCCGCGCCCGGATGAATCATCTGACGAGCCGGATCCGGATGATCCGCTGCCGGATGATCCGCTGCCGGAGGACCCTGATCCGGATCCGGAAGAGCCGCTGCCCGATGATCCGCTGCCGGAGGAACCCGAGCCTGACGACGAGCCGGCACTCGGGGCTCGTAGCGAATCGTCCGAGACCGTCGCCGGCTGGACGGGCGAGGTGGTCGGCGGTACCTGCGCCGCCGGAGTGGACCTGGTGCCGCCCGAATCATCACCCGACGAACCGGATTTCCGACGCCGACCGTCGTCTGCCTTCCGCGGCCTCGTGGGCGCGGCTGCGGCGCGGTCCTCCCGCCGGGTGGTCGTTGCGCCGCTGCTCGGGGTGCGCGGTGCCGGCCTGATCGCCGGTGGTGAGACGACTGCAGCCGAGGTCGTGGTCGATCGGCGGTCATCGTCGCGACCCCGGCGTCGGCGGCGATCGGCCGCGGGGGCGACGTCGCGTCGAGCCGTGGTGGTCGTCCTGGCGCCCGGTGCCGTGTAGAGCCACAGGCTCCGCTCGGGATCGGTCGATTGCGGGGGCAGCAACACGTCCTGCAGCGCCCAGCCACCGCTGAGGACCACCGCGGCTCCCACGAGTGCGGCGGCCGCGAGGCCGGCACCTCGGCGGCCGGCGCGCCCACCGGAGCGGGGGCGCCCCCCGATGACCTCGCGGATGCTCATGGACCGGTCCGACTCGTCGGTGAGCGACATCCGGTGTCGTTCGCGCCGGTGGGGGTCGTTCGTTGGATTGCCATCGTGATCATTGGACATGCGGTGAATGTCGCAGCGGTCCGGGGCGCCGCCAATTGTTCTTTGGTGCTACGACCGTCCGGGCCGGCGTCGCGCCCGGACGGCGTCGAATCGGGCTGCGACACGGCCCGCAGCCGGCGTTCTGGCCGGCAGGAGAAATTTCTGCGTAAGGAATCGGCCTCGAGTCCGTTGTGGGTGTGACGGGCGCCACACCGGAGTGCCCGGCCCACCCGAGGAGGACCTCAAATGCCACGCGTCCCACATCGAATCGGACTGGCCGCGGTGTTCGCGACCGCGGCCCTCACGGGGACGGTCGCCCTCAGCCAGACCGTCGACCTCGGCGCGGACGCGTCGGAGCCCGTCACCATCACCAAGAAGGAGCTGAAGAAGCGGACCAAGGCGGTCAAGCAGAACGACGTCAAGCTCGCACAGGCCCTCAAGCAGCGGCCGCCGGCCCTTCCCGAACGCCCCAAGTTCGATCCCCTTCCCGCACCGGTCGCTCCTCCGGTCGTGGTCACGCGCATGGTGTCAGCACCGTCGGCATCGGGCGGCGGTTCGGAGCCCTCGAAGCGCTCCACGTCATCGCGCGAGCCCGAGCATCACGCGTCGGCTCCGCAGGCCGCCCCGAAGTCGCAGGCCGCGCCCGCTCCCGCCGCTCCGACGACGCACGAGAGCTCCGAGCACGAGGACCACGCGTCGGAGAACCATCGCGAAGACCACTCCAACAGCGGCGAGCATTCTGAGCACGAGAGCGACGACTGATGTCCGGAGTGATGACACGCGCGTACACGGCTGCCGTCGCGCTCCTGGTCTTCTTCCTTGCCTGGGCGCTCGTGTCTGCGCACCCCTGGGCGGCGAGCGAGCCGCCCAAGGATCCGCGCCTCGCCCGCCTCGAGCGGATCGAAGCCAAGCAACAGGAGCGCGCTCGCAAGGTGAAGCGGGTCGTCGCCAAGCGGTGGGCCAAGTACAAGCAGCGGGAGCGCATTCGCCGTCGGGCGATCGCGAAGGACTGGAAGCGCCGACGCGAGCAGGAGGCCATCTACAAGCGGAAGCTGGCCTACTCCTATGCACACCGTGCCGTGGTGGTGCGTTACGTCTACGGCGGTGGCGGTGGCGGTGGCGGCGGCGTCTCCAGCGGCGGTTCGTCGGGCGTGTCGTCCGGCGGCGGTGGCGGCGTCTCGGTTTCGTCCGGCGGCGGTTCCGCGCCGGTGGCGAGCGCTCCCGTGTCCGCACCGTCCGTGTCGGTGTCATCGGCGCCGGCGGCGGCCTCATCCGGGTCGTCGTGATCCTGCGCCACACATTCCGAGCGATGGGTACCGACGTCGAGTTCCTGCTCGAGGCGGGCCCTCGCGAGGATGGCCTGGGTGCGCTCCGGGCGGCGGCCGGGGAGGTGAGCCGCCTGGAGCGCATCCTGTCGCGCTTCCGTCCCGATTCCGAGTTGAGTCAGCTCAATCGGTCGGGGCGGATGCGTGTCGGCAGCGACCTGCTCGCGCTCGTCGTGCAGGCGCTCGAGCAGCGGGATCGCACCGCCGGCCGGTTCGATCCCACCGTGCACGATGCGGTGGTGGCCGCCGGCTACGACCGCTCGATCGAGTCGCTTCCGGCCGAGGTTCAGGGGCGAGCTCCCGTGCCCGGCGGCGGCGATGTGGCCGTCGACGTCGAGGAGTGTCTCGTGTCCCTCGCATCGGGTGTGCGACTCGATCTCGGCGGAATCGCCAAAGGATTCACCGCGGACCGGGTGGCCGACACGCTCGCGGGCTGTGGACCCTGCCTGGTGAGCCTCGGAGGCGACATCGCCGTCCGGGGTCCGCGGACCAGCGGGCCATGGACCGTTGGTCTGGCCACCGGCAACGGCCCGCTGACGCTCGCGCTCGACTCGGGCGCGATCGCCACCTCGGGCCGGGATCGGCGCCGGTGGCGCTGCAACGGCCGCGAGGCACATCACATCATCGATCCGGTCACGGGCGCGCCGTCCGAGACCGACCTGCTCCGCGTGAGCGTCGTCGCTTCGACCGGTGTCGAGGCGGAGGCGCACGCGAAGGCACTCATGCTCGCCGGGAGGGCCGAGGCGGCCCGTGAAGCCGATGCGCGGGGCATTCCCGCCGTGCTCGTCGGCGTGGGCGGGGAGACCACATTGACGGGAGGATTGCATGACGCATGACCCGACGTTCTGGATCATCTCGCGCGCGGCCGGATTCACCTCGCTGGGGATGCTGGCGACCACCATGGTCCTGGGGATCGTTCTTCGCGCCCGCCCCTTCCAGCGCCTGAAGCCCGCCCAGGTCATGGAGGTGCACCGGTTCGTGTCCCTGCTGGGAATTCTCGCCCTGGGGGTCCATGGTGTCTCGCTCCTGCTGGACAAGACCGTCCAGCTGAGCCCGCTCGATCTGGTCGTGCCCGGCATCGCTCCGTACCGTCCGCTGTGGACCGGGATCGGGGTCGTGGCCGGCGAACTCATGATCCTGCTCCATCTCTCGTTCCGGTATCGCAACCGGATCGGCGTGCGCGTCTGGCGCCGGATGCACTGGGCCGCGTACGGCACCATCGTCGGCGGTGCGCTCCACGGCCTGCTCGCCGGGTCGGACAGCAACCGACCGTTCGTGCTCGGGATCTACGCTGTCCTCCTCGTCATGGTGGCGACTCCGCTTGCGTGGCGGATCATGCCGGTGAAGCGCACCCCCGCCCGGAAACCCGCTCAGGCCGCGGCGTCGTGATGCCGATTGATCCAGACGAACCAACGTCCTTGCCCGCCGCGGCCTCGCCATGGGATCGTTCCCCTGGCCCCACGGCCAACACACGCTCGAACGGAGGGGATGTGCCCACCCACCGCAGCGACGCCCAGGACCCACAGGCCTGGGTGCACCACGACGACCTCACCGCCTACGCCCGACGATTGCTGGGAACCGATCCCGCGGGCGCCGAAGACGTCGTCCAGGAGGCGTACCTGCGCCTGGCCGAATGCGAAGCGGAGGGCCGAGCTCCGACCGAGCCGCGTCCTTGGCTCTTCCGGGTGGTCAGAAACCTCGCCCTCGATGAACGGCGTCGTCGCCAGCGAGCCGTCCCGACGGCCGTTCCCCACGATCAGCTTCCCGGATCGCCGCCGCCCGCCGAGATCGTCGCCCAGCGCAAACGGGCCGAGGACGCGCTCCGCGAAGTGGCCTCGCTTCCGCCCAGGGAGCGTCGGGCGGTGCTCATGGATCAGGCCGGGGCGGCACCACGGCGCATTGCGCGGGAACTGAAGACCACGCCCAACTCGGTCCACCAGGCGCTGTTCCGTGCGCGACGTCGACTGCGCGCCGCGCCCGCCGCGGCCTGGGGCATGCTGCCGGCGCCGCTGGCGCGGGTGCTCATCCGCGTCATCGACAGTCCCGCCCCGCAACTGCTGGCATCCGCCGGCACGGGCGATGGGCGTACCCTCCGGCTTGCCGGCCTCGTGGGTGCCAGCGTCGTGCTGATCGCGGGCGGCGGGTCGGCCATCAAGGACGGGCTTCCCAACCGCCCCGACAAACCGCCGCGGGTGGCGTCCGTCGCCTCCACCGACGGGACCAGCGGGGGGCTGATCGCGGTTTCCGCCCGTTCGTCGTCGCTCTCCGGCGCCCAGAGCAGTGCCGCCCGGTCGGCGGGTGGGTCGGGCAACAGCGGCCACATCCAGGTTTCGCACGTGCGCCAGCGCACGGTGCACCGGGAATCCGAGCCGGGCGACGACGGCGGTCACCGCACCGTCGCCGGGACTCGTTCGGAGGGCTTGGACGATCGGGAAGGGCACTCCGAGACGCGCGTCACGCGGGTGGCGCCGACGGAGTCCCGCAGCTCGGAGGGTGGGGAGCACGAGCTCGAGCGGGAACGCTCGAAGGAATCATCCTCAGAAGCGACGACCAAGTACTCCGAGCCCGCCGAGAAGGTCGAGTCCGAGTCGCACGCTTCGACCGAGTCTTCCGGGGGCGAGCACAGCACCACCTCGTCGGAGTCGAGCTCGGAATCGAGCAACTCCGAGGTGAAAGTGGAGAAGCCCGAAGGGGACTGACATGCGATCCGCCTGATGCCCTCGCCACACGCTGGCGTGCGACGAAGGCATCAGGCGACGATCGTGCTCAGGGGCCCGGCGGACCGGCCAGATCGGCGGCTGAGATCGTTCCGGCCTGGAAGTTCTCACCCTTCAGGCCACCCGCGATGAGCTCACGCAGCTCGTTGGTGCGGCGTACCGCCGCCTGGGCGATCTTCTGGTTGACGCGGAGTTGCGCCAGCGTCAGGCGGAACTCCGCCGGCTTGCGGGGCCGCGGGGTGCTGACCGTCGGCTGCGTCGGACGCGCCGCGACGGCGAGGGCGACGTCGGTGATCGTCAGGTCCTGCCGGAGCCGATCCCGTCCGAGCGTCCCATCGCGGATGTCGGCACCGGTCAGCTTCCCTTCGAACCGTGCCTTCAACGCGTTGGCGCGCCGCACCGCCGCGGCGTAGACGCGCTGGTTGGTGCGCATCTGCGCGATGGAGAGGGTGACGCGTCCTCCGCGGCGCGTGGCGACCGCGATCTGGACCGGGCGCGGTGAGGCGACCCCCGGGAGCGCCCGCAGCACACCGCTGGACACGGCGATGCTCGTGTCCAGGTTGGAGGGCGCGAGCGTTCCGCCGCAGAGATCCGAGCCCACGATCCCGTCATCCAGCCACTTCTGGATCGCGTTGGCGCGCCGGACGGCGGCCTGTCCGATGATCTGGTTGATTCGGAGCTGCCCGGCGCTCAGCTTCAGTGTTCCGCCGTTCCCTCCGGTGGGCGCGCCGTGCGGGGAGGTCATCACGCAGGCGGCCGCCGCGGGCGCGCCCGTGCTGCCGGGAATGCCACCGCCCGATGCCGTCCCCGGCGGGAGCGCGACGTCGTCGCTCGCGAACTGTCGCGTCCAGATCTCGAACTCGTCGTCGACGCCGAGCTGGCCGACGCCGATGGAATCGTCGTCACCCTGCCAGGCCACCAGCCAGCGCCCGCTGGCCGAGTTCCAGTCGACCGCCGGTCGCGCGGCGCGGTAGAAGAGGCTGCCGATCGAGGGGCCCATGTCCGAGATCACGGTGTCCGCTCCGATCTGGGCGCCGTCCGCGGCGACCCGCTGGCCGAACACCTCCTCCTCGTTGTCCTTCAGCGGCGGCGTGTTGTCGTCGCCATCCCAGGTGACCAGGAACTCGCGGTTCAGCGGGTGCGCCGACACCGCCGCGTGTTGCGCCGAGAACCCGTCGTCACCGGCGGGGCCCATGTCGCTGTACTGGGTGTCCGGCCCCACGAGCGACAACCCGTCCGAGGCGTTGAACGCGACACGCCGTCCGTAGATCTCCTGGCCGTCGGTGAGGAGCGGCGTCGTACCGTCGACACCCTCCCAGGCCACCAGGAACCGGCCGGAGCCGGCGTCGAAGGCGACGCTCGGATTGCGGGCGTAGTAGCTCGGTGCGCCTTCCGGTCCCATGTCTGAAATGCGCGTGTCCGGACCGACTTCCTGGAAGTTGAGGCCCATGCCGGTGGGGTTCGCCAGACGGACCCGCTGGCCGAAGATCTCGAATCCGCTGTTGAGCACGGGCGGGCTGTCGTCGAGGCCCGACCAGACCACCAGGAACTCGTTCGATTGGGGGTCGTAGGCGATGTCGGGTCGCACCGCGCTGTACCCCGGCGTGTTGCCGCCCATGTCGGATATCCGCATGGATTCAGGGCTCGCAGAACCATTCGGCGGCGACGGCACGGCATCGCCCATGACGATCTCGGCCCCGCCCTGGCCCGGCCGGGTCTCGGACCAGACGGCCTGGACATGCCCGGTCGCCGCGTTCCAGGCGACCGCCGGGTCCTCGGCGGTGATGGGCACGAGCGGGTCGGTGTTGAGTCGCGTCGAGAAGTTGGGCGCCGCGTCCGGCACGCCCGCCCTGGTCACCCGCTTCGCCAGGATCTCGCTGCGGGCGGTCGGCCCGGTCCGCTCCTCCCAGACCACGTAGTAGACCTGGTGCATGGGATCGAACACGACGTCGGGGGAGACGCCGTCATTGAGCTGGTCGCCGTCGGTGGTGGAGATCCGGAACTCGTTCCCCTTGGGCCGACCGTCGCGGTCGAGCAGCCGCCCGTAGATGTCGGTCTTGCCGAACACTCCGGGGACGCCGCCCTCCCACACCAGCAGGTATTCGTCATCGAGCGAGTTGTATGCGACCGCAGAATTCACGGCGGGGGTGGTCGCGTCGTTCGGGGGTCCGTGCTCGGTCACCCGGAGTTGCTCACCTACCGGCGCTCCGGCGGCTGAACCGCAGAGCGCACACCCGGCGATGGCGGCGACGAGGACGGTGGTGCGAAGCAACGGCACGGGGCGCTCCCTCGGATCTCGAACAGGGACTCCCGGGGGCGATTTCCGGCCGAGCGTATGTTCGCGGGTGTGGCAGGGTCAACCGGGGGTGCCGCACCTGTCCTGGTGACGCCCGGCCGGCGCTCGCCCGGTCAGACCTCGAAGCGGTGTTCTTCCCCGGCCCGGATGTGGATGACGTGTCCGCCGGCCAGCACCGGGAGCGGCTCGCCGTCGATGACCCGGATGAGGTGGCCGCGGTGGTCGATCTCGATCTCCGCCAGGCTGCCCGTGCGGACCAGCCGCAGCCGCAGCCCCTCCCAGGCGGCCGGGAGGCGGGGATCGAACGACAGGGCGTCGCCCGTGTCGCGCATGCCCGCGAACCCGTGCGTCAGTGCGCTCCAGACGCCTCCCGAGTTGGCGACGTGCACGCCGTCGGCCGTATTCCCATGGGCGTCGAGCAGGTCCAGATACAGCGCTTCCGAGAAGTACTCGAGGGCGAGCTCGTGATGCCCCACTTCCGCTGCGACGGCCGCCTGAACACACGAGGACAGGGACGAGTCACCCGTGGTGATCGGGTCGTAGTACTCGAAGTTGCGGCGCTTCTGTTCGAGCGAGAAGTGCTCCGAGCGCAGGAACAGGGCCAGCACCACATCGGCCTGCTTCAGGACCTGATGGCGATAGATGACGAGCGGGTGGTAGTAGAGCAGCAGCGGGTAGTGGTCATCCGGGGTGTTCTCGAAGTCCCACGGTTCCAGCTCCAGGAAGTTGTCGTCCTGCGGGTGGATCTGCTCCTCGGCGTCGTAGGGGAGGTACATGGCCTCGGCCGCGGCGTTCCAGCGGTCGACCTCGGCCGGCTCGAGTCCGGTGCGCTGGCAGAGGGCCTCGTAGGCGGCCGGATTCGTTTCGCGGAGCAGGGCCACCGTGCTCGCGGCGAACCGCATGTTGAAGCGCGCCATGACGTTGGTGTAGAGGTTGTCGTTCACCACCGTCGTGTACTCGTCGGGGCCGGTGACGCCGTGGATCTTGAACTTCCGCTCGCCGTTTGTGGCGTAGAAGCCGAGGTCCTCCCAGAGGCGGGCGGTTTCCACCAGGATCTCCGCCCCCTCGTTCGACAGGAAGTCGAAGTCACCGGTGGCCTGCGTGTATCGCTCGATGGCCTGCGCCACGGCGGCGTTGATGTGGTACTGCGCGGTTCCGGCGGCGTAGTACGCCGAGGCTTCCTCACCGTTGATCGTCCGCCACGGGTAGAGCGCGCCGACCTGACTCAATTCGGTGGCCCGTCTCCTGGCCATGTCGAGCATGTGCCATCGGAAGCGCAGCAGCTTCCGCGCGGCGCTCGGGTTGGAGTACGAGAGGAACGGGATCACGTAGATCTCGGTGTCCCAGAAGTAGTGCCCGTCGTACCCGCCCGCGGTCACGCCCTTGGCGGCGATGCCCAGTTCGTTGGTGCAGGCCGACGCCTGGGCGAGCTGGAACAGGTGCCAGCGAACGGCCTGCTGAGCGCGGGTGTCGCCGACGATCTCGACGTCGCTGTTGTCCCAGAACTCGTTCATCCATTCGCGCTGGGAGATCTCGAGGCGGGTGAGCCCGGCCTGGACGGCTCTCGAGAGGGTTCGTGTGCAGCGATCCGCCAGCTCCTGCGGCGGGACGCCTCTCGAGGTGTGGTACGAGACGAACTTGGTGATGCGGATCGGTGCGCCCGGGGCACCGTCGATCGTGAACACCGTCTTCGCCAGGTCCGGTTCGGCCGAGGTCACCACGGTGTGATCGAAGGTGGTGTCGAGCTCGTGCCGGTACGCCGCCGCCAGGGTCATCCCGCTGTTGATGCAGCGGTAGCCCAGGATGACCTCCCCGCCGGCCTCGCCGGGAGCGTGCCGGTGCAGCACCGGATCCAGTACACGCTGGTCGAACTTGCGCGCCTGACGGGGATCGATGCCCTCGCCGAGCGCGGCGGCGCGGACGTGGTACTCGTCTTCGCCGTCCTGCCGGTTGAGGAGCTGGGAGGAGACCACGATCGGCGCCTCGCCGTCGAGCAACTCGATTTCGAGCGTCAGCACGGCCAGATGCCGATGGACCATCGAGACCATTCTCGACGAGAAGATGCGGATGAGTTTGCCGGACGGTGTGCGCCAGATCAGCTCCCGCCACGACCGCCCGGCGGCGAAGTCGATCACGCGCTCGTACGAGTCCAGATCCGCCTGGCCCACGCGCAGCGGCTCGTCGTCCACGTAGAGCTTCATGAGTTTGGCGTCGGGGGCGTTGACGATCGTCTGGCCCGTCTTGGCGAACGCCACGGCGCTCTCGGCGTGGTGGATGGGCCACGTCTCGTGAAACCCGTTCAGGTAGGTCCCGTGGCTGTGCGCGTCCCGGCCTTCGCTCGGGTTTGCGCGCATCCCGATGTACCCGTTCCCGACCGCGAAGAGCGTCTCGGTCACGCCGAGGTTGGCGAGATCCGGTTCGGCCTCGATGAGCCTCCAGGGGTCGGCCGGGTAGCGGTGCTCGGGAAACGTGCCCGATCCGCGGAGCTTCATCACGCGGTCGCCCCCTCGCCCAGGGTGTCGGCGAGGTCGCTCACCACGATCGAGGCGCCGGCGGCGGCGAGCGCCTCGGCGTTGCCGCCCCGGTCGACACCGACCACGACCGCGAATCCTCCGGCGGCGCCGGCGGCCACGCCGGACGAGGCGTCCTCCACGACCACGCTCTTCGCGGGATCGGCACCGAGCAGCGCCGCCGCGCGCAGGAATGTGTCCGGCGCCGGCTTGCCCGGCAGGTTCTCCGCGGCGGCTGCGACGCCGTCGACGATCACGGCGAAGCGTTCACCCATCCCCGCGGCGGCGAGGACCGCTCGCGCGTTCTTGGACGACGAGACGATGGCCTGGGGAGTTCCGAGCCGGTCCAGCAGGTCCAGCACCTCCACGGTGCCGGGATACGCCTGGAGGGGTTCACGCTCGAGGATCTCGTTGAAGAGCGCGTTCTTCCGGTTCCCGAGCGCACAGACCGTGTCGTCGCCCGGTGCGTCCTCGGGGGCGCCCCACGGGAGGTCGATTCCTCTCGACGCGAGGAACGCCCTCACGCCGTCGTACCTCGGCTTGCCGTCGATGTGGTCCAGATAGTCCGCCCGGGTGTACCCGCGGTCGGCGAAGAGTTCGCCCCAGGCACGCTCGTGGATCGCCGCGGTGGGCGTGATCACCCCGTCCAGGTCGAACAGGACGGCGCCGAAACGGCTCCAGTGCAGGGTGGCGGGCACGCGGGCGAGTGTATCGAGCGCATTCCGGGATCCGACTCCAGCCGGGGTGACGCGTGGGGGTGCGTCCATTCCCGAAACATCGGCCCGATCGGAGGCCGGATTGAGTTTCCCCGGTCGAGAATTGCGGGGAAACTCGCCGGCGGGGCGCCCGGTCGTGACCGAGCGGGGGCTCCAGAAGCGAGAGCGTCCGGCTCATCGCCACCTGGAGTTGTGTGCGAACGTACCCGCTGGGCGGGTCCCCGGTGGGATTTAAACGTTTAGCGCGGCCAGGATAGATTGAACACCAGACGAGTTCAAGCGTTGGACATCGAGGGCCGGGAGACGTGAGCGGTCAGGACGAGCAGCCGACGTTGCGCACCGTGGCCGATGCCGCGGGCGTCTCGATCGCCACCGCGTCCCACGCGTTCAACCGGCCGGACCGGGTCGGACCGGCGACACGCGAGCGGGTGCTGGCCGCCGCCAGGGCCCTCAACTACAGCGGGCCGAACCCGGCCGCTCGGGCCCTCCGCCGGCAGAACGTCGGAAGCCTGACTCTGACCGTCGCCAGGAACATGGCCGAATTCTGGACACGCCCCGCCGCGGTGCGGTTCTGCGCCGGTGTGGCCGCCACCTGCGACCGGGTGGGGGTCACGATGAACATCCTCCGCCCCGGCGAACTCCTGGGCGGGCCCACCGTTGCCTTCCGCCCCGATCCCGAACAGGTGCTCCCCGGCGCACAGATCGTCGTCGTCGACACCGCCGGCATCGATCGGCCGAGCATCACCGCCGACACGGAGACCGCGTGCCGGCAGCTCGTCGACTACCTCGCGCAGCTCGGGCATCGGGGGCTGGCAATCGTGGGCTGGGCCGGGGAGACGGCGCGGCGTGACCAGCTGATCGCGGCGTGGGGTGACCGCGGCCGCCTCAAGGTGGTCAACGCTCGCGGGCTGGGGCGCGGCGACGGGGAGGCGGCGGTCCTCGCGGCCCTGGCGGACGGCTCGGACATCACCGCCATCGCCGCGGTGGCCGACGAACTGGCGCTGGGCGCCATCGACGGCGTGCACCGGCTCGGCCGACGGGTGCCGGTGGACATGTCGGTCGTGGGCCTCGACGACATCCCCGAGGCGCAGTTCCGGGGCCTCACCACCGCGTTCGTGCCGTACGGGCCGATGGGTGAGATGGCGGCTGAGTTTGCGCTCAACGGGGGTCCGCTGCCCCCGGCCTTTCCCGTGCCGATCGCCCTGCGCCACTCAGTGGCCGCGGCCCGCTCGTCGTGAGCGGGCCGGAAGCATCACCCCCCGGTGCCGTCTGAATCGGACGCCGCGGGCGAGCCGTCGCCCGGAGCCAGCTGAAGCGACGCCGAGTTCATGCAGTAGCGCTCACACGTCGGCGCGGGGCCGTCGGAGAACACGTGTCCCAGGTGGGCGTCACAGTTGGCGCATCGCGCCTCGACGCGCACCATCCCGTGGCTGCGGTCTTCCACGCGCCGCACCCGGCCCTCGCTCACCTCTTCGAAGAACGACGGCCAGCCGGTCCCCGAGTCGTACTTGGCGTCGGAACTGAACAGCTCCTGGCCGCACACGACACAGCGGTACA
>JACJWX010000013.1:2500-85974 GCA_020636905.1 Actinomycetota bacterium | reverse complement strand
TGCCGCATCCGGCACAACCCCCACGACTCGCTCGCGTGGCATCGGGCGCTGCGGCTGTTCGACCGGGTCGGCCAGCGAGGCGCGGCGCGGGGCACCGAGGCGGCGATGGCCGCCGCGGGTGAGTTCGCCGACGCGGTGGCCGCCGTCGCCAATCTGGGGGCGCCACTGAAGCCGGCGGCCGAGGTGTGCGCGCAGGTCGCCGAACTGGAGCGGCCGGAGGACATCATCCTGCACGTGGCGCGATCCGACTGGTACCGCGATTCACTCCAGGCACGGTTCGTGAACTGGCGCGATCGAGAAGGCGACCTGTCGCGGCTCGCCGAGATCGCCGCGCGGGCGTCCGGCCTGGGGGCGCTACTCTCAGACCTCGCCCTGGCCGAGCGTGTCGAGGTGGACGAGGACATCAGCGGGCCCGCCCGGCGGGTGGTGCTCTCGAGCGTCCACCAGGCCAAGGGCCTGGAGTGGCCGGTGGTGTTCGTGCTGCAGGTGGAGGCCGGGTCGTTCCCGTCGTCCTGGGCGCTGGCCGAGGGGCAGCTCGAGGAGGAAGAGCGCGTCTTCCACGTCGCCGTCACCCGCGCGAAGGACGAGCTCTACCTGTGCCGCCCGGTCGAGGCGAAGCGCCCCTGGGACACCGGGGCGAACCGCGTGGTCATGAACTCGGGCATGGGCTTCCTGGATCGCGACCTGGGGGACCTGGTCGAGGAGTGGAGCGTCCGCTAGGTGCCAGACGTCGGGCGGCTCAACGGCTGGTGGGCGGCCCTCGGAACTCCCGCCGCACGGGATGTTGTGCCAGGCGTCGATTCAGGGATACGCTGCCCCGGCGCAGCACGCTCGTCCGACGGATGCCGCTGCCGTTTGTGAAGGGGCCCTTTCTGCCGGGCCCTTTCGTGTTTCACCGATGAACTCGTGGGGCGCCGACTCGGCTACACGGGCGCGCGCAGCGGAATCGCCTGGGCGAACCGGAGCACGCCGTCGGGGTCGTGGATGCGACGGAGGTCGGCGAGTCGTCCGAGGTTGGCCCCGTAGTACGCGTGCGCCCAGTTGGGCTGCCGGGGGTCGATGTAGTTCTGGTAGGCGAAGCCGCTGCCGACGTCGGCCAGCACACCGCGGACGTCGGCCAGCCATCGCCGGGCCAGCGCCTCCCGTCCGGCGGCGAACGAGGTGTAGGCCTGCACACTCGCGAGTTCGCGGCGATGGACGAACGCCGTCGCGGTGGGCGCGACGTCGGCGATCGCACCGCCGTACGCGTCGACGATGAGCGCCCCGCCCTGGCCCTGGGCCCGGCGCCGCTCGATGAGCGCGGTCAGCCGGCGGATGCCCGCCCCGTTCGGCACCCGGCGAAGGTAGCCCGACGCGGCGGCGAACCGCTCGCGCGGGAGCTGGCCGCCGGTTCTGGTTCCCGCCGTGTGGCATTCCGTCACCGTGCGGTCGAGGCAGCCGGCCCAGCGCTGCACCAGCTCCATCGTTGACGAGGTGCCCGAGCTGAACGAGGCGCCGGAGATCCGGCGCAGGGGACCGATGATCGAGCGCATCCGCGCCTCGGTGCCGTAGTACTGGCCCAGCACGGTCACGCTCCCGGCCGTGCTCAGGGTGCACAGCGCCGTCAGGCGGCGGTCGGTGGTGGGGGCGAGGCGCAGGAACACATCGAGCACCTCCTCGGCCTGCTCCCATGGCCAGCGCATCAGGAACCACGCCGCCCGACGGGCGTGGGCCGGCGCGAACTCGAAGGCGGTGACGATCCCGAAATTGCCTCCACCTCCACCGCGAAGCGCCCAGAACAGGTCGGGGTCGTGGCGGGCGTCCACACGGCGGCGTCTGCCGTCCGGCGTCACGATCTCGGCGGCGACCAGACGATCGCACAGCAGCCCGAACATCCGCGACGACAGGCCGTAGCCGCCGCCGAGGGTCAGTCCGGACACACCCACCGACGGGCAGGTTCCCGTGGGCAGCGTGAGGCCCCGTGCGCTGAGGACCCGGTGAACGTCGATCAACTGCGCGCCCGCACCAACGCGCACGTGCCCGTTCCCCAACACCCTCACACCGCGCATCCGGCGCAGGTCCACCAGGAGCCCTCGGTCGGGGCTGCTGTACCCGGCGTAGGAGTGGCCGCCGGAGCGCGCGGCGATACGGACGTTCCGTTCCGCCGCCCAGCGCAGCGCCTCGGCGACGTCGCCGGCGTTCACCGGCTGGAGGATGGCCAGCGGGCGACGGCCGGCGTACGCCAGGTTGAAACCGGGCTGCGCGACCCGGTAGCCGGCCGAGCCCGGCCGCAGCAGCGGCCCGTCCGTGGCACGGGCGAGTGCGGTGAGCGGTCCCGGGGCCCCGGAGACCGTCTCGAGCACGCCCGGCAGGCTCAGGGCGAGTGCGCCGAGCCCGCCGCGCATCAGGAACGATCGACGGTCCATGTGGTCCATGCGGCGACCCTATGCCCGCAGCCGGGCGTGCGGCCAGCGGCACCACCCGGGGGGGCGGCCGCGGAACCGGCTGTCACCCGCCGGATTCAGTCGGAGTCCAACCCCTCTGGTTGCAAGTCGTCCACGGGACCGGTCGATCCAACCTGCATGAAACGACTCAGCCCCGTACGCATCGTCCTCCTGGCCGCCGCCGTGCTTGCGGTCGGTGGTGGCGCCGCCACCGGCGCCCGATTGATCACCGGCAAGCAGATCCAGGACGGCAGCATCACCGGCCAGGACATCAGGAACGGATCGATCGGCGCCGGGGAACTGAGCGCCAGCGTGCGGCGGGCGATCCGCGCGGGTGGGGGTCGTGGACCCACCGGTGCCACCGGTGCCGCTGGCGTGCAGGGGCCCGCGGGGCCTCAGGGGGCTTCGGGCCCGAAGGGAGACACGGGTGCGACCGGCGCACAGGGACCGGCCGGACCTCAGGGGCCGGCGGGCGCCAACGCGCCACACCTCAAAGACGCCAACGGGACCGTGGTTGGAAGCGCGATCTACGCCGACGGCTACGGCGTCACGGTTCTGACGTCCACCGGGAACGTGGCGTCCGTGGAGTGGGACGGGACGATCTCTCCGGCGCAGATCTACTACACGGGCGCTGCCTGCACGGGCACCGCGTACCTGAACGCCGGTGGGTCGAGTGCGGGCCCGTTCTGGGGTGGTCAGGTCCTGTACTCGAACTCCATGGGAACCCTGACGGTGCCCACCGACCTCGACGCCAACAGCCTCGCGCCCAACGCCAGCTTCGCCGCCGTCACGATCGACAATCCCACGTGCGGCGCCAGCTCCGGAAGCAAGTACGGATACCGATTGGTGGCGACGACGGCATCCGCGGTGGGCCTCCCGTCATACCCGCTCGTGGCGCCGCTCACGCTGGAGTAGGTCGCCCGGCCTGAGGAGGCGGCCCGGCCCGCCTCCGGTCGCGTCGGCGGCATTGTCCGGTGCGTCGGCGGCGTTCTCCCGGCAGACTCCCGGGGTGATCATCTCCACCCAACCCGACGGCCTCCGGCTGGTGACCCAGCCCGACCACGCCCACCAGTGTGCGTCCCTGGCCCGGGCCTGGGGCAACGACACGTTCCGTCGGCTCGAGCACTGGGATGACCTGGTGCTCGCCACCGAACACCACGATGACGGCTGGGAGGCCTGGGACGCCAACCCTGAAGTCGATGCGGAGGGTGTCCCGGTCGACTTCCCGAAGCTCGACCGTCGAGTTCACGTCGACCTCTACTCCCGGGGCGTCGAGGCGGTCGCCAGAATGAACGCGCGTGCCGGGTTGGTGGTGAGTCGCCATGGACAGGGGCTGTACGAGAAGCGCATGGGGCTCGACGGCGCACCCCCGCCGCGTGAGGAGCGACCGGAGCATGAGCGCGACTTCATCCTGGGCCAGGAGGCGCTGCAGGCTCGGATTCGAGAGCGTTTGCATCCCGCTCCGAGGCCGGAATGGGAGTGGGCGGCGTACCGCCTGCTGCAGACCTGGGACGTCATGTCGCTGTACCTCACGTGGGGTCTCGTCGACCGCGGCCAGCCGTGGCCGCTCCCGAGGGTCCCGCGCGATGAGGGTGACGAAGGCGTCACGGTCACGCTTACCGCGACGGGTGACGGGGCCAGCGTCGACCCGTGGCCGTTCGCCGAATCGACGCTCACGGTCGAGGCTCCGGCACGGACCATTCCCGACCGCGTCTACCGCTCACCGGAACTCCGCACGGCGCTGTCATCCGCTGTGCCCCAGCGTCTGCGCTGGGTCCTGACACCGGCGTAGACCCGGCCGGGGGTGAGTGCCGCGGCGGTGCCTGCACCGGGCCATCGTGCGGGCCCCGGGCCTACCGGCGCGGGCCGGCGCCGGTGCTCAGGTGCCCGTCGCGTGCGATGTCGACGATCAACGTCTTCAGGTGCGGTGGTGCTCCGCTGGCCGACCGCGCCAGTGCGCGGGCACGCTCGGCGTTGCCGGCGCACGCCTCCGCATAGGCGGCGCGGGCCAGCATTCGAGGGTCCAGGGTGCCCAGCCTGAGGCTCCGTCGAGCCGCGCGCGCTCCCTCGTCACACCGGCCGGCTCGGGCGAGTACCCACCCCAGCATCGCGTCCCCCAGGACGCTCGGCCGACGAGCACGCGCGGAGTACGCGGCCTCGACATCGCCGGTCGTCGGGCGGCTCCAGTCCGCAATCAGGTTCAACCGCTCGATCGCGTTGTCCTCGGCGGCCGCTGCCACGCGGTAGGCCACACGCGCCCGACCCAGATGGCGCTGTGCGGCGGAGGTCTGGCCGAGCGCGACCTCGGCTTCGGCGAGTTCCTGGAGGTGATCAGCGTGAGGCAGCGCTCGAATGCCCACCAGGTACTGGCGGCGGGCGGGGCCGAGATGTCCTCGAGCCGCCGCAAGCCGTCCGCGCGCAATGGCGATCTCCGGGTCGCCCGGATACTCGGCGGCTGCGCGCGCGATGATCTCGGCGGCGGCATCGCGGTTCCCGTACCGCAGCAGCAGCTGGATCTGCTGCACCCGCATGTACTTGTGGGCGAACCCTCCGGGCTGGGCGGCCTCGACCGCGAGGTTCATCAACTCGCGCGCGGCGGCGAGGTTGCCCGTCAGTTCGGCCGCGTACGATGCCCTGGCGTACGAATCGAGATCCGGACGCAGATCCATGCGACGCTGCACGGCGGGAAGGGCCCGCCGGTAGCGGCCGAGTTCGATCAACGCATCCGCACGAATCCCGCGGTGGGCGACCCGATCCGGCGCCAGTGCGGCAGCGCGGTTCGCGAGGGCCAATCCCTGGCGGAAGTGGTGTCGTGACATGGCCGCACGGGCCCGGGCTTCGACGGCCTGCACGTCCGCAGGGTCGGCGCTCAGGGCCCGCGCGGCGAGGCGCTCGGCGTCTTCGAGGTCGGCCACTCGACCCGAGCGCTGATACTCCGAGAAGCGTGCGAGCGCGGCGGAGCCGTCAGCGCCCGCGGCCACGCCGCGAGGCGCCTCGTCGGATTGCAGCGACACCACTGCGGCCGCGGTGATCACACCCGCAAGCGCGATGGCAAGGGAGGAAGTGCGAGACATCGGGCGTCCTCAGGGTTGTCGTGGTGGCGGCACGGGTGCCGCCACCACGTGGGCTGACTACGGCGCGGTCGGCGGCCGGTCGTGACGGGTGTCGAACCCGCTGATCGGCGTCGCCACGTACGGGAACGAGTCCAGGAAGGGCTGGTCGTTCTCGTTGACGCCATCTCCGAGCTGGCCCGCGAGCGCGGCATTGGTGCCGTTCGGCGCGGGGAGGCCCAGGGGTTCCGCCAGCGCGCCGGCGACCGCCCGCTCGGCGATGTCGACCGTGTCATCGACGAGTCGACGGCCGTTGGGGTATCCGTCGGCCTGTCCTGCCAGCAGACCGAGCCGGTTCTGTTCGGCGAACGGTGTCGGCTTGGGGGCGAGGTTGAGCCGCAGGAGGTCTGCGGCCTTCGCCTTCGTCCCGATCTGCGTGGTGGGGGCTCCCAGCGGATTCTTCGGTGGGATACCGGTCAGCAGAATCGCCTTCAGATCCTGACGATTGGTCGTCGGCGCACCGATGTCGTAGAGCTTGTTCACCACCGCGGCGAGTTCCGGTTCGGTGTACTGCCGTTCGAACCGGGCGTCACCGCTGGGATTGGACGCGTTCCAGCGATCCTTCTGTCCGACAGGGATCAGCACCTCGTTGACCAGTGGCTGGCCGAGTCGGGACACCTGCCGCCACACCCGGTGGGCACTGTGAACGGTGCGCTTGTGCCGGCCCACCGTGATGGAACGCTTGCCGAGGACCACCGTGGGTCGCTCGGCGGTCGCGTACACCCCGATCACGCTCTTGGTGTCGTCGGCGTCCGTCGGCATCGAGCCATCGACGGTGAGATCCGTGATGGGCACCTGGAGCGCGATGGTCTGGACGTTGTACCCGGTGAGCGCATCGACGCCACCATCGCTGAACGCCGCCGGAGGGTCGGACCTGAAGCTCAACAGGTCGAACACGCCGCCGAGATCGACGAAGAACGGGTCGTCTCGCTGTCCCGCGAACACCCGGGAACCACCGCCGAGATCGTGGATGGCCGGAGGCACCAGCTCAGTGGCGTAGTTGGGGGTCGACGCCGGCCCCACGTTGTTCGGCGGCGTCAGCAGGCCCATTCCCAGCACGTGCGCGCGGGCCCGTTTGCCGTCTCGGGCGATCCGCGTGACGCGGTACGTCTGAACGGTGTTCAGATTGGTGTACGACTTGGTGGCCGGGTCGTAGCCCACCTTGCCGGAGTTGTAGAGGAAGCTTCCCGGGTTCTTCTGCTCGGTCTTGAACCGGAAGACGTAGCGAACGTCCGGCCAGCCCTCACCGGTGTTGTCGACCCTGATCTCGTAACGGACATCGTCGGAGAACCGATGGAAGTTGGGGCCGCCGGCCGGTTCTTCGAAGGGAACGTAGTTGGCGATGAGCGTGGCTGTTGAGCTCTCGTCGAACGTGGTTGCGGGGTCGTCCGGCGTGCGGAATGCGTACACGTCGGTGTTGTCCGCGGTCGGGTCCTGTGAGATCGCGGGTGCCTCGCGGTGGCTCGACGCGCTCAGGAACCCCGGCGCCGCGACGGACGCGGCGACCGCCGCGACGGCGAGAACGCCGATCGCGCGTTTTCTTGGTTTGGAAGACACATCGGTCCTTTCGTGTGCTGCATCGGACAGCTCCGGGGGGGCGGAAGCCCCCTCTCGACCGTCCCTACGCACACCGAGCGCCTCTGGATCACCGCCTGTTGAGGATGTGGCCGGACATCGCCGTCTGGCGCCGACCCGGTGCACCGCCCGTGACGGCAGGGCAGGATCGGCCGGCCACCCTCGGACTCCGAGGTCCACGCGCCGGGCCGCGGGCCCCGCGATGGGTTCTGACCCCGGCCTGACACGGATTGGGCCCGCCGGGCGCGTGATCCGCTACCGTGACCCGCGAACGTGTGTTCGCGGACCCCGGGGGAACTCATGCGATTCGGCTACACCATCCTGTACGTCGACGACACCAACGCCACGGCCGACTTCTACGCGGCTGCATTCGGGCTGGGGGTGCGGATGCGGTCTGAGGGCGGCGAGTACGTCGAGATGGACACCGGAACGACGCTGCTGGGGTTCGCCCTGCGGAGCTTCGCCGGACAGCACGTCGCGGCGGGGCCGGCGAATCCCGAGGGCGCCACGTTCGAACTCGGCCTCGTCACCGACGATGTCGCCGCGGCCGTCGACCGTGCCGTCACAGCCGGGGCGGGAATCGTCATGGAGCCCACCGAGATGCCCTGGGGGCAGACCGTGGCGTATGTTCGCGATCCGAACGAGTTCGTGATCACGCTCTGCTCGCCGGTCGACGAGCACTGAGCGGCGCGACGAACCATCCGAGGTGAGGCGTTGGAGCACGGGTTCTGGCACGAACGCTGGCAGCGCGGGCAGATCGCGTTTCACGAGGGCACGACGAATCGCCGCCTGAGCGCCTGCTTTCACGAACTGGCGTGTGCACCCGGCTCGCGCGTGTTCGTTCCGCTCTGCGGCAAGACGCGTGACATCGCCTGGTTGCTCGGACACGGCTACCACGTGGTGGGAGCCGAGCTGAGCCCGCTGGCCGTGGAGGAGCTCTTCCGCGAACTCGACGTCGAGCCGGCCGTCTCCGATGACGGGCGGGTGCTCCACCACACCGACCCCGACCTGCGCGTCCATGTGGGCGACATCTTCGACCTGACCGCCGACACCCTCGGCCCGGTCGACGCGGTGTATGACCGGGCGGCGTTCGTGGCGCTCCCTCCGGAGATGCGCGGGCGATACGTCGACCACCTCGTGCGGCTGACGGGGACGGCCCCACAGCTGCTCGTGACGATGGACTACGACCAGGCGTTGATGTCCGGCCCGCCGTTCTCCATCGACGAGGCGGAGGTCAGGGCGCGGTACCGCGACACGTACGACATCAGGGGAGTCGACGACGCCGAGATGGCCGGCGGGCTGAAAGGGGTGCCCGCCCGAGAACAGGCCTGGCTGCTCGAACCGCGGTGAGCGTGCCGGGGGCGGGGCGCCGTCAGCCCGCGCCCCCGGCGACGTCTCACTTCTCGAACTTGAAGGACACCGAGAGCTTCACCCGGAACTGGTCGGGCTTGCCGTCATCACCGATGGTGACGTCCTGGCTGACGACCTCGGCGACCCGCAGGTCACGCAGGGACTCACTGGCCGTGGTGATGGCGGTGGTCGCCGCGGCTTCCCACGATGCGCTGTCGGTGCCGACAACCTCGATGACCTTGTAGACGCTGCCCATGTTGCCCCTCCGGATGAGTTGGAATGGTTCGTACCCCGGGCATACCACGGGTGGCCCGTTGTGCGAGAGACGGCGGCGGACATCTAGATGCTGATTGCCCCCTCGTCCCTGAGGCGCTCCAGGTTCACCTCCAGCCGCTGACGCAGATGCGGCCCGGCCGGGTTGACCACGACCCCGAGGTCACGCGTGCCGATCGTGACCGACCGGCGCGGGTCGTGGACCGCGACGTGCGCGGAGACCGCGCAGGCAACCGCGTCGAGCACCGCCGCGTCGGCGATGGCCTGCCAGTCGTCGGGCGAGTCGGCGGGGCGCCAGTCGCCCAGATCGACCACGCGGGCGAGCAATTCGGCCGTCTCGGCAATGCCTGCCGGGTGTGCCCGGCCGGCGCCTTTCGGCCGGTAGCGCGGCGGGCGGCACTCGAGCCAGCCGGCACGGAACCGGGCCAGGTCGGGTTCGGTGGCGGAGTCCGGTCGTCCGCTCCAGATGAGGTGGCGCAGCACGAAGTCCGGAACCGCCTCGACCGGTCGCCACCCGCACGATTCGAGGGCGGGGGCGAGCCGTTCGCCACGGATCCCCCCGTGGAGCTGTTCCAGACGGGCCCGGGAGGTGGGGAAGGTGGGGACGTCGAGCCACGCCAGCACCTGTTCGAACTCGCGGCGTCCGCCACGGTTCGGGACGGCCAGCGGAGCGTCGACGGCCACCACGCCCTGACCGTCTCCCATGGCGTCGAGGATCGCCTCGTCGGTGTCGAGCACGACCAGGCGGGTCAGCCTCGCGGTGAGGTCGAGCTCGGCGAGAACCGACGGTCGGGGGGTCTCGATGAGGCTCAAGCCCTGCTGGAGGTGGAGGCCTACGGACCGGTCGATCACGCGGCTTCCGCTCGCGCTGTGGCCGGGACTGGCACTATGTTGCAAACAACGACCCCCGGTCGGGACCCGTCGCGATGATTCCGATACTGCTTCTGCTCATTGCCCTGATCCTTCCATGGATCGTGCACCTGGCGCCGCCGCAACAGCGTCCGCTTGCGGTTGTGGGGGCCATCGCCGTGATCATGCTGTTCGGCATCTTCGTCAAGAATCCGCTGCCGGCGTGGCAATTCTGGGCCGGACTTGTGGTGGGTGTCGGCAGCGTGGTGGGCTTCGCGATGTTCGCCGGCGGCGGGGGCGGCGTGCGCCCGCGCACTCGCAGGGCGGCGCTCGAGGTCGACGAGGACGACTTCGAGGAGTAGTCCGCCGGGACGCCGCCGGGCCCCGGGGCGCGAGCTCCGGATACCGGTGGTGGACGGGCCGAGTCCCGTCGTATGCTCGCGCCGATGCCTCCCGCCCGGACACCCCGCCGTGTCGCCGTCGTGGCGGTGCCGGGCGTGGGCGACGACCAGCCGGGTGATGTCGGCACGGCGATCACCGATGCGCTGGCGGCCTGTGCCGACGTGCACATCGCGGCGGACCGACACGACCTGCTGACCCCGCAGCCCGGCGGGTCGGACCAGATGTATCGCAGCCCCTGGTTCCGGATGCGCATCGACGGGGACGACGCGCCGCTCGTGGACGTCTACGAGATGCGCTGGGCCGACCTCTCGCGGTTCCCGCACCGCTTCATCGGCGCGCTGCTGGGGGTCTACGGCCTGATCCTGCAGTTGCCGACGCTTGCCCTGGAGGCCATCAAGCCCACCTGGAACACCTCGGAACGGGTGATGGTGGACGACGAGTCCTCGGCCACGCCGCCGCACCCGACCGCCGGGCGCCTGGCACGGTCGACGCTCGAGTCGTTCGGATGGTGGCTCGCCGTTCCGGTATTGCTCATCGCGTACACGGCGGCGGTGCTGGTGGGCATCACCGGGGTGACCGCGTTGCTCACCCAGCGGACTTCGGCCCCCGACGAGCTGCTGGTGGCCGCGCAGCTTGCGCTCGCCGCCAGCGGAACCGGGCTGGCATGGTGGATCGGGGCCCGGGTGCGCGACCAGGGATACGGCCGGGTGGACCCCGGAGGTCGGCGCAGTCCGGGCGACCGGATGCTCGAATCGGCGGCCGACCCCCGCGTCGCCGCGCTGGTGGTGTTCATCGGGTTCGGCGTCGTGCCGTACCTCGTCGAACTGCACCGTGCCGAGACCAGCCCGCTCGCGGCCGTGGCGAACGCCCTCGCCTGGAACGTCGTGGTCCCATTCCGTGTCTCCTGGGTCGCGTTGAGCCTGTTGAGCGCGCTGGCGCTCTTGAGTCTGCTGTACCTGTGGAGGCGCGAGACCTGGGTGGGGCGCCGCCCGGCGGTGCACACGGCCCTCCTCACCATCTTCCTGGCACCCGTCGGCATGGGCCTGGTGAACACGCTCACGGTCGGCACCGTCGGCGTGCTGGCGCGGATCGCCGCCGGGTCGATCCAGGTGGGCGACGTGTCCGGACTCCGCTGCGTCCGTGAGGACCTCGACGGCTGGGGGCTGCGCGCCTGCGAGGCGGCCGACACCGCCACCAACATGCGAACCAGTCTGGGGGCATGGGGTGAGACCGTGTTCACCTACCCGCTGGTGGGATTCGTCCAGGCCGGAGTCGTGGTGCTGGCGCTGTTCGCGCTGGCCCTGCTGGTCGTCACGGCCCAGCAGTCATCGGGAAAGCCCTCGTTCGAGGGCACGGCGCTCACCCGGATTCTGGCGGCCATCAACGGACGTGCGGCCACCGGATTCCTGGCGGTCGGAGTCGCGCTGGGAACGGTGATCGCGGTCGTGTGGGGATCGGGATTCTGGAGTCCCGACACCCTGTGGCCCGTGGCGGGTGAACGCGACTCGCGCTGGATGATCCTGGCCGTCATCGGCCTGGTGGGGCTGTTCGGACTGGACCGGGCGCTCCCCATGGCGGTGCCGGGTCTGGGCGTGATCAGGAGCGCCACGGTCAAGGGCCTGGACCTTGCCCTGGACGTCGCGTCCTGGCGGCGTCGGTCGTTTCCCGGGGCGCCGCCCAGTCCGAAACAGCGCATCACCGCGCGGTTCGCCGGGCTGCTCGGAGAGATCGAGCGCGGCGGCCGTGACCGGATTCCGTACGACCGGCTCATCATCGTGGCCCACAGCCAGGGCAACGTCATCACCGCAGGGACGCTGTTCGGGGATCCCTTCGGTGAGCCGGCCTGGCGACCGTCCGGCGACCTTCCCATTGGACTGGTGAGCCTGGCCAGCCCGCTCCTGCAGAGCTATGAGGCCCGGCTCCCGGGCCGGTACGACTGGGTGTGCAACCCGTACGAGCGGACGCAGAATCCATCGTTCGCGCCGGTCACCCTCGGCTGGGTGAACCTCTATCGGGCGCGCGACTACGTGGGACGCGCGCTGTGGCACCGCACCGGCGAGGACGGGGTCTGGGACCCCACCGTGACCCAGCAGGATCGCGACCGGCCGGAACATCCCGTCCGCACCGAGCGGTGCATCGGCCTGGGCGACGGGGTTCGCTGGCACACCGGTTACTGGGGCGATCCGGAGGTGGCGGAGGTCGTTTTCGACCGGATCCGTTCGGCCGAATAGCGGCTTGCGTCAGGGGCGGGCGGATCCCACCCGCGGCACCCTCACAGCGAACGACGCGGAGCCGTCATGGGCCACCGTCGCGCCGGGAGCCTTGGAGGGCGTCGTGAACGATGCAATGCCGTCCTGCAGCCGGTAGCTGCGGTTGCCGACCGTGAGCGTGGTGTATCTGGTCGGCGTGAACACGAACCAGCGGTAACCGACGCCGGCGATACGTCGCGGCACCACCATGCCGTTCCGTCCGGTGAGGCTGCAGACCCCGCTTCCGAACCCCGGTTCCATGCCGTTCCAGCAGGCGAAGCCGCGGGTCAACCGCTGCCCGTAGAACGCGCTTCCGGCGTGGGTCCAGAGCAGGTAGAGGGGGCCCGCTGCCCTGATGCCCGCGCGCGCCGAACACAGGGGGCTGGAGCTGGATGCTCCGGGTGACGCCGAGGACGTGGCCGTTGAGCGCGCGCACCTCCAACTCGGGGCCTGGCGAACCCCAGGCCGTACGCGAAGGGATACGCATCACGGTCTCGCAGTTCGGGGCGATGATGTCGGCCTGATCGGCGACGACCCGGTCGTCACCGGGGCCGCAGTCCACGAGGTCGCCGCCCTGCGAGACCGAGCGGATGGTGTCGTCGCCGGTGCCACCGCGGAACTGCTGCATGCCGTAGCCGCGGTCGGCGAGATGGTCGTCGCCCGGTCCGCCGTCCAGCCGGTCGATGCCCGTTCCACCGTTCAGGTGGTCGTTGCCGTCGTCTCCGCTGAGCTGATCTCCATCCGGCCCGCCCTGGATGATGTCGTCGCCGGGGCCACCAAAGATCCGATCGCCGCCCGCCTCGCCGGACAGCCGATCGTTGCCCTCATCGCCGTAGACCACGTCTCCGCCACCACGCGCGCCCACCCGGTCGTCGCCCGCACCCGCGTGAATCACCTCGGCGCGGTTGGTCCCGCGGATCCCGTCAGCGGCAACGGTTCCGGTGATCGACGGGAGCTGGACGGCCCGAGAGACCGCCACCCGCGGTGGAACACACCGTCACCGCCGCGGGCGTGACGAGCCATAGCGCGGCGCGGCGTCGATGACGAATGAGCATGGCGGAAGCGTCCATGGGTCGCGGATGGCGGTAGTCGCGAGCGTATCGCGCTGCCGGCCCCCCGGGGCGGGCTCGATGGGCGTCGGCGGGGTTGGGACCGGGCGAACGATCCAGGAAGATTCTCTCGGCTCTGTTGAGGGGAGGAGCATGGGTCGATATCCGAGAGGAGTTCCGCCACCGCTCCCGACCTGGTGCACCCTGAGAACCTCGCGCTTCACAGCCTTCCACGCCGTTGTGGTCTTTCTCGCGGTCGCGTGCCTCGGACTGGGGAGTTCGCTCTACGTCCGCCACGTCACCAGCGCCGGCGAATCCCGCCTTCTCAACGCCCGCGCCGATGAACTGGCATCGCTGGTCGACTCCAACGCGCGCGTCCTGCTCGCGTGCCGACGGCTTGTCGCCCGCGCCGAAGGCGTCGGCGTGGATGCGGAGCTCCGGCGGGACCTCGAAAGCTTTCTCGACGGCGTCGACGGGGTCGGATTCTGGGTGGCGGAGCGAGCGGGCGATGGGGGGCGCGTCACCTCCTCGGTCGGCGCCCGGTCAGAACTCTCGGGGCAACTCACGACCGAGCAGTGGAGTGCCGTGCTCTCGGGCGACGAGCGGCCGCTGTTGCCGACCATCCGCGGCACGCGGCCGGACGGCGCGATCGTGCTCGCATTCTCGACTCCGCTTCCAGCGGGACGGGCGGCGGTGCTCGAGTTCAACGTCCCCGAGTTGGTGGCCGGCGCGCTCGGACGCGAATCCAGTCTCGATGCGTCGCTCTACCTTGGTCCGGCGGCGGTCGCTCCACTGCTCATGGCATCGACGGACCCCTCGGGCACGGTGACCGGGCCCAGCACGAGCCGGACCATCAACCTGAGCGGCGTCCCGAGCACGCTGGTCGTCGGCGGCCGGATGAGCACGAGCCCGGAGTGGCTCGCGACCGCAATCCTGGCTGCCGGATTGCTCATCGGGCTGGCCGCCGCACTGGGCGTTCGTGCCCTGCAGCGCAAGCGCGATCTGCTCGCGCACCATGCTGATCACGACGACCTGACGGGCCTCGCGAACCGCCGTCGACTCGAACGCACCGTCGAGCAGTTCGCTTCGGCCGGTTCGGTGGGTGTGCTGCTGTTCGACCTCGACGGCTTCAAGGCGATCAACGATCTCCTGGGCCACGCGTACGGGGACCGGTCGCTGGTGATCGTTGCTGATCGCCTGCGTGGCGTTGTTCCCGATGGCGTCGTCCCGGCCCGCCTGGGCGGGGACGAGTTCGCCGTGTGCGTGCCCACGGCGGAACAGACGGAGCTCGGCACCATCGCGCGGGCCATCCAGGATGGGGTCGCGGGCGCGGTGGATCTGGATGGCCACGTCCTGCAGCTCGGGCTGTCCATCGGAGTCGCCGGCTGGCCTGGCACCAGCGACTCACCGGCAGCGTTGCTCCGCGACGCGGACATGGCGATGTACGTCGCCAAGCGCAACGGCCCGCGCTCGGAACCTGTGCACTACACGCCATCGCTCTCTCCGAGCGGCCCCGCGCTCGCACTCAGCGTGCAGTCTCCGACCCCGGGGTCCTGAGCCGAGAAGGGCGCGCAGCGGTCCCACCGTCCGGGATCTGCAGCGCCGATCGGCCCCCTCGGCCCGGTCTCGCTCCTCACGCGTGCACGGTCCGTCGCGACGCGCGACATCGGGGGATCGCATGATCGCCTCTTGATCAGGAGGCCCCACAGGCCGATACCCAGATGAGGGACCCGCCGATGGCCCGACACCCCTGGTGAAGACCTGAGACTCGCACAGTACATACGACTTCAAGCCGTTCTAGTCTTCCTCGCGGTCGCGTGCCTCGGACTCGGCAGTTCCATCTATGTCCGTCACGTCACCAACGAAGGCGAGATGCGACTGCTCCGCGCCCGCGCTGACGAGTTCGCGTCGCTCGTCGACATGAACACGCGGGTCCTCGTTGCCGCCACGCAGCTCATCGGGCAGGTGCAGGGGCAGGGCGTGGATGCCGGCATGCAGGAGCTCGGAACGCTGCTGGGCGGTATGCAGGGCGTCAACTTCTGGATCGCCGAACGCGACGGGGCGTCGGGGACCGCGACGCGGTCGATCGGACCCGCCTCAGAGTTGGCTCCCCTCCTGACTGCGTCGCAGTGGGGGGATCTCTTCGCCGCGACGAGTGAGCGGCCGGTGCTTCCCACGGTGCGGTCGACCGCACCCGACGGTTCGATTCTGCTTGGTTTCGCGACGAGGCTCTCGGACGGCCGGGCGGCCGTTCTCGAATGCAACATTCGGGAGATCGCCGATGGCGTGGCCGGAAACGACCCCGGCCTGGAAGCCGCCCTGTACTTCGGCCCCGTGGCCGCGGCACCACTGGTGATCGCATCCACGACACACTCGGGGACGGTCACCGAGCCAAGCGTGAGTCAGGTCATCCGCGTCAACGGTGGTCTGCCGGCGACGCTCGTCGTGGGTGGCCGCGTAGGCGCGAGCCCTAGCTGGCTCATAAACGCCATTCTCCTCGCGGGGATCCTGATTGGACTCGCCGCCGCTGCGGCCGTGACGGCCCTCCAGCGCAAACGCGATCTGCTGGCGCATCACGCCGATCACGACGAGCTGACCGGCCTCGCAAACCGGCGGTTGTTCGACCGCACGGTCGAATCACTGAGCGCCGATGGCGCCGTCGGCGTGGTCCTGTTCGACCTCGACGGGTTCAAGCCGATCAACGACCTCTTAGGTCACGCATGCGGCGATCGCGCCCTGGCCATGGTGGCCGACCGGCTTCGCGGCGCGATCCCCGCGGACGCGCTGCCGGCACGACTGGGCGGCGACGAGTTCGCCGTGTGCACGCCCTCCATCAGTGACGGCCAGCTCGAAGACCTTGCTCGCGCGGTTCGAGCGAACGTCGCCGGCCCGGTGAAGCTCGACGACCAGATCGTCGACATCGACCTCTCGATCGGGGTCGCAAGCTGGCCGGGCACGAGCGATTCCGCGGCAGCGCTCCTGCGCGACGCGGACATGGCGATGTACGTCGCCAAGCGGAGCGGTCCGGGCTCGGAACCCGTGTCCTACTTCCCGTCGCTGGCACCCAGGGGTCCGGGGCTCCCGGGGGTACCGGGTCTGGACACGGCCGATGCATCGCGCACCGGTCGGCTCCAGGTTGGTCCGTAGGAGGGTAACGCGGCCCGTCAGCCCTCCAGTGGTACCGCCCGCGGCCCCAGGGCCTCGAAGAAGTGGTGGATGTTGGAGGTGCCGGTGAGGTCCTTCCCGAACGCCGACAAGCCCGAGCGGTCGGCCCGCCAGTGCCCGTCGCCGAACTCCACCAGCAGGTGGCGGAAGCGGTTGCCCACGCTCTCGTGATGGTCGAACCAGTGCACCCGCACCCCGTCGGCGGGCGCGGCGTGCAGCAGGTCCTTCGGGCGGTTCCGCATGCTCGAGCGGCTGCCCAGCAGCAGGCGGCGGTCGGTGAGGGCCAGGAACGTGGTCTGGGTCAGGGGCGACACGTGGCCCTCGGGATCCAGGGGCATTCCAGCGATGCGTTCCCGCATCATCTCCTCGCCCTTCAGGGTCAGGTCGCCGGCACTTGCGCTCGTGAACGAGCCGCTGTCGTACGTGCCGGTCACCACCACCCCGGTCCAGGTGGCGGTCACGGCGTAGCTCAGCAACTGCTCGCCGGCCTCGGCGTGCCCCGCGAACCAGTCCTCCACCCACACCCGTTTGAACCCCATGGAGGGGCAGACTAGCGCCGTTGTGTACACCCCGTTGACGGCGGCATCCCGGGCGGTGATCCTGTCCCGGGCGTGCCCCTGGAAAGGAAACAACGACCATGGCGGAATCCCCGCGTGGCGCTTCGATGCTTACAGATGCGGGACTGAGCGCCATCGTCGGGGTGTCCGACCTCGGTGGCGCGGCCGTCTTCTACGGCGGCGTGCTGGGCCTGGACGTCAGCGTCGAGGAGCCCTTCGCGGTGGTGTCGGCCCACGGCGGCGCCCAGCTGCGCCTCACACGCGTGGCGCGTGTCGCACCCGCGCCGTACAGCGTGCTGGGCTGGCGGCGGGTGGACTGCCTCGGTGTGGCGCATGATCCGGGATCACCCGCCACACCGCGCAACGGTCTACTCCGCGTGGTCGCTGTTCTCGTCGATGTAGGTGGCGAGCGCCTGGACCTCGTCGGCGGTGAGGGACGTGCCGTAGTCCTGCGGCATGATGTCCTTCTGGTAGCCGGCAACGATCTCCGCATTGGGATCGGTGATCATCTCCGCAAGTACCGCGGCGTCGTCGTCGGGCGCGATCTCATCGAGGTTCGGCCCGGCCGTGCCCGTCGTCCCAGCGGCCTTCAGGGCGTGGCAGTTTCCACAGGCGACAGCGCCCGTCGACGCCTTGCCGTTGACGAACAGATCCTTCGCATCCACGGTGGCGCTCGCCGTCGTGTCCGAACTCGGCACGGGCGTGCTGGTACTCCCGGAGTCGTCGGACCCGCAGCCCGCGACTCCCAAAGCAACGACCGACGCTGCAACGATTCCTACGATTCGGGTTCTCACGATCACCTCCCTGGAGTGCATGACGCTCCGGTTGTATCCGCGCTCGTGCGTTCAGCGCATCAGTGACAAACCGCAGTCACCGCGCCTGTCAGAACCCGGGCGGGCAAGCGGATCGTCACGGCGTCGCGGCAGCCGCGGGGAGGAGTGCGGTGTTCGGCCCGCGCCACCCGGGAGCGTCCATGGAGCCGCGTGAGGCGAACGCGGTCGATCGGCGTGCCCGCGCGCATTGGACGAGGAGGAACGCGACTGGAAGGATCGGAGTCGTGCCCGCAATCCGGTTGACAGTGGTGGCGTTGGTGGTGACCGCCGGGCTGCTCCCCTCCGCTGCTCGTGCCGCGCCCGCTGACGACCGCCTCACCTCGGTGAACACCTTCGCCTTCGCGATCGGTGACGGCACCCTGCGCGGCGATGTGGTGCGGCGCTACCGCGACTACCGGCTGATCGTGGTCGACGGGCAGGAGGTCACCGCCGCACAGGTGCGCCGTCTGCGGCGTGCCCGGCACATCGTGCTGGGGTACGTGTCGGTCGGGACCGTCGAGTCTTGGCGTCCCTGGTACGGCCGCGCAAAGCGGTACGCACTGGAGCCGTACGACGACTGGCCGGACGAGCGCTACGCCGACACGTCGGCGGCGGGGTATCGGACGCTGATGGCCGGCAGCGTGGCGCCGGCCCTGCTGCGCAAAGGCCTGGACGGCCTGTTCCTCGACAACGTCGACATGGTCCGCGAGCACCGGGCCCAGCGGCGGGGCATGTTCACGCTGGTTCGGCAGCTTCGCAAGGTGGTGGACCGCGAGCCCGGCCGGTACCTGTTCGCCCAGAACGGCGAAGACCTCATCGGTCCCGTGGTCCCGATGCTCGATGGCTGGAACCGCGAGGACGTCACGGCCACCTATGACCACGAGCGGAGCCGCTACGCACTCGTGCCGAGGGCGGAACGCCGCGCGGCGGTGTCCGCGCTACGCCGACTCCGAGCGAGGGGCCTGCTGGTCACCGCGACCGACTACACGTCGTCGACGGAGTCGGCGAGCACGCGCACCGCGGTGAGGGTGGCGTGTGCCGCCGGGGCGGTTCCGTTCGTCAGCGACATCGCGCTGCGGCGCATTCCGGCCCGGGCGCCTCGCTGCGCCGCCCACTGAAGTCGGCGCCCGCGCGGGCTTCGGTCGGGGGCCACCGTCCAGGGGACACCTGGACGTGCACGGTGGCCGCGTGGATGTGGCCCATGAGGCTGGTGCCGCCTCGGCCGCCAGCACGCCCCGGCGCGCGGGCCCGCCCTCCGGCTGCCGGCGCGAGCGAATCACGCCCCAATACGGCTGGATGTGTAATTCACGGCCAGGCCTTTGAGCGCGGAGGACCGTTGGCGAATTCAGCGGGAAACATCCTCACGTGTGCCTGTCCCCTGACCTTTCCTGGTTGACCCGAGACGCGTCCACGGCCGACTGTTGGACACAGGGACTGAGGGCTCGCGAGGTCCGGCGGTTTCGATGAACCGAGGCCCCGACGACGCCGACCAGGGAACAGACGAATTCGGAGAACCGCGCGACGGGCAGCGCATCAGCCCCGTGGACCCCACGACCCCCCGCTGGCGACGCCGGTGAGAGCTTCTTCACGGATCCATGTCAGGAGCCGCATCACACCACCGCCGGGGATCCGGCCAACCGCCGACGCTTCACCGCACCCTTCCCTGGCTCCGGCCCTCCCAACTGGCCGGCGGACTGAGCGACGCCATCCGCGCGCTCGTGGACGACGGCCGGTTCGAGGAGGCCGGGCGTGTGCTTTCCGAGTCTCGCCGCGACGATGCGCCGAGCGGCGGGGCGGACGCGATCGCGGAGTCCCTGCGCCGACTGTGCGAGACCATCGTCGACCACCGGCGACGCTCGGATGAACTCGAAGCCGAGGCCCGCCGACACCGCATCGCGGGCGAGGGGCTCGGGGAGGTGCTCGACGGTCTCCTGACCGAGTATGCGCGGACCGAGGCGGCCTCCCCTCCGACGGAGCCGGTCGAAGGGGAGGCCCGCGGTGGCCGGCAGGGTCGCCTCAGCGGCCTTTCCACCGCACCTCCCACCGCGCCAGGATTCCCACCCGTCCGCGAACCTCGGGAAGGCACGTCGCCGCCCCCCGACGCTGCCGGACCTCGGACCGCGCCGACCGGCACTCAGCTCCCCGCCGTCCTCGAGATCCGCATGCTCGGGCCGTTGGAGGTGACGCTGACTCACCATCAGGTGGAGCGCTGGCGTAGCGCGAAGGCACGCGCCGTCTTCCAGTACCTCGTGTTCCACGCCGACCGACCGGCTCGGCGCGAGCTTCTCTGGGACACCTTCTGGCCCGGTCACACGCGCGAGTCGGCGAGAAACAACCTCAACGTCGCCATCCACAACCTCCGGCGCACCCTCGGCGCCGTTTCGGATCGAACCTGCATCGTCCACGCGGACGGCCGCTACAGCCTCGAGCCCGGGGTTCCGAGGTGGATCGACCGGGACGCCTTCGTGGACGCCATCACCACCGCACTCGCGGACCGAGACGCCGGGCATCGGGACACCGCGATCAGCGGCCTGGGCAGAGCTGTGGGGCTCTACCGCGGACCGCTGTTTGAGGACGACACCGCTTCGGAATGGCACCTGGTTGACCAACGCCACCTGGAGGACCTCTATCTGAGGGCGTTGGACACCCTGGGCGAGCTTCATCTCGAGGGGAGCGCCGTGGACACCGCCGCGGAGGTCGGGCAGCGAGCCCTTGTGTGCGACCCGTGCCGCGAGTCGTCGCACCGTCTCCTGATGCGCTGCTACGCGCGACAGCACCAGCACCACCTGGTATCGCGGCAGCTCGACCTCTGCGTGAGGACGCTCCGAGACCGGTTGGGCGTGCCTCCCGCGGTCGAGACCTACCGACTGTTCCAGCAGCTCACGACGGTGCGGTGATCCTCGGTCGCGGTGATTAAGCGTGCCGCTAAGCGGCCCCGAAGCAGCCAACCGCACGTGCCCACAGACCTGAACCGCCAACGAACCGAGGCGCGAAGCGCCGGCCGAGACCCTTGTGTCGGCGACGCGGCCTGCGGCGCCGCAAACCAATCCCAAGGAGGATGGCATGTCGTACACCTCGATTCGCTGGCCCGGCCAGGACCCGCTCGACGGATGGACCGAGCTCCCGCTGTCGCCCGCGGTGATGACCGCGTACTGGGACACCGACATCATCGACACCAGCGGCATTCCCTCGACGAAGATCATCAGGGTCACCGATTCCTTCGACGTGTGGTTCCGCGTGGAGCTCGCCGGGACCATCTGGAAGTGCATGACCGGCACCTGGGAGTTCGACATCGGGTTCACCGCGATCGGGAGCGGCAGCAACTTCGACCTCTCATCGCTCGTGCCGAACCTGACCGATCCGGACTGGAAAGGCTGCGACAGGCTCTGGGTCGAGAAGAAGGTGACCGTTCCGCCCAACACGATCCCGATCAACGGCCGGGGCACCGTCTACGAACTGGCCGCGAAGTTCTTCCTCGTCTGCTGCGACGGCCACGTCGCGGCCACCGGCGCGGAGGCGCTCGAAGAGTACGAGTTCTACAAGCCGTGATGGCCGCGCGTCCCCCGGCGCGGCGCGCCGGGGGACGCCGGTTTCCGGGTCGATCGACGGCGAACGGAGGTGGTTGTGAGCACAGACGGGTTGGAGTTCCTGGGTCTCACCGATGCGCAGGAGAAGGTTCTTGCGGACCTGGGCGTCAGCGATGCGCCGTCGCTGCTTGCCATGGACGCGCTCGCACTTCGGGCCGCCATGGGGCGCACCGCTGGCCGGCGCAGGGCCCTCGCGACCAGGCAACAGGTGGAGGATTGGTGTGAGAAGGCCCGAGCGCACGTGGACGCGGGATTGCGCTCCAGCCGGGCCGCCCGGGACATCGCGGGGGTGACGCGCTGGGAGAGCGCCGCGGGGTTCACGGTCGTCTTCGAGCGTCGCGGTGTGTCAGGGGGAGCGACACACCAGATCTCGGTGGAGCAGACCGACCGTGCCGGGGAGGACCTGTCGGACCCGCCCACCGTCGAGATCGAGGGGTGGGACCTGACCGCACTGCGCGACTGGATACACGGTCATCTCCCCGAGGACGAGGCGCCAGCGCCGCCGGCAACGTCGCCGGCCCGGCCGGGTACCGGCCCGGACCTCCGGGTGGTGGGGGTGCGGATCACGGATGGTCACGGTGAACCCATGGCTCTCGTGGCCCACGGCGAGGTGACGATGGATGAGGCGTCCTTGTCGGGTGAGTCCATGGAGATTTCGCTCGTCGCACCCGCCGGTGCGGAATCGCCCCAGGTTGCGCTCCGCACGCGCCAGGACGGCGACAGGACATGGTCGACGACGAGCGTCGCGGAAGCCGATGCCGACACCGTGGGCCTGGTCCTCACCACTCTCGTTCCCGGACGCTATGAGGCGAAACTCGTGGCATGGGTCCCCGGGCTCCCCAGCCTGGTGACCCTTCACCTGCCCCCGCTCATCCGCGTGTAGCTCACCCCGTTGGAGGTTGTGAACTCACTGATCTGAGCTGATTCCGTGCGGCTCGGTCCGCTGAGACGGACCGAGCCGCACGGGTGCTGGCACGTGGGTGGCTCCGAAAGGGGCGGGGCGTTGAACGGCTGCCGTCCACGATCGGGCATGCCTCAATCACACTTGCCGGTGACCGCCACGGGTCCCCGGCGACTCGTTCGAGGGGTCGGTGCCGGCCGGGATGCCGCGCTCGCGCCGCGTGGGGAGACCGCGGCGAATCCGGCGATTCGGCCGCCGGCGCGGGCACAAAAAAAGCCCCGCGTTTGCAGGGCTTACGGTGAAGCTCCTCGGGTAGGACTCGAACCTACAACCCTCCGGTTAACAGCCGGATGCTCTACCATTGAGCTACCGAGGATCACTCGAATCGTGATGCTACCCGATGTCCTCCGCGGTCCCAAGAGACGGGTTCCGCCAGGGCGGATCGGTGAAGCGGTGGAGGTAGACCACCCGGCCCTGTTCGTCGGGGCGGCCCTCGTACTCGACTTCCTCCCGGGTGTGGCGCCACCCGGCCTCGCGCATGTTGGTCACCAGGGAGCTGACCGCGGGCCGACGCGGGTCGGCGATCAGCACCTCGCCACCATCGCGAACCAGCCGCAGGATGAGCGGAGCCAGTTGCGCGCCATGCCGTGACTCGTACGCGACGTCGGCGCCGATGACCAGATCGAACCGCGGGCCGTCGAGGAGGTCCGCGGGGGGCGCCGCCCAGTCGACGAGCCTCGTGGCGAGTGCGGGGGCGTCGTTCTGTGCGGCGTTGGCGGTGGCGAACTCGAGCGCCACGCCGTACCAGTCGGTGGCCAGCACGTACGCGCCACCCAGCGCGGCCACGACGGACGGAAGCCCAAGACCGGCACCCATCTCGATGATGCGAACACCCGTGAGATCGAGCCCGGCGAGGTGCCGCGCCAGGACGATCCCGGACGGCCACAGGTCGGCCCAGTAGGGGAGGCGTTCGTCCTCCTCGTACTCGGCTTCGTCGATGAGGTCTTCCGCGACCCGGGGGTGGGTGACGCGGAGGACGCGGTCGGTGATGGCGACCTCGTCGGTCACCAGATCGAATCCATCGGGGAAATTCGGCACGATCGCCGACCCTACCGGGCTCGACGGGTCGGTCGACGGTCGCTAAGCTGCAGCGCTCAGTCATTCAGTACGAGGGGAACGCATGAGCGACGACACCGAACCCACGGTCGACGAGGCCGCCGAGGCACCCGTGGAAGCGGAAGCCGCCGCCGACGCGGAGGCACCGGAGGCCGAGGCCGCCGAAGCGCCTGCCGCCGAAGAGGCTCCGGCTGAGGAGCCTGTGGCCGAGGAGGCTCCGGCTGAGGAGCCTGTGGCCGAGGAGGCTCCGGCTGAGGAGCCTGTGGCCGAGGAGGCTCCGGCTGAGGAGCCTGTGGCCGAGGAGGCTCCGGCTGAGGAGCCTGTGGCCGAGGAGGCTCCGGCTGAGGAGCCTGTGGCCGAGGCCGAAGATGACGAGATTCCGATTCCCGCGGTCGTACGCCGTGAGGCCCTCGTGTACCTCTGCGAGCGCGGTCACCGGACGCTCGTGCTCTACGGCGAGGCGCCGGAGACCTGCAACGCCCGGATCACCCGCCGGAACCTGTGCGGGCGCAAGATCTACCACATGACCGAGCTGCCAGAGCAGGTCCAGAAGGCGCTCAACCCGATCAAGGCATCGAAGAAGAAGGCCGGCAAGTAGCCTCGGCCGCCACGCCGCCCGCAGGCGGTGTCCACGCTCACGTCGGGCCCGGCAGTTCTGCCGGGCCCGACGTGTTTCCGGGGACGACGCGACCCGCTCAGGCGTCCAGCAGCGACCGCATCTTGCGGTAGATGAGCCGCGTCGCGCCCTTCGGGGCGATGCGACGCGCCACGTCCATCATCCGCGAGTCACGACCCACGAACACGTGGAGCCGGTTGTCCTCGATGCCATCGACGATGATCCGCGCCGCGTCGGTGGGGGCGGTGCTGGGGAACTTCGGCGCATCGGCCGCATCGACCCCGGCGGGCGCCCCGACTCCGGAGTTGGAGGCGATGTCCGTGGCCACCGCTCCGGGCATGACCACCGAGACCCCGACCGGTGTTCCCAGAAGCTCGGCGTAGAGCCCCTCGCTCAAGAGCTTGACCGCGGCCTTCGAGGCGCCGTACGCGGTCTGGCCGGGAACCGGGAGGAAGCCGCCCATGCTCGACACGTTGCTGATGTGGGCCGTGGGGCGCTGGAGCAGCCCGGGCAGGAACGTCTTGACCGTGTGGACGGTCCCCCAGAAGTTGACCGCCATGACGCGCTCGATGGTGTCGTAGTCCAACTCGGCGAGACGCACGAACGGCTGGATGATGCCGGCGACGTTGACCAGGCCGTCCACCGGTCCCAGCGCATCGACGATGCGGTCCGGCAGCGCCTGAACGGCCGCCCGGTCGGTGAGATCGCATTCCAGGGTCAGCAGCCGATCTCCCGCGGCCGCGATGGACGCCGTCTCATCGAGGCTCGCCTGCCGGACGTCGATCGCCGCGACCCGAGCGTCGCGGCGCAGCAACTCGAGAACGACCTCGCGTCCGATCCCGTTGCCGCCTCCGGTGACGACGATGACCTTTCCGCGAACCTTCATGGTGCACCTCCGGGACGGGATACCGACCTGCCGACGCGCCGGTCGACTGTCGTATCGCGCCGTCCGGCGCCGTCACCTCTCAGGATCGTTCATTGTGCCCCGCGGCGCCAGCGGCGCGGCCATCCAGCGGGCCGCGCCGGTCGAGCGGCTATCCGGCTTCGGCGATCTCCACCATGCGCTCCATCTCGGCGAATCCGAGGGACCAGACCTCGGGATCATCGAGATCGACGCCAAGCGGGCGCAGCAGGTCGGCCGGTGCGGCCGACCCCCCGGCCGAGAGGAACTCAAGGTACCCGTCGGCGAACTCGGCTCCCCGCTCGCGGTAGCGGGCGTAGAGGGCCAGCGTCACCAGATGCGCGAACACGTAGGCGTAGGTGTAGAAGCGCGTGGAGATGAAGTGGGGGATGTAGGACCACCCCAGGCGGTAGCCCTCGGGCAGGTCGATCGAATCGCCGTAGTAGGCGGCGTTCCGGTCCCACCAGATGTCGCCGAGCCGCTGGGAGGTCAGGGTCTGGCCTTCGGCACGCATGGCGTAGGCGCGCTGTTCGTAGCGCGCCAGCACGGTCTGCCGGAAGACCGTCGCGAAACTGCCCTCGACGCGCTCGCAGGTGAGCGCACGGCGGGTGGCCGGGTCGGTCTCCTGCTCCATCAGGTGGTCGAACGCCAGCAGCTCCGCGAAGGTCGACGGCACCTCGGCGAGCGCGAGCCCGGTGTGGAACGTGAGCGCGGTCTGGCGCGATGCCGACAGCACGAAGTGCATCCCGTGGCCCAGCTCGTGCGCCAGGGTCATCACGTCGTCCATCTTGTCGGTGAAGTTCATGAGCACGAAGGGCGATGCGTCCTGCGCCACCGACGCGCAGAATGCGCCGCCGCGCTTGCCGGAACGCGGTTCGGCGTCCACCCGGTGCTCGGCGAAGAAGCCGCCGGCGATGTCCGAGATGCGCGACGAGAACCGGCCGAACGACACGTCGATGAGGTTGCGCGCCTCGTCGAAGTCGACCTTGCGGCCGGATCCGATGGGGGCGTACTGGTCCCAGAGCTCGAGGCGTTCGAGCCCGAGGATGCCCGCTTTGGCGCGGAACCAGCGCTGCGCGAGGCCGTAGTGCGCCTCGACCGCGTCCATCATGCGATTCACGACGGCGCCGTCCAGCTCGTTGCGCAGGTGTGTGCGGTCCATGGGGTCGCCGTGGCCGCGAAGCCGGTCGATGGCCAGGCGATCGCCGACCAGCGTGTCGTAGCAGTGGGCCAGGGTGTCGGCCTGCGGCTCGAGCCCCCCGTAGAGCGCGAGCATCGCCCCCTTGCGCACCGCACGGTCGGTGTTGCGCACGTGGGCGAGCAGGCGGTCGATGGTGTGGGCCTGGGTGCCCTCACCGGCGTCGAACGGAACCTCCAGGGTCGAGGTGATGCGCGAGAACAGCGTCTGCCAGGCGCTCCCGGCGGCGGGCTCGCGCTCGGCGAGCATCCGCTCCTCAGGCTCGCTCAGGGTGTACGGAGCGAAGACACGGAGGGTTTCCAGATGGTGGCGGTCGGCGGCCACCTCGGGCGCCGCCGCGAGTTCGCCCGCGCGCTCGTCTGGAAGCGCCATCCACTCCAGGTCGAAGAACCGGAGCGCGTTGCTGGCCTCGACCATGCCCTGATCCATGGCGGTGGAGAGGTCCCGGTTCTCCTCGGAGGTGACGTCCACCGATTCGCGCAGATGGGCGTAGCTGCCGACGCGCGAGAGCAGGTTGTCGATCGATGCCAGCTCGGCGAGCGCCGTGGCGAGGTCGGCCGGAGCGATCGATTCCAGCGTGCCGCGGTAACGCTCCTGGAAGGCGCGGGCGCGCTCGAGCCCGTCGGCGAGTTCGGTGCGGGCGGTGTCGGCGTCGGCGACGAGGCTCGACAGATCCCAGTGAACGCCTTCGGCGTTGGGACCGGTGGGGGCGGTGTGGGTGGTCGTCATTCGAGTGAGGGTACACGCTTGCCCACGGCGCTCAGAACGACGTCGGCGGTGTCGTCGGGCAGCGGTGGCTCACCGGTGTCGCCGAGCCGGAATCGCGATTCGGGCCCGTGAAAGTCCGAGCCGCCCGAGGCGATCAGTCCGAACCGGCGGGCGATGCGCCGCATGACGTCCCGCTGGCCGGGAAGGTGCTCGGGTCGGTGCACCTCGATCCCGACGAGGCCGACCGTCGCCAGCGACTGCATGTACGACTCCAGCCCGGTGTTCCCAGGCGAAGGGTGCCGGGGTGCGCCACGATCGGGGCGCCGCCCAGCTCGCGCACGAGCCGCACGGCGGCGGCCCCGTCGAGTCCGCGGTGGGGGACGTCGGCGGGGCGGTGGTCGCCCAGGTAGCGGTCCATGGCGTCCTGGACGCTGCTGCAGTGGCCGGCGTCCACGAGCGCCGCCGCGATGTGGGGCCGGGCGACCGTCCCGGTGGCGTGGGCGTCGACGCGCTCACGCGAGATCTCGGGACCGAGGGCGGCGAGGCGGGCGAGGATCAGGTCGATCCGCTCGTCTCGGCGAGCGCGATTCTCGGCCAGCGCCTGGGCGAGCCCGGGCGGATCCGGGTCGGCGAACAGGGCGATCAGGTGCATGGTCCGCCCGAACGGCGTCCCGGTGCTGATCTCGACGCCCGGGATGACCCGCACACCGTGGTCGGCACCCGCATGAACCGCCTCAGCGACACCGTCGATGGTGTCGTGGTCGGTCAGGGCGAGGGTCGTGACGCCGTGCTCGACCGCGAGCGCGACCACGCTCGCCGGTGGCAGGGTCCCGTCTGACGCGGTGCTGTGGCAGTGCAGGTCGACCGCCACCGCGGGTTCCGTCAGGAGGGGGTGTCGGGGGCCGACTCCGGGACGGCCTGGGCGGGCAGGTGGAGTCCACACTCGATCTTGTCGGTGCCGGCCCAGCGGCCCGAGCGCTCGTCGTCGCCGTCGAGCACCGCCTGGGTGCAGGGCATGCACCCGATGGAGCGGTATCCGCGGGTGTGCAGCTCGTTGAACGGCACGTCGTGGGCGTAGAGGTACCCCATGACGTCTTCGACGCTCCAGGTGACCAGCGGCTGGATCTTGACGACGCCCCGGGTCTCGTCGAGCTCGACGGGGCGTGCGTTGGCCCGCGTGGGCGACTGCTCACGACGGATCCCGGTGATCCACGCGTCCATCCCGTCGAGGGCCCGCATCAGCGGGAGGACCTTGCGCAGCTCGCAGCACCGATCCGGCTGGCGCGTCCACAGTTCCGGGCCCTCGTCGAGGGCCTGCTCGTCGACCGTCCGCTGCGGGCGAATCGTGTCGACGGTGATCCCGTAGCGCTCGATGAGCGCCTCGCGGGTGGCGTGGGTCTCGGGGAACAGCAGCCCGGTGTCGAGCTCAACGATGCGAACCGTGGCGCCGAGCTCGTGCAGCATGTGGACCAGCACCGACGACTGGAACTGCCACGAGCAGGTCAGCACGATACGGTCACCGAAGCGGTCGGCGGCCCAGGCGAGCAGCTCCTGCGGCGTCCGTTCCTCGAAGCGGACGGCCAGCTCGTCGACTTCGGATGCCGTCAGCGGTGCGGTGCTCATCAGGACGAGGCTAGCAGAGGAAAATCACGAAATGTTCGACGGGAATACCGAGAATACCCGGCTGGTCTACAGCTCCGACGTCGGACGCGTCGAGTCGTCAGACATCAGCGCTCCGGCGCCCGTCGGCGACGGCGTGGTCCGCGTCAGCCGCACCAAGTCCGGGCGGAAGGGCAAGACCGTCACGCTCGTGACCGGGGTTCCCGCCGCGGACGTCGCGGGGGTGGGGAAGGAACTCAAGCGCCGCTGCGGCAGCGGCGGATCGGTGAAAGATGGCGTCATCGAACTGCAGGGCGACCATCGCACCACGGTCGTCGACCATCTCTCGGGCCGCTACCGGGTGAAGCTCGCCGGCGGCTAGCTGAGCTAGCTCGGCCGCTCGGGAACCTCGATCCCCGAGGCCGACTCCAGGCGCATCGTCACGCCGAACGCCCGCTCGACGTGCTGTCGTTCGGCCATTCCCGACCAGAGCGGCAGCGACGGATCGCCCTCGCAGCCGACGGTGATGACCAGTTCGTCGTCCTCGAGGCGGCAGCGAAGTTCACGGATCTGGCCGGCCTTCGCCCGCTCGAGCTGCTCGGAGAGCCGAAGCAGGGCCACGCCACGCAGGTAGCGGGCGTCGTCGTCTTCGCGCACCAGCGATCCGTAGACCTTCTTGAGTGAGGGGACGCCCTTTCGATGCCCCCGGAGCATGCAAGCGATCATCGCGAGTTCGTGGTGGTCGTACCCGGGCAGCCCGGTGTTGAGCACCAGATACTCGGAGTGCCGGTGGTGGGCGCTGTAGTCCACGAGCACCCCCACGTCGTGGAGCATCGCGGCCGTCCACAGGACCTCACGTTCCATGCTGTCGCCGCGATGCAGACCCAGGCGGGCCGTCTCATCGAACGCCGCCAGCGCCACCCGCGCCACCTGCTCGGCGTGGCGCCGGTCGAACTCGAACTGGAGGCCGGCGTTGAGCACCGAGGTGCGCCGGACGTCGGGGAGCAGGGGCGGTACCTCGTCTCGCAGGTAGTGCTCGAAGAACACGCCTTCGCGGAGCCCCTGCGCGGTGACCTCGAGCCGTTCGCAGCCCGCGGTGGCCATGGCCTCGTCGATGGCGAGCGCGGCGGCGAGGATGATGTCGGCCCGATCCGATCGCAGCCCCTGGAGCCCGCGGCGCTCGGCCACCGGGAGGGACGTCAGCAGGTCGATGGTCTCGCCGAGAGCATCGCGGGTCATGCGATGCCCGTCCGGGTTGATGAACGGCGCCTCGGCGCGCCGCTGCTCCATCACCGCGAGGGTGCGGATCGCGCCGCCGATGCCGACCATACGGCCGCCGCCGCCGATCCAGTCGTGGGTCGTGAGCTGCTTGCGGACGTGCTTACGGAGCGCGGCGGCCTCCTTGCCCGACTGCTGGTCGCCGGTGAGGAAGGCCTCGGTGAGGCGCACCGCCCCGAGCGCGGCGCTCATGCTGTTGGTGAGGTGGCGGCGCTCGATGCGGCCCACCTGGAGCGAGCCGCCGCCGATGTCCAGGAACCAGCCGTCGGCCACCGTGCTGCCGTTCACCGCCGCCAGGTATCCGTAGCGGGATTCGTCGTCCTCGCTCAGAACACGCACGGGCAGCCGTCCACCGGCGCTCAGCGCGTCGAGGGCCTCGTCCTGGTTCGTCGCGTCACGGACCGCGGACGTGGCGACCGCGTCGATGTGGTCGATTCCCGCCGCATCGCAGTAGGCGGCGTACAGGTCGGCCGCGTGCGCGGCGCGGGCGAGCGCGCGGGGTTGGAGGCGCCCGTCGGTCTGGCCCTCGGAGAGACGGACGGCCTCGCGGATCTCGTCGACCAGCCGGAACCATCCGCCGGGCATCCAGTGGTACACGACCAGCCGGAAGCTGTTCGAGCCCATGTCGATGATCGCCGTGGCACGGGCGTCTCGGCCGGGCTCGTGGGTGGGGGCATCGGGGCTCATCGCGGTTGGCTGACCGATAACACGGGCCAAACCATGGGGGAACCCTCGCTGGATTTGATGCCCGCAATCGATCTCCGACAAACGAGGAAACCCCAATGAGCGTCATCCAGCATCCGGCAGCCGTCGAGTTCGCTCGCATCACCGCGTTGCTCGATCGCCTGGACCCCACGCCGGGCCATTGCACCGTCCCAGGCTGCACTCACGAGCACGGCGACACGCACACCGGATCGGTGCCGACCGCGGCGTAGACGCTCAGCACGGGGGCGGGTCGGTTCATTCCGGGGCCCGGGCGATCTCACGCAGGTACGGTGGCGTCGACCCGGCGGCCAGTGCGATCCGCCCCTCAGCCAGGTCCCGTAGCGGCGCGCCGGCGAAGGCGAACCGCCATCCGGTGGCGAGGGGTGAGTCCGGAACGGAGCGGGCGCCGATCGCGTCGGCGAGAAACGACTCCACCTCGTCGCGGGTCGCGAGCAGCGACGGGGCCAGCCCCTCGGTGGCGGCGCGGCCGGCCACCAGGATCTGGCCGAGGCCCACGAGGGTCTCCAGACGCCCCTGGTATTCGCTCGAGACCGGCGCGGGGAGCTTGACGGGCTCGGCGTCACGGCCCTCGGCGACCGCGGCGAGAATCGCCTCGATGTCATCGCGGGGCATCCGCTCGGGGACACCGCGTTCGCGCAGCAGCCGATCGGCGCTCGTCGGCTTTCGCCGGGCGATTTCGATGAGGGTGCGGTCGGGCAGGAGCCACGCGGCGGGACGGTCGCGCTCCTGCGCCCGGATCTCCCTCCAGCGGGCCAGGCACTGGAGCACCGATCGGTCCCGGGCCGAGAGCTTCCCCTGGCCCTTGACCTTGCGCCAGGACTCGTCGGGATCCGGGACCCAGCGCTGGCCGGGTCCGTAGCGGCGCTCGTGTTCCTCGGCGACCCAGTCCGCGCGCCCCAGTGCCCCGGCCTGTTCGAGCAGCGTGGTGACGAGTGCATCGAGGTACGCCACGTCCGCCCGGGCGTACTCGATCTGTTTGTCGGACAGCGGCCGCCGCCGCCAGTCGGTGTATTGCTCGCCCTTGTCGAGCCGCACGTCGAGCACGCGAGCGAGCAGCGTCGAAAGCCCCTGCCCGGCGCCCAGGCCGACGAATCCGGCGATGAGCTGGACGTCCAGGAGGTTCGCCGGCAGCTCGTCGAACTGCATGCCCAGCAGGGTGAGATCCGCCGAGGGCGCGTGCATGATCGTCAGGATCTCGGGATCGGCGACGAGCGCGGCCAGGGGCTCGAGCGGCGCCCCGGCGATGGGGTCGACCAGGTCGATCCGGCCCTCGCATGCCACCTGCGCGAGGCAGGGGAGCGGGGCGTAGGTGCGCTCCCAGAGGAACTCGAAGTCGATCGCGAGCTGCCCGGCGTCACGGACCCGCTCGACGAGCGCCGAAACCCCTGCGGCCTCGGTGATGATCGGCGGGTGAGCGGCGTCCACGCGGGCACCATACCCCGCGCGCGGGACGTTCCGCGCGCAGGGCCGACCGCCCGCGTGGCCACGGCGGGGAGACCCGCTACCCTGTGCCGCCGTGGATGTCGTGAAACTGGAGAAGTCGTTCGGGGCACGCACGGTGCTCAGCGACGTGTCGTTCGCCCTCCGTCCGGGGGACCGGCTCGCCGTGGTCGGCCGCAACGGCGAAGGCAAGAGCACCCTGCTGCGGATCCTTGCCGGGCGGCTCGCCGCGGACGGCGGGCAGCTCAGCGTGCCACGGGGACACCACGTCGCGCTGCACGATCAGCGCCCGCCCACCGACGCGCTCGACCGGTCCCTGGAGGACTACGTGGGCGAGGGCATGGCCGCGGCGCAGGCCGCAGAGGCACGCCTCGCCGCGCTCGAAGCGCGGATGGCCGAAGGCGATTCGGGCGCCGAGGTGCTCGAGCAGTACACGCGGGCGCAGTCGGCGCTCGAGCGGGCCGGCGGGTACGACTGGCGCGTCTGGATGGGGCGGGTCACCCGCGGCCTCGGCATCCCGGACGACCGGCTGGGTGATCCCCTGTCGGTCTTCAGCGGAGGCGAACTGACGCGCGCGTCGCTCGCGCGGGCGCTGGTGTCGCGTCCGGACGTGCTGCTCCTCGACGAGCCGACGAACCACCTCGACGTGACCAGCACCGAGTGGCTCGAGCAGGCCGTCATCGAGATGCGGTGCGCGGTGGTGCTCGTTTCGCACGACCGGTGGTTCCTCGAATCGGTGGCCACCGGGGTGCTGGAGCTGGACCGGGGCCGGTCGAAGCTGTGGCCGATGGGGTACTCGCGGTTCCGGCAGGCCCGGGCCGAGGCGCTCGCGCTGCAGGCGAAGGAAGCCGAGCGCTCGGCCGCCGAGATCGCACGGCTCGAGCGGTTCGTCACGCGCTGGCGCGCGGGCACCAAAGCCCGCCAGGCCCAGTCACGGGCCAAGGCCCTGGCAAAGATCGAGCGCGTCTCCGCGCCGTCGAGCGGGCGATCGGTCGACTTCGGGTTCCCACCGGTGACGCAGCCCGGGAGAGTCGTTCTGGAGGCGGAGGGGGTCACGGTCTCGGTCGCCGACCGGACGCTGCTCGACGGGGTCGACCTGGCGATCGAGCGAGGTCAGCGCGTCGCCCTCGTCGGTCCCAACGGCACCGGCAAGACGACGTTGCTCGACACGCTGACCGGAGCCCGAAGGCCCGCGAAGGGTCGGGTCGGTGTCGGCCATCGGGTCGAGGCGAACTACTACTCCCAGCACGGCAACGAGATGCACGAGGACCGATCGGTCGTCGACACGCTCATGGCGGCGGCGACGCTCACCCGTACCCAGGCCCGGACCCTGCTGGGCACGTTCCTCTTCTCGGGGGCCGAGGTGGAGAAGATCGTCGCCGACCTGTCCGGCGGCGAGCGCCGCCGGCTGTCGCTGGCCATCATGGTGGCCCAGGGCGGCAACTTCCTGATCCTCGACGAGCCGACCAACCACCTCGACGCCGAGAGTCGTGAAGCGCTCGAGGACGCCCTCCGCGCCTACGAGGGCACCATCCTGTTCGTCTCCCATGACCGGGCATTGATCGACGCGATCGCGACGCGCACCCTCTCGATCGAGGATGGCGGCCTGGTCGCGCGCGAAGGTGGGTGGGCCGAGCTGCTGCGCGCCCGTCGGCTGGAAGCCGATGACACGGTCGAGCGTCCGTCCGAGGCGACCCGGCAGTCGTCGAAGCGTGCGCCGGCGTCAGGAGGCAAGGGCGCGAAGGCGTCCCGCTCCACGTCCGGGGCGAAACGGGTGCGCCAGCTCGAGGTGAAGGTCACGCGGCTGGAGCAGCAACTGGCCGACATCGAGGCGGAGCTCGGGAAACCCGACGTCCACGCCGAGCCCGATGTGCTCGCGGAGCTCGGAGCCCAGCACAGAGACGTCCAGGAGGACCTCGCGTACGCCATGGCCGAATGGGAGCGGGCCGCGGAAGCCGCCGAGGCGTGAACCTCCCGGCGCGGCCCTGACGGCCGGGCGGGCGTAGGCTGACGAAGGGACGGCGTCGTCCGGCCCACCGCTGACCGCGAACCAGGGAGGCCGAGATGGCGGGATCAGAATCGGCGAAGACGGTGCTGATGCGCCTGGCCGGTCTGGCGCTGGCGGCCGGGGCCCTGGCCGCCGTGCTGGCCCGCCGTCGCAAGCAAGCCGAGCGGGACGCGGCCGACGCACGGCTCGATGAGACCCTCGCCGAGTCGTTCCCCGCATCCGATCCCCCTGAGGCTGGTGCACCCGGTCTCTAGGGACGGCCACGAGGCATCCGGACGCCGCGTGACCGTGCAACCGCTCGAGCGCGACGCCCCGGTGCTCGAACTCGACGGCGTCGACTTCCGGCGCGGCACCACCAGGATCCTGGACGGCGTGAGTCTCACCGTGCGCCGCGGCGAACACTGGGCGCTGCTCGGTCCCAACGGCTCGGGCAAGAGCACCCTCCTGAGCTTCTGCGGTGCCATCGCGCACCCGACGAGCGGGACCGTCCGCGTGCTCGGCGAGCGGCTCGGCGCGACGGATGTGAGGATCCTTCGACAACTGATCGGATACGTCGACCCGCGGCACGCGTTGCGGACCCCGCGGACCGTCCGCGAAATCGTCGAGACCGGCGTGACCGGGACGATCGAACCTCCGCTGCGCTGGCGGGCCGACGCCGAAACCCGCCGAACCGTGGACGACCTGGCAACGGTCATGGGTCTGGGTTCCCGGTTGGGCCATCGGTGGCCGACGCTGTCCCAGGGGGAGCGGGGCAGAACCCTCATCGCGCGGGCCCTCGTGGCGCGGCCGGCCCTCCTGCTCCTGGACGAACCGGGGACGGGGCTCGATCTGGCCGCGCGGGAGCTGCTCCTCCAGACCCTCACGCGTCTCGCGGCGCGGCAACCCGCGCTCGCCTCGGTCGTCGTCACCCACCATCTGGAGGACCTGCCGCCGTCGACCACCCATGCGGCGCTGCTCGCCGACGGCCGGATCCGGGCCACCGGGCTCGTGCGGGACGTGCTGACCGACGACGCGGTGAGTGGGACGTTCGGCTGTCGGGTGGCGGTCAGCGAACGCGACGGGCGGTGGAGCGCGCGCTCACGGACCGACTCGACCGACGGCGGTGGGTGGGGCACTCCGGAGTCGTGACCACGGCCCCTCGCCGGAGGACTGGTCGGGCGTCGAAAACGCCCCTCACCGATGGGGCGGGGCGCGGTCGCTGAAGGGATGGATTCGCCCGCCCGGGGGTACAGGATTCTCCCAAATGCTGTATCTCCGCCGGCGAATCCGGGTTACCGTCGGAGGCGACCGCTGCTCCCAGGTGCCCGGGGGAGCCACGACGATCCAGGGGAGCCCCTCCGTGTGCAGCCCAGCCAGGTTGGAGGTCGGTATCACCGCGACCCGAAGCCACTTCACCGAGTCCCACGGCGGTCGGCGATGAGACCGGTCACGCGGACACGCATCCGGATGCCGCGGGTCGATCTCTGGCGCCGTGCGCCGGTGGTGGCGGCCGTGGCCGCGGGTGCGCTCGCCGCCGGAGCGATTCAGCCCGCCGACGCCGCCGCCGCGGATTGTGCGGTCGGTTCTCGCATGATCATCCTCGCGCACACCGACGACGACCTGGTCTTCCTCAATCCGGACGTCGCGAAGGACATCGCGTCGGGCGCGTGCGTCCGGACGGTGTACCTCACCGCGGGCGACGAGGATCGCGCCCAGTGGTACTGGGGGGCCCGCGAGCGGGGCATCATGGCGGCCTACGCCCAGATGGCCGGGGTGGCGAACGCCTGGTCCACGAGCGACGCCGGTATCGCGGGGCATCCGATCCTGGTGCGGACGCTGGTCGGCGCGCCCCGCATCTCGCTGGCCTTCATGCGGATGCCCGACGGCATCCTCGGGACCGGCGGCACCCTCTACGGGAACCAGAGCCTCAAGCAGCTCTTCAACGGGGACATCACTCAGATCGACACGGTGGACGGGACGACGTCGTACACGGCGGCGCAGCTCCGCCAGACGTTGACCGCCCTGATGGCCGACCGTCAGCCCCAGGTCATCCGCATCCAGGACTACAAGGGCAACTACCTGGACCCGGACCACTCCGACCATCTCTCGGCGGCGTTCTTCTCGGATCAGGCCCAGCAGAACTACGCCACGCCGCACGTGACGGTCGGCTACAAGGACAACCCGACGCGGGACCTCCCGGCCAACGTCGCGGGTCAGGAACTCACCACCAACCTGAACGCCTGGGGCGCGTACGTGCCGTTCGACGCCCTTCCCTGCGGTCCGGCCGGCGACTGCACGGGAACGGTCTACGAGACCTGGCTCCAGCGGCGATACACCATCGGCTACCGCACCGGCGGCAGCCCGGGGGATCGCGCCCTCAATCGACCCGCCATGGCGAGCAGCAGCAACGGTCCGAGCGCTCCGGGACTCGCCAACGACGGAGACGCGGCCACGCGCTGGCAGTCCGCACCCGGCAGCGGCCCGCAGACGTGGCAGGCCGACTTCGGGCAGGCGCAGACGGTCAGCGGCGTCGCCATCCAGTGGGCCGCCGAGTACGCCTCGACCTACCGCATCCAGGGCTCGACAGACGGCACCACCTTCACCACGCTCGCGACCGAGAACCCCACCTCGGCCCAGACCGTCTTCACCCACTTCGCGCCCACCGCCGTGCGTTATCTGCGGGTGGTCGCCGACACTCCCGCCACTCCTCAGGGCGTCTCCATCGTCGAGCTGTCCGCGATGAGCCCCGGCGGCACCGCCAACCTGGCGCCGATCGCCGGCGCCGGTGCCCGTCAGCGTGTCCAGCCGGGGGATCCGGTGACACTCGACGGCAGCGGCAGCATCGACCCCGAGGGGCAGCCCCTGACCTACCAGTGGACGCAGACCGCCGGGCCTGTGGTGGCCCTGGCGGGCGCGACCAGCGCGCGCCCGACGTTCACGGCGCCGGCGGTCAACGGCGACCTGCAGTTCCGGCTCGTCGTCAACGACGGGGTGAACCCGAGCGTCCCGTCCACCGTGACGATCACTGTGGGGCCGTCTGATCTGGCCGCCGAGGGGGTGGCGTCCGCATCGAGCGTGGAGCAACCCGAGTGGGGACCGGAGAACGCACTCGACAACGAACCGATCACCCGCTGGAGCGCCGCCTACCACCCGACGGACTGGTGGCAGGTGGACCTGGGCGAGGCCATGCCCGTGGGAACCGTGGAGGTCAACTGGGAGACCGCTTTCGCGTCCCGGTACCAGATCCAGGTCTCGAACGATGGCGTGAACTTCACCACCGTGGCGAACGTCAGGCTCTCGCAGGCCGAGCTGCGGACGACCACCTTCCCGCAGACGAACGCCCGGTACGTGCGGGTGCTCTGCCTCGAGCACGGGACCCCGTACACCTACTCGATCCGCGACGTGCGGGTGTTCTCGACGACCGACGGGAACCGGGCTCCGACGGCGAACGCCGGTCCGGACCAGGTCGTGGCGAACGGCGCGACCGTCACCCTCAACGGGAGCGGCAGCAGCGACCCCGACAACGATCCGCTGACCTACCGGTGGACCCAGACCGGTGGCCCCGCCGTCACGCTGAGCAACCCCGCCGCGGCGTCGCCGACGTTCACGGCGCCGGCGCAGTCGGCCACCCTGGCCTTCGCACTCGAGGTGACCGACGGCAACACCGTGAGCAACGTCGACGCGGTGCAGGTGACCGCCGGCCTGCCCGACCTGGCGCTCACGGGCACGGCATCCGCCTCGAGCACCGAGGTGGCCGGATTCGGCCCGGCGAACGCGATCGACGGCAACTCGAGCACTCGCTGGAGCGCGGCCCTGGAATCACAGTCCTGGCTGCAGGTCGATCTCGGCGCGGTCCAGGGCATCGACACGGTCGAGGTGTCGTGGGAAGCCGCGTTCGCCTCCCGCTACGAGATCCAGACGTCCACCAACGGCACCAGCTTCGCCACCGTCGCGACCGTCACGCAGGCGGCCGCCGGAATCCGCCGCACGACCTTCCCCAGCACCGCCGCGCGATACGTGCGAGTGCGGTGCCTGGAGCACGGTTCGCCGTACACCTACTCGATCTACAGCCTGTCGGTGTTCGGATCGGGAACGCCCGGGAACCGGGCGCCCGTGGCGAACGCCGGGCCGGATTTCGCGGTGGACCTGGGGGCAACCGGGACGCTGAACGCCGGCGCCAGCAGCGACCCGGACGGCGAGGCCCTGACGTATCAATGGACCCAGACGGCCGGGCCCGCCGTGGCCATCACGAACGCGAACACCGCCACCGCGACGTTCACGGCCCCGGCACAGTCCACGGCGCTCACCTTCCAGGTGGCCGTGAGCGACGGCAAGGCCACCAGCACGGACACCGTCGAGGTCACCGCGGGACGCCCCAATCTGGCACCCGCAGGCACGGCGTCGGCATCGAGCGTCGAGGTCGCGTCGTTCGCGGCGGCCAACGCCAACGACAACAACGCGTCCACGCGATGGAGCGCCGCCGTGGAGCCGGACACCTGGTGGCAGGTCGACCTGGGAACCGCCCAGCCGGTCGACACCGTCGAGGTCGCCTGGGAAGCCGCGTACGCGTCGCAGTACGAGATCCAGACATCCACCGACGGCACCACCTTCACCACCGCGGCGACGGTGAATCTCAGCGCCGCGGGTGTGCAGCGGACGACCTTCACGGGCAGGACCGCCCGCTACGTGCGCATCCGCTGCCTGCAGCGCGGGTCGATCTACACGTACTCGATCTTCGAGGTGAAGGTCTTCGGCTCCGGGCAGCCGCCGGTGAACCAGGCGCCGGTGGCCAACGCCGGTCCCGATCAGAGCGTGGCGGGTGGGGCGACGGTGACCCTGAACGGGTCGGCGAGCAGCGATCCCGACGGCGACCCGCTGACGTATGCGTGGACGCAAACGGCAGGCCCGGCCGTGACCCTGAGCAGCGCGACCGTGCAGAGCCCGACGTTCACGGCGCCGGCCGCGGGCGGGACGCTCACATTCCGGCTGGTGGTCAACGACGGCACCGTCGCCAGCGCACCCGACACGGTGACCATCACCGCCTCCGGCCCCGGCAACCGGGCGCCGGTCGCGAACGCGGGCCCGGACCAGGCGAACTTCGCCAACAGCATGGTGCAGCTCGACGGGACCGCGAGCACCGACCCCGACGGCGACAGCCTCACTTACACCTGGAGCCAGGTGTCAGGACCGGCCGCCACGCTCAGCAGCGCCACGGCGGCCAAACCAACCTTCGTCAGCGCCGAGGCCACCGGCACCTACGTGTTCCAGTTGATCGTCAATGACGGAACGGTGGCCGGCCCCGCGGACACCGTCAGCGTCACGACCACGACGCCGCAGAACCTGGCGACGAACAAGCCCGCCACCGCGTCGACCTTCGAGGCCGACTGGCTCACCCCCGGAGCGGGCAACGACGGCGACGCGAGCACGCGCTGGAGCACGGCGAACCTGGACAACCAGTGGTGGCAGGTCGACCTCGGGGCCGGCTCAACCGTCGGCAGCGTCGAGATCGACTGGGAGACGGCGTACGCGACGAACTACCGCATCCAGACCTCGAACGACGGCGTCACCTTCGGCACCGTCGCCACGGTGGTGTTCAGCACCGGCCCCGGGATCAAGCGGACGACGTTCACCCCGGTCACCACCCGCTACGTCCGGATCCAGACTGATGCCCGCCAGTACGCGTGGTGGGGCGTGTCCTTCTGGGAGGCCAGGGTGTTCCAGGCGGTCCCGTTCAGCGGAAGCTGAGCCCAATGGTGGTGGGGTGCCGCGCGGCACCCCACCACACACGGGAGCGGGTCAGTTCGAGCCGAGGCCGAGCGAGTCGACGTACGACTGGGCGACGACTTCGGGGTCTTCCTTGTCGAGATCCACAGCCGCGTTCAGCTCCTGGATCTTGTCCTGGGTGAGACCGGCGCTCACCGCGTCGAGGGTGTCGGTGAAGGCGGTCTTCGCGTCCGCCGACAGGCCGTCGAGCCACTGGGTGTTGACCACCGGGAAGGTGCGGAACGGCACCTTGCCAGAGAATGAGCCCTTGTCGTCCTTGATCAGCTGCAGCGGCAGCTGGGCGAGCTGGGGGTCGGTGCCGAACGCGTACACGCACTGCGCCTTGCCGTCGGCGATCGGGGTGTAGCGGAGGGCGATGTCGACCGTGATCACCTTCTTGAAGTTCACGCCGTAGTCCTTGCGGAGCAGCGGCAGGCCGTCCTCACGGGTCAGGTGTTCGGCGTTGGCCGAGTAGACCAGCTTTGGCGACGCCTTGCCGAGCGCCGTCAGGTCGGTGATGTTGTCGGCGGCGACCGCGTCGTCGGTGCAGGCGACCTCGTTGCCGTTGTTGTACGGCGCGGGGGGCAGGGCGGTGAGCCCACGTCCGGCATATGCCGAGGTGACCTCGTCGAAGAGCGCGTCGCGCGAGTCCGGAGCCGCGTCCGCCGTCTTCTTGAGCACGGTCAGATAGCTGGTGCCGTCGTACTCGGGATAGACGTCGATGGCGCCGTCGCGGACGGCCTTGTCCGCCAGTTCGGTGCTGGCGAGGCTCGAAACCTGGGCATCGAAGCCCTGGGTCCGCAACCCGGCCGCGTAGGCCTGCGCCACGATGGCGCTCTCGGTGAACTGCTTGTCGGCGATTTTCACCGTGGTGCCGTCGCCGGCCCCGGTACTGCTCGACGAGTTGTCGTCTCCACAGGCGGCGACGCCAACGGCGAGGGCCGATGCGGCGGCGATGGCGGTGATGCGACGTGTCCAGCTTGTCACAGGGATGTCCTCTTTCACGTGGGTGGTCTTGAGGTTCGCGCGAGCCGAAGCCCCCGCGGGGTAAGTACACGCTCAATCAGCGCAAGGATTCCCGCGACTGCCATCGCGAGGAGCGCCGTGGGGATGGCCCCAGCGAGCAGCACGTTGTTGTCGGAGTTCGCCAGTCCGCTGAGGATAAGCACACCGAGCCCTCCCGCGCCCACCGCGGCGGCCAGGGCCGCGGTCGCGATGATCTGGATGGCGGAGATGCGCACGCCGGCGAGGGTGAGGGGGAGCGCCATCGGGAGTTCGACCCGGGTGAGCACCCCGAGGCGGGTGAAACCCATTCCCCGTGCCGCTTCGACCGCGCCCGCATCCACCTCGCGGATGGCCGTGTAGGTGTTCACGAGAATGGGCGGAATGCCCAGGGCGACCAGGCCGATCAACGCGGGGCGCTCGCCGATGGACGACAGCGCGACCACCAGTGCAAGGAGCGCGAACGTGGGCACCGTGCGGCCCAGGTTCGCCACCGCGGAAACCAGGAATCCCATCGCTCGGCCGCTCCGTGCGGCGACCACGCCCAGGACGACACCGATCACGGTCGCGATCGCGAGGGCCACGAGCGAGAGGCGCACATGCACCATGAGCTGCGCCCAGCCGTCGAGGTTCGGGTCCTGAAACGCATCCCAGATGCCCGCCAGACTCACGTTGCGCCTCGCGCACGAGTCCAGGGGGTGAGACGACGTTCGACCACGATCAGGACGGCGTCGAGGGTCAGGGCCAGGACGGTGGCGATGACCGTGCCGGCGAGAATGGGGGTGAGGAACATCTGGCGCTGGATACCGTCGTTCAGGATCAGCTCGCCGAGTCCGCCGCCGTCCACGAAGGCGGCGATCGTCGCGATTCCGACCGTGCTGACGGTGGCGAGCCGAATCCCCGCGAAGATCGCGGGGAGCGCCAGCGGCAGCTCGACCCGGACGAGGGTCTGGCGGGCGGTGAGGCCCATCCCGAGGGCGGCGTCGCGCACCGGCCGGGGCACGGCCCGCAGCCCGACCACCGTGTTGCGGATGAGCATGGTCAGCGCGTAGGCGACGAGCCCGACGATCGCCGGGGTGGCGCCGATCCCGGTGAACGGCAACAGGAACGCGAAGAGCGCGATGCTCGGAATGGTGTAGAGCACGTCGGCGATGAGCCCCGCGGCGAGGAACGGAATGGGGCGGTTGCGCACCGCGATGCCCACCGGGATGGCGATGGCGACGGCGATCCCGACCGAGACCACGGTCAACTGGACGTGTTCGAGGGTGAGGCGGACCAGATCGTCACGATGGCGTTCCAGCCAGTCCCACCGGATCGACTCAGCCATGACCCGCCGCCGACTCGGTGGGCACCGGCGGGGTCAGCCGCCCGATGATGTCCTCGATCGACACCACCCCCTGGACCACGCCGTCCTGCACCACGACGCCGTGGGTCGACGACGATTCGACGAGGGCCGACAGCGCATCGCGCAGTGTGTCCATCGCGTCGATCAGGGGTTCGACCACGGCGGTGTCCTGATCGGAGGGGACACGTCCCAGATCGGTGAGGCGCCGCCACCGGAGTGGTGCGCCGCGGCGATCCACGACCAGCACCGCGTCGCCGATGGGGGTGAGCTCGCCGGCATCGATCCGGGCGGACACGGCCTCCAGGGGTTCGTCGACGACGATGATCGGCGCCGATGCCGGATCGAGTTCCTCGACACGCGACAGGCTCAACCCCTTGAGCGCCCGATCGGCACCGACGAAGTCGGCCACGAAATCATTCGCCGGGTTGGCGAGCAGCTCGGCCGGGGTGGCGCATTGCACCAGGCGCCCCTGATCCATGACCGCGATCAGATCGGCCATCTTGACGGCTTCGTCGATGTCGTGGCTCACGAACACGACCGTCTTGGGGACCTGGCGGTGGAGCCGCAGGAAGTCGTTCTGCAGGCGCTCGCGGGTGATGGGATCGACCGCGCTGAACGGCTCGTCCATCAGCATGAGCGGCGGGTCTGCCGCGAGCGCTCGCGCGAGGCCCACCCGCTGTTGCTGCCCACCCGACAGTTCGGCCGGGTAGCGGTCGACGTAGCGCTCGGGATCGAGTCCGATCAACCCGAGGAGTTCGGTGGCCCGCGCCCGCATCCGAGGGCGGTCCCATCCGAGCAGCCGGGGGACCGTCGTGATGTTCGCGCCGATGGTCAGGTGCGGCAGCAGCCCGACCTGCTGGATCACGTAGCCGATGTCCCGGCGCAGTTCCGCGGCTGGACGGTCCCTGACGGAACGGTCGTCGATGAGGATGTCCCCATCGGTGGGCTCGATGAGGCGGTTGACCATCTTGAGGGCCGTGGTCTTCCCGCACCCCGAGGGACCCACGAGCACACAGACCTGGCCGGCGGGCACCGTCAGCGACAGGGAGTCGACCGCGAGCGGGTCGCCCGGGGCGTAGCGCTTGCTCAGCTCCCGGAGTTCGAGCTTCCCGGCGCGGGCGGACTGCGTCGTGGTGGGGCCGTCCATCTGTCGACCCTACCTGACGTCTCCCGGCGCCCGCCGTGGCGGTGGGGTGTCCGGCGTCCGGCCCGGTACCGGCGCCGGACACCCCACGCTGCTACTCGGTGCTGATGTTCGGGTCGGCCTGCTGGGTCACCGGCACGAGCATCAGGAAGTGCGAGGCGGGATCCTGGATCAACGTCGCGACCCGGTCGGCCTCCTCGTCCTGGCCCGATTCGAACAGCGCCACCCGGTAGGGCTCGAGCAGCTCAACGACCTGAGCGACGTCGACGTCCTCGAGTCGGGCGATGCTGACCTTCGCGGCCTTGGAGAGGCGGCGCCGGATGGCGGTCTCGTCGAGGTTCCACTCGGGGTTCTGGCGCACGAAGATGACGCCGCCGGTCATACCCGAACAGATCCACGGTCCCGGATCGCCGAGCACGACGGCACGGCCACCGGTCATGTACTCGAAGGCGAAGCCCTTGCAGTTGGCGTATACGGCCAGACTGCCGCGGCGATCGTCGAGCGGCTGGTCCGGCTCACCGCCGATGACCATGTCCGCACCCGACAGGCGGATCCCCGCCCGGGCGTCAGCATCGCCCTGGACGAAGAAGCGGCCCCGCTGCGCACCGTAAGCGAAGCTCTTGCCCACGTGGCCGCCGACCCATTGGCCGGCCGAGTTGCGGGCCTTGAGCACCTGAATCTCGCCGCCGAGGGCACACTTGCCGACCCCGTCCTGTGCGCCGCCGTGGACCCGCACGCGCACGCCGCCGATGTTGAACGCGGCCAGGCCGGAACCGACCGCGGCGCCGTTGGTGAACGCCAGGTCGACCATCGGTTCGTCGTTGTGGCCGTGTTCGGCGTCCGTGAGGATGTTCGCGTTGCCGCCACCGGCCCCGTTGCCGTTCGAGCCGTTGCCGTTGAAGTCCCAGCTCGTGTTCACGTGGGTGTGAGCCCGCGCGATCATCCCCGCGAGGTCGGTCCCCAGGTTACGATCGGCCGCGGTGGTCGTTTCCTCTTCGACCGCGAGCGCCGCCCCCGACGCCAGGCGTTCGGCCGCCACCTCGGGCGCCCGGTGGGGCGGCGGCGGATTGAACTCGCGGAAGTACCGCGCGGTGCTGCTCGCGGTGGTGATGAACTCCTGGTCCACGGGTGTGAGCAGACCGCTCAGGTCGAGGCGTTCGTGGTGCGACACCTGCACCAGCCGGTTGGCCTGGCCCACCAGATCCTGGACCCGGCTGACCCCCATCTGACCCGCCAGCTCGCGCATGGCCTCGCCCATCTCGGTGAAGTACCGCACCAGGGCCTCGGCCGAGTCCTCGTAGACGCGCGGCACGAAGCGCTTGAGACCGCGTTCCTTGGCCTCGGCCTGATCCTCGATCTGCGTGGCGATCCCGACGTGGCAGGTGTCGAGCTGGCAGCCCCGGCAGATGGTGCAGCCGATGGCGACCATCGAGGCCGTCCCGAATCCGAGCCGGTTCGCGCCCAGGCAGATCAGCTTGATGGCGTCCTCGGCGGACCTGAGGCCGCCGTCCGCCCAGATCTCGACCCGGTCGCGGATGCCCGCCTCGGTGAGCGCGTGGTGCGCCAGCACCGTGCCGAGCTCACACGGGAGACCCGCGCGCCGCAGCGCGTGCTGGCGTGCCGCGCCGGTACCGCCGTCGAACCCGGAGAGGGTGATGACGTCGGCTCCCGCCTTGGCGATGCCGATGGCGATCGTGCCGATGCCCGGCACGACCGGAACCTTCACGATCACCTTGACGTGAGGATTGGCCGTCTTCAGCTCGTCGATGAGCTGCGCGAGGTCCTCGATCGAGTAGAGGTCGTGGTTGTTGGACGGGCTGATGAGGTCCGATCCGATGGCCGCGTTACGTGCGCGGGCGATGGCCGCGGTGACCTTCGAGCCGGGAAGGTGGCCGCCCTCGCCGGGCTTGGCGCCCTGGCCGATCTTGATCTCGACCATCTCGGAGGAGTTCAGCAGCAGCGACGACACGCCGAAGCGGCCGCTGGCGATCTGCTGGCCGCGGTGCTTCGGGTACATCCCGTACATGTCCGGGATCTCGCCGCCCTCGCCGTTCATGGAGAGCATGTCGGCGCGTGCCCCGGCCTCGGCGTACGCCCGGAAGGCGACCTCATTCTGGGAACCGAAGCTCATCGAGGAGATCACGAACGGGAGCGAGTGCTCACCAACCGAGCTGTCGACGTCCGCCGCCGCGACCCGCTGGTCCTCCGGGGCGAGCTGCGGTGCCATCGCATGGCGCAGCGCCACCGGCTGCTCGGTCTCGAGCTTCGACACGGTTTCGCGGAACTCGTCGTACCCCCGTTCGGACGTGGCCACGCGGGCCAGCGCCTTCCAGACCTTCGGGTACATGCGCGGCAGCTTGACCTTGCTGGGGTGGTCCTCACCCGAGCGGATCCGCTGTCCGAGTGCGGCGAACTCCTCGAGCCCGTCGAATCCGAGCCCGCGTCCGGCGCTGGCGGTGAACCCGGGCATCGCGAGGATGTCGAGGATCTCCGGCTGCACCCCGATGGCCGACATGAGCCGGGCGTATCCGCGCAGCTCATGGATGCCGAGGGTGGACAGCACCTTCTCGACACCCTTCTGGAGCGCCTGGATCAGGTTTGAGGCCCCCTCGCCGACGTCCGACGAGATCGTCGCGGTGTACTCGAGCATCGCGTACGGCGCGACGGCCTGAGCGCCCAGGCCGAGCGCGACCATCACGTCATGGACGTTCCGGAGTCCGGCCGAGTGGAGGATCACCGACGCACGGCGCCGGATGGAGATGCCGTCCTCGGCATAGGTCTCGCGGAGCGCCTTGTCGACGGCCGCGACCGCGAGCATGGGGTCGCAGGTGCGCTGGTCGTCGGACACGTCGCGGTCCGAGAGCATGATGAGTTCGGCTCCCGCCCGGACCCGGGCGACGGCCTCGTCGGCGAGGGCGGCCACATGCGACTTCGTGGTGGCGGAGGTGTCGTACCCGAGGCTGAGCGTCGCCGCCGAGTCACCCCAGGTGGCGAGCACGTCCTCGACGATGGCCACACCGTGGGTCATGGCCACGCGGCGCATCTCGCGCAGGCGCATTCCGGTGCCGGGGCGCATGCCGCCCAGCAGGATGGGCATCCGCAGCTCGGCACGCTGGGGCGGTTCGCCTTCGATGCCCTCGATCGGAGGCCGCCGGCCCAGGACCACGCGCGTCGAGAAGTGCTCGACCTCGCGTTCGCGGTCGATGGCCGGGTTGGTCACGACCGCCACCGTCTCCTGGAAGTAGTCCGACAGCGGAACCGGAACCGGCGTGAACGGGCCGAGCGGTCCGTCCCATCCGAGCGAGCCCACCGGCTCGGCGCCACGGGCGGCGTGGAACTCGGTCTGCTGCTTGTCCAGCTCGATCCAGCCGGCAGACGCCAGCAAGACGTCCAGCGCCTGTTCCGGCTCCGGCGCGTCGGCCGGATCCGTGGTGACGATCGTGGGATCGAGCCCGCCGGCCAGCATGGCGCGGGTCTCGTCGTCGGTGATCGCGCCACGCGAGGCGGCGCGCTCGTAGACCTCCTGCTGGAGTTCGGGGTACTCGAGCACGCCGACGCCACCGTCCTCGCCGAAGACCACGGCGATCTTCTCGCCCGGGGCCATCGGGCGCGGGTCGGCGGTGAGGTCGGCCACGGGGATCACGCCGGGCTCCGATGACACGGCGTACCACGCGTCGGTCTCGAGCCACCACAGCGGACGCAGGCCCATCGCGTCGACGGCGAAGACCATCTCTCCCTGCGCGCGGGCGGCGAGCGCGACCGGACCCTGCGCGTACGGCCCCAGCGCCTCCCGGTAGTGCACGTAGAGGTCCTGGAGGTGACCCGGCAGACGGTGGATCTCACCGAGGATCGGCGGGAGCACGAACTCGACGGCCTCGAGCAGCGAGAGGCCGCGTTCGAACAGGAGCCCCTCGAGCGTGCGGTTCAGATCCTGCGAGTCGGACCCCATGTAGCTGATCGGGATTCCGAGCTGCTGAGCCTGTTCGCGGAGCTGGGCGATCGTGTTGATCTCGCCGTTGTGGCCGAGCATCGAGAACGGCTGAACGCGGCTGAAGGTGGGGTAGGTGTTCGTGGAGTAGCGGTTGTGGGCGATGATCCGCGACGCGGCGAAGTCGTCCTCGCGCATCTCCGGGTAGAACTGCGGAATGACCTTCGGCTGGCCCTGGACCTTGTAGACGACGTCGTTCGCCGAGAACGACGCGACGTGGCAGTCGAGCTCACGCTCGAAGTCGACCATGGCGCGATAGCAGGCCGCGGACGCCGCCCGACCGGGCTCGGGCGCGAGCGCGGCGAGCTGCCAGAAGACCGGCGGGGTCTCGGACGCGCGGGGCCCGAGGGCGCTGCGATCGACGTCGCCCTCACCGAACCAGAGCAGGCGGAATCCACGCTCGGAGAGCATCTCCTGGAGCCGCCCGACCTGCGACGCCGACACGTCGTCCGAGTCGAAGAAGACGTGCGCGACCACGAACGCAGGATCGTGAGCGAGCTCGGCGTCATGTTCCTGCTCGGCCAGGCGACGGGACCACATCGGACGCGGAATGTCGATGAGGAGACCGCTGCCGTCGCCCTCGCCGTCGACGCTGCCCGACCGGTGCACCATCATTTGCAGCGCCTCGAGGGCGTGCTCGACCATACGGCGATCCGGTTTGCCGTCCCGGGTGACGAACGCGGCGAGCGCGCAGGCGTCGTGCTCGATGAGATCCGGCAACCCATGGGGTGGGGCAACGGCGAAGGACGGTGACAGCGAAGTCATACGCGGCCTCGATTTGGTTCGAAGTCAACCGTCGGCGCGAGAAGTGATCGCAGCTGCGATCCCCTTCCGGTTCAACGGCCCAACGTGATCGATCGGTGGTGCTGGCGGGGGATGGGGCCCGCATTCTGCCAGTGCTCAAGGTCGATGACACGTTGCCGATGTCGCAGGCATCGTGGTCACCGGGACGCTGACATCCCATGAATACCACCTCGTGGCGGATGTCGCCGACCGGGAAGGCTGGTCCGACCTGGCGAGTCCGCCCATCGATGGTGCGATGCGGACGGTGCGCGAGCAACAGGCGGTGCTGCGGTATCGCGCCGCGCTGGCGCCGCAGAATCCCGTCGGATCCGCGGCCGCCCAGGCCTGGTTCGCGCGAATCGTGATCATCGTCCTCAGTTCCGCGGGATTCCTGGCGTGCTGGATCGCCAGTCCCGGTCGGACGGTCGGCGCCCTCGTGGTCGTCACCATGGTCATGGGGATCGCGGCAATGCGGCGACGCGGACTCGGGCGAACCGCCCGCAGAACCGGGCGGCGGAGCGGCCCGATGCGGCCTCGACTACCATCCAGGTGGTGAGCGTCGACAGCGAGCAGGCCCAGACACACCGCTGCTACCGGCACCCGGACCGCGAAACGCTGGTCAGCTGCAGCAGCTGCGGCCGGTACATCTGCACCTCCTGCATGACCCCCGCGGCGGTGGGCATCCGGTGCCCTGAATGTGCCGGCGGAAGCGCCTCCGGCGGTCGCCGCCGGATGGTGTCGCCCGGTTCCCGCGGCGCGGTCGTCACCATGGCGCTCATCGTCGCGAACGTGCTCGTGTTCCTGGCCCAGCTGGTGCAGTCGGGGTCGGCGGGCGCCATCAACAACCGCATCGTCGCCGACGGCGGCGTCGACGCGCTGACGGTGGCCGATGGTGAGATCTATCGCCTGGTCACGGCGGCATTCATCCACGCCGGTATCGCGCACATCGCGTTCAACATGTTCGGGCTCTGGATCCTCGGCGCGGCCCTCGAGAACTACCTCGGATCACCCCGCATGCTTCTCATCTACGCCAGCTCGGTCGTCTGGGGGTCGGCGGGGGCCATCCTGCTGTCACCCGACGCCCTCACGGTCGGCGCCTCAGGTGGCGTGTTCGGGTTGATGGGGGCGCTGCTGGTGCTCTCGCGGCACCGGGGGATGGAGATGATGCGCTCGGCGCTGGGACCGGTCCTGCTCCTCAACCTGGTGTTCACCTTCGCCATCCCTGGCATCTCGATCGGTGGGCACCTGGGTGGTCTCGCCGGCGGTGCCGTTGCCGCGGCGATCCTGGGCGGCTTCGGGCGCGGTCACATGGCCTACGGCCGGCTCACGCCGATCCTCGGAGCCGCCGCCGTGGTGCTCGTCATCGGCGGGATCATCGCCGGCGTGGGCGCCGCACACCTGGCGTAGTCGCCGGACCCTCCTCGAAGGGCCCCACAGTGCCTCAGTCGAACGCGAGTGTCGTGAGTCGAAGGTTCGGGAGCAGGGTGGCGAGCGAAAGCCGCATGCAACACGGAGGAGGTTCGGGACGATGCCGGTGGCATCGACGCGCTCGCGTGATTTGGGGGCGGTGGGGTGCGGGGTTGCAGCCGCCAGGCTGCCGCGAAGCCTTCGGCTCAGAGACACCGGTGTCGTGAGTCGGAGGTTCGGGAGCAGGGTGGCGAGCGAAAACCGCATGCAACACGGAGGAGGTTCGGGACAATGCCTGGTGGCATGGCCCGAGCCGACGACGCACCCCCCGCGTCGCACCGGTGATTCGGGGCGGTGTGGGGTTGCGTGCGGGGTTGCAGCCGCCAGGCTGCCGCGAAGCCTTCGACTCAGGACACTACGATCGTCGCGGCCGGGCGAGCGGCGGCAGGCCTTCGGCCCACCTGATGGCGTCGGTTGGCCGGGTCACGTTCGCGAGGTTGTTCGCGAGCAGCCGGTTCGGCACGCCCGGAGCGCGGGCGAAGAACTCGCGGTAGGCGGCCATCGCGGCTCCCGCCGCCGACCGGGCCTGATTGATGCGTTCGAGGCGATCGGTGCCCTCACCGCGGCCGGACGCCGCCGCGAGGTACTCCAGGAAGGTGCGGTGTTCCGCCGCGGCCGAGAGCAGGAGGCGGTGCGCGGCGTTCTGCTGCTCGGTCACCTCGATCGTGGCGGCGCGGATCCTCGCCTGCTCGACCACCACGATCTGCCGCACGGCCATACGATTCAACGCCGGAAGGGCCCGGGGCGTGGTCGTCCTCGCCATGGCGCCGGTGATCCGGATCGCCGAGCCGGTGAGCCGCTGCAGAGACGGCGCCACCAGGGCCCGATACGGGGTCCCCGGGGACGATGCCGCCGCGGTCGCCGCCACCGGGCCCCGCTGTGCCTCGACGACCGCGGCGCCCGCGCCGACGCCCAGCGCGAGCGCGAGCAGCGTCGCCGTGACGCGGCGCGCAATGTGCGACGTCCCTCCGGGAGAATCTGTCCGAGGGCGGTCGTCGGCGACATCCGGGTCGGGCTCGGCCGGCGGGATCTCCGCAGCGTCGGGATGCCGGGAGTAGGCGAACGGGCCGTCCTCGAGGTCCGACTCCCCGGCGTACGGCGGGCCGGGGTCGAACCGATCGGCGCTCACGGGTCCCTCCGGGTGCCCGCCGTCGCCTCGTCCCCGACGAGGACGCCGCGCAAGGAACAGGACCGGCTCATGGGGCACCACGCACGAGCCGAGCCTGTCAGATCGCGGCCGGGGGTTCCCTCCCCCGAAGTCCAGTTCGGGTGGCCGAGACCGCCCACTCCATGACGTCGTCGGGGACGCGTGCAAGACTGACGCGGTCCGTCGCGACCCCCGGGGGACGCACTTGGCAATCGGCAGCACGCTTCGCGATGCTCGACACCGACTGGGCCTCGACCTGCCCGAATGCGAATCCGCGACGAGGATTCGGGGACGGTACCTCGCGGCACTCGAGGACGAACGATTCGAACTGCTCCCCGAGCGCACGTACGCCCGGGGCTTTCTGCAGCAGTACGCCCAGTACCTGGGGCTCGACGCGGAGCCCTTGCTGCGGGAACTCAACGACGTGCTGGGCCCGCTCGAACCGGACGAGCCCGCGACCGATCTCACCCGGCGCCGAGCGTCGGTGACGCCCCCGCGGCGCCCGCGGGACCGGCGCGGCGTGTGGCGGACCGCCCTGCTGCTGGTCGGCGGCCTGGCCGCGGTCGCCGTCGCGATCTACCTCGGCGGCCGGAGCGACCCGGAATCACCGGCGTTCAACGGCTCGACGACCGGCGACCTGACCACACCCACTGCGACGGTCCCGGACGAACCGGTCGTGACCCCATCGACGCCGCAACCGGTGACGCCCGCCGCGCCACCCCGGCTCAGCCTCGCGGGACGACCCCCGGACGGAAGCTGGATCCAGGTGCGGCGGCGCAACGCCGGCGGAGCGATCCTGTTCGAGGGGACGCTGGCGGCCGGGGCCACCCGGACCTATTCGCTGGCCACGCCGGTCTGGGTGCGGCTGGGATGGGGCCCCGGCATCAGGGCCACCGTGGGCACCCGGGTACAGGCGCTGCCGGAAGGGACCGGCGACGTCGTGTTCACCCGGCAGGGACGCCGGGCGGTCAGCCCTCCGGGATGAGCTCGTGCGCGTGCTCGATGAGCGCGACGGTGAGGTCGATACAGGCCTGGATGTCGCCGGGGTGGCAGGCCTCCACCGACGAGTGCCCGTAGCGGCTCGGAATCGAGATGCAGCCCGCCAGTGATCCGTCGCGGGCGAGCTGGAGGGACGCGGTGTCGGTCCCCCCCTTGTCCGACACGTGGAACTGATGGGGAATGCCACGGTCCACGGCCAGCCGTTCGAGGAACTCGACGACCCTGTGAGAGGCGATGGCACTCGCGTCGGCCACGCGGATCGCGGCCCCGTCGCCGAGTTTTGTGCCACCGCCGGTCTGGCCCGGCCCGTCACCGGAGGGACAGGTGTCGATCGCCACCCCGACGTGGGGGTTCACGCGGTGGGTCGCGGTCCGGCTGCCCCGGAGGCCGACCTCCTCCTGCACGGCGGCCACGGCGTACAGGTCCGCGGTGGCGGGCTCCGTCATTCGCAGCGCCTCGAGCATGATGAACACCCCGACGCGGTCGTCGAGCGCCTTGCCGGAGATGAGGTCGCCCATCTGCTGAAGCCGGCGGCTCCGCGTGGCGACATCCCCGGGCCGGACGAGGTCGGTGATGCGCCCGTCGAGGATTCCCGTGTCGATGACCAGGTCGGTCAGCTTGGGCGCCCTGTCGCGGTCTTCCGGTTTGAGCACGTGGACCGGTGGCGTTCCCACGACGCCATCGACGGCTTCGCGACCGTGGACCACCACCCGCTGGCTCACCAGGGTGCGGGCGTCCCAGCCGCCGAGGGGGATGATGTTCAGGAACCCGGTCGCCGCGTCCACGTGGGTCACCATCAGCCCGATCTCGTCCATGTGGGCGGCCAGCATCACCCTGTACCGCGCGCCGTCACCGGTGCCGGCCCGGAACCCGAGCAACGACCCCATCGCGTCGACGTCCACCTGATCGCACGTCGCCTCGAGCTCGGGACGCACCAGCTCGGCGATCGCCTCCTCGCGCCCGGACGGACCGTGGGCGTCGGACAGGGCGGCCAGGAGCGCGCTCCGGTATTCCGGTGCCGCGCTCAGCTGGCGGGGACCTTCGATGAGGGCGGTCGGGTCGCCACCAGCAGCGGATAGGGGTCGATGGCCGCTCCGGCACGCCGCCAGGCGAAGGTCAGCTGCCCCGTGGTGGTGCCGAGCGGTGCGCCGAGGCGGACGTAGGCGCCGTGGCTGATCCCGGGTGCGTACGACGCGAGGGGGCCGTATCCGAGCTTGTTGCCGTCGGGACGGACGATCCAGAAGGCGACCCCGAGGTCCGTCCGTTGCTGCGCTGTGGCGGCGACCAGTCGGCCGTCGCTCGCGGCGATGGCGTGGATGCCGGGGGCGGTTTCGAGAGTGACCGTGCACGCCGATTCGGGTCCGCAGGCGGTCTGCGCGTATCGCGATTCGCCGTCGGTGCGCACCGCGAGCGGGAAGGCGAAGCCGGGCAGGGTGGCGCTCCGGGCGGCGGCCTGATCGCCGAACGGCTTGATGGTGGGTGCGTTGCCACCCCAGATCACGATCAGCGGCGGGCCGACGCCCTCGGCGGGCGGCTCGGGCGCGACCGGCGACAGCAGCCCGGCGGATGGATTGCCCAAGCACTCGCCGCCCTGGCGCTGAACGCTCAGCAGCGGCGGCAGCGCGGCGTTGCCACCAAGGGTGGTGTAGGCGGCGCTCACCCCGGCGGTCCAGTGCTGATTCAGGCCGCCGGGATCGTTCGCGGCGCCCACCGGCGCCCATCGCGCCCCGATCTGCGAGATGGTCTGCAGGCCGTCACCGAAGTAGTTGCGCGCGAGCGTTCCGACCGCGAAGCGGATCGCATCGGCCTCGGTGTCGAACACCATTCCGGGGCCCAGGCCGAAGGGGTTGTGGATGTCCCGCGCCGGCCCGTACGTCCCGAGCATGGTCTCGTGCGCGGCGATGGCCAGGATGAAGCGCGGGTCGATGTCCACCGCGGTGGCAGACGACACGATCACGTCTGCGGACCCGGCCATGGGACTGGCGGCCGTGCTGAGGATCCCCTCGAAGGTGACCGTGTCGGTGGGGACGACGCACGTCAGCGCATCGATGGCGTTGACCGTCGACGCGATCCCCGGCGTCGAGGAGAGCTGCGCGGCCGCGGGGGACACGCCCCCGATGATCGCGGCGGCGACGGTGAGCGGAATGAGCTTGTGCCTGCGGCGGACCACCCGGCGAGTCTACTTCGGGCCGCTGACGCGACGAAATCCCCGGGTCGGTCGTGTCGGCGGGTACGGTTTCCCCGTGGACCGCCGCCTGGGACAGCTTCTGCTCGCCATCGTCGCGGTGCTGTTCGTGGTCGAAATCGCCGCGATCGCGACCGGTCGCGTCACCCTCGCCGCGGGGGCCGGGGCTGGACTCGTCGTGGCGTGGTTCGTGGTCCGGTCATTTGCCCGTCGCGCCCGCGAGCGCCCCGATTCGTCTTGCGGTGGTTCCGGGCTACGATAGGCGGATGGACGAGGCCGAAAAAGCGCTTGCTCGCGAACGAATCGCCGAGCTCGAAGTCGAGATTCGCAGCAAGCTGAGCGAGAAGGACCTCGCGGCTGACGGCGACGAACGATCCGACGGCCACCACCATCCGGCCGAGGCAGCCACCGACGCCGAGGCCCGCGAACGGCAGCTCAGGGACGTCCTTCGGCTGCGCAACCAGCTCGAGCGGCTCGAACGCGCACACGAGGCGATCGACGCGGGCACCTACGGCGTCTGCCAGGACTGCGGGGCGGCCATCCCCGAGGGGCGCCTGCGGGCCCGGCCGGACGCCGCCCGCTGCGTGAGCTGCCAGAGCGCGGCGGATCGTCACCGCTGACCGGCGTGCCCGGCCCCGCCGGGTCGCTCAGCCGCGGACCACGACTCAGCGCCTGCCGCTGACCGCCTCCCGGCGAACCGATGCCGCGTCGACGTGCGGGAGCCCGCGTGTGGGGCGGGCGATCATCCACGTGGTGGCGACGCCGGTTGCCCACACCAGGCCGGCGACGGACACGTGCGCGGCGACCACCTGCCATGGCAGTCCGTTGCGGTACTGGAGTTCGCCGAGGGTGATCTGCACAGCGAGCAATCCGGCGAAGATCATCGCGACGCGGGGGACGAGCGGACGGTCGATCGGCTCCCGGCGCAGCCAGAACGCCAGCACGCCCATCAGGACCAGCATCACCCCGACCGCACGGACGTGGATCCAGGCGGCCGTTTCCAGGTCGCCGAAGCGCTTGAGGACGTCGTCGTCACCCGAGTGCGGTCCGGCGGCCGTCACCAGGACGCCCGTCACCACGACCACGAGCAGGGCGACGGCGGAGAGCACGGCGAACGGCCCGCGGCGCGCATCGAATCCACGCTCGACACCCCGCCGCTGGTCGGACACCGTGACGACGAGGAGCACGCCCGTGGTGAGCGCGCCGATGGACAGGAGGAAGTGCGCGCCCACCATCATGGGGTGGAGGCCGGAGAGCACCGTCAGGCCGCCGAGCGGCATCTGGGCCAGGCTCTGAAGGGCGGTTGCGCGGGCGAGGCCCCGGATCGCGGGTCGATCGGAGGGGTATCCCCGGCTCGCGATCCAGGTCGCGACCGTCACCAGGATGATGAGCCCTGACGCCACCCGGTTGCCGTACTCGATGAACTGGTGGACGCCTTCGGCGGGCACCACTCCGCCATCGCAGAGGGGCCAGTCGGGGCACCCCAGGCCGGATGCGGTGAGGCGCACCATGGAACCGCTCACGATGATCACCCAGAGCACCGCGGCGTTCGCCACGACGAGTGCCCAGAAGCCCCGGTCGGTTCGGAGCGGGGCGAGGAACCGCTGCGGGCCACTCATGCGCATGTGGGCATGCTAGCGTCGCGCTCAGGTGGACGGGGAGGTGTCAGAGTTCGCTCTTTCGAGGGCCAAGCGCCCGGCCGACACGTCGCAGCGCGACCGGCCCCCGGTCCTCAGCGCCGTGCTCGCGGGAGTGCTGATCGTGGCGGCGATCGTCTCGGCCGTGATCTTCGCGCGCACCGCCGACCCTGCCGATGATCAGCTGGCGGCCGACGTGGTCGTGCTCCAGGCGCGCGGACCGAACCTGCCCGACGCGGGCGACGCGCGGCGGGCCCGGGGGCTCCCGCTGCCCGACTTCGCCAGGCTCGGCTGGCGAGCCGCAGGCCGCCGCGTGGATCGTGTGGCCGGCCGCACGGTCCTGACCGTGTACCAGGACCACCTCAGCGGTCAGATCGCGTTCAGCGTCCTCTCCGGGCAGCCGCTGCTGCCGCCGCAGGACGCCACGCCGGTGCGACGGTCGGGCATTCTGCTGCATCGGCTTCCGTCGATCGATCGAACCGCGCTGACCTGGCGACGGCGGGGCCGGACGGTCGTCATGTCGGCGGCGGGGGTCTCGCAGGGCGAGCTGGTCGAGCTGGCCGTGCAGTTCACGCCGGCGGCCGAACGATGAGGGAGCGTTTGTCGCTGTACGCAGCATTTCCGGATGGACGGTGGGTGCCCCGGGTATCTGATCCGCGGGAGCGGGGTCGATGAGACAGAGAGACCACCGCTCGATCCGGAGACCCCATGACCCACGCGCTCGACGCACGCCGCCTCGCGACCGGCTTCGTCTTCACCTTCGCGCTCCTGGTGGTCGTGCATCTCGTGACCACCTGATCGTCCCGCCGGGCACCGGTCGGCGGCGTGTCCAGACACGCCGCCGGACTGGTCACGCCCGGACGGCGATCTCGCGGCCCGTCACTCGGACCGTCGCGACGCGCCCGCCCGGGCGGCGCGGAGCCGGCCGGACGACCCTGCTGCTGCTGATGGTGCTGATGGGTGTGTTCGCCTCGGCGGCCGGCGGCCAGGTGAGCCGTCAGACCACCGAGGTCTCGCCCGCACGGGGGGTCCCGGAATTCCTTCGACTCGGCTTCTCCGGCCCGTTGGAGACGCCCTTCGCGGACGCGCGGATCGTGGGCGTCGGGGATCGCGCGCTGCGCCTCCCGGTGATCATCGACACCGACGTCGATCCGAACGCGGCGCGCATCCGGCTCCCCGGGGCGATCGCCCCCGGGGGCTACACGGTGTACTGGCGGATCATGTCGGCCGACGGCCACGCCGTGACCGGGGACTCGGTGGTCCGCGTGGGGGCGGGCAACGCGCCACCGGCGGCGGCCGCGAACGCGGCGTTCGGGTCCGGCCACGGCGCGTGGATCGCCGCCATCGGGCGGACGCTCGTGATCGCCGGCGCCGTCGTCGCGCTGGGCCTGGTGGCACTGCGGTGGGTCATCGCCGACCCGGCCGCCGCGGGCGGGGGACTGCGCCCGCCCGGCCCCGCGCGCGACGAGCATGCGGGCGACCGGATGCTGGGGGCGCTCGCCGCATCGATGCCGTCATGGTGGCGCCGCTGGTCACTTGCGGTGACGGCGTGGTTCGTCGGTGCCGTGATGATGCTCGTCGGCACCCTGCCCACCCTCGGACTGGCACCATCCGACCTGGGCGTGGTCCTGGGCGACACCAGGTTCGGGCGGACGATGCTCGTGATCTCCGGCGCCGCCGTCATCGCAGCCGTCGCCGGAGCCGCGCTGATTGGCGTCAACGGCGATCGCCGCCGCTCCACCGCGGTCGCGCTGGCCGCGCCGCCGGCCGCGGTGATCGTGGCCATGTCGTGGCTCGGCCACGCCTCGCTGGCCACGGATCGCACGCTCAACATCGGCGTCGACGCGGTTCACACCGCGGCGACCGCGGCGTGGATCGGCGGCCTGGTGGGCCTGGGGTACCTCGTGATCACTCCGACGGCGCGCCTCGCGCTCGGCGACGGCGTGGCCTACGCGGCGGCCGCGGTGGTCCGGTTCTCGAGCCTCGCCGTCGCGGCCGTGGCCGTGCTGGTGGTCACCGGCGTCTACCGCGCGCTCGCGGAGGTCGGGGCCCTCGGCGACCTGACCGGCACCGTCTACGGGCGGGTCCTCCTCATCAAGCTGGGCCTGTTCGCCGGCATGCTGGTGCTGGGCGGCTACAACCGGTTCGTGGTCCATCCCCGGTTGGAACGGGCCGCCCTGGGACTCCCCGGGGGTGACGCCGCCGCGACTCGCCTCCTGGGGCGCAGCATCCGGGCCGAGCTCGGCTTCGCCGCGGCCCTGATCGCCACGGTCGGCATCCTCGTCTCAACCGCACCCCCGGGCTGACTGGACGCGTCGGGTACGATGCCGCCCGTGATTGAAGCCTCCGTCGTCCGGCACGTGGCACGTCTGTCCCGCCTCGCCCTCAGCGAGGACGAGGTGACGACGATGCAGCGTGAACTCTCGGGCATCCTCGAGCATGTGGACCTCGTCCAGGAGCTTGACCTCTCCGAGGTTCCGCCCACCACGCACGCGGTCCCGCTGCAGAACGTGCTGCGGCCCGACGAGCCGCGGCCCGGCCTTCCCCTCGAGGAGGCGATGCGCAGCGCGCCGGATCGTCAGGGCGACAGCTTCGGCGTGGGCAGGCTGGGGTAGTGGGACACACCCGCAACGCGCGACCGGCCAGGTGCCGCCGGGCTCCGGGGCACGGCGAAGGGAACGTACGTGGCTGAGCTCACCGACCTCACGGCCGAGGAGGCCATCGCCGCCATCGGCGCTGGTGAGGTGTCGTCGGTGGAACTCACCGAAGCCCACCTTGCCAGAGCTGAATCCGACACCTGGCACAGCTTCCTGGAGGTCGACCGCGAGCGCGCCCTGGCGGCAGCACGCCGCATCGACGCGGCACCCGAACGGCCTCCGCTCGCCGGTGTCCCGGTGGGAATCAAGGACGCGCTCTCCACGAAAGATCTGACCACGACGTCGGGGTCGAAGATCCTCGAGGGTTTCCGCCCCGTGTACACCGCGACGTGCGTCGCCCGGCTGGAGGCGGCCGGAGCGGTGGTGCTGGGCAAGACCAACATGGACGAGTTCGCCATGGGGTCGAGCTGCGAGAACTCGGCCTACGGCCCCACGCGGAATCCGTGGGACCTGGACCGTGTGCCGGGCGGATCCTCGGGCGGGTCGGCATCGTCGGTCAGCGCCCGCCAGGTGCCCTGGTCGCTCGGCAGCGACACGGGCGGCTCGATCCGGCAGCCCGCGGCGCTCTGCGGCATCGTGGGGATGAAGCCCACCTACGGGGCGGTGTCCCGGTACGGGCTCATCGCCTTCGCGAGTTCGCTCGACCAGGTCGGGCCGTTCGCACGCACGGTGCGCGACTCGGCACTGCTGCTGCAGCACATGGTGGGGCACGACCCCATGGATTCGACCTCCATCGACCTGCCGGAACCCATCGCGCTCCCGTCCCGCGAGCGGCTCGACGGTCTCCGTGTCGGGGTCATCGAGGAGCTGATGGGCGAAGGCGTGGACGCCGGCGTGCGCGCCACGGTGGAGACCGCGCTGGCGGCGATGGAGTCTCTTGGCGCCACGCTGCACCCGGTCCACATCCCGCACGCGAAGTACGCGCTGGCGACGTACTACCTGATCGCGCCCGCAGAGTGCTCCGCCAACCTCGCGCGCTTCGACGGCATCCGCTACGGCCATCGCACGGCGGACGCCCACGATCTGCTGGAGACCTACGAACGGACGCGTTCGGAGGGCTTCGGCCCTGAGGTCAAGCGCCGCATCATGCTCGGCACGTTCGCGCTCGCGAGCGGCTACTACGACGCCTACTACGGCCAGGCGCAACGTGTGCGCACCCTGATGGTGCGCGACTTCGACGATATCTTCTCCGAGGTCGACGTGGTCGCGTCGCCGACCTCTCCCTCGGTCGCCTTCCCCCTCGGGGAGCGCACCGCGGATCCGTACACGATGTACCTCTCGGACATCTGCACGATCCCGATGAGCCTGGCAGGCCTGCCCGCGATGTCGATTCCCTGCGGCCTCTCCGACGGGCTCCCGGTGGGACTCCAGCTCGCGGGCCCGGCACTGTCCGAAAACCGGCTCTTCGAGGCGGCCCACGCGACGGAGCTGGCCCTCGGGTTCGACACCCGTCCCGGGGGAACGGCATGAGCGACACCCGCTGGGAAGCCGTGATCGGGATCGAGATCCACGCTCAGCTGCTCACGGCCACCAAGATGTTCTGCGGCTGCCGGCTCAGTTTCGGCGACGACCCGAACACCCACACCTGCCCGATCTGCCTGGCGCACCCCGGGGCGCTCCCGGTGACCAACGCGGAGGCAGTCCGGCTCGCCATCATCGCGGGACACGCCCTGGGGTGCGAGATCCCGGAGCGCTCGGTGTTCCACCGCAAGAACTACTTCTATCCGGACCTGCCGAAGGCGTACCAGATCAGCCAGTTCGACGAGCCGATCTGCGGCCCCGGGCGATTCCGGTATCTGTCCGACGACGGTGAGCACTGGGTGGGGATCACCCGGGCCCATCTCGAGGAGGACGCGGCGAAGCTGACCCACACCGGCGGCGACGGGCGGCGCGCCGGCGCAGAACGCTCCTCGGTCGACTTCAATCGCGGCGGCACACCGCTGCTCGAGATCGTGACCGAACCCGATCTGCGCAGCGGCGCCGAGGCCTCGGCCTTCCTGAAGCAGCTCCGGCAGACGCTGGTGCAGCTCGGAATCACGGACGGGAACATGGAGCAGGGCTCGATGCGCGCCGACGCCAACATCAGCGTCCGCCCGGTCGGCCAGGCCGAGTTCGGGACCAAGACCGAACTCAAGAACATGAACAGCTTCACCTTCCTGGAGCGCGGCATCGGCGCCGAGATCGCCCGCCAGATCGAGATCCTCGAAGACGGCGGATCGGTCGTGCAGGAAACCCTCCACTTCGACCCGGTCACCGGCGACATCCACTCGCTTCGCTCCAAGGAAGAAGCGCACGACTACCGGTATTTCCCCGAACCGGATCTGGTGCCGGTGGTGCCCGACCGGGCCTGGGTCGACGAAATCAAGGCGGGGCTTCCGGAGCTGCCGGTCGACCGGCGCGACCGCTGGCGGTCGGATCTCGGTCTCACGTTCGAGGACGCCGAGGTGCTGTCGGAATCGCCCGAGCTGGCCGCCTACTTCGAGGCGGTCGCGTCCGAGGCGTCGCCGAAGTCGGCCGCGAACTGGGTGCGGGGTGAACTCCGCGCGCAGCTCCGCGAGGTGGACCAGGAACCCTGGGAATCGAACGTGACGCCGTCAGCGCTCGCCGCGATCATCGGCATGGTCGAGGGGCGCGAAGTGAGCATGCCCAATGCCAAGGCGGTGCTGGCCGAGGTGGTCGAGCACGGGGGAGACCCGGCCGAGATCGTCGAGACCAAGGGATTGGGCGCGATCAGCGACGATTCCGAACTGGTCGCGCTGGTCGACCGGCTCCTGGCCGAGCACGCCGACCAGGCCCAGCAGCTGCGCGACGGCAAGGACAAGCTGATCGGGTTCTTCGTCGGACAAGCGATGAAGGCCACGCAGGGACGCGCCGATCCGGGACGGGTCGGAGAGCTGGTCCGGGAGCGGGTCCACTCGGCCTGAGCCGATTCGGGCGTTCATGTCATCCGGGCGGGTGATCCGGGCCGCGGTTCCGCCTCCGTCTCGCGGTGCTGAGAACCGGCGCCGTGCGGCGCGGGTGGGTCCGGCTACGATGCCTCGGTGACGCAGCCGCCCACCATGCGTGCGATCCAGGAGGCTATTCGCAGCTCGTGGTCGGCGGAGACCTCGGACCGCCCCGAGGACTGGGAATCCGGCAACCCTGCTCGCGGGCAGTGCGGAACGACGGCGTTCGTCCTGCGGGACCTCCTCGGCGGTCAGGTGGTGGTCGCCCGGATCGTCGGAACCGATCCGCAGGAACACCACGCATGGAATCGGTTCGGCTCCGGTTTCGAGATCGACCTGACGCGAGATCAGTTCGCGCAGCGTCCGGAGTTGCTCGAGTGCGACATTCCGGAGGCGATGCTCGTCGAACTGTTCGGCGAGCAGGCTGACCTGCTCAGGTCACGGGTGTCGGAGCGGCTCAGCCATCCCATCGTGCCCCAACCAGGCGACGCCACGACACCGCGCGACCGGCCCGACCACGAGTCAGCGATGAGCGATCGGGCGAACCAATCGGCGGCAGGGGGTGGGAATCGGCACCGCCGATCTCTATGCTCCCCGGCCGTGGTGCAGCACACTCTTTCGGTCCTGGTTGAGAACAAGCCCGGCGTCCTCTCGCGCGTCGCCGGTCTCTTCACCCGCAGGGGCTTCAACATCGACTCGCTCGCGGTGAGCCCCACCGAGGACCCCGCGCTGTCGCGCATGACCATCGCCGTGGACGCCTCGCGGTTCCCGGTCGAGCAGATCACCAAGCAGCTCGACAAGCAGGTCAATGTGATCCGCATCCGCGATCTCGACCCGGAGAACATGGTTTCCCGCGAACTCATGCTCTGCAAGGTCGAGGTCGATTCGGCGCGGCGGTCCGAGGTCATCGGCCTCGCCGAGATCTTCGGCGCCCGCATCGTCGACGTCACCGCGGACCACCTCACCATCGAACTCACGGGCGAGAGCATGGAGCTGGAGCGCTTCGAGCAGCTCGTCCGTCCGTACGGGGTGATCGAGCTGGTCAAGACCGGCGTCGTGGCCCTGTCGCGGGGTGCCCGCACCACCTGAACCTGTACGCGATCGCGACGGGCGGTCGCCTCGAACCGGGAGCTCGCATGTTCTACGACGATGATGCCGATCTCGACCTGCTGCGAAACAAGACGGTGGCGGTCATCGGCTTCGGAAGCCAGGGCCACGCCCACGCCCTCAACCTGCGCGATTCGGGCGTGGACGTCGTCGTCGGCCTGCGACCCGACAGCGCCCGCGCCACACAGGCGGCCGAGCAGGGGCTGACCGTCCTCAGCCCGGCGGACGCCGCGGCGCGGGGCGATCTGGTGATGATGCTCGTCCCGGACGAGCTGATGGGCCAGCTCTACAACTCGGACATCCGCGCGGGCCTCCAGCCCGGCAACACCCTCCTGTTCGCGCACGGCTTCGCGATCCACTTCGGCCAGATCGTGCCGCCGGAGGGCGTCGACGTCGTCATGGCGGCGCCCAAGGGGCCGGGGCACCTCGTGCGTCGCACCTACCAGGAAGGCGCCGGCACGCCGGGTCTCGTGGCCGTCGCGCAGGACGCGTCGGGCACGGCCAAGGACACCGTGCTCGCGTACGCCAAGGGCATCGGCTGCACCCGCGCGGGCGTCATCGAGACCACCTTCGCCGAGGAGACCGAGACGGACCTCTTCGGAGAGCAGGTGGTGTTGTGCGGTGGCCTGTCCGAACTGATCCGCGCCGGGTTCGACACCCTGGTCGACGCCGGCTACCAGCCGGAGCTCGCGTACTTCGAGTGCCTGCACGAGGTGAAGCTGATCGTCGATCTGATCTACGAGAAGGGCATCGCCGGCATGCGGTACTCCATCAGCAACACCGCGGAGTACGGCGACCTGACCCGCGGCACCCGGATCGTCACCGAGGAGACCCGCGCCGAGATGCGGCAGATCCTCGGCGAGATCCAGAACGGCCAGTTCGCGAAGGAGTGGCTCACCGAGAACCAGGTGGGACGGCCGCAGTTCAACGCAATCGCCCGCCGCCAGGCCGAGCACCCGATCGAAGAGGTCGGCAAGCGCCTGCGGGGCATGATGAGCTGGATCAACACCGAGTTCGAGACCGAGAAGGCCGACTGACGGTGGGGACCGGGGCAGGGCTGCGGGTACTGGTCGCCGAGAAGCTGGCCGAGGGCGGCGTCGAGGCGCTCGCCGAACACTTCACGGTCGAATCCGGGGTGGGGTGGAGCCGCGACGAGCTGCTGGCGCAGATCGCCGGGTTCGATGCGATCGTCGTCCGCAGCGCCACGAAGGTCGACGCCGAGCTCATCGACGCGGCGACCAACCTGAAGGTGATCGGTCGGGCGGGCACCGGCGTCGACAACGTCGACGTGCCGGCCGCCACGCGCCGCGGCATCATCGTCTGCAACGCGGCCGGGTCCAACTCGCTCTCCGCTGCCGAACACACCATCGCCCTGCTGCTGGCGCAGGCGCGCAACGTTGCCCCCGCCCACGCGGCGCTCGTGGAGGGGCGCTGGGAACGCTCGAAGTACTCCGGCATCGAACTGGAGGGGAAGACCCTCGGCGTCGTCGGGTTCGGGCGGATCGGGCAGATGGTCGCCGAACGTGCGCTGGGCCTGGGAATGAAGGTCGTCGCCTACGATCCGTTCGTCGCCGATTCGCGCTACCGGGAACTCGGCGTTGACCATGCCGAGGTCCCCGCGGATCTCTACGCGGTCTCCGACTTCGTCACCCTGCACCTGGCATCGACCCCCGACACCCGGGGCTTCCTGGATGCCGAGGCGTTCGCCGCGATGAAGGCCGGGGCGCGGGTCATCAACGTGGCCCGCGGCGACCTCGTCGACAACGACGCGCTCGCGGAGGCCATCACGAGCGGCCATCTCGCCGGCGCGGGCGTCGACGTGTTCCCGGAGGAACCGTGTACCGAGAGCCCGCTCTTCGGCCTGCCGGGCGTCGTCGTCACCCCGCATCTCGGCGCTTCGACGGCCGAGGCCCAGGACCGGGCCGGGACCGCAGTGGCCGAGCAGGTGGTGGCAGCACTCACCGGTGGCGTCGTCAGCTCAGCCGTCAACATCCCGGCGGTCGGTCCCGAGGCGCTCGAGGTGCTCGGCCCGTTCATTCCGCTCGCCGAGCGGATGGGCCAGCTTGCCGTGGCGCTGGCGGGCGGGGTCGCGTCGCCGATCCACATCGGGTTCGAGGGCGACATCGCCAACGTCGACACGCGCATGCTGTGCACCGCCGTGATCGCGGGGGCCCTGACCGGGCACGTCGATCCGCCGGTCAACATCGTCAACGCGACCGCACTCGCCGAGGAACGCGGGATCGAGTGGGTCGAGACGACCGCGCAGCGGGTGGGCGACTACCGCAACGTGCTTCGCGTCCGCACCGGCGACATCGAGATCGAGGGCACCACCGTCGGCGTGAGCTCGCGCCCCCGCATCGTGCGCATGCAGGGGCACGCGATGGAGATCGAGATCGGGACGCACATGGCCGTGTTCGAGTACTCGGACGTACCGGGCATGATCGGCCGCGTCGGAACCATCCTGGGTGACGCGGGCGTGAACGTCGCCGGTATGGCCGTGGATCGCCGCGACGGCGGCGCGATGATGGTGTTGAACGTCGACTCCGAGGTGCCGCGCGAAGCGCAGGAGCACATCACCAACATCGAGGGCTTCGAGTCGGTCTGGTTCGTGACCCTTCCCGAGCTCGGGGTCGCCGAGTGAGCGGCGCACCGGACATTCGGATCCCCGCGGAGATCCTCCCGGCCGACGGCCGCTTCGGGTGCGGCCCGTCGAAGGTGCGCCCCGAGGCGGTCGCCGCCCTGGCCGCGGTCGCCCCGGACTACCTGGGGACCTCACACCGCCAGCCGCGCGTCAAGGATGTCGTGGCCGAGGTCCGGCGGTCCCTCCACGAGCTGTTCGGTCTGCCGGAGGGCTGGGAGGTGCTGCTGGGCAACGGCGGTGCCACGTTCTTCTGGGACGCGGCGTCGGTCGGGCTGATCGAACGCCGCAGTCAGCACCTCAGCTTCGGCGAGTTCAGCAGCAAGTTCGCCAAGGCCGCCGCGGCGGCTCCGCACCTGGATGACCCGGTGGTGATCACGGCCGAGCCGGGGAGCCACCCGGTGCCGGCCCCCGACGCCAGCGTCGACGCCTACTGCCTCACCCACAACGAGACCTCGACGGGCGTCGCGATGCCGCTCGTGCGACCCGACGCCGACGGCCTGGTGCTCGTGGACGCGACGTCAGCGGCGGGCGGTGTCCGCTGGGATCCGCGACAGGTCGATGTCTACTACTTCTCTCCCCAGAAGTGCTTCGCGGCCGACGGAGGGCTCTGGCTGGCGTGCTGTTCGCCGGCGGCCATCGAGCGCATCGAGCGACTCGCCGACGCCGACCGCTGGATCCCCGATTCGCTGAGCCTGCCGACCGCGCTCGACAACAGCCGCAAAGACCAGACCTACAACACCCCGGCGCTGGCGACGCTGTACCTCCTGCTGGAGCAGCTGCGCTGGATGCTCGGCAACGGCGGCATGGCGTTCGCGGCCGGTCGTAGTGACGAGTCTTCGACGATTCTCTACCAGTGGGCGGAACGCACGCCGTACACCACGCCGTACGTCGCGGATCCCGCCATGCGATCCCCCGTGGTCGGCACCGTCGACTTCGATGACGCGATCGACGCCACCGTGGTGGCGAAGGCGCTGCGCGCCAACGGCGTGCTCGACACCGAGGCCTACCGCAAGCTGGGTCGCAACCAGCTCCGCATCGGCATGTTCCCCGCGATCGATCCGGCCGACGTGGAGGCCCTCACGGCCAGCATCGAGTACGTGGTGGCGGCGCTCGCCTGATGTCCGACCGGGGTCGCGCCGAGTCGCGGCGACCCCACCCACGCCCGGGCTCGAGCGCCGTGGGTGGCTGCGACGTGGCGACGCCTGGCGCCACGTGGTTTTGACGGATCGCTGACCCGTGGCGGGATACGCGGCATCGCTGCGGGAGAGCCGACTCCTGTGACAGACGATTTGATCTCTTTTTCCTCAGAAGGCGGTTCCGTCCTGCCGACACAAGGGGGGAGGTGAGGTGGTCTCACCGTCCGAATCGTCGATGGGAGTTTGCCGTGTTGAGGCGTTTTCGAGTGGCTCCGAGGATCCTGGGAGCGTTCTCAGTCGTCCTCGCGTTGATGCTGGTCGTGTGTGGAATCGGGGTCTGGGGCATGGCGAAGATCCGTGGCGAGGCCCAGTTCGTCCAGACCGACGTACTGCCGGCCGTGAAGGGCCTCGGCGAGGTCGACGCAAACTTCCGCGAGGGTCGCGCGCACCAGCTTGCGGTCCTGACGTCGCGGACACCTGCCGAGCGCACCGCCAACGAGGAGAAGATGCAGGGACACCTCGATGCCGTCAAGCACGGCATGGGCGTCTACGTGGACAGCATCCACGACGCCGACAGCCGCGCGCAGGCCGAGACGCTCGCCGCGGACATCCAGGCGTACTTCGACGACGGCGCACCCATGCTCAAGATCACCGACATGAACGTCGGCATCGGGCGGTGGGAAGGCTTCGAGGGACGCTTTGACGGCCTCCTCGGGCAGGTTGCCGACCTGATCACGGTCACGCAGCAGCACGGCACCGAGGCGGTGCAGCGTGCGAGCGCGGCCAACCAGGCCGGGAAGGCGCTCCTGATCGGGTTCACCGTCGTGGCGATCCTGCTCGGCGTCGGCCTCGCCCTGCTGATCGCGCGGAGCATCGCCCGGCCGCTCGCGATCCTGCGTGACGGGCTCGGGCGCGTCGGCGAGGGAGACCTCACCATGCGCGTCGACGCCGAGGGCTCGGACGAGGTGAGCGACGTGAGCACCGCGTTCAACGACTTCGCCACCCGAATGCAGCAGGTGGTGGGCCGTGTCGTGGACGCCGCCCGCAGCCAGATCACGCTGGCGCAGGAGATGGTCAACGGCGCGGAGCAGTCCGGCCAGGCCGCGGCACAGATCGCAACGACGATCGACGAGGTCGCGCACGGGTCGTCCGAACAGGCCGACGCCACGAGCCGTGTGAGCGACACCATGCAGGAGATGGGCGAAGGCGTACGGCGCGTGTCGCAGGCCAGCGAGTCGGCGGCGGCCGTCGCCGAGGACGCCGATCGTCGCGCGACCGAGGGCGGCGAGACCGTCCGCGACGCGATGGAGGCGATGGGGAGCATCGAGCAGCGCGTCGGTGAGGCGTCGGAAATCGTCGCCGAGCTGGGCGAGCGGAGCGCCATGGTCGGGCAGATCGTGGACACGATCTCGGCCATCGCCAGCGAGACCAATCTGCTGGCGTTGAACGCCGCCATCGAGGCCGCGCGTGCCGGAGAGCAGGGCCGCGGGTTCGCGGTGGTCGCGGAAGAGGTCCGCAAGCTCGCCGAGAACACGCAGGATCAGGTGGGCTCGATCTCGACGATCGTCAGCGAGATCCAGCAGCACACCAGCCGGGCGGTGGAGGCCATGAACAGCGGTCGCACCGAGGTCCAGGGCGGCGCGCAGCGGGTGGGCGCGGCCGGCGAGGCCTTCGGAGAGATCCGGGGCCGGGTCGAGGAGCTGTCGGGGCAGGTCATGTCGGTCGCCGCGGCGGCACAGCAGCTCGACGCCGGGGCGAGCGAGATCCAGGAAGCGCTGACCGGCGTCGCCGCGGTCTCCGAGGAGAACGCGGCCGCCGTCCAGCAGGTGTCGGCGTCGACCGAGGAGACCTCGGCCACCGCTCAGGAGACCGCCGGCGCCGCACAGCGCGTCGCGGCGTCCTCTCAGGAGCTTGCCGAGCTGGTGGGGGCCTTCACGGTCTGAGCGGTACACCGGTGGGTGGCTCCGGTCGGAGCCACCCACCGCTCCTCACCCCGATCGGACCGGCAATCGGTGGTGACAGGAAGCGCAATTCATATGCCGGAGCGCGCGTAGTGGCGATATTGCGGGACGCGCAACCCCTCCACTCAGGTGGCGTTGCCTCCAGTCGAGAAGTGAGGACAGTACGGCCGGTGCTTCGGCCGGTGTCCAACAGAGAACTGGAGGGGTGCCTTGCTCAGGCACGTTCGAGTCGGACCACGTGTGCTCGCCGGGTTTGCGGGCCTGCTCTTGCTCATGATCGTCGCGTGCGGAATCGGCATGTGGGGGATGAGCACCATTCGCGACGATGCGGTGTTCGTCCGCACCGACCCGCTTCCCGCGGTGAAGCTTCTGTCGGAGATCGACGGAAACCTGCGCGAGGTGCGGATGCACCAGCTCGAGGTGCTCGCCACCGAATCGGCGAGTGACCGCCGCGGCGTGATCGGCGACATGAAGGTCCACGCCGACGCGGTGGTGGAAGGACTGCGGACGTACGGGGAGCGGATCTCGGACCCTGAGAACGAACGCCGCATGGTGGCGTACACCGCCGAGATGACCGACTACCTCGCCACCGGCGATCGCATCGTGACGGGGGCCGATCCGGTCGCGGCGCGTCGCCTGTGGGACGAGAACGAGAAGCAGTTCGACGAACTCGGCAACCGGACCGTCGAGTGGATCAAGTTCAATGAACAGCGGGCGAGCAACGCCATCCGCTCCGCGGATCAATCGACCACTCGTGGCCGGAACCTGCTGATCGGGTTCGCGCTCGCCGCGTTGGCACTCGGCGCGGCCGTGGCACGGTGGATCACTCGAAGCGTGACCGGGCCGCTCGAGACGCTGCGACGCGGACTCGAGCAGGTGGGCGAGGGTGATCTGACCACGCGGATCGACGACTCGGGCAACGACGAGGTCAGCGCGGTCGCCCGGACGTTCAACGAGTTCGGCGACCGCATCCAGCGCCTCTGCCGCCAGGTCGCGGACGCCACGAAGGCCCAGATCACGCTCTCCGAGGAGATGCTGAAGGGGGCCGAGGAATCGGGGCAGGCGTCGACGCAGATCGCCGTGGCCATGGAGGAAGTGGCTCGTGGCGCCGGCGACCAGGCGAGTGCCACGGCGCGCGCCAACGACACCATGGTCGAAATCAGCGAAGGGTTCGGCGTGTCTCGGCCGCCAGCGAGTCCGCAGCGGTCATGGCCGACGACACCGATCGCACCGCCAGAGACGGTGCGGACACGGTCCGCGATGCCATGGAGGCCATGCAGAGCATCGAGCGGCGCGTCACCGAAGCATCAGGAATCGTGCTCGATCTGGGACAACGCAGTGCCATGGTCGGGCAGATCGTCGACACCATCTCGTCGATCGCCAGCGAAACCAACCTGCTCGCGCTGAACGCCGCGATCGAGGCGGCTCGGGCCGGCGAGCAGGGCCGCGGGTTCGCCGTCGTGGCCGACGAAGTGCGCAAGCTGGCCGAGAGCACCCAGGAACAGGTCGGGTCGATCGCCCAGATCGTCGGTGAGATCCAGGAGCGGACCGCCAACGCCGTGGAGGCGATGGAGAACGGCCGCGCTGAGGTCGAGAGCGGCGCCCTTCGGGTCGGCGCGGCCGGTGAGGCGTTCCTCCACATCCGCGAGGGTGTCGAGGGGCTGTCGTCGGAGGTCACCTCGCTGGCCGCAGCGGCCCAGGAACTCGACGCCGGAACGGCGGAGATCCACGTGCAGCTCACGTCGGTGGCGGCGGTGTCCGAACAGAACGCCGCGGCGGTGCAGCAGGTGTCGGCGTCGAGCGAGCAGACATCGGCCAACGCCCACGAGACGGCCGACTCCGCCAAGCGGGTGGCCGAGTCGTCGCGGGAGCTGGTGGGACTGATCGGCGCATTCACCCTCTGATGCGCTCACCGGGGGCCGGCGTCGTCAGACGTCGGCCCCCCCGTGATGCACCTGGACGCGCCGTCCCATGGCGGTCTCGCCGGACAGCCGTCTCGCGCGCCGGGCCGGGATTGGCACCCCGGTTCGCTCGTGTATCCTCCCCCCGATGCCGACGCACGCTCACTCCCTGACCACGCTGCGCGGCCTCCTCGCGGGCCTGCTTCTGCTCCCCCGGTAGGGGGAAGCATCGACACTGCCCGCCCGGGTGCTCCGGGCCCACCGAATCAGCAGCCCGAGATCCAGTAGAGGGAGGACAGCAGGTGAGCGAGGACACGACGCAGGTACGCGACGAAGCATCGCGGATCAAGTTTTTCGACACGACGTTGCGGGACGGGGAGCAGGCCCCGGGCATCACGCTCAACACCCGCGAGAAGCTCGAAATCGCCCATCAGCTCCGGCGGCTCGGCGTCGACGTGATCGAGGCGGGCTTCCCGATCACCTCGCAGGGAGACTTCGAGGCGGTCCGGGCGATCGCGCAGGAGATCGAAGGCGTCACCATCGCCGGGCTCGCGCGGGCGAACGAGAAGGACGTGACCAGGGCCGGAGAGGCCGTGCGGCATTCCAAGCAGGGCCGCATCCACACCTTCATCGCCACGAGCGACATCCACCTGACGCACAAGCTGCGGATGGACCGGGCCCAGGTGCTGGCCGCCGCCACCGACGCCGTGCGACTGGCACGGAGCATCGTCGACGACGTCGAGTTCAGCTGTGAGGACTCGACGCGTTCGGACCCGGCATTCGTGGCCGAGGTGGTCGCCGCGGCGATCGCCGAGGGTGCCACGACGATCAACCTGCCGGACACGGTCGGTTACACGATGCCCGACGAGTTCCACCAGTTCCTGACCACGGTCTACGAGCTGTGCCCGCAGCTGCACGACGTGACGCTCTCGGTGCACTGCCACAACGATCTGGGACTCGCCGTGGCCAACTCACTCGCCGGTATCCAGGCGGGTGCCCGGCAGGTCGAGGGCTGCGTCAACGGCATCGGCGAACGGGCCGGGAACGCCAGCATCGAAGAGATGGCGATGATCCTGCGCACCCGCGCGGAGCATCTGGGCGGGTTGTGGTGCAACATCGAGACGACCGAGATCACCCGGGCGTCCCGCCAGGTGAGCCGCCTGACCGGCTACGTGATCCAGCCGAACAAGGCGATCGTGGGGCGCAACGCGTTCGCCCACGAGGCCGGCATCCATCAGCATGGCGTGCTCGCGAACCCGCTGACCTACGAGATCATGGACGCCACCAGCGTCGGGCTGGCGCAGAACTCCATCGTGCTCGGCAAGCACTCCGGCCGCCACGCCCTGAGCCATGCGCTGGCCGAGCTGGGGTACGAGCTCGATCGCGACGAGTTGAACGCGGCATTCGATCGCTTCAAGGCCGTCGCCGACCGCAAGGGCCGCATCTCGGCAGCCGACATCGAGGCGCTCGTCAGTGACGAGATGCGCACCGAGGGTCCCGAGGGACTGCGCCTGGCCGAGTGCGCGGTCACCACCGGAGGCGATGTTCCGCACGCACGCGTCGTGGTGGTCGACGCGGACGGCAACGAGCATTCCGGCGAGGGCACCGGTGACGGTCCCGTGAACGCGCTGATGAAGGCCATCGACGACGCGGTCGGGACCTCCGGGGTCCTGCTGGAGTACCACGTGAGCGCCGTCACCGGCGGGAAGGACGCGCTCGGCGAGGCGCGGGTGGTGTGCGACATCGGCGGGGCGCGGCACGCCGGCCTCGGCGTGTCGACCGACGTCCTCGAGGCGAGCGCGATCGCCTACGTGCGCGCGGTCGACGCGAGCCGGAAGGTGGAAGAGGGAGAACGAGTCACGGCTGGAGGGGTCTGACGCTATGGGCAAGACACTGTTCGAAAAACTCTGGGAGGCGCACGAGGTCCGCCCGGGGCTGCTGTTCATCGATCTGCATCTGGTGCACGAGGTCACGTCGCCCCAGGCGTTCGACGGCCTCCGGATCGCGGGGCGCAAGGTCCGTCGTCCGGACCGCACGCTTGCGACGGTCGACCACAACGTGCCCACCATCGGGCGGGCGCAGGGCATCGAGGACCCGCTCTCGGCGACGCAGATCGAAGCCCTCGAGAGGAACTGTGCCGAGTTCGGCATCCCGCTGTTCTCGATCAACTCCCCGAGGCAGGGCATCGTCCACGTCATCGGCCCGGAGCTCGGGCTGACCCAGCCGGGCATGACGATCGTCTGCGGCGACAGCCACACGTCAACCCACGGTGCCTTCGGCTCGCTGGCCTTCGGTATCGGGACGTCCGAGGTCGAGCACGTCCTGGCCACCCAGACGCTGCCGCAGTCGCCGGCGAAGACCATGCGGGTGCGCATCGAGGGCGCCGCGCCGCTCGGCGTCGGCGCCAAGGACCTCATTCTCGGCACCATCGGCAAGCTCGGCGTTTCCGGGGCCCAGGGGTACGTGGTCGAGTACGCCGGATCGGCGATCCGCGACCTCACGATGGAAGGCCGCATGACGGTGTGCAACATGTCCATCGAGTGGGGTGCGCGGGCCGGAATGATCGCGCCCGACGCCACCACGTTCAGCTACGTCGAGGGCCGGCCGGCGGCACCGCAGGACTTCGAGGCCGCCGTGGCCCGCTGGCAGGAGCTTCCCACCGACGACGACGCGGTGTTCGACCGTGAAGAGATCATCGACGCCGCGTCGCTGGTGCCGCAGGTCACGTGGGGGACACATCCGGGGCAGGTCGCGCCGATCACCGGCCGGGTCCCCACGCCCGAGCAGTTCAGCGATCCGGTGGAACGCGAGGCGACACGCCGCGCCCTCGAATACATGGGGCTGCGGGGCGGCGAGGCGCTCGAGGACGTCGCCATCGACACGGTGTTCCTCGGGTCGTGCACCAACGGTCGCATCGAAGACCTCCGCACCGCGGCCGGCATCGTCCGCGGCCGCAAAGTGGCAGACGGCATCCGGGCCATGGTGGTCCCGGGGTCGATGCAGGTGAAGGCACAGGCCGAGCAGGAGGGCCTCGACGGCGTCTTCCGCGACGCCGGATTCGAATGGCGCGACGCCGGCTGTTCCATGTGCCTGGGAATGAACCCCGACATCCTGGAGCCGGGTGAGCGCTGCGCGTCAACCAGCAACCGCAACTTCGAAGGGCGCCAGGGCAAGGGCGGCCGGACCCATCTGGTGTCGCCCGCCATGGCGGCCGCGGCGGCCATCAGCGGCCATCTCGTGGACGTGCGAAGCCTCGACGTCGATCTGGTTCCGGCAGGGAGGGCCTGACATGAACCCATTCACCAAGGTCACCGGGATCGGCGTGCCGCTCGACCGCGCGGACGTCGACACCGACCAGATCATCCCGAAGCAGTTCCTGAAGCGCATCGAACGCAGCGGCTTCGGCGAGTTCCTGTTCTTCGACTGGCGCGGCGAGCCCGGGTTCCCGCTCGACGAACCGCACTACCGGGGCGCCGAGATCCTCGTGGCGGAACGCAACTTCGGGTGCGGCAGTTCCCGGGAGCACGCTCCGTGGGCGCTCGAGGACTACGGCTTCCGGGCGATCATCGCACCGAGCTTCGCGGACATCTTCCGCACCAACTGCACCAAGATCGGTGTGCTTCCCGTGGTGCTTCCCGAGGCGCAGGTCCGCGAACTGCTGGCCCAGCTCACCGCGGCACCCGGCGCGAAGCTCACGGTCGACCTCGAGGCGAACACGGTGGCCGCGCCCGACGGGCAGCAGTTCGCCTTCAGCATCGAGGAGGGGGTCCGCGAACGGCTGCTCAACGGGTGGGACGACATCTCGCTGACCCTGGCAGCCGTTGAGGACATCGACGCCTACGAGCGGGACCGGGAGCGCTCGGGCCCGGTGACCACGCCCTTCGGATGACCAACTGACGCGGCCGGGGATCGCACCCCGGCCGCGTTCGGTGGGACGCCCGTCCCGGAGTGGTGGGCCGATGCGCGGCCACGTCCGGCTGCGACCAGCGCCGCATGGGTGGCGGTGACACACTGGGGTCACCATGGATCGTCCGTACCAGCTCAACGCCGCCGACGCCGAGTACGTGCAGCGCGAGTTCGCTCCGCTGTGGTCACTCACCGTGAAGCGCGGACTCGACATGACGACACTGCTCGACTGGATCGCCGCGGGGCGCATGCCCCGGGCGTCGTACGTCATGCCCGTCGGGACGCTGATGGTGCCGCACGATTACTACGCGCTGTGCGATCTCGCCGGTGACATCGATCACCTGGAACCCTGGTTCCGACTGGAGATCGCCCGCGAGGTCGCCCAACAGGGGGTCGATCTCGACCCGCACGCCGAGTGGAATGGCTACCTGAGCGGGGAACACGGCGCGACGCTCCGTGAGGTGACCCCGCACAACATCGTCCGGAAGCACGGTCTGGCGCACGAGCTGCTGGGGCTTCTCGCCCGTCCACATCCCGAGGATCCGACCTGGGCCGAGACCGTCCGGGCCGGAGTCGACGAACTCCACGGACTGGAGCGGGCGTTCACCGACCTGGACCGGGAACGCTTCAACCGGCCGCCCACGAGGGACAGCATCATCACCGCCGCCCACGGACGGTTCCCGGAACTCTGGGGCTAGCCGTCGGGCGTGGAAACGCGATGGGGCGGGACGACCTCGCGTCCCGCCCCAACGGGACTACTGCACCGGCGGAACCGGGTCCGGGGTGGGCTCCGGCGTCGGTTCCGGCACGACCGCCGGGGGACCCCAATCGCCGCCCCAATCGAGGCCTCCGCGCGTGGTGAGGCGCGTGGTCGCCGTCGATCCGAACGTACCGATGAACAGTTCCGTGTTGCACTTCCGGCCGGGACAGTTCAACTCGACGTTGTAGACGTAGCGGGTGCCGTCCGGCGAGACCCTGGCTCCGTAGTCGTCACCACGCCGACGGGTGATGCGCCGCGGGGTCTTGCCCTTCACGGTGATCCGCCAGACGTCGAGGTTGTAACGCAGCGGCTTCCAGAGCGGGGCCGGGTTCCGAGGAATGCGTCCGGACTCGCGCGAGAAGATGATGAACTTGCCATCAGGAGTGAAGTCCGGTTCGCCGTCGTATCCCGCCGTGCCGAACAGCTTCTTCCCGCCTCGCCCGTTGGCCCGCATGATCCAGAGGTCGACGTTGGGCCGGCTCCCGGACTGCCGTCCGTAGGCGATCAGTTTTCCGTCCGGAGACCAGGCCGGCGTGACCTCGCCCGTGAACGGGGTGCGGGTGAGCTTGCGCGGGCGGGTGCCGTCGGCGTTGACGACCCAGATGTCGCTGAGCTGGCGGCCGATGCGCCGGGAAAAGGCGATCTGGGTGCCGTCCGGGGACCACGCGGGATTGCGGTCGAACGCCCGGCCCTTGGTGATGCGCTTGAGCTGGCTGCCGTCCGGCGCGATGGTCCAGAGGTCGGCGTCGGTGCCCTTCTTGTTCATGCGCATGAAGACGATGGAGGCACCGTCGGCGGACCAGTCGGGCGACTGGTCGCGCGTGGCGGAGCCTCGCGTCAGCTGGACCGGCGGGTTCGCGAGGTCGCTGATGTACAGGTCGCTCGTGCTCTCGCCGGAGTACACGATCCGGTAGTCGCCCGGAGGCTGGGTCGGGGCGGGATCCTGGCCGAGCCCGAGGGCGGCCGTTGCGGTGAATGCCGCGGCTCCGGCCAACCAGGCCACGCGGCGGGGTGTCAGGTGTGCCATGCACGGGACCGTATGGGATGACCCGGCCGCTTCGAAACCGCCCGAATGAGGGGGTTGGGCCCAATCGACCCAGTGCCGATGAGGGGGGTATGGGTACCTCACTGCACTATTCCGAAGGTTCCACACGCTCAGGCGCCGGCGGCGGGGTGTCCGAGAACCGGATTCCGCTGCACTACGTGCTCGTGGTCATCGGGGCGGGGATGATGGCGGGCGGGTTGTGGGCGCCGTGGTTTCGGATCAACCTGCCCGACGGCTTCTTCACCCAGGCGTTCGGCGCGGTCGCCGCGCAGGATCAAACGGGCTTCTTCGCGGCGGCCGGGGCGAACCTGGATCAGATGTCGCGCGCCGGAGCGCTGACGGCGTCAGGCTGGCAGGTGTTCCAGCAGGTCGACTTCCTGATCGCGGGGGTCGCGGCGCTGGCGGTTTTGTGCATCGTCCTCACGTTCTCGCACCACCTCCATCGATTCCCGGTCGATCTCGTGACCTTCGCGTCACTCGGGGCTGCGGGCGTGATCGTCTTCCGGGGATTCGTGAACACCCCCGGGCCCGCGGAGCTGCCGCTGTCGGTGATGTGGGGGCTGTGGACCTCGCTCGCGGGGTGCCTCGTGGTCGCCGTCGGGGCGCGCATGTCGCACCGTCCCTGACCTCGGCAGTCCGCCCGATCGGACCCTCCGTCCGCTGTTAGCCTCCGCGCAGCGCGGCCTGGCTCGCGCGGGACGCGAGGCCGGCACGAGGCCCGCCGCGCCTCGCGCAGGGTGGCGCCCTCGAGCGGGGGCGTCCGCCCGACGAGTCGAGGCCCGGCGCCGAAACTCGACGGGCGGAGGTCCATGTTGCGCAAGGTGAGGGTTGTGGTGCTGGCCGGGGACGGCATCGGTCCTGAGGTCATCGAGCAGGCCACGAGGGCGGTCGACACGGTTGCCCCCGAAGCGGGGCTCGACATCACCTGGCAGCCCGAGCTCATGGGCGGCTGTTCGATCGATGCCCACGGCACCGCGCTCACGGATGCCGTGCTCGACACCTGCCGGAGTGCCGACGCGGTCCTGCTCGGCGCCGTCGGCGGCCCCAAATGGGACACCACCGACCCGAACGCTCCGCGGCCCGAAGAGGGCCTGCTGGGACTCCGAGCCGGACTCGAGCTCTTCGCCAACCTGCGCCCCGTGAAGCCGCTGGAGGCCCTCTACGACGCCAGCCCCCTGCGCCGTGAGCGCATCACGGGAACCGACCTGCTCGTGGTGCGTGAACTCACCGGGGGGATCTACTTCGGGAAGCGCGGACGGACGGGCGACACGGCGTTCGACACCTGCACCTACAGCCGCGACGAGATCGCGCGCCTGGCCGAAGTGGGCTTCCGCGCGGCCGCCGGCCGCCGGGGCCGGGTGACATCGGTGGACAAGGCCAACGTGCTCGAGAGCTCGCGACTCTGGCGGGAGGTCGTGATGGAGGTCGCCACCGGCTTCCCTGAGGTGACCCTCAACCACATGCTGGTGGACAACGCGGCGATGCAGCTCTGCAGCCGCCCGGCCGAGTTCGACGTGATCATCACCGAGAACATGTTCGGTGACATCCTCAGCGACGAGGCCGCGATGATCAGCGGATCGATCGGCCTGCTGCCGTCCGCGTCCCTCGGGGCCGGGAGCAACGGCCTGTACGAACCGGTGCACGGCTCCGCCCCGGACATCGCCGGCAGGGGGTGGGCGAACCCGATGGCGACGGTCCTTTCGGCGGCGATGATGCTCCGCCACTCGCTGGACGCCGCCGACGCGGCCGATCGGCTGGAGGCGGCCGTCGAACGGACGCTCGCCGACGGCGCGCGCGGGCGGGACCTGGGTGGCGAGATGGGGAGCGCCGAGATCGGCGATCGCCTCGTCGCGGCCCTGGGCTGACCGACACGCCCGGGACGGCGGGTCCTCGACCCACCCGGCCGGCGGACGTCGGCCGGGATCGGTTCCCCGTGTCCAGGACGCTTGTAGGCTCCCGGGCGGCCATGTTCCGGTTTTGTCCGCCGGCGGCTACTGTGACCGTTTCCGCCCGACCGTGAGGTGCCTCCCGAAATGCAGGAATCGAAGACGATCTGGATGAACGGCGAGCTCGTCCCGTGGGGCGAGGCCAACATCCATGTGCTCTCGCACGGACTGCACTACGGATCGTCGGTGTTCGAAGGCATTCGCGCGTATCGCACCGATGGCGGCCCCGCCGTCTTCCGGCTCGACGACCATCTGCGGCGTCTCGAGCGGTCCGCGGCCATGTACTTCATGCCGCTCCCGTTCACCCGCGACCAGCTCAGGGACGCGGTCCACTCGGTGATCCGGGACAACGAGCTGCAGGAGTGCTACATCCGGCCCATCGCAATGCGCGGATACGGGGTGATGGGCCTCTTCCCGCTCGAGGCGCCGGTCGACGTCGCCATCGCGGCATGGGAATGGGGCGCGTACCTCGGCGAGGAGGGGCTGAAGCACGGTATCCGCGCCAAGACCTCCAGCTGGCGGCGCATCGGATCCACGACGATCCCGGCCACCGCAAAGGCCGGGGGCCAGTACCTCAACTCCATCCTCGCCAAGATCGAGACGCACAACGCGGGCTACCAGGAGGCGATCCTCCTGAACGAGGCCGGCTACGTGGCCGACGGCTCGGGAGAGAACATCTTCCTGGTCCGGAACGGCACGCTCATCACGCCGCCGGTCAACGCGTCCATCCTCGAGGGCATCACCCGCGAGTGCATCATCACGCTCGCCGGGGAGGAGGGCATCCCGCTGGTCGAGCGCGAGGTGGCGCGCGCGGAGCTGTACCAGGCGGATGAGGTCTTCGTGACCGGAACCGCCGCCGAGGTGTGCCCCATCCGTGAAGTCGATGATCACCTCATCGGTGAGCCCGGGCCGATTACCAAGCGGCTCCAGGAGCGGTTCTTCGCCGCCACCCTGGGCCGCGATCCCCGCTCAGCCGATTGGCTCGATCACATCATCACGGACGCGACGTAACCGAGGACCCAATGGACCAGATCCTGCTGTACGACACCACTCTCCGAGACGGCCTTCAGCGTGAGGGCATGAGCATGTCGGTGGACGAGCAGATCGCCATCGCGAGGCACCTGGCCGAGTTCGGCATGCACTACATCGAGGCCGGCTTCCCGATGTCGAATCCCAAGCACGCCCAGATGTTCGAGGCGCTCGAGCATGTGGACCTGGGGGAGTGCCGCATCGCGGCCTTCGGCATGACCCGCCGCAAGGGCATGGCGGTCGAAGACGACCCCGCGATGATCGGCCTGGCCGAGTGCTACGCCCCCGTCATCACCGTCGTCGGGAAGACCTGGGACCTTCACATCGAGAAGGTCATCAAGGTGGATCGTGAGGAGAACCTCTCCATGATCCGCGACACCGTCGAGTACCTCGTCGGGCGCGGCAAGGAGGTGGTGTACGACGCCGAGCACTTCTTCGACGCTTTCGCCGCCCACCCGGACTACGCCGTGGAGTGCCTGCGGACCGCCCACGAGGCGGGCGCCCATTGGGTGGTGCCATGCGACACCAACGGAGCGACACTTCCGCATGACGTCGCCGCGGCCGTCCGCCGCGTTCGGCAGGACCTGCCGGACGCCCGGATCGGCATCCACACGCACAACGACGCCGAATGCGGCGTGGCCACCTCGCTGGCCGCCGTCCACGAAGGGGCCCGGATGGTGCAGGGCACCGTCAACGGGTACGGGGAACGCTGCGGCAACGCCAACCTGGTGTCGATCATCCCGTCGCTGACCTTCAAGATGGGATTCCGGACGGTCGGGGACGACCGCATGCGCGAACTCACCGCGCTCAGTCACTTCGTCGCCGAGACGGCCAATCTCCAGCCCGACAACTGGGCCGCGTACGTCGGTCAGAACGCCTTCGCGCACAAGGGCGGGATGCACGTGGCGGGGATGCTCGCCGACGAGCGGACGTTCGAGCACATCGATCCGACGGCCGTCGGCAACGATCGCCACATGGTCGTGAGCGAGCTCTCGGGGCGCGGAACGATCATCTCGAAGGCCGGCGACATGGGGCTCGACCTCTCCGAGAGCCCCGAGGTGCCGCGCATCCTCACGAGGCTGAAGGAACTGGAGCACGAGGGCTACCACTTCGAGGTGGCGGACGCCTCGTTCGAGTTGCTCATCGAGCGCGAGCTGGGCGTGTTCAGCCCGCTCTTCGAGCTGGAGAGCTTCCGGGTCGTCACCGAGCAGCGGGCCGACGGCGGGGTGGAGACCGAGGCCACGGTGAAGCTCCGGCACGATGGCGAACGGCTGGTCGCCATCGGCGAGGGGAACGGCCCGGTCAACGCACTCGACCGGGCGCTCCGCAACGCGCTGGGCGGTCGCGTGCCCGAGCTCGACGAGATCGAACTCGTCAACTTCAAGGTGCGCATCCTCGACGAGGGCAAGGGCACCGGGGCCACCACCCGGGTGCTGCTGGACTCCTCCGACGGCCACCACACCTGGGGGGCCATCGGCGTGAGCCAGAACGTGATCGAGGCGTCGTGGGCGGCGCTCATCGACAGCATCGCCTACGGCGTGCGGCGCATCGCACGCGAGCGGGCGGGGGCATCGTGACCGGGGAGTCGATCCCGGTCGCCAAACCGGTCATCGGTGATCGGGAGCGCGAACTCGTCGACGAGGTCCTGCGGTCGGGACAGCTCTCACTGGGGCCCATGACCCGCCGCTTCGAGCGTGACTTCGCCGCGCGCATCGGCACGAAGCACGCGGTGGCGTGTTCCTCCGGCACCGCCGGGCTGCACATGTGCCTCCATGCCGCGGGCATCGGCCCCGGCGACGAGGTCATCACCAGCTCGTTCTCGTTCGTCGCCTCGGCCAACGCCGTGCTGTTCACCGGCGCGGACGTGCGGTTCGCCGAGGTGGACCCGCTGACGTTCAACATGGATCCGGCGGCCGTGGAAGCGGCGATCACCCCGCGCACGAAGGCGATCGAGATCGTCGACATCTTCGGCTACCCCGCCGAGATCCCCGCGCTGATCGACATCGCGGAACGCCACGGCCTCGCGATCGTCGAAGACGCGTGCCAGTCCATCGACGGCGCCTACGACGGCCGCAAGCTCGGCACGTGGGGGCATCCCGCGGTGTACGGCTTCTACGCCAACAAGCAGCTCACCACCGCCGAGGGCGGCATCATCTTCACGGACGACGACGACCTGGCGGCGCTGCTGTCGAGCCTCTCCAACCAGGGACGGTCGGACGACGGCGCCTGGCTGGTGCATTCGCGGCTGGGCTTCAACTACCGCCTGTCGGACGTCCACAGCGCGATCGGCGTCGCCCAGCTCGAACGCCTGGACGACATGCTCGCCGGACGTCGCCGGGTGGCGGCGTGGTACCAGGAACGCGTGGCCGGGATCGAGGGATTGACCCCGATGTACGAGGGCCCGCAGGAACGCTCCTGGTTCGTGTACGCCCCGCGGGTGGCGGACGGGGTCGACCGCAACGCGGTCATCCGCGACCTCGACGCGCTCGGGATCGCCGCCAAGCCGTATCTGCCGTGCATCCATCTGCAGCCCATGTACCGCGAGATGTTCGGGTACGAGCCGGGCCTGCTCCCGGTCACCGAGGCCATCAGCGCCAGCACGATCGCGCTGCCGTTCTTCCCGGAGATGCGGGAAGACCAGGTGGACACGGTCTGCGCGGCGGTGGCCCGGGTGCTGCCACGGCACCTCGACGCGGTCGGTGCGCGTTGAGCGGCGGCACGCGGCTGTGGGGAGGGCGCTTCTCGGGCGGCCCGGTGGAGGCGTTCGACCGGCTCAACGCGTCCCTGGCGACCGACCAGCGGATGTGGGCCCAGGACATCGCGGGCTCGGTCGCCCACGTCAGCATGCTCGTGACCTGCGGAATCCTTCCCGGCGAGGACGGCGAGGCCGTCATCAGGGCGCTGGCCCAGGTGCACCAGGAGTTCGCGACCGATCAGTTCACGCCGGCGGCGTCCGACGAGGACATCCACACGGCGGTCGAGCGGCGGGTCACGGAGATCGCGGGGGACGCCGGCGCGCGCATGCACACGGCCCGCAGCCGGAATGACCAGGTCGCGACCGATGTGCTGCTGTACCTGCGCGAGGCGCTGGTGGGGCAGCTCGCCGGCCTGCGACGCCTCGTCGACGCGCTGCTCGAACAGGCTCGCCAGCACGTCGACACGCTCGTTCCCGGCTACACCCATCTGCAGCGCGCCCAACCGGTGCGCCTGGCGCACCACCTGCTGGCGTATGTCTGGATGCTCGCCCGCGACCGCGCACGGCTCGTGCAGGTCCGCGACGTGTCGCTCATGGAGTGCCCCCTCGGCGCGGGCGCCCTCTCCGGCGTCGGATTTCCGATCGACCGGGCCAGGACGGCCACGGCGCTCGGTTTCGCGCGGCCGACCCGGAACTCGCTCGACTCGGTCGCGAGCCGCGACGCGCTGGCCGACTATCTGCACGCCGTCGCAACCCTGGGCGTCCACCTGTCGCGCATGGGCGAGGAACTCGTGCTGTGGAGCAGCGAGGAGTTCGGGTTCGTGGTGCTGTCGGACGGGTTCACCAGCGGGTCGTCGATGCTGCCGCAGAAGAAGAACCCGGATGCCGCCGAACTGGCGCGCGCGAAGGCCGCACGCCTCATCGGCGACTACGCCGGCCTGCAGAACGTCGTGGCGAAGCTGCCGCTGGCGTACAACAAGGATCTGCAGGAGGACAAGCACTACCTGTTCGACGCCGTGGACACGATCGATCTGCTGGTGCCCGCGGTGGGTGGCATGGTCATGACGGCGCGGTTCCAGCCGGAACGGATGCTGCAGGCATGTGAGGCGGGATACCTCGCGGCGACCGACCTGGCCGACCACCTGGTGCGCCTCGGGTGGCCCTTCCGGCGCGCCCACGAGGCGGTGGGCCAGCTGGTGCGTTCGTGCGCCGAGCGTGGAGTCGGCCTCGGAGACGTCAGCCCGGCCGAGCTCGCGGCCGCTGGCCTGGCCGGAATCACGCCGCCCCCGGTCACCGCCGAGGCGAGCGCCGAGGCGAAGGTGGCCGAGGGCGGGACCTCGCGTGAGCGGGTCCTCGAGCAGCTGGCCGCGGCCGAAGCGGAGGTCGGCGCGTGGTAGCGGCCCTCACGGGGGCCTTCTTCGATCGACCGGCCGGGGCGGTGGCGCCGGATCTGCTCGGGTGCACGCTCGTGCACGAGGGCGTCGGCGGAACCATCGTCGAGGTCGAGCGCTACGAGGAATCGGATCCGGCATCGCACAGCGCCGCGGCCCTCAGGGCCGGGCGGCGGTGATGTTCTCGGAACCGGGACGGCTCTACGTCTACCGCAGCTACGGTATTCACTGGTGCCTGAACGTTGTCTGCGACGGCGTCGGCCGCGGGTCGGCGCTGCTCATCCGCGCGCTGCGCCCAACGCAGGGCCTGGAGCGGATGCGCGAGCGGCGCGGCGGCCCGACCGTGAACTGTGCTCCGGTCCCGGGCGGCTTACGCAGGCGCTGGGTGTGGACGACCGGTTGAACGGGTCGTGGGCGGTTCCGGCGACGGGGAGCCCGCAGTGACGTTTCTTCCCGCGTCCGAACCGGTCAGGTCGCACGCGCCCGCGGATCGGCATCTCCCGCGCGGTGGACCGTCCCTGGCGCTACGTCATCGAGGGATCGGCGTGGCTCTCGAAACCGCTACGTGCGGCGAGCGCCGCATGAACACGATCAGCGAGGCGGCACGCTCGACGGCCCGGGCGCTCACCGAGCGCACGATCAACTGCGAGCCGTCGGTCGACGCGCTCGCGGCCAAGCTGGCCGAGAACCGCCCGCTGAGGATCAAGCTCGGCGTCGATCCGACCGCGCCGGACATCCACCTCGGGCACACCGTGGTGCTCGGCAAACTTCGCGAGTTCCAGGATGCCGGGCACACCGCCATCCTCCTGATCGGCGACTGGACCGCCCGCGTCGGTGATCCGAGCGGCCGCAGCTCAACGCGTCCCATGCTCAGCGCCGAGGAAATCGAGGCCAACGCCGAGACCTATCGCCAGCAGGCGTTCCGAATCCTCGATCCCGACCGGACCGAGATCCGGAGCAACGGCGAGTGGTTCTCGGAGATGGGGTTGGCCAGGCTGTTCGAACTGGCCTCGCAGGTCACCG
>JACJWX010000012.1 GCA_020636905.1 Actinomycetota bacterium | reverse complement strand
TCGACGCGCATCCGCTCGATGTCGCGCTCACCCTCCTCCGCCACGGGCACCCGCTGGACGACCGGAGCGTCGGACCGGACCTCGCGCCCCAGCTCCGCGAGATGGGCGCGTTCGCCGCCCCGGCGGCGCCACCGCCGGCGGCCGCCCCCGAGCCGCCGAGCATCGCCGACGATCCCTGCCCGAACCGACGTCACGCCCGGCGGGTGCTCCAGCGCCTGCTCCGCACCGGGAAGGTGGGGCCCGGACACCACACCGAGTTCGACCACCTCTACCGCGGCGCGCCCGCGGATCAGCGCCATGCGGCCCTCGAGGTGGGCGAAGCGCTCGTCCGCGCCGGCCTTCTGGGCGAAAAGCGCAACGTCGGCCAACGCCACGTGTTCATCAACCGGGCGGCGCTCCCGGAAGTCCACGCGCTGATCGAGCGGGGCGAATCCCATCACCCCGCCTTCGATGCGCTGTGGACGGCGCCGATATCGGGGCGCGGAGCGGGCTGAGACGCGGCACTCCGGGCCGGGGTCCGCCCTGCTCCCCCGGCCCTCGGCCGACCTCAGATGTTGGCGGCCACCAGCGGTGCCCCCGTGGGGGCCGCGGTGTTCCCCCGCGGCTCGATCGTGACGGCCACCTGGTCGACACCGTCGAGATCGGTCGCGACCCCGACGAACGCCCCGCCCGGAAGCGGCCGGAGGAACCCGGCGGAGGTCGGCACACCGGCCCGCAGGACCCAGAGCTCATGACCCTCGCCCGGTCCCGCGGCCGGCAAACCGTCGAGCGTCACCACAGCGAGGGTGCCGTCCTTCACGATCACCACCCGGCCGGTCGCACCCGGGGCCGACGCGGTCGCGGCGACGGCCACGCTCGCCACGTCCGGATCGCCGGGCGCGGTGTCACCCCGCAGGGTCAGGTTCCAGCCGACGAGACCGACGACCAGCATGGCGAGCACCGCCGCGACGGCGGGCCAGGCCCAGCGGCGCCGGTTCGGATCGCCGGCGACCCGATCACGTGCCGAGGAGAGGGGGATCACCGACGCCACGGGGCGCACCTCGGCGAGCAGTCGCGCCCGGAGCTCCGGAGGCGGTTCGCAGACCGGCACGTCGTGAGCCATCACGTCCACCGCGGCGCGCGCCGCTTCGATCTCGCGGGAGATCGACGGATCGGCCAGGGCGAGTTCCTCGAGCATGGCCCGGTCCTCGTCCGACGCGATCCCCAGTGCCAGCGCGGCGATCCGATCCTGCAGGTCGTTCGCATCGGGGTTCATTCACCGCCTCCAGGTTCGCCCACACGAGCCCTCAACCCGTGCAGGCCCAGACGTATCCGCCCTTTCACCGTACCAACGGGCACTTCGAGGAACTGGGCGATCTCGGAGTGGCTGAAGCCCCCGTAGTAGGCGAGTTTCAGCGCGGCGGCCTGTTCGCCGGGAAGGTCGTCGAGCCGTGACCGGACATCGCTACCGATGGCTCGTTCCATGGCGACCGCCTGGGTGTCGCGGGACTGGGCGACCGCCGCCTCGCTCTCGAGGCGCTGCTGGCGCCGAGTGATGGCCCGCGCCGTGCGGATCCGATCGATGCCGCGGTTCCGCACCATCGCGAGGAGCCAGCTGCGCACCGACGCGCGGCCGGGCGTGTACGTGCGCGCCGATCGGTAAACGGCCAGGAACGCGTCCTGAACGACGTCCTCGGCGCTCTCGCGATCGCCGAGCATCCGGACGGCGAGTGAGTACGCGGCCACCGAATGGCGGTCGTAGAGCAGCGCGAAGGCGTCCTCGTCCCCGTCACCCACGAGCCTGATCAGATCCTCATCGGCGAGGTTCTCCGCCGGTCTCCCTGTTCGCCGCAGTCCCATCCGTCCGTCCCGGGTCACCATCGTTTCCAGGTCGCGCGGCCGGGAGGGTCGCAGTCCCTCCCGGCCGGACGCGTCACCCGCCGAACCGCTCCGGGTATTGCGCGGCAATCGCCGCCGCGAGCGTATCGCCCGTCATGAACATGTGCCCGTACGCCTCCCGCACGCGCTTGTATGCCAGGTCGTACTTACCGGACTTGTAGGTCGTGAGTGCCGTGGTGAGCTGGCGCACGTGCATCTGGAGACCCGCCGCGATCGGTTCGGCCTGGATGTTCGGGTTGGCCTGCGCGAGGAAGCCCGCAAAGCCGGCCCGGTAGCCGTCCAGGTTCTTGATCGCCTGCTTCTGCCCGGCGGTGTCACCCTTCGCGGTTGCGACGGTGTAGTCGACGAAGAAGCCGACATGGGCGCGCCAGAGCTTCAGGAATCCCTTCTCGGCCTCGGGCCCGTACACCGAACCGATCGCCGCGCCGAGGTCGACCGTGTTCTGATCGAGCGCCGCGGCGATCGCGTCGAAGTCAGCATCGCCGTCGACGCCCTTCTGCATGGCGAACACGGCCAGCATGGCGTGTTCACCGAGCAGGCGGTCGAGCGTGACGCGGAGATCGGCCGCGGCCGCCGTCGTGTGCATGTGCGTCTCGGTCATCGTGCTGCCCATGGCCATGGTGTCGGTGGCCCGGTCGGCGGCGGCGGAGTCGTTCGAACCGCATGCCGCGGCGCCGAACGCCACCGTGGAGCACGCCAGTACTGCCATTGTCCGTTTGAGCCTCATGAACCCGGTCCTTCCGTTGGGTGTGGGTACACCCTGTTCAACGGACGACCCCTCCCGGTGGATCACCGGACCGGAGAATCCGTGTCCCGGGGGCACACCGCGCATGGCACGGTTCGCCCTCGGGCAACGGCTGAGTCGGACGCGGCACTGCCCGACATCGACGGGCGCCTCGGGGCTGTTACGGCTCCACGGGGACCGTGACCACCGGCACTTCGCGTTCGATGGTCTGCACCGGAGGCGGTGGTTCACCCGTTCGGGCGGTGTAGCCGAGCGCGATCCCGATGAGGAGGGCCACGGCGGCCATCAGGACGGCCATCGACATGGTCACCTTTCTCGGACCGGGGCGCCGGGATGGACGTCCGGCCGAGCTCAGCGCCGCCCCCGTCCGGGTGCGTCGCCCGCGAGTCGCGCATAGCGACCGAACGCCGCATCGAGCACGACGGCCTGGTTCCACATGTCGGGCTGGCCCGGTGCCACGTCGCGCGCCAGCGGCTCGAACCAGTTCGACGCGTCGCGATAGGCCGCCGCGAGATCCGCCAGCATGAATCTGACGCCGACGCGCCGCCTGAGCTCGGTCATGGTCGCCTCGACCAGGCGTTCGCGCAGCGCCCCGTTTCCGGATCGAGCGGTGTCGAGCCGTCGCACACCCTCCTCCCAGGAGAAGCGCGCGGCGTCGATCTCGGCCTCACTGATCGCCACGGGACGCCTCCTCGGGGACACAACAGTGGTCGGGCCACCCGGCGCCCGACCGCTCCAGGATCCAATCCGACACCGGGTTGCCGCCCGTGGCAAGCCCGAAGGCGAGATGTGCGTGGAGGCACTTGGGCCGCAGCGGATCGGCGGTGCCGCCGATGTTCCGGCCGGCGTGGAGTTCGCGGTGGCGCGCGTTCGTGGCGGCCAGCGCCTCGGCCAGGTCGGGATCCCGCTCCAGGTCGCGGACGCCGCCGGCCGCCTCCAGCCGACTCACCGCTTCACCGAGCGCGCGACAGGCGAGCCAGTACCTGGTGGGGAACGGTCGACCGCGCAGGTCGATGGGGGTGTTCTCGAGGATCGCCGGGCCGCCGTGGGGGCAGCGGACCGCGATCCGATAGTCGGTGAACGGCGTCCGGCCGAGCAACGCGACGACGGCGTCGCGGTCGACGTCGCCGGGCATACCGCTCCCCACCTCAGGAGCCACCCGCACCGCCCCGGCGTCCGGCGGCTACTCCGCCGGCGGGAACTTGATGACGAACGCGCGCTCGCCGGGCTTCACCAGGCCGAGGGTGCGCGCGCGGGCTTCGAGGACGTCGTTGCGTTCCAGCGCGGCCAGCTGCGCGTTCAGCGACCGGTGCCGCGCCTCCAGGCGGTCCAGCCCCGACTGCTGGGCGTGCAGTTCGGCCCGCTGGGAGAGATACGCGTTGATCGGCCCGATGTAACCGAGCGCCAGTGCGGTCAGCAAACCAGCGAGGATGACGGTGCGAGGCGGGCGCAGGCGAGGGCTCCGGGTCCGAGGCCCCACCGCGGGGCCCGTTGCAGACTCGGTTGGCGGTCGGGCCCCAGGGTCCTGCCCCGGGGCCCGTCATCCTCGCCGCGAGGCTCAGAATGCGCTCGCGCCGGGGTAGACCGCCGCCGGGCCGAGGTTCTCCTCGATCCGGATGAGCTGGTTGTACTTCGCCACGCGCTCACTGCGCGACGGGGCACCGGTCTTGATCTGGCCGCAGCCGGTGGCGACCGCGAGGTCGGCGATGAACACGTCCTCGGTCTCGCCGGAGCGGTGCGACACCATCGAGGCGAACCCGGCACGGGCCGCCATGTCCATCGCCGCGAGCGTCTCGGTGAGCGTTCCGATCTGGTTGAGCTTGATCAGGATCGCGTTGCCGGCGCCGCGCTCGATGCCCGTGGAGAGCCGGCTGACGTTGGTCACGAACAGGTCGTCGCCGACGAGCTGGATCCGATCGCCGAGGCGCTCGGTGAGGGCGACCCAACCCTCCCAGTCCTCCTCGGCCATACCATCCTCGATCGAGACGATCGGGAAGCGGTCGCAGAGCTCGACCCAGAACTCGACCATCTCCTCGCCGCTCAGGACCCGTCCCTCTCCGTCCAGGTGGTAGGCGCCGTCGCGGTAGAACTCGGTGGTAGCGGGGTCGAGCGCCAGGGCGATGTCGGTCCCCGGGGCGTATCCGGCGGCCTCGATGGCCTCCATGATGACCTCGAGCGCCTGCTGGTTGCTGTCGAGGTTCGGAGCGAACCCGCCCTCGTCTCCGACACCGGTCGCGAGACCACGGCCCTTCAGGACCTTCTTCAGCGACAGGTAGACCTCTGATCCCATGCGGAGGGCGTCGGCGAACGTCCGCGCGCCGACCGGCGCGATCATGAACTCCTGGAGATCGACGGAATTGTCGGCGTGGGCGCCGCCGTTGAGGATGTTCATCATGGGGACGGGCAGGCGGTGCGCGCGCATGCCGCCGAGGTAGCGGTACAGTGGCAGGCCGGCTTCGGCGGCGGCTGCCTGTGCGACCGCCAGGGAGCACCCGAGAATGGCGTTCGCGCCCAGCCGACCCTTGTTGGGCGTGCCGTCGAGCTCGATCATGGTGCGGTCGATGACCGCCTGTCCGCCGGCATCCATGCCCACGAGCGCGCCGGCGAGTTCGTCGTCGACGTTGGCCACGGCCTTGGTGACGCCCTTGCCGCCGAAGGCGGACCCGTCGCCGTCACGCAGCTCCACGGCTTCGAACGCCCCGGTGCTCGCTCCGGACGGAACCGCCGCGCGCCCCACCGTGCCGCTTGCGAGGGTCACCTCGACCTCGACCGTCGGCTGTCCCCGTGAATCGAGGATCTGGCGGGCGTGAACTGCGGCGATTTTCGACATGGGCTTCCCCGGGAGATGTTGGTCGCGATGCCGCGATACTAGCCCAGGGGTCCCGGTCCAACCGGGGCCGGTTTCGGGGGTGGACCGTCCGCGCTGATCGCCGGGTCGGGCCGACCGACGCCGGTCAGGCGGTGGCGACCCGCGGGAGGCGCATCATGAGGTGGCTCCGCCCGTCAGACGTGATGTCCGCGGCCACCGAACCGCCGTGTGCCTCCGCCACCAGGCGCACCATGAACAGCTCCAGACGGGATCCCAGCAGGACCCGCGGGCCGGCCACCGCGGATGCGAACCGGCCGGCGAAGACCTGGTGGAGATGCTCGGACTCGAGGGGCACGCCGTCGTCGTGGACGTCGACGACGATCTCGTCGAGTTCCTCACGGACGATGACGTCGACGGTCCCGCCACCCGACGAGAACGTCATCGCGTGGTCGATCATCGACTCCACCGCCTGTTCGACGGCCAACCGGTCGGCCATCACGAGTTCATCCGTACCGACGCCGAGACCGAGATGAATGCCCCGGTTGCTCGCCCTCGGCCCCAGCCGGTCCACGGTCCGGCGAACCAGATCGGCCATCGGGATGGCGCGGACCTCGCCGGTGCCTGCCTGCAGGTGCGAGACGACGATGAGGCTGTCGAGCAGGCGCTCCATGCGACCGGCGTTGCGTGCCGCGATCTCGGCGACGCGTTCCTGCCCCGGATCGAGTCCACCCACCTCGCCGTCCAGCAGGACCTGGAGGTATCCGGACACCGACGTCAGCGGGCCGCGGAGTTCCTCCGAGGCCAGCAGCAGCAGATCACGCGCCTGCGAAAGCCCGTCCCCGGGAGGGGTGGGTTGGAGGTTCGCGGCAGCATCCACACGTCAGGTATCGGCCACAAGCCGGTGCACCTTTGCCTCATCGGCACCGATTGCGGTCCGGCGCGGGTCGCCGTCGTGGTCGCGGGCTCCCACGGGCGCGTCAGATGTCGCCCGAACGCCCCGGTGTCGGCGACTCGCCCGAGGACGCCTGTTCGAGGAGTCGAGCGGTGAGGTACCACTCGAGCTGGTCATCGAGATCCGCGTCCTCGAAGCGACGTCCGTCGGCCCGCGCCAGCTCAGACGCGTGTTCCAGGCGCCGACGGAACCTGACCGCCGTCTCGCGGAGGGCGAGCTCCGCGTCCACACCCAGTCGCTGCGCGACCGCGATGGCGGCGAACAGGACATCGCCGAGTTCGAACGAACCGGGCTCGGCCGCGAGTTCCCCGACCTCCTCCTGCAACTGGGCCATGGCGTCGGAGACGTCGCCGAAGACGAATCCGACCGATGCCGCGCGACGCTGGATCTTCGCCGAGTAGGCCATCGCCGGGAGGCCCCGCGGGACCTCGTGGAAGATCCCCTGCTCGGCCCGCGCGGCCCGCTTGCGCGCGTCCCACGAACGGTTCACGTCGGCCGCGTCGCCCGCGACCACCTCGCCGTACACGTGCGGGTGGCGTTCGATCATCTTGTCCGCCTGGGCGGCGGCCACGGTGCCGAGGTCGCCGGTTCCGTCCTCCTCCAGGAACCGGCTGAGGAAGACCACCTGGAACAGGAGGTCCCCGAGTTCGTCGGCGACACGGGCGGCGTCCCCCTCGGTGACGGCCTCGACCACCTCGAACACTTCTTCGACGGTGTGCGGAAGGATGGTTTCGGGACGCTGCTCGCGATCCCAGGGGCAGTCGCGGCGGAGTCGCGCTCCCACGCGCGCCAGGCGCGCCACGCTCGCGGCGATGGCGCGGTCGCGGAGGACGTCGCGGGGCGGGGTGGTCGCCGCGTCGGGAAACCGCCGGGCCAATCGGTGCGCCTCGACATCGAGCGCGATGACCACTGCGTCGTCGCCTGGCTGCTGCGCGCCCAGCGGCGCCGGGTCGACGACGCCGAGCACGTCGAGGACCGCACCTGGGACATCGGCGGCGAACACCAGCGCGGCGTCGCGCACCTCGGCGACCGCACGAGCTGGAACCGAGTCGGGGTCGCCCATCCCCACCCCGACGATCCGCATCACGGCGCGGTGGTGGCCCCGGTCGTGTCGGTCTGCGGAGCCAGGTCGGAGTTGGCGTACACCGTTTCCTTCTCCCAGTCGGCGAGCGTCTTCTGGCCCCACTCGGTGAGCTTCTCGTTGCGCTTGGTCTGCAGCTGCTGCTGGATGATCCCGGTTTTCGCCTCGGCGAACGGGATCGTCCGGGCCGGAGTCACGTTGGACACGTAGATGATGTGCCAGCCGAACTGCGTCTTGACCGGCGCGGAGATCTCGCCCTTCTTCAGGGCGTAGGCCACCTTCTCGAACTCGGGAACCAGCGTTCCCTTCTGCAGCGGCCCCAGGTTGCCGCCGTTGTCCTTGGTGCCGGTGTCGGTGCTGTACTGCTTGGCGAGGTCGGCGAAGTTCTGCGGGGTCGCCTCGAGGGCGATGCGGTCCGCCTCAGCCTTGGTCGCGACGAGGATGTGGGACGCGGTGCGCCCGGCGGCGACGTGGAACTGGGTGCGATTGTCGTTGTAGTACTTCTTGGCGTCGGCGGCGGTGAAGCGCACTCCGCGGGTGACGTTGCTCTCGAGCTTGCCCTGTTCGAGGTTGATGCGCACCTGGCGGCGGGCTTCCTCGATGGTGAACTTCCGGTCCTTCAGGAACTGCTGGAACTTCTTGTCGTCGCCGGCCGCTTCGCTCTGCTTGACCGAGTCGAGGGCGGTGGCGACCTCTTTGTTGCTGACGTCGCACGCCTTGCCGCACTTGCGGGCTTCGAACTCGATGATGCGCTGCTGCACGAGCTGCGCGAGGCCCTGCCGTTCCAGGTCGGTGTACTCGGCGGTCCCCTTCTTCGGGAACGACACGCCGCTGCCCTGGCCGGCCTCGGCCTGCACCAGCAGCCGGTCGAGCTGGACCTGGGTGATGTTCGCGTCACCGACTCGCGCGACCACTCCGGAGGGGAGGTCGACGCTGTCGCCGCCGCAGGCGGTGAGGACCCCGGCCGACGCGACGATCGTGATGGTGATGCCCACGACGGGAAGCGCCCGACGGGCCCTGAAACGAGTGATGTGTCCCACAGCGGGCGGGATCGTAGCACGGGCGCGAAACCCCAAAGGAATGCGGGGTCCATCGTCACCGGAGGCGGTCATTCAGCGTCCCCGGCGAGGGCCGCGGCGACCACCTGAAGCAGCTCGTTTGCAGCCTGGATGCGCTCACCGGGCATCTTCGGTGCCGGGACCGACGCCGTCTGCGCGCGGGCGTCGTACTGGAACCGGTGCGTCGATTCGCGCAGCGACTTGAGTTGCTGCGAGGTCAGGCTGACGGGAGCCACCACCACCCGGCCCCCGCGCACCGCCGCCTGCGCGGCGCCGATCGCGCGGAGCCGGATGCGGAGCTCCTGCACGGCGAGGAGGGCGACGACGCCGGGCGGCGGCTCACCGAAGCGGTCGGTGATCTCATCGCGAAGCGACCCCACCGATTCCAGATCCGCGGCCAGCGAGATGCGCCGGTGCAACTCGATCTTGGCCGCCTCGAACGCGACGTACTCGGCGGGGATGTAGGCGGACACCGGGATCTCGATGCGCACCTCCCGCTCCGGCACGATGATCCCCTGTCCGAGCGCCACCGCCTCCTGCAGCATCTCGACGTAGAGCTCGAAGCCGACGGCGGCCACATGACCGGTCTGCTCGTCGCCCAGGAGGTTTCCGGCGCCGCGGATCTCCAGGTCGCGCATGGCGATGCGCAGCCCGGATCCGAGCTCGGTGTAGTCGGCGAGGGCACGGAGTCGCGCGGCGGCGTCCCGCGTGAGGGCGGCCTCGTCCGCGTAGAGGAGGTAGGCGTGTGCGGTGATGCTGCTGCGGCCGACGCGTCCGCGGATCTGGTAGAGCTGGGACAGGCCCAGCCGGTCCGCCGCCTCGACGACGAGCGTGTTCGCCTGGGGGATGTCGAGACCGCTCTCGATGATGCTGGTGGCGACCAGCACGTCACCCTCCCCGCGGATGAACGAGAGCATGACGTCCTCGAGTTCGTGCTCCGCCATCTGCCCGTGCGCGACCCGCACTTCCAGCCCGGGCACCAGCGCGCGCACGCGTTCGGCGGCCTGATCGATTGTCTCGACCCGGTTGTGGAGGTAGAAGCTCTGGCCGCCCCGCTCGTGCTCCCGCTGCAGCGCCTCCTGCACGAGCGCCTCGTCGTACTCCCCCACGTGCGTGGCGATGGGACGGCGCCCACGGGGCGGCGTCTCGATCACGCTGATGTCGCGCAGCCCCGAGAGCGAGATCTGCAGTGTCCTGGGAATCGGGGTCGCGCTCATGGCGAGCACGTCCACGCGGACCTTCAGCTGGCGGAGCGCCTCCTTCTGGGCGACCCCGAACCGCTGTTCCTCGTCGACGATCACGAGCCCGAGATCGTGCGGGTTGACGTCCATCGACAGCAGCCGGTGGGTTCCGATGAGGATGTCGAGCTTGCCCTCGGCGAACTGCGCGAGGACCTGGCGCACCTCGGTCGGGGTCCTGAAACGGTTGACCATGTCGACGCTCACCGGCAGATCGGCGAAGCGCTCGCGGAAGGTCGCGAGGTGCTGCTGCGCCAGGATCGTGGTCGGCGCGAGCACCATCACCTGCTTGCCCCCGGCGGCGGCCTTGAACGCGCCGCGCATCGCGATCTCCGTCTTGCCGAAGCCCACGTCCCCGCAGATGAGGCGGTCCATCGGGCGGGCGCGTTCCATGTCGTCGTAGACCGCGTCGATGGCGCGCTGCTGGTCCGGCGTCTCCTGGTGGGCGAACCGGCGCTCCAGCTCGGCCACCATCTCCTCGCTCTCGGGAAAGGCGTGGCCCTCCACCCGCTGGCGCGCTTCGTACAGGGCGATGAGCTCGCCCGCCATCTCACGGACGGCCGCCCGGGCGCGCGCCTTCATCTTCTCCCAGGCCTTGCCCCCGAGCTTCGAGAGCGCCGGGGACCCGCCGTCCGCACCCACGTAGCGCGTCACACGATCGAGCTGGTCGTGCGGGACGAACAGGCGGTCACTGCCCTGGAACGCGAGCGCCAGGTAGTCGCGGGTCACGTTCGCGACGGTGCGGGTCTCGAACCCGGTGAGCCGCCCGATGCCGTGGTCCTCGTGCACCACGTAGTCGCCGACGCGAAGGTCCATGAAGCTGGCCAGGCGCTTGCCCACGACCGGGCCGTGCTCGGCGGCGGCGCGGCGGCGACGGAAGATGGCCCCTTCCGGCACCAGCGCGAGCGAGAGATCCCGCGACAGGATCCCGTCGCGGAGCGGCAGCGCCGCGAAGGCCACCGTCCCCGGCTCGGGCAGTGCGCCGGCCTCGATCATCACCGGCTTGATCCGTTCCAGGCGCATGGCCGCGCGCTCCATGTCGCCGCGGCGGGCGAACGCGACCAGGACGCGGTGCCCGTTCCTGGCGAGTCTGGCCAGTTCGGCTTCCGCCTCCCGGAGGCCGCGCGTCGCGAATCGCGCCTCGACCGCGTCGAAGGCAGGCGACTCGCCACCCGCGGGCACGCGCAGGTCCAGCACCGACCGCCCGTCGAGCTCGGCTTCGAGCTCGGTCGACTCCACCAGTGCCCCGGACGCGGCTTCGTCCTCGAAGCGCTCGCGCGCGGCCCGCAGCGCCGCCGCGAACTCCCGCGGCGCCAGCCGGACCATCAGCGCATCCGCGAAGCCGGGCTCCCGCAGCGGATCGGCCTCCGGCGCCGCCTCGGGTTCGGCCGCGGGCCAGCAGACCGCACGTTCGAGGGGACGGATCGTCCGCTGGGTGAAGGGCGAGAACGCCCGGATGCTCTCGATCTCGTCACCGAAGAACTCGACCCGCACCGGCAGGTCGCCGGTCGACGGGTAGACGTCCAGGATGCCGCCCCGCACCGAGAACTCACCCCGCTCCTCGACCTGCTGGGTGCGTTCGTACCCGAGCGCCGCGAGTCGGTCCGACAGGCTTTCGAGGGAGTGCTCCTGGGCAAGGCCGAGGGTCAGCGGATCCGGCCAGGCGGCCGCCGGGGCAATGCGTTCGGCGAGCGCCGGGATTCCCGCGATGACCACGCTGCCCCCGCGATGCGCCGTGGCCATGGCGCGGGCGCGCTGGCCGACGAGGTGCGGCGAGGCGCCCACCGGGCCACCGACCGGGACTCCGCGCGAGGGGTAGAGCGCGACGGCCGCCCGGCCCAGCAGCGCCTCGAGCTGGACCGCGAGATCGCGGGCCTCCTCGTCTTCGGGGCACACGACCAGGATCGGACGCGTCTCCGGACCCACCAGGGCCGCGAGCGTGAACGGCCACGCCGGGCGCGCCAGATGGACGACTCCCGCGGACGTACCGCCCGACACGGCGCTCGCCGCGGCGGCGAGCGTCACGTTGCCGAGCAGTAGATCGACGAAGGTCGTGTCGCCAGTGCGCGTCGTCATTCGCTCCCGTCGTCTGTCGTGGTGGTGCCGGCCTCGCGGCGTTCGGCGCGGGCTTTGGCGCGTGCGCCCGGAGGCGACGCGTGGTGGGTGGCGATCGCGGCGTCGAATCCGTGCTCGAGCGCGGACTCGACCATTGCCAGTCCCGCGCCGAGCAGCTCGTCCACCTCGGACGCCGGCTCGGAGAACGCGGCGAGCACCCACGCGGCGGTGTCGCCGCGAAAGGCCGGATCGGGACGCCCGACGCCCAGTCGCACCCGCAGGTAGTCGCGCGAGCCGAGCGCCACGTCGAGCGACCGGAGCCCGTTGTGCCCCCCGGGTCCCCCTCCCCGCTTGCCGCGCACGACGCCGAAGGGAAGGTCGACCTCGTCGTGCACCACCAGCACCTGATCCGGTGCGGCGCGCAACTGGCCGGCCGCGGGTCCCACCGAACGGCCCGAGTCGTTCATGAACGTGGTGGGGATCAACAACGCGAGCGGCCCCGATGGTCCGCGCACCTCGGTGAACCGGCCGGCGTAGCGGTCGACCATCCGGCCCGCCCCGAGCCGGGCGGCGAGGGCCTCGACCACCCGCTGGCCCGCGTTGTGGCGTGTGCGTTCGTACCTGCTGCCGGGGTTCCCCAGACCGACCACGAGACGCACGGGTGCCGTGGCGTCCGGTGTTGTGGTGGCGGTCATTCGGTGCCCAATCGACTGGTTGCTGCGCCCGCGTCGCACGCGCGCGGCCGGGGATGATACCCGGCCCCGCGGGGACCGGGCACGCGTGCGGGCCGGGCGGTTCGCGCTGCCTAGAAGAGCTGGTTCTGCCCGGCGAAGATCTCGCTGACCGACTCGTCGCAGAACACATTGTGGATCGAATCGGCCAGGATCTTCGAGACGCTCACGATCTTGAGCAGGTCGTGCGGTGCGTCGGGCGGCAGCGGCACTGTGTCGGTGATCACCACCTCTTCGATGGCCGAGCCGCGCAACCGCTCGAACGCCGGCCCCGAGAACAACCCGTGCACGGCCGCGCTGTACACGCGGCGGGCTCCTGCCGCCTTGATGGTGTTCGCGCCGGCCACGAGCGTTCCGGCCGTGTCGATCATGTCGTCGATGAGGATCGCGTCCTTGCCGGCGACGTCACCGACCAGCAGGGTGATCTCGGCCGAGTTGTGCTCGGGACGCTGTTTGGTGAGCACGGCCAGGTCGGCGCCCAGATCCTCGGCGACGTGGTTCGCGAGCTTCGCTCGTCCGGCGTCCGGCGAGACGACCACGGGGCGGACCAGTTCACCCCGCTCCTTGCGCTCGCGGAAGTGCTCGACGATGAGCGGCACCGCGGTCATGTGGTCGACCGGGATCCGGAAGAACCCCTGAACCTGCCCGGCGTGGAGGTCCATGGTGAGCACCCGGTCGACACCGGCGGCCTGCAGCAGCTCGGCCACCAGCTTGGCGGTGATCGGTTCGCGCGGCGCGGACTTCTTGTCCTGCCGGGAGTAGCCGTACCAGGGGATCACGGCGTTGATCCGATGCGCCGAGGCGAGCTTGGCGGCGTCGATCATGATGAGGAGTTCCATCAGCGAGTCGTTCACCGGCTGGGCCGTCGACTGGACGAGGAAGATGTCCGCGCCGCGGATGCTCTCCTCGAAGCGGACGTAGATCTCGCCGTTGGCGAAGGTCTTGAGGTTGACGTCGCCCAGCGTGATGCCGAGGTCGTCGGCGATACGGTCGCCCAGTTCGCGGCTGGTGCGCCCACTGAACACCATCAGCCGCTTGTTGTCCTGCCGATCGATCGTGCTGCTGCTCACGCCCCGTCGCCCTCCTCGGCGGCCTGCTTCGCGCGTGCGGCCGCACGCTCGGTGAACCCTTCCTTGTTGTCCTGCCGGGCGCGGGCGATGCCGAGCGCGCCATCGGGGATGTCGCTGGTGATGATCGAGCCCGCCGCGGTCATCGCGTCGTCTCCGATCTCCACCGGGGCCACGAACACACAATCGGACCCCGTCTTGACGCGCGCGCCGATGCGGGTCGCGTGCTTGCGGAAGCCGTCGTAGTTCGCGGTGATGTTGCCGGCGCCGATATTCGTCCCCTCGCCAATGTCGGCGTCACCAATGTACGAGAGATGGGGCACCTTTGCCCCGGGCCCGATGCGCGATTTCTTGGTCTCGACGAATGTGCCGATCTTCGCGCGCTCCGAAAGGTCCGTCTCGGGACGCAGATAGGCGAACGGCCCGACCTGCGCGCCGGCGCCGATCGTGCTCTGCAGCACGTGGGCCGAGATGACCGTGGCCCCCGTGCCGACCTGTGAGTCGACCAGCGTGCAGTCCGGACCGATGGTGCATCCGTCGGCGATCTCGGTCGTCCCGCGCAGATGGACCCCCGGGAGCAGGGTCGTGTCCTGGCCGACGACCACGTCGGCGTCGAAGTAGACCGTCGATGGATCCGGCATGGTCACGCCGCCGAGCATGGCGGCCTCGCGGAGCCGCTCCTGGATCACCCACTCGCACTCCGAAAGATGCACGCGCGTGTTGACCCCGGCGACGACGTCGGGGTCGTCCGCGATCAGAGCGCCGATCGTGTCGCCCATCAGCGGCAGCACGTCGGGGAGGTAGACCTCGCCCTGCGCGTTGTCGGAGCCGACCTGACCGATGGCCGCCTCGAGGCCGGCCCGGTCGAAGACGTAGATGCCCGCATTGATCTCGTTGACGGCAAGCTGGGCCTCATCGGCGTCCTTGGCCTCGACGACACCCGTCACGCGTCCCTCGTCGTCGCGCAGCACCCGCCCGTACGCCCCGGCGTCGTCGAGCACGGCCGTCACCATCGTGACGGCACCCTCGCCGGCGGAGTGCTGGGCGATGAGATCGGCGATGAGCTTCGGCCGGAGCAAAGGGGTGTCCCCGCAGAGCACCAGCACCCGGTCGCACTCCGACGAGAGCGTGTCCAGGCCCATCCGCGTCGCGTGCCCGGTGCCGAGCTGTTCCTCCTGGAGCGCGGTGTCGACCCCCTCGGGGAGGACCGCGCGCACCTCGTCGGCGCCGTGCCCGACGACCACGACCGTGTGGGTGGGGTCGACGTCCGCGAGGGCGCTGAGGACCCACCCGATCAGCGGTCGACCCGCGATTTCATGAAGGACCTTCGGCCGTGCAGACCGCATCCTGGTGCCGAGTCCGGCGGCGAGCACGACCACACCGAGATTCATCGAGGATCACTCCGGGGTGGCGGGGAACATGACACTGGCTGGGGCGGGAGGATTCGAACCTCCGATCACGGGACCAAAACCCGTTGCCTTACCGCTTGGCTACGCCCCACCGAGGACTGCGCGGCGATCTTAGCGGGGGTCCTGTGAGCACGCATCAGGCGCCCGAGGTGTCGATGGGGACGACGTCGACCACCACGGCGACGTCCTCGTCGGAGGTCTCGCCGGTGTCGAAGCTGACGACCTCCTGGACGTCGGGGCGGCAATCCACGCGCACGCGCATGCCCTCCTCGAGCACGTCCCGAAGCCTCGCGGCGAGGTCACCCTTCAGCTCGAAGGTGTTCATGGCCATGGTCTCGTCGGTGTCCAGGGTCATGAGGATGACCTCGCCGTGATACGGGTCCTCGTCCTGCCACAGCAGGCTGATCTCCCCGGCGATGGACACGACGTCGGCCACACCGGCAGACTACCCACAAATGTGCGCCGCACCCCAGCCCGAGCCCACCGGATACCGCCTCATCGGTCCTCCCGATCTGCTCCACGACCTCCAGCGCGACTTCCTGGACATCGGATGGGAGGCGACGGTGGTGCGCTGGCAGGCTGTCGTGACGGCGCCCCCGGAGGACGCGGGCCATACGCCGCCGGAGTGGCCGGCGGAGATCACCCTCGCGGGAGTCGACCGGACCCCGCACCGCGTCAGCGTCGCCGAGTTCCTGGGGTAGCGCCCGCTATCGGGGCTCCGGGCGCGGCGCCCGGCGCAACCGTCCGATCCACCCGAGCAGCCGTGGCGCCATCCAGATGGCGCAGATGTCGAAGAACACGTACCCGGACGCGATCCCGGAGGGAGGGTTCCCGTTCGGGATGCCCGTCCCGGGGATCTCGGGCTCCCAGGCCCACGTCCCCATCGCCACGCCGTAGAGCTCCAGGAACGCGACGAACAGGAAAACGCCGGCATAGACGTGGGGCACCCGCCCCCGGATCATGAAGAAGGTGAGCACGAAGACACCCCATGCCCCGCCCACGTCGGTGCGTTCCAGCACGGTCAGACCGAGGACGGCCCAGGCCACCGCCCCGACGATCGCGATCCGGACGAGGTCCCGCGGGTGCTGCTGCGCCCACCGGGTCTGGGTGAAGCGCAGACCGAAGAGGTAGACCATCCCGTGGCCGGGGGGAACGAACATCGGCAGGTTGCCGTGCCGGTAGATGTAGACGCCCCAGATGACCGATCCGATGATCTCGAAGCAGGTCGCCACCACGATCACGACCATGGTCTGGGCACGCTCGACGGGGGTCGCGTAGCGGAGCACGACCGCCAGGAACAGCCAGCAGCAGGCGCCGAGAATCCACTGACGATCGGCCGCCGTGACGCGGTCGAGCATGAATCCCGAGACCGTCAGGAGCACGATCGCCGCGCAGGTCAGCGCGGGCGACGATCCGATCCGGTCGATGGGGCCCAGACGGAGCCGGGGCTGGCCGATGGCGGTGCTCACGGCCGGCAAGGGTAGCGCCAACGACGGCAGACGCGGATGGCCGCCCGTCGCGGCGCTCGGATAGTGTTGCCGCAATTCGGTTGGTGGTCGCCCCTCGGGGCGCGAGAGAGGGAAGACCGGTGGAACACCGGCGCGGTCCCGCCACTGTGACCCGGAAGCACACCCGCTGACCTCGGTCAGCCACGGGGGGAAACCCCTGGAAGGCGCGGGAGCGTGCGTTGGACCGGGAAGCCAGGAGACCTGCCACCGCCGTTCATCGACAACACGCTTCTCGCGGAGAGGGAGCCATCCATGACACGTTCCACACGAGGCCTGCTGCTGGCCGCGTTCGCCGGTTGCCTGGTCCCGTCCACGGCGGCGGTCGCCGCGCCGACCCTGCGCATCGAAGGCTCGGGTGCCACCCTGCTGCCCGAAACCGCGGTGCGTCCCGCGGCCGCGCCGACCACCCTGAAGGACGCCGACGACTCCGACGAGGTCACGGTCCCCGCCGGATCGGCGACGTCGCAGCTCGCCGTCGGCGCCGCCGCCGCCGGACTGCCCCTCGGGTTCCAGGTCTTCGACCTCGGGTCCGGACCCTCGAGCTTCATCACGCGCATCGGTCCGGACGCGATGCCCACCACCTTCAGTCCGTCATGGCGGCTGACCGTCAACCATGCCGCCTCCTCGACCGGATCCGACTCGACCGTGGTCGGTGAGGACGACCGTCTGGTCTGGGCGTTCGTGTCGGACTTCGCTGCGCGGGAACTCGACCTGCAGGTCAACGGCGACGTCCACCAGCGCGGCGCGATCATCGAGGTCACGGTGTCGAGCTACGCGACCGACGGCACCTCGACGCCCGCCCAGGGCGCGACCGTGGTCTTCGGTGGCCGGACAGCCACCACCGGCTCGGACGGCCGCGCGAGCTTCCTGGCCGACACCGAGGGGAACCGTGCGATCCTCGCCACCAGGTCCGGGGAGGTCCGCAGCCCCGCGCGCGTCGTCTGCACGGTGTTCGACGACCCGGCGGTGTGCGGGCTTCCGGTACCCGCCCCCCAACCGGCGCCGACCACGTCCACGACGACCCCCTCCACCGCCTCCACGACCGGGTTCGTCGACTCGGTCGCCCCGGGATCCATCGTCCGTTTCCCGCGGATCGGACGGGCGAACCGCCGGGTCCGCGGCGTCGCAGGCACGGCCGGCCCGGATCGCTCCGACATCCGGCGCGTGGACGTCGCGGTGGCGCGGCGTGTGGGTACGCAGTGCCGGTTCGTCAGGACGAACGGCCGGTTCACGCCCCTTCGCGCATGCGCGAACCCGCTGATGATCCAGGCGCGGCTCGCGGGCGGGAACTGGCTGCGGCCCCTGCGCCGGACGCTCGAGCCCGGGAGCTATCGCGTCTGGTCCCGCGCAACCGACGGCGCCGGCAACACCCAGACCCGGGGGATCCCGAGGATCAGCGCGGGACAGTTTCGGGTGGTCTCGTGATCGCGCGGGTCGTGGCGGCGGCGGCGCTGGTGGGGTTCACCACCGGTGCCGCGGCGGCCGCGCCGTGTGCGTCGACACGCGACGTCCGTGCCGCCGAACGGGCGGCCACCTGGCTCTCGCGTCAGCCGATCAGCGGCATGTCCGCGGGACAGCTCGCCGACAGCATCGTGGCGCTCCGGGCGACCGGGCGCCGGCCCGCGGCGCTCCGCGGACGGGTTCGCCGGCTGGCCCGCACGGCCCCGGGCTACGCGCGGACACCCGGCGCCGCGGCCAAGGTGGTTCTGGCGGTCCGTGCCGTGGGAGGGGATCCTCGCCGCTTCGGGAGGACCGACTACCTGCGGCGCATCACCTCGGGCTACGCGTCCGGCCGCTTCGGCGCGAGCGCCTACGATCAGGCCCTGTCCATGCTGGCGCTCCGCGCCTCCGGACGACCGGTACCACCGGCGGCGGTCGTGGCCCTGCGCCGCGCACAGGGCCAGGGTGGATGGGGCTTCGAGTTGCGCCCCGCCGACACCGACCAGGTCGACGCGACCGGGCTCATCCTCGAGGCGCTGGCCGCGTCAGGCGTGCGCCCCTCCGACACGACCGTGACCCGCGCGGTGCGCTGGATGCTGACCAGGCGGGAACGCACCGGCGGCTTCGCCGTCCAGGGCGGGCGCCTCGCCGATGCCAATTCGACCGCCTCGGCCTGGCGCGGCCTGTGCGCGTCGCGAAGGCCGGTCCCGGCGACCACCAGAGCGTTCCTCCGCTCACTGCAGCAACGCGACGGCCGGTTGCACGCGACCCGGACGAGCGGAGGGAGTTCCGTGCTCGCGGTGAATGATGCAATCATTGCGCTCCGAGGTCGGACGCTCCCCCTGCGCTGAGCCCGGCGGCTGTAACGGCATCGTCACGCCCGTGGCGTGGAGTCGGCAGCCGCGGATACGATTGGAAAATCATGGCGACCCGACTGCATTTTCAGAGTGAGATCGAGTCACTTCGCGCCGGCATGGTCGAAATGGCGAGCATCGTCCTGAATCAGGTCGAACGTGCCGTCGCCGCATGGGACTCGATGGACGCCGGCGCGGCCGAGATGGTCTTGCTGGGCGACGACCGCGTCGACGAGCGGTGCGCGACGCTCGACATGAAGATCTTCGACATCCAGTTGCTCGAAGCCCCGGTTGCCAGCGATCAGCGGTTGCTGCACGTGGGCCTGATCGCCGTCGTCGCCCTGGAGCGAGTGGGCGATCTGGCCGTCGCGATCGCCCAGCTCACCCTGGGCCAGCGCCCGGAGAACGCCATTCCCGAAGTCCAGCAGCTCATCGGCCGGATGAGCGCTCAGGCGGTGGACACACTTGCGGTGGCGGTACAGGCCATCGCCCGCAGCGACGTCGAACTCGGCGACCGGGCCATCCGCCAGGCCGCGGCCGTGCGACAGATGCTGGACGACGTGCTGGAAGCCGTCGGCACCGCAACCAACGAACCCGCCACCCGCTCATGGGGCGCGTCGGCCGTGCTGATGGCCAGGCACCTGGAGCGAGTCGCCAACAACGGGTCAGAGCTCGGTGGTCGCGTGCGCTTCCTGGTGACCGGTGAGCCGTTCATCCATCAGCCGACCCTGCCGGGGTCGGTTGCACGCGGCGGCTCCTGACCCGGACGCGCGTCCGGGCACGACTCACAACGTGTGAGCGGCCGTCACTGCGGGGGTGGCGCGCCGTCCGTGTGCGTGACGAGGGAGCGGCGGGGCGACATCAGTCGGCCGCCGCACCATCCTCGTCGTCGGAGGCTTCAGCGTCGGCCGCGTCCGCTGCGCCATTGCCGGTCCCGGCGGCGCGCTCCTGGCGTTCCATCTCCTCGAGCCGATCGAGCGTGTCGAACACGTCCCCCGTGGGCATGTTGCGAATGCTTGCCCGTCGATCACGCTTTGCCTTGGCCATTGCCACCTCCGGTTGGACGTCCGGCAATTGTAGCTCTCAGATGGCCGCGTTCGGTCACCGGAGGGCGCCGGAAGCGAGCCGATTCACCAATTCCCGATCGATGGGCGGGAACCGGTAGTCGAGGAGCTGTTCCGACCGGACCCAGCGGAACTGCGCCACCCCGAGCGGGCGGGGCCGGAGCGTCGTGGTCCACGCACATCGGAAGAAGCGGACCTCGATGGGACCGGCGGCGGCCCGCATCAGCTCCGCCCCCACCGGAAGATCGATCGCGAGTTCCTCGAGCAGTTCCCGGCGCAACGCCTGTTCGTCCGACTCGCCGGGTTCGCGCTTGCCCCCCGGGAACTCCCAGCGCCCGGCGTGACCCGAGGTCGGAAGCCGCTGGCTGATCAACACACGGCCACCCCGGATGATGACGGCCGCGACCACCACGAGTGAGGGTGCGCCCGCGGTCACGGCACGGGCACGAGGTCGTCGTCGCGTCGGACGGCGAGGCCGTCCTGGACGAGTGAGGCGGCCGCGTCGGGATCCTGATCGACCGCGACCCGTCCGGCGTCGGCGAGCGCCGCCAGCAGGAGACCGCGTCGCTGGCGCAGCGACCCCTGGTAGCGCCCCTGGGGCCGGAGCTTCGGCGTGACCTCGGCGACCGTGCCGGAATCCGCCGCGGGGCACCGGTCACGCAGCGGGCACCCGGAATCGCACGACGGGGCGCGGGCGGTGCAGTGCAGCCTCCCCAGATCCATGAGCGCCTGGCCCACCGCCCAGCCCCGTCCGTCCGGTGTCCCGGGCCAACCGTCGGGGAACCGGCGCGCCATGATCCGGGCGACGTTCGTGTCCACAGGGATGACCGCCTCCTCGTCGGCGAAGCAGCGCAGCGCGGCGGCGGTGTACGTCCCCACCCCCGGCAGATCCGTCAGGCGCTCCGGCGCCGGCCATCCCTCCGCGACGATTCTGCGCGCGGCGTCGTGCAGGTGGCGGGCGCGTCGCGGGTAGCCCAGTCCCTGCCAGACCCTGAGCACCTCGCCGAGTGACGCGCCGGCGAGCGCCTCGACCGTCGGCCAGCGGCGCATCCATTCCCGGTAGAACGGGACGACGCGAGCGGCCTGTGTCGCCTGGAGCTGCACCTCGGCGACAAGCACCGCGTACCGGTCGCGTGTCCGCCGCCAGGGGAAGTCCGCACCGTCGGTGTCGAACCACTCCAGCAGCCGGTCCACGGCGGCGGCGGACCCCACACCGGCGGGGGACGGCATTCGGATCAGGCTCCCGGTGGTGTGAACCCGACGGCCCGCATCGCCCGCTCGAGCGTCGCACCCGCCCGCTCGCGCGCGAGGCCGGCCCCGTGGGCGAGCAGCCGGTGCAGCTCGCCCGGGTCGGCCATCAGTTCCGCGTGGCGTTCCTGGATCGGTCGCAGCAGCTCCACCACCGCCTCGGCCGTCGCCGTCTTGAGATCGCCGTAGCGCTCGTACTCGTCGGCCACCGACGCGATCGTCTGCCCGGTGGCCGCGGCCAGGATCTCCAGCAGGTTCGAGACCCCCGGCTTCGCCTCGCGGTCATGGCGGACCTCGTTGTCCGAGTCGGTGACCGCGCGCTTGAACCGCTTGACGATCGCGTCCGGCGGGTCGAGCAGCCCGACGAACCCGGCGTCGCTCTGCTCGCTCTTGGACATCTTCGCCGTCGGGTTCTGAAGGTCCATGATGCGGGCGCCCGCGGCGGGCGTCACGGCCCGCGGGATGACGAACACCTCGCCGTAGCGGGTGTTGAAGCGTTCAGCGATGTCCCTGGTGATCTCGACATGCTGGCGCTGGTCGTCCCCCACGGGCACCTCGTCGGTGTCGTAGAGCAGGATGTCCGCGGCCATCAGCGCCGGGTAGGTGAAGATCCCGGCGGAGATGAACCCGCCGTCGGCCCGCGCGGTCCGGTCCTTGAACTGCGTCATCCGGGACAGCTCGCCGAACGACGCCGTGCACTCCATCAGCCAGGTGAGCTGGCTGTGTTCGGGGACGTGGCTCTGCACGAAGACCACGCTGGCGTCGGGATCCAGTCCGATTGCGAACAGGATCGCCGCGACGTTCATGGTGCGTTCGCCGATCTCACCCGCGTCGGGTGACGTGGTGAACGCGTGCAGGTCGACCACCGAGTAGACGCTCTCACCCGGTCGCTGTGCCTCGACCCAGTTGCGCAGGGCGCCGAGGTAGTTGCCCAGGTGGACGTCGCCGGTGGGTTTGATCGCTGAAAAGACTCTCGCCATGGCGACGAGGCTACCGAACCGGGCGTTGGGATGGCCGTGCCGGCCGCGGCTACCCGCTGGACGACTCGAGCACGTCCCGCGCGACGCGGGCCACCCTGGCGCGGACGGCCCCATCGAGCCAGCGGTCCGCCGACACGACCACGATGGTCGACGCGACGCCCCGGTCGCGTATCCGCTGCTCGAGCAATCGTGCGGTCTCCACATCCGGCTCCGCGGGCTCTGCCGCGCGCGCGAGTTCCTCCAGGGCGTCGGGAAGCCCGGCCTCGAGCCCTTCGGAGTCCAGGCGACGACGCAGCACCACGGCACCGTTCATGACCCCGAAAAGCACCACCACACCACGGACGTCGGAGGGTTCGACGATGACCGCGCAGCGGCGCGTCGCGGCCTTCGCCCGCCACTCGCCCCGCAGCGCCGCCAGGGCGGCGCCCAACTGCTCGCGCTCGGTGTCGCCGGGGTTCCACCGCCCCGCGCGCGCGGAATCCACGAGCCTGATGGCGAGCGCGCCGAGCGCCTCCGCGGGGACCGGCCCCGCCAGTCGCTCGATCGAGGCGACGGCATCGGCATGCGTCGCGGCGTCGTCGAGTCCGCACGGGCCCGCGCACGGCCGCGTGGAGTCGGAGAACCCCGCGTCCGGAGGGCACAACACGGCGCAGGCCCGAATCGGATAGAGCTGCTCGAACAGCGTGCGCATCGACGCTGCCACCTTCGGCGAGATGCCGCCGACGAGGGTCCGGCCCGCAGCGCCGGACGATGCCACGCGCGCCCAATCGCCGTCGATCACGGCGAGCCGTCCGCCGGGTCGCCGCCCCACGCCCCGGCGATTCCCCGGCGGCTGGTGTTCCCGGATCCGGCTGGACTCGAGCAGGAGCGCGTCCAGTTCGCTCTCGCACTGCTCGTAGTCGATGCGATCGAGCTGTTCGAGCACGCGTCCGATACGGGTGCTGTGCTGGCCGCCCGGTCCGAAGTACGACCGGACACGGCGCCGGAGGTTCCCGGCCTTCCCCACATAGAGCACCCCGCCGCGCCGGTCGAGCATGCGGTAGACGCCCGGCGCGGACGGCAGGTCGTCCGCCAGGGCCAGCTTCCATGAGTGCCGCGTCCCTCCGGGAGCCGCGAACGCGACAGCCCGCTCGAGCGTGGTGACGCCCTCGTCGACCAGCATGTCGAGGAACCGCACGAGCAGCTCGGCCGTGGCCGCGGCGTCGGGAAGCGCACGGTGCGACGGGCGGACGGTGGTGTCAGCCCATACGGCGAGGTTGCCGAGATCGTTGCGGCCGGCGCGCCCGCGCAGCAGCCGCCGCGCCATGGTCAGCGTGTCCAGCCACGGCTGCGTGAAATAGGTGCCGTCCAGTCGACGGCGCTCATGATTGAGGAAGCGGAGGTCGAACGGCGCGTTGTGCGCGACCAGCACGTCGTCGCGCGCGAACTCGATGAACCCCTGGAGCACATCGTCGATGGGCGGCGCCCCGGCCACGGTCTCGTCGTCGATGCCGTTGAGCTGGACGATCGCCGCAGGGATCGCGTGCCCGGGGTTCACGAGCGTCGAGTACTGGGCCGTGATCCGCATCCCCTCGACGCGTACCGCGCCGAGTTCGGTGATCCGCGCACGCCCGGGGGAACCGCCGGTCGTCTCGAGGTCCACCACGCAGAACGACCCGTCGCGCACGTCACGTTCGGCCCACTCCGGTGGGGCCAGCCCGACCAGATCCCGGCCGTGCCATGCCAGGCGCAGATCCGACTCCACGATCTGCGCCACCAGACGCCGCTGAAGTGCTTCGGGGCAGCCGCGCAGATGGAGGAGCTGGGCCGCGATGTGCCCCACCTCCAGCGGCCGCCCGCGTCGCTCGATGAGCGCGCAGAGGCGGTCCGACATCACCGGGCCGTCCCCGCGGGACCGCGGTGTCGGAAGCGGCAGTGGGAGTTGACCGGGAAGCGCCACCGGAAGAGGCTAGCCCCGCGGTTCGGATGCCTTCTCGGCGCGCGAAGAACTCACCTCGCCGGGTGTTCCCTTCCCCCGAATGGGGGATCTTCGCCGATCAACCATCCGAATGACGTGCAGGCACTTCTCCTCGACGCAACCTCCGTATAGGGTTGCATGGCCTATTCGAGCGAATGGCTGACGTTTTGGATCGTGCCCTCCCCACAACTCGCCGCATCGCCCGCAGTGTGCGCCTGAGCGCACTGCTGCTGGCCCTTGCCGCATCGTTCGGCGTGACCAGCGCCGCGGTTGGGCAGACCGTCGCCACCGTCCCCACGGACACGACGACGACCGAACAGACGCTGAGCACCACGGCGACGGCACCGGAACCGCTGCAGGCCACCACGGTCACGACGCCCCCGGCGAGCGACACCACCGTGCCGGCGCCGCAACCCATCGAGGCCGGGACGACGCCCCCGGCGAGCGACGCCACGGCTCCCGCCGACGGCGGCCAGATCGTGGCGCCGGTCGACACTCCGGTGGTCGACGACACCACGGCATTGGTCGATCCCACGGCTCCCGCGGCGCCCGACACCCCTGCGGTGACGACGCCCGGCACGACCGCTGACACGACCTCGCCGACCGCGCCGTCGGCCACGGCGCCGACCAACACGGCCGACGCCCTCAAGATTCCCGCCGGTCCGGACACGCTGGTCGCCCCCGTCACGCCGCGTGTGTCCTCCGCGGTCACCCCGGCACCGGCCGTCACCACACCGGTGGTCGACATTGATCCGGTCAAGACCGGGACGCCCGCGCCGCCGGCAGCCGCCGACGCGGTCCCCCCAACGATTTCCAAGCAGGCGGCGACACGCCCTGAGGCTCCCGCCGCCCCCGGCAAGCGCGCCGCGCGCGAGGTCGATGCCCTCGCGACGCCCACGACCTTCGCCGGTCAGGCGACGCCGGACGTCGTCCGCGCCGCCCGCGAGCAGAACGCGATCAGCCCCACCAAGCCGGCCGAACCGGTCATCGCCGAGAAAGCCACCGAGGCCCCCCGCGGAGCCAGCGCGATGCCCGGTGTCACGCTCGACCGCGAAGGGCTGGTCGTCAGCGCGAGCGTCGAGCCGCACAGCGTGCTCGAAATGCTCGCTGCGTACATCGTCCCCGGCGGCACCTCGCCGTCGTCCGGCGTCGTGATGCTGCTGTTCCCGCTCGCCCTGCTGGCCGCAATCTTCACGCCTCGCATTCCCCGGCTCCATCTGGCGACCATCGTCGCCGAACGCGGTGCCGGTCCCTCCGGGTTCAACCCGGTCGCACTCAGACCTGGATAGATCCGCATCCCCAGCCGACGTGCGCCCGCACGTCGGCCACCACGGCCTGGTGTCACCACGCAGACGCGTCGTGACGCACCTCCTCCGTTCAAGGGATATGGATCAAAATGAGTGCTTTTGACATCGTGGTTTTGGGCGCCGAAGGCGTCCAGCGCACCACACTCGAGGCGACGGTTCGCCGCCTCGGACATGAGTCGACCGCCATCGACCCCGAGGCTGTCGAGAACCTGCCCGCCACCGGCGACGTCGTCATGGTGGACCTGCGCGATGACACGGCGCACCTCGAGGCCCTCACCGAGGAACTCCTCGACGATGAGCGTCCGCTCATCCTGGTCGCCGACCGTCCGCGGCAGATGATCTCGACGCTGTCCTCGCGGCCCGCCGGCACCCTGCTGCTGACCGGGGCGGAAGACGACTCGGGCTACCGCGTCGCGCTGACGCTCGCCGCGGCCTTCAGCCGCCCGCGCACCAGCGCCGGCCGCGAAGCCGGATGGACCGCCCCGACGGTCCGGGCCGCAGCCGCCCAGTAGTGCCGAATGGTTGAGTTCCCGGCGCCACCCTCGCCCCCGTTTCGGTGAGGGTGGCCGGGGAACCTCCATTCCTTCTGCGGGTTCCTGACTGACCCGCCCGCGCGGCCCGCGACGTCACCCGTCGCGTGTGTGACCGCCGCCCGCCGCGACGCTCCGTGCCTCGGATCCCGTTAGGATCCGTCACCCACACCAGACTGGAGCGGCAGATGGGCGCCATCAGCGGGATCGACACGGTCTTCTACCAGGTCTGCAACATGGAGCGGGCCGTTGAGTTCTACCGGGATGCCCTCGGTCTCGAACTGCAACGCCGCGAAGGCAACGACTGGGCGGAGTTCGCGGCCGGGCCGCTCACGCTCTCCCTCTCGGGCGAGCTCGCCGTTGCGCCGCAGCGTGGGGGCGCCACCGTGGTCCTCCGTGCCGAAGGACTGGACGAGCTGGCGGCGAGTCTCCGCGAGGGTGGGACGGTGGTGGGCAGCATCGACGATCTGGGCGGGGCACGGATGGTCGACATCTACGATCCGGACGGAAACCAGATCGTGCTCATGGAGCCCGTCTAGGCGCTCGACCGCCGACCCCCTGGCCGGGGGTCGTGATCAGCTCGCGGACGACCCGGGTTCCGGGTCGTCGCGTGGACATTTCCTGAGGACGCTGACCAGCGCTGCGGGGTCGTCGACCCGCACGATCAGGGTTGAGGTTCTCCACCCGAACGGCGCCCGCACCCGGACGGGCTCGACCAGGTCGATCCGCACCGCGGGCCCGCTCGAGAACACGAAGGCCACCGCGCGCCGGACGATTCGGGCACCGAACCCCCACCACCATGGCCAGGCCATCGTCGCCACGGCGTCAATACGATCGAGCGGCACGGAGGCGCGTCCGAGCAGGCCCGCGCGGATCGTGAGCGTACCGTCGCCAACCGTGACCGACCCGCCCCGCGGGGCGAGCGGCGCGATGAAGATCCAGGCGACGCTCGAGACGGGCATACCGAAACGTCGCATCACCTCACCGGTTCCCCGGACCCGTATCATCGGGTCCGTCGGCGGCGCTGGAGCATGGCGTGGAACAGCATTGGCATGGGCGCGACCGGGGCCTGATCGCCCGCATGGGATTGACCATCTTCGGCCTGGGCCTGCTGTACGTCGTATTCATGGCGGTCATTATCGCGACCGGTGCCAGTGCCGTGGTCGTGGTGGTCATCGCCGCCGGCGTGGCGTTCGTGCAGCTGATGTTCTCCGATCGCCTCGCCCTGCGCAGCGTCGGAGCCCGTGTGGTCGAACCGCAGGAGGAACCGCGGCTCCACACCACGATCGATCGTCTCTGCCAGCTCGCTGACGTCGCCAAGCCGCAGGTCGCCGTCTCACGTATGGATGTGCCGAATGCCTTCGCCGCTGGACGGAGCCAGAAGCGGGCGACCATCTGTGTGACGACCGGCCTGCTCGAACGGCTCGATCAGGAGGAGCTGGAGGGCGTCCTCGCCCACGAGCTGACGCACATCATCAATCGGGACGTGGTCGTCATGACCGTCGCCTCGTTCCTCGCCACCGTCGCGGGCCTGCTCATCCGCATGGGCCTCTACGCCCGCAGCGGACGCGGCAACACGGCGGCGGTCTTGGTGGTGGTGCTCGTGGCGAGCGCCGTCACCTACGCGCTGTCCTACATCCTGCTCCGCGCGCTCTCCCGGTACCGCGAGTACGCCGCCGACCGTGGCGCGGCGAGCATCACCGGGGCACCCAGCCAGCTTGCCTCGGCCCTGTTGAAGGTGTCTGGTGAGATGAGCCGGATTCCGGACCGCGACCTCCGGGCCGCGGAGCCGATGAACGCGTTCTTCATTCTTCCGGTGTCCGCGAAAGGGTTGTCCATCTCGAGCCTCTTCGCCACACACCCTCCGACCGAAGCACGCGTCGCCCGGCTCATGGACATGCAGGCACAGATCGATCGACGCGCCCCCAGGGTGGGCTGACCATGGGTATCTTCGACATCCTTCGCGGCGAACGACGCATTCCCCGCGCCGACCTCGACGCGTTGTTCGGCGTCTCCACGGCCGAATCGACGTTGGAGATCAACCTCGGGCTCGAAGCCACCGGCCGCGGCGGCGTGTGTTTCAAACCGGTCGAGATGGCCAGCTTCGCCGCGGTGCTCGACGACATCGAGCAGCTGGTCGACCTCGATCTCGACACGGGCGCCGCCGCACGGCGGGTGGACGACGAGTTCGGATTCTCGTGGCTGGTCATCGACGACGAGTCACTCACCGATCTCGTGGTCAGGATCCATGCCGTCAACCGCGTCATGGTCGACGCCGGGTTCTCGTCCCAGTTGCTGTGCTCGGTGTTCGCCTTCGAGGCGGACGACGGCCCGGTGCTGCTGGTCTACAGCTACAAGCGGGGAACCTTCTATCCGTTCGTTCCCCGCGACGGATCGCGCGACACTGCCACCGAGCTGCGGCTTCGTGCGTCACTGGCGGCGGAGCTTCGAATGGAACCCGAACTCGAGCGGTGGTTCCCGGTCTGGGGCGCCCCGGTTCTCGGCGCCTGACCGCCCCGGCACCCACAGGGTCGTGAAGCCGGCGACCAGGCCCACCACCACGGCGGCGCCAACCACGCCCTGAACGGCACGGACGACCGTTCCCGGCGCGTCGACGACCTGCAGCGCCGCGGTTCCTCCGGCGGCGGCGACGACGACCATCGCCAGCACCGCAACGGGTCGAAGCCGGTCGGAGGTGTCGACACCGGCGCGGAGCGCCGCGCCGCACGCCGTGATCAGCGCCGCGACCGCACCAAGAATCAGCGTGGCGAGGACCAACCGCAGCTCGACGGCGGCAAGCGCCCCGATCGTGCCCCCCATCGCGCCGAAGAGGCGATCCACCAAGCCCGATCCACTGGCCATGTGCTGCTCCGTCCTGGTTGGTCGGTGGGGGCGTTCACCTCCCACGACCAACCAAAACGGCAAAAAGTTACGGTGGAGTGGCCTCCACCGGTCCGGCGACTACCCGGGGATCAGCCCGTCGTCCGCCAGGAGCGAGTGGATCTCCTCGAGCGATGTCCCGGTACCGGGCACGATCGCGTCCGACTGGACGATCTCGGCGTCGGGGACCCGCTCACCCTGATCGGTGATCAGCGCGACCAGCTCGTTCAGCGCGGCATCGAATGCCGCGGCGTCGTTCGCCTCGACCGCCGCCTGGAGACGTTCATCGATGGCGTTGGCCCCGTTGAACACGGTGTCGTCCAGGCGGAACTGGCCTTCACCCAGCACCCGGACGATCATGAGGCCGTTCCCGTCTCGCCGGATCCGAGGCTCTCGCCCGACTGACCGCCGCCGATCTCGCGCTTGAGCGCCTCGAGCTCCGCGTCGACGTCGGCTTCGGCGGTGACCTTGGCCAGCTCGCGGTCGATCGAGTCCTGGCCACCGAGGGTCAGGTCCTCGAGTGCCCCGGACTCGAGCAGTTCGTCGATGGCCCCGGCGCGTGCCTGCATGGTTTCGACCTTGTTGTGCGCGCGATCCATGGCCATGCCGATGTCGGTCATCTCTTCCGAGATGCCCGACACGGCCTCGCCGATGCGGGTCTGGGCTTCCGCGGCCGAGTACTGCGCCTTGATCGTCTCCTTCTGCGTGCGGAAGGCCTCGACCTTGGCGGTGAGCCGCTGTTCGGCGGAGACGAGCTTGTCCTGCTCGGTCTGCAGCGTCGCGCGCTGCTCGTCGAGTGACTGGAGCTGCGCCTGGATGCCCTTCTTGCGCTCGAGCGCCACCCGGGCCAGATCCTCACGACCGGCGCTGAGCGCCGAGCGCGCCTGGGCGTCGAGCTTGGTGATGCTCTGTTCGAGCTTGTTCGCCTGCAGCTCGAGCCGCTTCTTGCTGGTGGCGACGTCGGCCACTCCGCGACGGACCTGCTGCAGCATCTCGAGCTGCTTCTCGTAGGAATAGTCGAGCGTCTCGCGTGGATCCTCCGCGCGATCCAGCAGCTTGCTGATCTTCGCCTTGAAGATCGTGAGGAACCGTCCGATCAGGCTCAAAGCCCGCTCCTTCCGAGCGTCAACGGGAACGGGGTGAGTATAGACCCGGTGTTGCGCGCCACGAACGGTGTTCCGGCACGTGCGACAGGCGCGGCGAGGCGGCTCAGTCCGAAGGGGACGCCCGGTCCGCGGGCCGCGTGCGGCCCGCCGTCGCGCTATCGGAGGTCGGTGACCTCGCGGCTGCGAAGGTGCGCGGCGACCTTGCGCTTCACCCGCTGCAGGGCGTTGTCGACGGTCTTCGGGGTGCAGTCGAGGCGCCCCGCGATCTCCTCGTAGGAACGGCCCTCGAGGTACATCGTCAGGACGCCGCTCTCGAGGTCGGAGAGGACCTCGCCGAGACACCCGACGAGCGACCGGAGCTCCTCCGACGAGATCGCCTGGTTGACCGGCTCCCATGCCGGGTCGTCCGGCAGCACCTCGGCGAGCGACATCTCCTGGTCGTTCGTGCTGCCCGCGCGGGAGTTGCTGAACGACACGTAGGTGTTCAGCGGAGTGTGCTTGTTGCGCGCCGCCGTCTTGATCGCCGTGATGATCTGACGGGTGACGCACAGCTCGGCGAAGGACCGGAACGACGCTTCCCTGTCGTGCCGGTAGTCGCGCACGGCCTTGTAGAGGCCGATGAGCCCTTCCTGGATCAGGTCGTCGCTCTCGCCGCCGGCGAGGAAGTACGACGAGGCTTTGAGTCGCACGAACCCCCGGTACCGATCGATGAGCCGGTCCATGGCGGCCGGGTCGCCCTTGCGAGCCCGGTCGATGAGGATGAGATCACCAACCTCATGCTCTGGTTGAGACTGCCCGACAGCCCTGAGGCGACGAGAGGGTTCCTGGGGGGCATTGGCGGCGGCAATCGCGAAGGACACGGGGAATCTCCACTGACCTTGAGCTGAGGTAGAGGTTTGGCCTCTCGGTTGCGCGGCATCATATGTCACAACCCTCGACAAAGAAAAGACCCTGACGCGCTGTCAGGGGTCAGATCGGGCGGCGGGCCTCGAAGAGCAGCAGCGCGGCGGCGACAGAGATGTTCAACGAGTCGACCCGACCGGCCATCGGGATACGAACCATGCGGCTACAGGCCGCGGCCACCCTGGGACGCAGACCCGCCCCCTCGCTGCCCATCACGATCACCGAGTCCCGACCCATGCCGGCCGCCCGGAAGTCGGTCTCCGCGTCGGGCGCCGATCCCACGACGAGCCGGCCACGGTCGCGCGCCTCCCCCAGCGCGCCGGCGATGCTGTCCACCCTCGCCACGAGCTGGTGCTCGATGGCTCCCGCGGATGCTTTGCACACGACCGCTGTCACTCCGGGGCTTCCCCGCCTGGCGATGACGATGCCGGCGGCGCCGGCGCCGTCGGCCACCCGGCTGATGGCGCCCAGATTCCGCGGGTCCTGCGCACCGTCCAGCACCACGATCGGCCCGTCGACCTCCAGGATCTCGCGGAGATCCGCATAGGGATACGGATCGCAACGCGCCACGATCCCCTGGTGGTCCGACGATCCGCAGATCTGCCCGAGTTCGGCCCGACTCGCGGGCCGAACACGAACCCCGCGCAACCAACCCTCATCCTGCAGTTGAGGCAGACACCGGACTTCGTGAACCGGTCGCCTCGCGGCCCGGATCAGTTCGCGAACAGGGTTGCGCCCGTAGACCGTCGGCGCCTCGACCGGTCCGCGGCGACTCACGCCGGCGTGACCTCGGGACCGTCGGGCGTGTCCCGCACGACGAAGCCGGCGCCTTCGATGAGGTCACGGAGTCTGTCCGCCTCCCCGAAGTCGCGAGCCGCGCGGGCCGCGTCCCGCGCGCGGGCCATCTCCATCAGGTCGTCGGGAACGACGTCCTCGTTCATCAGGCCGGCCAGGCCGAGCATGTCCAGCAGCTGCGCGAGTTCGGCGGTGACGGCGGCGAGCTGACCGCCGTTCGGGCGCGCCTCGACTTCGAGGGCCCGGTTGATGGCGCGGACGAGCTCGAACACGGCCGCGAACGCCCGCGGCGTGTTGAAGTCATCGTCGAGCGCCGTCACGAAGGCCGTCCGCGCGACGACCACGGCCTCGGCGAGTTCCTCGTTCAACGTGTCCCCGGGCGCCGCGGCCGCACGCCGGAGCGCTCGCGCGGCGTTGCGAAGGGTTTCCACCTGGTTGGCGGCGTCCTGCAGGCCTGCATCACTGAGGGGCAGTTTGCTGCGGTAGTGGGTGCGAAGCGTGAACACCAGGATCACGTCGCGCCCCCACCGATCGAGCGCGTCCCGGAGCAGCACGATGTTGCCGTCGCTCTTCGACATCTTGCCGCCGAGCTCGATCATCTCGTTGTGCGCCCAGATCTGGGCCATCGGTTGACCGCTCGCCCCTTCGGACTGCGCGATCTCGTTCTCGTGGTGGGGGAAGATCAGGTCCAGCCCGCCGCCGTGAACGCAGAAGTTGTGCCCGAGCGTCGCCTCGGCCATCGCCGAGCATTCGATGTGCCATCCGGGGCGCCCCTGGCCCCAGGGGGAATCCCACCACGCATCCTCATCGGGTTTGCGGTGCTTCCAGAGCGCGAAGTCGAGGGGGTGCTGTTTGTGTTCACCGGGGTCCGACGCGACCATCTCGTCGATGCGACGCCCTGAGAGGCGGCCGTAGGGCGGGAAGCGATCGACGCGGAAGTAGACGTCTCCGCCCGCCTCGTACGCGAGGTCGCGGTCGATCAGTCGTTCAATGAGACCGATGATCTCGGGAAGGTGTTCGGTGACCAGCGGTTCGGCGTCGGGTCGCCCGAGTTCGAGGCGGTCGGTGTCGGCGATGTACTCCCGCCCGTAGCGCTCGGCGAGCGCCGTCGACGCCACGCCTTCGGCCCTGGCCGCCGTGTAGATCTTGTCGTTGATGTCGGTGAGGTTGCTCACGAGCCGGACCGCGTGGCCCCGCCGTGTCAGGTACCGCTTGAGCACCGAGAAGACGATGTAGGGGCGCGCGTTGCCCACGTGGATGGGCCCGTAGACCGTCGGCCCGCAGACGTAGATGCCGATGACGCCGTCGGGACCGGGCGTCAGGGGCTCCACCCGCTTGCTGAGCGTGTTGTAGAGCCGCGGTCCGTCGCTCATTCGCCCGCTCCCTCGACGAGCGCCACCGCGTTGCACGCGATGCCCTCTCCCCGGCCCGTGAATCCCATTCGTTCCGTGGTCGTCGCGTGCACGGTCACCGGTGCGCCGACGGCGGCGGACATCCCCAGCTGCATGGCCTCACGATAGGGACCCACGCGGGGTGATTCACACACCACGACGACGTGCGCGTTCACCGGCCGCAGGCCGGACCCGGCGATCAGGGCGACCGTCTCCCGCAGGAGGCGTTGACCCGAGACCCCCGCCCACTCGGGGTCTCCGGGTGGGAAGTGAGCACCGATGTCGGCGAGTCCCGCGGCGGCGAGCAGGGCGTCGCACACGGCATGCGCCGCGACGTCGCCATCGCTGTGCCCCACGAGCCCGGTGTCGTGGGGCACCTCGACCGTCCCCAGCATCAGGGGCCCCGACCCGCCGAAGCGGTGTGCATCGACGCCGCAGCCGACCCTGAAGGCCGCCGTCATGAGCGACCCCGGTGGCGTGTCGCCGATGCGACGTTGCAGCCGCAGCGGAGGGTGCCCCGTGCGGTGATCACATCCATGGGGCGAACTCCACCTGCTCGGGGGCGCGTTCCGCGAAGCGCGTGATGGTCGAGTAGCCGGCTCCCCGCAGCGCCGCGACGGCCGTCGAGTAGTCGCGCCCGACGTCCTCTGGTCGGTGCGCGTCGCTGGAAAGGGTGACCGGGACACCGGCTGCCTGGAAGCGGGCCAGCAGGTCGGGATCGGGATACAGCTCACCCACCGGCTTTCGCAGGCCCGCGGTGCTGCACTCGATCGCGACCCCCGCGGCGGCGACGCACTCCACGAGTTCGTCCACGCGTCGGGCGACGCTGTCGGGTGCCCGCAGACCGAAGATCTTGGCCAGGTCCACGTGGGCGAGGACGTCGAAGAGCCCCGACTCGGCGGCCGCGATCACGGCGTCGAGGTAGGCCTCCCACAGATCGTGCGCATCCAGCCGCGGCGGATCGTTCGGATTGTCGACCGGCGTCGCGCCGATCCAATGCACGGAACCGAGCACCACGTCGAACGGCGCCCGATCGAGCAACGCCTGGATTTCGTCGGTCCGATGCGGAAGCCAGTCCATTTCGATGCCGAGCAGCACCGGGAGTCCTCCGTCGCGGGCCGCGGCGACGCCGCCGACGTACTCGTCGAGCGACGCCGTGGCTTCCTCCCGCCAGAACACGTCGTCATGCCAGTCGGCCGCATCCCGGAAGCGGTAGACGTGCTCGGTCATCGCGATCTCGTCGACGCCGCGCGCCGCCGCCGCCGCGACGTAGGCCGCCAGCCACCCCACGCTCCAGGGACCGCCGTGCGCATCCCAGCGCTCGGCGCCGTCCGCCCGTGCGCCGACGCCGTCCGGCTGGGTGTGCATGTGGTAGTCGGTGAGCATCCGGCCGAGGCTACCGGACACGGGCCAGCAGCACCTCGGCGAGCGGAATGTCCGATTCGGTGGTCACCTTCATGTTCGGGGCGCCGTGGCCCACCACCGTGACCCGCCCACGGTTTGCCTCGACGAGCGAGGCGCAGTCGGTGGCCGCGTCCAGGCGCTCCGCCGAGATGGCGGCGTCGACCGCCTCCGCCAGCACCGGGCGACGAAAGATCTGCGGCGTCTCCGCGCGCCACAGCGACGCCCGCGACGGTGTCTCCTCGATGGCGCCGTCGGGGTCGACACGCTTGAGCGTGTCGGCGAGCGGCGCGGCGGCGATCGCGCCGTCGAACCCGTCGAGTCCGGCGAGCACCGCATCGATGATTCCGGGGCTCACCAGCGGGCGCGCGGCGTCGTGCACGGCGACGAGCTCGGCGTCGACATCGACCTCGGCCAGCCCGAGCGCGACAGACGCGGCGCGGGACTCGCCGCCGGGCACAACAGCGACGTCGCAGTCGGTCGGCGGCACGGCCGCCATCACCTCGGCGACATGGTCCGGTGGCGCCAGCAGGATCACGCGACGGGTGGCGGAGTGGGCGCCGAACACGTCCACGCTCCAGGCGAGCAGCGGCCGGCCGCCGACCTCGACCAGCGCTTTCGGCCGTTCGCGGCCGAGGCGTGTTCCGAGCCCCGCCGCGACGATGATGACGTCCATCCTCCGCACGGCCCCAGCATGCCATCCGGACAGGCCGGACGGGCCGCCCGCGGGATAGCCTCTGCGGTATGTCGCTGCACATCGGCACATCCGGCTGGGCATACCCGGAGTGGAAGCCCGGCTTCTACCCGGCTGACGTCCCCCGCGCGCGATTCCTGGCGCACTACGCGTCCGTCCTCAGCGGATGCGAGATCAACGCCACGTTCTACCGCCTGCAGCGTGAATCGACGATGGCCGGCTGGGCCGAGCAGGTCCCGGAGGACTTCCGGTTTGCGGTGAAAGCACATCGGCGCCTGACGCACGGCCCGCCCGATGACGGCTACGACGATTTCCTGCGCGCGTTTCTCGAATCACTCGAGCCGCTCGGCGAACGACTCGGAGCGGTCCTCGTGCAGTTCCCGGCATCGCGGCGACGCGACGACGCCGTGCTGGATCGTCTGCTGGCCCCCATCGGGCGGGTCACGCCGTTCGCCGCGGAGTTCCGACACGCGAGCTGGGACGATCCGGCGCTCGACACCACGCTCTCAGAGCTCGGTGGAACCCGGTGCCTGGTCGACGAAGGCACCGCACCGCCGGACGCGCTGCCTCCAGGGCCGATCGGCTATGTGCGCCTGCGCGGGAGTCACTACGACGACGCGATCCGGGGCGCCTGGTGGACGCGGCTCAGGAACGAGGCCGCCACCCGGACGGTCTTCGCGTTCACGAAGCACAAGGATCTCCCCGCGGGTGACCCCAACAGCGGCGTGTCCATGGCCGAGTGGATGTGCGCGCGGCCCTGAACGACGTGGCCCGGTGCGTCGGCGAACGGTGTCGTGGTAGCGTCGCCCGAGACGCGAACACACGCGAGGTGACCGTGGGAATCTCTGTCCAGGAAGTCGACTTCGTCGCCGTCCCGACGACCGACATCGATCGCGCCGTCGCGTTCTACGGTGAGACGTTGGGGCTAGAACACCGCGTGCAGTGGGGGCAGAGGCCGGCGCACGAGTTCCAGGCCGGCAACCTCACGCTCGCGCTGATGCAGTGCGATGCCTTCAACGCCGAGTTCAGCCCCAACGCGACGCCGATCGCCCTCCGGGTTGCCGACGTCGCAGCGGCACGCGCGGAGCTCGAGGCGAGCGGCGTCGTCTTCGAGGCCGACACACTGGACAGCGGGGTCTGCCACATGGCGTTCTTCAGCGATCCGGACGGAAACCCGCTGATCCTGCACCGTCGTTACGCGCCAGCCTGATCGGTGGGCGCCGGGGGTGGGCCGAGACGCACCCCGCCGACCGGGTCCCGACGAGCGCTGGGCCTCGTGTCCAACCACGAGAGCGGCCGCCGTATCCATGCCGGCAGGTTCGCGCCACCGGACGATCTGGCGGACATCGTGGACTGTTTCTGGGAGGGCGCGTGGGACCTGCGGGGCCAGCACGCGCATGAGTCACGACTCCTGGCCGACCCCTGCATCAACATCGTGGTGGAGTCCGGCGACGGTTCCCCCGGCGCACGGATCGTCGGCGTCTGGACGCGGCTGTGGACCAGGACCCTCTCCGGCCAGGGCAGGGTGCGGGGCGTCAAGCTCCGCCCCGGTGCCGCTCAGGCGCTGCTTCCGGGTGCCGCCGGCGACTTCACCAACGCCATCGTGCCGCTGGTGGACGTCCGCCCGGCGGCCGCGCGGGAACTGACGTCAGGACACCCGCAACCACCGTCGCCCGACGCGTTCGCCGCGTGGGTGCGCCGCTGGCGGCGTACCCGGGTCGAGGACGGACAGCGCGCGGCCATCGACGCGGTCCGGCTCATCGAGCGGTCGCCAGGGTTGATGCGAGCGGCCGATCTCGCCGGCGCCATGGGCATCAATGAGCGACGCCTCCAGCGCCTGTTTCGTGCGCACGTGGGTGCGTCCCCGAAGTTCGTCCTCCGGCGGCGGCGACTCCAGGAGGCGGCGGACGAGCTGGACCGGGGCGCCGCGCTCGCGCTGGCGCATCTGGCCGCCGCACTCGGGTACAGCGATCAGGCCCACTTCACACGGGACTTCCGGGCGGCCACCGGGATGACGCCGACGGCGTTCCGCGGCCAGGTCTGATCGCCGGCCCGGTTCAGCCCGTGGCGGCGTCCCGGCCGTCCTCGCCGGACGGTCGCGCGAAGATCATCTTCCCCGCGGGGTTCTGCAACACCGATGTGACCTCGACGTCGGTGGTGCTCCCGAGCAGCTTGCGGCCCCCGTCGACCACGACCATCGTGCCGTCGTCGAGGTACGCCACACCCTGGTCGTATTCCTTGCCCTCGCGGATGACCTTGACCGTCAACGACTCGCCGGGCAGGACCGCCGGTTTGAGGGCGTTCGCGAGCTCGTTGACGTTCAGGACTTCGATCTCCTGAATCTGGGCGACCTTGTTGAGGTTGTAGTCCGTGGTGACGATCGACGCGCCGAGATCGCGGGCCATGCGCACCAGGCGCGCGTCGACCGGTTCGTTCTCGGAGCCCTCGGCTGTGCGCACCGCAAACCCGCCGTTGGCTTCGCGCTTGAGGTCCTCGATCAACTCGAGCCCCCTGCGGCCTCGGGCGCGCTTCAACGTGTCCGACGAGTCGGCGACGGTCTGCAGTTCGGCGAGGACGAAGTCCGGGACCACGATGGCGCCCGAGAGGAAACGGGTGCGGAGGACGTCGATGAGACGGCCGTCGATGATCGCGCTCGTGTCGATGAGACGCGTCTGCGTGGGTCCGCGCTGACGCGCACCGACGAGGCGCAGGATGTCGGTGTGCTTGCGTGCCGCGACCCGGCTGAACACGTACGCCACGATGAGCACGACGGGCAGCAGCAGGTACGGGCCGACGACCGGGAGCTGTGCGACCGCCACACCGGCCAGCGCCGCGGCGACGAGTCCGACGACCAGCCCCAGGGCGCCGACAGTCAACTCGGCCGCTGAACGACGATCGGCGGCACGTTCGAGGGCCCGGAGACGACCACGCAGCCATCGCCCGGCGATGCCCCCGACGATGAGCCCGGCCAGCACCCCGATCACGACGATCGCGGCCCACGCCATGTAGCGCCACGGTGAACCGAACCACTCGTCAAGCGCGAGTTTGGCGCCGACCTGGTACCCGGCGAGCCCTCCCAGGAGCGCAAGCACGAGTCGGCTGACGATGATCATGGTGAGACCATCGGCACGTTCGAATTCGGACCACAGGTCACCGGGAGCGGGAAGCGGGCCAACATCGTGCGGGTGGGTGATCCTCTCTACAGCCGCCGGAACGAACGGATGAGCCCGTCGCAGCCAACAGGCTATCGCGACGGGCGGCGGATCCGGCGTGACCTCCCGGTGCGCTCAACACCGGGAGGTTGCCGAAATGATCAGTCGCCGTCGTCGGCGACGGCACCCACACGCGCGGCGCCGATCTCCTCCAGCAGGTTGTCGAGGAATTCGACCGACTCTTCCTCGCCCATGTCGCACGCGTACATCAGCTCGCTGGCGAGGATCTTCTTCGCCCGCCCGAACATCTGCTTCTCGCCGGTCGAGAGGCCCTTGTCGATGTCCCGAATCGACAGGTTCCTCACCACCTCGGCGAGCTCGAAGATGTCACCGGTCTTGATCTTGTCCCGGTTGTGCTTGAAGCGGCGATTCCAGTTCTTCGGCATCTGAGTGCCGTCGTCGCGGAGCACGGTCAGCACCTCTTCGACCGTCTCCTCACTGATCACGCGCCGCAGGCCGGCCTTCTCGGCGTTCTCGGCCGGGACCATGACGGTCATGTCGTTGTAGAGGATCTGGATGGTCAGGTACTCGCGGTGTTGCCCGAGCACCTCCTTCATTTCCTTCTTCTGCACCACGCCGGCGCCGTGGTGCGGGTACACCACCTTGTCTCCGACTTCGTACACGCATCCCCCCTGATCGCTCATTGACAGTCGCCCGGTGTCGATCATCGTGCGCACCCGACGTCCACTGCCGCCGTGATGTCTTCCACCGTTGCAAGGCGCAGCCCCCGAGGAGTGCCGACGCCTTCATCTGCCATCCGTGGCAATACTGCGAGATCCAGCCCCTGGGCCGCAACCGCTCCCAGTCGTCGTGCCGCATGACCGGACGGGCGGATGCCCCCGGTCAGTCCGATCTCGCCGAACGTCGCCAGACCACGCGTGAGGGGCACGCCGCGGTGAGCACTGACGATGGCGAGCGCGATGGCGAGGTCGGCGGCAGGGTCGAGTGCCCTGGCGCCTCCGGCCACGCTCACGAACACATCCTGGTCTCCCAGTCGCAGGCCGGCGTGCCGCGAGAGCACGGCGATGACCTGCGCCAACCGTGTGCGATCCACGCCCACCGCAACGCGCCGCGGCGGGACCACCTCCGTGTGGCCCACGAGGGCCTGGATCTCCACAAGGACCGCGCGGCTTCCCTCAATGGCGGGGAAGATGCACGATCCGACCCGATCGCCGACCTCCGAGAGGAGGTGTGCACTGGGATCGGGAACGGAGACGAGCCCCTCGGGGCGCATCTCCATCATTCCGGACTCGTTGGTCGAGCCGAAACGGTTCTTGAGTGAGCGAAGGATGCGCAGCGAACGCATCTCCTCGCCGTCGAATGTCATGACGCAGTCGACCATGTGCTCCAGCATGCGCGGCCCGGCGATGCCGCCGTCCTTGGTCACCTGTCCGACCACGATCATCGCGATGTCACGAGACTTCGCCACCCGCATGAGCTCGGCCGTCGCCTGTCGGACCTGGGAGACCGAACCCGGTCCCCCGTCTACGGCATCTGACACGAGCGTCTGGATCGAATCAATGGCGCAAACCGCGGGATTGTGCGCCTCGAGCGCCGCGATCACCGACTCCAGGCGGACTTCGGCGAGGATGCCGACCTGATCGGTCGCCGCGCTCAATCGTTGCGACCGCGACCGCACCTGGCTGAGCGACTCCTCGCCGGTGATCAGCAACACCTCGCGGTCGGCGCTGAGATGAGCCAGCGCCTGCAGCACCAGGGTGCTCTTGCCAATTCCGGGTTCCCCGCCCAGCAGCACGAGTGAACCGGGCACGATGCCGCCGCCGAGCACGCGATCCAGTTCCTCGATGCCCGTCGACAGCCGGGGCGGCGGCGGATCGGCGGCATCGCCGAGCCGAACCGGCGCGGGCACGGCCTCGAGCGGGCGGGTGGGACGAGTGGTCCGCTGGGCGGCCTCGACCGTCCCCCACGCACCGCAGCCGGTGCACCGCCCGATCCATCGAGGATGCACCGCCTGGCACTCGGCGCAGACAAAGACGTCCTGTGTGCGAGTTCGTGCCACGTGCTCCTAGGACAAAGATCGGGGGCCCCTCGCGGGGCCCCCACGGTTCACGACGCCCTACGACTCAGGAGTGTCCTGGGCCTGTTCCTCCTGGCCGGCACCGCTGGCGGCCGCAACCACCTCGGGTTCCGTCTTGGAGGTTTCCAGCTTCATCTCTTCGCCGTCCCGCTCGACCACGACCGTGGTTCCCTCCGGCAGCGAACCCTTGAGCAGTTCGTCGGCCAGCGGGTCCTCGATGAGGCGCTGGATGGCACGGCGGAGCGGACGAGCACCCATGGCGGGGTCGTAGCCCTGCTCGACGAGCAGGTCCTTCGCCGCCTCGGTGAGCTGGAGCGCGAGTCCGTGCTCGCCCATCTGCTTCTTGAGCCGCACGAGGAGCAGGTCGACGATCTCGGTGATCTCGTCCCTCGTCAGCTTGTGGAAGACGATGACCTCGTCGATCCGGTTGAGCAGCTCGGGCCGGAAGACCTTCTTCAGCTCGCCCATGACGCGCGACTTCATGTCGTCGTACGACAGGCCGGTCTCATCGGAGACCGAGAAGCCCAGCGGCGTGTTGCGGGAGATCTCGCTGGCGCCGATGTTCGAGGTCATGATCACGATGGTGTTGCGGAAGTCGACCGACCGGCCCTGCGAGTCCGTCAGTCGTCCGTCCTCCAGGATCTGGAGGAGGATGTTGAACACCTCGGGATGCGCCTTCTCGACCTCGTCGAGGAGCACGACCGAGTACGGCTTGCGGCGCACCTGCTCGGTGAGCTGCCCGCCCTCGTCGAAGCCGACGTAGCCCGGAGGCGAGCCGACGAGGCGGCTCACCGCGTGCTTCTCCATGTACTCGGACATGTCGACCTGGATCATCGAGTCCTCGTCGCCGAACAGGAATTCGGCGAGCGTCCGCGCGAGTTCGGTCTTCCCGACGCCGGAGGGGCCCAGGAAGATGAAGCTCCCGGCCGGGCGCTTCGGATCCTTGATACCCGCACGGGTCCGCCGGATGGCACGGCTCACCGCCGCGATGGCGGCTTCCTGACCGATGACGCGCTTGTGGAGTTCGTCCTCCATCCGCAGCAGCTTGCGGGACTCGGCCTCGGTGAGCTTGAACACCGGGATACCGGTCCACATCGAGACGATGTCGGCGATCTCTTCCTCGCCGATGGACGGCCGCGGACCGCCGTCCTCGGACTTCCACTCCTCTTCGAGGTCGCGCTTCTTGTTGGTGAGGCGCCGCTCGTTGTCGCGGAGGTTCGCGGCCTTCTCGAACTCCTGCGCCTCGATGGCGGCTTCCTTCTCCTTGCGCACCGACTCGATCTCGTCCTCGAGCTCGCGGTACGACGGCGGGGCCGTCATGGTCTTGATGCGCATCCGGCTGGAGGCCTCATCGATGAGGTCGATGGCCTTGTCCGGGAGGAATCGCTCCGAGATGTAGCGGTCCGCGAGATTCGCGGCGGCTTCGAGCGCCTCGTCCGTGATCGTGCACTTGTGGTGCTCTTCGTAGCGATCGCGGAGGCCCCGCAGGATCTGGACGGTCTCCTCCTGGGAGGGCTCGTCGACCCGGATCTGCTGGAAGCGGCGCTCGAGGGCCGAATCGCGCTCGAGGTACTTGCGGTACTCGTCGAGCGTGGTCGCGCCAACGGTCTGCAGCTCACCGCGGGCCAATGCCGGCTTCAGGATGCTGGCGGCGTCGATGGCGCCCTCAGCGGCACCGGCGCCGACGAGATTGTGGATCTCGTCGATGAACAGGATGATGTCGCCCCGCTGGGTGATCTCCTTCATCACCTTCTTGAGGCGCTCCTCGAACTCGCCGCGGTACTTGGACCCGGCCACCAGCGCCGCGAGATCCAGGGTGTAGATCTGCTTGTTCTTGAGCAGTTCCGGAACCTGGTTGCTGGCGATGCGCTGCGCCAGCCCCTCGACGACGGCGGTCTTGCCGACCCCCGGCTCTCCGATCAGGACCGGATTGTTCTTGGTGCGGCGCGACAGGATCTGCATGACGCGCTCGATTTCCTGCTGGCGTCCCACCACGGGGTCGAGCTTGCCGTCCGCCGCGATCTTGGTGAGGTTGCGGCCGAACTGCTCCAGCAGCTTGCTCGACTTCTTGTCCTGCTGCTGACCCGCGGCCTGCCCGCCCTGCTGGCGACGGCCGGGGCCGGAGAGCATGCGGATGATCTCGTTGCGGATTTTCTCGCTGTCCGCGTCGAAGTCGGTGAGGATGCGAGCGGCGACGCCCTCGTTCTCACGAACCAGGCCGAGCAGGATGTGCTCGGTGCCGATGTAGTTGTGCCCAAGTGACAGCGCCTCGCGGAGCGCCAGCTCGAGCACCTTCTTGGCCCGCGGCGTGAACGGGATCTGTCCCGAGGTGACCTCTTCGCCGGATCCGACGATCCGGATGACCTGGGCGCGGACCTCTTCGACCGTGATCTCGAGCTGCTCGAGGACGCGGGCCGCGAGGCCCTCCTCTTCACGGAGCAGCCCCAGCAGGATGTGCTCGGTCCCGATGTAATTGTGCTTGAGAGTGCGCGCTTCCTCCTGCGCAAGCACCACCACCTGCCGCGCGCGTTCGGTAAACCGCTCAAACAATGGGGAGACACCTCCTACTCATGCGGACACCGGCGTGGGGACGACGGGCACCGCGTTGACCGGGGTGTCGAGGGCTCGACTGCGCTTCGATGATGCTGGCAAAGCTGCCGAAATACCGCACAACATCCCCATTGTGGCCGCAATAGACGCGTTCGCAGAGATCGCCGATGGTAGCACGACCCCCGCTGGTTCCCGCTGACATCGGTTGGAGGTGAGTCCGTCTCAAATGCTCGGTCACGACCGCGTACCGGCGCCACCCCCGGATGGGCGGTTCAGGCGCCGCCGTTCGGACGAGGCGTCTCTCCACACGGCTGAGGCGCGCCTTCGCAACAGGTCTCGACCTTGCGATGGCACCGGTCGCACCAGACCCCGTTCTGGCGCCACACCAGGGCTCCGTCACACATCGGACAACACTCCATGCCCGGAGTGTGGCAGGACGTCCGGCCGACGCCGTGGCGACCGGTCGCCACGGCGTTCGACGGATCTTCGCTCCGGCCCCGCGTCGAGCGCGGGGCGGGGACGTCCTAGTGGCGGACCTTCCGGTCCTGATCGGGGTAGGCGAGGAGCCCCATCTCACGGGCTCGCTTGACCGCCTTGGCGATCTGCGACTGCTGGCGCCGCGACAGTCCGGTGATCCGCCGTGAGCGGATCTTGCCGCGTTCGCTGACGAAGCGACGCAACGACGGGAAGTTCTTCCAGTCGAGGTCCTCCAGCGGAAGCTGGGGACGGCGCTTGCGCTGGGTGGGGCTGATGCCCTTGCCCTTCTTCTTGGATCGGCTGCGGGCCCTCGGTTTGGCCATGAACTCCTCGAACTGATCGATGCGAAACGGCGAGGGACCTTAGCAGCTCTCGCCCTGTTCGGTGACGCGACGCCCAGGAGCCTGTCAAAGAACGTGGCGGCTGCGTGGCAGGCGAGCGAATGGCAAGCGCTGGAAGGAGGAGACGGGCTGGATTCATACGGCATCCAGGTTCTCGACAACGCCCCAGCGTGCCGCCACGCAGCCGCCGGACTCCCCGCCGACGTCTCTGACAGGCTCCTAGTGCGTGCGCGCGTCCGACCCTCGTCGCGCCCGTTCCACCCGCTCGACGAGGTCGCGCGCGTCGAACGGCTTGACGACGTAGTCGTCGGCACCGGCGTCGTAGGCGCGCCTGAGGTCGCCCGCGCCGCCAAGCGCCGAGAGCATCACGATGGCGCACTCCGAATGCTCGCGAAGCCTGGCGGCGACTTCGAGGCCGCCTCCCGGCATCATCACGTCGAGGACCGCGACGTCGGGTGCGCGATCGCCGATCATGCGGATCGCGGTGTCGGCATCACCGGCCTCGACCACCCGGTAGCCCGCACGCTGGAGCCGCAACGACACCAGTGCCCGGATCTCGGCGTCGTCGTCGGCGACGAGCGCGACCCGCGCGTCGGAGCTCACGAGCGCATGGCCGGGAAGAGGATCACCTCGCGAATGCTGCTCTTCCCGGTGAACAGCATGACCAGGCGGTCGATCCCGACGCCCAGTCCGCCCGCGGGCGGCATCCCGTGCTCGAGCGCGGCCAGGAAGTCCTCGTCCATGGGTTGCGCCTCGTCGTCCCCGGCCTCCCGGTCGGCCTGCTGCATCGCGAATCGCTCGCGCTGGTCGTCGGGGTCGTTCAACTCGGTAAAAGCGTTGGCGATCTCCATCCCGCCGACGAACGCCTCGAAGCGCTCGACCGTGCCCGGATCGTCGGAGGTGCGCTTGGCGAACGGCGAGAGCTCCAGCGGGTAATTCAGCAGGAACGTGGGCTGGATCAGGGTGGGTTCGAGCGTCTGGGTCAGGAGCGCGTCCAGCAGCTTCGCCCAGGGGGTGTCGTCGGGGGCTTCCAGCCCCCCGGCCCGCATGGCGTCGCGGAGCGCCTCCGCGGTGGTGTGCTCGCGGACGTCGATGCCGCTCGCCGCGCCGATGGCGTCGCGGAGGTCCAGCCGGGTCCAGGGCGGCGTGAAGTCGATGACGTGGTCGCCCCAGGCGACCGTCGATCCACCCGTGGCCGCCACCGCGGCCTCGTGGACCATCGATTCGAGCATCTCGGCGACGTGCGCGTAGTCGACGTACGCCTCGTAGGTTTCGAGCGTCGTGAACTCGGGGTTGTGCTTGAAGCTCACGCCCTCGTTGCGGAAGTTCTTGCCGAGTTCATAGACCCGTTCGAGGCCCCCCACCAGGCAGCGCTTGAGGTAGAGCTCCGGCGCGATCCGCAGGTAGAGGTCGCGATCGAGCTGGTTGTGGTGGGTCACGAACGGTCGCGCCGCGGCGCCCCCGTACATCGGCTGCAGCGCGGGTGTTTCGACCTCGAGGAACCCGCGGTCCTCAAGGAAGCGGCGGATCGCCGCGATCGTCTTCGCCCGGGCCACGAAGGTGCCACGCACGTCGTCGTTGCTGAGCAGGTCGAGGTAGCGCTGCCGGTAGCGCGTCTCAGGATCCTTCAACCCGGCGTGCTTGTCGGGCGGTGGGCGCAGCGCCTTCGCCAGGAGCGTCACCTCGGCGGCCACCACGGACAGCTCGCCGCGCCTGGTGCGGGCCACGGGACCCTCGACCCCGAGCAGGTCGCCGAGGTCCGACTCCAGCAGGCGTCCCATGGCCTCCTCGCCGAGGCGATCGATCGACGCCCACACCTGGATGCGGCCGTCGCGATCCTCCAGGTCCAGGAACGCCACCTTCCCCTGGCCGCGTCGCGCGGTCAGGCGTCCGGCGACCCGTAGGACCTCCGTGCCCTCGTCACCGGGCTCGAGAGCTTCGTGGGCCGCACGAACCTCAGCGATGGGACGGCGACCCGGGAACGTGTTCGGGAACGGCTCGATCCCGGCGGCGCGAAGCGCATCCGCCTTCGAGCGACGTTCCGCGATCAGGCGGTCGAGACCAACGGCGTCGACGCCGTCGGGCTCAGTCGCCGGCATCCCCCGCCTCGATCTTCACGACCTGGTACTCGATCGCGCCGCGGGGAGCGGGCACGGTGACCTTCTCGCCCTTCTTGCGGCCGAGCAGCGCCTTGCCGACCGGGCTCTCGTTGGACAGGCGTCCCCTGCGCGGGTTGGCCTCCGAGGACCCCACGATGGAGTACTCGACCTGCTCCTTGCTCTTGGTGTTCTTGAGCGTCACCTTCGCGCCGATCGACACGGTGTCGGTCGCGATGTGCTCGGTGTCCACGATCCGGGCGTTGCGGAGTTTCTGCTCGAGAATCTGGATACGACTCTCGACGTGCGCCTGTTCGTTCTTGGCGTCGTCGTACTCGGAGTTCTCCGAGATGTCGCCGAACTCGCGGGCTTCTTTGATGCGTTCAGCAACCTCGCGGCGCTTGGCGGTGGAGAGGTATTCGATCTCTTCCTTGAGCTTGCGATACCCCTCTTCGGTGAGGATGACTTCACGGTCCATCAGGCTGGATCTCCTTCGTCCACGCACGGCCGTCGCCGTCGCGGATCCGCGGGAAGTACAGGTCGAGAGCGGCGCAGAACGCTAGTTCAGCCCGGGTACGGTTGCAAGCGGATCCCCCGTCGCGAGACCACGGAGCCGATCCAGGACCGTGTCGAGATCGTCGATGCGCAACAGGTCCGCGACGGTGCCCTGGTCGACCGGCTCGCCGGCCAGGTACCAGGGATAGAACTTCCGCAGCACGTGCATCGCCCGCCGATCGCCGAGGACCCGGCGCTGATCGAGGGCGAACGAGCAGAGTTCCTCGATCACGCCGTCGAGTGCCGGTCGCCGGCTCGGTTCACCGGTCGCCATCGCATGGAAGATCCACGGGTTTCCGAGCGCGGCGCGGCCGATCATCACGGCGGCGCAGCCGGTCTCCTCGTGCACCGCCCTCGCTCGCTCCGCCGTGGTGATGTCACCGCTCGCCACCACGGGAATGTCCACCGCCTCCACGACCCGTGTGGTGATGGTGTGATCGGCCTGCCCGCGGTACTCCTCGGCCGCGGCGCGGGGGTGGAACGCGATCGCCGATGCGCCGGCGTCCTCCATCCTCCTGGCGAAGTCGACCGGCCGCGCCTCGTCAGGGGTGAGGCCGCGGCGCATCTTGACGGTGACCGGGATCGACACCGCGTCGACCATCGCGGCGACCACGCGCTCGGCCAGCTCCGGATCGCCGAGCAGCGACGACCCCGCGCCGGTCTTGCAGACCTTGTGCACGGGGCACCCCATGTTGATGTCCACCATGCAGGCGCCGGCCGCCTCGGCGGCCCGGGCGGCACTCGCCATCGCGTCGGGGCTCGCGCCGAAGACCTGGATCGCGGTGAGGCCCTCCCGCGGATCGACCTCCAGCATGTCGACGGTGCGCTGGTTGCCGTGGGCGACGCCCATGCTCGCGATCATCTCGGACACGGCGAGGCCCGCGCCGTGCCGCTGCGCCTGGAGGCGGAACGGCCAGTTGGCGATGCCGGCGAGGGGCGCCTGCACCACACGATTCGGGATCTCGACACCGCCGACGCGGAACGGCTCGCTCAGCGGCCATGCGTCCGCTCCCGCCCGGGCGGGGGCCGGCGGTTCCCGATCGGCGAGCGCCTGGCGCATGCGCTTCTTCATCGGTCTGCCCCGGCGTTCATCTCGTGGATGATGCGCAGGCCGTCCAGCGTCAGCATCGGATCGTTCTCGTCCACCTCTTCCGACAACGCGCAGACCATCGGGGCGAGGCCTCCGGTGGCGACGACCCTGGCGGTTCCCCCGAGCTCCTCGCGGATGCGCGAGACGAGTCCGTCGACCATCGCCACCGCCCCGAGGATGACCCCGGAGCGCATGCTCTCGACCGTCGATCGCCCGATACAGCGTTGTGGGGGCACCAGGTCGACCTTGGCCAGACGGGCCGCTCGCGCCGTCAGGGCTTCGAGCGACGTCTCGATCCCCGGTGCGATCGCACCGCCGAGGTACTCACCCTGCTCGGAAACGGCATCGAACGTGGTCGCGGTGCCCAGGTCGACCACGATGCAGGGGCCGCCGAAACGCCGATACGCCGCCACCGCGTTGACCAGCCGGTCCGCGCCGAGCTCGCGGGGATTGTCGATCGCGAGCGGCATTCCGGTGCGGACGCCGGGGCCGACCACGAGAGCGGGCCGATGCATGTACCGCGCGCCGAGCGCCCGGTAGCCGGCGGTCAGAGCCGGGACCACCGACGCCACGATCATCGAATCGAGGTCGTCGAGGCTCCCGCCGCGCAGACGCAGGATCTGGTCGTGGGCGGCGGCGAGCTCGTCCTCGGTCGATCCCCGGTTGGTGGAGATCCGCCACTCGTGGAGCAGTGTCTCGCCCTCGAAGACGCCGGCCAGTGTGTGGGTGTTCCCCACATCGATCGCCAGCAGATGGCTCATCCGTCCGACGGCTCCGGAGCGTCAGCAGGACGCAGGATCTCGACGGTCACGTCCTGGGTGGTGTCCACCTCGACCCGGGGAATGATGCGCGACGGGCGGTTCTTGTCCCACACCCAGACGTCCTCCATCACGACGTGGAAGAGCGGGTACGACGGGTGCGCCGTGATGTTCCGCTCGAGGTGATTGCAGAGATAGGTCGTCTCCTGCGTGAGCACGCAGTAGGAGAACATCGGGTACACGTCGTTGTATTCGCGCCGCAGGCGGAGTTCGAGTTCCGCCTCGTACTCATCGAGTTCGTCGGTGTGCGACACCTTCATGCTCCTTGTTGCTCCGGCGAACCAGTTTAGAGCGCCCCTTTCGGAATGTGCCAACCGCCATGTCCCCGCGCGGCACCGGGTCGCCGAGGTCCGTGCGGACACACCGGCCGGTCAGGCGGGCTCCGTCACCGAGCCGGATGGGGCGCCGGGCGCGCCCGCGTCGGGGACCCGCAGCTCACCCGCGAACCGCGCGACGCGGTCTTCCCCGGCAGGGAGGTCTCGCTCGAGCGCGTCGATGCGCGTCCCGTCCGGAAGGGCGGCGTCGGGATGGATCGCCAGCAGCGGCACCAGCGCGAACCTGCGAACCGCCAGGCGCGGGTGCGGGATCGAGAGGCGGTCGTCCACCCAAGCACCGCCATCCCAGAGCAGGATGTCGGCGTCGATGGGACGCGGTCCGAAGCGCGGTCCCCCGGTCGTGCGCCCAAGGCGCCGTTCCAGGCGCTTCAGAAGGGCCAGCATCCGCCACGGCGCCAGGGTGCTTCGGACTCGAACGGCGGCGTTCAGGAAATCGGGCTGCTCGGTCACCAGTTGTGGCGCGGTCTCGTAGACCGGGGAGACGGCATCGACCAGGACTCCCCGCGCGGCGGTGGCGTCGAGCATCGCCTGCAGTGCGGCGAGACGGTCGCCGAGATTCCCTCCGAGACCGATCCAGTAGGTGTGGAGTCGGCGTCGCTGCAGGCGCACACCGGTGGCGCGGACCTGATGCGGAAGGGCGACCTGCGGCTTGTCGATTCCCACCGTGACGCGGTCCGCGAGCGGGTGGTCCAGGGCGAGATCGGCGATGCGCCCGGCCAGGTGCTCGATCAGGCGGCTCGGGGGGCCGGCGACGATATCGGCGACGGCCGCGGTCAGGGCCGCGTAGTCCACCGTTCCGTCCAATGCGTCCGAGGCGACCCCCGGACACGCGAGCAGCTCCAGATCCACGTCCACCACGAACCGCTGCCCGAGCCGGCGCTCCTCCTCGTGGACGCCGTGGTAGCCGAACACCTCGAGTCCCCGGATGTGGATCGAGACCCGATCAACCACGCGAACGGGCCTCCACGGCGGCCCAGACCCGGAGCGCGTCGACGGTTTCGGCGACGTCGTGCACCCGCAGCACCGCCGCACCGTGAGCCACGGCCGCCAGGGCGGCGCCGACGCTGCCCGCCAGTCGGCCCTCGATCGGACGCTGGGTGATGAGTCCCACCATGCCCTTCCGGGAGGCCCCCACCAGCACCGGCCGCCCGAGGGCCGCCATCCGCCCGATCCCGGCGATCAGCGCGAGATTGTGGTCGAGGGTCTTGCCGAAGCCGATGCCCGGATCGAGCACGATGCGTTCCTCGGCGACACCGGCCCCGACCGCCGCCCGCATCCGCTCCTCCAGGAACGCGCACACCTCGTCGACCACATCCGCGTACTCGGGCCGGTCCTGCATGTCCCTGGGCTGCCCGCGCATGTGCATGAGGCAGAGATCGACCCCACGGTCGGCCACCAGTCCGAACAGGTCGGGATCCTCCCGGCCGGCGCTGATGTCGTTCACGAGCCCCGCGCCGGCGGCCGTGGCGCGGTCGGCGACAGCGGCCGACGTCGTGTCGATCGAGAGCGGAACGCCCGCCGGATCACGACCGAGCGCGTCGAAGAGCGGGTCGAGGCGCCGCAGCTGTTCGTCCGCGCCCACCCGGTCGGCCCCCGGACGCGTGCTCTCGGCGCCGACGTCGACGATTGCGGCGCCGTCGGCGGCCATCCGCCGAATGGTCGCCAGCGCGGCGGGCAGTGCGAGGTGTTCGCCGCCGTCCGAGAACGAGTCGGGCGTGACGTTGACCACCCCCATGACCGCGGGGGCGTCGAGCCAGGCGAGCGGAGCCGCTGGGGTGTTAGCCCTCGGCGACGGGTTGCCCCGACGTTCCGGGCGGAATCACGGGTCGGCGACTCCCCGCGTCCTCGGTGGGGGTCGAGCTGCCGTCCTTGAGACGGCGTTCGGTCTCCTCGTCCTTTGCCCGGAACACGTCCTCCTCGGACGCGCCCGCGAGCAGTGCCAGGAATTCCTCGCGCTCGATCGTCTCGCGTCGCAGCAGCACCTGGCTGATCGACTCCAGATGATCGCGATGCTCGTAGAGGATGTCGCGCGCCCGCTGATGGGCGTCCTCGATCATCCGCCGGATCTCGGCGTCGATCTGACGGGCGGTGTCGTCGGAGTAGTCGGGTTCCGAGTGGAGGTCGCGACCGAGGAACGGCGCCCCCTGGCTGTGGCCGAGCACGCGCGGACCGAGCTTGTCGCTCATTCCGAAGCGCATCGCCATGGCCTTCGCCGTCTGGGTGACACGCTCGAGATCGCTCGAGGCCCCGGTGGTGATCTCGTTGAAGACGATCTCCTCGGCGGCGCGACCGCCAAGGGTCATGGCCATCTCGTCTTCGAGTTCCGCGCGGGTGCGGTTGAACTTGTCCTCGGTGGGCATCGACACGGTGACACCGAGGGCCTGGCCACGGGACACGATGCTGATCTTGTGCACCGGATCGGAGTTGGGCAGGAAATGCCCGACGAGCGCGTGGCCCATCTCGTGGTACGCGGTGACCGCCCGTTCCTTCTCGGAGAGGAGCCGGCTCTTCTTTTCGGGACCGGCGATGACGCGCATGATCCCTTCCTCGAGCTCGTCCTGCTCGATGACGCGCTTGCCGCGACGCGCCGCCAGCAGTGCCGCCTCATTGACGAGGTTGGCGAGATCGGCACCCGTGAAGCCCGGGGTCTGCCCGGCGAGGGTGCTCAGATCGATTTCCTTGGCGATCGGTTTGCCCTTGGTGTGCACCTTCAGGATCTCGGCTCGTCCCGCCCGGTCCGGGCGATCCACGACGATCTGACGGTCGAAGCGTCCCGGCCGCAGGAGCGCGGGGTCGAGGACGTCGGGTCGGTTGGTGGCGGCGATGAGGATGATGTTGTCCTTCGCCTCGAAGCCGTCCATCTCGACGAGGAGCTGGTTCAGCGTCTGCTCGCGCTCGTCGTGGCCGCCGCCGAGGCCGGCGCCGCGGTGACGTCCAACGGCGTCGATCTCGTCCATGAAGATGATGCAGGGCGAGTTCTGCTTCGCCTGCTCGAACAGGTCGCGGACCCGGCTGGCGCCGACGCCCACGAACATCTCCACGAAGTCGGAACCGGAGATCGAGAAGAACGGCACGCCCGCCTCGCCGGCCACCGCCCGGGCCAGGAGGGTCTTACCGGTACCGGGAGGGCCGAAGAGCAGAACGCCCTTCGGGATCCGGGCACCGAGGGCCTGGAACTTCTTGGGGTTCTCCAGGAACTCCTTGATCTCGTGGAGCTCCTCGACCGCCTCATCGGCGCCGGCGACGTCCTTGAACGTGATCTTCGGCGCGTCCATCGACATGCGCTTCGCCCGCGACTTGCCGAAGCTCATCACCTTCGTGCCGCCACCCTGCATGCGGTTCATCAGGTAGATCCAGAAGAAGATGAACAGGACGAACGGCGCGAGCGTCAGCAGGAAGCTCCACCAGGCGCTGGTTGCGCGCCCCTTGACCGTGTAGCTCACTCCCGCGTCGTCGAGGGCGTTGGTGAGGTTGTCGCCGTAATCGTCCGGGTAGCCGGTGCTGAACGTGTCGCCGGCGTTGTCGGTGAGCTTCACCTCCTGCGCGGGGAGGTCGATCTCGGCCGACTTGATGTTCTTGCTCTGGATCATCTGCATCAGCGCCGGGAAGTCCGGCGTGCGCTGGGACCCGGAGTTGGAGACCACCAGGCGCTGCGCCACGAAGGCCAGCAGCAGGACGATCAGGATGGGGAACGCTGCGCTCCGAAAGAACCGGTTCACATCACCCTCACTGAGTCATCCACGGGAGTCGCATCCGGCGTGTGCGGTGTCGAGGCAGGTATCGGCATCTCGGATCGCTGAGGATAGCAGCGGCCCGCCGGGAGGTCGCCGCTACGGGTCCTGCAACTCGAGGGTGGCGATGTGCGGGAGGTTTCGGAAGCGTTCGGCATGGTCGAGTCCATACCCGACCACGAACTCGTCCGGGAGGTCGAAACCGACGTACTTCGGCTGCGTCGACAGGCGGCGGTGCCCTGGCTTGGTGAGCAGCGTGCAGATCTCGAGGGACGCCGGCTGGCGCGAGGCCAGGTTCCGCATGAGGTAACTGAGCGTCAGCCCGGAGTCGATGATGTCCTCGACGAGCAGCACGTGCTTGCCGGCGATCGGGTGGTCGAGGTCTTTCAGGATCCGAACCACACCGGACGAGTGGGTCTGTCCCCCATAGGACGCGACGGCCATGAAGTCGAGCTCGCACGGAACCGTCAGGTGACGGATGAAGTCGGCGATGAAGAGCACCGCGCCCTTCAGCACTCCCACCACGAGGACCTCGCGATCTGCGTAGTCCGCCGACACCTCCTCACCCAGCTCGCGTACGCGCTGGGTCAGCTGCTCCTCGGTCACCAGGACACGGCCCGGGCGTCCTTCACTCATGCGGGTGCCACCTCCAGCACGACGGCGCGTTGACCGCACGGTGCCAGATGAGCGGGGTCGGCGCGATGCCCGGCCACCCAGATCGGCCGGTCTCCGTCCACGATCACCGGCACCGTGGAGCGCATCGCGGCCGGAACGCCGTCCTGTGCGAGCAGCCGGCCGAGCCGGGCTCGGCCGCCCGACGTCAGCGGAAGCCGATCGCCATCGCGCGGCGCGCGAACCCGAAGCGAGCCCACGCGCACCAGGCCGACACGCGCCTCGGTCGGGACCGGTGCCACGCCCATGGCCGCCCGCACCCGCACTCCACCGAAGACGACCTCGCCGGGCACCGGCAGCGGGGATTCGCCCGGGGTGTGGATATCGACCGTCTTCAGCGCCAGCACGCGGTCGGGCGCCTTCACGACGCGCACCCCACCCACCTCGGTGCCCCCCGCCTTCCCCGTGGCAACCTCCATGACGCGCGCGACCGCCGCCCGGTCGACGCGATCCGGTGGCGCGCCGGCGGCCAGCAGCAGGTGGCGGATCACACGGCCGCGGATCGGCGCCGGTTCCGCGAGCAGCGCGGTGATGGAACAGCCGTCGGCCGTGATGCACCGCCGGACGGCTTGATCGGCGAGCTCGCCGACCAGGTCGGCCTCGGCGTGCATGTCCGCCGCCAGGGCCGCGATGTGAACGGCCGCGCCGGGAAACCGCGTCTCGATATCTCCGAGTAGGTGACGGACGTGGACGCGCGCGAAGGCCGGATCCCGATTGGACGGGTCGTCGACCACCGGAATGCCCGCCTCGGCGCACCACCGTCGGGTGGCGGAGGCCGCCACGCCCAGGAGTGGCCGAACCAGGTCGCCCTCGCGAAACCGCATTCCCGCGGCCCCGGCGGTCCCGGCGCCACGAGCCATGCGCATCAGCACCGTCTCGGCCTGGTCGTCCCGTGTGTGCGCGACGGCGATGACGTCGCAGCCACGTTCGGCGGCCACCGCACGGGCGGTTCGGTAGCGGGCGTCGCGGGCACGTTGCTGGACACCGGACCCCGCGGCCACCCCGAGCGCGTGATGGTGCGCCCGCAGGCCGAGTGCCCGCGCCCGCTCGAGCACGAGGGCGCACTCGGCGGCCGCCTCGGCCCGAAGGCCGTGGTCCAGGGTGAGTACCTCCACACGACCGTCGTGGGCGTCGGCGAGCAGGTGCATGAGCGCCATCGAATCGGGACCTCCGGACACGAGCGCGAGCACGGCTTCGCCGGGTCGGGGCGCGTCGTGTTCCTCGATCGACCGCGCGAGTGCCTCACGCGGGGACGCGTCGGACGTCACGACGATCGCAGCGTCGTGGCGAGCTGGGCGAGGTCGGCGGACGTGAGCGGACCGAAGATCGTGTTGACGACCCGGCCCTGGCGGTCGACCAGCACGGTACCGGGGAGGCCGCTGATGCCGTAGTGGCCCAGGATGTCGCCGCTCCGGTCCGAGGCGAGGTCGAAGCCGACACCGGTGGACTCGGCGAAGTCGCGATCCGCCGCCGGGTCCCCGCTGGCCGCGATCCCGAGCACCGCGATGTCGGGATGCTCCCGAGCGAACTCGGCGAGTGCCGGCATCTCCTCCACGCAGGGGCCGCACCAGTGCGCCCAGAAGTTGATCAACAGCGGCCGCCCGCGATAGTCGACCAGGCTGATGTCATCCTTCCCCTCGCGAAGGTTCGGCAGCGTGAAGGCGGCGGCGGCGGTCCGGTCGGAGACGGCTCGGGGAGTCACGGTACCGCTCGAGTCCTGGCCCGAGCACGCGGCGACCACCAGCACCAACATCAGGAGCAGCCATGCACTCAACAGGCGACGCATCGTGGTGACGTTACCAGCGTGACGCGCCCGTCTCCCCGCAGACGCGCTCGGCATCCCATGCTGCGCCGGGTGGCCGCCGCAGACCGGGCCCTGGGCCGCTCCGTGCGCGCCGCAATTCGGACGCGCGCACCCGGGGCGACTGACGCACTCGGACTCGCCGGACGGCTTCTGTCGCCCGCGTTTCGCGGAGTGGTGGTGCTGCTGCTGCTCGACCCGCGGCGACGCCGCGAGGGATCGACGGCCCTGCTGGCGACGGTCACCGCGGCCACGATCGCGCGCCACACCCGGACGAGGATCGACCGCCGCCGACCGGGCGACCGTGTGGAGGGCGGGTTCCCCAGCCGTCACGCGGCGGCGGCGGTGGCGCTCGTGAGCGCGGTGGGTGGGACGCGCACGCCACTGGGCCGGACGGCGGCGGCCGCCGCGACGGTCGGGTTGCTCGGGCGCGTCGTGCGTGCGGACCACGACCCCGCCGACATCGCCGCCGGAGCGCTGCTGGGGATGTGCGTGGGAGGCGGAATGCGGCGTTTTCTTCTGCTGCTCGAGCGGGTACCGTCTCGACGATGACGTCCCACGCGACACACGGCGAGGGGGTGAGCGCCCGGGAGGCCGCCGCTCCACCCCGCGGTGTCGCCGGGCGCTGGGCCACCCTGACCGCCGGCGTGCTGCTGATGGTGGGAATCATGACCATGCTGCGTTCGGGCCACGGCGAATGGGACGTCCAGCACGCGCGAACGGTGTTCTTCTGGCCGGGGCACTTCCTGACGGGGGTCGCCGAGACGGCGATCGGCCTCGTCGGAATCGCCTGCGCCACCCGGGAACACGCCGCTCGGGCGTTCCTCACCGTGTCGGGTCTGTTCCTGATCGCCTGGGCCGCCGCGGGGCTCGTTCTCGACGCCGACCCGAACGATGTCTTCACCCGCAGCGGCTGGCTCGTCGGCCTCCATCTGACCGCGGGGGTCGTGGGGCTGGTCGCGGCGGGCGTTTCCGCGTCCCGCGCGTCCCGGGGCGATCAGGTCGACGGCTGACGCGCGGGGCGCCGGCGGCACTGGTGTCCTGAGTCGAAGGTCTCGCGGCAGCCTGGCGGCTGCAACCCCACGCGCAACCCCACACCGCCCCGGGTCACCGGTGCGTCACCAGGGGTGCATCGTCGGCTCGGGCCATGCCACCGGCATCGTCCCGAACCTCCTCCGTGTTGCACGCGGTTTTCGCTCGCCACGCCGCTCCCGAACCTCCGACTCACGGCCCTAGGCGATGCGACGCACCCGGGTGCCCGAGGGCTTCAGGAGATCGGCGGCCGGGACCGGGGTCGCCCCCGACACGAGCGCCATCGAGCGGTTGCGTCCGGCGCGTTTCGCCGCGTAGAGCGCGCGGTCAGCGCGATCGAGGACCGCCTCGCCGTTGATGGCGTCGCCGGGACGGTGCGACGCGATTCCGATGGACACGGTAACGGACACCATCTCGTCGCCAACCCGCATCTCGCTGCCGGCAACCTCGTTCCGGATGCGCTCCGCGGCTTCGGCGGCCTCGGCCGGCGGTCCGGGCACGATGATGACGAACTCCTCCCCGCCGAAGCGGCAGGGGAGATCGGACGCGCGGGCGCACGCGAGGAGCACACCCCCGAGGCGTGAGAGCAAGCGGTTGCCGTGGGCGTGGCCGTAGCGGTCGTTGAACCGCTTGAAGTGGTCGATGTCGAGGAGCAGCACCGAGACGTCGTGGTCGTACCGGTCCGCCCGTCTGAGTTCGCGGGGAAGCGAGTCGGCCAGAAACGCGTAGTTGGGCAGGCCGGTGAGCCGGTCGGTCAGTGACTCCGCCGCGGCGCGCCGCAGCTCGCGGGTGAGCGCGTCATGGCGCGCGGCGATCAGGGCGCCCAGCCCGGTGGCCACGAGCACGGCGAGGAGCATCTGCCCGCCCGAGGTCCCCGGGTCGGTCGCGGCGATCGCGAGTCCCAGCGAGACCACCGCGGTGGTGAGGGCGAGGCCCTGGGTCCCGGCGAAGACGCCCGCCAGGACGACGGGCACCAGCAGCAGCGGCCAGGCGGACGCGGCCCCGAATGTCACCAGGGCGAAGGGCACGGCGGTCAGGACCACGAGCAACAGCACCGAACGCGGCGGGGCCCAGGGAGGGATGCCGGTGCCGGACTTCGATGATGCGGAGACCATTGTCGACCTCACAACCAGGGGACGGCTCGGAAGGTAGACGGGGGGTCGGACGGCGAGATCGGGTCGCTACACTCCCGGCCTTGCGAGGCTGATCAGAAGGAGTCGCCGATGCTCAACCGCCTCCCGGGCGGAATCGAACCGCACCCGCAGGTGCGGGGCCGATCGATCCTCACGCTCATGGAGCTCCCGCCCGAGGGCGTCGAGGCGGTGATCCACACGGCCGGCGCGCTCGCGTCGTTGGACCGTCGCCAGTGGCCGAGCCTGCTCGAGGGCCGGATGATCGGGCTCATTTTCGAGCGCCCGTCCACGCGGACCAGGGTGAGCTTCGAGGTGGGAGTCAGCCATCTCGGCGGCCACCCGGTCGTGCTCGCGGGGCGTGACATGCAGATGGGGCGCGGAGAGCGCATCCGGGACACGGCACTGGTGCTCAGCCGGATGCTCGACGCCATCGTGCTGCGAACGGGGCCGCACGAGACGATCGAAGAACTCGCCGAGCACGCCACGGTCCCCGTCATCAACAGCCTCACCTACGGCCACCATCCGTGCCAGGGCCTGGCCGACGTCCTGACCCTGAGGCAGCGGTTCGGCACGACGCGGCATCTCCGCGCGGCCTACGTCGGCGACGGCAACAACTGCTGTCTGAGCCTCATGGTCGCCGGCGCGCTCTGCGGCATGCACGTCGTCGCGGCATGCCCGCCCGGCTACGAACCCGATCCCGACGTCGTCGAATGGGCGGATGCGGCGGGTCGCCCCCTCGGCGGTGGCGCCAGCGTCGTCACCGACCCGAGCGTCGCCGTCGCCGACGCGCACGCCGTCTACACCGACACGTGGGTCTCGATGGGCGACGAGGAGGACGGCGACCGGCGGCGGCGCGACCTCGACGCCTATCGCATCGACGACCGGCTGCTGACGTTCGCGACGCCTGACGCCGTGGTGATGCACCCACTGCCCGCCCACCACGGTGAAGAGGTCAGCGACGGCCTCCTCTACGGCCCCCGCTCGGCCGTGTGGGATCAGGCCGAGAACCGCATCAATGTCCAGGCGGCCCTGCTGGCCCACGTGCTCGGCTGAGTCGCTCGGCGATCCGGACCGATGATCGCGACGCCTCGGTGCCCCGGGATCGCTCGTCACGCCGAGTACGGATTCGTCCTCGACACGGTCGCGTGTTCGGCGTGAGCGCACCGACCCCCCTCCATGGCGCGAAGCGCTCGTGATCCCGATCTACGACCAGGCGCCGACCCGCCGGACGCCGATCCTCACGATCGGGATCATCCTCGCGTGCTTCGGGGTCTTTCTCTACCAGCAGACGCTGCCGAACGACGGTTCACTCAACAGCTTCCAGGCGTTCGTGTGTGAGTGGGGCACCGTCCCCGCGCACACCATCGAGGGCCCCGATCCGGCACTGGACATCAGCCGGACGTCCGGGGACCTCACCTGCCAGGGAGTCAGTCAGCTCCACGACCGGTGGACCGGCCTGTTCACGGGCCTGTTCCTCCACGGCGACTGGATGCACCTGCTGGGCAACATGCTGTTCCTGTGGATCTTCGGAAACAACGTCGAGGATCGATTGGGGCGGCTCAGATTCCTGCCGTTCTATCTCGGGTGCGGCGCCCTCGCGTCGCTCGCCCAGGCGATCACCGAACCGTCCTCGGGCATTCCCAGCATCGGGGCGAGCGGCGCGATATCAGCGATCATCGGCGCATATCTCGTCCTGCTTCCGCGCTCGCGTATCTGGTCGCTCATCGGGTTCGTGATTCCCCTCCCGCTTCCCGCGTGGCTGTGGGGCGCCATCTACTTCGGAATGCAATTCCTGGGTCTCAGCAGCAACGGCCTGTCGGACGGCGGAGGTATTGCGTACTGGGCGCACATCGGCGGGTTCATCGCCGGATTCCTGCTCATCAGGATCGCCATCATCGGACGTCCCCCGCCACCCGACGCCGTGCTCCGGCGTCCACCGCCCGGATTCCACGAGTTGCGTCGATGAGCTGGCTCCGACGTCGGCCGCGTCCTCCCGCGCCGCCGCCACCCGTCCGGGTCGCCGTGGCGAGCCATCAGCCCGAGGCGGAGATGCTCGCCGCCATGCTCCGCGACGTCGGAATCCCGGTGATGATCCGCCGCACGACGTTCGACGTTCCCGACATGCTCGCGGCCGGTCCGCGGGAACTCCTCGTTCCAGCGGACCGGGAACTCGAGGCGCGAGCCATGCTCGATCCGCTGCCTGACGACACTATTACGTAAGCAATAGTGTGCATCACACACGCAGAATTCGCGTGTTTGTGCAACGGCAATAGATAAATCTCGCGCCGGTTCTTACACCAGGTATAGAGTGGTTCACTCGAAGCCCACTACAGAGGTGCACATGAACGACACCCCAGAGGAACCTCAGCGGGGTCAGATCGGGCAGCAGATCTTCGAGCAGGTCGAAGCAATGGTCGCCGCCGAGGGCATTACACGGCAGGAGGCGTTCAACCGCCTCTCTGAAGAAACGGGACGCCGCGCGGGAACCGTCGCGGCGAACTATTACCGGATCGCACGTATGCGTGGCACGTCTCGCCCGCGTCGTCGGGGTCGCCCCCGTAAGGGCACCACGAATGACGTCGAGACGGCAATCTCAGCGCTTTCGAGTGCGCTTGACGACCTGGTGAACGTCGTGCGTCGCCAGGAGCGTGAGTTGAGCAAGCTGCAGGAGCAGAGTGAGCAACTCGACAAGCTCAAGCGGGTGCTCAAGGGGTGACCGCCGTGGTGCTCAGCCGTCAGGGTGAGCACCACGCCACATCCCGCGGGTGCGGTGCCGCCGGGGCGCGGTATCCGCTCGGTGCACGAATCCCCCGCAGCGCCGATCGGTACGATGGCGCGCGTCGTTGCCCGACTGGAGCCCGCCTCGCCGTATCCGGACCACCTGCGCCGCCTCGTTGAGACCACACTCGAGGGTCTGGACTTCTTTCCGGCCGATCATCAGGAACGGGTGGACGCCGATGGCACGGAAGGCCTCGTCGAGGCGATGCGCTACTCGTTGCTGGCCGGCGGCAAGCGGTTCCGTCCGGTGCTCGCGCTCGCGACGGCCGAGGCGCTCGGTCGCCGCCCCGAAGACGTGCTGCCCGCGGCTGCCGCCATCGAACTCATCCACACGTACTCGTTGATCCATGACGATCTGCCGGCCATGGACGACGACGACCTCAGGCGGGGGAAGCCGACCTGCCATCGGGTCTTCGGGGAGGACACCGCAATCCTGGCGGGTGATGCACTGTTCGCCGAAGCCATGCGGCTCGTGTGCGAGGCGCAGGCGGGCGGCGGAGACACCCGCGTCGAGATCCTTCGCGAGCTCAGCCGGGCGACGGGCGTCGGCGGGATGGTCGGGGGACAGTTCCTCGACCTGCGCGACGCCGGCCACGACTCGGCGGCCGCTCTGGAGCGTGTCCACACCCTCAAGACCGGACGGCTCATCGGCGCCTCGGTGCACGTGTCGTTGATCGTCGCGTCCCCGCCCGGCGACGTCGACGCCCTGCTGCGCCGATACGCGCGTTCCCTCGGGCTGCTGTTCCAGATCGTGGACGACATCCTCGATGTCGCCGGAAATCAGGACGCGCTGGGCAAGGCGGTCGGCGCGGATGCGCGACTCGGCAAGGCGACCTACGTCAGCGTCCACGGACTCGACCGGGCACGGGAGCTGGCTCGTGTCACGCATGCAGACGCGATGGCGACGCTCCGTCAGGTCCCCGGCGACGTCTCGGACCTGGAAGCGCTGACGGACCATGTCGTGGAGCGAACGTCCTGAGGCGACCGCGACCCCTGCGAGGTCCTGGTCCTTCGGAGACGGGAGCGCCGTGTCCGGGCGCCGACGCGCCCGGACACGGCGAAGGGGCTTCGGTCAGGCCGCCCGGACGGTGGGCAGGCCCAGTTCCGCGGCGCGCTCGGCGCGCTTGTTGACCTCGACGATCGCCCGCAGCATCTCGCGGTAGTCGGACGGTTCGCCCACTCCGTCGACATTCAGCTCGACGGCGAGCCGGTTGGCCCACTCGAGCAGTGACGACAGCGGGCTGGCGGTGGCATCCAGGAGCGCCTGCTCCAGGATCAGCCCGCCGAGGCCGCGGAGTTCGGCCATGATGACCGCCCGTGCCCGGGGCGGTTTGGGCTTCGCGCGGCTCCGGCGTCGTGGCGTCGCCCTGGGGGCGGTTGCCTCGCGACCTGCGAGTGCTGGTGGCTGCATGGGCACGTGTCCTTCATCCGGGTATCGTCCACCCACCTTGTCGGCTGGAAACGCGCCAACTTGTGTCCCTCGATGGAGTGATACTTGGGGCGCCGTCGACGACGTTCTGGCCGTATCACCGTCGGATGGTTCTGGAGGCGCATCGTGGAGCTGATCGAAGGGGAGCAGGTGCTCTACCGCGCCCGCCCGTCGGCGCGAGCCAGTATCGGCTTCTATTTGCGCTGGCTGCCGCTGGCACTCTTCCCCGGAATCCTCTTCTCCATCGTCTCGGCCGGTGGCTGGGGCACCGGCTTCCCCCTGTGGCGGTGGTGGCTCCTCAGCGTGATCCTCGTGCTTGTGGTGATCATCGTCGATGGGATTCGACGCCTCTCGATCGTGTACTCGGTGACCACGGAACGACTCCACATCCGCCGCGGAATCCTGTCCCGGGTCGAGCAGTCGACCAACATCGACCGGGTGCAGAACGTGAACGTCAGCCAGTCGGTCATCGATCGAGCGTTGAACGTCGGGACCGTCGACTTCGACACCGCCGGCACCGACAGCCGTGACGCGTCGTTCCGCTTCGTCGGAGTCGCGGATCCGACGGCGCTGGTCACACGCGTGCAGCGATTCAAGATCGAGAGCGAACGCGACACCCAGTAGCGCCGGGCGGCGCATTCAGGCCCCGGCACTCAATGCCGCCGGTGCGCATCCGATGTAGGGGACGATGGCTCCACGTCGCCACATCCTCCGCGACCCCGAGCGCGGGCGCGGGCGCATCTGATGCCACCGAATCTCGAACGCCGCACCGCACTGTGCGACGCGGGGATCCGACTGCTGGCGCGCGAAGGCGGCCGCGGCCTGACGCACCGGGCGATCGACGCGGAGGCGGGCGTCCCGACGGGAACGGCATCGAACTACTTCCGATCGCGGGACGCGATTCTCGAGGCCATCGCGCTGCGACTGATGGAACGGCTCACCCCGCGGCCGGGCGGGAACGTCCCGTCGGCCGACGCGGCGCCGACGCGCGAGGACCAGATCCGGGCAATTCGCCATGTGGTCGCGGCCGCGCTGGCGTCGCCCGACCTCTACCTGGCGATGCTCGAGCTGCGGCTCGAGGCGGTCCGAAGGCCGTCGCTGCGTGACGCCCTCACGCAGACCATCCGGCGCAACTTCGAGAACGACTACATGTACCACCTCGCCGCCGGCCTCCCCGGCGGCCGCACCGAGGTGATGCTGCTTCATCTCACGATCGACGGCCTGCTGCTCGACCAGCTCACACTCCCCAACGCCATCGGTGTGGATGACCCGGCGGCGCTGGTCGGCCGAATCGTCGATCTCATCGTGATGCCCGCACCGTCCGCACCGATCGACGCGTTGCGCGAGGCCGCAGCGACCGCCGACGAGTAGCCCGCCGGCGTCGCCCGACCGTCCGGGTCTACGATCCGGAGTGCTCTGTCTCGGAACGGGGTCAATCGCACGAGGGCGCCGGTCCGCACGAGGTGGGTCGCGTATCGGCATCGAGGGAGAACGGGCAGTGGACGCCGCACCCGGCAGCTTCAGTCTCGGCGAAGTTTCACTCCGCGTGGACGACCTCCTCGACGCGCGCATCGAGGCCTTCCTGCAGGAGCATCTCGACGACATGCACCGACACTCGCCACCCGGGAGTGTGCACGCCCTCGACCTCGAAGGGTTGCGAACCCCGGACGTCACGTTCTGGAGCGCCTGGTGGCGAGGCGAACTCATCGGCTGCGTGGCGCTGAAGCATCTGGACGCGGAGCACGTGGAGCTCAAGTCGATGCGCACCTCGACCACGCTGCGTCGTAGGGGACTCGGCCGATTCGTCCTGGATTTCGTCGCCGACGAGGCTCGGCGCAGGGGATACCGACGAATGAGCCTCGAGACCGGGACGCCGGACTTCTTCGAACCCGCCCGGGCGCTGTACCGCTCGTATGGCTTCCGCCCCTGCCCGCCGTTCGACGCGTACTCCCCGGACCCGTTCAGCGTGTTCATGACGCTCGCTCTCTGAGGCCGATGCCACCACGGCAGGTGCCAAGAGGCGGCCGGTGGCCGTGCCTCGAGCCCGGGACCGCTACGTCCCCCCGGCGCGGGATGCGCCCCGGGGAGCCCGCCCCGAGTCGGATTCGCGGCGACGGTAGGCGGGTTCGCGGCGCGCGGCACGCGTCTCGGCGAACATGCTGCGACCGAGCCACCTCCAGAGCGAGGTGGCGTCACGTGGCGCGCCGACGACCCGGATGGCCCGGGCCCTCGTTGCGTCCTCGGGTCGGCGATCCCCCGTCCAGACCTCGGTCAGGGAGCGCACGGTCGATTCGACGATGAGCGTGATCTGCTCACCGGGGTCCTCCCTGCACAGGTCGACCTCTCCCCCGCTCACCACGAGCCACCAGAGCCGCTCGCCCGAGGGCGCATCGGTGAGACGGAAGTGGATCACGATGCGACGCTCCTCAGGACACTCGTCCACGTTCATGAAGCGGCGGATGTCCCACATCAAGAAGCCCGCGTCGAGCTGATCGCGCTTCAAGCGGCTGCCGATCCAGCGCGCGCCCCAGTGGCCGAGCGCCACCACGATCGGGCGCAGTTCTTCACCGGCACTGGTCAGCCGGTACTCAACGCCTGATCTCGTCCTCACCCGTCGAACGACTCCGGCCTCCTCCAGGGTCCGGAGTCTCGTCGCCAACAAGGAGCGGGACATGCGCGGAACGCCGCGATGGATGTCGTTGAAGTGGGTGCTGCCGCACAGGAGTTCTCTCACCACCAACGGCGTCCACCGTTGCCCGATGATCTCGGCGCCGCGCGCGACGGTGCAGAACTGGCCGTAGTCGATCATCGCCCCACGCTACCTCCGAGCGGCAATGGGCAGCCAGTCCAGAAGCTGGACTTGAGCCCGTCGTGGGCGGGGCGGGAACCTCGGCGAGCGAAGTACCCACGAAGCAGCGAGGTGACACCATGAGCGTTACAGCACACCCCGGGTTCGACGCCGCTCAGTTCAAGGCGACGACCCGCGCGCAGTGGCAGGCGGCGGCAGAGGCGTGGCACCGGTGGGGCCCGCTCGTCGGACGATGGCTCGGTGAAGCGACCGAGGCGATGTTCGACATGGCCGGGTTGGGTCCGGGTTCCCGCGTGCTCGACGTGGCCGCCGGCGCAGGCGAACAGTCGCTCGCGGCGGCACGCCGCGTGCTCCCGGACGGTCACGTACTCGCCACCGACCTCGCCCCTGCCCTCCTGGAGCACGCGGCATCCGACGCCGAGGCCGCGGGGCTCGCGAACGTCAAGGTCCGCGAGCTCGACGGTGAGGCCCTGGACGACCTGTCTCCGGGGACGTTCGATGCCGCCATCAGCCGAGTCGGACTCATCTACTTCCCCGACCAGCTCCGCGCCGTGGATGGTATGCGTCGCGCCGTCGCGCCCGGCGGACGCGTCGCCGCGGTCGTCTACTCGACCCCTGAACGAAACGGGTTCTTCTCCATCCCGGTGAGGATCATCAGGGAGCGCGCCGAGCTCCCCCCGCCCGTGCCCGGACAACCCGGCCCGTTCTCCCTCGGAGCGGACGGCGCCCTCGAGTCGTTGTTCACTCGGGCGGGCCTGCGGGATGTCGAAGTCCGCAGGATACCCTCACCGGTCCGGCTGCCCAGCGCAGCCGAGTGCGTCAGGTTCGAGCGTGAATCCTTCGGGGCGCTGCACCAGATGATGACGAGCCTCACCGAAGCCGGACGCGCGGAGGTCTGGAGCGAAATCGAACAGGCGCTCAGGCGATTCGAGAGCGACGGAGCGTTCACCGGGCCGTGCGAGATGCTCGTCGCAGCCGGCACCGCGTAGGCGGCCGCACCTGAGGTTCGAGTGGCACCGGACACGCGCTGCCACCGTCGCCGCGGCACCCCCGAGCCGGTCGCGGACAAGGCCCCACGCAGGCGGCCGGGTTGGGCACACCGGCCGCCGCACGTGGAGGACGGCGACCCGCTGAATGCCAGAAGGGCGTCGGACCGCCTCGTGTAGCCTCGGGCGGCAGGAGCAGGCGATCCCGGACGTCGCGCGTGGTCGATCCACTCACCGAATCGGTCGTCGAGTTCACCGCTGAGCGGCGGCGACGCGGGATGCGCACCGGTGCGCTCGGGCGGGTGGCCTGATGCCGCGCCCCACCGACGACGGCGGCGACCGCACCGATCCCTGGGACGCCGCGATGCGAACCCACTTCGGTGACGGTGAGCCGGCGGACGGCGGTGAGCGCCGACGGTTCACCGTCGGCATCGTGCCGCTGGCGGCAGCCGGAGCGGTCGTGATCGCGCTGCTGGTCGTGGCCGTCGTGGCCGGTGTCGCGGCCAGGCAGAACCTGGACCGGGGCGATCAGTGGCGCGATCGTGCGAGCACCCTTCAGCAACTCGTCGCCGACCGGACCGACGAGCTGAATCGCCAGACGGCACGGCTCAACGTGGCGTCGACGCGCCTTCGCAGGATCCGCACCCAGCTCGACCGGTCCGAGAGCGACGTCGCGCAACTCGAGGTGCGACAGCGCGAACTCGCCGCCGAGAAGGCGAGCGTCGAGGACCAGCGCGGGGCGCTCGAACAGGAGCGCGCGGATCTCACGGACGCGGCCGATCAGCTGCTGGAGTGCAATCGCGGCCTCATCACGATCGTCCAAGCCCTGGCCGAGGGCGTCACGCCCGAGGAGGCGACCGCGACGGACACGGCCGACCGGTGCGACCTCGCCCAGCAGTCGATGGACCGCTACGTCGCGCGCTACGGCACCGGGTGACCCTCCGCCGAACCCTGATCGTCCTGGGTGTCCTGCTCCTGCCGGGCTGCGGGCTCGTGGTCGATGAACCACCGGCGGAGTCGCCACAGGAGCTGGCACCCGCCGTCACACCCGAGGCGCCCGCCGCCAGGGACATCGGCGACGTCCGCGTGCCGGCGCTGTCCCAGGACGGATACGAACGACGCGCCGAGCGCCTCACGGTGCGCGTCCGCAACCGCTCTTGCGACGGCGTCGCCACCGGATCCGGGTTCGCGGTCAGCACCCACGAACTGGTCACCAACCGGCACGTCGTCGCCGGGGCCGAACGCCTCGAGATCAACACCTGGGACGGCCGCACGCTGGAGGTGAGCGCGGCCGACGTGGGCGCGCTCGGCGACGTCGCCTTCGTGACCACGGTGGAGCCCCTGCCGCTCGTGGCCGATTTCGGCGAGGCGGTCGCCCCGGGGAGCCGCGTCGCCGCGGTGGGCTACCCGCTCGGCGGCCCGTTCAAGATCACCCGCGGCGTGGTGGTCGACCGGGTCTCGGGAACGCCCTTCGACGTTCCGGGATCGATCCTCAGGATCCGGGCGGAGGTGGTTCCGGGCAACTCCGGCGGCCCACTGCTCGACCGGGCCGGCCGGGTCGTCGGCGTCGTGTACGCGCTGGAGGTCGCCACGGGGCTCGGGCTTGCGATCCCGAACGACACGCTCGAGGAGTTGCTGGCCGCGGCGGGCACGACCGACATCCCCGCCTGCGGGGTGGAGTAGCCAGGATCGCGCAGGGGATGCGGGGAGGTACCGGAGGTGGGACTCGAACCCACATGCCCGCTGGGGCCGCGGATTTTAAGTCCGCTGCGTCTACCATTCCGCCACTCCGGCCGGGCGCGTCGGCGCCGCCGTGAGCTTACGAGCCCGCACCGCCGGTTGCGACCGGAGGACCCGCCCGCTACCTGCCGAACGTGGCTGCGCCCGGCGTCCGGTCCACCGAGTTGATCCGCGTTTGCTCGACACCCTGGGCCCAGATCTCGGTCAGCACCGGCCAGCGCCGCAGCACCTGGTCGTGCCGGAGGTGCCGGGTGTTCTCCCCCGTGGCGAAGATGAGCCGCCGTTCGTCGCGTCGATCGCTGATGCCGCGGATCGCATCGACCAACCCGTCGATGTGGTTGAACTGCTCGAGACCCTCGTTTGCTGCTTCAGACACTTGCAACCTCGGTCGACCCGGCCGACATGGTGCGGTCGATCGGCGTTGCGAAACGATCGGCCAGAAGGGCGGCCCCGTCAAGGAGATCCCGCTCACTGACCGTCAGCGCGTCAGCGCCGACGGCGTCCAGGATCGCCACCACGATCTCCGCACCGGCCACGATGACCGGTGCCCGCTGCGGCTGCAAGCCGGGAACTCGTTCTCGCCGGGAGAGGGGCAGGCCGGCGAGACGATCGGTCAGCTCGCGAACACGGTCGCGGGACAACCGGTGGGCGTGGACGCGCTCGGGGGAGTACGCCCCGAGGTCGATCGACGCGAGGGTCGTCGCCGTTCCGGCGACCGCGATCACCGGCGGCCGAGCCTTGATCCCGACGGCGGCGTCGCCGATTTCGTCGGACAGGCGTCGGTGGAGGGCGTCGAGCTCGCCCGCGGTCGGTGGGTCGCCCTGCAGGTACTCCTCGGTGCAGCGCACCGCGCCAAGCTGGAGACTGACCGAACCGTCGATGGCCGCCGCGCTCCCCTGCACCATCTCGGTACTCGCCCCGCCGACGTCGACCACCAGGCGTGGTCCCGTGTCGTCCACGGCGATCGCCGCGCCCCGGAAGCTGAGTTCGGCCTCGACCGCTCCGGAGATCACGGTCAACGGCAGCCCGGCGTGCCTGGCCACCAGCAAGGCGACCGCGTCCCGGTTGGGAGCGTCGCGCACCGCGCTGGTCCCGATGGCCATCCCGAGGTGGGCGCCGGCGTCAGCCGCGCGTTCACCGAAGTCGGCGAGGCACGCGTCGAGCCGGAGCAGCGACTCCGCCGCGAGGCTTCCGTCGGGGGCGGCTCCCCGACGCAACCCGACCACCGTGCTGAACCGCGGCCCTTCAGGGATGTGACCGGCAGCCGCCTCATTCAGGAAGAGGCGAACCGTGTTGGATCCGATGTCGAGGATCGCGGTGGGCGCGACCACGGGTGGCTCAGCGCCCGATGTAGCGCAGCGGGCTCATCAGGACCCGACGGGCCAGGCTGGCGTGGGTGGCCAGCACGCCGAGCGCCTGCGCCCGATGCTGGAGCTGGGCGACCGCCACCTGGATCTCGGCGGGACGGCTGGAGACGCGCTCCGCGGCCGCACTGACCCGGGCGACATCGCGAGAAAGCGCCTCGGCCGCGGGGCCCACGATGCGGTTGGCCGCCTTGACCGACCTCCATGTGTCCCAGATCTGGAGTGCCAGATAGGCGATGGCGGCGAGCACCGCCACGATCGCCACCAGGACGGCCAGCAGGACGGCGTGTTCCCAGATCCAGTCCATCGACGGAGTATCGCACGACCCGACGCCCGGATGGACGACGCCGCGATTCCGCCCGTCTCAGATCCCGGTGAGCAGGTCCCGGTAGATCGACTCGTGGGAGCGCGCGCTCACGTCCCACGACAGCGACATCGCCACCCGGCGTCCCTCCTCGACGAGCCGTTCGCGCAGCGGTGCCTCCCTGATCGCTCGAACCAGCGCGATTGCGAGTGGTCCGCTGTCACCGACGGGGACCATGAGGCAGCTCTGCTCGTCGACGTGGTGCTCTCGGAAGGCGGGAAGGTCGCTGAGGACGTTGGGGACGCCCGCGGCCGCGGCTTCCAGGGCTCCGAGGCCGAACCCTTCGCGGGTCGACGGCGTGGCCACGACGTCGGTGGCCCGGTAGAGCAGCGGCATCCGCTCGGCGTCCACGGGTCCGAGTTCGATCACGTCGCACGCATCGCGCGGTGCGTCCGCGTCGCCGACGGCCAACCCGAGCCGTTCCGCGTCCTCGAGCCACGCGGTGCGGAACTCCGACGCTTCGGTCGGCCCCGCCACGACCAGAAGCGACCCGCGACCCAGGCGTGAGCGTGCGCGCGCGAAGGCTTCGAGGAGTGTGCGACTCCCCTTGCGCTGCTGCACACCCCCGAGGGTCAGAACCACCGGTCGCTGCCCCCACCCCATGACCTGGCCGGCGGCCGCGCGGTCGGCGCCATACCCCGCGAAGCGCGCGGCTTCGACGCCGTGCGGCACGACCGTCGCCTCGACCCCGAACTCACTGCGGATTCGATCTGCCCACCACCGGGATGCGCAGACGACCACGTCCGACTCCTGGACGGCCCGCCGCTCGCGTTCCTCGGCTTCGCGTTCGGCATGGCCTTCGAGGTGGTGCACCGTGCTGACCACGCGCGTCACGCGTCCCTCGTCGCGTAGTGCGAGGAGGGCCACCGCCGCGGACGGATCCTCCGCATGGCCGATCTCCACCGGTTCGCGAACCGCTCGCGAGAGACGCTCGGTCACCGATTCCCGGGATTCCGGTTCCAGCACCTGAAGCTCCGGGTCGGCGACCCCCTGGTCGCCGACCGCGACACCGCGCACGACGATCCCGCGGGCGCGGAGCGCCGCGCTGAGCCGCCCGGCGTGAACCGCGGCGCCGACGCCACGCGGCCACCCGCACGCGACCAGGACCTTCACGAGACCAGGGCCGCCGCCAGCCGGGCGGCCGCCGCGTTGGACGAGACGACCCTCGCCCCCAGTTCGGAGAGCCGCCGTTCCTGGGCCGCCAGCCCCTGCCCGTCGCGTTCGGTGCCCACCACGTGCGCCAGCACGCTCACCTGGGGCCGTGTCCGCAACAGCTCGGCGATCGCGTCGGCCAGCTCGCCGACCGGATCCTCGGGGAGCCCGTGACCCAGCACGATGTCCAGCAGCACGACGCGGACGCTCGGATCGGCGATCAGCTCACGCAGCGCGGCCGAGCGCACGGCGCCGCTGAGCATGGGATGTTGGGCCGGTCGCGAGATTGCCGGGTCCCCGAGATCCACGCACACGTGGGCCCGTCCCCGTCGTCCCTCGTCGAGCGGCGTCCCGCTCTCGGACCGGACGTTGGTGAGGACCTCGCCGAGGCGCTCGGAGAGCACCCAGACCGCTTCGGCACAAAGGCCCGCTCCGCTGTACAGCCCGCGGACCAGACCACCGCTGACCCACCGGGGGCGACCCGGAGCGGGGACGGTCGGGCTCCGCCCGAGCAGCCGGGCGATGGTGAGCGCGGCCGCGTCGAGGGTGTCCACCACGGTGGCGCCCGGGGGCACGAGCACCGGCTCCCCGAACGCACAGACGACGACGGGACGCTCGGGACGGCATGCCAGCGAGACGAGTCGATCCGCGGACTCACGGTCACCGGGCCACGGGACGACGGCGAGGACCCGGGTGCCGAGATCGCGCCGCACGACCTCCAGCGCGCGTTTGCCGCCCGCCGCACCGACCTCGTCGAAGAGGTCCCGCGGACCCGTGACGCAGCTGGTGCTGATCCCGATGCCCTCCCGGTCGAGGAGCACCGCGAGTTCGCGCGCCGCGCTGCCGCTGGCCGAGATGATCCCGACCTCGCCGGGCGCGAGCGCGTTGGCGTAGCCCACGTCGACACCGTGCAGTCGGCAGTGCCCGGCACCGGGACCGAGCACCAGCCGTTCGAGGCGTTCGGCGCGCTGCTTCAGCGCCAGCTCGTGCGCGATGTCGACGTCCGGATCGATCAGCAGGACGTCACCGCCCGCATCGAGCGCCCGGTGGGCTTCCAGCACGCCGCGGATGCCACCCTGCGCGATCACCGAGAGTCGGGCGTCGACGGTCATACCCGAACACTATTGACGGCAGAGGCGGTCGCTAGCGTTGCGGGTGGCACGGGCCCCGGAGGACGGTTACGCCATGAGCACCTCGCTGACGACCACAGTGATCGGCCCGGAATCCCTGGTCGCCGCCCTGGCGTCCCAGGGGGTCGACGTCCACCACTACGCGCCTCCCACCACGATCCCCGAGCGGCTGCTGGGCGAACTCGTGGTCGCCTATGCCGACGACGCCGTCTCGTCGGCGAACGCCGCCGTGGCACAGCACCTGCTCACCACCCGTCCCGTGCTCACGGGAACGGCGCCCGCGGGTCTGGTCGTCGACCCCGGGACGCCCCGCTGGGTGCTGCTCGGCGGCGAACCGCACGCGTGGGACGTCCAGCCGGAAGCGGTCCGTCACGCTGCCGCGGCCACCTGCGTCCTGGAGGGCTGGGCCGACGATGTCGCCGAAGGCGTGCAGCGCATCACCGACGGCGACGTCGTGCTGGCCGACGCCGCGGCCCTGCAGGCGGCGTCACCGGGGACCATGGCCATCGGGCCGTCCACGCCCTGCTGGCTGGTGCGCGACGACGCCACCGGCCGCGAGGTCGTCGCCCCCATCCTCCACGGCGGCGACTCGGCGCTCTGGAAGGGGACCACCGACCGCGACGCGATGCGGGCCGAACGCATCCTGGCGGAAACACTCGCCCCGGCGCTGAACGTCGCCCTGCGGTCCACGGGGCCGGTCGACATCCTGACGATGGCCGAGCAGGCATGGGCGATGGGGGACGACGGCGCCGTGCGGGGCCGCGCGCTCTCGTTGCTCACCCTGTCGAGACTCCTTGGCGCCCTGAGCGCCCGGGCCCCGGAGGCCGTGACCGCGGCGGCCGAGCTGATCCCCGGTGACGGTTTCGGCCTGTCGATGCTCTGCGGTGCCGCTCGGGCCACCCTCGCCGGGTTGGGCCACCATGGCCCGTCGACGATCATCACCGGCTTCAGCGCGACGGAGGGGTCGGTCTCCATCCAGATCGCGGGCCTCCCGGGCCGGTGGTTCCGCGCCCGGGCGCATCAATCACTCGACGAGCGAGGGCGGCCGCTTGCGGCACCGGGCGATCTCGGCCTGCTCATGCTGTTCGGGCTGGGCACCACCGGCGACCGACTCCGGGCCGTTACCGTCGCCGAGAGCCGCAGATTCGAGGATCCCGCCGGCCCGCGGCCACTCGGCATCGACATCCGGGCCACGCTCGAAGCCGATGTCGCGCCGGGCCTGGTGCTCCCCGGTGTCAGCGCCGACGGTGGCGGAGCCGTCGCGATCCACGAGCGCCCGCTGCCGACCGACGTCCAGGCGGCAGCACTCGCGGGCCTGCTGGAGTCGCTCGAGACGCCAGGGTCAGTCGAGGAGCCAGCGGGCTCCGAATGACCGCATCACATCGATGATCGGGAGGAGTTCGCGCCCGCTCTCGTCCAGGCGGTAGACCGACGGCCGCGTGCCCTCTCGCAGCACGACCCCGGCATCCTCGAGTGCGCGCAGCCGCACGGTCAGCGTGTGAGGACTGATCCCCGCCGCCGCGCGCTGAAGCTCGTTGAACCGACGGGGTTCCTCAGAGAGTGCCGAGAGCAGCAGGAGCGTCCACTTGCCCGCGATCAGGTCGGCCGTCGCCGCGACCGGGCAGTCCGGCCCCCCGCTCGGCTCAGGAGTAGAGGGACGCGTCACGGCGAGCCATGCCCGCGTCCAGCATGAGCTTGAAGTCGTGCGGGCTCGAGGCGTGCCGGATGGCTTCGTCGAGCGCCACCCGTCCAGCCTGGACGTGATCGAACAGCGACTGGTCGAAGGTCTGCATGCCGTAGTACTCGCCGTCGCGAATCAGCTCGTGGATCCGACCGGTGTCGTCGGGATTGGTGATCATGTCGCGCGCCCGTCCGGTGGCGATCATGATCTCGGCCGCGGCGACGCGGCCGGGGGTGTCCGAACGCGGGACGAGCCGCTGGCTGATGATGCCCTTCAGTGTTCCGGCGAGCATGGCCCGCACCTGCATCTGCTGATGCAGCGGGTAGAAGCCGATGGCCCGGTTGATGGTCTCCGTGGCATCCAGCGTGTGCATCGTCGAGAGGACGAGGTGCCCGGTCTCGGCCGCCGAAAGGGCCACTTCCATGGTGGTGAGATCGCGGATCTCACCGATCATGATCACGTCGGGGTCCTGCCGCAGCACCCGGCGCAGCGCTCCGACGAACGATTGTGTGTCGAGGCCGACCTCGCGCTGATTGATCACCGACCGCTGGTCGGTGTGCAGCATTTCGATCGGGTCCTCGATCGTGACCACGTGCTTGTGCTCGGTGCGGTTGACCTGATCGATCATCGCGGCGAGAGTGGTCGACTTTCCCGACCCGGTCGTCCCGGTCACGAGGATGACCCCGCGCTCCTCGGAGGCGAGCTTGGCCACCGCCGGTGGGAGATGGAGTTCGTCGAGCGTCTTCACCGAGAACGGCACGACGCGAAGCACCATGCTCACGGAGCCGCGCTGGCGGAACATGTTGACGCGGAAACGACCGATTCCGACGGCTGCGTGCGACAGGTCGACGTCACCCATCTCCTGGAACTCGGTGCGCTTGGCGGCGCTGTCGGCGGCGTCGAGGACCTCGTTCGCGAAGGCGACGGTGTCCTCGGGAGTGAGCGGGGGATGCTCGTTGATCGGGACGAGCCGGCCGTCGATCCTCAGCACGGGCTTTGCGGGCACCTTCAGGTGCACGTCGCTTGCTCCGCGCTTCACCGCATAGGCGAGGATTGCCGAAAGCCGGGTTGCCGGGCGGGGGGTTTCACTCATGCTCCCCTTGTCGGCACCTCATCGGCGTTCCTGAGTGGTTTGGTGCGTCGGCGGGTGATCGCCGCGACCGGGCCTCCGGCAGACACCGCGGATTGCTGGCAGCATCTGGGCGATGACGACCTCAGCCGAGCCCGCGCACACCCCCGGACGTCCGCGTCCCCGCCGTCTTGCGGTCGCGGCGATCGGTGCCGCGGTCGTCTGCGGCGCGGCGGCCGCCACCGCCGCCTGGCTCGACGACCCGGTGGGTGAAGGACCGCGCGACGCGGCACCCATCGTCGCCGGTGTGGTGAACCCCGCGGGCCGCGAACTGACCGGGGCGCAGGAGAGCCTGCCGCCGCTGTCGCTGATGTCGTCGACGCCGCTTGGTGCCGAGTACACGAACACGACCCCCGAGCAGCAGGTGGTGAAGCTGCGAGACGCCATCGCCGACCGGCCCACCGTGACGCGCTACATCGCGCTGGGTCGCGCCTACATGGCGCTCCAGGACACCTCCGCGGCACGCGGGGCGTTCGATGAGGCCGCGGCCCTCGCGCCGAAGAATCCGGAGCCCCTCGTGGGGCTGGCGATGCTGCCGGCCATCGGGAGCGACACCGGGATGAGTACGGCCACGCGGAACGTCGACCGACTCGTGAAGCGGTACCCGCAGAGCCAGGTGGTGGTGTTCAACCAGGGATGGCTCGCGCTCTACCGGCGGGACGTGCCGACCGTCCGGTACCGCGTGGCGGCGGGCGAGGGGCACTCGCCGTCGACGCGCTCGGACAGCTGTCCACCGCGCTACTGCGACAGCTAAGCACGGGCGAAGAACCTCAACTGCGCTTACCGGGCGTTGAAGCGCACCGGGGCACCAAGTGTCGAAGTGAGTTGTGCACCCGTGCCCGGATGTGGTCGAAATGCCAGCGAAGAAAAATCTTCCTCCTGAGGCCTGGGGTTTCGGAATCGCTGCCGTACGATAGGGGTAAAGCCCCCGTACTTCAAAAGGTAGCTGGCGCCCTCTCTTGCGAGTGATTCGAGTCCTACAATCCAGGCGTTGGGATACCGAGCGCTGATCGCACGGGTTGGAGAGGTGATGCGATGACGCTGATGAAAATGGTGACGACTGGAGGAGATGTGAAACCCTTCTCGCCCCGCAGCAGGAGGTCGGTTTCCTGGGCATTAAGAGGTCGCCAAGACGGTGGAAGGGTCGAACTCGATCCCGGTGCCGTGGAGGATCTATTCGCCACCTCGACGAGCAGGGAATCGAGCTTCGCCCATTCAGAAGGACGCTGACGAGCGGATGGCTGTTCGCTGATGAGGCTGATCGCCCCAAGCGGATCAACTCTGAAGGCCGACACTCAGCACGGATTCGGCTTCAGCTCTTCCTGAAAGACGTGGGTCGCATCCCGCTGCTCACCGCCCGCCAAGAGGTCGAACCGCTAAGCTCATCGAGCTCGGCGATTGCCGACGCCAAGCGCAAGATGGTCGAAGGAACCTGCGCCTCGTGGTCTCGATCGCCAAGAACTACCGCAATCAGGGCCTGGCGTTCCTGGATCTCATCCAGGGAAGGCATTGCCGGACCCGTCCGCAGCCGAGGAAGTTCGATTACCGCAAGGGCTCAAGCTCGACCCGCCACCTGAGATTCGCCAGGCCAGGCGCGCTGATCGCCGACAAGTACAAATCATCCGCATGCCCGTGCATGCCGTCGAGAAGCTCAACAAGATCAACCGCGCGAGCGCAGTCGTCAGCGAGCTTGGTCGAGCCCACGCTCGAAGAGAGATCCCGGACGTCGTGAAGCTGCTGCTCCCGGAGATCGAGTCCATCAAGCGGTCGGCGCAGACTCATCTCGCTTCGAGAAGCTGGCTGGCGACGGATGAGAGCTGATTCGGCAGTCTTCGCCGACGAGAAGGCACTGAACCCGGGAGAACCCCGGCGCACGCAGCGCTCCGCACCGAAGGTCTCGTGGACGCTCAACACGCTCAGCTATCGCGAGCGTCGCGTCCTCGAGCCCGTTACGGCCTGGCGGCGAACACCCGCGCACGCCTTCACGAGGTGGGTCGCACCTTCAACGTCACGCGTGAGCGCGTATTCGCCAGATCGAGAACCAGCTGCTGCAGAAGCTCGCCAGCCCAATGAGGCGCAATGACTTTGCGACGTGGCTTCAGCCATGCTCCGCGAGAACCCATTAGGCGCCAGCGTAATCCGTCCGGGGTCCCCTTCGTGTTTCCGGGGTAGGCTAGGGTGCCGGCCGACGACAACGACGAGTGGCCAGCTGCTTGATCCCGACGAGACGGAGCGCGCCTGCGAGGCGTTTGCCGCCACCTTCGCCGACGTGCGGCGACGGGTGTTCTGCTACGCGCATGCGGGGCGTCGTACTGGGCGTGCCTGTCGTGATCCCGCGCTGACCCGCTGGCACGGCGATCTGCGTCGCGTGATCGCCGATCTCTGGCGGTATCCGGTCAAGTCCTTTCAAATAGCGAACCTGCCATGCCCTTGGGCCCGTATGGTTTGTGGCGATTGCTAAGACAAGTATTACTACCTGGCGGGGCTCCCTCGTCACTGCGCGGCGGTCCGGCGGGGTTGCTCTGCCCTCGGCCGGATCTGACGATGGAGGTTGTGCACCGGCGTGACGGTCACGACAACGCCGGCCGGACCCACTCCATCGACGATCCTGCGCTCAATGACGCTGCGACTGAGGTCGTCGGACGCGATGCGATGCTGGCGCAGGCAACGCGGGTGTGTCTGACTGCGCTCCGGTTCACATCACCACGGACTCGTCACTCGAACGGCTCCGCCGGTGCGGGCGACGAACTCTGAGGTGCGGCGCTTGGCCCAACATCGTCAATGCCCCTGACGACGGATTTAATCCGTTCGCCGAGGCCGGCTGGGTGCCGCCCTGGTCGTTCTGGGCCTGCTCGTCGGGCCGGGCGGAGTGAGCATCTTCACCTAGTGCGGTGAGTCGGAGGTGCGGGAGCACCGTCGACTCAGGGCACTCGCGCGGCGCCGACCGAAGAAGCGCACGCTCATGGGCACGAGCGTGCGCTTCTTCGCTCGGAGTGCGCGGAGGATCGCCACACGAATCGGCGCACCAGACGGGGCGCCCGCCGCACGCGAGGACCGGGCATCGCGGAACCCACCGCGCAAGCGCCCGGTTTTCGCGTGCACTCACCACCGATCACCCCGGCACTCTTGACAACATGCTGTCTATTTGACAGCTTGTTGTCATGACTGAATCCACCGCAGTTCCTCAGCCCACTGACGCCTCGGCCGTGCACGTGGCGATATTCCCGACACTCGCCGACTGGGAGATCGGACACGTCACCGCCCGCATCGGCAACCCGGCGTGGCAGACGACGCCAGGGCGCCTGCAGATCCGGACCGTGGCGGAAACGCTCCAGCCGGTTCGGACGATGGGCGGCCTCACCATCGTTCCCGATCTCACCTTCGACGAGTTCGACCCGGCGGCCAGCGCGATGCTGATCCTTCCCGGGGGCGACGTCTGGGACACCGACCCGGCCATCACGACACCGGCGCTCGATGCCGCACTCGGGTGTCTCTCCGCGGGTGTCCCCGTCGCCGCCATCTGCGGAGCGACGGCCGGCCTTGCCCGAATCGGAATCCTCGACGACCGGCTCCACACGAGCTCCGCACCCGAGTACCTCGTCCACGCGGGAGGCGCCTACGCCGGGGCCCACAACTACCGCGCCGAGCCGGTCGTGAACGACCGCGGCGTCATCACCGCCGGCGCGACCCATCCGATCGAGTTCGCGCGTGCCGTCCTGGCCGAGCTCGGGGTGTTCACCCCGGAGGTGCTCGACGCGTGGTACCGGCTCTTCGCACTGGACGACGCCTCCGGCTATGGCGTGCTGGCGGCCGCATCGTGACGACCGGCGGCGAACCGGACCGGGAATTGCTCACGGAGCTGGTGCTGCGCACGTTCCGCCTCAACGGACTGTTCCTGGCCAGGGCCGAGACGCTTGCCGAGCCCGCCGGGCTGACCGCGGCGTGGTGGCAGGTCCTCGGGGCGGTGCTCCGCGGCCCCCTCACGGTGGCGGAGGTCGGTCGCTCGATGGGCCTCAGCCGCCAGGCGGTCCAGCGCGTGGCCAATCTGCTGGTCGACCGCGGTCTTTGCGAGTTCCGACCCAATCCCGCTCACGCCCGGGCGAAGCTGCTCGCCCCGACCGATGCCGGTCGGGCGTCGATCGGCAGGCTGCGGGATGGGACGGTGGCCTGGGCGCGCGAGATGGAGGCCGAGCTGGGCGCCGACCGGATCAGGCAGGCGGTGCAGCTCATGGACCGGCTCATCGAGGCGATGACCCAGGAACCGACCGGAAGCGGGGCCCCGACGGGACCCCGCTGAGCGCGTCAGCCGGTGGCCAGCACCGCGTCGAGCTTGGCGTACCCGTCGCGCACGCCGACGTCCATGCCGCTGGACAGCATGGCGTCGCGACCCTCGAAGCTGTCGACGAGCGATGATGCCTCGAGCCGCGTGCGGCCCCCGCTCAGGGCGACGAACCGGAGGTGCTCGAGGGCGACACCGTCCGGGACGCCGCAGAAGGTGAAGGTCTGAACGATCAGCTCGTCCGGACGGACCTCGTGGAATGACCCGTAGAAGCTGTACGTGTCGGCGCCGCGCATGTGATGGAAGCGCCAGCTGCCACCGGTCCGGAAGTCCCAGGTCTCGACGGTCATCGCCACGTCGTCGGGGCCGCACCAGCGGGCGAACAGCTCCGGGTCGGCGTGGCAGGCGAACACCCGGGGCGGCGGGGCGTCGAACTCACGGACGATTCGGACGACGGGGACGTTCGGATCGGCGTCGATCGTGGTTTCGGGCGTGGACGTGCTCATTGGGCTCCTTCGTTGTCGCGGTCGCTGCGGTCGAGTTCGTTCAGCACGGCATCGAGGCGGCGGAATCGTTCTTCAGCGCGCCGGCGGTACCGCTCGATCCATCCGGTCATGAGGTCGAAGACCTCGGCTTCGAGATGGGCGGGCCTGCGTTGTGCCTCTCGGGAACGGCTGACGACGCCCGCGCGTTCGAGCACCTTGAGGTGCTTCGAGACGGCCTGGATGGTGAGGTCGTACGGCTCCGCGAGTTCGCTGACGGTCGCGTCGGCGTCACAGAGCCGAACGACGATGTCCCGGCGGATCGGATCGGCGAGCGCCGTGAACACCTCCGACAGTCCGTCTTCCGCTGGCAGCCCCACTCAGCACTCCTTGTTCAACTCCATGGTTGAACAAAGGCTAGATCGGGCGCACAGGAGTTGTCAACTCCCCGGTTGAATACTCACGAGTGGGGTGTCATCGACGGGCATGATGCGTGAACACTCATGGAGTGCTACCGTGGTCTGCATGCAATACACATCCAGCACCCGCCAAACGCTCCACGTCCTCGAGGTCGCCCGCGCCACCGAACGCCGCCTCGACCGTGCGCTCTCCGGCATCCGGGGCATCAGCTTCAGCGAATACCGCCTGCTCTCGGCGCTGCGGGACACACCCGCCGCCACGGCGAGCCGGGTCGAGCTCGCCGATCAGACGGGACTCACGCCGTCCGCCATCACCCGCGCGCTGAAACCGCTCGAGAAGCTGGGCTACGTCACGACCGCCCGGGGTGAGCGCGATGCCCGCGAGGTGCGCTCGACGCTGACCGAGCACGGCCAGGTGCTGGTGACGGACGCCGACGCCGTGATCGACAACGTCGTGTCCTCGATCACCACCTTCCGCATCGACGACGCGGCCGCAGGCGGCTTGCGCGACATCGTCGCCGCGCTGCCGGCGGCGGCCGCCGACGAAGCGTCGACGCCCAAGCCGCCGGAAGGCTAGGTACGGACCAGCAGCGACGCGGTGTATCCGGACGAGGGCGACCCGCTGAGGGTTGCCAGCTGGTCCTGCCACCCGTCGGCGAAGACGCCGTCGCTCGCCAACGACAGGCGTCCGAGATTAGACAGGCTGCCGCCGTATCGAGAGTCCGCGTACACCGCCTCGCAATCCGCCTGCGGGAGGGCGATCTGACTCGTCTTGGTCGCCTGTTGGCCGCTGGTGGCGTCGTCCAGCCCGCCGTAGACCTCGAAGTGGCAGTGCGGCCATCGGCCCGGGTAGCAGCCGGGAACGATCGTGTCGAACACGATCCGGCCGGCGTCGTCGGCGGCCTGAACGCCGCGAAGGTAGTTCTGGTCGCTGATCTCGTAGATCGAATAACGGCCGTCGGCCGTGCAGTGCCAGAGGTAGACGGCGGCACCGGCCAGCGGTGACCCATCGGAGGCGTTCACCACCGTCAGCTGCAGACGCATCGGCACCCCTTCAGCCGTTCCGGACAGACCGCCGATGCTCGAGGTGATGTCGGAGCGGTTGATCCCGTCGGTACCGAGCAGATTGGGCCCGTTGGAGCCGTCGGCGGGGAACGGCCCCTGGGTCTCGTCGGGAATCTCGGGACCCGCGCTCGCCGTGGAGTCGGCGGGCGCCGAACCCGAGGTCGCCACGCCCGTCGAAGACCCGGACGCGGTGGAGGCGCCCTCCGAATCCGACCCGCACGCGGCGAGAATGCCCGCGAGACTCAGTCCGCCCGCCCACATCACCGCCTGGCGGCGGGTGATCAGCTTCGGGATGTCCCGCTGCAGTCCGCCGTGGTCGTCGTGCTCGTCCAGGTGCGTCATGCCGACTCCGTTGTCGCTCATTCGGTCGCGGAACCCTGGCATCTCCGACTGAGAAGCCGTTGAGACACCCGGGTCACCCCTGGACGGGTGGGGCGATGCGGGCAGACGCGCCGCGACCGCCCATGCCGCCCGAACCGGCAAACAGTGTCCCCAGCCCGATGGCGGCCAGGATCAGCGCGGCGCCGCTGGCGATGGTCCGGACGGTGTTCCAGACCTGCCACCGGTCGGAGTAGTCGCGCCAGACGACCTCCGCCTCGGCGAGTGATGCGGGGATGACCACGTCGGCGAGGTCGTTGTTCATCGGAACGTTCACGGTCGCGGTGAGGATGAGACCACCCACGAGATAGACCACGGCGGCTCCGAGGAACCAGACCGACGGTCGTCGGTGGCCCGCCCGATACGACAGCAGGGCGGTCACTCCGAGTACGACCGGCGTCAGGAAGAACGCGGGGAAGAACACCCCGTTTCGAACCGATGCGTTCATCTGCTGCATCGCCTCGATGGCGACGCGGGGATCGGCCGCGTCGAGACCCCACATGGTCGAACAGACCCACGCGTAGAAGAAGCCGAAGATCGCTCCGGCGAAGACGATGGACACCACCGCCGCAACGTGGGGGATGCCGATTCGTTGTCTCATGTCCGTCTCCTCAGAAATCGTACTCGCTGGTACGAATCATAATGAGACGTGCTGGTACGATTGTCAACTGATGGCCTCCACTTCAGACCCGTCCCTCCCGCCCGACACAACGCCGCCACGACGCGGCCGGCCCCCGGCCGGCGCGCGCGACGCCCGTGAGGCGGCCATCCTCGACGCGGCGCTCCAGGAGCTCATCGAGTACGGCTACGAGGGCGTGACCATGCTCGGCGTCGCACGCCGCGCATCGGCGTCGAAGCAAACGCTGTATGCCTGGTTCGGTGATCGCGACGGACTCTTCGCCGCCCTCATCGCCAGGAACGCGGACGCCTCGGCGACACAGGTCTCCAGTGCGCTCGAGTCGGCCGCCGACCCGGGCGAGGTGCTGCGGCACTACGCGCGCGGGCTGCTCACGCTGCTCACCGGCCCGGCCTCGGTGGCACTCAATCGGGCGGCCATGACCTCGGCTCCGCTGGCAGCGAGACTGCTGCACGAGGGACGCCACCGGATCGGGCCGCTCGTCGAGCGCTACCTCGCGGACCTCGCCGACGCCGGAGTGCTCGATGTCGACGATCCGGAGGCGGCGTTCGAGCTGCTGTACGGGCTCGTGGTCCAGGACACGCAGATCCGCGTGCTGCTCGGGGAAGATCCCCCCGATGCCGCCGACGTCGCCGCCCGCGCCGATCGGGCCGTCGCGCGATTCCTGCGGCTCACCGCCGCGAACCCCGGCCGCTGAGTCCGGGCCCGCACGCGGTCCGTATTCTCCCGGCGTGCCCATGACCACGCATGAGCGCCCCCCGGACGGCGTCCGGACGGCCGCCACCCCGTCGATGCGCTTCCCGGTGCTGGTGGTGATGTTCGTCATCGCCATCACGATCAGCAACATCGCGGCGACGAAGGGCGTGGTGCTCTTCCCGGGGCTGTCGATCGACGCCGGCCCGCTGTCGGTTCGCGGCCTCGTGACCGACGGCGCATTCTGGTTGTTCCCCCTGTCGTACGTGATCGGTGACGTCATCTCCGAGGTCTACGGCTTCCGGGTGATGCGCCGGGTCGTCGTCATCGGGTTCCTCTCCGTGCTCGCGGTGGCGATCGCCTTCAAGATCGCCGTGGCGCTCCCGGCGGCCGACTTCTACGACGGCCAGGCGGCGTTCGAGGCCGTGGTCGACGCCGTGCCACGCATCCTCGCCGCCAGCCTCGCGGGCTTCGTGGTCGGCGAGCTGCTCAACTCCTGGGTGCTGGTGCAGATGAAGCAGCGGACCGGGGAACGCGGCCTGGTCGCGCGGCTGATGGCGTCGACCGTGGTCGGTGAGTTGGCCGACACGACGATCTTCTGTGTGATCGCGGCTTCGGCCATCGGCATCTCGACCGGCTCCGACCTGCTCAATTTCGTGGTCGTCGGATTCGTCTGGAAGACCCTGTGCGAGGCGGCGGTGCTCCCGATCTCGACCGCGGTCATCGCGTGGGTGAAACGACGCGAACCCAGCTACTTCGGAGATACGTCGGCCACGTCGTGAGCACACCCCGAAACCCGCATGAATCGCGGGTGCCGGCGTAGTGTGGATCGTCGATGACCACCGATGAGCGCATGCGTCGCGGGGGAACGTTCGGCCTGACGCTCGGGGCCCTGGGCGTGGTCTTCGGCGACATCGGAACGAGCCCGCTCTACGCGGTCCAGGAGGTCTTCGGGGGGCCGCACGATCTCGCCCCCGATCGGCAGAGCGTCTTCGGCGTGCTGTCGCTGATCTTCTGGGCCCTCGTCATCATCGTCACCCTGAAGTACGTCCTCCTGGTGATGCGCGCCGACAACCACGGTGAAGGCGGGATCATGGCGCTCGTCGCGCTCGCGGAGCGACTGCACCCGCACCGCCGCGGGACGCCGCTGCTGGTGCTGCTGGGGGTGTTCGGCGCCGCCCTCTTCTACGGCGACGGGACGATCACGCCGGCCATCTCCGTGCTGTCGGCGGTCGAGGGCATCCACGTGGCGGCCCCGGGCATCGACCACCTGGTGGTGCCGATCGCGCTGGCCATCATCGTGGCGCTCTTCAGCGTGCAGCATCACGGCACGGCCCGGGTCGGCGCGCTGTTCGGGCCGGTCATGGTGGTCTGGTTCGCGACGATCGGCCTGCTGGGCGCCGTCGAGATCGCTCGCGATGCGAGCATCCTCTGGGCGCTGGCACCCACCCACGCCGTGACGTTCTTCATCCAGCGGCCGGGCGGGGCGTTCCTCGCGCTGGGGTCGGTGGTCCTCGCGGTGACCGGCGCCGAAGCCCTCTATGCCGACATGGGCCACTTCGGCCGCACCGCGATCACCAACGCCTGGCTCTTCGCCGCGTTCCCGGGTCTGCTCCTGAACTACATGGGCCAGGGCGCCCTCCTGCTGTCGCGGCCCGCGGCGGACGCCAACCCCTTCTTCCTGCTCGCGCCGGGCGCACTCCAGCTCCCCCTCGTGGTGCTCGCGACCATCGCCACCGTGATCGCGTCCCAGGCCGTCATCTCCGGCGCCGCCTCGATGACACGCCAGGCGATCCAGCTCGGGTTTCTGCCGCGCATGACCGTTCGCCACACCTCGTCGGAGGAAGAGGGGCAGGTGTATGTGCCGGCGGTGAACTGGACCCTGATGGTCGCCGTCATCGCACTGGTGCTCGGCTTCCGGTCGTCGTCCCACCTCGCCTCGGCCTACGGCATCGCCGTGACCACGACGTTCGTCATCACCACCCTGCTGGCGTTCCAGGTGTTCCGCGAGCGCTGGCACCTGACGCTGTGGATCACGCTGCCGGGCCTGGCGTTCTTCGTGCTCGTCGAGCTGGCGTTCTTCGGGGCCAATCTCACCAAGTTCATTCACGGCGGCTGGTTCCCCGTGCTGGCCGCCCTCGTCGTGTTCACGATGCTTGCGACGTGGCGGCGGGGACGCGCGCTGGTGGTGGCCCGGCTGGCCGAGCACGAACTCCCCCTGAGAGGACTCGTCCAGCTGGTCCGTGCCCAGTCCGCCCGAAACGTGCCGGGGGTTCCGATTCAGCGCGTTCCAGGGACGGCGGTGTACCTGACGGCGAACGACGGGGGCACCCCCACCGCGCTCGCCAGCAACGTGGCGCACAATCACGTGCTGCACGAGCGGGTCGTGCTCGCCACCTCACGGGTCGACGCCGTTCCCCGCATCCCGGACGGGCGCAGGATCGAGCTCACGAAACTCGGCCAGGGCGTGATCCAGGTGCTCGTCCACTACGGGTTTCAGGAGCAGCCCGACATCCCGCACGCCCTCCGGTTGGCCCAGGCGCAGGGGGCGGACATCGACGAGGCAGCGGCCGTCTACTTCGTGGGCCACTTCACCCTCAATCCGGTCGACGGACGCGGCATGGCGTTGTGGCGCAAACAGCTCTTCGCCGCCATGAGCAAGAACTCCCTGCGGGCGTCGGCCTACCTCGGCGTGCCGAGCGCCCGGGTGGTCGAGATCGGCACCCAGGTCGACATCTGAACCGGGTGAGGTCAGTCCCGGTCGCTGCCACCCTCGGCGTAGCGGGTCAGCACCTCACGCTTGAACTCGGGGTAGGTCCCCGCGGTGATGGCGGCGCGGATCTCGGCCATGAGGTGGTTGACGAAGCTCACGTTGATCATGCTGGCGATGACCAGACCGAGCATCTCGCCGGCCTTGAACAGGTGGTGCAGGTACGCCCGGGAGTACGCTCGCGCCCACTCGCAGGGATGGTCCGCGTCGAGGGGGCGGTGATCGTGGCGGAACCGGGCGTTGGTGAGGCGCACCCGTCCGCGTGACGTGAGGATCTGCGCGTGGCGCGCGATGCGCGTGGGAGCGACGCAGTCGAAGGTGTCCGCTCCGGCCTCGACGCCCGCGAAGATGTCCTCGGGCTCGCTGATCCCCAGCAGGTGCCGGGGCATGTCCTCGGGGAGCTCCTCGCAACACCACGCCACGATCTCGCCCAACCTGGCCTTCTCGATGGCGCCGCCGATCCCGACGCCGCCGAATCCCCGCCCCAGGTCGTCGCCCGCCCGACGACCCAGCGCCAGGAGGCCGCGAGTGGCGGACCGGCGCAGCCGCTCGTGGTTGGCGCCCTGCACCACAGCCCACAACGACTGACGAGGACGATCCGCGCGGGAGTCGGTCTGGCGGGCGTGCTCGACCAGGCAGCGCCAGGCCCACCGTTCGGTGCGTTCGACCGCGCGGGTCTGATGGGCGAGGTCGTCGTGGAGGGTGGTGAGCTCGTCGAAGGCGAACATCACGTCGGCGCCGAGCTGGTGCTGAACCGCGATGCTGATCTCGGGAGTGAACCGGTGGAGGGTCCCGTCGCGGTGGGACCGGAACGTCACCCCGTCGTCGTCGATGCGGACCCGGTCCGCGTCACGCGCCACGGCGCGGTCACCGCCACCCTCCATGTCGATGACCTTTCGCGACCGCGTGGCGAGGCTCATCACCTGGAACCCGCCGCTGTCGGTGAAGGTCGGACCGCTCCAGCGCATGAACGACCCGACACCGCCCGCCTCGTCGACCACCCCCGGGCCGGGCTGCAGATAGAGGTGGTAGGCGTTTGCGAGGACCGCCTGCGAGCCGGCCTCCGCCAGATGCTCGGGCGTGAGCGACTTGACCGTGGCGAGGGTCCCCACGGGGGTGAACGCCGGCGTCGCCACGCTGCCGTGCGGGGTGATGAGCTCCCCCGTACGGCCGAGGTTGCCGGGGATGGCCTCCCCGGGAACGAAGCTGGTGTCGACGGCGGGCGTCACCAGGTGGTGCCCACTCCCGCATCCGCCGAGCGGTCGCCCATTGCGCAGATCATGTCGGCGACCAGGGCCGTCCACCCGGTCTGATGGCTCGCCCCGAGGCCCGCGCCGGTGTCCCCGTCGAAGAACTCGCTGAAGGTCGGGTGTGCGTCCCAGAGCGGTCCCCGGCCGTGGTCGCGTGGCGCCGAAGGGCGTCGCCCGTCATCGCCCGGGCGAAACACCGAGATGAGCCGTTCCTCCAGGTCGTCGGCGATCTCGACGAGGCCGCGCTCCTGGTCCGCTCCGGTCGGATACGCGACCCGCCAACCGGCCTCGTCGCCCGACGCGAACGTGCGCAGCGCTGAGATGAGCAGGGCATTGACCGGAAACCACACCGGACCCCGCCAGTTCGAGTTTCCCCCGAACATCTGGGAATCCGACAGCCCGGGGGTGTACCGCAGGGACATCGTCCGACCGTCGAGTTCGACGTCCACACCGTCGCGGTGGGCGGCGCTGAGGGAGCGCAGACCGTACGGCCCCAGGAACTCGCCCTCGTCGAACAGGCGTGTGAGCATCCGCCGTGCCCGGCGGCGCTCGACCGCGCTGAGCGTCTGGAGCGGGGGGTCCCCGTCGCCGGTCTGGACCGCGGACATCAACTCGGGCCGATTCCGCGCGAGCCACCGCATGCGGCCGGTGAACTCCGGGAGTTCGTTCGTGACCCACGGCTCGGAGACGGCCACGGCGAGGAGCGGGAGCAGGCCCACAAGTGACCGCACCCGGACGGTCCGGGTTTCGTCCGTGTCCTGACGAACGAGCACGTCGTAGAAGAAGCCGTCCTCCTCGTCCCACAGCGTCACCCCGTGGCTTCCGAACGACCGCATCGCCCTTGCGATTGAGAGAAAGTGCGTCAGGAACGTGCCGGCCGTGTCGTCCCACGCGGGGTCCTCCCGGGCGAGCTCCTGGGACATCCGCAGCATCGCCAGGCAGAACGCGGCCATCCAGGCGGTGGCGTCCGACTGCTCGAGTCGCCACCCGGGCGGGACGTCCCTGGATCGGTCGAACGCGCTGATGTTGTCCATCCCGAGGAAGCCGCCTTCGAACAGGTTCGACCCGTCGGCGTCCTTGCGGTTGACCCACCAGCTGAAATTGAGCAGCAGCTTGGTCACGATCCGGGTCAGGAAGGTGCGGTCGCGACGGCCGTCGCGGAGATAGACCTGCCAGGCCGCCCAGGCGTGCACCGGCGGATTGACGTCCGAGAACGACCACTCGTACGCCGGCAGCTGGCCGTTCGGGTGCTGAGACCACTCGCGACACATCAGCAGGAGCTGTTGTTTGGCGAGGGCGGGATCGATGCGCGCCAGCGCCACCGCGTGGAAGGCCAGGTCCCATGAGGCGAACCAGGGGTACTCCCACTCGTCGGGCATGGAGATGACGTCCGCCAGCGAGAGGTGCCGCCAGGCGGTGTTGCGTCCTGCCGGTTCCCTGGCCAGCCGCTCCACGGGAGGCGCCGGCAACGCCGGGTCCCCCTCGAGCCACTCGTCCACCGAGTAGCGGTAGACCTGGCGGCACCACAGCAGTCCCGCGAACGCCCTCCGGGCGATGTGGCGGTCTTCGTCGGAGACCTCGGAAGGAAGCACGGTCGCGTAGAAGGCGTCGGCTTCCTCCCGCCGCCGCGCGAGGATGTCCTCGACCTCCTCGAAGGGCGCCGCGGGCGGGTCGCCGCCCACCAGGCGCAGCCGCACCCGGGCGGTCGCCCCGGAGGCGACCGCGGGAAGGTGGTGGTGAACGCCCAGCCGGGTCCCGCGCCCATCGCCCCGGAGCCCCGAGGCGTCACCGTGAACAACCGCGCGGTTGATGCCGTCCCGCGGGGTCGACGATCCGCCGGCGCCGAACAGCGCCGCCGCGTTCGTCTCGTTGTCGCACCACAGCAGCGCGGGGGCACCCTCGGCGAACAGCGTGAGGCGGCCGAGGTGATCGTGGGTCGCGCTCACGGCAGCCACGCCCTCGACCACCTGCTCGGCGACCTCGATGAGCGGACGGCGATCGTCGCGGCCCCACGACCAGGTGTTGGTGAAGGTCAGCTGGGGAATGAGGTGCAGCGGCGCGGGATCGGGGCCCCGGTTGGCCGCCTCGATGGTGACCACGATGTCGTCCGGGCCCGCCTTGGCGTGTGTGACCACCACGTCGAAGAAGCGGTCGTCCGCCAGGATGCCCGTGTCCGCGAGTTCGAACTCCGGATCGCCCAGTCCACGCTCCGCGTTGACGCGAACGAGGTCCTCGTACGGGAATGTGGCCTGGGGGTAGCGGTAGAGCACCCGCGCGAACGAGTGGGTCGGGGTGGCATCGAGATGCCACCAGTACTCCTTGACGTCCTCGCCGTGGTTCCCCTGGTGGTTGGTCAGGCCGAAGAGCCGTTCCTTGAGGCGGTCGTCGCGCTCGTTCCACAGGGCCAGGGTGAGGTTCAGGAAGCCGAAGCGGTCGCAGAGCCCCGCCAGGCCGTCCTCACCCCACCGGTAGGCGCGCAGATGGGCGTGGTCGAACGGGAACGCGCGCCAGGCGTCGCCGTCGGCCGAGTAGTCCTCGCGGACCGTGCCCCATTGCCGGGCGGAGACGTACGGCCCCCAGCGCCGCCAGGGGGCGTCCGGACCGGGGGACTCGGCGAGTCGGCGATGCTCGGGTGTCGGTGGGCCCTGGATGCGCGGAGCATCACACACCGGGGCACGGTTCCCCCGGCCAACGGGCAGGAGTCCCGGGGTCGGCCGCGAAGAGCGGCACAGGCGACCCGAAAGTGGTGACGATGGCTACCGTGAATCTCTCCCCGACTCCCGGTCCCGCGGTGAACGGGACGTCCATGCCGGTCGCCGAACCGGCGGCGGAGCACCCGCCGACGCAGCCCGCGCCGGCCGCACCCGCCGGGCCGTCCATCTCGATGCAGGCCGTCGAGCACGCCCGGGCGCTGATCACCCGCGTCCCCGCCGTCGCCGGAGCCGTGGCGCCCTCACCGAGACTGTCGACCGGCGAGTGGCTCGTGCGCGCCTCGTTCACGCTGTTCGCCGTCATCACGATGGGCATTGTCGCCTTCAGCGCGCTCGGACTCATGAGCCCCATGGAAGCGCTCGTTGTGCTCTCGCCGGTGACCGCTCTCGCCGGGGTGATCATCGGGGTCTACCTCGGAGGCGACGCCTCCCGCGCCCCCCGCTGACGCCGCCCGGGCGTCAGGTGATCTCCCGCGCCGCCATGTAGACGACGCGGACCACGACGCCTGATCCGCGCAACGCGTGCACGACCGAACGGAGCTCGGCGACGTTCGTGGGTCGACGGGGTCCGAGCACCCGCACGACGACCTCGTCCGTGCCGATCCGGATGTCGTCCAGGAGCAGCCCGGGGGTCTCGTCGACCCACGCGCTGACCGCCACGCGCAGGTCCTCGTCGCCGTCCACCGCGGCCCGTTCGGTCCATTCCAGCTCGACGCGTACCGGACGGCCGACCGCCGCCTCGATGGCATCCGCGAGGGTCGTGTCGTCCGGCGGAGTTCCGGTGACCACGCTGACCGACACGAGCACCAGTCCCCCACGCGCGCTCACCGATTCGAGCCGGGCGTCCTCGGCATCGACGGTCTGGATCCAGGACGCGGCGGCCTGACGCGCCTCGCGCAGGACCGCGCTCGACAGCGCCGCGTCCGGTGGTGACTGATCGGGCCGGTACTCCTGGAGCCAGACCACGCGCACGGTCCGATCCTCGCCGACCGCGCTCTGGACACGCGACCGCACGTCGAGATCGCTCGGTGGCGCCGAACCGCTCAGCACCACGGTCACCTCGTCGTCCCCCACCTCGACCCGGTCCACCTGGACGCCGGAGTCCGAACCGAGCGCACCCTGGGCCGCGATGCTCACGTCGCGCTGGAGTCGCTGGTCGCCGACGGCGGCCAGCGTGCGATCGAGCAGGGGCACACTCAACGCCACCACGAGCACGGTCGCCAGAGCGATCCCGATCGCGGTGCGCGTCATGGAGAGGCGAAGCCGTTCCCTCGACACGACGCCGATGACCACGAAGACCAGGGCTGCCGTGAGGATGATGGCCAGCAGGTTCGTCGCGAACAGGAGGGTGGCACCCGAGGCGAGGTCTCCGCGACCCAGCGCCAGGGACATCCCCGCGGCCGCGAGCGGCGGGACCAGCGCCACGGCGACCGCCACGCCGGGGAGCGCGGTGGACGTGTCCTCGCGCGACAGTGCGTACGCACCCGCGGCGCCGGCCGCGAGCGCCACGACGAGGTCGCGGATGTCCGGGGCGGTGCGACTGAGCAACTCCGAGGTGGGCTCCGCTCCGGGGATCACGAGGGCGACCGCCCAGGCCAGGGCGATGGATGCCGACACGGTCACCGCGACGGTGGCGATGGCCGAGAGCATCGACCGCGGCCACCCGAGCACGAGCCCCGCGGCGATCCCCAGGATCGGCGACATCAGGGGCGCCACCAGCATCGCGCCGATCACGACGGCGGCGGAGTCCAGCATCAGGCCCACGACGGCGATGACCACGGACAGGGCCATGAAGAGGGCGAACGGTCCGCGCCGGTCGCGCTTGTGGACGCCGAGTGTGGATGCGACGAGGGCGCGACGTTGCTGATCGGACGTCATGCGCGCGGGAACCGGCCCGGGGGCGGCCCGGAATCGAACCAGTACATTTCAGCGCGTGAGTTCACATGCACAGCCGAGTGGTAGCAGAGTCGTGCTGCCGCTCGTGGTCGGTGCCGGGGCCACCGCTCTCGCGGTCGCCCTGACGATGGCGACCGGCGGGTCGTTCACCGCGCACACCGGCTACGAGCAGGCGCTGCGCGAGATCACCCTCCGCGACTGGTGGCAGCTCTGGGCGATCCCGCCCGTGGAGTTCACGCTGATCCTGCTGCTCGCCTTCGTGCTGTTTCGCAGTCGTGGCGCCGTGAACCGCGGGTACGCGATCTCGGCGATCGCGCTGCTGCTGCTGGCGGTGTGCTCCCCCGTGGCCGGCCTGGCGCAGGGCGGCCTGTTCTCGGCCCACATGAGTCAACACGTCCTGGTGGGCGGATTCGCGCCGCTGCTCGTGATGCTGGCCATCCCCAAGGTCGACCCGCGACGCGTCGTGCGGCGGTGGTGGCACCCCCTGACCCACCCGGCGGTGGCGTTCCCGCTCTGGACCGGGAGCACGGTGGTGTGGCTGCTGGCGGGCGTTCACCACGAGGTGCTCGTCAGCCAGCCTCTGTGGATCATCCAGCAGGTCGCCTTCTTCTCATTCGGCATCCTGCTGTGGGCGCCGATCCTGGAGCGGTTCACCGTCGCCCCCGACTGGTTCGGGATGGGGGCCAAGGCCGGGTACATGGCGGGTGTCTGGATCGTGGGTCTGACCTTCGCGAACATCTACTGGTTCTCGGGGCACGCGTTCTACGGATCGCATGCGGCGGCGGCCGAGGCGTGGGGGATCTCGGCGCTGGAGGATCAGGGCAACGCGGGCACCGTGATGATGGTGACGCACTGCTTCCTCGCCTTCGGCGCCGTGGGCGTGCTCTTCTTCAAGGGCGCCACCGAGCGGGGCCTGCAGCAGCGACTGATCGAGGCCGGGATGGACGCCGACGACGCGCGCTTCGCGGTGCGGTACGGGGACGCCGAGGCCGCCGCTCGCAGCGTCGGGATCGCACGGACGATCCGGGTCGGGATCGACTAGGAGCCTGTCAAAGAACATGGCGGCTGCGTGGCCGGCGAGCGAATGGCAAGCGCTGGAAGGAGGAGACGGTTCTGGATACTTACGGTATCCAGGTTCTCGACAACGCCCCAGCGCGCCGCCATGCAGCCGCCGGACTCCCGGCCGACTTCTTTGACAGGCTCCTAGCCCGCATCCGCCGGGCACGCCGTGCTTCCGGGCCGCCGCCTCATCCCGATGAATGGTCAGGCGACATACGGAAATTGTCCCAAGATTCTTCCGAAAGCGACCATTCCGGATTTCCCGGCGGCACGATACCCTTCGCCGGCCCCTCGAGGCGTTCCCGTTCACCGATCAGGACGTTCCCCTGCCCCCCGCCGCTCCCGCACCGGTTGTCGCTCCGCCGGCATCCCTGCCGTTCACCGGACTTCGCGGCGCCCCGGACGATTGGCTCGTCGAAATGTCCCGCCAGGGGGACGACCGCGCGTTCGAGCAGATCGTGGAGCGGTACAGCGACTCGCTCTACCGGTTCTGCCACGGCATCCTCTGCCACCAGGAGGACGCCGAGGAGGCCCTCCAGACGACGATGTTGCGGGCCTACACCGCGCTGCGCGGCATCGAACGCCGGGTGGTGCTCCGTCCCTGGCTGTTCCGGGTGGCGCGCAACGTCTGCATCGATCTGATCCGCGGCCGCCCGAATTGGACGGCCCTCAGCGCGGTCTCCGAACCGTCCGGCGGCGACGTCAGCGAACGGCACGAACTGAGCGAGCAGCTCGAGGGCCTCAGGCGCGACATCGCGCAGCTCGACGAACCGCACCGCTCCGCGCTTCTGCTGCGCGAGATGAGCGGCCTGTCGCATCGCGAGATCGGCGACACGCTCGGAACGTCTCCCGAGAGCGCCAAGCGGCTCATCTTCGAGGCGCGCGAGGCGCTGGTGGAGCGTGCCGCGGGTCGTGATCTCGCCTGCGGCGACGTCCGCGCGGTGATCAGCGAGCGAGACGGCCGCATGCTCCGTTCGCGTCGTCTGCGGTCGCATCTCGACGAATGTTCCGCCTGCTGCGCCTACCGCGATTCGCTGCGCGAGCGGCCTCGACAGCTCGCGGCGATCTTCCCGGTGCTGCCGGCGGCCGTCGCGTCGCGTCTCCTGGACGTGCTCCGCGGCGCGAGCTCCACCGGAGCGGGGGCCGCGGGCCTCGGTGGCGCCGGCGGAGGCGCGTTCTCGGGCGGGCTCGTCACCCAGTTCGGGTCGATCATGACGGCGGCCATCATCGGCGCGGCCGTCATCCTCCCCAACGTCATGAACGGCTCGGGTCTCCGTGCGGAGGACTCCGGCGTCTCGGGCACCAGCATCGATGCCGTGGCCGCCGCCGCACCCGAGTTGACCGCCACCCGGGGCGGCCTGGCCCACGGGCTCGGCACACGGGTCCCGACGACGCTCCTCGCAGCCGCCACGGCCACCGAGACCGGCGCGGGTTCCGGCGGTGGCTTCAGGACGGCACCTCGACCGGCCCCCGTCGCACCTGGCGCGGCCACGACGCCCCGCCAGCCGGTGGAAACCGCGGTCCGGACCGCGGCCGACGCCACCAGCGTGTCCCACCCCGCCGCGAGCCTCAACCCTCGGGTGACGCCGCGAGTGCTCGGCGTCGTCAAGCCTGAGGAGCCGACCCCGGACGAAGCGACATCGCCCGTCGCGCCGCCGCAGGCACCTCGACCGGCCCAGCCCGATCCCGACACGGCTCAGGCGGGCCCGCCGCCGGCCGGATCGGATTCGCGCGGCACCACCTCGACGGCCACGGAACTCGACCTCTCCGGCGGGGGCGGCCCACCGCCGCCGGCGACGACCCCGACCCCCCCGTCCCGGGAACCCGCGACACCGCCCGACCCGCCGGCGACGTCCGGTTCGTCGTCGGTGACCGAAGACGGCTCGGAGACGTCGACCCCGGGTCCGCGGACGGACGAACTCGACTCGACGAAGCCGAAGCCCGGCTCACCCGAGACGGATGAGCATCACTCCACCCCGGGGTCGGACCACGGCAACAGGCCGCCCAACACCAAGCCCGATCCCACGTCGTCGACGCCTGACGAGCCGACGACGAACGTCGAGCACCACGCCCCGAAGGGCAAGTCCCCCCACCGGCACGAGCACCGGTCGGGTCGAGATGGCGGGTGGGGTCGCTGCGGCGGCCGATAGCCCCAGCGGATCGGTCGGCATGGCACCTCGGCACGAGGGAGGCCCGACGGTAAGAACCTCACACCGTCCTGTCGAAGTACTGGGAACGTAGGATGGAGCGATCGGACGGCACCCCCCGCCGACGCTGTGTCGCGGTTCCGAGCTGCCGATCGATGTGACCACACACACCATGAACGCATTGGAGCAGTAGACGTGTCCACCGCCTCATCCGCCCACGAGGTCGTCCTTCCGGAGCTCGGGGAGTCGGTCACCGAGGGAACCATCGTTGAATGGCGAGTCTCGGAGGGGGACAGGGTCGAAGCGGGTGACGTGCTGCTGGACCTCACCACCGACAAGGTGGACGTCGAGGTCCCCGCTCCCGTGGGGGGCGTGATCAGAGAACTCCTGGCGCACGCGGGTGACACCGTCGAGGTCGGCGCGCTGCTTGCGCGAATCGACGCCGGCGGGGACGCCCCCGCGCCGTCCACCGCGGACGCGGGCGCTGATGGTTCCGCCGATGGCAACGGCGAGGTGGAGCTGGTTCCCGTTCGACTCCCCGAGATGGAGTCGATCGTCGAAGGCACGCTCATCGAATGGCTGAAGCAGCCCGGCGATGCGGTCACCATGGACGAGGACCTGGCCGAGATCAGCACCGACAAGGTGGACGCGCCCGTGCCCTGCCCGGTCGAGGGCGTGCTGCACAGCATCCTCGTGCAGGAGGGGGAGACCTTCCCGATCACCGACCCGATCTGCATGGTCGCGGTGGGCGCCGGAGCCGCCGGTGCCGGGGCGGCCGCCCCGTCGTCCGGCGCCACTGGCAACGGGGCCACCGCTCCGGCCACCAGCGCGCCCCCGTCGTCCAACGGCGGACCGGCCACTCCCGTGGCCCGCCAGCTCGCGGCCAACCTCGGCGTCGATCTCGCGGCCGTGGCCGGGAGCGGCCCGGGTGGCATGGTCAATCGCGCCGACGTGGAGAAGGCCGCCGACTCACCGGGGAGCGCCGCGCCCGCCGGCCCCGCCGGCGAGACCGCCGACCAGCTCAAGGGCCCGGCGGCGGTGCTGGCCCGGTACATGGACGAATCGCTGACGATCCCCACGGCGACCAGCTTCCGCACGCTGTCGGTCAGCACCCTCGATGCCGAGCGCAAGGCCATCAACGCCGGCCTGACCGCCGAAGGCCGCAAGGAGAAGCTCAGCTTCACGCACCTCATCGCCTGGGCCATCGTGAAGGCCGCGCAGGCCTGGCCGATGATGAACACGGGCTTCGAGGCCCGCGATGGCAAGCCGACCGCACTGCGCCGCGACGGCGTCAACCTCGGCCTCGCCGTCGACGTGGAGCGCAAGGACGGCAGCCGGTCGCTCATGGTTCCGGTGGTGAAGGACGCCGGCTCGCTCGGCTTCCGCGGATTCCGCGACGCGTACGACGACCTGGTGCGACGCACGCGGACCGGCGGGATCACCCCGGATGACCTGCGCGGCGCCACCGTCACACTCACCAACCCGGGCGGGATCGGCACGATCGCCTCCGTGCCGCGGCTGATGGCCGGTCAGGGCACCATCGTGGCGACGGGCAGCATCGCCTACCCGCCCGGTATGGGACGGGTGGATCCCGGCCGCCTCGCGGAGCTGGGCGTCGAGAAGGTCATGACCATGACCTCGACCTACGACCACCGCGTCATCCAGGGCGCCGAGAGCGGCGCCTTCCTTGCGCGGGTCGACGAACTGCTCGAGGGTGACGAGGGCTTCTACGACGAGGTGCGCCAGAGCCTCGGGCTGGCGGTCGCGCCCGGCGTCACCACCGCCCCCGCACTCCAGGTCGCCTCGCCGGTTCCGGCGCCGGCCGCCGTCGCGGACGGAGCCGTCGACCACGACCTGCTCACCTGGACCGCGGCGGCCATGTCGGTGGTCAGCGCAACCCGCAGCCACGGACATCTCGCGGCCACACTCGACCCGCTCGGCTCGACGCCGCCCGGGGACCCGGCGCTGAACCCAGAGAACCTGGGCCTCACGCCCGAACTCATGGCGCGCATCCCCACCTCGGTGCTCGGCATCAGCGTCCCCGGCGACAGCTTCCTCGCGGCCCTGCCGAACCTCCAGGCCGCCTACTGCGGGAACATCGCGTACGAGGTCGAGCACATCACCTCGCACGAGCAGCGCCTGTGGTGGCACAAGCGCATCGAGAGCGGCGCCGAGATCGTCCGGCTCTCGCCGGAGCGTCGCGTCACGGTGCTCGAACGGCTCGTCGAGGTCGACGCCTTCGAGCGGTTCCTGCGCCGCCAGTACCTCGGGCAGAAGACGTTCTCCATCGAGGGCGTCGACACCATGGTGCCGCTCACCGACGAGATCATCGACCTGCTGAGCGATCACGACGTCCACGAGGTGGTCCTGGGAATGGCCCATCGCGGCCGCCTCTCGTTCATCACCCATGTGGTGGGCCGGCCGGTGGAATCGATCCTCGCGGAGTTCGAAGGCCATGTGGAGTTCAACCAGGAGGAGGAAGAGGAGGAGTTCCACAACACGGCCGGCGACGTGAAGTACCACCTCGGCGCCGATGGATCGTTCACGACCCGGAACGGCCGCGAGGTCAAGGTGTCGCTGTCGGCGAACCCGAGCCATCTCGAACAGGTCAACGCGGTCGTCGAGGGCACCACCCGCGCAAGCCAGACCGATCGCTCGGACGCCGAAGCCAAGATCAACCACGCCGCGGTCGTGCCGGTGCTCATCCACGGCGACGCCGCGTTCGTGGGCCAGGGAGTCGTCGCGGAAACCCTCAACATGCAGGGCCTGGGCGGCTACTCCACCGGTGGCACCATCCACATCATCGCCAACAACCAGATCGGGTTCACCACCGATCCCGGCGACTCGCGAAGCACCGACAGCGCCAGCGACCTCGCACGCGGGTTCGACGTCCCGATCATCCACGTCAACGCCGACGACGTCGAAGCGGTGCTCAGCGCCGCGCGTCTGGCGGTCGCCTTCCGCGCCGAATTCCAGCGCGACGTGCTGATCGACCTGATCGGATACCGTCGCCTCGGCCATAACGAGGTGGACGAACCGGCCTACACCCAGCCGGTCATGAGCCGCACCATCAAGGCGCACCCGCCGGTGAGCAAGATCTACGGGCGACGCCTCATCGAGGACGGCGTCATCACCGAAGAGCGCTTCAACGAGATGCTCTCGACGGCCGAGCAGCACATGAGCGACGCGCACCGGTCGGTGGCACAGGAACCGCCGACCTACGAGGAGCCGCCGCGACTGCCGCAGCAGCCGCCGGTGGAGACCAGGGTGTCCGAAGCGATGCTCCGCGACCTCAACGAGCAGCTCATCACGGTGCCCGACAGCTTCACGATCCACTCGAAGCTGAAGCCGCAGCTCCAGCGCCGCGTCGCGGCCATGGAGCCCGACGACGGAGGGATCAACTGGGCACACGCCGAGTCGCTCGCCTTCGCGAGCCTGCTGACGCTCGACCGGGTGCCGATCCGGCTGACCGGCCAGGACGTCGCGCGCGGCACCTTCAGCCAGCGGCACCTCGAGCTGCACGACGTCGGAGAGGGCGAAACGTGGACCCCGCGCACCGGACGCACATACGTGCCGATGGCGCACCTGCGCGACGCCGGCGGGTCCTTCGAGATGCACAACAGCCCGCTTTCCGAGGCCGCCGCGATGGGCTTCGAGTACGGCTACTCGACCCGGGCGTCCGAGACCCTGGTGCTCTGGGAGGCGCAGTACGGCGACTTCGCCAACGGCGCCCAGATCATGATCGACCAGTTCATCGTGTCCGGCCGGGCCAAGTGGGGCGAGAAGAGCCGGCTGACCCTTCTGCTGCCGCACGGCTACGAGGGGAACGGCCCCGAGCACAGCTCGGCCCGAATCGAGCGCTTCCTGCAGCTGGCGGCCGAGGACAACATCCGCGTTGCCAACTGCTCGACGGCCGCGCAGTACTTCCACCTGCTCCGCAAGCAGGCGCTCACCGACCGGCAGCGGCCGCTGATCATCTTCACGCCGAAGAGCCTGCTGCGGAACAAGAGCGCCAGCTCGAGCCTGGCCGAGTTGACCGACGACTGGTTCCACCCGGTGCTGGCGGATCCCACGGTGGCCGATCCGGGGTCGATCACCACCCTGCTGCTCTGCACCGGCAAGGTCTACCACGAGCTCCAGGGCCACGACGCCCGGGCGGCGCGGACCGATCTGGCCGTCGGCCGCATCGAGATGCTCTACCCGTTCCCGGCGAAGGAAGTCCAGGAGCATCTCCTGAGCATGTACCCCAACCTCACGGAGGTCGTCTGGGTCCAGGAGGAGCCGCAGAACATGGGCGCCTGGGACTACATCCAGCGGATGTTCGTCGAGGAGCTCGACATGAAGCTCCAGTACGACGGTCGCGACCGTCGCGCCAGTCCGAGCGAGGGGTACCCGCAGGCCCACCAGGCCGAGCAGGATCGCCTGCTCAGGGCGGCACTGAGCCGCGGCAGGTAGTGCCTGAGACGTGGTGGCGGCTGGGCCCGGAGGTGCTTCCGGGCCCAGCCGCGGTCACCCGGGCCATCGATCTCCTCGATGCCGGCGTCGAGCGACCGGTGCTGAGCTGGTCACTGGTGACCGAGCCGGTGCTGGTCGCGGGAAGGGCCGCACCCGGCGCGGCACTGAACCATCACGCGCTCGCGCTCGACGGTGTCGACGTCGTGCAGCGTCGTTCAGGAGGCGGTCCGGTGCTGTGGGGCCCTGAGCTGGTGTCACTGGACGTCTGCGTCCCGCCCGCGCACCGGCTCGCGGGCCACGACGTGACCCTCGCGTATCGGTGGCTGGGCGAAGCGGTGAGCGACGCGCTCTCCGCGGCGGGGGTCCCAACGCACGTCGTCCAGATCGACGTGGCCCGCCACCACCAGTCAACGGACGACCCTGTCCGGCTGCGTGCGGCGCGCGCCTGTTTCGGAGGGCTGTCGCCCTTCGAAGTGGTCGCCGAAGACGGGCGGAAGGTCGTGGGGCTCGCCCAGGTGCGTCGACGCAGCGGGGTGCTGTTCCAGTGCGGAATCGCGTTGACGTTTCCGTCGGCGCGTCTGGCGCGCTACCTCGAGTCGGCCCCGTCCGAGATCGAACGGATGGAGGCGGCGCTCGAGTCGGTGGCCGCAGGACTGCGCGACTACCGGCCCGAACTCACCGTCGAAGCGGTGATCGCCGCGGTCGAGGTGTCCATCGCGAATCGGGAGGGCATCACCTTCGATCCGATGCCCGCGGGGGCGATCCCGAAGCACGCTCCGGATCCCACGGAAACCCGATCTCGGTGAGCATGCGCCGGCGGACGTTCCACACGTCGCCGGGGAGTTCGTCGGGCGTGCGCGCCCACCGCACCTCGTCGACCTCGGCGGGATTCGGGCGCGGGACCAGCTCGGGAGGCACGGGGCTTCGCACCAGCACCGTCACTCCGCGCGGAGGCGGTCCGACCACCATCCACACGTCGCGCGGCTGCCCGAGCCGGTCGCGGGGGACGCCGAGCTCTTCACTCCCCTCGCGGTAGGCGGCTTCGACAGGGTCCTCCCCCGGGTGCCACGAGCCCGCCGCCGACACGTCCCACGTGCCGCCGAACACCAGCCGTGCGGCGCGCCGCTGCCACAGCACCGACCCGTCCGGGCGTTCGAGGATCAGCGCCATGGCCACCATCCCACGCCCTGCGGGAAGCGGTGTCCCGCCGCGCTCGGTGAGGTGCCACGCGTAGGTGGCCTCGTAGGAGTCCACCACGTGCCCGCGAACGGCGACCGGGATGGCGATGACGCCGTCGAACATCACCTCGCTGCCGGCCATCTCCCGCCGTGTGGCCGCCAGCGCCCGCGCGAATCCGTCGTCGACCGCGGGTTGATCGACACGACGCATCTCGAGCGCGCGGTCCAGCCTGACGGCGACGCATCCGTCGCCGAGACCGTCAGCCACCCCCGCTCACCCCGGAGGTGTCGCCCAGCAGGAAGCCCAGCACGATCCAGAGCAGGATCATCGCCACCATGACGAGCACGAGCACGACGCCCAGTTTGACCTCGTTGCCGATCTTCCCGTCGGCGTTGCGGCGTTCGTTGACGAAGGCGCGCAGATCCAGGCCGACCTTCACCAGCACGCCGGTCACGGCGCCGACGACGAGCAGGATGATGATGATCGCGGCGGTCATGGTGCCGAGGTCCGTTCCGACGCGGGCGGGATCGGATATCCCACCGCTTCTGCGGTCTGCTCCATCGGGACGACCAGCACGGCCGGGCCGCGTTCGGCGCGTGTCCAGAGGTCGGCGATCGCGTCGTCGAGGTCGTCCGCACGATCGAGGCGACCGGCGTCGGCACCGAACCCGCGACAGATGCCGACGAGGTCCAGCGCGGGCCGATCGATGTCCAGCCCGGTCCAGGCGACGTCGGAGCCGAACGCGCCCCGCATTCCGGCCCGCAGGATCTCGTAGCCGCCATTGTCACCGACGACCACCGCCACCCCGGCGCCCTCGTTGGCCGCGGTCCACAGGGCGTGCACGCCGAAGAGGAGACTCCCGTCCCCGTGCAGCGCCATGACCCGTCGATCCGGGTGCGCCATGCGCACGCCGACGGCGGCCGGGAGGCCCCAGCCGAGCGCGCTGCCGCGGTGGGCGAACCAGTTCTCGGCGGTTCGATTCCGCACCCGGCTCCGTACGGGACGTCCGGCCGTGAGGCTCTCGTCGACGAGGACGTCGTCGGCGCCGACGCCGCGGGCCAGTGCGTCCGCCAGCGCCTCGGGCGAGACGCGAGCGCCGCGGGCGGGCGCGCCGGACTCGGCCGTGAGCGACGCAGAAGGACGTGCCGGGCCGTCGGGGATGCCCCGCAGCAGATGGTCCAGGACGCCACCGACCGCGGCCACCACTCCCGGACGCGCGACGTGGTTCCGGTTCACTTCGGCGGGATCCACGTCGACGTGGATCAGCCGGACCGCGTCGGGAAGCGCCGGACCGGGGCTGTCGCCGAAGAGTCGGAAGACGGGCATCCCGAAGGCCAGCACCAGATCGTGCGACGCGAGGATCGGCGCGATCGCCGCCGCGAACGGCGGGAGCAGTCCGCGCCAGTTCGGATGTGCCCAGGGCATCGGGGCGCGGCCGGCCATGGGTTCGCCCCACACCGGAGCGTCGAGCCGTTCGGCGAGGGTGACCAGGCGATCGACGGCTCCCTCGTGCACCACCCCGTCACCGGCCAGGATCACGGGAGCCGACGCCTCGCGAACCGCCACCGCGATCTCGTCCATCGCCTCCCGTCCCGGGCGGGGAGCCGGCGGCGCGGTGCCCGCCGGGCGGTACGGAGCGGGGGCGGGCGCAGCCATGACGTCCATGGGCAGGCTCAGCACGACCGGTCCGCAGGGTGGAGTCGTCGCGGCGGCGACGGCGTCATGGACCAGGCCGGGAAGGTCCTCGGGAGTGTCCGCCTCCCGCGCCCACCGGACCCACGGCCTGACCGGCCCGAGCACGTCGCCGCCGAGGAACGGGCCGGTGTCGCGCAACCCGGTCACCTGCTGTCCGACGGTGACCAGCATCGGCACCCGCGCACGGACCGCGTTCAGCAATCCGGACATCGCGTTCGCGATGCCCGGCTGGACGTGGACGTTGACCGCCGACATCCCGCCGGACGCCTGCGCGAACCCGTCCGCCATACCCATCACGGCGGCCTCGTGCAGTCCCAGCACGAATCGCGGCCGGGACGTGCGGGCGGCCGCTTCGACCACCGGCAGTTCGGTGGATCCGGGGTTGCCGAACAGGTGGGTGACGCCCTCGGCGGCCAGTGCGTCGAGCAGCCAGTCCGCCGTGTTCACCGTTGACCGGCCCGACTCAGGCCAGCGGGGCCATGGTCAGCCCGGCGCCGCTGAGCTGTTCCCAGTAGAGCTCGGCCTGCTCTCGATGGCCGCTCCAGACTCGCGCCTCGCCGGCATTGTGGATGCGGTTGGCGAGCTCCATGCCACGGGCGTAGTCGACACCCGGGATGTACCTGGCGAGGGTCGCCGCCACGTGTTCGAACGTGTTGTGGTCGTCGTTGAGGACGATGACGTGGACCGCGTCCCCGTGCCCCGGGCCTCCGGCGACCTCGTCAGGCGTCGTTTCGACGTCCGGCGGCTTGACGATCTCGGTTCCCATACGGCGCAGGATACGTGTGCCGTGCCGCGGGCGTCAGCCGCGCCTGTTCCTGGCGAGTGCCGCGTCGGGCGCTCAGACGCCGGGCCTCACCAACCGCACGAGGCCGGCGTACTCGCCGGCGCCGTAGCTGCGCTCCGAGACCTGGTCGCTCGAGTTGCCCTCGATGGTGGTGATGCCCCCGTCATTCCGCACCCCGGTCACGACGCCGATGTGGTCCGTGAGGCCATCGCCGTTGCGGTCGAAGACCACGAGGTCGCCGGCCTGCGGGGTCTGGGCGTTGGGTTCGATCCAGCGTCCGGTCTGCTTGCCCCAGGACTCGACGTTCGGCACCCAGCCCTCGCCGCGTCCGTTCGGTCCGACCGGCACGCCCGCCTGACGGGCCACCCACGAGGTGAAGTACGAGCACCACGGACCGACGCCCGCTCCCTGCGTGGCGGTGCGGTACTCGGCGATGCGCGGACTGTCGTTGGACCCCTTCGGGGATTCGGCCACGCCGAGTTCGGCCATCGCCAGTTGCGCGATGCGCTGGCCAACCGGTCCCGCGCCGCCGAAGGTCGTGCCGCCGGGTGGCGTGGCGCCTCCGACGGCCAGCGCCCCGGCGCCGTACGTGAACGGCGTCTGCCCCGCCTGACCGGCGACCACGCCCTCGGCGTCGCTGAGGCTGCCGCTGGCGTGCGAGAGCTGCGTCGCGAACGACTGCATGGTGGACCCCGACAGCGACGACGCCCGTGAGGCGACGCCGGTGATCTCCTGAATGCGGGCCAGTGCGGCGCTGTAGCCGGTGTCGATGGGCGCAGGCATCCTCACTCCTCAGAATCGACGAACCGGGCCGCGGACTTGAACACCGGGGACACGGCGGACCGCGCCACGCCACATCTACGATGCCGTGATGGATCCGGATCCGGCGCTCGCACCGTTTCACCCCCTCACCCGGGCCTGGTTCACGCGCGCGTTCGCCGAGCCCACCGCCGCGCAACGGGGGGGCTGGCCCGCCATCGCCGCCGGCCACCACACCCTCATCCTCGCCCCCACCGGTTCGGGCAAGACCCTGACCGCGTTCCTGTGGGCACTGGACCGCATCATGGCCGCGCGCCTCGAAGGGCGTGACCCGCACCGCGTGCTCTACATCTCCCCGCTGAAGGCGCTGAACTACGACGTCGAACGGAACCTGTCCGGGCCGCTGGCGGGCCTGGGGGACGCCGCGCGACGCGAGGGGCTGGCATTCCCCGACATCACCGTGGGGGTTCGCACCGGCGACACCCCGCAGCGCGATCGCCAGCGCATGCTCCGACATCCCCCGGATGTGCTGATCACAACCCCGGAGAGCCTCTACCTGATGCTCACCTCCCGTGCGAGCGAGGTGCTGGAGGACGTCCGGACCGTGATCATCGACGAG
>JACJWX010000011.1 GCA_020636905.1 Actinomycetota bacterium | reverse complement strand
CAGGACCTTGTCGAGCTCCTCGCCCCGCGCGGACAGGATGATGATGGGCGTTCCGCGTTCGGCGCGGATACGGCGGCACACCTCGAGCCCGTCCACACCGGGCAGCATCAGGTCGAGCACCACCAGGTCGATGGACTGGCCCTCGATCTCGGTCAGGGCTTCGTCTCCGCGCGCCACCGAGACGACCTCGAACCCGGCGTCCTTGAGCGCGTACTCGACGACCTTCCGGATCGCCGCCTCGTCCTCGACCACCATGATGCGTTCGGCCATGGGCCACACCGTACCGTGCAGCGGGGGGGATCCGCGCCCGTCGGGTCGACCGGTCGAGGTGCGGTCGCGCGCACCCCCGCTTCTCAGGGCTTCCTCAGCGTCCGGAAGTACCATGCCCTCATCACGACTCACGAGGTCCCATGAGCACCGAGCCAGCCGAACCGCAGTCGTCCGCGAAGCGCCGCGGCATCATCGTCCCCTCCGTGGTCGCCGCGGTCATCGGCGCGGGCGCGGCACTCGGGGTCTCCGCTCTGGTCGACCAGGACCAGTCCCGGACGGTGACGACGATCGTCCAGCAGCGCACGAGCGACGCGGCCGCCGCTGAGGCCACCACCACGTCCGGTACCACGCCGAGCACGGCCGCCGTCGACGGCTCGGCCATCGGGACCGACGTCAGCACGATCGTGGACGCCGTCTCCCCCGGTGTGACGACCGTTCGCACGACGACCTCCGGGTCGAGCGGGTCGTTCGGCGGGTCCGGAAGCGGCGAGGCGCTCGGCACCGGCTTCCTGATCGACAAGGACGGGCACATCCTCACCAACGCGCATGTGGTGAAGGACGGCACCGACATCACGGTCGGCTTCAAGGACGGCACCGTCGAGGACGCGAAACTCGTGGGTATCGACGAATCGCTCGACATCGCGGTGTTGAAGATCGCCGACGTCCCGAAGACCGCCACCGTCGTCGAGATGGGGAGCATCCGCAACCTCGAGGTCGGCGATCCGCTGGTGGCCATCGGGAACCCGCTCGGGTTCGAGCAGACCGTGACCACGGGCATCGTCTCGGCGTTGAAGCGCTACATCTCGTCGCCGAACGACGCGACGATCTCCAACGTGATCCAGACCGACGCCGCCATCAACCAGGGCAACTCCGGTGGCCCGCTGCTCGACCTGCAGGGGCGGGTGGTCGGGATCAACTCACAGATCGCCACGGAGAACGGCGGGAACGTCGGTATCGGCTTCGCGGTTCCGATCGATCTGATCAAGCCGACCGTCGCCAGCATCATCGCCGACGGCACGGCCGAGCACGCGTGGATCGGCATCAAGGGAACCCAGCTCACTCCCAGGGTCGCCACCGCGAACGGCCTCGGTGATCAGCGCGGCGTCATGGTCGTGTCGCTGGATTCACGGGGACCGGCTCGGAAGGCCGGCCTCGAGGGGGCCACCAGCGGGACGTCCGACAACCCCGACGCCATCCCCAAGGGCGGTGACGTGATCGTGGCGGTCGACGGCACCGCGGTGCAGGACATGGGCGACGTGAGCCTCGACATCGCCAGCAAGGCGGTGGGCGACGAGGTCACCATCACCGTCCTCCGGGACGGTGCCCGCAAGGAGTTCACCGTGAAGCTCGCCGACCGGCCGGCCGACATCAAGTGACGGCGGCCGGCGGGCGTCAGCCCGCGGTCAGCTCCACCACACGACGCTTGATGTGCGCCAGGATCGCGCTCATCCCGCGCAGACGCAGGGGCGAGATGAGCTCGGCCAGGCCCATCCCGGTGAAGAAGTCCGGGGGGGTCGCGAGCACCTCGTCAACGGTTGCCCCGTCGAGGCCCTCCGCGAGGATTCCGGCGTAGCCGCGGGTGGTGGGCGCTTCCGGCGGCGCGTCGAAGAACAGCGACACGCGCCGGTCGTCGTCGATCTCGACCGCCAGGAAGAACGGCGTCTGACACTCCTGGACCCGCTCGAGCGCATCCTGGTCGGCGTAGCGGTCCGGCAGGTCAGGAAGCCCCTGGGCGTACCCCAGGAGCATCTGGAGGCGCATCTCACGCGGGGACGCCGCGAAGTCCTCGACGATCTCGGCGAGCGGTGCGGGGATCATGCGCCGACGCCACCGGGCGGTCGGACCGGATGGCCGGGTCGCTCGATCGGCACACGCACGGCATTCCCCCACTCGCACCATGAGCCGTCGTAGTTGCGCACGCCCGGGACCCCCAGCAGGTGTGTCAGGACGAACCAGGTGTGGCTCGAGCGTTCGCCGATACGGCAGTACGCGATGACCCGGTCCCGGTCCGTGATCCCCAGCTCGTCGCGGTAGATGGCCTGGAGCTCCGCCAGCGATCGGAAGGATCCGTCGTCATTCGCGGCGCGACGCCAGGGCACGTTCTTCGCGGTGGGGATGTGTCCCGCCCGCAGCGTCCCCTCCTGGGGATAGTCGGGCATGTGCGTGAGTTCGCCGGAGAACTCGCCGGGTGAGCGCACGTCCACCAGCGGGCCCTCACCGAGGTGCGCGAGCACGTCGTCCTTGAATGCGCGGATGGTCCGGTCGTCGCGGGGCACGACGGGATAGTCCGCCGGGGCCGGCGTCGGAACCTCGGTGGTGAGCGGCCGTCCCTCGTCGATCCATTTCTGGCGGCCGCCGTCCAGCAGTCGCACGTCGGGATGGCCGAACAGGCTGCACACCCACAGCGCGTACGCCGCCCACCAGTTGAAGTTGTCCCCGTACACGACGATCGTGGTGTCGCGTCCGATGCCCCGGCGGGACATCAGCTCGGCGAACCCCTCCGGATCGACGTAGTCACGCGCCACCTGGTCGTTGAGGTCGGCGTGCCAATCGAGCTTCACCGCTCCGGGGATGTGGCCGGTGTCGTAGAGCAGCACGTCCTCGTCCGACTCGGCCACGACGACGTTCGGGTCGTCGAGATGCTCGGCGAGCCACGAGGTCGTGACCAGTCGCTCGGGATGTGCGTACTCGGCGAGTTTGGGATCCGGATCACCTGTGACTGACATCTCGTGCTCCCTGCTGGCGTGTGCGGGCCGGGTCTGCGTGGGTCACAACCTAGTGTCCTGAGGCGAAGATTTCGCGGCAGCCTGGCGGCTGCAAACTCGCACGCAACCCTCCATCGTCTCGGGGCAGGGGTGCGTCGCGGGGGGTGCGTCGTCGGCGCGGGCCATGCCACCGGCATCGTCCCGAACCTCCTCCGTGTTGCACGCGGTTTTCGCTCGCCACGGCGCTCCCGAACCTCCGACTCACGACACGAGCGACGAGGTACCACGATTGCCGCCGACGGGTCGGGTCTTCACTGAGCGCTCAATGGACGCGGACGCGCCGTCACTCCCCTGAGGGTCGTCCGCGGTCGTGGATGGGAAGCCCGTCGTCCGGCACCGGTTCCCAGCACGCGGCCGACGCCAGCCACTGGCGAAGCGCGGGACGAACCTCCGGGTCGTCATCGAACACCCCGAGGCGGATCGCCCGGACATCGTCGTCCACCGACATGATCTGGGAGCCGCAGACGTCGCAGAACACCTTCGCCGCGCCGTCGTCGGGGGGCTGCCAGCGCCGGAGGTGGGTCTCGTCCTCGAAGGCGACGTCGGCTGCGTCGACGATTGCCGAGGCAGACGCCGCGGCGCCGGATCGACGCTGGCACCGCTTGCAGTGGCAGTACAGCGCCTGCCGTGGCGGGCGGCGCAGGATGAACCTGACGGCGCCGCAGTTGCAGCCGCCGGTGAGGGACTTCGGCCGGTCGTCCATGGTCGAGAGGATCACACCGCGCACACCGCCGGGACAAGGTCCGCGCTCAGCGCCCGGTTCGGCCCACGGGCCCGGAGTGGTCAGGCGCGCTTCGGCAGACAGTCCGGACAGCGCCCGTGGAGCACCACCTCGTGCGTCTCCACGCGGAACCGTTCACGGTCGCCCACCCCGTGGATGGCGCGTTCCAGCTCCGGGCTCTCGAACGGACGGACCACGCCGCACCGTTCACAGACCAGGTGGTGGTGATGCGAGCCGTCCGGCGGCGCGGGTTCGAACCGCGAGACGCCGTCGCCGAACTCGACCCGGGTCACGGCTCCGACGGCAACGAGCTGATCGAGCACCCGGTACACCGACGCGAGGCCCACGCGCTGCCCCGACGCGCGGATCGCATCGTGCACCTCCTGGGCGGTCGCGCAGCAATCGCTTGCCGCAAGCTGCGCGATGACGGAGCTGCGGGCTCCCCCGCTCCGGTGGCCGGCCGCGCGCAACGCGGACTCGGCATGGCCGGTCCAGGCGCCCGCCGGCTCGTGGTGGTGTCCCCGTCCGGAGCTCACGTCGCCGCCCCATGATCGTGGTCGTCGTGATGTCCATGGGCGTGGCCGGGATCGAGCGCGATCGGGCCCCCGTCGGAGAACTCCTCGAGGACCAGACCGAACCCCGCGATGATCGCGTCCCGGCTCAGCGCGGTGGCGGGCGGCCCGGCACTGACCACGCGACCCGCCAGCACCATCACCTGGTCGCTCGTCCGCGCATCGCCCAGGTCGTGCGTCGCGAACAGGACGGCGGCGCCGCGATCGACCTCGCACGCGATGGCGGCCCGCAGCAGGGTGCGCGCCGAGAGATCGAGCCCCGACGCGGGTTCGTCGAGGAGGATCACGTCCGCCTGCTGGGCGATGGCCTGGGCGACGTACACCCGCTGGCGCTGGCCGCCCGAGAGTTCGCGGAGTGCGCGATCGGCGAGATGTTTGATGCCGAGTTCGCCGAGCGCGTGATCGACGGCGTCCGCATCGGCGCGGCGCGGGCGCCCGAGCAGACCGAGGCGGGGGTACCGGCCCATGGCGACCACGTCGCGGACACGAAGCGGGAGCACGAATCCCTGGGGATGGAACTGCCCCACATAGGCCACCCGGGCCGGATTCGCTCCCGGTGGCCCGTCCAGCACCGAGACCCGGCCGCCGATGGGCGGGAGCAGCCCCGCAAGGGTCCGCAGGATCGTGGACTTCCCGCTGCCGTTGGTCCCGATGAGGGCCAGCGAGCTTCCCGCGGGGACGTCGATGGTGATCCCGTCGACCACCGGGTAGTCCCAGCCGACGCTGGCCCCGTCCATGTGCACCGCCGAACTCATCCGACCACCTGAGGCGCGGGCGCGGTACGGGGCCGGTGGATGAGCAGCGCGACGAAGAAGACGGCGACCTGCACCAGCACGATGGTCGCGCCGGCCGCAAGGCGGTACTGGAACGAGAGCACCAGTCCCGCCCAGACCGACACGGCGCTGATGATGGCGGCGGCTCCCATCATCATCGGCAGGCGCCGCGCGTAGAGGGCGGCCGTGGCGGGGGGCGCGATGAGCATCCCGAACACCAGCAGGGTGCCGACGGCCTGGAAGCTCACGACGACGGTCACGGTGATCAGGGCGAGCATGATCACGTGGTAGCGGCCGGCCGGGAACCCCGCGACCGTGGCGCGGTCGGGGTCGATGCTCAGCAGCAGGAACGGCCGCGCGCAAACGCCGGCGACGAGCAGCACGAGGCCGGTGGCGACCGCCTGCACCACCAGATCCCCCCGGGTGATCCCGAGCAGGTCGCCGAACAGGATCCGGGTGATGTCTCCGCTGAAGCTGGCGGAGCGCGACGTGATCACGACGCCGAGCGCGAGCATCCCGACGAACAGCAGCCCGATGGCGGTGTCACCGGACAGCCGCGTTCGTCGGGTGATGGCCGTGACCCCGACCATCATCACGATGCCCCCGGCGAGCGCACCGATCATGCTGGAGACGCCCAGCAGCACGGCGGCCGCGATTCCGGGGAGCACACCGTGTGCGAGCGCGTCGCCCACGAAGGCCAGTCCGCGGAGCACCACGAACGCCCCGACGACCGAAGCGGCGATCCCGACCAGGACCCCTGCCAGCAGGGCCTCTCGCAGCAGTGGATCGGTGAAGGGGACGGTCAGGACATTCACGACGGCATCATCATCCCGCTCGCAACGCGCCCACAACCCGGGTCATCAACAGGCGCATCATGTCCTCGTACGTGCCCCCGTCGGGAATCGTGTTGGTCGGCATCTCGATCACCCGGGCATCGGCCTCACCGGCGAGTGCGCGCGCCACGTCCGCGGACGTCGCCGGTTCGATCCCGATCACGTGAGCGTTCTCGGCGCGCATGAGGTCACGCAGGTCGGCGAGTTCTCCGGCCGAAGCGGCACCCTCGGACGATACCGAGGGAATGACCGCGCCGATGATCGTGAACCCGAACCGGGCCGCGAAGTAGCCCATCGAATCGTGGCCGGTGACCAGCCGCCGCTCCGACTCGGGAACCCGGTCCGCGATCACCTGCAGTTCCCTGGTCAGCGTCCGAAGTCGCCGCCCGGTCGCGGTCGCACGGGGAGCGGTGTCGATACCGGTCTCGTCGGTGATTGCGGATGCGAGATCGGGGATCATGTCCGCCATCAGGATCGGATCCATCCAGACATGTGGATCCATGGAACCGTGGTCATGGTCGTCGTCCTCGGCGTGCTCTCCCTCTTCGTCGTGCTGGAGGGCTCGCAGGGTGACGTGGTCGGTCACGGTGAACGTCGGCGTGCCGCGATCCTCTGCCCTCGCGATTGCGTCCTGGATCCCCGACTCCAATCCCAATCCGTTCTGCAAGATGAGGTCGGCCTTCTGCAGGTCGGACGCGTCCCGAGCAGAGGCCTGGTACTCGTGCGGATCCGCGCCGTTCGGCATCAGCACCTGCACGTCGGCCCGATCGCCCACGACCGCGCGGACGAGGTCGCCCAGTACGGGCGTGGTCGCAACGACGTGGGGGCGTTCGTCCGGTCCGCTCGATGAGTCGCCGCATCCGGCGACGCCCAGTGCCGCAATCAGCAGGAGCACGCACAACCCGGTGACGGCGCGAACGTGGGAACGGGGTGCTTGGGGCGTTGTGTGCATGCGTGGCCTCTGTGATAAGAATGATTCTCATTGTCAGCATACTCGGTGGAAGCCGTTCTGCAAGACTCGGCCGAATGTCCGAAATCCCCATCCGCCTCGCCGAACCCCGCGATGCCGCGACGATCGGGCGCATCTACGACGAGGGCATCGACTCGCGCATCGCGACGTTCGCCGCGGGCGACCACCCGGCCGACGAGCGCCGCCGCTGGCTGGCCGGCCGGCCGGAGAGCGCGCCGGTCTACTGCGCGACCGACGGTGGCGATGACGTGCTGGGCTGGTCGGCGCTCGCACCGTTCTCGCACCGTGAGTGGTATGCGGGAGTGGCGGAGTACACGGTCTACGTCAGCGCCGGCCAGCAGGGTCGGGGCGTGGGATCGGCGCTGCTGTCGCACCTGATCGGGGTTGCCCCCGAGTTCGGCTACTGGAAGCTCGTGGGGATGATCCTTCCCGAGAATGGACCCGGTCTGGCCCTGGCCCGCCGGCACGGGTTCCGGGTGGTTGGCACCCACATGGGCCACGGGCGGATCGCCCACCAGTGGCGCGACGTGACACTGGTCGAACGGCACCTCGAGGTCTCTCCGTGGTGAGCACGGCGTCGCGGCGCGCTCGCCAGCTCGCCGACGAGCTGGGACTCGCGCTGGAGACGGTGAGCGGCACCGGGCCCGGTGGGCGGATCACGCTCGGCGACGTCGAGTCCGCCGCGCTGGACCGTGTCGGATCCTCGGTTGAACGCGCACCGATCCGCCCCGCTGAAACGCGTGACCGGGCGTCGGCGAAGGCCCTTCCGGTCCCACCCGCGCCGCCGTCCCGGCTGACGGCGCCCGCCCAGGGGATCGCGCCCCGGTTCTCCGTGACCGCGCGGCGCACGATCTCCGCCGGGTTCCTCCTGGAGCGTCGCCGCGGCACCGGGACACTCGACGAGCAAGCGACCGACCTGGGTCCCATCCTGCTCCACGCGGCGGCGGTGGCGCTGGGCCGGGCGACCGTGGCGCTCGCGCTCGGAACCCTGAACGACGGAGCGATCGGGCTGCACGTGATCGACATCGTCGCGGGAACCCCGGTCGACGAGATCGCGGCCCACGTGGCGAGGGGGGCCTCCGACGCGGGCTCGCTCGAGGGCATCGTCATCGACGCCGGAATCCTCGGGGTCGACGAGATCGAGGTCGCCTGCGACGCGGCGTGGGTGTGCTGCGCCGGTCGCGTCGTCGGCGACGATCACGCACCGGACGACGCCCGGATGACGCTCACCGTGACCGCGAACCCCGCCGATTCGAGATCCGGCGTGTTCGACGCGGCCCGGCTTCTCGGACGCATCGCGGATGTCCTGGAAGGATCGGGTGGCTGATGGAGCACCGCGACGGAATCCTGATCACCAGCGGGCGCGTTCCCTACGCGGCCTCGCTCGAGATGCAGGCGGCACTCGCGGAACTCCGGCGCGGCGCGCGCATCGCCGACCTGGTGTGGGTGCTCGAGCATCCGCCCGTGTACACGGTGGGCCGTCACGGCGCGCGCGAAGACCTGTTCGTGAGCGACGAGCACCTCGCCACGCTCGGGGCCTCGTTCCACCGCGTCGACCGCGGTGGCGCCATGACCTGGCACGGCCCGGGGCAGACGACGGTGTACGTGATCCGGGACCTTCGGCCGGCCGGCCGCATCCGCGAACACGTTGAGGGACTCGTCGCCTCCATGGGCGACGCCGCCGCGTCGGTCGGCGTCGCGGGAAGCGCGCCGGGCGAGGATGCGCTCGGCCTGTACGTCGAGGGGCGGAAACTCGGCAGCGTCGGTGTCCGGGTCCGCGGCGGCATCACCACGCACGGGATCGCCCTGAACCGCGATCCGGACCAGATGTGGTTCACGTTGATGACCGCCTGCGCGGCCCCCGGCGTGGAAACCACCTCCATCGCGCGCGAAGGCGGCGATCCGGACCGCGGCCGGGTCGACCGGGCCCTGGTCGAAGCGCTCCAGGAGCGGCTCGGGCTGCGGCTCGCCGAAGGCGGCTGGGACGACGTCCCGATACCACGGGACCTGGCCGCATCGGTCGAGGCCGGCGAACCCGGCTGACCGACGAGGCCGGGGTCGCGGTCTGCGCCACGCGACGCACCTCAGAGCAGCCGGGACTCCCAGGCCACCGCGACGGCAGCGCACAGCTCCCCGTCAGCCCCGTCCGCGCCCAGGGCGTCGATCCACGCGGAGAGCTCGTCCCCGCTGACCTCGCCGGGATCACGATCCGGATGTGCCGCGACGAGCGCGTCGGCGAGCGCCTCGGGCGGGCGGCTCACAGCAGGTTGACCGCCGCGGCCGCACCAACGATCAGGATGAGGGCGCCGTACCCGATGTAGCCGGTCAGCAGCAGCACGATCCCGAGGATGAGCAGCAGCACGGTGACACCGCCCCAGACCGGCTTTGGGAGCCCCCCGGCCCCGAGGGTCCATCCCGTCTCGGGTCGTCGCTGCTGGGAGTCATCGGGCATGGTCACAACCTATCCCACGCCGGCGTCGCCACCGTTCGAGTCCCGGTCAGCCCGTGCGGCCACCGGCGGCCAGCTGACCGCAGGCCGCGTCCACGTCCGCGCCGCGGGACCGGCGCACCGACGCCTGGATGCCGGCGTCTTCGAGCGCGTTCACGAACCGCTCGCGCCGGTCGCGCGAGCTCGCCCGGTAGTCGCCGTCGGTGGGGTTGTACTCGATGAGATTCACGTGGAAGCGCCCGTCGCGAAGCAGATCGGCGAGCCGGTGGGCGTCGGCGGGCGAATCGTTCACGCCCTCCAGGAGCAGGTACTCGATGAAGACACGGCGGCCCGTGCGATCGCAGTACCGTCGGCACTCGGCGAGCAGGTTGGCGATGGGATACCGCGCGTTGATGGGCATCAACGCACCACGCGTCTGGTCGTCCGCGGCGTGGAGCGAGATGGCCAGGCGGACCGGCAGCGGGTGATCCGCCAGTCGCGTGATCCCGGGGACCCACCCGGCGGTTGAGATGGCGATCTGCCGGGCGGAGATCCCCAGCCCGGGCGCGTCGCGGTGCAGCTCGTCGCACGCGGCCAGGACCGCATCCAGATTCTGGAGCGGCTCGCCCATGCCCATGAAGACGACGTTGGTGAGCCGGGCGCCCTCGCGCTCCGCCTCGCGCCGGGCGAGCAGCGCCTGGTCGACGATCTCCCAGGGGGTGAGATCGCGGCCGAATCCCATCGCGCCGGTGGCGCAGAACCGGCACGCCAGTGCACACCCCACCTGGCTCGAGACGCACAGCGTCCGGCGCCCCCGCGCGTGGGCGATGAGGACGCACTCGACGACCGCGCCGTCCTCGAGCGCGAGGCCCCACTTGATGGTGCCGTCGCGGGACACCTGACGATCCGTGGGCACCACCGACCAGAGGGGCAGCCGTTCGGCCATGGTAGCCCGCAGGTCCTTGCTGAAGCTGGTCACCTGATGCCAGTCGTCGGCACCCGACGCCTGCGCCCGAACGGCCTGTTCCACCCGGTAGCGGGGTTGACCCAGCTCGGTCAACACCTCGCCCATCCGATCACGATCCACGCGTCACCCCCATCACGGTCGGCTCGCCCCGGGAAGCCCATCCTGGGTCGTGACGGGCCGGTCGCGGCGACTGCGCTGTTGTGGCATGCGAGACGCCGAGACGGCCGCGAGCAGCAGGAAGCCGGTTGCGACGATCATCGCGTCACGGAATCCGTCGGCCACGACCGGCCGATCAGCGACCGCGACCGCGTCACTGAGCGATTCGAGGCGATCGGGGACCACCGCATGGAGCACCGCCCCGAGGACGGCGACGCCGATGCTGGCCCCGGTGTAGCGGCTGATGTTGGGAAGCGCGGAGGCCACTCCGAGCCGTTCACGGGGCACCTCCGAGATGGCCGTGGTGGTGATCGGCGACGTGGCGGCTGCCAGTCCGACACCGAGGCCGATCATACCCGGCACCACCGCGACCGGCGCGTCCAGGTGGGCCGTCGCCGCCATGGTCGCGGTGCCCGCCGCGGCGATCACGAGCCCGGTCCAGGCGAGCCGGTGCGACGAGATGTGACCGCGGGTCATGGCCCGGCCCGCGAGTGGCGACACGAGCACGAAGCTCAGCGCGATCGGCGTGATCGAGAGGGCCAGCCGCAGGGGGCTCAGCCCGTGGATGCCGACCAGGAAGAAGGGCAGCAGCACCATCGATCCGAACAGGGCCGCCGACGACGCCCCCGCGGCGAAGTTCGCGGTGCGGAGCGATCGCAGCCGGAACAGGCTCAGGTCCATCATCGGCTGATCCGCGCGACGCTCCCAGGTCAGGAAGGTGACCGCGCCGACGACCCCGATCAGCCCAGCGGCGACCGTCGCCGGACTCGTCCAGCCCCAGACGTCACCTCGCGAGAAGGCGAGCAACAGCCCCACGAGGGCCGCCGCCGCGAGGAGCGCCCCGGGGATGTCGAACCGCTGCGGACCACCGCTCGCCGGCAGCTCTTCCAGGATGACGACGGCGCCCGCCACCACCACGATGGCGATGACCGGGGTGAACCAGAACACGCTCCGCCAGCCGGTGGCGCCCACGAGCACGCCGGCGAGGTTGAGGGAGACGACGGGGGCGAGCCCCATGATCCCCCCGAGCACTCCGAGCGCCGCCCCGCGTTCCTCGTGCTCGAAGAGTTCGGCCGCATAGCTCACCGCGGTCGGTGCCATCGCACAGGCACCCACACCCTGGACGACCCGGAAGGCGATCAGCGATCCCGCGTCCCACGAGTAGACGCACAGCACCGATCCGATGGTGCAGATGAGAATGCCGATCAGGAACACGCGTCGGCGCCCGTAGAGGTCGCCCGCCCGCCCCGCGATGGGAAGCAGGGTCGCCATGGTCACCAGGAAGGCCGTCACCACCCATCCCATCGTGGTGACGTCGGCATCGAGGTCCGCCGCCATCGCGGGCAGCGCGATGTTGACGATGCTCACGTTCACCACCGACATCATCATTCCGAGGGCGACGACCGCCAGCGAGTACCAGCGCCACCGCGGATGGGCGCGAACGCGGGCACGGAGACGGCGCACCGCGGGCGGGAGGGGAATCGGACGCACGGCACGCATCGTCGCGCATTTCGCGATGCGAGGCCGCGCCGGCGGGGCGGCGCGAGGGTACGCTCCGGGCATGGTTCGAGACCGGCGGTGGAACTACGCGCGTGTTTCGCGCATCTGGGCGAACGGACTCGTCTTCGGCGGAGCGTTCGTCCTGATCTCGGGCGTGCTCCTCGAGTTCGGTGACCCCAGGGGCGATCCGGGATCGTGGAGTCTGGTGGCCGTCGGAACCGCGGTGCCCACCGCGGTCCTGTTCTTCTTCCTGCTGCGGTCCTGGATGCGAGACGGGGCGCTGCCGAGCGCGCGGCTCCCGGACGCTGAACCCGCCGGGTCGCTGACGCGCCTGCCGGAACCGACGCGACGCCAGTGGAACACCTGGTCGGTCGTGCTCGTGGCGATGATCACGGTGGGGTGCCTCGCCCTCACCGGGTTCCTGGTCGCGGTACTCGGCGGCGGCGGGACCGCCGAAGGCGTCGTGGTGGGGGTCACGGTCGCGTGGGGCGTCGTGACGCGCCGTGACGTCGCGGCGCTGGAGGCCGCTCAGGCCGCGCAGCAGCGTCGGTACGACGCCGTGTGCCGCTGGCCGGTGAGCGTGGCCCAGGAGCTGGTGTGGCTGGAGGACGCGGCGGTTCCCTCCGGAACCGGCTGACGGCGCTCGGCGTCCCCGGGCCCGTCACCGTCGGGCGGAGCGGCCCTCCCGATGGCCTGGAACTCGGAGCCTGTCAAAGAACGTGGCGGCTGCGTGGCCGGCGAGCGAATGGCAAGCGCTGGAAGGAGGAGACGGTTCTGGATACTTACGGTATCCAGGTTCTCGACAACGCCCCAGCGCGCCGCCATGCAGCCGCCGGACTCCCGGCCGACTTCTTTGACAGGCTCCTAGGACGCGCCGCTTCCGGTCAGCACCCGCGGGATGGTCTGCAGGAGCAGGCGCATGTCCCACCACACCGACCAGTTCGTGACGTACATGTAGTCGAGCCGGACCATCTCGTCGAAGGGCACGTCGTTGCGCCCCATGACCTGCCAGAGCCCGGTGATCCCGGGAGTCAGGTCCAGGCGCCGCGCGCCCCATCCGCCGATCTGGATGGCCTCGTGGGTCACGAAGGGCCTCGGTCCGACGAGGCTCATGGATCCCTGCACCACGTTGAAGAGCTGAGGGAGCTCGTCGAGGCTGGTCTTCCGCAGGAACCGCCCGACCCGCGTCACGCGGGGATCGTTCTTCATCTTGAAGAGCGGGCCCGACCCCTCCATGTCGTTGAGATGCGCCAGTGAGTGACGCTGCGCCTCCGCGTCGGGCCGCATGGTGCGGAACTTCCAGATGCGGAACACCCGCCCGCGTGATCCGACCCGCTCCTGCCGGAAGAACACCGGTCCGGGGGAATCGATGCGGATTGCGAGGGCCACCGCGAGCAGCACGGGGCTGAGCAGCAGCAGGCCGATGCCGGCGAACGTGACGTCCATGGCCCGCTTCGCCGCGCGGGCCCCGACCGACAGCCTCGCGCTCGAGAGCGTCACGATGGGCATCCCGTGCAGATCCCCGACCTCCGCGTGAGGCGGGGTGATCTCGAAATACCGCGGGACGATCGAAATCGGAATCGGGACGCCGCCCGCGTCCCGGATGTACTCGAGGACGTCTTCGTCGGTGCGGCGGCTGAAGGCCAGCACCATCTGCGTGGCGCCGGAGGCCGCGATCGCGTCCACCAGGCCGAGCCGAGGGCCCCCCTCGTCCATGACGGTCTTCGGGAACACCGGAAGCGCCGCGATGTCGCCGTGCAGGGGAAGCGGCTCGTCATCGACGAAGCCGACCACGCGACGATCGGTGCCGCCCACCATGACCCGCTGGGCGATCCGCTGTCCGATCTCGCCGGCGCCCACGATGAGCACCCGCTCCGGGTTGCTGCGTGTGGCCATCCGCCGGGTGACCGAGCGCACGCCGAGCAGCGCGACGAACGCGAGGACGCCCCAGATCAGCACGACGCGGATGTCGCCTCGCGTCGCGCCGGTGTCGAAGAGGAACGCGTCGACGCCCACGGTGAGGATGCCGACCCATGCGATGCCGGTGGCGACCGTGCGCGCCTCGTCGATGGGCGAGATGGTGAACCGCTTGGGCCGGTACAGGCCGAGCAGGGCGAAGACCGGCGGCACCGCCCACACCAGGGTGGTGGTGAATCCCCACTGGGGCGAGATGAACCACTGCCGGAACTCCGCGAGCTGCACGGCGAGCCCCACGCACAGCATCGCCAACAGCATGTCCGCCACGAGCAGACCGAGCGACGTCCGGCGACGCACGCTCGCCTGATGCCGCAGCTCAGGGGTCGTGAACTCGCCGAAACGGGGATAGCTGGTGGTGGCGTCGTCGACGCCGGTTCGTGTCGAGGGGATCTCGAGCACTCGGGGGGTTCCTTCCAATCAAGCCAATGACACCGGCAGGGGGCTGCGCAGGCCGGCGAGTCAGCAAAATCTGACCACACGTACGTAAAGGTGACTCTAAAGCCGCCAGAGTACGCTGTTGACCCTACAAATGGTCAGGGTTGCTCGCCCCAATCGCCTGAATCACCTTCCCTTCTCCACCGATATCGGGTGGCGACCGCCGCCGCTTAACGGCGCGACCGCGATCGTTCTCTGCGGTTTGCGCGTATTTCGTGCCGCGACGTGGCGCCGGGCGCGGCCGTTCCACGCCGGCGGAGAAACCTGCGACAACCTGAACTTTCGGATACCCCGACCCGGGATCCGGATGTTGCCGCGCCTGTCACACGTTTCCGATTCGTTGACATGCCGTATACCCTGGAGGGGTATCTGACGGCAGCTCAGGAGGGCTCATGGCGGAACGCCAGCAGGTGATCGTGATCGGCGGGGGACCCGCGGGACTCACGGCCGCGATCTACGCGGCACGCGCCAACCTCTCGCCCCTGGTCATCGAGGGATACGCCGCGGGCGGCCAGCTCATGACCACCACCGACGTCGAGAACTACCCCGGCTTCCCGACGGGCGTCCAGGGGCCGGAACTCATGCAGATGTTCCGGGACCAGGCCGCGCGCTTCGGCGCCACCATGTTGAGCGTCGACGTGACCCGGGTCGACTTCTCGGCCCGTCCGTTCCGCGTCTGGACCGATGACACCGAGTACGAGGCCGACGCCGTCATCATCTCCACCGGCGCAAACGCCAAGTGGCTGGGGCTGGAGAGCGAATCGCGGCTCCGCGGTTACGGGGTGAGCTCGTGCGCGACCTGCGACGGGTTCTTCTTCAAGGACAAGGACATGGTCGTCGTGGGCGGTGGAGACACCGCCATGGAGGAAGCCCTGTTCCTCGCCCGCATGGCGTCCTCGATCACCGTGGTCCATCGCCGGGACGAGTTCCGCGCGTCGCAGATCATGGCCCAGCGGGTTCTCGACCATCCCAAGATCAGCGTTCGGTGGAATGCGGTGGTCGAAGAGGTCGTCGGAGAGGGGCTCGTCTCGGGCGTGCGCGTGCGGGACACCGTGACCGGCGAGACCGACACCATCCCGACCGCCGCCGTGTTCGTCGCGATCGGCCACGAGCCGAACACCGGACTGTTCAAGGGCCTGCTCGACATGGACGAGTCGGACTACCTGGTCACCACGGGGACGAGCACGAACATCGAAGGGGTGTTCGCCTGCGGCGATGTCCAGGACACCGTCTACCGCCAGGCCATCACCGCGGCCGGCAGCGGCTGCCAGGCGGCCATCGACGCCGAGCGCTGGCTCGAGGCCCAGCACAGCGAGCCCGCCCAGACCCTGGGCACCACCAACAACTGACCCACGAGCTTCAAACGGAGGAACCACATGTCCGCAGACGTCGTCGAAATCACCCAGGACAATTTCCAGGCCACGGTGCTCGAGAGCGAGAAGCCCGTGCTCGTCGATTTCTGGGCCGAATGGTGTGGCCCGTGCCGGATGATCGCGCCCGTCGTCGAGCAGATCGCCAAGGAACGCGCCGAGACGCTCGTGGTGGGGAAGCTGGATGTCGATCAGCATGGTGCGCTCGCCGCCCAGTTCGGTGTCCAGGGCATCCCGTTCCTGGGACTGTTCGAGAACGGCCAGCTCGTCCGCCAGGCGGTCGGCGCGATGCCGAAGGCCGACCTGGAACGCCAGCTCGGGCTCGAGTCCTGAACTCGACCCACCGCGAAGGGAGTCGGGCCCATGCCCACCTATGACCTCGAATGCACCACCTGCATGCACCAGTTCGAGCATTTCCGGCAGGGGTTCCTGCGCGACGCCGACCGCGTCTGCCCGACCTGCGGGTCGAACGACGTCAACCAGCGCTTCACGGGATTCGTCACCGCGAAGCCGTCGAGCGGCGCCAGCGCTCCCACGGTGACCGGCTTCGGCGGTGGCGGCGGATGCTGTGGCGGCGGCGGATGCGGATGCGGGGGCGGATGAGCACCCCCACACCGGACATCGTGGAACGCGACGAGCTGATGACGCGCCTGCGCCGCGCCGAAGGGCAGCTGCGCGGTGTGCAGCGCATGCTGGAAGAGGGCTCCACCTGCCGCGACGTCCTCACCCAGCTCGCCGCCGTGAAGGCGGCGCTGGACCAGGTGGGGCTCCGCATGATCTCCGACCGACTCCGGACCTGCGTGGCCGACGGCGGCACGGACTGCACCGCGCAGTTCGAGGAGGCCGTCGCCACGTTCATGCGCTTCGGCTCACTGGCGCGGTAGGCCGCCCGGGGGACGGGGTCCACGCGCCCGCGTCCCCCTCAGTCCGAACTGTTGATCGGCGGCAGTCCGCAGCGGTCGGCGAGTTCGTCCAGCGACGTCACCCGATCCGGCACCCCGGGGTGGGCGCCCCGCCGGTCGATCAGCGCCGCCGCGAGTCCGAGCGCCCGCGCGCCGAAGCGGTCGCGCTCGGGATCGTCGCCGCAGTGCAGCACCAGCTCGCGCCGCGAGGCCGGCAGCCGCGCGAGCGCCGCCCGGAAGATGCCGGGGTGCGGTTTCTCGACGCCCACGGCGGCGCTGGTCACCACACCGGCGACCAGCGGGCCCAGTCCACACGCGGCGAGCTGGGCGGCGAGACCGACGTCCCAGTTGCTGACGACCACCACCGGAACGCCCCCGGCGCGGCATCGGACCAGCAGACGGCGCGCGTCCGGGTGAGGAACGATCCGCAACGCGTCAAGCAACAGCGGCCGGAGCGCGTCGTGGGGTGGAGGCGACGGCAGGTGGGCTGCGAGTTCCCGCACCGCGGCGTCGCGCAGGCGCTCCAGCGACGGGGCGTCGCGCCCGGTCATGAGCGAGCGCCGGTAGAAGCGGATCTCGGCGCGCAACGCCGGTTCGACCGACGCGGCCGGGCCGGTCCACCCCGCGTTCCGGAGGCCCTCGGCGAGGCGGTCGACCGGGTGGTCGAGCCGCACCAGCGTGCCCATGGCGTCGAGCAGGAGGGCGTCGGGTGCGGGTTGAATCAGGGGGTGTTGCAGCGTACCGTCCACCAGTCGTCCCACCGGAGACCCAGGGATATACTCGCGCGGGCCGCGCGCTGGCAAGCATCCACCGGAGGTGGCCCCATCTCACTGCGACGATACGCGGTGGGCTCGGCGATCGTGGCCGGAGCCGCACTGACCGTGTGGGGCCCTTCCGTCGTCGCCGGTCACTACGCGAATGGAATGGACCCTGAACAGCAGCACCTGCTCAGCAACCCCCACCGCGGCTGGGCCTTCCTCGCCGATGCCGTTCGGAGCTCCAGAGGGGCCCGGCTCGGATCGCACGAACGCGCTCTGGAGCAGGCGCGCGATCGTGTGTGGACCGGCTCGACCGGCCGGGCCGTCGACGTGCGGCTGCGCTGGACGCCGAACCCATTCGCCGTTCCGGACGTGCCGGGTGGAGCGGAGATCCGCACCGGCCGACGCCGGGTCCGCCCGATCTCCCCGTTCTCGTGGGTGGTCGAAGGGCGTGTGGAGCGGGGTCCCCGTCAGATCATCGGACTCCTCGACTATCGGAGTGGTCAGGTGATCTGGGACATCCGCACGAGAGTCGTGAGCCCCGCCGATGCGCGCGCGTAGGCGGCGACTGCAGCGCACCCGCCAGGCGCGGCGGCGGCGTGCGAACCGGATCCGCACGATCGCGGTCATCGGCCTGGTCGGCATCGGCAGCGCGGCGCTGGTCGGAGCCGTCGCGATGAACTCGGTGGCCTCCAACCTCGAGGCCAAGCAGAGCGAACTCAAAGAGATCCGCCTGGGTCAGAACACCCGCGTCTACGACCGGTTCGGAAAGCCGCTCGGCTACATCGCCGGGACGACCAACCGCACCATGGTGCGATCCAAGCGAATCCCGCAGACCCTCAAGGACGCCACGGTGGCCATCGAGGACAAGCGCTTCTACGAGCATCACGGCGTGGACTACTACCGCCTGTTCGGCGCGACGCTTCGGAACGTCGCGTCGAACGGCCCCCAGCAGGGCGGATCGACCATCACGATGCAGCTCGCGCGAAACCTGATTCCCGGTGGCGCGACGGCCGCGCGAAACATCGAACGGAAGGTCGAAGAGACCTACCTCGCCCTCCAGTACGAGAAGAAGTACACGAAGGACGAGATCCTCACGCGGTATCTCAACAGCGTCTTCTACGGCAACTTCGCGCTCGGCGTGCAGGCCGCCGCGCTGACCTACTTCGACCGCGACGTGTCGAAGATCAACCTGGTGCAGGCGGCCCTGCTGGCGGGCCTTCCGCAGGCGCCGTCGGCCTACAACCCGTTCGTCAACCCGCAGGCCGCGAAGGAACGCCGCAACCAGGTGCTGCAGGAGATGGCCGACCAGGGCTACATCCCGCAGGAGCAGGCGGACCGCGCCAAGCAGTCCGGGTTGAACCTGAAGCGCGGCAACGCGTACCGCGGGGCGCAGCGCGAGGAGTACTTCTTCGAGTACGTGCGCCAGCGGCTGATCGCGTCGTTCGGCGAACGGGAGGTCGAGAAGGGCGGGTTCAAGGTCCAGACCACGATCGACCCCACCCTCCAGACCTACGCCAAGGAAGCCATCAACGGCCAGCTGGGGCAGAGCGACGACCCGGCCGCCGCCATCGTGATGGTGGATTCACGCAAGGGCTTCATCCGGACGATGCAGTCGAGCGTGACGTTCAGCGCCCAGAACCAGTTCAACTTCGCCACCCAGGCCAAACGGCAACCGGGGTCGACCTTCAAGACCTTCGTGCTGACACGCGCCATCGAGCAGGGCATCAACCCGTACACCACGTCGTACGTGTCCAAGCCGCTCAAGTTCACCGACCCCGTGTGGGGGCCCATCGATGTGAAGACGTACTCGGGCAGCTACCGGGGACGCACGTCCATCTCGTCGGCGACGCTGAGCTCGGACAACTCCGTGTACAGCCAGATGACCCTCGACCTGGGCCCGGACGAAATCGTCGATCTCGCCTACCGCATGGGCATTCCGCGGGCACGGAAGCTGCCGGTGGTCCCGTCGATCGGGCTCGGCTCGGGCGAGGTGACGCCGCTGGACATGGCGACCGCGTACAGCGCCCTCTCCAACGGCGGCCTGCGCATCACCCCGGTCGGCGTTCAGAAGATCACGGCCTCCAACGGGCGCAACGTCCCGCTCCATCGGCCGAAGCGGACACGGGTCTTCGATGACGGCGTGGCATACGAGGTCACCAAGATCCTTCACAGCAACGTGACGGGCGGCACCGGCACCTCCGCCAACATCGCGCCGGCCATCGCCGGTAAGACCGGCACGACCGACAACTACGTAGACGCGTGGTTCGTGGCCTACACCCCCTGCTTCACGACCGCGGTGTGGATGGGCTACCCGAACAACACCGGGACGCCCCGCTACATGAACTCCGTCCACGGCATCTCGGTCGCCGGCGGCACCTTCCCCGCACGTATCTGGGCCGACTTCATGAAGAAGGTGCTGGCGAACCCCAACTACAAGTGCGCCTACAGCGACTTCCCGGCGCCGCAGAACCCCGTCAGCTGGCAGGCGTTCAGCTCGGAGTTCACCCGCGCCGCCGACGTCGTGACGACCGAGGCGAGCACCGAGGCGACCACCGAAACCACCCCCACCGAGCCGCCCAACCTGCAGCCCCTGCCCGACCCGACACCGGTCCCCGGCCAGTCCGCACCGACCCCCGATCCCACGCCGGTGCCGGCGAATCCGCCCGAGCCCACGCCCGTGCCCGAGCCCACCCCGCAACCCGAACCGACGCCGGCACCCACCCCCGCCCCGGAACCGACACCCACCGCGCCCGCCCCGTGAGCCCGCGCCCACGGATCACCCGCGGTGGCGCGGCGCGGCTGCTCCAGCTGACGACGACGCCGCGCGGTGCGGGCCTGTTCGCGGCGGCGCTCGCGGCGATGGTGTACCTGTTCGGCCCGCCCGGAGGCGACGCCGCCGCCCACCTCTACCAGACCGGCGTCTGGCGGGAACACGGGTGGCAGCTCTGGGACAACCTCTGGTACGGCGGACGGTACAGCCAGGTCAACTACAGCCTCACCTACTACCCGCTGTCGGCGCTGCTCGGCACGGTGACGGTGATCGCCGGCTCGGCCGGCGCCGCGGCGGCCGGGTTCGCGCACGTGATGCGCAGTCGCTGGCCTGGCCACGAGACGTTCCCGGTCATCGCCGCCAGCATTGGACTCAGCCTCAGCGTCCTTGCGGGAACATTCCCGTTCCTGCTGGGCTTCGCGCTCGCGATGGGCGCGCTGGTGGCGGTGCTGGCGGGTCGGACGGGACTGGCCGGCATCCTGGCACTGATCACCACGCTCAGCCACCCGCTCGCCTTCGTGTTCCTGGTGGTCGTGCTCGTCGCGATCGGCATCACCCATCCCGAATGGCGCCGGCGTCCCAGCATGCGGCGCTTCGCGATCGCGCTCGTGACGATCATGGCGCTGCAGGGTGTGCTGATGCGGGCGTTCTCCACCTCCGGAGCCACCTATCCCTTCGATCCACGGGATGCGATCGCGGCCGCCGCGTTCTGCCTGGTGGGCGCCTGGATCAGCCGGGGCCTCCCCGACCATCGCGTGCTCTTCGCGATCTTCACCTGCTATGGCCTGATCGCCGCGCTGGCCCTCATGGTCAGCAACCCAATGGGCGGCAACGTCGTGCGGCTGCTGCTCGTGATGGGGGTGCCGCTGCTGCTCATTCCCATGGCGGCCCGCGGTTTCCAGCCGCGCGGGGCGATCATCGCCCTGCTCATCGGCGCCGGGCTCTGGCAGGCGCTCCCCGCGGTGGCCGGGTGGCAGACCGCCCAGCAGGCTCGGGCGGCATCGGAACGATTCTGGCTTCCGGCGATCGGGTTCCTCGACCGCTACGGCACCCCCCAGTTCCGTGTCCAGGTGGTGGCCACGGCCGACAACTGGGAGGCGTACTACCTCGCCCGCCGCGGCGTCCCGCTCGCCCGGGGCTGGTTCCGCCAGGACGATTTCCCGGGGAACCGGCCGCTCTACCGCAACCTCACGGCGGCGAGCTACCAGGCCTGGATGCGTCGCACCGGGATCCGCTACGTCCTGCTTCCCGACGATCCGCTCGACTACACCGGACAGCGCGAGGCCGAACTGCTCCGCAGCGGACGTTCGGGGTTGTCGCTGGTCGCGTCGGTGGGCGATTGGACAATGTACGAGCTCCCGGACGCGACCCCGATCGTGACCCCGGCCTCCAGCGCGCGAGTCGTGCGGCTCACCTCGGAGTCGCTGGTCATGCGGATCACGCGGGCGGGCGTCTACCGCGTGCGCGTCCGGTACACCCCGTACTGGCAACTCGAGGGCGGAGGCGAGAACGCCTGCGTCAGCCCCATCGCCCCATGGGGCACGCGCATCCGCGTCACCGCTCCGGGAACCCTGCGGCTGCGCTTCGCGCCCAACCTGGGCAGCGTGGTCCGCTCGGTGATCGGCGACTCCACGTCGTGCCATACCACCCGGCCCGACGCCCCGCTGACGCCGTCTCGCCGGCCGCTGGCGATGATGTAGCAGCGCGCTCCGAGGCCTGCAGAAATGTGCTCCTCGGGCAGGTTCCGGCAGCTTCGAGGCGAACCGGTTCTTACAAGAACCTCCCAACCGGCTTGACCCGAGCGCGCGGGCTCGTCACCGTCGTGATCGGTTCGACGAGGTGCCCACTCGAATGCAGGTGATGCGATGACACGAGGCGTGCGCAGAATGCTCGCCGGTGCGTTGACGACCGCCGCCATGACCGGCGCGATCGGCGCTGCCCAGGCCGATGCCGCCCCGCCGCAGCGCCAGCTCCTGGTCGTGCATCGCCCGTCGGACACCACCGTGGCCACTCGTGCCGTCGCGCGCACCTCGGGCAGGATCGTGCGCCGGATCCCGCGGCTCGGGATCCTGGTCATCCGCACGCGCCGACCCAGGGCCAGAGCACGCCTGCTGCGGATACCGAGCGTCACCGATGTCGTTCCGGACACGAGCCCCGCGCGTCCCCCGAAGCAATCCGTTCGCACCGCCCGGCGCGGCGCGCGCGCCCTCCAGACCGGGAGCCCCGGTCCGGACCCGCTCGAACCGCTCCAGTGGAACCTGCAGCAGGTCCGCGCCGGGGAAGCCGCAGACCGGCAGGACATCCGCCCGGAGGTCGTCGTCGGGGTGATCGATGCGGGCATCGACGCGACGCACCCCGATCTGCGCGGCGTCTACGACGCCGCCGGGTCCCGCTCGTTCACACGCGATCAGGCGGGAGACGGCGCCTGCGCGGACGAAGCCGACGGGAGCTGCCTCGACGCACCGGACACCGACGATCGCGGCTCGGGGACGCACATCGCCTCCATCGTGGCGGCGGCCCGGGACGGTGCCGGGATCGCGGGGGTTGCCCCGGGCGTGCGCGTCGCGAGTCTGCGTGCCACCCAGGATCGGGGCGAGCTGCTGCTCACGCCGTTCCTCGACGCCCTCGCCCATGCGGCCAACCGCGACATGGACGTGGTGCTCGTCGGACAGTCGATCACGATTCCCGGGGATGACTGCTCGGCGCAGCCCGCCGCCCTTGCCGCGCGCCTCGCCGCGAAAACGGCGGTCCAGCGGGCGGTGGACGACGCCCGCGGGCGCGGCGTCACCATCGTGTCCGGGCTCGGCGACGACGGGCGGCCCCTCGGCGCAGACGGCTGCGCCGTCCTCCCGGCCCAGGCCCGCGGCGTCGTGGCGGTCAGCGCCCTCGGGCCGGATCGCCTTCCGGCGCCCTACGCGAACACCGGGCTCCCGTGGGTGAGCCTCGCCGCACCCGGCGGCAACCAGCGGGCCTTCGCCGACGATCCGCTCCACGCCGACCTGCCCGAGAACATGGTCCTGGGCGCCGACCCGACCGGGCTGGCCGCCGGCCGCGGTGAACTCGACGCGAACGGCACCCCGCTCACTCCCGCGGTGCTGGGCACCTGCATCGGATCGGTCTGCACGTACTACCGCTGGCGCGAGGGAAGTGCGATCGCGGCGGCGCACGTTGCGGGAACCGCGGCCCTCATCATCAGCCGCTACGGGTTCGGCGCCAAGGCGGCCAGCGATCCACTGACGCCGGGCGCGATCGCGGTGCGAATGGAGCGCACCGCCGCGCCGTTCGCCTGCCCGGATCCCGCGGACACCCCCTCGGCGGTGCTCCCTCCATGCAGCGCCGACAGCGGACAGACGACCGTGGCCGGTTTCGGCATCCTCGACGCCGCCGCCAGCGTCGGCGCGCGGGCGGCGCAATCCGCCGGCTGAGCGGCTCCGGCCCCACGACAATGGCGGCGGGGACGCGCGGGTGGTCCGCACCCCCGGGCACCCACCCCATCATGCGCTGATGTCGACCGACACCCACCGCGCGGCACCGGGGTTCGACGTGCTGACCTGGAACGTCTTCCACCTGCGTGACGGACGCTCGCGGCCGACGGCCGACCTGGCCTCCACGGTGCTGTTCAGGCCGCGCCACGCCGACGGCTACGTCCACCTCAATCGCAAGCACCTGGATCAGATGGGCGCGGTACTGCGATTCGCGGATGCCGACGCGGTGCTGCTGCAGGAGGTTCCGCCGACCGCGATTCCCGCCCTCGCCCGCCACGCCCGCATGCACGCCGCCGTCAGCGTCCGAACCGGGCCATGGCTCGGATTCACGGCCCTGCGAGGCCGCCTGGGGGCCGCGAACCCCGACCTGTGGCGTACGCACGAGGGCAACGCCAACGTCATCCTGCTCAGCCCGCGAATGCGACCGATCCCGGGGAGCGCCACGGTGATCCACCTGAACCCGCGCCCCGCCGCGCTGCGGGCGGCCCTGCGGCATCGGCTCTCACCGGCGGAAGTGCTGCGATGGATGGGCGAGCCCCGTCGGGCCATCGCCGTGACCGTGTCGCTCGACGGCGGCGATCCGATCACGCTCGTGTGCGCCCATCTCCATGGCGCGCGAACCGAGTGGCAGGCGATGTTCGAGTTCCGACGCCTCGCGGAGTGGGTCACCCGCCAGCCCCACCCGGTGGTGCTCGGCGGCGACCTGAACGCCGCGCCCGGGCACCCGGGGCTGCGGCTCCTGGCCGAGGCGGGCCTCGACACCTCCTGCGGGGAGACCATCGGCATCGATCGCATCCTGGTTCGCGGCCTCCGCGGCGAGCCGGAGAATCGCTGGCCGACGCGCGCCCGCACCATCCGCGTCCGGCTCGGCGGCCGCTCGGCGTGGCTGCGCCTGTCCGATCACGACCCGGTCAGTCGCAGGCTGGAGACACCCGGGCATGATCCCGCCGTCACGGGGCGCGCAGGCGAAGCTGCGCCACCATCACGACCGTGACCGCCGCGGCCGCCGCCGCGGCCCAGCGCCGGCGACGGTCGTCACCGTCCGCCAGCCAGCGCCCCGCGGGCCAGGCGAGGGGGAACGCGAGGACACCGAATCGGGCCGCCGACTCGATGCTGCCGCTCATCAGCGGCACACCGAGCGCCAGCGCCGAGTAGACCACCCATGGGCGCGACGCGCCCATCCGGACGAGCCGCACCCCGAGCCACACGTACACGGCGAGGAACGCGAGGTCCCGAAGCGACGCCGTGATCTGGACGTCGCGTGTCATGAAGGTGATTCCGCGGACGATGTCCCACAGCTCGCCGGGCAGGTGCGTGACGAGGCCGACGACGGGGGATCCGCGATCCCACGCGCCCTGCGCGTCGAGGGGAAGGTGCCACGACCCCCGCTGCCGCTGCATCCAGACGCCGAACGAGGCCAGGGCCGCCAGGGACGGCACACCGGCGGCGATGGCGCGAGCGAGCCGCGGCGCGGCGCGCCCCTCCGACGCCAGCGCGAGCAGCACCAGGAGCACGGCAACGAGCGCCCCCGTCGGTCGTGCCACCGCCAGCGGCGCGGCCAGGAGGCCCGCCCAGACCCACCGACCGCGAGTGGCCAGGAGCGCGGCCACGACGGCCCCGCAGATCACCACCGCCTCGGTGTAGGCCATGCTGGCCACGATCATGGGCGGCGCCAGCGCGGTCGACCAGACCGCGAGGTCGGCCATCCGGCGTCCCCAGCGCGGCTCGGTCAGCCGCTGAAGCGCGAGCAGCGCCCCGAGCAGGGCGAGATGGTTCAGGACGATCGTGGCGACGAACGGGTTCAGGCCGATCCGAATCGCCCCGGCCATCGCCAGCGGCAGCAGCGGGAAGAAGGCCAGGTTCGTGAAGTCCACCCCGACCGACGGCCCATCGAGGGCGTACCCGTTCCTCGCGATGTCCAGGTACCAGGTCGTGTCCCATGGCCCGAGGTAGGCGAGGGCCTCGGGAACCGCCGAGTCGACACCTCTGGACGGGACGCCGAACAGCGCCACGGCGGCGAGCGCGGCGACGAGCACCAGCGCTCGCGACACGATCCATGCCCGAAGCGGTGCCCGCCACCACGCGCCCCGGAGGTCATCCATCGGGGTCGCCTCGCAGCCGCGACCACCGCACACCCGACCCGGCGACGCCCAGCACGACCAGAACGACGGACGCGGCCACCGCGCCCCTTGCGGCCAGCGCGGGCACCGGTTCGGCGGGCAGACGCACCGTCGTGCCGTCGACCCGCGATTCGAGGCGGACCGGGGCGGCCCAGAGGACGAGGCCGCTGATGGCCAGCGCCAGGAGCCCGAGCAGCGCGATCCAGACGGCCTCGGCCGTGGCGCCCCCACGGCCGATGGCCGGGCCGCGCCGCGCGGCGATCAGCGTCACGAGGATGCCCACCACGGGGAGCACGAGCACGGCCCCGGACGCCTCCACCCCGGACACGTCGACGGCCCCGAGCGTGAACCAGCGCATCAGCGGCAACACCACGAGGAGCAGCCCGGCGGCCGCGGCGGCGATTCGCAGGCCCCGCTTCATCGCCGTACCCGTTCGAAGACGAGCACCCCGTCCACCGAGTAGCGCACCTGAAAGCGCCGGTCGCGCTCGAGCGCGGCGACACGCCAGCGGTGCTCCGCCTCCGAGATGCGATCGCCGATGAACGGACGCTTGGTGTCGACCACCACCCATGCGGCATCGCGGATCACGGGCCAGGTGTAGACGTGCCGGCGCGCCGACAGGCGACTGCCCAGCAGGTTGCTGGTGGAAACCGCCACGTCGCCGGGGACCACGGCGACCGCTCCGGCCTGGGCATGCGCGTGCCTGGTGACCGTGTACTCGTGCGTGCGGATCGTGGAGCCACCTGGAAGCGCGCCCCAGAACGGCAGGGGTCCCTGGACATACCCGCCCGCGACCACCGCACCGACGATGATCGCCGACAGGCGCACGGGGTTGGCGACGAACGACGCGGCAGGCCCGGGAAGCCGCATACGCCGGAGCCGGGCGATCCCGCCGATGGTGCCCGCGATCAGGAATGCGCTGGTCACGGCCGTGTACTGGTACTGAACCGAGTACTGCGGCCAGTACTGGGCGAGCAGGTTGAGCCCCAGCTCCGGCAGTGCGCCGAGCGCCACGATGGGCGCGAGGAGCGGCAACAACAGCAACGGGAGGAGCATCGCGGCGAGATACCCGGGGCGCCCGCCGTCGACCATGATGGCCAGCGCCTCCCAGGGGCGGGTGACCACCGTCTTGAGCACCGCTCCCTGCGATTCCCCGAGTTCCGCGTAGCGCCCCACGAACGGGCTCTCACCGACCGGTGAGAAGTGGGGAATGATGAACAGGAAGCAGACCAGCGACCACGAGAGGCCACCGCCGATCAGCGCCGCTCCGACCCGTCGGCGCGAGCGGCGGACGAGCGCCCAGACGCCGATCATCGCCAGCGCGACACCGACCTGTTCCTTGGTCAGGGCGGCCAGCGGGGCGAGCACCATCAGGACCCACGTGCGGTCGGTGTCGACGGCCCAGATGCACCAGAGCAGCAGCGGCGTGGCGAGGGTCACGGGGTGGAACTCGGTCACCAGACTCCACTGGATGGCCGGGTACATCAGGTAGACGATGCCGCAGGCCAGGGCGAGCGTCTCGTCGCCGATCCAGCGACGGCCCAGCAGCGCCGCGGGAACGGCGCCGGTCGCCACCACGACGACCTGGACAACGAGCAGCATCTGCGGTGCGGGCCACACCCACCACAGCGGAGCGAACACCGCGAGGATCGGATCGACGTGGGCGCCGAGCCGGATGAACTGGACCCCGGACGTGCTGGTCACCTCGAGCGGGTGCCCGTGTGCGGTCGCCCAGACGGCCTGCACCATGTTGCCCAGGTCGAATCGACCGGTCCAGAACGCGGCGTGGCGCTGCAGCGCGAGCCAGCAGAACACCAGCACGAAGACGAGGATGGCGGTCGCGAGCACCGGCATCATCCCGCCTGCGGGACGGAGCACCGGCGGACGCGGTGGCGGCGGCGACGGACGCGGACTCATCGACGCCGGACCACCAGTGCCAGCCCACCCACCATGGCGAGTTCCACCAGAGTGAACGCCAGGCGCACCGTCACCGACAGCGCCACGGCCACGGAGCCGGGCACGTGCTGAGCGAACGCCAGGGCCAGCACGCCGTCGCGAATGCCGAGGCCCGATGGCACCACGACGGCAAGTGAGGCCAGCGCATAGGCCGCCAGATACGCCCCGCCCACGTAGAGGACGCTTCCGACCTCGGGACCGCCCATTCCGCGCACGACCAGCCAGGCCCCGAGCCCCACGGTCGCCTGGATCACGACGAACCAGCCCGCCAGAACGAGCACACGCCGAACCGGGAGCACCACTTCGAGCGGCGCGCGATGCAGACGCACCAGCAGACGGTTGGCCAGGCCGCGCATGACTCGCGGATGCATGAGTGCGAACAGCACCAGGGGAACCGGAACGAGCAACCAGGGCAACCAGGCCGGGCCGACGCCGTCCACGAGCGTCACGAACGCCGCTCCGGCGACCGACGCCACGGAGATGCTGAGCGCCTGCTCGTAGACCATCGCGGCGGCGGTGGCCCGCCGGGGAATCCCGTGATCCCGCGACAGCTCGACCCTCCCGGCCACCATGACGACCGAGCCCGGGACGTACCGGCCCAGCAGCGACAGCATCCAGATCCATCCCAGACGGAGCCTCGGTGTGCCCCGGTCGACGACACCCTCCACGATGGCCACGTAGCCCGCCGCGCCGACGACGTAGCTCAGCCCGATCACCAGCGCCCCCGCGACCAGCAACCATGGGTCCGCCTCCCAGCGGTGCGCGCGGACGGCCCCCCAGCCGTCGACGACCACCCAGGCCATCGACACGGCGACCAGGATCACCGCGACGATGGCGATCCAGGTGCGCAGTCCGACCGAACGGATCCGCATCACGAGACCTCGCGCACGCGAATCGCGGAGATCAGGTCGGTGAGGCGCCGAACCCCCTCGGCCACCGAACACTCCAGGAACCGGGCGTGGGCGGCGGCGCCGAGCCGCTGCCGGAGCGGTGCGTCCGACGCCAGCCGGGCGAGCGCGGCGGCGAGCGCCCCGGGATCGCCGGGGGGCACCAGCAACGCGTCGCGCTCATGGGTGAGCACCTCGCGGATCCCCCGGGTGTCCCGCGTCACGATCGGCCGTCCGACCGCCATCGCCTGCCACACCTTGTTGGGCACCACGCGGGCGGTCTTGTCGCTTCCCCCGAAGACACCAAGCACGATGTGGTGGTCCGCGAGCAGCGCGCCCAGCTCGTCGTACGGAACCCACGGCGTGTGCTGGAAGCCGGCGGGAGCACCGTCGCGACGAAGGCTCTCGGCGAGCCAGGCATCGAGCTGCCCCGTCCCGACCACGTGCAGGGGCGGCGCGCCGGGGAACCGCGCGGCGCGCATGACCACACCGAGTCCGTGAAGGGGCGCGAGCTTGCCCACGAACACGGCACGCGCCGGTGGATCGGGAGCCTCCGACCGAGGAAAGGCGGCGACCTCGGCGCTCACCGGGATGACCACCACACGTGCCGGGTCGGCCTCCAGCGCCCCCGACAGCCAGGCACCGTTCGCGGCCGTGTCGGCGATGACGACGTCCGCCAGCCGGACGGCGGCGCGGTCGATCCCGGCGAGCAGACGGCCCACGGACGATCCCGCGCGGCCGCGGTCGCCGGAGAGCGTGTCACCGAGCCCCACCATCATGTCGACCACGAGCGGCACGCCGTGCGCGCGGGCCACCAGACGGGCAGGGACCACGTCGGGCTGCGCCGGATAGCCGGCCACGACCGCGTCGATCGCGCCGACCCGCCGCTGCGCCGCGGCAAGCGAGCCCCACCCGCGGGCGAACCGGGCGCCGGACCGGAGCAGCGCGGGCGACCGCAGAAACCCACCCGCCTTGTGCCGGGTCCCTTCCCACACCGGAACGTGGCGTTCGATCACGTCGTGACCGGCGATGGTCAACGCCGCCCGAAGGATCCGGCCCCGGGGGTAGTCGCGCTCGTACGTTCCGATCCACAGCAGCCGCAGCGGCCGCCTCACCGAATGACGTCCCGGACCCGTGACGCCGAGTCGTCCGCCCGGGACCTGGCGTGTTGTCGCTGGATCATCTCGCTCAGGAGGCCGAACGTGAGCAGCTGGATCCCCACCAGGATCATGAGCACGCCGAGCAGCAGCAGCGGGCGGTTCCCGATGCTCTCGCCCATGAAGCGCAGCACCGACATGTACGCCGAGACCGCGAATCCGACCGCGAGCAACACCAGCCCGATACCGCCGAACAGATGCATCGGGCGGTGCCGGTAGCGGCCCAGGAAGGTGATCGTCAGCAGATCCAGGAGCCCCCGCAGGTACCGCTCCCAGCCGTACTTCGACGATCCGTGCTGTCGCGGGCGATGGTTCACCGCCAGCTCGCCGACACGGAAGCCCTCCTGCGCGGCGAGCACCGGGATGTAGCGGTACTGGTCCCCCGTGATGGCCAGGGAGCGGACGACCTCGGTCCGGTAGGCCTTGAGCCCGCAGTTGAGGTCGTGGAGGTCCACGCCGGTCACGCGCCGGGTCACCGCGTTGAAGATCTTCGAAGGGATGCGCTTGTTGAGCGGGTCGCGGCGGGTGGCCTTCCAACCGCTCACCAGGTCGAGGCCGCCGTCGAGTTCGCTGAGCAGCCGCGGGATTTCCGCCGGGTCGTCCTGGAGATCGCCGTCCATGGTCACGATGATCGTCCCGCTGGCGGCGGCGAAGCCCGCATTCAGGGCCTCCGACTTGCCGAAGTTGCGCCGCAACCGCACGAACACGATGTCGGGCTCTCGCCGCGCCGCGGCCGCGGCCAGGTCGGTGGTGCCGTCCGTGGACCCGTCGTCCACCAGCACGACCTCCGCCGGGCGCCCGAGCCCGCGGACCACGGGAAGCACCTCGCCGAGCAGCGCGTCGATCGACCCCGCCTCGTTGAACACCGGGATCACCACGGAAACCTGCGGTTCGAGGCTCACCGGGGACGCCGCCGGTCCCGCGGGCGGCGGCGAATGGGCGGACGCGCCGCGACCAGGCCCTTGCGCGCCCGGAGCACGACCAGGACGGCCATCGACCACAGGCACGCCAGCGCGGCCACCAGCACCAGGGCCGCACTCACTCCGCGCGACCCCTCGCCCGTTGTCGCCGCCAGGTACCACGCCGAGAAGACGGGATCCCGATCGATGACCGAACCGATCGCGGCCGCCACCCAGACGGCCGGGAGCACCGCGAGCACGAGCAGTGCCGCAACCTCCCAGCGGCGGGGCGCCGCCGTCGCCACGAGCACCGCGTGGGCGGCGGGGAGCACCAGCAAGAGCGTGAAGGGGCTGATGAGCCAGGCGACCGCACAGACGATCGCGAGCGCGACGAGCCCCGCGGCAGCCTCGGCGGCGGGGGCCGCCGCGGGTCGCCGCGCCGTGTGGAGCGCGAGGCGCCAGGTGACCACCCCTGCGACGAGCGCGATCCCCAGCGCGAGCCCGCCCGGTCCGGTGAACGGCACCTCGCCGGGGAGCGGCGGTTCACCCGCCGCGGCCGGCGGCAGCAGGCCCGCGACGCCAGCGACGTGCATCACGCCGACCGCCACCAGCAGTGGCCCCGCTCGCCAGAGCAGGGAGCGCACGCCCGGACCCAGACGAACCCCCGCCCGGCGGATTCGCGCGAACGCGTCCACGGCCGCCACGAGCACCGGCAGCGCGACGAGGAGCAGCATGATGCGCAGCATCGTCCAGGACAGATCCCGGCCGGCCAGGGTGATCGCGTGACTCGGCGCGGCGACGCCATCGACCTGGTCGAGGGTGCCGAGGAGCTGCATCACCGCGTTCCCGATGTCGCCCATGGTCTGGGCGTCCGGAAGCGGCGCCGAGCGCTGAGGCCCGTCGGGACGCCCCGAAATCGTGATCGCGGGAAGGCCGGCGGCGACCGCGTCCGCCTGGTCACCGAAGGACTGGGGAACGGCCTGCAGCGCCAGCTGAGTGGACGCGCCGGGTGCGGGGGCCACGACGATCCCCGCCCGTTCCAGCGCGACCTGGGTGAGGTGGGCCATGGCCAGCGCCTGCCGTCCATCTCGGCCCCGTCGCCAGATGTAGGTACGCCCATCGGACGATTCACCGACGCCGTCGAGCACCACGACTGCCGCGGTCTTGAACCCGGCGAATTGGGCCAGGAACCAGCGCATGCCGGCGTTCCCGACCGTCGCGCCGTCGGTCGAGACGAACAGCAGCGGGCGATCGTGGCTGCTGGTGGCCGAGAGGCGCGCGAGTTCGACGAGGAGGCTGGTGGTGGTGGCGCTCGACCGGATCCCCGGGCCGATGTCACGCGGCGCGACCACGATCACCCCGGATCGGCCGCCCGCGGAAACCGGCCCCGGGAGGGAGAGGTAGACGTTCGTCATCGGGACCAGCTGGCCGCGGTGACGGGCGAGGAACTCCTGGCGGCGAACGCGGGATGTCGACGCCGCCCCGGTCGACTGCAGCGCCGCGGTGAAGCCCTGCTCGACCCAGTCGGCCGCGTCGGCGTCGTCCTGGGTCCCGGCCACCCGCAGAGGGGCCACCCGTTCGAGTTCCTGGGCGCCGTCGAGCACCACCGACCCGTCGATCGACGCCGGAACCACCGGTTCGGGCGGGGGCAACGGCGTCTGAAGCGTCAGCAGCGCCACGATCAACGCGACCGCCGCAACGAGCCACGCGGTTCGATAGAGCCTGGCGTTCAGCACGCGAGCTTCCTGATGGCGTTCCTCGGCACCATACCCCGGGGTTCGGACCCGCGGCGGGTCCGTCTCCGCCGCGACGGAACAGGCTAGCGATCCGGGCAGCGGTTGCGTTCCCAGCCGGTCGGGTCCCGGGAACCGGCGTCGCGCGCCCCCTAGACTCGACCCAGACGGGGCCGGCCCGCGTCGGTCCGGCCCGTATCTCGCCCGAGGGACCGTTCATCGTGCTGCGCAAGATCAACGTCGGCCGGAAGTCACTCGCCGACTCCGCCTCCATCGTTCCTCGCGAACTGACCGACGAGGTACGGGAACTGGCGCGACGGGTCGAGGGCGTCAGGATCGCGCACGTCAACGCCACGAGCTTCGGTGGCGTCTCCGAGATCCTCCACAGCCGGGCCACGCGGCGGTGCTCGTCCAGAAGCCTCTGCGGGAGGGGTTCGGTCTCACGGTCACGGAGGCGTTCTGGAAGGCGTGGCTGAGAACAGGTGCGGCGCGACTTCCTCACCCAAGGGCTGTTGCGCGACTGGCTGGCGATCATCGACCGATTGGTGAATGCGACGTGACGACCGAACCCGGAGACCCCCAGAACCGCGTCATCCTCGTCTCGAACCGGGGTCCGTTGACCTTCGGGCGTGACCACGAGGGCAACCGCACGAGCAACCGCGGGGGCGGGGGCCTCGTCACCGCGCTCTCCGGACTGGTGGACGTCACGCCGCTGGTCTGGGTCTCGGCGGCGATGTCCGACGAGGACCGCACGGTCCAGCGTGAGGCCGGGGACGGGCGGTTCCCGATCCCGGGACACGGCACCGACACGTTCGGTCGCTTCGTCCTGCTCGACGACGAGGTGTTCGACCAGCACTACAACGTCATCTCCAATCCCATGCTCTGGTTCGTCCAGCACTACCTGTGGGATCTCTCGAACGTTCCGGACATCCGCCGGCTGGAACTGGACGCCTGGGAACACGGCTACCTCGTCGCCAACCGCATGTTCGCCGAGGCCGTCAGCGCCGAGCTGCGCGAGCGCCCCGACGCCGTGGTCATGCTTCACGACTACCACCTCTACACCGCGCCGGAGTCGATCCGCGCCGCCCATCCCGACGCGTTCCTGCACTTCTTCGTGCACATCCCCTGGACGCAGCCCGACTACTGGCGGGTGCTGCCCCCCCACATCCGCGAGGCGGTCTTGCGGGGGCTCCTGGCCAACGACATCGTGGCGTTCCACACCGCCCGCTACGCCCGGAACTTCCTGCTGTGCTGCGAGGACCTGCTCGGACTGACCGTCGACATGGAGCGCCGCTCCATCCGGTGGATGGGCCGCGAGGTGTGGGTGCGCTCGTACCCGATCAGCGTCGACGCGAAGGCCTTCGAGACGCTGGCGGCGTCACCCGAGGTGGCCACCGAGGAAGGGCCGATCCTGCGCCGGCGGCGGGCCCACCTCATCGTCCGCGTGGACCGGGCCGACCTCTCGAAGAACGCCATCCGCGGGTTCAAGGCGTTCGACGTCATGCTCGACGATCACCCCGAGATGGCCGAGCAGGTGACCTTCATCGCCATGCTCCAGCCGTCCCGCCAGGACGTCCCCGAGTACGTCGAGTACCTGGACGCGATCAAGGACGTGGTGTCGCGCATCAACACCAAGCACGGGAACACCGACTGGATGCCCATCGATCTGAGGATCGAGTCGAGCCTTCCGCGCGCAGTGGCCCTCTACAAGCACTTCGACGTGCTGATGGTCAACGCGATCTACGACGGCATGAACCTGGTGGCGAAGGAGGGCCCCCTGGTCAACGAGCGCTCGGGGGTGCTCGTCCTGTCAGAGAACGTGGGCTCCCACGAAGAGCTGGGCTCGTTCGCCCTCTCGGTGAACCCCTTCGACATCGAGGACCAGGCGTCCGCGCTCTACCGCGCGCTCACCATGGACATGGACGAACGCGACGAGCGGTTGAGCCAGATCCGCCGGGTGGTCGGCGAGAACGATGTCGCGAAGTGGCTGGCCGCGCAGCGCATCGACATCGACGCCAAGCGCGCGGCGACGGCTTCCCGCGCGACCGGATGATCGGGGTCGTCGCGGTGCCCTTGGGTATCGTCGCGCTGTGCCCGCAGCCCCACACGTCCACGCGTATCGCCACGTGACGACACGACCGCCGCGCCGCGGCGGCGTGCGACGGACCTCGGTGGGACTCGCGGCGATGTCGCTGCTCGTGTCCGGCGCCGCGAGCGCGACGGCCGCCCCGGCCGCGTCGTTCTCGGGCTGGATCGGGATCGCCGACGCGCGCCTGCAGCGGGACCGGCTGGTCGTGCTGGACCAGGCGACGCTCCGTGTCAGGGAGCCGCGGGCGGGCGGCGCGCGCGGGCCGGTGGCCTTCACCTACCACCGCACCGGCACCTTCGAGGTTGGGCTGAACCGGACCCGCCTGCGGTTCGATCGCGCCGCGTTCACCGAGCGGCTCGCCATCCGCAGCAGCGCCGGCAGCCTGGCGGGCGGCCGGCTGGCGGCCGACGATGAGGATTACCTGGTGATCGCCGGCGGGCGCGCGGTCGCGCCCCCGGTGGTGTGGTGCTGCACCCCCGACGGCACCGAGGTGGTGGTGGAGTCGGACGGGCGGGCCGATGCTCCGCGGGTGATCGGCGGCGGCATCGACGGCGATCGGGTGCGACTGGTGCTCCGTGGTGCGGACGGGTCGGTGATCCTGCGCAGCAGCGCTCCGGGGCGGTTGGCGGACGCCGACGCCCCGGACGGATCCCGCACCGATGCCGTCCTCGGCATCAATCCGGGGGACGGGCTGGTCGACATCGACCGGGGGCGGATGGTGTGGAGTGACGACCCCGATGGCGGTGTCGTGTGGATCGCGGTGCCATCGGACGCGGGCCCGGGGCCGGCTGTCGCCGTGGGTGTTCCGGGAACCGTCCACCGCCTGTGGGCGGCCGCCGGCGGGGGCGTGGTGCTCACCCGCCAGGGTCTGGTCTGGCGGGTCTACCGCCTCACGCCGGCCCCGTCTCGACGGCTGGTCTGGGCGGGCCGGCAGCGCCCGGTGGTCGGCGTCGGCAACGGCAGTGTCGCCATCGCCGAGGGTCGCCGCATCCTGACCAGCCGCGGGGGCCGCGCCCGCCGGGTCGCGACCGCCCGCGGGCCGGTTCCGGCACTCACCGCCGACGGTGACCGGGTCGCATGGTTCGAACGGATGCGCCGCCGCGAGCGGAACGGATGGACCCGGCGGACGGTCGCACGGCTGGGACGGGTTCGATGACCCGACGCGTCACCGGCCGCTGGCGCACCGGCGCCGTCTGTGCGCTACTCGCCCTCGCACCCGCGAGCGGCGCAGGGGCCGTGGCGGGCATTCAGGACGACCGGCTGCCGAACCTGTCCGGCGCCGAACTCCAGGAACGCCTGGGCCTGCTGGCCGGTACGGGGACGCCGCTGACGCGGGTCGACGTGCTGTGGCGGCGCGTCGCGCCGACCCGTCCGACCGATCCCCGGAACCCGGACGACCCCGCCTACGACTGGTCGGTGTACGACCAGATCATGCTCGGCCTCGCGGCGCGTGGCATCCGCCCGATCCTCGACTTCTACGGGACACCCCCCTGGGCGAGCACGCGCGGCGGAACATCGGCGGCGCCGCCACCGGTGCATGCGGGAATGTTCGCGGGCGCCCTGGCACGACGCTACTCGGGAACCTGGCGGACGGCGGGGGGCGTGTTGCTGCCCGAGGTCCGCGAGATCGAGCTCTGGAACGAACCCAACATCCCGCTGTTCTGGCGCCCCCAGTGCCGGTCGGGCCCGGGGCGTCGCTACGTCCCGGTGGCGGCCACCCGCTACGCGGCCCTCGCCGACGCCAGCGTGCGCGAGATCCGGGCGGCCAACCAGGACGCCATCGTCATCGGCGGGGTGGCCGGGCCGTCCGGGAACCTGGACGACCGTGGGAAGGTGTGCCGCACGGGCAGCGAGAGCGTCAGCGCCGGATCGATCATCGCCCAGTTGCGCCGCAACGGGGTGCGGATCGACGCCTGGAGCCAGCACCTGTACCCGATCGGCCCGCCCGCGCGCGCCGTCTTCTTCCCCGGGTGGCCGACGCTCCCGCGGCTCGCCCCGATGCTCGACCGGCTCAGGCCCGGCATGCCGGTCTACGTCACGGAGACCGGGTACCACACGTCGTACAATCGCTACCACCGGTATTTCGTGACCGAAGCCCAACAGGCGCGGTGGCTCGGCGAGACCTTCCGGCTCGCGGACCGCACACCGCGCGTGGTCGCCACCGTATGGTTCAACCTTCAGGACAATCCGCGCTGGACAGGAGGACTTCTGCACGCCGACCTCACCCGCAAGCCCGCCTGGGACACCTTCCAGGGGATTGCACCGGCCACCGCGACCCGGACGACCAGCTGATGAGTGAACGACTCGGCCACGTTCAGGCCTACTACGATCGTCTCGCCCCGCGCCTCTACGCGGTCGAGGAGCGCAACTGGCATCTGCAGAGCCGCATGTCGCTGGTGCTCGGCACCATCGACGCGCGCGCACCGCACACGGATCCCGACGGCGGCCCTCCGCGCGTGCTGGACGTGGGATGCGGCACCGGATTCCTGCTCGAGCAGCTCGCGAACCGCGGCTACACCGGCGTGGGTGTGGATCTCTCGCCGGAGTCGGTCGCCATCGCCCAGCAGCGGCTCGAGGAGCTCGGCGTGCAGGACCGGCTCCGCGCCACGGTCGGCAGCGCCTACGAACCGCCCGAGGGCACGTTCGAACTCATCACGCTCACCGATGTGCTCGAACACCTCGAGGATCCCCGCGCCTGCCTGCGGGCCCTGCGCGAGCGTCTCGCTCCGGGCGGTCTGCTCGTCATCTCGACGCCCAACCGCCGTTCGCTGCCGGGCGCCCGCCGATGGGTCTCCGAGCACGCGCCCTGGCTCCGCGTCCCGCTCAACCTGGCGCCCATCGACAACTGGCAGACCTGGACTGACCTGGAGGCGCACGGCGCCGCCGCGGACCTCGCTTGCGTGAGTCGCCGCGGCATCTTCTTCCGGCCGGGCGGCCGTATCGGTTCCCAGCTGGGCCGGATCTACCGCTTCACGGCGCCGCGTTCGGCCGAGATCGCGCTGTCCACCACCGGGGTGGGCCGATTCGGCTTCTACATCTGCCTCGGATTCCGCCCGGTCTAGTGCTCCGTCCGGGAACCCACCGGGCGCGACGCGCCGACCGCAACGCCCACACCCCCGGAGGCGTGGGCCCGGGCGGCCAAGGGCATTAGTGGCGCCGCTCTCCGGGGGTCGAGGCCGAGCGGTGGTCGGCTGGGGGATGCTGGGCCTGTTCGTGATCGCCATCGGCATCTTCCTGCTCCCGTTCGCGTTCCCCACACCTCCGCGAATCGTCACCCGCTTCCAGTCGACCCGGTTGTTCAGCCCGAACGACGACGGACGCCGCGAGGTCGCCCGGGTGTCCATTCGTATCCGCGAGGCCGGGGTACTGCGCCTGGACGTGACCGCCGACGGTGAGGTCATCGACACCCTATTCGACGATGAGCAGGTGGGACGCGGCTGGCATCGCGCCTCCTGGAACGGACGCACGGCCGACGGCACCCCGGTTGCGGACGGCGTCTACGGGCTCCGTCTGCACCACCAGGCCGGCAAGAAGAACTACCGGGCGAGCCGCCGCATCGTGGTCGACACCACGCCGCCCCGGATCACCACCCTGAGTGCCCTCTCGGCCGGCGGGGCGGCGCTCGAGGCGCCCGCCCAGTGCCGCGTGGTCGCGGCCGGCGACGGCGCGTCCCGCATCCGTGTCTGGCGGACCGCCCGGGTCGACGGCGGCGCCACGGTCGAACCCCCCATCCTGAACCGACCGATGCGCGACGGCGTGCCGGTGGTGTTCCGGTGGGGCGGCCCCGCCACGCCGGCGAAGCCCGGCCTCATGGGTATCGAGATCCGCCTGGAGGACGCCGCTCGGAACCGCGTCACGGAACACCGGACCTGCTGGATCGGCAACCTGCGCGGGAACGCGGTTCCGGCGCGACCGCGTCCACTCGACGTCGTCCGTGTGCAGCTTCGGAACGTCGACGGCACGCCAGTCCCGCCACGGACCCCGGTGCACCTTCAGCTCTATCGCCGAGTCGGCACACCCGGAACCGCGACCCGTGTCCTCGGCGCACGGGTGGCGCGACCGATCCGGACCACCGCCGCGGACGCGCAGATCCGCGTGCCCCCGTCGATCGCTCCCCGGACCCTGTGGCTCAGCGCGACCACCGCTGACGGCCGGGCCCTGATCGGACTCGGGGGATGATGAGCGGGCTCGAGGTCACCCGTGACGTCAGCGCCATCGCGGTCGCGCTCGGCCTCGTCGGGCTGCTCGCGCCTCCGCCGCGGGTTCCCCGGACAATCGTCCGGGGAGCGGCGCTCGTGGTGGCAATCGCCGCCTGGGCCGTCCTGACCGTGACCCTGCTCCCCTCGGGCGACACCATCCGCGACCACCTCATGAGCCCCGTCGGAGCCGGAGCCGCCCTCGTGGGCGCCGTGGCCGTGGTCGGCGGTCTCTGGTTGGCCGGGCGGGCGGTCCTCCGCAAGCCCGTCTGGTGGTTCGTCCTGCTCGGGGTCACGATGCCGCTCCGCATCCCCGTACCGCTGGGCGGCGAGGACCGGAACCTGCTCCTGCCGCTGTATCTGGTCATCGCCGCGGGCGTGGCCGCGGTGGCGCTGGGCTGGTGGACCGGTGACGAACGCGTCCGCCGCAGCGGCACGGTCTTCGACCTCCCCCTCGCCGCGTTCCTGGGCTTCGCCGTGCTGAGCGCCGTGTGGAGCGTGGACGGCGAGGAGGCAGCCGTGAAGCTGGTCTTCTTCTACGTTCCGTTCGCGCTCCTGTACGTCGCGGTGCTCGCGCTCTGGACGCCGCGGGCCGTTCCGGCCCTGGCGACCACGACGGTGGCGTTGTCCCTTCCGGTGGCGGGCATCGCGATGTGGCAGTACCAGGCGCGGGATCTCTTCCTGAACGACCGCCTCGAGAAAGCCAACATCAACGGGCAGTTCTTCCGCGCCAACAGCGTCTTCTACGACCCCAACATCCTGGGCCGCTTCCTGGTCGTGGCCATCGTCGTGCTGGTCGCCTGGGCCTGGCTCCGCCCGACGCGCCGCACCATCGTCGCCGCCGTGGCGTTGAACCTCCCGCTCCTGGGCGGGCTCGCCGTGACGTTCTCGCGATCGAGCTGCCTGATGCTGATGACCGCCCTGGGCATCATGGCCTGGCGTGGATTCGGCGGGCGCCGCACGCTCGCCGTCGGTGGCGCGACACTGCTGATCCTGGGGATCGGGGCGGTGTTCGTCTCGGGCAACGTGCGCCGTGCGGCGACCGACGTGGACCGGCTGAACCGTGTCAGCGAGGGACGGTTCGATCTGATCCGCGGAGGCGTGCACATCTGGGAGCAGGCACCGGTGCACGGCGCCGGCCTCGGGGGATTCGAGAAGCGGTATCAGGAGACCCTGACCCCGGCCGAACAACGGCGTGTGCGGGTGGTCATCAGCCACAACACCCCGGTGACCATCCTGAGCGAACTCGGCGCCGTCGGCTTCGGGCTGTTCGTCTGGCTCGCCATCTCACTCTGGCGGGCGGTGTCGGCGGCCGCCCGGCGTCTCGCGACCGACACCTCGTATGTCGCCTGGACCATGCTGGCGCTCGCCACCGGGATCCTGATGCACGCCCTGTTCTATGCCGGCTTCTTCGAGGACCCGTACGTCTGGGTCGTCGCCGCGGGCGCGCTCCTCGTGGCCGGGGCCCGACGAGCCGAACCGGCGGCCGACGTGTAACCCCATGCGGATCTGCTGCATCAGCAACATGTACCCGAGCGCCGGCGAGCCGGACTACGGCGCCTTCGTCGCGGACATGTGCGAAGCGCTCGAACACCGGGGGCATCGGGTCGCGATCGCCGCGATCGCCAGCCGGGCGACGGGCCGCGTCCGCACCCCCGCCAAGTACGCCCGGCTGCTGCTGGACGCCGTGCGGGCCGCTCGCGGCGCGGATGTCGTCTACGCCCACTACCTGTTCCCCACCGGGTCGATCGCCGCGATCGCCGCCGCCATCGCCCGGGTCCCGTGGGTGGTGACCGCGCACGGCGGGGACGTGGCCAACCTCGCGAACCCGGGCGTCCGACGCGCGACCCGCCTGAGCATCGCCCGGGCGGACACGGTGATCGCGGTCAGCCGGGACCTCGTCGACCGGATGCGGACGGCCGGTCTCACGCCCGCCCGGATCGCGGTCGTCAACATGGGGGTCGACGTGGAGCGGTTCGTGCCCGCCGACCGCGCCGAGGCCCGGTCCCGGCTGGGACTCCCCGTCGGCCCTCCGCTGCTCCTGGCCGTCGGCGGCATCACCGACCGCAAGCAGCCCCTGGAACTCGTCCGAGCCGCCGCCCGGCTGCTCGACCACCATCCCGACCTGCATCTGGCGTTCGTGGGAGACGGCCCGCTGGCCGACCGGATCGCACCGCTGGCGGCCGAGCTCGGAATCCCAGCGGAACGGATCCACCGGCCGGGAGCGGTTCCGCACGCGGCGGTCGCCGACTGGATGGCGGCCGGGGACGTGCTGTCGATGGTCAGCCGGAACGAGCCCCTGGGTGTCGTCGCGCTCGAGGCGCTGGCGTCCGGTAGGCCGGTCGTCGCCACCTCGGTGGGCGGCGCCGCCGAGGTCGTCCCCGACCGCGGCCCCGGGCGGATCGTGGCGCCGGGCGACACCGCGGCGCACGCGGCGGCACTCGGCGAACTGCTCGAGAATCCCCCGCCGGTGGACACCGCGCGAGCGGTGGCCGTGACCCACGCGCTGGCGCACCAGGCCGCGCGTGTCGAGGAAACCCTGCAGGCGGCGGTCGATCGACGGGCCGCTGGTAGGGTCCGGCACTGATGACGATTCAGGCGCGAACCGCCGGGTCTGCGCCACAGATCCCTCGACGACCCCTCATCTGGGCCCTCATCGCCGCCACACTCGGCGGCGGCGCCACCATCGTCCACCCCCTCGCGGGTGTCGTGGTCGTGGCGCTCATCCTGGCGGCGACCCTGCTGAGCCGTGTCCCGATTCCGCGGCTGGGCGTCGCCATGACGTCGGTCACCGCGGTCGCGGCGCTGGCCGGCCCCAATCTGGCGCTGCCGCAGGTCCCGTCGGTCTTCGCGTTCCGGGTGCTGATCGTGGCGATGCTGATCGGCGCGGTCGGGTACGTCCTGATGGGCGCCCGCATCGGCGGGTTCGGGCCGATCGCGATCCCCGTGGGCCTGCTCGCGTCGATGGCGCTGTGGGCCGTGTTCAGCACCACCTGGGCCGAGGATCGCATGGCCGCGGGCCGGTGGATCCTCTTCCTCTCGATGATGGGGAGTCTCGCCGTGGCGATCCCGATCGCCTTCGGCGACCGGCGGCGGGCCGTCGGGTTCCTGCGGCTGATGGGCATCACCTTCGCGGTCATCGGCGCCATCTCGTTCCTCGAGATCGCCCTCGGCGTCAGGCTGCCGACCTCGCGTCTCGCCGGGCGGGATCTGGCCACCGGTGCCACGTCCGTGTTCGGCAACGAGAACAACTTCGCGACCTACCTGACGATCAGCCTGCCGTACCTGCTCGCGCTCCCGCTCGTGTTCCGGGACGTCCGGCTGCGGGCCCTGGGCCTGGTCGGCGCGGGCCTCGCGCTCGTGGCACTCCTGTTCACCGGCAGCAAGGCCAACATCCTCGCCGTCGGCATCATCTTCATCACCCTGCTGATCTACTTCGGCACCGACCGGCGCCAGCGGGGCCGTGCCGTCACGGCGGTGGTGGTCGCCGCGCTCTCGGTGGGCCTGGTCGTCCCGGCGATGCGCGGATCCGGGGTCGTGCCCCTGCCGGAGCGGATGGTGGCCAAGTTCGACTTCACGCTGCTGCAGGCCCAGGTCGAACAGGGCACGGGGTCCGGAGCGGTGCGCAACAGCCTGCTCGGAGATGGACTCGGCCTCATCCGCGACTCCGGCGGCATCGGGGTCGGCGCCGGCAACGCGGACGTCAAGGTCCGCTCACTGCTGGAGTTCCCCGGCGTCGCCAACATGCACAACTGGTGGCTCGAGGTCGGCGTCAACCTGGGCCTGGTGGGGCTCGGCATCTACATCCTGTTCTACCTGCACCTGGCCACCAGGCAGCTCCGCATCTCGCGGACGAGCCCCGATCCGCTGGTGCGGTACCTCGCACTCGCCGGTGCCACCTCGCTGGCGGGCTTTGTCATCGGATCGCTGGGACCTTCGACCGTGATCCACTTCGCCCCCATGTGGATCATGTTCGGGCTCGGCATGTTGACCATCCGCCTGGCCGCGAACACGACCGAACGACCATCGGAGGAGGCGCCGTGGAACACGCACCACCGCTCGCCGTGAGCCACCGGCTCCCGCCCGCCCGCGCGGCGGCATCCGAATGCGACGGGAGCGGGCGATGAGGAGCGACGGACTCCGCGTGCTGATGCTCAGCCACATGTACCCGAGCCCGGTCAACCCGACGGCGGGCATCTTCGTGCACGAGCAGGTCCGCGCCCTTCGCAGCCTCGGGCACGACGTCCGCGTGGTGTCGCCCAAGGGCTGGGCCCCGCCCCTGATGGACCGCTGGCGCGCGTACCACGCGGTGCCCGGCGTCGACGTCATCGACGGCGTGCCGGTGCTGTATCCGCGCAAGCTCACCCTGCCCGGGGCACGACTCGGCGCCCGCAACGCCGACGCGATGCGGTTCGCCATCGCCGGTCCCCTGCGTCGCGTGCACTCCCGCTGGCCGTTCGACGTCATCCATGCCCAGATGCTCGTGCCCGACGGCTGGGCGGCGGCGAAGGTCGGTGCGTCACTCGGCGTCCCGGTGGTGGCGACCGCTCATCGCGCCGACGTCATCGATCTCCCGTCCAGGAGTCCGGCGCTGGCCCGACAGGTGGGCGACGCCGTCGCGTCGATCGACCAGATCGTCACCGTGAGCCGTGCCATCCGCGACTCGGCGGCGCGGTGGGGAACGCCTCGCCGTCCCATCGTCGTCGTGCCCAACGGCGCCGACACCTCCGTCTTCCAGCCGCACGACATGGCGGAGGCCCGGCGGCGCCTGGATCTCCCGGTCGAGGCGCGCGTCGTCACCTACGTCGGAAAACTCGTGCCCCGCAAGGGCGTCGACGTGCTGGTGGAGGCCATGGGCAGGGTCCACTCGATGCGCCCGGAGGGCGCGCCGTTGCTGGTGGTCGCCGGGATCGGCGAGCTGCGCGAATCGCTCGAGGCGCGTGCCCGCGCGCTCGGAATCGGCGACCGCCTGCGCTTCGTGGGCAAGATCGCCCACGACGACGTCGCCTGGTGGATGGCGGCGGGCGAGTTCTTCGTGCTCCCGTCCCACTCCGAGGGCCTGCCCACGGTGTGCTGCGAGGCCCTCAACTGCGGCCGTCCGGTCGTGGCGACGGCGGTCGACGGCACCCCCGAGATCGTGCGGCACGAGGAGACCGGTCTCCTGGTTCCGGCGGGCGACGCCGCCGCGCTGGCCGACGCCCTCGTGCGGATGCTCGACGAACCCGGGCTGCGCGACCGGCTGGCCGCGCGCGCGCTCGAGGTCGGCCAGGACGAGTTCACCTGGCTCGCCAATGCCCGTCAGACGGCTGAGTGTTACCGCGAGGTCCTGCGATGACCCGACCGGGTGCGGTCGTGCTCCAGGCGTCCGGGCCGAACAGCCTCGGCATCATCCGCGCCCTCGGGGAGGAGGGCGTCGACGTGATCGCCACCGACCACCGGACCGATTGCCTGGGCGCGCAGTCGCGCTACGCGCGGTTCGAGCCGCTGCCCGATCCCCTGGGTGACCCCGACGGATTCGTCGAGTCGCTCATCACGCTGGGCCGGCGATCGGGAACCCGGCCGGTCCTGTTCGCCACGCACGACGAGGCGATCGCCGCGATCGGCCCCCACGAGGACGAGGTCGACCGCTGGTTCCGCCGCCCCTGGAGTCCCTGGGAGACGATGCGGATCACCATGGACAAGGGTGGTCAGCACGCCGCGGCCGCGCGGATCGGGTTTCCGCTCCCGGCGACCTGCGATCCGCGCGCGGACGACGATCCGGTGGTCATGGCCACCGCCGCCGACCTCCGCTACCCGGTGATCCTCAAACCGCGCTACGCGCCCGAGTTCCGTCGCCGCTTCGGCGTGCAGGTCCTGCAGGCGGACACCCCCGCCGACCTGCGCCGCCACTGGGAGGTGGCGGCGCAGTACGGACCGCAGATCCAGGAGGTCATCCCCGGCGGGGACGACGCGCTCTGGACGCTGGGGAGCTACCGCGACGCCCGGGGCGCGCCGCTCGCCTCGTTCACGGGCCGCAAGCTGCGTCAGTGGCCGCCACACTTCGGCACCGCACGGGCGGCGGAGGCCGTCTGGGACCCCGGGCTGGCCGCGCGAGGCCATGAGCTGCTCGACGCCCTCGAGTTCCATGGCATCTCCCAGGTCGAGGTCAAGCGCGACCACCGGGACGGGCGCGACTACCTCATCGAGGTCAATCCCCGGTCGTGGCTCTGGATCTCGCTCGCGACGCGGTGCGGTGTCAACCTCCCCCTCGCCTGTTACCTGGACGCGATCGGGGAACCCCGCCAGTGGCCGGTCGGACACGCCGGCCGTCGTCGCTGGATTCTCAGCGGCCGCCATCTCCCGGCCACCGCCCGTGAGCTCGCCCGGCGGCGCTGGTCACCGGTGAGCGCGGCCACCAGCCTGCGACCGCCCCTGGTGGACGGAGTGTGGTCCATCCGCGATCCAAAGCCGGGTGTCAGCAGCTACGGCCGCATCATCCGCCGGGCGGTCCGACGGTGACCCTCCGGATCCGCATCGAGCGCTGCCATCCCGCCTTCCGCCCCCGCGCGGAGTGGGTGCTCGACATCATGGCCGGCGCCCTCGGCGAACGCGCGGCGTTCGTCGACGGCCCCGCGGAACTGGTCTACGCGCCGTCCGAACCGCACGACGGCGGGGTCTGGATCCCCATGGACCACGCGGCGCAGGAGTTCTTCGACGGTCGCACCGCGCTGCCGAGCGGGTCCCCGCACCGGTCCGGCGGCGTGACGCTGCTGTTCCCGATGATCGAAGCTCGCCGCGAGGTCCCCGGGGACATCGTGGCGAGCGCCTTCCACCTGCTCGCCCGCTGGGACGAGCACTGCACCGAACGACGCGATCGCTTCGGACGCGTCACATTCGAGGATTCCACGGTCGCGCGGCTCGGCCTGGATCCGGACGAACCGCTCGTCGAGGCGTACATCGCCCTGTTGCGCGTCGCGCTGGGACGCCCGGCGCCATCGACGTGGTCGGTGTTCCTGACTCACGACATCGACCGCATCCGCCGCCGTACCGCGAAGGGCCTCGCGGGCATCGCGCGCCGCAGCCCGCGCAGGGCGCTCACGACGATGGTCGGGACGGATCCCTGGCGGAACATCCCCGACGTCCTCTGGTCCACCGGCCGCCGCGGAATCGCGCCCACGGTCTACCTCATCGGCCACAACGCGCACCCGCTTGACGGCACCCCCAGGGGCATCTACGAGAACGAGCGCGCCGCGATGGCTCGTGCGGTCCGCGCGGCCGGCGGCGAGGTGGGACTCCACGCGTCCTTCGGGGCATCGGAAGATCCCCGCGCGCTGCGTGCCGAGCTGGACGGGATGCGGGCCGAGGTGGGTGGGCCGCTGACCGGTGTCCGGTACCACTACCTCCGATTCCGCTATCACGAGACCGTCCGGTGGCTCGAGGATGCGGGCGTCGAACACGACAGCAGCCTGGGGTGGTCCGAGTCCACCGGCTTCGTGGCGGGGATCGCCCGCCCGTTCCGACCCTGGATCCTCGGTGAGGAGCGGCCCGCCCGACTGAGCCTGGTCCCGCTGGCCGTGATGGACACCACCCTCTCCTCGAGGTTCCGCCTCGGAGCCGACGAGGCCGAGGACCGTGCCATGGCGGTCTTCGACCGTGTGCGCGCCGCCGGCGGCGGCGCCAGCCTCTTGTGGCACAACACCTACTTCGCCGACGACCGGGCCCCCGGATACGGCGAGCTCTGGGAACGCCTGCTCGATCGACTCGGCGCGGCCGGGGCGTCGCTGGGCCCCGTGCGCCCGCCGGCCCCGGCGACCGGCAGCCGGCTCGACGGCCGGCACATTGTCCACCTCACGTCGGTCCATCGTCCCCGGGACGTGCGCATCCTGCACAAGGAGGCCGCGGCGGCGGCCCGCGCGGGAGCCGACGCCGGCGTCCTCGGCTTGGCGACCCCTGCCCGTCGCGTCGGACGCCTGGCGGCGGGTTGGCGGCTCGTCAGGGCGGCGGCCCGTCGGAACGCCGACCTGTACCACGTCCACGATCCCGAGCTGCTCCCCGCCGCCCTCTGGCTCGCGCACCGCACCGGTGCCCCGGTGGTCTACGACGTCCACGAATACCTCCACGAAACGGTCCGGACGAAGCGCTGGCTCCCGGGGCCCATCCGGCGGCCCCTGGCCTGGATCGCAGGTTCGCTCGAACATCACCTGGCCGCCCGGACCGACGGCGTGGTCGGCGTCAACGGCGATCTCGCGGCCCGCATCGCAATGGCCGGGGCGCCGGTGGTGACCTCGGTGACCAACGCTCCATGGGGCTCCGGCTTCCCGCCGCCCGCCGCAGCCGGTTCCGCGACCGTGCTCTACGTCGGGGGGCTCGGCCCCCAGCGGGGGCTTCCGCTCATGCTCGACGCGTTTCCCCGGGTCGCAGCCCCGGAGGCACGGCTGGTGCTGGCGGGTCCCGGTGATCCGGGGACCCTCCCGGAGCGCGTCTCGCATCTCGGGGTCGTGGATCATTCCGAGGTCGCGGGGCTCCTCGCCGACGCCGCGGTCGCATGGATTCCACTGCGCGACCACGGAAACTACGCCCGGGCGGTACCGACCAAGCTCGTCGAGGCCATGGCGGCGGCGCGCCCGGTCGTGGCCAGCGACTTCGGGCGCATGGCGCTCGTCGTGCGGGCCGCGGGGTGCGGCATCCTGGTGCCCGACGACGACCCCGCGGCGCACGCCGCGGCCATCGATCGGCTTCTGCGGGATCCGGAGGAGGCCGAGCGCATGGGGAGTGCGGGCCGCCGCGCGTTCGAAGCCGGTCTCACGTTCGAGACGCAGGCCGACCGCCTCACCGACTTCTACGCAGAGATCCTGGGGAGACACTGATGAAGGTCCTGTACGTGTCGCAGTACTTCGTGTCGGCCGAGCAGGCCGGGGGCGTTCGCCACTGGCAGCACACGCGCGCGCTGGCCGCCGCCGGCCACGACGTGTCGGTCGTGACGTCGTACGTCCAGCACAAGACCCGGTCGGTGCCCGAGCGCTACGCGGGACACAAGGTGGTCCGCGAGGCCGAAGACGGTCTCGACATGTGGCGGGTCTACAGCACCCCGGGCTACGGCCGCGACCTGCGTTCACGCGTCTCCAACTACACGAGCTTCGCGTGGTGGGCGGGTGTGGCGATGGCGCGCATCGGCCGCCCCGACGTGGTCGTCGCCAGCTCACCGTCGCTGCCCGCGGCCGCCGTTGCGGCGGCCTTCGCCGCCGTCCGTCGTGTCCCGTTCGTGCTCGAGGTCCGCGACCTGTGGCCGGATTCGGCCATCGCCATGGGCCTGGTCAACGATCGCGCCACCATCGCCGTCGCGCGGCGGTTGGAGCGCTTCTGCTACCGCCGTGCGACGCGGATCGTGGCGCTCACCGAGGGGATCCGCGACGGGATGATCGAACTGGGCGTGCCGGCGGGCAAGATCACGCTCATCACCAACGGGGTCGACCTCGACCCCACAGGCGCGGTTCCGGCACCCGTGGCCGCCCCCGTGGCAGACAACGCCATAGTGGCAATGTATGTCGGCGCGCATGGCACCTACAGCAGCCTGGACACGGTGCTGCAGGCGGCGGACCTCTTGCGGGATCGCCCGGACATCCAGGTGCTCCTGGTGGGGGACGGCGACCAGAAGGCCCGGCTGCAGGAGCTGGCCGCGAGCCTCGACCTGCCCAACGTGCGGTTCGTCGACGCGGTGCCGAAGCGGGAGGTCCCCGGGTGGCTCGCCCGTGCCGACATCGCCCTGCTGCCCTACCAGGATCGCGAACTCTTCGCGGGAGCCCTGCCCAACAAGGTCTTCGACTACCTCGCGGCATCGCGCCCGATCCTCGCCGCCGCCCCCGAGGGTGAGCTGACCCGCCTGGTCCGGTCGGCGGACTGCGGGGTCTGCGTGCCTCCGGAGCGGCCGGAGGCCATGGCCGCCGCGATCCGGGAGCTCGCCGACCGTGCCGACCGGGACGCGCTCGGGGCCCGCGGCCACCAGGTGGCGCTCCGCGACTACGACCGGCGGACCCTGGCGGCGCGGTTCGTCGCGACGGTGGAGTCGGCCGCGTGAGCACCCCTCCGGAAGCGGTCGGGGGCCGCCTCAAGCGCGCCGTCGATGTCGCCGTGGCGCTGCCGTTGCTGATCGCCCTCGCTCCGGTCCTGCTGGCGATCGCCGTATGGATCCGCCGCGACTCCCCCGGATCGGCGATGTTCCGCCAGGAACGGGTGGGCCTGGGCGGTCAGACCTTCCGGGTGTGGAAGTTCCGGACGATGGTCGTCGGAGCCCAGCAGATGGGGACCGGTGTCCGGGTGACGTCCGGCGATGCCCGCATCACCCGTGCCGGCAGGTTCCTGCGGGCGACCTCCCTCGACGAACTCCCCCAGCTCGTCAACGTGGTGCTGGGCGACATGAGCCTGGTGGGACCGCGACCCACGATCCCCGAGCAGGTGGCCCGCTACACCGACCATCAGCGGCGCCGCCTCGACGCACGCCCGGGGGTCACCGGTCTCGCGCAGATCTCGGGCCGCCAGAGCCTGCCCTGGTCGCAGCGGATCGAGCTCGACATCCGGTACATCGAGACGTGGACGCCCATGGCCGATCTGCGGATCGTCGTGCGGACCGCACTGATGCTCCTGCGTCCCGGAGCGGACGTCTACCGCGACCAGGCGCCGGCATTCGATCTGCCGGAGCGAGCACCCGACGGCGACTCGAACATCACGCGCGACGAGTAGCATCGGCCACCGTGGACAATCAGATCACCCTTCGCGACTACCTGCGGGTGGCATGGAGCGGCCGATGGCTCGTCCTCGCCGCCACCATCGCCGCGCTCGTCATCGGCGCCCTCCTCACGGTGACCCGGAGCCCCTCGTTCGTCGCCACGAGCCGCATCTATCTGGGTCAGGCGACCACCGTCTCGGGTGTTCCCGTCAGCACTCCGTACACGAACCCGAGCGTCGCGCCGCTGGCGCTGGCCAACGACGACCTCACGAAGACGGTCGCCGAAAAGACGGGGTTCTCGCGGAGCCGTGTCCGGAAGGCGATCGAACTCACCACGCCCCGGATCAGCGGGGCCAACGTTCCCACGATCCTGACGGTGACCGCCACCGATCGCGGGCAGAAGGCCTCGGTCACCATCGCCAACGAGTACGCACAGGCGGTACTCGCGGCCGCATCGGCCGCATACGACGACACGCGCGCGGTGTACGAGGACAACGCCAAACGGGCAGACCAGGAAGTGCGTGAACTCCGGGCCCAGCTGACGCGGTTCCGCACCCAGCTGGCCGCGTCCAGCCCGGCGCAGTTCCCGGCCATCGAGGCGTCGATCAGCAACGCGATGGCACAGCTCGACGCCGCACGTCGCGAGGCGAGCGACCAGGCGGTGCTGCTGTCGAAGGCCGAGCAGATCGAAGCCCCCCAGCTGCTGACCCAGGCCGAGGACGGCGTGAGCGCGCACCCGCGCACCCGGCGCCTGATGACGGTGATACTCGCGGGGCTCATCGGGTTCGCCGTCGGACTGCTCGCGACGTTCGTCTGGCGCGGGAGTCCCGCCACCCGTGCCGCCCATGGCGAGGGGTAGTACCGGCCGCCGATTGCTCGCAGCCGGTGCGGCGCTCTCGGTCGCGGGTTGCAGCGGCGGTGGAGCCTCACTCCAGGAGCCGGCGAGCCGCACCCCGGCGAAGCACCCTCCGCCCGCGGCCACGCGGACGGTACGCGTTCTCGATCTGGTGACCGCTCGCCCACTCCGCGATGCCCGCGTGGTGGCGACCGGGCCGGCGGGACGGACGGTGCACCGCACCGACGCGGAGGGCCGCGTCGAGGTGCCGGTGAACACCCGTCACGTGCGGGGTCAGCGCCACGGATACTCCGACGACGTGGAGCCCCTGCGCCGGCGCGGCCTGACCGTGCTGGGGCTCAGCAATCGCGCCACCGAAAGCCGTCAGTACGGGGTCGGGCCGGCGCGGACCCGGTACAACCCTCGTGTGCGTGCGCCGCTGCCCACCGGGCGCCGCGCCTGGGTCGTCGACGCGCAGCGCCTGGTGGAGTTTCCGCCGGTGGTCGGTTCCGGCATTCTCGTCGTCGGGACCAACGCGGGGCGGGTGATCGCACTCAACGCCCGCACCGGAACGCGATTGTGGACCCGTAAGCGACCCGGAGCGATCGCCTCGAGTCCGGCGATCGAGGGTGACCTGGTCTACATCACGTCAATGGACGGCACCCTCACCGCGTTCGGGCTTCGCACCGGACGGATCGCGTGGCGATTCGACACCGACGGCAGCCCGAGCGAGAGTTCGCCCCTGGTGATCGACGGACTGGTCTACGCCGGCGCCTGGAACGGAACGCTGTACGCCGTCGATGCCACCACCGGGCGCCTGCGATGGCGGTCGCAGACCGGAGCGGACATCAAGGCCGGCGCCGCCTACGCCGGCGGCAACGTCGTGATCGGGAACTACGGCGGCGCGGTCGTGGCCCTGGACCCCCGGACAGGCCAGGTGGCGTGGCGCAGCACCGTGGGTGCCCGCCTCTACGGCGGCGTGGGCGCCCACGGCGGCGTGCTCGTCGTGGGAGACGTCGGCGGCCAGGTCGTCGCCCTCGAGGCGGCGACCGGCCGTGTCATGTGGCGGCACCAGACCGGTGGATACGTCTATTCCAGCCCGGCGATCGCGCACGACTCGGTGTTCATCGGCTCGTACAGCGGTCGGTTCGAGGCGCTCGATCTGCACACCGGCAGGACCCGCTGGTCGGTCGACGCGGGTGGGCGCATCTCGGGCTCGGCCACCGTGGTCGGCGACACCGTCTACACCTCGGTCCTGGCGGCTCCAGGCGCCGCGCGACGCACGCTCGGCCTGGCGACCGCGACCGGCGCCATCCGCTATCGGGGTGACGACGGCCGCTACTCACCCGCGGTCGCCGCCGGTGACACCCTCTATCTGGTCGGGGTGCGGCGCATCGAGGCCTACCGGCGGGCCGGCGCCCGGAACGGCCGATGACGCCGCCTGCCGCCGGATCACCGCCCTGGCGCCTGGCATGCGGCACAGCCGCGGTGGCGATGATCGGCGCCGGCGTGAGCGCATTCGGCGTGCTCAGCGTGTTCGACCGGACGTCCATCGAAGGATCGACGGTCGGGTTCGACGCGGCGGCCGCGCCGGCGGCACCCGCCGCCGCCCCGGAGTGGCCGGAATACGGGTTCACCCCCGAGCGGACGCGGGCCAACACCGCACTCGGACTGTCGCCGCCGTATCGGCGCCTGTGGCGCGTCGACGCAGGCTCGCTGGTCGAGTTCCCGCCGGTCGTCGCCATGGGGCGCGCGTACGTCGGCACCAACGGCCGTCGGGCGCTGGCCATCGACATGCGCACGGGCCGGGTCGCCTGGCGGGTGCGACTGCACGGAGCCGTGGCCTCGTCCCCGGCGGCGACCGGGCCCATCGGCCGGGCGCGCCACCGGCTGCTGCTGCTGACCATGGTCAAGGGTGGGCTGATCGCCCTCGACCCGGCGTCCGGCCGCACGCTCTGGCGCATGAGCTTCGGTTCTCCGATCGAGAGTTCCCCCCTCGTGCTCGGCGACCAGGTCTACGTCGGCACCCTCGACGGCCGAGTGCTGCGCATCTCGCTCCGCACGCGCCGGGTGGTGTGGACCGCCCGCGCGACCGGCGCGGTGAAGGGCAGCCTGGCCCGATCCGGGCGGAATGTCGTCGTGGGCGACTACGGCGGGCGCGTGACGGCGTACCGCCAGGACACCGGCCGCGTCGTCTGGCGGACCACGAGCCCCGGGCAGCGCCTGCGCGGCGCCGGGCGTTTCTACGCGGGCCCCACGATCGCGTACGGGCGTGTGTTCATCGGCAACGTGAACGGCCGCATGCTGGCGTTGTCCGCCGCGCGAGGGTCGGTGGCGTGGGTGCGTGTCGTCGACGACTTCATCTACTCGAGCGCGGCGGTCGCCCACCGAACCGTATTCGTGGGCAGCTACGACCACCACCTCTACGCCCTGGACGCGGTCACCGGGCGCGTGAAGTGGCGCCACGACGGCGGTGAGCGGATCTCCGGTTCGCCGACGGTCGTGGGCGACATCGTCTGGTACTCCACCATCGCCCCCAGGGCGGAAGACGGGCGCACGTTCGGGCTGGACCTCCGCACCGGTCGCGTCGTGGTGCGGATCAATGAGGGCCGCTACACGCCGGCGGTCGCGGTGAAGGACACCCTGCTGCTCACCGGTGTCGACACGATCACCGCCCTGAGGTCGCGATGAGCGTTTCGATGCTGATGCGCGCGGCCGTCGTGGTCGCGCTGTTCGGCGTCGTCTCGCGCTTCCTCGGCCTGGGCCGGGAGATGGTGCTTGCCGCGGTGTACGGAAACTCGGGATCCGCGGACGCGTTCGTCAACGCCCTGAACATCGTCAACGTGATCTCGGCGATCCTCCTCTACGTCATGGTGACCGTGGTGATCCCCGCGTTCACCGCCGAGCAGGAACGCGGGGGAGAGGCGTCGGCGTGGTCGCTCGCCTGGGCCATCACCGGCTGGATGAGCCTGTTCGTGATCGCCATGGCCACCGTCATCGCCGTGTTCCCCGAGGCGCCGGCCGCACTGTTCCGCCTCGATCCCGAGCGCGCCGCGATCACCCGGGATCTCATCCGGATCATGGCTCCCGCGCTGCTCTTCCAGGGGATCTCGGCCATGTTCACGGCGCTGCTCCAGATCCACGGCAAGTTCGGCGTGCCCGCGGCCGTGGGCACCGCGTTCAACCTCGGCATCATCGCGGGCGTCGTCGCCGGGCAGCAGCACCTCGGCATCGAGGCGGCCGCGTGGGGCGTGTCGGCGGGCGCGCTGTTCCAGGTGCTCCTCCAGCTTCCCCAGTTCCTGCGCGTCGCCCGGGCCGAGGGGACACGTCCGCGTATGACGCACCCCAGGCTCGGCGCCATCGCGCTCTCGGCAGCGCCCATCGTGGGCGCGTCCGCCATGCAGCAGCTCAACAGCTTCACGGACCGGTTCTTCGCGTCCAGCCTGGAGCCCGGGCGCGTGGCGGCCCTTTCGTACGCGAACAGCCTGGGCGCCGCTCCGCGGGCCGCCCTGCTGATCCCGCTCATGACTCCGCTGTTCCCGTTCGTGGCGCGCGTCGTCGCGCAGGGACGGGACCGCGAAGCGGTGCGCGGGATCTCCCGCGTGGCGGGCCTGCTGGCCCTGGTCGCCGTCCCGGCCAGTCTGCTGCTGGCCGTCTACGCCCGCGAGACCACCCAGTTGCTGCTGGGACGCGGGAAGTGCGACGCCGGATGTGTGACCGAGACCACCGGGCCCATGGTCTTCTACGCGCTCGCGTTGCTCGGCAACTTCCTCTCGGTCTTCTTCAACCGGACCATGGCGGCCGCACAGCTCCAGTCGGCGATCCTGGTGGCCACCAGCACGACGGTGGTCATCACGATCGTGTTCGACATCATCCTGCTCGGCCCGATGGAGCAGTCCGGGCTGGCCGCGGCCAGCGCGGTCGGCGTCTACTGCCAGCTGCTCATGTACGTGTTCGTGCTGCGGCGGCGCTTCCCGGATCTGGACGTGCGCCGCCTGGGGCACCGCCAGGCGGTGCTGCTGGGAGCCGGCGGGGCGATCATCGCCGTGGCCTTCGCGATGGACCGGGTCCTGCCCACCGACGACCTCAAGGGATGGTCACTGGTGGGCCCCCTCGGCGCGAAGGTGGCGCTCGCGCTGCTTGCCTACCTGGCGGTCGTGCGCATCGTCGCGCGTCCGGAGCTCACCGAGGCGACGGGGGCGATCCGGTCCGTGGTGCGCCGCAAACCGACGTCGGCGGCGGGATAGCCACCGATTCGAGGAAACGCACCCCTGCGCTAGGCTTGCGCACCATGCCGACCTCCCTTGTGACCGGAGGCGCCGGGTTCCTGGGCTCCCACCTCTGCGAGCGCCTGCTCGCCGAGGGGAATCGCGTGATCTGCGTCGACAACCTCGACACGGGCACACTCGAGAACATCGAGCACATCCGGGATCCGCGCTTCGATTTCGTGCAGCACGACATGACCGAGCATCTCGACGTGCCGGGGCCCATCGACGAGGTGTTCCACCTGGCTTCGCCGGCCTCGCCGATCGACTATCTCCGCCTCCCGCTGCACACCCTGAAGGTCGGGTCGTACGGGACGCACAACGCCCTCGGACTGGCCAAGCGGCACCGGTCGCGGTTCCTGCTGGCCTCGACGAGTGAGGTGTACGGCGATCCGCAGGTCCACCCCCAGCGCGAGGACTACTGGGGGCACGTGAACCCGATCGGGCCGCGCGGCGTCTACGACGAGGCCAAGCGCTACGCCGAGGCCATGACGATGGCGTACTACCGCCAGCAGGGCGTCAACACCCACATCGTCCGCATCTTCAACACCTACGGCCCCCGGATGCGCCCGCACGATGGTCGGGCGATCCCCACGTTCATCCGCCAGGCGCGCGACAACAAGCCGATCACGGTGTTCGGCGACGGCGGGCAGACGCGGTCGTTCTGCTACGTCACGGATCTGATCGAGGGGTTCCTGCGGCTGATCGCCAGCCGGTACCACCTCCCGGTCAACATCGGCAACCCCGGCGAGTACACGATCCTGCAGCTGGCCGAGGCCATCATCGCGGCGACCGCAAGCCGCTCCGAGGTCGTGTTCGAAGCCCTTCCGATCGACGATCCGATGGTCCGGCGCCCCGACATCACCCGGGCGCGGGAGCTGCTCGATTGGGGGCCCACCGTCGAACTGGACGAGGGCCTGCGCCTGACGCTCGCCTCCTGGGACGAGGCCCCGACCGCGGTATGACCACGGCCGTCGTCGGCCGTGGACTCACCAAACGGTACGGCGAGCGCGTCGCCGTCGACGGCGTCGACTTCGACATCGCGTCCGGTGAGTGCTTCGGCTTCCTGGGACCCAACGGCGCGGGGAAGACGACCACCATGCGCATGCTCTGCTGTCTCACGTCGCGGGACGGCGGCAACCTGGAGGTGCTGGGTCTGGACCCCGATCGGGATGCGCGGCCGCTGAAGGCGCGGATCGGCGTCGTGAGCCAGGACACCACGCTGGACGTGGAGTTGAGCGTGCGCGAGAACCTGCTGGTGTTCGCCAACTACTTCGGCCTCCGGGGCGAAGCCGCCGCATCGATCACCCGCGAACTGATGGGTCTGGTCGGGCTGGCAGACCGTGCCGATTCGGCAGTCACCCAGCTCTCGGGTGGGATGCAGCGCCGGCTCCAGATCGCCCGGGCGCTCGTGAACAGCCCGGAAGTGGTGTTCCTGGACGAGCCCACCACGGGGCTCGATCCGCAGGCCCGGCACGTCGTCTGGGAGCGTCTCCGGCAGCTCAAACGCCGGGGCGTCACGCTCGTGCTCACCACCCACTACATGGACGAGGCCGAGCGGCTGTGCGATCGGCTGGTCATCATGGATCACGGCCGGGTGATCCGTGCCGGGACGCCCGCATCGCTCATCGCCGAGACGGTGGGCACGGAGGTGCTCGAGGTCGAGCTGGACGCCGCGGCCCTTGAGCGACTTGGACGGACGCGGCCGGACCTCGATCCGATCGATGTGGGCGACGGCGTCTGGCAGTTCGGCGGCGGCGACGCCGAAGCGTTGCACGAGCAACTGCGGGAGGCGGGGATCGACTGCTCGCTCCGCGCCGCCAGGCGCGCGGGACTGGAGGACGTCTTCCTGCGCCTCACCGGCCGCCAGCTGCGAGACGGCGGCTGATCAGCCGCCGGGCCGGTCAACGGTCGACGCCGGCCCGCCGTCGCCCGGTTCCGCCTGCCAGGTCTCACGATCCCAGAGCGGCGTTCCCGCGAACGTCTTCGCGAGCCAGATCCCGACGACGTAGAGCACGAGCATCGGTGCCATCAACAGCATCATGCTCAGCGGGTCCCCGCCCGGGAGCAACGCCGCGACGGCGGCGATGACGACGATGGCGATGCGCCACTGGGTGCGGTACATCTCGGCCGTGACCACGCCGAGCCGGGCGAGCGCGAGCATGGCCACGGGCACCTCGAAGATCATCCCCGATGCCAGGAGCATGGTGGTGACGAACCCGAAGTACTCACCGGCGCGGATCTGAGCCGTGAACAGATCGCCCCCGAAGCCGAGGAAGAACGTCAGCGCGATCGGCATCACCACGTAGTACCCGAACGCGACGCCCGCGAGGAACAGCGCCGACACGCCGGCGACCACCACGAGCATCAGGCGCCTGCTCTGGTTGCCAACCGCCGGGATGACGAAGGCGTAGAGCTGGTAGAGCCACACCGGCAGGGCCAGCAACACCGCGGTCCACAGGCAGACCTTGAGGATGGTGAAGAAGGGCTCGGTGGGCGAGAGGGTGAGCAGGCCGTCGCCCTCCCAGTCGCTCGGCAGCGGCTGCTTCAGGATCTCGATGATCCAGTCGCGGAAGATGAACGTCACGGCGAACGCCGCGACCAGGGCGAGCACGGAGACGATCAGGCGCCGCCGGAGCTCCTCGAGGTGCTCCACGACGGTGAGTTCCTCGTCCCTCGCAACGGTCCGAAGCCCGAGGGGAAGACGTGTGCGCCGCGCCACCGGTCAGTCGCGGGAGGAACCCGGGTGTTGATCCCCCGGAACGATCAATCCGTCCAGATCCTCGTCGACGGGTTCGGCCGAGGACTCGAGGGCGGCAGGCGGCACGTCGTCGACGGTGCGGGTCCGCGGCGCGGCGGGCTCGTCCGCCGTGATCCCCTCCTTGAACTCCCGAAGCCCCTTGCCGATGCCGCGGGCCATCTCGGGCAACCGCTTCGGGCCGAAGACCACGAGGGCGATGGCGAGGACGATGAGCACCTGGATCGGGGAGAGATCGAACATGTCCGGCTTTCGGTGGGACGGTCGGACTCGGAGGGTACTGCCCGCATTGCGCCCAGACCAGTCCCGCGGGCGGGCCCGGAGCACCGAATCGGTGCCGCCGACGCGTCAACCGCGCGGGAGCGCGGACGCCTGGAGCAATGACTGGTAGCGTGCTGCCGGTGCCGCCCGATCCACAGTCCGACTACGTCGTCCGCCAGATGCGCGACGCGATCATCGACACCGACCTGAAGCTGCTGGGGCTCATCAACCAGCGCCTCACGCTGGTGCAGCGGCTTCGCGACTACAAGGCCCAGCAGGGAATCCCCTTCGTGGACCCGGAGCGGGAACGGACACTCCACCGCTATCTCCAGGGCGCCAACCGAGGACCGATCACCGCCGACGGCCTGGATCGGATCTACGACCAGCTCCTGGAACTCACCAAGCAGGAGACGACCTCCGAGCCGTAGCCCGGAACCCGCCTACCCGGCGAAGTCCTCGGGATTCACCTCGTCCAGGAACTCCTTGAAGGCCTCGACCACGTCCTCGGTGTCGCCGGGTTCGGCGCTTCCGAGGACCAGCGCACTGTCCTCGATCACCTTGTCTGCGGCGAAGATGGGCGCGTCGGTCCGCACAGCCAGGGCGAGCGCGTCGGATGGACGTGAATCGATCTCGATCTCCTTGGACGCCACCCGCACCGTGATGAGCGCGAAGAACGTGGAGTCGCGAAGGTCGGTCACCGTGATGCGGGTGACCTCGCCCTCGAGTCCCGAGACGACGTTGTTCAGGAGGTCGTGGGTCATGGGCCGCGCGGTCTCCACGCCCTGAAGCTTCATCAGAATCGCCGTCGCCTCGTTGCTCCCGATCCAGATGGGCAGGAACTTGTTGTCGTTCTTGGTCTTCAGCAGGACGATCGGCTGCTTCGCGCCGATGTCGAAACTGACTCCATAGATGGACATTTCCTGCACGCGACGACTCACTTCCAGAAACGACGACCGGCGCGGATGGTGCGGGGTGTTCAATCATAGACCGGTGCACGCCGATAGTCGTCGGGTGGCTGGCATCGCCGGTCCCTTGCCCTGGACCTGCGATGGTTGCTAACCTCGCGCTCCCCGTGGGGGCTTTGGGCGATTAGCTCAGTCGGTTAGAGCGCATCTCTGATAAGGATGAGGTCCCTGGTTCGAATCCAGGATCGCCCACTATTTTCCACCCCCGTGGATCCGAGGAGTCCGTGAATCACACGGCGAGCGTGCAGCGTTCGGGTCAATCCTCAACTGAAGCCGACTCGCATCGACGACTGAGCCTGCTGCTCGTCGATGACCACCTCGTGGTTCGCGAGGGCGTCCGCCGGCTGCTCGCGCAGCACGACGACATCGTCGTGGTGGGTGAGGCGTCGAGCGGCACCGAAGCGCTCGAGCTGGTCGACCGGCGACGACCCGACGTGGTGCTCATGGACATCCAGATGCCCGGAATGGACGGGATCCAGGCCACGAAGCGCATGGTCGAGGCGGCTCCCGACCTCCGCATCGTCATGTTCACCGCCCACGCCGAGCAGGAACTGCTCATGGAGGCGCTCGACTCGGGCGCCGATGGATTCGTCCTGAAGGACTCCGAGAGCACGATCCTGGTCCAGGCGCTGCATCAGGTCGCGGGCGGCGAGGCCTTCGTCGATCCACGGCTGGCGCCCGACCTGCTGCGGCAGTTCACCTCACCGCGGAACACCACCAACGTCCTCTCCGCCCGGGAGCTGGAGATCCTCCAGATGCTCGCCGACGGCGCGTCGAACCGCGAGGTGGCGGAAGCCCTCGTGGTGAGCGTCGAGACGGTGAAGACCCACGTCAAGCACATTCTCGCGAAGCTCGAAGCCGAGCACCGCACGCAGGCCGTCGCCATCGGCATCCGCCAGTCGCTGATCCACTAGTGGGTCGGCCAGGTTCCCCGGCCGGCGGTTCGTCCGAAGGGGACGACGTCGCGCCCGTGATCCGTCGGCCGGGGCACGAGATGCCGCCGTCAGATGGCACGGACGGGGCCCCGGATGCGGCCCTGGCGCGGCGGGTCGCCGCCGCCGTGGTGGCGACGGGCGCCCGTCGCTTCGGCGAACCGGACGGACTGGCGACGCTGCTCGACGACGTCCGGGTCGCCCTCGAGGTCGATGGGATCGCGCTGCTCGTCAAGGACCCGACGAGTGGAACCCTGGATCCGGCGGGGGCCAGCGGCCGGGTCGACCCACCGACGAGCGAGTTTCCCCTGCAAATCGGCAACGATACCGTGGGTCGGCTGGTTGTTGGAGGGCCCGTCGCGTTGCCTGCGGCGGCCATGGTTCCGCTCGCCAGCGCACTCGCGCTCGCCGTTCGGGGGCACCTGCTGTTCGACGGGGTGCAGTCACGCGCTCGCGATCTCGATCGTGAGGTCCGGCTCCTCATGGCGCTTCAGGAGATCGCCGCGGCGGTCACCCGCACGGACCGGGCCGGGGAGGTCGCCCGGGTCGTCGCAATGCACGCGCGGCGACTCGTCCACGGTGTGAGCGCGGCCGTGATCGGCGTCGGCACCCTGGAGGAGGCCGAGACCCTCGGTGCGGAAGGAAACGTCCGGCCGGTCGCGGTGACCGCCGCACTCGCGGCGATGCGGTCGGGAGTCCAGCAGCTGGTTCCCGGGCCGCTCCTGGCACTGCCCATCTCGGTGGACGTCGGCGCTCCCGCGGCCCTCGTGGTCGCTCGCGACGGCGAGGCCTTCACCGGTGACGACATCGAGCACCTGGTCGCCCTGGGGCAGCAGGCGGGCATCGCGTTCACCAACGCCCGGCTCGTCGAAAACCTTCGCCGTGAGCAGGAACGTCGCGAGCAGATCGCCGCCGCGCTGGTCACCGCCCAGGAGCGGGAACGGCAGCGCATCGCCGAGGACATCCACGATGGTCCGGTGCAGGAGCTCGCCGGGCTCGGCCTGCTCATCGACGCCATCGCGCAACGCTCGGACGCGTCGGATCAGCCGGATTCCGATCTCGTCCGAGAGGCGTCGCGATTGGCGCGCGGGGTCATCGGGACGCTCCGAGAGGCGATCTTCGACCTGCACCCGATGTCCATTCAGAAGCTGGGGTTCTCGTCGGCCGTCCGCGTGGTCCTGAGCCGCACCGGCTGCGAACGGATGCAGACCGAGATGGACGGCCTCGATCTGGTCGACGCCCTCCCCGATCAGGCGCGGACCCTCGCGTTCCGCGTCGTTCAGGAGGCGGTCGCAAACAGCACGCGCCACTCGGAGGCGTCCCTGCTCCGCGTCGACGCCACGCTCATTGATGGTGGTCTCTGCCTTTCCGTCATCGATGACGGCGTCGGGTTCAACCCGGAGGCGGTTCCCGAACGTATCGGCGAGGGACATCTGGGCCTCGAGGCGATGCGGCAGCGGGCGTTGCTCGCGGGCGCGACCCTGACGATCACGTCCGCGCCGGACGCGGGAACCTCGGTGACGATGACCTTCCCCGAGCCCGCGGGCGGGGACACACCGCCCGCGTAGTTCAGCTCGGCAGCGGCTCCAGAACGCGACCAAGGCGATCGATGGCCGCGCGGAGTGCGTCCTCGTCGGCGAAGGTGAGTTCCACGACCACCGCATCACCGCGCGAGGCCCGTACCCGCACGTTGGTCTCGAAGGCGGCGGTGAACGCGTCCAGGGCATCGTCCTGCGCCGGCGTCGGATCCGATCCCGCGGCCGACGGCCTCGACCGGACCGATTCGCGGGCCGCGCGCTCGGTCTGGCGGACCGAGAGCCCGTCGGCCACCACACGTTCGGCCAGACGACGCCGGGCTCGCGCGCCGTCGGCCATCAGCACGGCGCGGGCGTGCCCCTCGGAGAGATCACCGCGGTCGACGAGATGCTGGACGTCGTCCGGGAGTTCCAGCAGACGCAGCAGGTTCGAGATCGCGGGACGGGAACGGCCCAGTCGGTCGGCGACGAGCTGGTGGCTCTGGCCGAAGTCCTCGGTGAGGACCGCGCAGGCGCGGGCAACCTCGATCGGCGACAGGTCTTCGCGGACCATGTTCTCGACGAGCGCCAGCTCGAGCTGCTGTTGCGCGTCCGGTTCCCGGATGAGCGCCGGGATACTCGGGAGCCCGGCACGCTGGGCCGCCCGCCAGCGACGCTCGCCGGCGACGATCTGGAATCGGTCTCCATCGGGTCGTACCACCACGGGCTGGACGAGCCCGTGGGTGCTGATCGAATCGGCGAGGCTCGCGAGGGCCGCTTCGTCGATGCGGCGCCGGGGCTGGTCCGGGTTCGCGTGGATCCGGGTGACGTCGATCTCCTCGAGCCCGCCGTCGCCCCGGGGGCGAACGGGAGACGCCGAAGCCGCGGGTACGGGTTCACCGAGCAGCGCGGAGAGTCCGCGCCCCAGTCGGCGTCCATCCTTCGCTGCGTCAGCCACGGGCCGCAACCTCCTTCGCCGCTTCGAAATAGGCATCCGCGCCCGCACAGTGCGGGTCGTACGTGATGACCGGTCGCCCGAATGATGGCGCCTCCGCCAGACGCACATTCCGGGGGACGATCGTGCGGAACGCCAGCTCCGGAAAGTGGCGGCGCACTTCGGCGACCACGTCGGCGCTGACCCGCGTCCGTGCGTCGTGCATCGTCATGAGCATTCCGGCCACCCGAAGACCCGGGTTGAGACGGTCGGTGACGGCCGCAACGGTCTCCATCAGTCGTGACAAGCCCTCGAGCGCGTAGTACTCGCACTGCACGGGCACGATCAGGCGATCCGCGGCCACCAGCGCGTTGACCGTGAGCAGGTCGAGCGACGGCGGGCAGTCGAGGAAGATGTAGTCGTGGTCACCCCGGAGCGGCGCCAGGGCGTCGGCGAGGATGTGCTCGCGCCGATCTCGGGCCGGCAGCTCGATGGCGGCGCCGGCGAGGTCCTGCACCCCGGGCAGGAGTTTCAGGTTCGAGATGTCGGTGGGACGCACCGCGTCGACCGCCGGGGTGCCGTCCAGCACCACGTCGGCGATGGTGGCGTCGTCCGGACCAACCTGGATCCCGAGTCCGCTCGTGGCGTTCGCCTGCGGGTCGACGTCCACGAGCAGCACGCGAGCGCCCGCTTCGGCCAGGCATGCGGCGAGGTTCACGGCGGTCGTGGTCTTGCCCACGCCGCCCTTCTGGTTCGCAATGGCGTAGATCACGTAGGCGGGGCCTCCGACCCCAGGACACGCAGGGGACGCGACACGGCCCGGCCCGGCCGGCGCGGGTACCGGTCCGGGGTGGGCGCCACGCGCCGGAACCGTCGCAGAACCCGGCGGGCACCCGTGAACGGGGACACGGGAACGATGCCCTCGGGCACGAATCCGAGCAGGTCCGCGGCCACTGCGATCTGCGCGTCGTCGGCTTCGGACGCCGGTGTCGACCAGATGCGGATCTCGCCACCGTCACCGACGAGCGGGGCGGCGAGTTCCAGTGTCGGGACCGGGCCCGCGACCGCGCGGGCGGTGACGGTTCCGAAGGCGCCGCGCGCATCCCGGGCGAGCTGTTCGGTGCGTTCGGGCACCACCCGTACGTTAGGGAGATCGGCGGACGCTCGAACCAGCCAATCGGCCTTCCGGCCCTCACTTTCCACGAGCGTGACCGCGAGATCGGGGCGGAGCCTCGCGATGACGAGTCCCGGGAACCCTCCCCCGGACCCGATGTCCACGAGCGGCCCGGCGGGTTCGGCCACCGCCAGACCGGCGATGGAATCGGCCAGGTGGCGATCGACGCCATCCATGATCTCGTCGATGGCCGTCAGGTTCTGACGCTCGAGCGCGATCCGGTCCAGGAGACTCACCAGTGCTCCGGCCTGCACGTCGGTGAGCGGCATGCCCACACTGGATGCCGCCACCTGCAGGCGGGCCGCCGGACCCTGTTTCACGTGAAACGTCGCGCGCCGGCGATCCGCGCCCGGATGGTCAGTCCGCCGGCTCCACGATGATGCGCCGGCGGGGTTCTTCGCCCTCACTGCGCGTCACGATGTCCCCGCGGTCCTTCAGCGCCATGTGCACGATCCGGCGGTCGTGCGGCGTCATGGGATCGAGCTCGATCTCCTCGCCGAACTCCAGCGCTTCCTCGGCGGCGCGCCCGGCCAGATCGATGAGCGCAGATTCTCTCCGCGCGCGGTACCCGTTGGCGTCGACGCTCACGTGGCGACGGCCCCCGCCCTCGGCCCGGCTCACCACCTGCGCCCCGAGGTACTGCAGGGCATCAACCACCTCACCGCCGTCGGCCACCAGGGCCTCACTCCCGGGACCTTCGATGGCGCCGCCGATTCCGCCCTCGGCATCGGTGTTGACGGTCACGGTGGCGTCGGTGAGCCCATATGCCGCGGCGACCGACCGCAGCACCTGCTCGAGCGCCTCCGGGCCGTCCGATCTCTTCGCTGCAGTCACACCTACCGCCGTTTCTTCGGGGGCCGGCGTCGACCACCGCCGCCCTGCCGGCCCTGGTTCTTGCTTCGCGGACGCTTGTTCGCGGCGCTCGACGTCCCCGCGGCGGAGGCGTCGTCCTCCGTCACCGGAGCCGTCGATGCCTCGTCAGGGGTCTCCTCGGCGACCACCGGGACCACCGCCGCCGCCTCGGCCGCCTTCGCCGGAGTGCGCGACGACCGACCCTGTTTCCGGGCGGCCACGTCGTCGGACAGGTGCAGCCCGATGATGTGCTTGATGACGAGCATCTGCCCGCCGGTCCAGAGGTTGGTGGTCACCCAGTAGATGCCGAGACCCGCCGGGAACGGGAACTGCAGGGCCGTCAGCACGATCGGCACGGGCAGCAGCCGCATGATCCGGCGCTGCGTCGGCGGTGTGTGCGGCTCGAACGAGAGCTCCGTGGCCAGCAGCTGCGACAACCCGTAGATCCCGAGCCCGATGATCAGCGCGATCGCGCTGAGGTCCTTGAGGTGCGTGGTGATGTCCGGGACGATCCACAGGAACGACAGATCGGTTCCATCGGCCGCCGACTTCGAGAAGTTCCGCAGGACGTAGTAGAGGGCGAAGAACACCGGGAGCTGGGCCACCATGGGCAGGCAGGAGGCGAACGGATTCGCGTTGTTCTCCTGGTAGAGGCGCATGACCTCTTCCTGCTGTTTGCGCCGGTCGTCCTTGTACTTCCGCTGGATCTCCTTGATCTGCGGGGCGATGACCTGCATCTGGCGCATGGAGCGGTATTGCTTGATGACCAGCGGGAGGAGCGCGGCCCGCACCACGATGGTCAGCACGACGATGGCCCACCCGTAGGTGAGCCCGACGGTCCCGTGGAGCCAGTTGAGGACCCACTCGAGGACGTTCTCGATCGGACGAAGTGGATTCACCGGCGGGTCCGAGCGAGTCGATGGTCAGCGGGGTAGTCGACGCCGCCGTTGCTGAAGGGGTTGCACCGCAGCAGGCGCCACACGCCCATGACGGTTCCGCGGGCAATGCCGAACTCGCGGACGGACGTCACCGCATACTCGGAACACGTGGGGTGATACTTGCAGCGCCGCGGGAACGCCGGCGAGATCCAGCGCTGGTAGGCACGGATCGGTGCGATCGCGACCGTGCGCGAATTCATGCGGGCACCGCGGGATCGGCCATCGCCCTGGCACCACGTTCCAGGAGCGCGGCCAGGCGCTCACCCACCGCGGCGCCACCATGCTCGTCGAGGAACTCGACGAGTCCGCGTCGCGCGATCACGACGACATCCGTGGAATCGGGGACGAGGTCCCGGTGTGCGGCGAACTGTTCGCGCAGCACACGTTTGATGCGGTTGCGCTCGACCGCGCCGCCGACCTTCCGGGAAACCGACACCCCGAGGCGCGGGCCGGACTCGCCGCGCTCACAGGGGAACACGTACACCACGAGGTTCCGGTCGCTGAACGACCGCCCCTTGCGATACACCGCGTCGAAGTCACGAGACGCACTGAGCCGGGCGCGCCGGCCACGTGCGGCACCGTCGGTTCCCACCGTCGAACCTGATCAGGCGGAGAGGCGGGCGCGACCCTTCGAGCGCCGGCGCCGCAGCACCGCGCGACCCGCCCGGGTGCTCATCCGCTTCCGAAAGCCGTGGGTCTTCTTCCGCTTACGTCGATTGGGCTGATAGGTCCGCTTCACGAGCTGCTGTACTCCTCGCGCATGGGTCGACCGGAGCGACGGCTGTGCGCCATCGTCCCGGCCGGGTTTCTCACCGGGCGACGACCATACCAGAGGACCCGCGCCCGGCACGACCACCATGTCTCCACAGTCGGGGAAAATCCTGTGGAAAACCCGCTGACGCCCCTTGTCATGGCCATCTCAGCCGAGTGCACAGATCGCCCGAAAACGGAAATTCCCGCTTGCACCCAATTCATCCTTTCCACAGCCGAATGAACCCCCTTTTCTGGGCCTCGGCACCCTCGATAGATTCGACCCCGCTCCACCAGCCATCCCGACCAGGCCGTGCCCACCATCGCCACCGCAGTCCCCACAACGACGCTTCGCCGACCCCAAGATCCCCACGCTGTGTCGGCCCGGGTCGCGGTCTACCGCAACCCGGTGGAACCCCCGCGCATGCGTGAGGTCGAAGCCCCCGAAATCGGCACACTCATCGAACGTGTGTTCGAGTCGGTCGCCGGCGTGTCCCGTCTCCCGCTGATCGCCGTTCGGGAAGTGATCGAGAACCTGGTGCACGCGGGGTTCGCCAACGCCATCGTGACGATCCTCGACGGCGGAGCCGTCATCCGCGTGTCGGACTCCGGACCCGGGATCCCCGATCCCGATCGGGCCCTCGAACCCGGCTTCACCACCGCCGGACCCGCCGAGCGCCAGGTGATCCGCGGCGTCGGAAGCGGCCTCCCGCTCGCCGCCTCGCTGCTCACCGCCGAAGGCGGGCGCCTCGAACTCACCGACAATCTCGGTGGCGGCACGGTCGTCACCATTTCGATCCCGTCGGAGCCCGAGGATCTCGGTGGCGACCAGGAAGAGATCGTGGACGCCGACGCCCGCATGGTCATGGCACTCCTGCTCGAGCTCGGCCCGTCCACACCCGATCAGCTGGCCGGCGAACTCGGTTGGCCGGTTTGCGCATGCGGACGTGAACTGGTCATGCTTGAGGCTCGCGGGTTCGTCAGTCGCGGCGACGGAGGGGTCCGATCCCTGACCCCGGAGGGTTCCCACCTCCTGGCCACACTCTTCTAACCCCCGTCTTCGTTTCCCGAAGGGACCTCGTGTCGACAACCATCCAAGCCGCAGCGAGCTGGGACCCCCACCAGGTGTGGGCGGACGTCTGCGATCGCCTCAAGGCGACGCTCAACCCGGCGACCTACGACTTCGCCTTCGAACGGGCACGGCCGTTGGAGGTCACCCGCCAGCGGTTCCTGCTCGGGGTCGACACGGACTTCGCGCGCAACTGGATCCGCCAGCGGTACATGAGCCTGCTCCGGGACGCCCTGTTCGAGGTCACCGGCCGTGACCTCGAGGTCGAGATCCGCGTCGACCCGATCAGCCAGCCCGCCGACGCGGCCTCACTCGACCACGACGAGCCCGCACCCCCTCGCGAACTTCCGCGATCCCAGGGACGGCTCCAGCCGCGGTTCACGTTCGACTCGTTCGTCCAGGGACCGTCCAACCGGTTCGCCCACGTGGCCGCCCTGGCGGTCGCCGAGTCGCCCGCCCGGGCCTACAACCCGCTCTTCGTCTACGGCGGGGTCGGTCTGGGGAAGACCCACCTGCTCCAGGCGATCGGCCATTTCGTCGACGCGAACTACCCGGAGCTGTCGTTCCTGTACGTCTCCGTCGAGACGTTCACCAACGAATTCATCAACGCGCTGCGCGACGGTGGCATCCGGTCGTTCAAGGATCGCTACCGGAACGTGGACGTGCTGCTGATCGATGACATCCAGTCGCTCCAGGGCCGCGAGCAGACCCAGGAAGAGTTCTTCCACACCTTCAACGCCCTCCACGACAGCGGCAAGCAGATCGTCATCAGCTCGGACCGTCCGCCCAATGCCATCGCGACGCTCGAGGACCGGCTTCGGTCGCGGTTCGAGATGGGGCTCATCACCGACATCCAGCCCCCGGACGTCGAGACGCGGATCGCCATCCTCCAGAAGCGCGTCCTGCGGGACAACCTGAACTGCCACAACATCGACGTGCTCTCGTTCATCGCCGAACGGGTGACCACCAACGTCCGTGCGCTGGAAGGTGCGCTCACGCGCGTCCTCGCGCACGCGTCGATCTCGAACCGCCCCGCCAACGTCGAACTCGCCAGCGAGGTGCTGCAGGACCTCTACCCGCCGGGGGACGGGCTGGTCAGCATCGAGGCGATTCAGCGCGAGGTGGCCATGCACTTCTCGGTCACCATCGAGGAACTCAAGGGTCAGAAGCGGACGCGGCACATCGTCACGCCCCGCCAGGTGGCCATGTACCTCTGCCGCGAACTCACCGAGAGTTCGCTCCCCGCCATCGGGCGAGCCTTCGGCAACCGCGACCACACCACGGTCATGTACGCCGTTCAGAAGGTCGCCAATCAGATGGCCGACGAGGGCGACATCCTCTCCGCGGTCGAAACACTCACCGCCCGGCTCCGGGGCAGCGGCGGCGCCTGAGCCGCCGGCGCGTCGAGGTGGCCGCTGTGCGCCTCGTCGACGATGCGACGGCCATCAGCGCGTGGTCGCACGCCTCGGCGCGTCGACGTGCCGAGGCCGGGTCGTCCCCGGCCACCGGGGGATGCCACACCCGGTGGCAGTGCTCCGGCGTCGCGCCGGCAGGGTCCCTGATGTCCCGCATCCGGGCAGGCGCGAGGCCCGGATGCACCTCGCCTGCCGGCCTTCCCGGCTCCACAACCCGACCGGGTTCTCCACACCGCGGCCGGTTTCGGGGGCGGGACACCCCTGTGGGGCACCGGTGGGTTGCCGGTGGAGCACATGGCGGATCGTCCACAGGATTCGCGGCCGGATGGACGTCTCGGTGATCACCTCTGGAGACTGTGGACCGGCGACACACGTTCCACACATCCGATTCGATCGTCAGAATGCGTTGGCATCGGGGATCTTGCCGACTTGTCCACGTCTGCACAGCCCCTACTACTACGACAAATATTTGAGAGATGATTCATCTTCAATCAGCAACGCACCGTTTCGGTGTGGAGGGTAGGGTCTCGTCGTGCGCGTGAGTTGTGCAAAGGATGTCCTGTCCGGTGCGTTGACGGCCGTGGGTCGTGCGACGTCGTCGAAGACCACCGTGCCGGTGCTCGGCAACGTGCTTCTCGAAGCACTGGACGGCCGGGTCCAGCTGTCGGCGACCGACATGGAGATCAGTCTTCGGGCACCGCTGGACGCGACCATCGAGGAACCCGGTGCCGTGGTGCTTCCGCGCCTGGCCGCCGACATCGTGCGGTCGATGGGCAATACGACGGTCACGATCGAACATCGCTCGGGTGAAGGTGTCGTCACCGTCACGGGCGGCACCTCGTCGTTCACGCTGAACTGCCATCAGGCGAGCGAGTTCCCGGAGCTTCCCCCGGACGTGGGCGAGGGCATCACCCTTCCGGCCGCACCCGTGGTGGAATCGGCCGACCGCGTGGGCAAGGCGGCGTCGCGCGACGACACACGCCCGGTGCTGACGGGGGTGCTCGTGCGGATCGAGCACGACGCGCTTACGATGGTCGCCACCGATTCGTACCGGCTCGCCGTCCGCCAGGACACCATCGAGGGCGGTCCCGCCGAACCGCTTCAGGCCCTGGTGCCCGCCCGGGCCCTCGCCGAGGTGCAGCGGATCGTCAACCTCGCGGGAACCGACACCGTCGAGATCGTCCTCACCGACACCCAGGGCATCATCCGCGCCGGCGACGTGCGGCTCACCACTCGCCTCATCGACGGCCAGTTCCCGGACTACCGGCAGCTCATTCCCGAGAGTTTCGAGCACAATCTGGTGCTCGACCGCCAGGAACTGCAGGCGGTGGTGTCCCGCATCGCCGTGCTCGCCCAGCGCAACACCCCGGTGCGGATGCGGTTCGAGGACGGCCAGCTGACCGTGTCGGCCACCAGCGAGCAACTGGGTGAGGGCACCGAATCGGTTCCCGTGGCGTTCAACGACGAGCCCATCGAGATCGGATTCAACGTCGAGTTCCTCCGGGCCGGGATCGAGAGCATCGAAGGGGACGAGCTGCGTCTCGGCATCATCAGCCCGCTTCGGCCGGGGCTCCTGCGCGGCACCGACGATCGCTTCCGCTACCTGCTGATGCCCATCCGCCTGAGCGGATAGCGACACGGCGGTGGATCCACCGCACACCGCCTGGCGAATCGACCACCTCGACGTCGTCGACGTCCGGTGCTGGACGCGGGTCTCCCTGGACCTCCCCGACGGGCTGGTGGTCGTGTGCGGCCCCAACGGATCCGGCAAGACCTCGCTGGTGGAGGCCATCGTCCTGGCGACGATGGGGGTGTCGCCGCGAACGCCCCAGCTGGGGGAGCTGGTCCGTCACGGGCGGGAAGCGCTGCGGGTCGCCGCGGACGTCCACGACCCCACGCGTTCGCCCTCCGGGGCACGGCGCGAGATCGGTTTCGCGCCGGGGCTCGGCCGGCGGCTCATGATCGACGGTGTGGCGATCCGGCAACTCGCCGAATGGCGGGCACCCGGATCGGTGCTCGTCTTCCTGCCCGACGAACTGCGTTCGGTGAAGGGGCCCCCCGCCGCAAGGCGTCGTGCCCTGGACCGGCTGCTCGAGGCGATCGACCCGGCGGTCGGCGCGGCGCTCGCCGACCACCAGCGGGCGCTGACCCAGCGCAACGCCCTGCTGCGCCGCATCCGTGCCGGCACCGCCGACGCCCGCGGGCTCGATCCCTGGGATCACCAGCTGGCCACGCTGGGCGCGGCGATCATCGTCGCCCGTCGTCGTACCCTGGCCGAGATCACGGAGCGGTTCGCACACTGGCTCCACGCCCTGGGGGGGCGCGACGGGGGGCGGCTCGAGCTCGAGTCCTCGTCCGGTCTGGCCGAGGTGGCGGACGCCGCGGTCGAGGATGCGCTCCGTGACACCCGCAGCCGCACCCGGGCCCGGGAGATCGCGGCCGGCATGACCCTGGGAGGTCCCCATCGGGACGACGTGTGGATGGGAACCGGCGACCACGATCTGCGCCGCCTCGGGAGCCAGGGGGAGCAGCGAACGGCGGCGCTGGCGCTGCTGCTCGCCCACCGCGACCGCTTGCGCGACGCGGGCGTCCAGCCCATCCTGTTGCTCGATGACGTCCTCTCCGAACTGGACCCGGACCGGCGCGCGGCCCTGCTGCGGAGCGTCGAGGACGGCGGTCAGACCGTGCTGACGGCCGCCGACCCCGAGGCGCACGCAACAGCCGGCGCACGCAACGCGAGCGTCATCTCGGTGCGGGACGGGGCCCTTGTCTGACTCCGGCCGTCGCCGCCGTCGGCACCGCGGGGTCCCGCGTGCCGCCGGAGATCTGCTGCGCCGCTACACCGATTCCCCCGCCGCGGCGGCCACGGCCGCCTCCGACCCGGCGGCCTGCTGGCCCGAGGTGGCCGGGCCGCTGGCCGCCGACACGATGGTGCTCCGCGTCGCCCGCAGCGGAATGGTCACCGTCGCCTGCCGGTCCGCGAGCGTCGCCCAGGAGGTGAGCTTCCGCGCGCACCGCCTGCGCGACGCCCTCGCGACCGCCTGCGGACGGCCCATCAGCGGCATCCGGGCGGTCATCGCCGACCATGCGATGCCCGAACCACCACCCGGCAGGCCCGCGCCTCCCGGACCACCCCGTCCCGAGGCCGTGGACGCCGCCGAGGGGCTCGCCGCGACCATCAACGACCCCGATCTCCGGGCCGTCGTGGCCAGGGCCGCCGCAATGGCCTTCGAACGACGGTGGACGCCCTAGGTTTTTCCTGCTATTCGCGGCAAACTCTGTTTCTGGACGGCCGATGGTCTTGATATCGTTTGGGGTCTGGCAAACCCCCTGCCGAAAGGCCGCGTGACCACACAGCATCAGGGCCGCCCCGAATACGACGCCGGCGACATCACGGTTCTCGAGGGGCTCGAAGCCGTTCGACGCCGCCCGGGCATGTACATCGGCTCCACGTCACTCCGTGGACTCCACCATCTGGTGTACGAGATCGTCGACAACGCCGTCGACGAGGCCCTCGCCGGGTACTGCGACACCGTCGAGATCTTCCTGCACCCGGACGGATCCTGCACCGTCGATGACAACGGGCGAGGCATCCCCGTCGCGGTGATGGACGATCAGGAGGGACGGTCCGCCCTCGAGGTGGTCCTCACGGTCCTGCACGCCGGCGGCAAGTTCGGCGGCGAGGGCTACAAGGTCTCCGGTGGGCTCCATGGCGTCGGCAGCAGCGTGGTCAACGCCCTGTCCGAAACGCTCACCGCTCAGATCACCCGCGACGGGTACGTGTGGACCCAGACGTACCGGGCGGGCGAAGCCGACGGCCCGGTCACCCGGGGAGAACCCAGCTCGGCCACCGGCACCCGGATCACCTTCAAGCCCGACCCGGACATCTTCGACGAACTCGATTTCGACTTCGCCACGCTTGCGAAGCGATTCCGCGAAACCGCCTTCCTCACGCGGGGTCTGGGAATCCGCATCGTCGACGAGCGGGGCGAGGGGCGCGAGGAGACCCATCGCTACGACGGCGGCCTGGTCGACTTCGTGACGCACCTCAACGAGGGCCGCGAGGCGCTCCACCGCGACGTGATCCGGATCGAATCCGAGGCCGACGAATGCAGCCTGGATGCGGCGTTCCAGTGGACATCCGGCTTCAACGAGGCCGTCTACACCTTCGCGAACAACATCAATACCCACGAGGGCGGCACCCACCTCACCGGGGTCCGCACCGCGTTGACCCGCACGATCAACGACTACGCGCGGGCGAAGGGCATCCTCAAGGAGAAGGACGAGAACCTCGACGGCGCGGACGTCCGTGAGGGACTCACCGCGATCGTGTCGGTCAAGCTCCGCGAGCCGCAGTTCGAGGGCCAGACCAAGACGAAGCTCGGCAACTCCGAGATCACCGGCTTCGTCAACCAGGCCGTCACTCAGGCGCTCGCCGAGTACTTCGAGGAGAACCCCACCCAGGCCAGGACGATCTGCAGCAAGGCGGTCAACGCCGCGCAGGCCCGTATGGCCGCGCGCAAAGCGCGCGACCTGGCCCGGCGCAAGGGGGCCCTGGACGGCGGCGGCCTGCCCGGCAAGCTGGCGGACTGCAGCGATCGCGATCCGGCGGGAACCGAGCTCTTCCTCGTGGAGGGCGACTCCGCGGGCGGGTCCGCGGTCCAGGCCCGTCAGGCGAGCTTCCAGGCCATCCTTCCCCTGCGCGGCAAGATCATCAACGTCGAGAAGGCCCGCATCGACAAGGTGCTCTCGAACGCCGAGATCCAGGCGATGATCACCGCCATCGGCACGGGCATCGGCGAGGACTTCGATCCGGAGAAGGCCCGGTACCACAAGATCATCGTCATGACCGACGCCGACGTGGACGGCGCCCACATCCGCACGCTGATCCTGACCTTCCTGTTCCAGCACATGCGTGGCCTGATCGACCGCGGATACGTCTACATCGCGTGTCCACCGCTCTACAAGGTCAAGTCGGGGAGCCAGGAGCAGTACATCGAGAAGGAGTCGGAACTCGACGAATGGCTCCTGGACCGCAACCTGGAGAAGGTCGAGGTCATCCCGCTCGGAGCCGCACCGCTGACGCTGTCGAAGACGAAGTTCCAGCGGTTGCAGCGTGCGCTCCGAGAGCACGACGGCTGGGCGGCGGCACTCCGGGGCACGTACGGATCCGGCGCGATCGACTTCCTGCTGACGCACGGACTCACCACCCTGCGCCCGGACTCGGTGGAGGGGCTGCTCACCGGGATCGCGGCCGCCTCGCACGAGGGGGCCACGTTGAGCGGCGAAGTCATCGGCGATCCCGGCATGGTGCGCGCCCGCGCCATTCGCGCCACCACCGGCGAGGCGAGCTCCGCCGTCCTGCCAATGGAGCTGTTCGGATCGCGTGAGCTGGCGCAGCTGGCGGGCGCCACCGAACGCCTGCACGAGCTGGTGGGTGCACCCCCGTTCCGGGTCAGCCGCGGGTCGAAGGTGCGCGAGGCGCAATCCTTCGACGCGCTGCGCAACCTGGTGCTGGAACTGTGCCGCGACGGCATCACACTCAATCGCTTCAAGGGCCTCGGCGAGATGAACAGCGAACAGTTGTGGGAGACGACGATGGATCCCGAACGGCGGATCCTGCAGCGGGTCTCGCTCGAAGACGAAGCGTCCGCCGGCGACCTGTTCGCGACGCTGATGGGCGACAAGGTCGAACCACGGCGCCAGTTCATCGAGGAGAACGCCAGCAGCGTCCGCTTCCTCGATGTCTGAGGCCCGCATGCACCACCGATCGGTGCGGTGGCACCCCCGTGCTGACCGGAACCGCAGCCACATCCCCCTGAACCACGGCATGGAGTCATCATGAGCACGATGGATCGCGACGGGCGGATCGAGCTCCGCGAACTCGAGCACGAGATGCGCAGCTCATACCTCGATTACGCCATGAGCGTCATCGTGGGCCGCGCCCTGCCGGACGTCCGTGACGGGTTGAAGCCGGTCCACCGCCGCGTCCTCTACACCATGGACGACATGGGCCTCGCGCCCGAGCGGGGCCACGTCAAGAGCGCGAACATCGTCGGTCGCGTCATGGGTGAGTTCCATCCCCACGGCGACCAGGCCATCTACGACGCGCTCGCGCGTCTGGCGCAGGACTTCGCATCCCGGTATCCGCTCATCGACGGCCAGGGCAACTTCGGGACCCCCGAGTTCCCGCCGGCGGCCATGCGGTACACCGAGGCGAAGATGTCGAGGATCGCCGTCGAGCTGCTCCGCGGCATCGACGAGGACACCGTCGACATGGTGCCGACCTACGACGACCGCCGCACCGAACCGGTCGTCCTTCCCGCGCGCCTCCCGAACCTGCTCATCAACGGCAGCTCGGGTATCGCCGTGGGGATGGCCACGAACATCCCGCCGCACAACCTGGGCGAGGTCGTGGACGCCGTCGTGGCGTACATCGACGCCCCGGAGTCCACGGTCGACGAACTCATGATGTACGTGAAGGGCCCGGACTTCCCCACGGGCGGGGTCATCGTGGGTCGCCAGGGGATCGTCGACGCGTACCGCACCGGACGCGGACGGGTCGTCGTGCGCGGCCGCGCGCACAACGAACAGCTCCGGAACGGGCGCAACGCGATCATCTTCACCGAGCTGCCCTACCAGGTGAACAAGAGCGACCTGGTGCGGCGGATCGCCGAGCTGGCGCGCGACAAGGTGCTGCCCGAGGTGACCGACGCCAACGACGAGAGCGGCCGCGACGGCACCCGGGTGGTCATCACGCTGCGCCGTGGCGCCGTGCCGCTCGTGGTGCTCAACAAGCTCTACAAGCACACCTCGGTGCAGAGCACCTTCGGCGTCAACGCCGTGGCGCTGGTCGACAACGTGCCCCGCACCCTGGGCCTTCGCGACATCATCCACCACTACCTCGAGCACCAGAAGCAGGTGGTCGTTCGACGGTCCCGCTTCAGGCTCGGTCGCGCCGAGGCACGCGCGCACATCCTGGAGGGGCTCCTCATCGCCCTCGGTCGCATCGACGAGGTCATCGCCCTGATCCGGGCGGCCGCGGATCCCGACGAGGCCCGTGAAGGCCTCATGGACCGCTTCGGACTCACCGAGGTGCAGGCCCGCGCCATCCTCGATCTGCGCCTGCAGCGACTCACCCAGCTCGAGGCCGACACCATCCGCGCCGAGCACGAGCAACTGCAGAAGGACATCGCGGCCCTGCGCGCCATCCTCGGCGACGAATCGCGGGTGCTGGCGGTCATCCGCGAGGAGATCCTCGCGCTGCGCGAGCGCTTCGCCGACGAGCGCCGCACCGAGATCATCGCCGCCGAAGGCGAGATCGACCTGGAAGACCTCATCGCCGAGGAAGAGATGGTCATCTCGCTCTCCAGGGGCGGATACCTGAAGCGCCTTCCCGTCTCGACGTACCGGGCGCAGCGCCGCGGCGGAAAGGGCCTGCGCGGTGCCAGTCTCAAGGACGACGACTACATCGAGCACATGTTCATCGCGTCGACGCACCACTACCTGCTCTTCTTCACGAACCAGGGACGCGTCTACCGCCAGAAGGTGCACGAACTCCCCCAGGGGGCCCGGGACGCGCGCGGCCGGCACATCTCGAACGTGCTCGCGCTGCTCGAGGACGAAGAGATCCGCGCGGTGTTCGCGACGCGCGACTACACCGAGGGCAAGTACCTCGTGCTGGCGACCCGGGACGGGATGATCAAGAAGACCGAGTTCTCGGCCTACGACACGGTGCTGCGCGAAGCCGGGCTCTTCGCGGTGAGTCTCACGGAAGGAGACGAGCTCGTCGGCGTCCAGCTGACCGACGGTGAGGACGACCTGCTGATCGTGTCGGCGCGCGGCCAGGCGGCGCGGTTCTCGGAGTCGGCCGTGAAACCGCAGGGTCGGCAGACGCGCGGGGTTCGCGCCATCAACCTGGGCAAGGACGATCGTGTGCTGTCGCTCTGCGTGGCCCAGGACGACGAGGACCTGCTGGTGGTCACGGGCAACGGGTACGGCAAGCGCACCCCGGTGGCCGAATACCCCTGCAAGGGTCGCCCGACGAAGGGTGTTCGGACCATTCGCGTGAGCGACAAGAAGGGCGAGCTGGTGACCGCTCGCCGCGTGCGCGAGGGCACCCAGCTGCTGCTCGTGTCGCAGGGCGGGCAGGTCATCCGCATCGACGTCGACGCGGTGAAGCGGATGGGCCGGTCCACCGAAGGGGTCCGGCTGATGGTCCTCAAGGAGGACGACCGGGTGGCCAGCGTGGCCACGGTTGTCGAATCCGAGACCGACGCGGACGAGGTCGATGTCGTCCTCGACGGCGCTCCGGCGGTCGATGCCGAGGCGGCCGCGGAGCCGGCGGACGCCGACGTCGAGACACCCGAGGTCGACCCCGAGGCCTAGACGCCGTCCACTCGCCCGGCTCCGGGGCGCGTCCGCGCCCCGGAGCGGACGTCTCCCAATCGCCGACCTCGACGCGTGACGCGGCGCACGTTTCCGTCGTAGGGTCGTGCCCTGGCGCGGGCGGGACCGCATCCCCGGATGCGACATCCGCGGGCCGCTCATCCGGGTATTCGTCAACGAACCGGAGGATGCGGCCCCCGGACGAGACCTTCCAGCAAGGACGGCGAGATGGCACAGGACGACCGACGGTTCGACGGGCTCCGGGCCCTGTTCGTCAACACCAGCCTGAAACGTGACCCGGCGGAGAGCCACACCGGCCTGCTGATGGAGACCTCGGCGGCGATCATGGCGGCCGAGGGCGTGAGCGTGGATCGGCTCCACATGGTGAGCCACGAGGTGCCGCCCGGGGTGTACCCCGACATGACCGAGCACGGTTGGGACCGCGACGACTGGCCCGGGCTCTTCGAACGGGTTCTGGCCGCCGACATCCTGGTGGTCGGCACGCCGCTGTGGCTGGGCGAGGAGAGTTCGGCGTGCCGGGTGCTCATCGAGCGGCTGTACGCCATGTCCGGTGAGCTGAACTCGCGCGGCCAGTCGATCTACTACGGCAAGGTGGCCGGCTCCGTCGTCACCGGCAACGAGGACGGCGCAAAGCATGCGGCGATGACCCTGGGGTACGCGCTCTCACACCTCGGATTCACCATTCCACCCCAGGCGGACTGCGCCTGGCTGGGCGAGGCCGGTCCGGGTCCGAGTTACGGGGACACGCTGGAGGACGGGTCGCGGGCCGGGTTCGACAACGATTTCACCCAGCGGAACGCCACGATCATGACCTGGAATCTCCTGCACCTGGCCCAAATCCTTCGGAACGCCGGCGGATATCCGAACCACGGGAACGACCGCACCGCCTGGCGGCGGGGGGAGCGGTTCGGCTTCGAGAATCCGGAGTACCGCGCCTGAGTATTCAGGGCTGGAGGGCCGCCAGGGCCTGCGGGCGGAATCCCTGGCGATGAACCACACCGCCCAACCAGCGCGTCCCGGATCCCACCGGTGCCGGGGAGGCGTCGAGCCTCGATCGGCCGGCGCGCCGGACGCACCCGCTACGGCCGGGTCAGGACGCCTTGCGGGCGTCGTCCCCGGCGTCGGGCTGGGCGGCCGCCAGCGACGCCTTCAGCGCTTCCATGAGATCCACGACCGGCGCGGGCGCTCCCTCGACCTCGGGGACCGCGACGTCGGCGCCCTCGGCGCGCGCGTTCAGCATCTCCAGCAGCGCGGCGCGTGTCTCGTTGGGGTACTCGGCCGGTTCGAACGGTTTGGTCATCCCGCCCACGAGCTGGTCGGCGATCTCGAGCTCGGCGTCGGCGACCTCGACGTTCTGGAGCCGCTCGCGGATCTCCGCGGCGACGTCGGTGCGGACGTCCTCGGGGTAGAAGAGGGTCTGCATCGCCAGCACGCCATCCACGGCGCGGAGCAGGACGAGGTGTTCCTTGGTGGTGAGCACGAAGCGGCCCACCGCCGCCCGTCCCGCCCGTTCGAGCGCCGCGACCAGCAGCGCGTAGGGACGTTCCGCCCGCTCCTGCGGCTCCAGCCAGTAGGCCTTCTCGAAATACACGGGGTCGACCTCGCTGAGGTCGACGAACTGCAGGATCTGGACGGTCTTCTCCTGGCGGGGAGCGAACCGTTCCAGCTCGTCGGGTTCCACGATCACGTAGCGGCCCTTCGACACCTCCCAGCCCTTCACGGTGTCCTCGGGCTTCACCTCGACGTCGCGTTCGGTGTCCCACCGCTTCTGCCGCACGGGGCGGTGTGAATCACGCAGCAGCGTTCGGAACTGGGGGTCGTTGCGGTCCTGTGCAATCCCCACGTTGATGGGGATGGTCACGAGCCCGAAGCTGACGAACCCCTTCCAGATGGCACGCATCAGGCGGCGCCCTTCGTGGGCGGTTCCGGCTGGGGCGTGCCGGTCTCGCCGCCCGTGAGCTCGGCCGTCGCGGCGGCGATGGCGGGCAGGAAGGCGGCCCCGGCGGATGGGATTCCCGCGGTCTGGGGTCCGCCGCCCGAGCCGCCGCCGTTGGTCCCGCCGCCACCGTTGCCGAGCATCTCGACGGGGAAGGGCACGATCAACGTCTTGGTGTTCTCGGCGGTCCCCACCTCGGTGACCGTCTGGAGGTAGCGCAGCTGGAGCGCGCTCGGCTGGGATGCGATGACCTGCGCCGCCTGCGAGAGGGCCCGGGAGGCCTCCAGCTCGCCGTCGGCGGCGATCACCTTCGCGCGGCGCTCGCGCTCGGCCTCGGCCTGGCGGGCGATGACCCGCTGCATCGACTGCGGCACCTCGACGTCCTTCAGCTCCACCTGTGCGACCTTGATGCCCCAGCCGATGGTCTGTGCGTCGATGATCTTCTGGAGCTCGGCGTTGATGGTGTCGCGATCCGAAAGCAGCGCGTCCAGATCGGCCTGACCGGCGATCGAACGGAGCGTCGTCTGCGCCATCTGGGAGGTCGCCACCTGGTAGTTCTCGACCTGGATCACGGCCTTCTTCGGGTCGACCACACGGAAGTAGGCCACGGCGTTGACCGTGACCGTCACGTTGTCCTTGGTGATGACTTCCTGCGGCGGGATGTTCAGCGTGACCGTCCGCAGGTCCACGCGGGCGGCCCGGTCGACCAGCGGGATCGTGATGAACAGTCCCGGTCCCCGAATGCCGGCGTAGCGCCCCAGCCGGAAGAGCACACCGCGCTCGTATTCGTCGGCGATCTGCACCGTGTTCGTGAGGAAGAACCCCAGAATGATCAGGATCAGCAGGATGACGATGAGGGCGGTCATGTCACGGCCTCGTGGAATCGGCGGTTGGACGCACGGCCTTGGGCGAGCCTACCCGCGGCCCGGGGCGATCGTCACCTGCATTCGCCGGACGTGTCACACATCCTGCGGGCATCGGACGGGCATCGGTCTGGGGGGTGGGATACGATGCCCCACCGCTGCCGCACGACGCGCCACTGGCCAGGTCGTAGCGCAGCACGTTCCGCGTGGATATCCCAGACCCGACAGACCTGCTTCCCCATCGGGAGCCCTTCCTGTTCATCGACGAGATCGTCGCGCTCGATCCAGGGGTGAGCGCCCATGCCCGTTGGACGCTTCGACCGGATCTGGATTTCTTCCGCGGCCACTTCCCGGGGAACCCGATCACTCCGGGGGTCCTCATCGTCGAAGCCCTCGCCCAGGCCGGTGGCCTCGCGGCCATGAGCCTCGAGGAGAACGAGGGAAAGCTGGCCGTGTTCGCCGGCATCGAGAAGGTGCGGTTCCGCCGCCCGGTGCTTCCCGGCGACACGCTCGATCTGATCACCACGCTGACCCGCAGGCGCGGTCCCATCGGGTTCGGTGACGGTGAGGCCAGGGTCGGCGACGAGGTCGCCTGCACGGCCAGCGTGAGCTTCGCGATCATCGATCCGAACCGAGTGTCGCGATGATCGGGATCCGGGGCGGGGCGCCCCGGCGGGCGCGCCTGGTCGGGTTCGGTTCGTACGTCCCGGAGACGGTGGTCACCAATCAGGACCTCGAACGCCTCGTCGACACCAGCGACGAGTGGATCGTCACCCGCACGGGCATTCGCGAACGGCGGTGGGTGAGCTCGGAGCAGGCCACCAGTGATCTTGCGATCGGTGCAGCGAAGGACGTCCTCGCCCGGACCGGCGTCGCGGTGACGGACGTGGACGTGCTGATCCTGCCGACCTGCACACCCGATCACGTCTTCCCCTCGGTCGCCGCGCTGACGGCGCACGGCATCGGCGCGACGCGCGCGGCGGCGTTCGACATCCAGGCCGCGTGCAGCGGGTTCATCTACGGGGTCGCCCAGGGCACCGCCATGATCGAGGCCGGGCTCGCGGACACCGTGCTGGTGGTCGGCGCCGAGGTGCTGTCACGGTTCGTCGACATGGAGGACCGCACCACCTGCGTCCTGTTCGGCGATGGCGCCGCGGGTGCGCTGCTGACCGCGGGCGATCCCGATCGGTACACCGGCTTCCTGGGGTTCGAGCTGGGCGCCGACGGCAGCCGCGCGGCGGATCTGCAGATCCCGGTCGGTGGCAGCCGCCTCCCGGCGTCCGGCGACTTTGCCCCCGACCAGGCATTCGTCAAGATGAACGGCCGCGAGGTCTTCAAGTTCGCCACGCGGATCATGGAAGAGTCGGTCATCCGGCTCCTCGAACGGCTGGACATTTCGATCGACGAGGTCGATCTGCTGGTCGCGCACCAGGCGAACCAGCGGATCATCGACCACGCGGTGAAGCGGCTCGGTATCGCCGAGGAACGTGTCTTCAACAACCTCGAGCGGTACGGAAACACGTCTGCAGCGTCAATTCCGCTCGCGCTGAGCGAAGCCGTCGACGCCGGACGCCTGTCTGCAGGCGATCTGGTGTTGCTGGTGGGCTTCGGCGCCGGATTGACCTGGGCGTCCTGTCTTGTGAGGTATGAACCAGAATGATCGCAGTGATGTTCCCCGGCCAGGGGGCGCAGACCGTCGGAATGGGCCAGGAACTGGCCGAGCACTTCTCGATCGCCCGTGAGACGTTCGACGAGGCCGACGCCGTGCTCGGGTACCGCCTGTCCGACGTCTGCTTCAACGGTCCCGTGGAGCGGCTGACGCGGACCGACGTCTGCCAGCCGGCGCTCGTCGCGACCGAGGTCGCCGCATGGCGGGTGGCCGCCTCCCACGGCCTCGACGCGGAGATGGTGTTCGGGCATTCCCTGGGCGAGTACCCGGCATTGGTTGCCGCCGGGGCCATGTCGTACTCGGATGCGCTGTGGATCGCCGCCGAGCGGGGAGCCGCCATGCAAGAGGCCGCCGACGAGCGGCCGGGTGCGATGGCCGCGCTGCTCGGAATCCCGGACGACGTCGTGGCGCAGATGTGCTCGGCGTCGGGCGACGTCTGGCCCGCGAACTTCAACTGCCCGGGACAGGTCGTGGTCAGCGGGACCCAGGACGGCATCGACCGGCTCATCCACCAGGTCGCCAACGAAGGCGGCAAGGCGGCGCGGCTGCAGGTGTCCGGCGCGTTCCATTCGCCGCTGATGGAGCCGGCGGCGGAGCGCCTCGGGCCGGCGCTCGCGAGCTGGGCGCCAGGCGAGGTGGGCATCCCGTTCCTCTCGACGACCACCGCCGGCGTGGAACCCACGGGCAGGCTCCGGGAGGTGCTCCTGGACCAGCTCACGGCACCCGTTCGCTTTCGCGCGGCCGTCGAAGTGGCCCTGAACGCCGGGGTGACGACCTTCGTCGAGGTCGGCGTCGGGCGGGTGCTCTCCGGCCTGGTCAAGCGCATCTCCCGCGAGGCAACGCTGATCCAGGTGAACAGCCCGGCCGACCTGGGTGAGCTCGCGGAGGTGGTCGCCTGATGCCCGTCGCCCTCGTCACCGGTGGATCCCGGGGGATCGGCGCGGCCATCGCGACCGCCCTCGCCGCGGACGGCTACGACGTGGCGGTGGGATACCGGGGCGGTGCCGACGCTGCCGCCGGTGTGGTGGCCGCGATCGAAGCAACCGGCCGACGCGGCGTCGCGCTCGCCGCCGACGTCGCCGTGGAGGACGAGGCGGCCGGACTCGTCAGTGCCACCGAGGATGCACTCGGACCCATCGACGCGCTCGTGCTCAACGCCGGCATCACCCGCGATGGACTCTTCATGCGGATGTCGAGCGAGGACTGGCAGTCGGTCATCGACACCAATCTGACCGGCGCGTTCTACGTCACCCGGGCAGCGCTTCGTGGGATGCTCAAGCGACGTGGTGGTTCGATCGTGGCGGTGTCATCGGTGGTGGGGCTGACGGGCAATCCGGGGCAGGCGAACTACGCGGCCGCGAAGGCCGGCCTCATCGGCATGGTCAAGTCCCTCGCCCGGGAAGCTGGCGGTCGCGGCGTGCGCGTCAATGCCGTGGCGCCGGGCTACATCGCCACCGACATGACCGCGGACCTGCCGGATGCGACACGTGACCAGATCCTGGGGGCGACACCGCTGGGACGGCTCGGGACGCCCGAGGACGTCGCGGGTGTCGTGTCGTTTCTCTGCTCCGACGCCGCGGGATTCATCACGGGAAGCGTGATCTCCATCGACGGAGGGCTCGCCACGTGAGCACACGCCGGGTCGTCGTCACCGGAATCGGCATGGTCACCTCGATCGGTGTCGGGATCGACGACGCCTGGCGCAATGCCCGCAACGGCGTGAGCGGCGCCGGGACCATCGCCGGGTTCGACCCCGAACGGCTTCCGACCCGGATCGCCTGCGAGGCGCGGGACTTCGAACCGAAGGACTTCATGCCCCCGCGTGAGGCGCGCCGCATGGACCGCTTCGCGCAGTTCGCGGTGGCGAGCGCCCGCCTGGCGCTGGACGACGCGGGGCTGGACGCCGCCACGATCCCCCACGCCGGCGTGTACGTGGGAACCGGAATCGGGGGCCTGAGCACCTTCGTCGATCAGACCACGGTGCTGCTGGAGCGCGGCCCGGACCGGCTCTCGCCCTTCTTCATCCCGATGATGATCCCCAACATGGCCGCGGCGCAGGTGTCGATGCAATTCGGTCTCACCGGTCCGCTGCTCGCCCCCGTGAGCGCGTGCGCCACCAGCAACCACGCGATCGGCGAGGCGCTCGACGCGATCCGTCTGGGCAGGGCCGACGTGATCCTGGCCGGCGGAACCGAGTCGCCGATCTGCGAGATCGGGCTCGCCGCGTTCAACGCCATGCGCGCGCTCTCGACGCGGAACGACGCGCCCGAGGCCGCGAGCCGACCCTTCGACGCCGATCGCGACGGGTTCGTCATGGGCGAGGCGGGTGCCGTGCTGGTGCTGGAGGAACTCGACCACGCCCGAGCACGCGGCGCCACGATCCTCGCCGAACTCGCCGGCTACGGACTGAGCGGGGACGCCCACCACTTCACCGAGCCGGACCCCACCGGGAACGCCCCCGCGAGCGCCATCGCCATGGCCATGCGCGACGCGTCGGTGGAGGCCGCGGACATCGGCTACATCAACGCCCACGCGACGTCGACCCCGGTCGGCGACCCCAACGAGGTGAAGGTCATCCGGATGGCCCTGGGCGACGATCTGGCGGCGGCGTGTCCCGTGAGCTCCACCAAGTCCATGCATGGGCACTGCCTCGGGGCGGCCGGCGGGGTGGAAGCGGGCCTCACGGTGCGTGCGCTCGTGGACGGGGTACTCCCGCCAACGATCAACCTCGACTCGCTGGATCCCGCGTGCGAGGGCGTCGACCACATCCGCACCGCACGCGAGGCCAGCGTCGACGTCGCGATTTCGAACGCGTTCGGCTTCGGCGGCTACAACGCGGCGATCGTGTTTCGCCGGTGGGACGCGTGACCGACGCCTACCGCGGGTGGCGGGCGGGCTGGCATCGACTGAGCACCCGCGTGTACGGGCCCTCTCGGGGGCTCGAAGGCTTCAACTGGGTTCCCGGCGAGCCGATCGCAATCGGTTCCCTGCCGGTGGGCGACGCCGTCACACGGCTCCCGGGCCACGGGATCACCCACTCGGTGGTCTGCCGCGCGGCCCTGCAGACGAGCATCAGCCAGGATCTCTGGGCCGAACGGGCGGTGCTGGGTGAGGGCAACGTCGCGCATGCACCCATGTGGGATCGTGGCCGGAACCAGCCCGAGGCGCTGTGGGTCCCCGCCGTCCGCTTCGCCGCACAGGCCCTCCGCGACGATCCCGACGCGCGCGTGCTCATCCACTGCCAGCAGGGCCGCCGCCGGTCCGTGATGGTGGCCTACGCCACGCTCCGCCTGCGCGGCCACTCGGCGGACGACGCCGCGCGGCTGGTGCTGGAGACCCGCCCGATGGGCCGCCTGGTCCCCGTCTATCGCGCGAATGTCGAGAATTGGCTGCAAACCCTCGCCGACGGCGCTGACGTGGCCGCCGGGGCCTGAGATACTGCTCGGACATGGCCCGCCGTCCCATCTCCATCTCCATCGACCGCCTCCGTGGTCGTGCGCCCGCGCAGAAGCCGGCGAAACTCCCGGGCGACGAGCGCTCGTGTCCACGGTGTGAGACCCACTTCAGCGCCCAGGAGTTCGCCCGCAACGTGGGAGTCTGCGCGGCCTGCGGCCACCACTTCCCGCTCGGTGCCCGCGCGCGTCTCGACCACATGGCCGACGGCGGCCGCTGGACACCCATCGGCGAAGAACTCCGGGCGATCGATCCACTCCAGTTCGTCGACCTCCAGCCGTATCCGGAGCGCATCCGCTCCGCCGAAGCCAAGGGCAACACCGAAGCCCTGGTGTGCGGGGAGCTGGCCATCTCCGGGCAGACGTGCGTGGCCGCCATCATGGACTTCGGGTTCCTCGGAGGTTCGATGGGGTCGGTCGTGGGCGAACGGTTCGCCCGGGCGGCGGACCGGGCCGTGGAACTCGGCTGCCCCCTGATCACCGTGACCTCGTCGGGCGGCGCCCGCATGCAGGAGGGTGTCCTGGCCCTCATGCAGATGGCCAAGAGCATCGTTTCGCTCGACGAACTCAACGATGCGGGCCTTCCGTTCATCGTGGTGCTCGCCCACCCCACCACGGGCGGTGTCTGGGCGTCGTTCGCCTCGCTGGGCGACATCACCTACGCCGAACCCGGCGCCCTCATCGCGTTCAGCGGACCCCGCGTCATCGAACAGACCACCCGCGAGAAGCTCCCGTCGGACTTCGGGCTCGCCGAGCGGCAGCTCGAGCATGGCCACGTCGACTCGGTCGTCGACCGCCGCGAGCTCCCGGCCCGGCTGGGTTCCCTGCTCCGCATCCTGCATCAGCCGCCGCGCCCGGTGCCCTCACTCGCCGGTCAGCTGGCGGCGAACGGATCCGAAGGGGCCGCGAGGATCGCACGAGCGCTGCCGCAGCTCTCGCGTCGCCTCCGCGACCGCGTCCTCGGCGAGGGTCCTCAGCGAGGAGGCCAATGAGCTCACCCACGCGAGGGCCCCGGTTCGTCCGGAGGATCACCCAGCGCTTCGCCGGACCCGAGGTCGAAGGCGGTGACGTCTGGGACGCGATCCAGCTCGCCCGGCACCAGGATCGCCCGTATCCGCTCGACTACATCGGGATGCTGATGCCCGACTTCGAGGAGATCCACGGCGACCGGCTCCACGGTGACGACGCCGCGATCGTGGCCGGCATCGGTCGGTATCACGATCGCCCCGTGGCCGTGATCGGACACCAGAAGGGCCGCGACGCGAAGGACCGCGCCTACCGCAACTTCGGCATGCCCGGCCCGGAGGGCTATCGCAAGGGCATGCGCCTCATGGAGCTTGCGGCCAAGATGCGCCTGCCGTTCATCGCCCTGATCGACACCCCCGGGGCATTCCCCGGGGCGGACGCCGAGGAACGCGGTCAGGGCGGCGCCATCGCGCGGAGCATGCTCACGATGCTGCGCCTTCCGGCACCCACCGTGGCGGTCGTCATCGGGGAGGGGTCCTCGGGCGGTGCGCTCGCCCTGGGCGTGGCCGACCGCGTGGTGATGCTCGAGAACTCCACGTATTCGGTCATCTCCCCGGAGGGGGGCGCGGCCATCCTGTGGCGCGACGCCGGCAAGGCGAAGCTCGCCGCCCAGGCGTTCAAACCCACCGCGGCCAACTGTTACCGCTGGGGTGTGGCGGACGCGGTGGTGCCCGAGCCCCACGGCGGCGCCCACACCAATCCGGAAGAGGCCGCTCGGCAGCTCGACGTCTATCTCACCCGGACGCTGCGCGAACTGGACGCCCTGTCCGTCGCGGATCGCCGCCGTATCCGCCGGGATCGCTTTCGCCGCATCGGTGCGCAGCGCGAACTGCCGCCCGATTCGTCGGCGCTCATGGCTCAGTCGGCCGAGTCGCCGTCCGGCGGGGCCGCGTAGGCCACGGCACCGTCGGACGACGATCCGGCGACTAGCGGCTCACGCCGCCCTGCAGGGCGAACTCGCGGAGCTCGCGGCTGGGTGGTTCGGTGTCGTCGCCGCACACCATGTGTGCCACCTGCTCGAGGCGCAGCGCCTCCTGCAGGAGATCGCGCGTGGTCTCGAACTGCCCCGAGGAGGGGACGTCGAGGCGACTTGCGAGTTGAACGCACCAGGACCGCATTTCGGCGCTCGGCCGACGCTCGGGATCGATGCGTGCCTGATCGAGGACGAGCGCAATGAACCCGCGTGCCGCCGCACGCGGATCAGGACCATTTGTGGCCACCGTCTGAGCCTCCTTGCTCTTGCAGTGCCATGGCGCGGGGACATCCGTGTACCCACGCTCCAATGAGTATCGGCGTCGACCGCCGATTGCTTGACCCCTCACGCCGAACATCGGGGCTCACCTCGCGAACCGGGGTCGTGTCGGGCTCAGCAGGCCTTCACGTGGCGCCCGCCACCGGGACAGGGCGTCATGGTCATCCGGAAGGTGAACCTGATCCTGGCGGTGTCCCCGGCGATGCCAGGGACCGAACAGCACGCAGGCGTCCGACGGGGGCGATCGGATCGGTGGCGGTGATCGTGCGCGTCAGCGTGGTGGTGTTTCCATGGACACCGGCGCGGTCCTCTCCGGCTCGCCGGCGGCGTCTTCGACCCCGTCGGCGACCTGGCTCAGTCCGTCACGGCGGGCGTGCGCACCCACACTGACGGTCCCGGGGCGATACGCAGGTCGGTCGTACGACCCAGCGGTTCGCCGTCCGCCTGGACGGCAAAGGGATCGTCGGCGGTGATCCGGACGGCGGATCCGGTGGTGCCGCCGATGGTCCCCGACGCTGTGCCATGCCCGCCTCGCAAGGCCGTTGAGACGATTCCGAGCGCGCTCGTCGTCGACGGTCGGGTCAGCGCCATCCAGGCCAGCCGGCCATCCCGGGCGGCGGTGGGCAGGACATCGAGCGCCCACGGGCCGGCGTACGCGTACGGCCGCGCCCACGCGCCGACCAGAGAGTAGATCTGCACTCCGGGGCCCGAATCGATGGACATGCGCAGTGGCCGATCGCGGCGCATCGCCCGGCGTCCCGGTCCGGCGACCGCGCCGGCGACGGCCAGGTGCCGCAGCCGCTGTTTGACCCGGGGGTGCCGCTCGACCCAGTCCACGGCGGCGGCGTCCACGCCGACGCCCACGTTGACGCAGGCCACGGTGGTCCGTCCGTCGATCGTGACCGAACCGAGCCCCACCCTCCGTGCCGGACATTCGAGCGCATCGGTGATCCGTCCGACCGCCGCCGCGGGGTCGGCCGGCCATCCAAGGCCGCGGGCGAACACGTTGGTGGAGCCCCCCGGCAGGGGCAGCAAGGAGACCTCAGAACCGGCGAGGACGGACGCCGCGAGCCCGATCGTGCCGTCCCCTCCCACCACGATCACCGTGGTCGCGCCCGCGCGCACTGCCGACGCGACGGCGGCGCGGGTCGCTACGGCGTCTTGCGGGACGGCGGTCGAGATGAGGTCGTGCCCCGACAGCGCCCGCTCGACCAGCTGCACCAGATCGGGTCGCGTCCGCGTGGCTCGCGGATTCACCACGAGTGCGACACGTTCGGTCGGGTTCAGAGGACGTCCTCGGCCGACAGCTCGATCCGGGCGAGAAAGGCGGCGATCAGCTGGCTGCACGCGTCGGGCCGGTCCACCATCGCCAGGTGGCGCGCCCCCGGAACCACCACCATGGTGGCCGTCGGGATCTGCCGGGCGAGCAGCTCGACCACCTCGGGCGGGGCCCACACGTCGTCGGCGCCCGCAACCACGAGCACCGGGATGCGGAGTTCGGTGGTGCGGTCCACGAGCTGCACCTGCCGGCAGAGCTGATAGTCGGCCGCGAGCGTTCGTGCACCCGCCTGCTCCATCAGGCCCGCGATACGGAGCGCCTCCGGGGTGTCGTGGTGGTGGACGCTTTCGGCCAGCAGCCGGTGTGCCTCGGCCGCGTGGTCGGTGAAGGCCGCCATGAGGCTGCCGTCGTCGACCGGCAGTTCGGTCCCGACGCCGAACGTGACGATTCCCGCCAGGAGGTCGGGATCCTGGAGGGCCACCTCGATGGCGAGGGCTCCGCCCACACCGTGTCCGATCAGCACACGAGGGGGGTCCAGCCGCGCCACCGTGCGGGCGACCCGGCCCACCGACACCTCGAGGTCGGCGGTGGCGTCACCGTCCGGATGACCGGGGAGCCGGATCGACGCGACGCCGGCGAAGCGGCCGTCGATCGCCCCCCAGCAGGCGGGGCCGCCGATCTCGCCGTGCAGCAGGATGGGGGTCGGGACGGCCACAGGGGGATGGTAACCCCAATGTGCCCGCCGAGGGGTGGTACCATCCCGCCGCAGTGACGCGGATTCTGATCGCCTGCGACTTCGACGGCACGATCACACGCCACGACACCCTGCACCTCATCGTCAACCGGTTTGGTGACCCGGCGATGTGGGACACCCTCGAGGGGCCGCTGCGCCGCGGGGAGATCACCGTTGAGGAGGCGATGCAGCGCGAGTTCGATTCGGTCCGTGCCAGCACCGACGCGGTGCTGGACCATCTGTCGACCGCAGCCGGTATCCGCGACGGGTTCCCCGAGTTCGTCCGCTGGGCGGAGGACGGGGGCCATCGGCTCGTGGTGACCTCGAACGGATTCCGTGTGGTCATCGATCACCTGCTCACCGAGGCGGGGCTGGCGCACCTGCCGGTGCACTCCAACATGGCCGAGTTCACCACCGACGGGGCGCGGCTGTCCTGGAGCGACCGCGGCGACCGCTGCACCCACTGCGACCGTCCGTGTAAGCGTGCGCTCGTCGCCGAACTGCGGGACGCGCAGACCGACGCGGTCGTCCTGATCGGCGACGGCATCTCGGATCGCTGCGCCGCCGGGGTCGCGGACCTCGTCTTCGCCCGGGCGCATCTCGCCGAGTTCCTCACCGACGACGGCATCCCGTTCGAGCCGTTCGAGGACTTTCACACCGTGCGCCGTCGCATGGAGTCCTGGTTGGTGGCGGGCGCCTGATGGCATGGCGGGAACCCACATCCGGCGGCTGGGTGGCAATGGAGAACGCGGTACTCGCGTTCTGGGCCGAGCACGACGTCTTCGCCCGCAGCGTCCGGGGTCGCGAGGGGGCGCCCCCCTATGTGTTCTATGAGGGGCCGCCGACCGCGAACGGGCGTCCCGGCAGCCACCACGTGCTGTCGCGCGTCTTCAAGGACATCTTCCCCAGGTTCCACACGATGCGGGGCCGCTTCGTCGACCGGCGAGGTGGATGGGACTGCCACGGCCTGCCGGTGGAACTCGAGGTCGAGAAGCAGCTCGGCATCTCGGGCAAGCCCGAGATCGAGGCGTACGGCATCGCCGAGTTCAACGCCCGCTGCCGCGATTCGGTGCTCACCTACCTCAACGAGTGGGAGCGCCTCACCGAGCGGATCGGCATGTGGATCGACACCGATCGCGCGTACCGCACCATGGACACCGACTACATCGAGTCGGTGTGGTGGGCCCTCGGCCAGATGGCCGAGAAGGGGCTCATCCACGAGAGCGACAAGGTGGTGCCCTACTGCCCGCGGTGCGGCACGGCCCTCTCGAGCCACGAGGTGGCGCAGGGCTACAAGGACATCACCGACCCATCGGTCTACGTCCGGTTCCCCCTCACTGACGGCTCCGGCGAGTCCCTGCTGGTCTGGACCACCACCCCGTGGACCCTGCCGGCCAATCAGGGCGCCGCCATCCACCCCGACGTCATCTACGCGGTCGTGCAGGACGGCGACGAGCGGCTGATCCTGGCCGAGCCCCTCGTGGAGAAGGTCATGGGCGAGGACGCGACGGTCCTCGAGCGCCGCCTCGGAACCGCGCTGGTGGGAGCCGGCTATGCCCCGCCGTTCCCGTTCGTTCCCGGCGCCCACCGGGTGGTGGCCGCCGACTTCGTCACCACCGACGACGGCACCGGCATCGTCCACATCGCGCCCGCGTTCGGTGAGGACGACATGCGCGTGGGTCGCGCCGAGGGATTCGACGCCCCGAATCCGATCGACCGCGAGGGCCGCTTCACCGACCGGGTGCCGCTGGTCGAGGGGGTCTTCGCCAAGGACGCCGATCGGGCGCTGATCGACGATCTCGCCTCGCGCGGCCTGCTGGTGCGCGAACAGGCCTACGAACACTCCTATCCGCACTGCTGGCGGTGTTCGACACCCCTGCTCTACTACGCCAAGCCTTCGTGGTACGTCCGTACGACCGCGGTCCGTGACCGGATGCTGGAGCTCAACGCGAAGATCGGCTGGCACCCGGAGCGGGTGCGCGATGGACGCTTCGGGCGCTGGCTCGAGGGCAACGTCGACTGGGCGATCTCGCGAGAGCGCTACTGGGGCACACCACTGCCGTTCTGGCGCTGCGCCGACGTCGGCTGCGGGCACGTGGACGTGCTCTCGTCCTTCGCCGAACTGCGCGAACGCGCCAACGAGACCGTGGGCGAGGATCTCGACCCGCACCGCCCGTACGTCGACGACATCACCATCGCCTGTTCGGCCTGCGGGGGTGTGGCCCACCGCGTGCCGGAGGTGCTCGACGTCTGGTTCGACAGCGGCACGATGCCGTTCGCCCAGGTCCACCACCCGTTCGACACCGGCGGCGACATGGCGGGCCGGTTCCCCGCGGACTTCATCTGCGAGGCCATCGACCAGACCCGCGGCTGGTTCTACTCGTTGCTGGCCGTCTCGACGATCGTCGCCGACGAGTCCTCGTACCGGAACGTCGTCTGCCTGGGCCTGATCCTCGATGGCGAGGGTCACAAGATGAGCAAGAGCCGCGGCAACATCATCGAACCGTGGGAAGTGCTCGACCGGAACGGCGCCGATCCGTTCCGCTGGTACCTGCTGACCGCGCAGAGCCCCTGGGATTCGTTCCGGTTCAGCCTGGACGCGGTCGACGAGTCGATGCGCTTTCTGCTCACGCTGTGGAACACCTACGTGTTCCTGGTGACCTACGCGGCGCTTCCCGACGGGTGGACCCCGGGCGTGGAGGCACCTCCCGTGGCCGAGCGTCCCGAGATGGACCGCTGGATCCTGGCCCGACTGGACGCAACCACCGACCTGGTCACCGAACACCTCGAGGCGTACGACGCCACCGGCGCCGGTCGTGCGCTGGAGCGGTTCGTCGACGACCTGTCGAACTGGTACGTGCGGCTGTCGCGGGCCCGCTTCTGGGGTGGCCGGACCGGTGGGGGCGGCGAGGCCGACCACCATGCGGCGTTCGCCACGCTGCACGAGTGCCTGGTGACCGTCGCCGGACTGCTTGCGCCCTTCTGTCCGTTCGTGGCCGAGGAGATCTACGGCACCCTCGTCGCCGCGCACGATTCCGAAGCGCCGTCCAGCGTGCACCTCACGGACTTCCCGCTGTCCGGTGGTCGCCGCGATCCAGACCTCGAGTCGGCGGCGGCCTCCGCGCAGGCCATCGTGCGCCTGGGGCGCGGGGCGCGTGCCGAGTCGAAGCTGAAGGTGCGGCAACCGCTCGCCGAGGCCGTGGTGGCGTGTCCCCCGGCAACGGCCGAATCGGTGCAGCGCATGGAGGAGCTCATCAAGGCGGAGCTCAATGTCCGCTCGCTCCGTTTCGTCACCGATCCCGGCGATCTGGTCGACGTCAGCCTCAAGCCCAACTACCGCTCTCTCGGGCCGCGCTTCGGCAAGTCGATGCCCGGGGTGGCGGCGGCGGTGGCGGGACTTCCGGCGAACGAGACCGCGCGGCGCGTGGACGCCGGCGAGGCGGTGGCCATCACCGTCGATGGGGAAGAACACCACCTCCAGCCCGAGGATCTGCTCGTGTCCGCGCACGCCACCGAGGGGTACGCCGTCGGCAACGAAGCGGGCCTGGCCGTGGGCCTCGCCACCGACCTGACCGACGACCTCCTCCTGGAGGGGCTGGCGCGGGAGGTCGTCCATGCGATCCAGAACGCCCGACGTGCGGCCGATCTGCGGGTCGAGGACCGGATCCGTCTGCACCTCGACGGTTCCGGGCGGATCCGTGAGGCCATCGACGTCCATCGCGAGCGCATTGCGGCCGACACGCTGGCCACCGAGATCAGTGTGGGCCACGGGGCACCGTTCGCGCCGGTCCACCGCGAGGACCTCGTCGTCGACGGCGAGCCCCTCGCGATCCTGATCGACCGGGCGGACTGAGCAGCATCGGGTTTCGGTCGGTGCGGCCGCTCGCCGCCCGTGATCGACATGGCGGAGGGCCCGCCACCGGATTCATGGTTCAGCCCGATCAATCGGTCTCCAAGTCCTCTTGGACACCGCGACGGCGCGGTCGTAGGTTCGTTCCACCGGTCGTCACCGACCGTGTCGCAACGATCACTGGAGGGCACCATGGCGCGGGTTGAGTACGTCGACGAGGCGAGCTCGGGCGAGGTCGTTCAGACCGCCTTCGAACGGATGCGCGCCAAGCGCGGCAAGGTGACCAACATCTACCGGGCGCTGGCGCACAAGCCGACGATGCTTTCGACGATCGGGCCGTTCGTGGCCGCGGTGCAGGCGCCCGACGAGATCGACGCGCGGATGAAGGAACGGATCATCCTGCGGGTGTCGATGATCAACCACTCGGCCTACTGCACCCACGCCCACCGCCAGATCATGGCCAAGATGGACTTCAGCGAGGCCGAGATCGACGAGATGGCCGATCCCGCAGCCGCCGACCTCGACGCGCCGACGCGTGCGGCGCTGACCTATGCGGAGGAATTGACCCGCAGCCCCGGGGAGATCGCACCCGCGACGTTCGAGGACCTGCGGGCACACTTCTCGGAGTCGCAGATCGTCGAGATCACCATGCTGGCCGCGCTCTACAACATGGTGAATCGCTTCAACGCGGGGCTCGAACTGGATCTGGAGGAGTACTGAGGCCGGGCGGCCGCCCCGGGATCACTCCGAGGTGGCGCTCACGAACGTCGGTCCGGGGAACTCGGTGACGAGGCGCACCGGGTCCAGCGTCGCGCGGAACGCGGGCGCGCGGGTGAAGGTGAACTCCGTGGTGAAACTCGCCGGGGCGCCCACGGTGGGCTCGACCAGCACCACGAACCGCCGGATGCCGTCCTCGGGGATCTTCGGGATGGTCACGAGCACCGTGGTGCGACCGTCCGCGCCGGCACTGATCCGCGCAGCCGCGTTGATGCCGTTGCTGGCCAGCCGGAACGCCTGCAGCCGCCGCACCACCGCGATGCGGGCCGTTCGACTCCTGCTCGACCTCCACGTGTCGAGCGCCTCCAGGTAGCGCGCACGGAGTCGCGTGTAGGCGGCGTGGGAGGCCGGAAGGCGTCGCAGACGGAGCCCGCTGGCGAGGGTCACCTCGAGCCGGACCCGTTCCACGGCCATGTCCTGGCTGGTGATGTGCGCCTTGTAGGCGAACCCGGCGTTGGACGTCCGATTGGGCGCGTTCGCCGCGAGTCGCACCTCGCCGGGAGCCGGGGTCGTCTGTGTCGTCGCGGTGCCGGCCACGCCCGCGAGCAGGGCGGTGGCGATCGTGGCGGTGGTGGAGAACTTCACCGGGCGGTGCGTCCCCCGTGCAGCGAGCGGCGGCCGAGGGTGACGTCATCGTCTCCCCGGAGCTTGGCGAACACCCGCGCCTCGTCGAGTCCGAACCGTTCGATCAGCGCCGGCAGCTTCAGCACGAGGCGGTTGTCGTTCAACCGGATTCCCACGACCTTGCCGTCGCCGGTGACGATCATGACCCCGGGTTCGTCTTCGAGGTCCTCGGTTGAGATGTCTGCGAACGGCTGAACCGGCGCAATCGACAGGTAGATGGCCACTCGGGCTCCTGGTGTTGTGTCTCTACGACTTGATGACGACCGGCATGCCGAGCACCACGTATTCGTAGAGCTGCTCGACCTCCGGGATGTGCATACGCATGCAGCCGTGGCTCGCCGCGGTGCCGATGGAGTAGTCAGCGTAGGTTCCGTGGATGCCGATGGCCGGCGCAGAGGTGCCGATCCACCGCGTGCCGAGCGGGTTGCCGGGACCCGCGGGAATCGGTCCAAGGCCCTCGGCCCAGGGTGAATCGGGCGGGAACCAGGCGGGGTCGACCTGCTTGTCGATGACCTGGTAGCTGCCCGTCGGGGTCGGGTGCGCGGACGATCCCACAGCGATCTTGTACTGCTTGAACACCCGGCCGTCGCGGATCAGTCGCAGGGTTCGGGTGGAGATCGTCACGACGATCCGTCCCACCATCGCGTTGCGGGTGCGGGTGTCGAAGGCGCCGGTTTGCGGAAGCTTGAACCGCTTCTGGTAGCGGACGAGGGCCTGCTGGGTGCGCGGACCGAACGTGGCGGGCGTGGCACCCTTCAGCACCTTCGCGTCCTTGAGGCGCTCGTTGAGCTGCTTCGCGTCGGTCCCGCGCGCGCCGAGGCGCATGTCCTGGGAGCCGAACTCCTCGGAGCTGTTGACGAGGACTTTCGTCGTCGCGCTGGCCACGTTGCCGGCGGGGTCCTTCGCCCACACCTTGATGCGGTTGAGTCCCTGCGGCAGTTCGCCCACGGACACCGAGAAGCGTCGACCGTCCACTTCGAGGGGCGCCGTGACCGCCGAAGCCTCGATCAGGTCCTGATCGGGCGGCGGCAGGGCGGATGCACCTGACACCTCGAGCACCTTGGCGCCGTTCACGCTTGCGCCGAACGTCAGCTCGCCCGGGTTGTCCTTGACCACGAGGCCGGTGATCCGCGGCGAGGACGTGTCGGTGACCACCGCTGCCGGGCTCACCCGGTCGAGCGTGATCTTGGGTGCGATGGTGTCCACGAGGACCCGCGTCGTGGTCCGGGTGGCGTTCCCGGCGGCGTCACGTGCGGCCACGGTCGTCGCGACCCGTCCCTCCGGCAGGCGGGCGGTCAACGCGTAAGCGCCGGCCTCGGTGGCGGTTCCGGACGTGCTGCGGCCATTGCCCCAGCTGACGCTCACGGTGCTGCCGGGTTCGGCGCGACCGGTGAACTTCACCGCTTTGCGCGAGCTGATCTTGCCGTCCATGGGCGACCGCGCCGAGAGGCTCGGGGCCTGTGTGTCGACGGTGAACTCCCATTGCTCGCGCACCCGGCGCCGCACCAGGTTGCTGGTCCGGAACTCGACGTCGACCGTGTGGACGCCGTCGTCGAGTCCCTCGGTGGGAACCATCAGCCGGTCGCGCGCGGCCCGGACCGCGGCGGTCCGGTCCTGCCCGTCGACTCGGACGCGCAGGTCACGAAGCCGATCGACGTGCTCCAGGTTCACCGTGATGCTCGGCGCGCTCGTGGGCACCGAGGAATCCGCGGCCGGGCTGACCGACGCCACCGCCGGGCGTTCGGCGATCTGCCATCCCGTGAAGCCTGCCGCGGTGGCGATGGCCGCTCCACCGATTCCCGCGGCGAGCCACCGTGTGCGGTTGCCCTTCATACCCCTCGATTACCCTTCGACGGCCCGATCGGATGACTGTATCAACGGTGGTTCGCCACACCGCACGCGTATCCTCGCGCAACGGGTCGCGGAGATGCCCACTGCCCGGTTCGCGACACTCGCGGCGACGTTCCGGGGTGTGTCCCGCGGAGTATTGTCGCCGGGATGAGCAGGCGCCCGAGCAACGCCGAGATCGCCGACGCGCTCCAGCTCCTGGGCGACCTCCTCCAGCTGCAGGGCGCGATCAGACATCGCGTACTGGCGTACCACCGCGGCGCGGCACGGATTCGCGGTACGGGCGAGTCGGTGGCCGAGCTCGCGTTGCGCGGGCGGGCGGTCGACCTCCCCGACATCGGCGCCACGCTGCAGGCGAAGATCGTCGAGCTTGCCGAGACCGGCACCATCGCGGCGCTGGATCGGGCCCGAGGCGAAACCCCCGAAGGCCTCGTGCAGGTCGCCCGGCTCGACGGCATCGGCCCCAAGCGGGCGGTTGCCGCGTGGCAGGCGCTGGGGATCACGGGCCTGGACGACCTGCGCGCGGCCGTCGACGCGGGCAGGCTCAGCGAGGTGCCCGGGATCGGGGCGTCCACGCAGGAATCGGTGGCGCGGCAGCTGGGCGAGGAACGCGAACCCGGCGCGCCGCGTGTGTCGCTGGGCATCGCGATGCCGCAGGCGCAGACGGTGCTGGAGGTGCTGCGCGGGGTCCCCGAGGTGCGTCGCGCGGAACTCGCGGGATCCCTGCGCCGCGGGCGCGAACTCGTTCACGACGTGGACCTGGTGGTGGCGACCGACGCGCCCGCGGCGGTTCGGGATGCGCTGGCCGGGGCGTCGAGCATCGCCGCCGTTCTGGACGGTGGCGAGCAGCGCCAGGCGGTCCTCACCCAGTCGGGCCTCCGCGTGGAAATCGCCATGACGCCGCCCGCGACCTTCGGGAACCTCCTGCAACACGCCACCGGCTCGGCCGCGCACAACATCCGGTTGCGTGAGATGGCCGTCCGGCGAGGCTGGTCGATCTCCGAACACGGCATCACCACCGACGACGGCTCGGTGCTCACCCACGACGATGAACGCGATGTCTACGCCGCGCTCGGGCTGGCCTGGATCCCCCCGGAACTCCGCGAGGATCGGGGCGAGCTGGACGTCGCCGAGGCGGGCGAGGTGCCGGAACTGGTGACGCAGGAACAAATCCTGGGCGACGTGCACGTCCACAGCGACTGGAGCGACGGCCGCGCCGACATGGCGACGATGGTGCAGGCGGCCATCGCCCGGGGGTACCGCTACCTGGGATTCGCCGACCACTCGGTGTCGCTGGCGATGACCCGCGGGCTCAGCCCGGATCGTGTGCGACGCCAATGGGAGGCCATCGACGAGCTGGCGGAACGCGTTCCGGGCATCGTGATTCTGAAATGCACCGAGGTGGACATCCTCGCCGACGGCGGCCTCGACTTCGACGACGAGCTGCTCGCCGGCTTCGACGTTGTCGTCGCGAGTCTGCATTCGGGACTGCAGTCCTCGGGCGCCGAGGCGACCGCGCGCGTGCTGGCGGCCATCGACAATCCCCACGTGCGCGCGATCGGACATCCCACCGGGCGGATGCTGGGTCGTCGCCCCGGCCTCGAACTCGACATCGAGCGGATCGCCGAACGCGCCGCGGCCACGGGAACCGCGCTCGAGATCAACGGGCAGCCGCGGCGGCTCGATCTGGACTCGTCCATGGCCCGCGTGGCGCTCGAGGCGGGCGTGGAGCTGCTGGTGAGCTCCGACGCCCACACACCCGAGGACCTCACGTTCCAGGAGTTCGCCGTGCGGGTGGCTCGCCGTGCCGGGGCGACCCCGGACCGGGTGCTCAACACCCGATTCGGATGGTGGGAGTCCTGACCCGGCTCCAGAAACTGCTGCTCATCGGCGGGATCGCCGGCATCTTCTCGGCGGTATTCGGGGTCGGCGGCGGTGTGGTCGTGGTTCCGTTGCTGATCGGCCTGCTCGGGTACGACGACCACCGGGCCACCGCGACCTCCCTCGCCGCGATCGTGCTGACCGCGCTCTGGGGCACGATCGCGCACGGCGTGCTCGGCAACGTCGAGTGGGTCCACGCGCTGCTCATCGGCGTGCCGGCGATGCTCGGGGTGACCATCGGGGTCGCCCTCAAACGGCGCGTCAGCACGATGATGCTGCGGCGAGGGTTCGCGATGCTGCTGGTGGCCGTCGCGGTTGCGCTGGTGGTCACCTGATGGACTGGGTCCTGGTCGCCATGCTGGGCGTGCTGGCCGGAACCATCGCCGGGCTGTTCGGTGTGGGCGGGGGCACCATCTTCGTCCCGACGCTCACGCTGCTGCTCGGGCTCTCCCAGCTTCACGCGGAAGCCACGTCCCTGCTGGCGATCGTGCCGGTGGCGATGCTGGGCTCCTGGCAGCAGCGCCGCGACGGCAACATCGAGCAGCGTGACGCGCTGATCATCGGTGGCGCGTCGGTGGTGACCGCCGTGCTCGGGTCATTGCTCGCCGACGTCGCGCCGGAGCGTGTGCTGAAGGTCGGCTTCGCGGTGCTGCTGCTGTACGTCGCCTGGCGGCTGTTCCGGTCGACGCTGTCGCGCGGCACCGCATGATCTGGGTTCCGGTGGCATGGGACGCCCCGCCGAGCGGGCGATTCATGCGAATGGTCGTGTACCGGACGTGCGAACGGTAGCGTTGGACACCGGTGCGGCCGGGCCATCCGCGCTCCCGGACCGGTGCCCGGGAGGTTGGTCCTGGTGGTTGCGGTCTGGCGCTCGCCCTCACGTGCCCGGCGACGTGCCGATCAGCAGCACCGCGAACGCCGGGCTGTGATCCACCCGGTCGCGCAGCACGCCCATGAGGCCCGCCCAGTCCTCGGGGTACTCCACCGCGCACCGCTGCCAGCCCTCCCAGACCACGACGGTGGGCCGGGTCAGGTCGGTGAGGCAGTCCCAGAGCGCATCGAGGTTGTGCCCGAAGTAGTCGGGGAACTGGAGGGCGGCTGCGAACCCGTCCAGGACCTCGGCTTTCGTGGTCGCGTCGCGGACGCGGGCCACGTGCCATCCCGCCGCGGTGTAGGCGTTGCGGACCGCACCATCGGTGTCGTCGATCAGGTGGATGCCGGTGGCCGCGCTCATCGCAGGATCAGCGAGAAACTGTCGTAGTGGTCGTCGGTGTAGAAGAACTCACGGTCCCGGTCACCGGTCACGATGCGGCGTGCGCCGCGATCACCCTCGCCCGGCGTGGGTACCGTGTACTCGCGGTAGTAGCCGCGTGACGCGGAGGGAAGCAGTCCCTCGCGGTTCCCGAAGGTGCTGCCGTCCTTGGAGTAGGGGAACGGTCCGCCCCGGTCGATGAGCTCCAGCGTCCGCCGCGCTTCGGGAGGCAGATCGCCGGCCGCGATGGAGGGGAATTCCATCTCGAGCGGTTGGGCCGCTTCGCTGACGCTCACGGTCGCCGTGGTCGACCTGGAGGCGAACAGTCCGCCCAGGGCGATGGCGGCGGCCACCGCCACCACGACCGCGAGCACGGCAAAGACCGCGCGCATCAGCGCTCGCTCCCCGGGTCAGGGCTGGACGGTGACGCTGACGGTACGCGCGGTGCTCGGGCTGAATGCACGAGATCCACGATACTCACCGCGGAACCGCCAGGGGCCGCTCCCCGTGGGCCGGTAGGTGAACGAGGCTGCGCCGCCACGGACCGATCCGCGCAATCTGGCGCGGAATCGCCAGCCATCCAGGGGATCGAACTGGAAGGCGTCCACCCGCACACTCCCGGCATCCGGAGTCGGAATCACCGCCAGGCGCAGCGTCACGGCCTGGCCGCGGGAAATGGTCGCCGAGCCCGCGGTCAGCACGCTGGTCGTGATGGTCCGCTCCCTGCGGACCAGGCGGTATCGTCCGGCGCCGCCGTCGTTGGCCCGCACCGACACCAGGTAGTCGCCCGGTGCGAGGTTGCGTTCGATCTCTCGGGACCCGCCGCCGGACTCGCACGCGCAGGCGATGGTGCGCCCGTTCGGGCGCATGAGCCGCAGCGCGATGTCACCGGAGGTCAGGAGCCGGACCGTCTCCAGGCTGCGGTGGGTGACGGTGAAGCGGTAGAGGTCGAGCCGGTCGATGCCGCGCGCCGACACGGAGCCGCGCCGCAGGCCGGCGGCCGGGAGCGGAAGGCCGGGCGCCTGGTCGTCGGCCGCCAGCGGGGCGGCCTGCAGCCGGTAGCGGGCCCGTCGGGCGTTGCGATTACCGGTCACCACCAGGCTGTAGCGCCCGGTCTCCTCCGGTCCGGGCGTGTAGGTGACATAGCCGCCGCACCGTGCGCGGACGACCGTGGCCGCGTCCAGTGAGGTCGCCCCACGCTCCAGGATGCGCAGACCCACCCGGCAGTCGGACGCGGTGCCCGTGCTCAGGTTGATCCGGTACGTGGTGCCGGCGCGCATGACGAGCGAGAAGGCGTCCTCGGTGTCACGCACCACGTCGACGGTTCCGGTGGCGCCGCGGGCCGGAAGGGTCGGACCCGGGATCCTCGGGAGCGGCTCGGGCCGGAAGGTGCGCAGCACGAAGCGACCCGGGTCGGCACGGACCCCGGAGGCCACCTGCACCAGGTAGCGGCCGCGGGGCGCGGCGGTGAAGAACGCCGCACCGCTCCCACGGTCGGACGTGGTGGCGCAGACCTCCGGCGTCAGGTCGCCGGCGGTCCGCCGGAACACGGCGACGGCGAGTCCGGCACCTTCGGCCGACTGGACCTCGAGTGCGACACGACCCGGGGCCGGGGAGTCGATCCGGTACCAGACCGACGGGCCCAGGGCGAGACGGCAGAACGCGAACGGGTCGGTGTCGTCGCGGGTCGCGTCGACCGTCGTTCCCCGCACCGTCGCGGGCACCCCGAGCGGCTCCGCCGCGTTGCGATCGTCGTTGGCCGGAGCCACCGCCAGGGCGACGGCCGCGGTTCCGAGCAGTGCCAGGAGCGCCAGCGCACGAGTGGTCATGGCGCATCATGCGACCGTCGTCGTCGCGCCGTCAATGCTTGCGGAATACGACCGTGATTCTGAGGTGCCACGGCCCGGTGCCCCGACCGCGCGATGCGGAGCCTGGCTACCCCGCGAGCAGCGCGGTGGCGGCCTCGCGGGCGACGTCCACCAGCGGCGACGCGGCGATGCCGAACGCCACCACGGCCACGGCGCCGAGAGCACCGATTCCGAGCACGGGCGCGGGCATGGGGAGCAGGCGCGAGGGCCCCTGCGTGCCGGGGTCACCGAACCACATCACCCGCAGCACCCGCAGGTAGTACCCCAGGCTCACGACGCTGCCGACGGCTCCGATGACGGCCAGCCAGGTCAGGTCCTGCTCCACCGCCGCGCCGAAGAGCATGAACTTGCCGATGAACCCGGCGAGCGGCGGGAATCCGGCCAGTGAGAGCATGGCGAGCGTGGCGATCACGCCCACCACCGGGCGGGCGCGCCCGTACCCGGCGAGTGCCGACAGCTCGTCGCCGTCCTCGACCTCGCGTTCCCGGATGATGACCAGACTGAAGGCCGCCAGGGTCATCGCGGCGTAGGCCATCAGGTAGTAGAGGACCGCCTCGCCGCCCTGGATCGTTCCGGCGGCGACGCCGATGAGCAGGTATCCGGCCTGCGCGACGCTCGAGAACGCCAGCAGCCGCTTCAGGTTGGTCTGCACCAGTGCGGCCAGGTTGCCGACGATGACGCTGGCCGCCGCCACCACGGCGATGGCCAGTTGCCACTCGCCGACCATGTCGAAGAGGACGCCGGCGTAGATCCGCAGGAACGCCGCGAACGCCGCCGCCTTGGTGGCCGTTGCCATGAACGCCGTGACGGAGGTCGGCGCGCCCTCGTAGACGTCCGGCGTCCACATGTGGAACGGCGCGGCCGACGCCTTGAAGCCGAGTCCCACGATGATCAGTGCGCTCGCGGCGAGCAGCAGCGGTTCGTCCGTGAACGAGGCGACCATCAGCTTGTCGCCGATCTCGGTGAGATTGACCGTCCCGGTCGCGCCGAACAGGAGCGCCAGGCCGTAGAGGAAGATGGACGACCCGACCGCGCCGACGATGAGGTACTTGAGGCCGGCCTCGAGCGACCGCTCCCGCCAGACCTCGAGCGCGCAGAGCACGTAGAGGGCGACCGACAGGATCTCGATCCCCAGGAACAGGGTGATCAGATCGCCGGCGCCGGCCACGAGCATCATCCCCGCCGTGGACGACAGCACCAGCGTGACGAACTCGCCGCGCCGGTCCACCGCCGCCGATTCGCGGATGCCGTAGATCAGCGCGGCGGCGGCACAGACGGCGAAGATGATGTTGAAGAGGTGCGTGAACTGATCGGCCCGGTAGGCGCCGTCGAGCGCCTCGACCCGGTTGCCCCACCAGAGCACCGACACCACGACCGACGCGACCAGTCCCGCGAGCCCGATCCACGTCGGGCCGACCCGGCGGAAGGTCCTGGGGCCGATGAGGCCGGCGAGCAGCGCAAGACACGCCGTCGCGGCCACGATGATGGGATTGAGGGCGGCCCCCAGGCTCACGGCGTCGGCTCCTGCGATTGCTGGACTTCGGGAACGGCCGGGTCGGGATCACCCGGGAGCGGGAGGGCCTCGGCGGGAGGATTCCGCGTGACCGACCCCTTGATGAGGTCCTGCGGGAAGCCGGGTGTCGCGAGCTGGGCGGGTGCCATCGTGCGTTCGACGGTCCGGGTGGTCCCGCCGATGATCGCCGCGGGCCACAGGGCCAGCACGGCCATCGCGCCGATCAGGGGCACGAGCACCGCGGCGTCCGCCCAGGTCAGCTCGACCTTGCGGGGTTCACCGCCGCGCAGGGGGCCGTTCATCGAGGACTGGTACAGCCGCAGCATGTAGACGGCCGCGTAGACGATCCCGATGCTCGCGATCGTGGCCACCCACCAGTCCTGGCGGAAAACGCCGCTCAGGATGAAAAACTCGCCCGCGAAGGCGTTGGATCCGGGGATCGCGAGCGACGCCATGGTGACGACCAGGAACAGGCCGGCGAGCCATGGCGCGCCGTTGGCCAGGCCCCCGATGTCATCGACCTCCTCGTGCCCGGTGCGCGAGCTGAGGATCCCGACGATGACGAAGGCCGCCGCCACCACGATGCCGTGGTTGACCATCTGGAGCACCGCGCCCTGGCCGGCCTGGTTGTCGAAGGACATGATCGCCAGCGCGATGAAGCCGAGGTGGGCGAGGCTGGAGTACGCCACCACCATGCGCATGGTGGTCTGTCGCCATGCCACGAGCGAGCCGTAGATGATCCCGGTCAGCGCAAGCAGGATGATGGGATACTTGAAGGTCTCCGCCCCCTCGGGGAAGAGCGGCACCCCGATGCGCAGGAACCCGTAGACGCCGGCCTTGCTCATCACGGCGGCGAGCAGTCCGGTCACCAGGATGGGTGCGGAGCCGTAGGCGCCGGGCATCCATCCGTGGAAGGGCCACAGCGGCAGCTTGATGGCGAACGCCAGGGCGAAGGCGGCGAAGAGCCAGATCGACTCGGTGCGCGTGAACGCCACGCCTCGCAGCGCGTCGATGTCGAAGGTGAACTGGCCGGTGGTCTGCTTGGCGGTGTAGGCCGTGGCGACGATGCCGACGAGCATCACCAGGGATCCGACCATGGTGTAGATCACGAAGCGCGTCGTGTTCCGCAGGCGATCGCCCTCACCCCAGGTCCCGATCAGGAAGTAGAACGGGATGAGCATGGCTTCCCAGAACACGTAGAACAGCACCAGATTGCCGGCGCTGAACAGGCCGATGAGGCCGGCTTCGGCGAGGAGCAGCAATCCCAGGAACGCGGGTCCGCGATCCGGGGCCCGCAGGGCGGCGACGCCGATGGCGAGCAGGAACAGGGCCGAGGTCAGCAGCAGCAGCCACACGCTGATGCCGTCGACCCACACCAGCCATTCCAGGCCAAGCGAGGACACCCAGTCCTGGCGATCGATCAGCTGCGGCCCGGCGCCGTCACGGGCGAACTGGTGGACCACCACGTCGGTGCTGACGAACGTCGCCAGCGCCGCCGCGAGGGCGATCCCGCGGGCCATGCCCGAACTCCTCGCCGGGAACAGCAGCAGCAGCGCGCCCGCGGCCAGCGGGAGCAGGATGGAGATGGTCACCCAGGGCATGTCGCTCATCGCGCCCCCAGGATGATGAGGGTGGTCACCACCGCGGCGCCGATGACCACGGCGGCCGCCGAGGTCCGCACGAGACCGTTCTGGGTGAAGCGGAGGAAGCGCGCCCCGGCGCCGGACACGGCCTCGGCGGCCGTCATGAGCCCGCGGCCGATGCCGGCCTCACCGGCGGTCATCGCGCCGTCGCCGAGGTCACGGCCCGGCTGGATGATGACCGCCTCGTAGACCTCGTCGAATCGCCACTGATCGAGCAGGAAGGCCCGCAGACGCGGGAGGCGTCCGGCCATCGCGAGCCGCCGTTCGTCACCGGCTCCGAACAGCCACCACGCGATACCGATTCCGAGCAGCGCCACGGCGAGTGACGCGATGCTCATGATGATCTCGCCCGCGTGGGTGGCTTCGATGCCCGGGTCGGCGATGAGGGCCGGTTCGAGCCAGTTGGTGAGGTTGTGGCTGACGCCGGGGATCTGGATGAGTCCGCCGATCGTGGAGAGGACGGCCAGGATCGCCACGGGGACGGCCATGGCCGGGCCGCTGGCGTGCGGCGGGTGGGCGTAGCCGCCCTCCGGCTCGGTGCCGTGGAATGCGCGGAAGAGCAGGCGGAACATGTAGAAGGCGGTGATTCCCGCACCGATCAGCCCGACGATGGCACAGATGATCCCGACGGTTCCGGCCTCGAGGGCGGTGGCGAGGATCTCGTCCTTGCTGAAGAACCCGGCGAACGGCGGGATGCCGGCGATCGCCAGGCAGCCGGCGGCCGTCGCGAGGTACGCGACCCGGAGGTGTTTGCGCAGCCCGCCCATCCGGTCGAGGCTCTGCTCGCCCGCGAGCGCGTGGATGGCGATGCCGGCGGCCAGGAACAGCGCCGCCTTGAAGAAGGCGTGCGTGAGGAAGTGGAACATGCCGCTGGCGTAGAGGCCGAGCCCGGCGGCCATGATCATGTAGCCGATCTGGCTCACGGTCGACCATGCGAGCACCCGCTTGATGTCCTCCTGCACCGTCGCGATCGTGGCCGCGACGAAGAGCGTGACGGCACCGACGATGGCCACCGCGTCGCTCATGACCGGCGCCAGCTCGAAGATGACGTTGGTGCGGACGATGAGGTAGACGCCTGCCGTCACCATCGTGGCCGCGTGGATGAGGGCCGACACCGGGGTGGGACCCTCCATGGCGTCCGGAAGCCAGGTGTGGAGCGGGATCTGCGCGCTCTTGGCGGCGGCGCCGATGAAGAGCAGCAGCGCGACCCACTCGGGAAGGTCTCCGGTGAGGCCCTGCGGCGCCCGCTGGAACACCTCGGCGAAGTCGAGCGTGCCGAGCTGGCGGACCAGGATGAACGCGGCCAGCACGAGCCCCACGTCACCGAACACGTTGATGACGAAGGCCTTCTTCGCGGCCGCCACCGCCGAGGGCTTGTCGTAGTAGAAGCCGATCAGCAGGTAGCTGGCGAGGCCGACGAGGGCCCAGCCCACGATCAGGAAGACGAAGTTCGCCGCCAGGACCAGCATCAGCATCGAGAAGATGAAGAAGTTCATCTCCGAGAAGAAGCGCCGGTAGTCCCGGTCGTGGCCCATGTACTCGGTGGAGTAGACGAGGATGAGCGTGCCGACGCCGGTGATGACCAGCATCATCAGAACTGACAGCGGGTCGACGAGCAGCGCCAGGTTGACCTTGAGATCGCCGAGGTTCGCCCACTCCCACGCGGTCGTGGTGTGCGCGCGGTCCTCCGCGTTCATGCCCAGGAGGTCGATGAAGATGGTCACCGTGACGCCGAAGGCCGCAGCGACCCCGGCGACGCCGACGACGCGGGTCAGCGCCTTCGAGGGCTCACCCGGGATGAGCGCGAGCACCAGGCTCGCCGCCAGCGGCAGCAGCAGCACGACCCATGCGAGTTCGGCGCTCATCCGCGCAGCCTCGACATGCCGTCGACGTCGAAGTGCATACGCTGGCGGAAGACCGCGACGACCAGACCGAGCCCGATGACGACCTCGGCCGCCGCGACCACCATCACCACCAGGGCGAAGACCTGACCGTCGGTGACGCCCCAGTAGCGGGAGAACCC
>JACJWX010000010.1 GCA_020636905.1 Actinomycetota bacterium | reverse complement strand
CGCGCATCACCCACGGATCGCGCCAGGCCTGGTCGTGCCAGGCGGAGAGGTCCAGGGCCTCGTAACGCGCGTCGTCGAGTTCGATGAGCGGGTTCTCGGGACGCCTGGTCCACGTGGTGAGGTCGGTCGAGGTGGCCGCCCCGATCCGCTGCACCAGGCCTTTCTCGGCCCAGTTCACGGCGGTGTAGAAGCACCACCACTCGCCGCCGTGGCGGATGACCGACCCGGTCCAGGTGGCCATGTCGTCCCAGCTCCCGGCCATCCCCGGGGTCATCGCGTCCGGCAGGCACCGCCACTCGCGCAGGTCGTCCGAGACCGCGTGGCCGATGGTGGCGTTGCCGTGGCGCCGCTCGGGGTCGCCGAGTGACCGCGGGGCCTTCAGGAAGAAGATGTGGTGCAGGTCGCCGTCCCTGGCGAGCCAGAAGTCCCACACCCAGCTGTCCTCGAGTCGCAACACCCGCCTATCCCTTGAGCCCGGATCGCGCGACGCTCTGGATGAACCAGCGCTGGAAGAGGATGAACACCACGATCATGGGCACGACCGTGAGCGTGGCGTAGGCCATGATGTCGCCCCAGCTGATGGGTGGCTGGGTGTAGAACACCGCGATGCCGACCGGCAGCGGTCGCACGCTCGAGTCGGTGGTCACGAGCACCGGCCACAGGTATTCGCCCCAGATCTGCAGGAACTGCAGGATGCCCACCGTCGCGAAGGCCGGCTTGGCCAGGGGCAGCACGACCTGCCAGAAGGTACGCACCGGTCCGCAGCCGTCTATTCGCGCCGCCTCCTCGATCTCGGTGGGGATCGCGAGGAAGAACGAATAGAACAGGTAGGTGAACAGGGGCGACGCGATGAACGGCAGCATCTGCACGTACAGCGTGTCGCGCCAGCCCAGCTCGGACACCAGGAACAGGAGCGGGATGGCCACCGCCTGGAACGGGATGATCGTGAGCGCGATCACCCCGAGCAGCAGGGGCTTGGACATCTTGAACGGCAGGCGCGCCAGCGCGTAGCCGAATGTGGAGTTCACCGCGAGTCCGGCGATCACCGTGACGATGCTGATGATGGCGCTGTTGCGCGCCAGGATCCACATGTCGGCTCGATCGGCGGCGTCCTGGAAGTTGGTGCCGTCGAAGGGGTTCGGGATGAACGCCTTCAGGCTGTTCGAGTCGGGGAGGATCGCCGCGTCCTGCTTGAACGCGGACGCCAGCATCATCACCAGCGGGAACAGGAAGAAGACGGCCAGGAGCGTCAGCGCCAGGTAGGTCGGCCAGCTGCGTTCCCGGACCGGGCGCGCCTTGCGGGTGGTTGCTTCGGCGGCGGTGCTCATCAGGAACGCTCCTCTTTCAGGAAGATTCGCTGGATCAGCGTCAGGGACAACACCACCACGAAGAAGATCACCGCGATGGCCGACGCCACCGCGATCTGCTTCCGCTCGAACCCGGTGTCGACCAGCTGCACCATCACCGTGTCGGTCGAGTTCAACGGGCCGCCCCGGGTGAGGGCCCAGACCTGATCGAACAGGCGGAACGCCAGGATCATGGTGATCGTGATGACGAAGATCAGCGTGTTCCGCAGCTGGGGCAGGGTGACGTAGAAGAACTGCTGTCGCTTCGTGGCGCCGTCGATCGACGCCGCCTCGTAGAGCTCCTGCGGGATGTCCTGCAGCCCGGCCAGCAGGATGATCATCTGGAAGCCGGCGCCCTGCCAGATGGAGATGATGATGATGGCGGGCATGGCCCAGAGCGTGCTCTGCAACCAGCCGGGCTCGACCGCGCCGAAGGTGATGGCGCCGAGGAATCCGTTGACCAGGCCGCGATTCGGGTCGAGCAGCAGGAACCAGATGACCGCCGCGACGGTCATCACCACCACCACGGGCAGGAAGAAGATCGCCCGGAACACCTTCGCGGCACGAATGCGCTTGTTGACCAGGATCGCCATCCAGAGGGCGAGCCCGGTCTGCACGGGAACCACGACCGCGGCGAAGAGCAGGTTGTTGGCGAACGCACGCCAGAAGTCACCGTCGGTGAGGACCCGGTGGTAGTTGTCGAATCCGACCCACCGCACCGGAAGCGGTGACGCGAGCTTCTGGTTGGTGAACGAGAGGTAGATGGCGAACACGAACGGCAGGATCAGGAACAGACCCAGGAGGATCAGCCCCGGCAGGGAGAACATCGTTCCCCACCAGGCATTCCCGAATCGCGTTCGCGGTCGCGGTGTTGCGGCGCTTGAAGTGGTCATCGCTCGCTCCTTGGAAGGCGAGGCGATGAGGCCGGCGGGAGGGGTCGCCCGCCGGCCTCACTCGCGTCACGACGGGTCTGGGTACCCGTCGTTGTCCTGGATGTCCTGGTCGATCGTCTTGACCGCGTCGTCGAGCGACTCCTTGACATCCCGACCGTCGATGATGTCCTGGATCGCCTGGTTGAAGGCGTTGGACACCGTGTTGTAGGCCGGAGTGGTGGGACGGGGCACCGAGATGCCCTCTTCGTGCTGCTTCACGTACAGCTCGAGATCTCCGCCCGGACCGAACTTCGGATCGGCCTCAGCCACCGCGGTCACCGCGGGAATGGCGCCCGAGGCGGTGGCGATGATCTTCTGCTGCTCCGGCTGGAGGGTGTACTCGATGAACTTCCACGCCGCGTCGGCGTCGGCATTCGAACCGACGGCCCACTGCCAGCTTCCCTGGCCGGTGCGGGGGCCCTCGCCGAAGTCCGGCAGCGGCACCACGAGGAGGTCGTCGCCGAACTTGGCCTTGTAGTCGTTGTAGGTCCAGTGCCCGACCCAGCTGACCGCCGAGCGGCCGCTCAGGAAGTCGTTGTCGTCGGTGTTGTCGCCGACGTAGCCGGACTTGAACCAGGACTGGAACACCGTCAGTCCCTTGACGGCGGCGTCGCTGTTCAGCTCGCCGTCGGCGGTGCTGTAGTCGTCCGAGAGGAGGTTGCCGCCGGATGACCAGACGATCGGCGCGAAGCCGTACGAGTAGTACTCGCCCTGTCCGTAGTTCTTCTTCAGGTCCAGCGGCTTGCTGTAGCCGGCCTTCTTGAACTCGCCCAGCGCGGCGGTGAACTCCTCGGCGGTCCAGGGCTCCTCGAGGCTGGGGGTGCGGACGTTCGCCTTCTTGAGCGCGGACTTGGTGGTGTACATGGCAAGGCCGGAGTCGAACATGCCGAGCGCCCAGAGCTGGTTCGCGTAGGTGCCCTGGCGCACGATCGACGGAAGCAGGGCGGCCTTCTGCTCATCGCTGACGCAGTTGGTGATGGGCTGCAGGTCGCCTGACCATGCGTAGGTGAACGCCTTCGAGGCGTCGGTGTCGACCACGTCCGGGACCGAATCCGAGTCGGCCTGGCCTCCGAGGGAGGTGGCGTAGTCGGCTTCCGGAACCAGCTTCAGCGTGGCCTTCACGTCGCTCTGGCTCGCGTTGAAGCTCTTGACCATCTGCTGGACGGCCTTGACCTCGGCCTCGGCGCCCTGGTGCCACTGCACCGTGATGCCGGCCCCGGCGTCGATGTTTCCGTCACACCCCCCGCTGGCTGCGGTGTCGCTTCCACCGCCGCAGGCGGTGAGGGTGGCGGCCACGCCGATCGTCCCCAACAAGGCGACAATGCGGCCTCGGGATAGCTTGCGCATGTCACGCGTTCCTTTCATTCGTGGTGTCCGGTCGGGCGGTCACCGCGCTTACCGGCAGGTGTGTGGGTCGATCGCGCCGGTGGGGGGCCGGTCGTCCCCCGTGGCTCGAGGTGCAGCGGCAGCACGACGTGGTCGTCGTCCTGAGGGGTCCCGTCGCCGGACATGCGCGACAGGAGGAGGTCCGCGGCGCACCGCCCGCTCTCCACGAGCGGCTGGTGCACCGTGCTGAGTCCGACCAGCTCGGCGAACTCGAGATCGTCGAAGCCCATGACCGAGAGATCGCCCGGCACCGACAGGCCCAGCCGACGGGCGGCGTCGAGCACACCCAGCGCCTGGGTGTCGGATGCCGCGAAGATGGCGGTGGGGCGTTTCGCGCCGCGCAACATGGTTTCCGCACCGACCGCGGCCGCCTCGCGGGCGTGGGCCACGCGGACGATCCAGTCGAGGTTCTGGCCGATCCCGGCGGCGGCGCACGCGTCCAGGAAGCCCGTGAGCCGGCGGGCACTCGACGTGAACTCGAACTCCGGCTCCGGGAGGTCGCCGATGAACCCGAGCGCGGTGTGGCCGAACTCCAGCAGGTGCTCGGTCGCGATCCGGCCGCCCGCGGTGTTGTCGATGTCGACGGAGGGGAAGCCCTCCGGGGCGACGTCCAGGAACACCACCGGGAGTTCCGCCTCGATGAGCTGGCGGCGCTCCTCGGCGGTCGGATGGAGCGAGATGACGATCAGGCCGTTGAGGTGGTCGCGCTGGCACACCTGCTTCATGCGGCGTTCGCGCTGCGACGCGGTCTCCACGGTGGCGAGGCCGATGTCGTAGGAGTTGTTGCCGAGCGTGTCGACCACTCCGCGCAGCCGAGCGACCACAGACGGGCTCGTCAGGTGCGGCGCCGTCACGCCGATCGCGGACGCCACGCCGCGGGACAGGGCGCGGGCGGCGGCCGACGGGCGGTATCCCAGCTCGCGGATGGCGGCCTGGACCCGATCGAGGGTCTCGGCGCTGACGCGCTCCCCGCCGTTGAGTACCCGGGAAACGGTCCCCACGCCGACGCCGGCATGACGCGCGACGTCCCGGATCGTGTTGGCGCGACGTGCGCCGTGAGATGTTGGAACCGGTTCCATGGAAACGGTTCCACGCTAACCTGTTTGCAACAAACGTGTCAACCCCGACGTCAGGACGCCGAAACATGCGGCTCGCGCTGGTCAACCCGTCGGTCCATCCGGACTTCCTGGATCTCCCCTGGCACCTGCCCCTGGCCGAGTGGGAGTCACCCCGGGGCGTCGATCTCCCGCAGGGACTCCACCGCCATCAGGTGCGCTTCCTCGACTACGACGGCGCGGTCTACGTCGTGAAGGAGATGCCGCCGGAGCTCGTGACCCGGGAGGTCCGCATCCTGCGGCGGCTGGCCGATATGGGTGTCCCGGCCGTCGAGGCGGTGGGCAGCGTGCTCGGCCGGGGCGAACGGGCTGGGGGCGAGGGAGTGCTCATCACCCGGCACCTGACGTTCTCACTGTCGGTGCGGTTGCTCCTGATGGACGGGCGCATGCCGCACCTCCAGGACCGGGTTCTCGACGCCATCGCCGGAATGCTCGTCCGGAACCATCTCGCCGGGTTCTTCTGGGGCGACTGCTCGCTGGCGAACATCCTGTTCCGACGGGATGCCGGGGCGCTCACGGCCTACGTGGTGGACGTCGAGACCGGCGAGCTCCACCCGGGACTGAGCGACGGTCAGCGCGCCACCGACCTGGAGATCGCCGGCGAGAACCTCGCCGGCGGGTTCCTGGACCTCGAGGCGGCGGGGATGCTGGGGAGTGGCGCCGACCCGCTGGAGATGGCCCGCTCGGTCGAGAGTCGCTACCGGGACCTGTGGCGGCTCATCACCGAGGAGGAGGTCTTCGCGGCGGGCGAGACCTTCCGCACCGAGCAGCGCATCGTGAAGATCAACCAGATGGGGTTCGACGTCGAGGAGATCGAGCTCATCGACGCGGCCGACGGCGCGGAGCTCCGCCTGATCCCGCGTGTGGTCGAGGTCGGGTTCCACGCGCCCGCGCTCCGCCGCCTCACCGGCCTCGAGACCCAGGAGAACCAGGCGCGACGCCTGCTCAACGACATCGCGCGCTTCCGTCACGAGCTGGAGGTCGAATCCGGCGGGGCGGTGCCCGAGGGCCTCGCGGCGGTTCGCTGGCTGGACCGGGTCTTCGAGCCGACCCTCGCGCGGATCCCGATGGACATGCGGTCCAAGCTGGAACCGGCCGAGATCTACCATCAGATCCTCGAGCACCGCTGGTTTCTGTCGGAGGCCCGTGGCGGCGACGTCGGCCTCGACGAGGCGACCGGTTCCTACGTCGCCGCGGTGCTCCCGCACGCCAGGGACGAGGATCGCATCGTCGACGCGGAGACGGGGTTCGACGCGTAGGTCGACCCGGTGGCGGGACTCACGGGTGCGGATCGCGCAACGGTTGGGCCCGCGAGTGCTGGATTGGTGCCCGGCGTGACATCATTCCCCGGGTGAGTCCCGACCCGTTCACCGCCGCACGGGCCGCCGCCGACGTGATCACGGCGCGGCTCGGTACCCACCGCGCCGTCCTGGTGCTCGGATCGGGTTGGGCCGATGTGGTCCCGCAGCTCGGCGACGAACGCGATCGACTGGCCATGACCGACGTGCCGGGGTTTCCCGCGCCGAAGGTGGTCGGCCACTCGGGAATGCTCCATTCGGTCGACGCGAACGGGGTCCCGGTGCTGGTCGCCGCCGGACGCGCCCACCTCTACGAGCGCCATCCGGTCGAGACCGTCGTGCACGGCGTCCGGGCGGCGGTGCTCGCCGGATGCTCGACGGTCATGCTCACCAACGCCGCCGGATCGTTGAATCCCGCCAATGGTCCGGGCACACCGGTGCTCATCTCGGATCAGCTCAATCTCATGGGGACGAGCCCCATGCTCGGCGACGATCCTCCGGAGGGGTATCCGCCCCGGTTCACCGACGTGACCGACCTCTACAGTCCCCGCCTTCGAGCCGTCGCCCGGGGGGAGTTCCCCGAGATCAACGAGGGCGTGTACGCCGGGATGCTGGGCGGCGCGTTCGAGACCCCGGCCGAGATCCGCATGCTGGCGACGCTGGGGGCGGACCTCGTGGGTATGTCGACCGTGCTCGAATCGATCGCCGCGCGTCATCTCGGTGCCGAGGTCTTCGGCCTCTCACTGGTCACGAATCTGGCGGCCGGACTGCAGGGGAAGCCGCTCGACCACCACGAGGTCCTCGACACCGGCCGGGCCTCGGTCGGCAGGCTGGCCGAGATCCTGCGAGTCGTGATCGCGGAGGCGTGAGTGGCGGACTCCGACAGTGAGCTGATCGCACTCGCGGAAGCGTGGATCGACGCCGATCCAGACCCGGCGACGGCCGCCGAGCTGCGCGAGCTGGTGGCGGCGTCCCGGCTCGACGAGCTGCGGCTCCGGTTCGGCGGTCGCCTCGCGTTCGGCACGGCCGGAGTGCGCGGACCGATGCGCGGGGGCCCGATGGGGATGAACCGCCTGGTGGTCCGTCAGACGGCCGCCGGCATCGCCCGTCACCTGAACGCCACGCTCCCACGGCCCGCCGTGGTCGTCGTCGCGTACGACGCCCGCCACAACTCGGCGACCTTCGCCGCGGATTGCGCGGAGGTGCTCAGTGCACACGGGATCTCGGTCGTCCGGGGGCGCGAGCCGCTGCCGACACCGGTGGGGGTCTTCGCGCTCCGGCACCTGCACGCGGACGCCGGCATCGTGATCACCGCCAGCCACAACCCCGCGGCCGACAACGGCATCAAGCTCTACATGGGCGACGGAGCGCAGATCATCCCGCCGGTCGACGGCCAGATCGCCGCCGCGATCGACGCGGTCGTCGCCGATGGTGTCGTCACCCCCGACCTGGGAACCGCCGGCGAGGTCGCGGATCTCGGACGCGAGGTGATCGACGCATACCTCGCGACGACGGTGCACCGCGTTCCGGCATGTTCCTCGCATGTGCGGGTGGCCACCACGGCGATGCACGGTGTGGGCGGCCGGCTGCTCCGGCGTGCGCTGGCCGACGCCGGGTTCGAGGACGTGGTGTTCGTCGCCGAGCAGGATGCGCCGGATCCGGACTTCCCGACGGTCGCGTTCCCCAATCCCGAGGAGCCCGGGGCGACCGACCTGCTGGCCCGCAGGATGACGGCCGTGGGCGCCGATCTCGGACTTGCGCTCGATCCCGACGCCGATCGGATCGCCGTCCTGGTGAAGGGCCGCGACGGCATCCCCGTCCAGCTGACCGGTGACGACGTGGGATGCCTGCTCGCCGACTGGCTGCTGGCCAGCGTCGTGCACGGCCACGACGAGCGACTCGTGGTCAACAGCGTCGTGAGCTCCACACTCCTGGCGGCCATCGCCGATGCCCGCGACGCCCGCCACGCCGAGACCCTCACCGGCTTCAAGTGGCTCTCCCGGCCGGCCATGGAGCACCCGGAGTGGACCCAGGTGCTGGCGTACGAGGAGGCCCTCGGCTACGCGATCGGGGCCGAGGTCCGCGACAAGGACGGGATCTCGGCGGGATTGGCCGTGGCCTCGATGGCCAGTGCCGCCCATCTGCGCGACCGCACGCTGCTCGAAGACCTGGACGACCTGCACCGCCGGCACGGCGTGCACCTGGTGTCCAACTTCTCCATCCGAGACGAGTCGCCGGGTGCCGCCGAGCGCCGGGCCACGATCGTCGCCCGGCTCAGCGAGACGCCGCCTGAGCGGATCGGCGGTGTCGCGGTCACGGGAGTGGCGATGCTCGCCCACGATGTCGTGCGCGTCACGCTGGAGGACACCCTGCGTGTGGTGATCCGCCCCTCGGGCACCGAGCCCAAGCTCAAGTGCTACTGCGAGGCCGTCGAGCCGGTGCCCGAGCACGACGTTCGTGAGGCCCGCGACCGCGCCGCGGCCAGGATCGCCGCGATCCGTCCCGCGCTCGTCGAGCTCGTGGCCCGGCCCGAGGCACCGAGCCATGTCTGAGCGACCTCCGGCCCTCGAATCGCTGCGTGCCGCATCGGTCGACGCCCTGGCGTTGGAGGAACGTGCGGCGCGCCTGGCGTCACGGTCGATCAAGCGTGAGAGCAAGCGTGCCGGCCTGGAGTTGACCGTCGCCTGCATGGACCTGACGACCCTGGAGGGGGCGGACACCCCCGGCAAGGTCGAAGCCATGTGCCAGCGGGCGCTCCATCCCGATCCCGAGGACCCCGCGATCGGCGCCGTCGCGGCGGTCTGCGTCTATCCGGACCTGGTGGGGGTCGCCGCCCGCGCCCTCGCGGGAACCCCCGTGAAGGTGGCGTCGGTGGCCGGCGCGTTTCCCTCCGGCCGGAGCCACCGCGAACACCGGCTGGCCGAGATTCGCCAGGCGGTCGCCGACGGCGCCGACGAGATCGACATCGTGATCGATCGGGGCGCGTTCCTGGCGGGACGCCTCACCGAGGTGCACGACGACGTGGCCGCGGCGAAGGACGCGTGCGGCGATGCCCATCTCAAGACCATCCTCGAGGTCGGGGAGCTCGGGTCGTACGACAACATCCGGCTGGCCTCGATGGTGGCCATGGCGGCGGGCTCCGACGTCATCAAGACCTCCACCGGCAAGCTGTCGCTGTCGGCCACACCGGCGATCGCGCTGTGCATGGCCGAGGCCATCCGCGACCACCTCGATCAGACGGGTGCCGAGGTCGGGCTCAAACTCGCCGGGGGAGTCCGGACCGCCAAGCAGGCGCTCGGGTATCTGTCGATCATCGCCGAGACGCTCGGCACGGCGTGGCTCACTCCCGAGCGATTCCGGTTCGGCGCGTCGTCCCTCCTGAACGATGTGGTGCTCCAGCTGCGGTTCGGCGCCTCCGGCAGGTACGCGCGTCTCGATAATCTCCCTGTCGACTAGAGCCTGAGGGTTATGTCGCACAACGAAGAAACTCCCCGCAAATCCGGATCGAATCCCGCGGAGCGCTTCGCGGACTACGTGCCGTCGATCGAATCCCGGGACATCGTCTCGATCCGCTCACGGAACGGCCTGCTCATCGACGGGGCGTGGGTCGATGCCGCGGACGGACGCACCTTCACGACCGTCGAGCCCGCCACGGGCGAGGCGCTCGCCGAGATCGCCCTGGGCGGCACCGAGGACGTCGACCGGGCGGTCGCCGCCGCCCGCCATGCGTACGACTCGGTCTGGCGCGACATGCCCGGGGCGGAGCGGGCCCGCTACCTGTTCCGGCTCGCACGGTTGCTCCAGGATCGCGCCCGCGAGTTCGCGGTGCTCGAGACCATCGACGGGGGCAAGCCGATTCGCGAGTCGCGCGACATCGACATCCCCCTTGCCGCCGCCCACCTGTTCCACCACGCCGGCTGGGCCGACAAGCTCGACCTGGCGGTTCCGGGCATGCGCGCGGCCCCCCTCGGCGTGATCGGCCAGATCACCCCCTGGAACTTCCCGCTGTTGATGGTCGCCTGGAAGATCGCGCCGGCGCTCGCCTGCGGCAACACGGTCGTCCTCAAGCCCGCCGAGACCACATCGCTCACGACGCTGCTGCTCGGCGAGCTGACCCGCGAAGCCGAGTTCCCTCCGGGAGTGCTCAACATCGTCACCGGGGCCGGTGACACGGGCGCGGCGCTCGCCGCCCACGGGGGCATCGACAAGGTCGCGTTCACCGGCTCGACCGAGGTGGGGAAGTCGATTCGGCGCGCGGTCGCGGGGACGCCCGTGCGACTCACGCTGGAACTGGGCGGAAAGGGCGCCCACATCGTGTGCGACGACGCCGCGATGGACCAGGCCATCGAAGGTGTCGTCGACGGGATCTTCTTCAACCAGGGGCACGTCTGCTGCGCCGGATCGCGGCTGCTCGTGCAGGAGGGTATCGCCGACGCCTTCGTGGACCGTCTTCGCGACCGGATCGGGCGGCTGCGTGTGGGCGATCCACTCGACAAGAACACCGATGTGGGCGCGATCAATTCCGCCGAGCAACTCGCCCGGATCGTCGAGCACGTCGAGGGGGCCCGCCAGGAGGGCTGCGAGGTGTACCAGCCTCCCTGCGCGCTTCCCGAGCGCGGCTGGTTCCACGCCCCGACGATCGTGACCGGCGTGGGCGGTTCGGAGCGCATCGCCCGCGAGGAGGTGTTCGGCCCGGTTCTGACCGTGCAGACCTTCCGGACCGAACGGGAGGCCGTCGATCGCGCGAACGCCACCCGGTACGGACTGTCGGCGGGGATCTGGACCGAGAAGGGGTCCCGCATCCTCTGGTTCGCGAACCACCTGCGGGCCGGCGTCGTCTGGGCCAACACCTTCAACAAATTCGATCCCGCGAGCCCCTTCGGCGGCGTCCGCGAGTCCGGATTCGGACGCGAGGGCGGACGGCAGGGGCTCCAGGAGTACCTCACACTGGCACCGGTGCGCTGATGAGCGACGGCATCGAGATCCGCAAGACCTACAAGCTGTTCATCAACGGGGCGTTTCCTCGCTCCGAATCCGGGCGGACCGAGCCGGTCCACGGCCCGGACGGACGCCTGCTCGCCCACGTCGCGAAGGCCTCGCGCAAGGACCTGCGCGACGCGGTCAGAGCCGCCCGGGCGGCACAGTCGGGGTGGGCGCGACGGACCGCCTACAACCGGGGCCAGATCATCTACCGGCTTGCCGAGATGCTGGAGAGCCGCAGGGGCGAACTCACCCACGAGCTCACCCGCACGGGCGTCGACGGTTCGGTTGCCGACCAGGACGTGGCCGGCGCCATCGACGCCGCCGTGTACTGGGCCGGGTTCGCCGACAAGCTCGACATCCTGGCGGGGAGCGTGAACCCGGTCGCCGGTCCGTTCCTGAACGTGTCGGCCACGGTGCCGCCCGGCGTGTGCGGCCTGGTCGCGCCCGCACGGCTGGAGGCCCTGGTGAGCATGACCTCGGCGGCGATCATGGCCGGCAACACGACCGTGGTGCTCGCCGGCGGCGATGTCATCCTCGCCGCCGGAACGCTCGGCGAGCTGGTGGCCACCTCCGACGTCCCGCCGGGGGTCGTGAACATCCTCACCGGCATCCCCGCCGATCTCCACGGCTGGCTCGCCGATCACGAGGACGTCGACCTGCTGGACGTCTCCGGCGTTCCCGACGAGACGCGCCGCGACCTGGAGACCCGGGCGGCGGAAAACCTGAAGCGTGTGTCGGCCACCGCCGGTGCCCGGGACCTCTCAACGGCGCTCGCGTTCACCGAGATCAGAACCGTGTGGCATCCGGCGAGGATCGCGCCGTGAGCCTCCGGATCAGCGACGAGGTCGACGCCGCGCTGCACGCCGGAAACGCGGTGGTCGCGCTGGAATCCACGATCATCGCCCACGGGTTGCCGTGGCCGCAGAACCTCGAGGTGGCCGACGAACTCGAGCAGGCCGTGCGCGAGCAGGGCGCGGTGCCCGCCACGATCGCCATCCTCGACGGCACGGTTCACGTCGGGCTCTCCGTGCGCGAGCGGGAACAGATCGCCGCCCGGGACGACGTGGTGAAGGCGAGCCTGCGCGATCTGCCGATGGTCGTCGCGAAGCGCATGAACGCGGCCACGACGGTGGCCAGCACCGCCCACTTCGCCCGCCTCGCCGGGATCAGCGTGTTCGCCACCGGTGGTATCGGCGGTGTGCACCGGGGAGCGTCCGAGAACTTCGACGAATCGGCCGACCTGCAGGCCCTCGGGAGCATTCCCGTGGTCGTGGTGTGCGCCGGCGTGAAGTCCATCCTGGACGTCGGGGCCACCCTGGAGCGGCTCGAGACCTACTCGGTGCCGGTGCTCGTGTTCGGATCCGACCGGTTCCCGGGCTTCTACCTCCGGGACTCCGGGTTCGCCGCCCCGTGGCGGGTGGACACCCAGCAGGAGGTGGTCGCCGCCGCACGCGCGCAGGCGCGGCTCGATCTCCCGCAGGCGACGCTCGTCGCCCAACCCCTTCCGGCCAACGAACAGATGGATCCGGGCGTGCACGACCGGCTCCTCAAAGAATCACTGGCGGCTGCGGCCGAGCAGGGGATCACGGGGAAGGACCTCACCCCGTTCATGCTCGAGTGGTTCCACAGCCGAAGCGACGGGGCCAGCGTCCGGATCAACCGGCGCCTCGCGGTACGGAACGCCGAGCTGGCGGCCAGGATCGCCGCGGCGATGTGAGTGATCCACGCCGGTCCCCGGGCGCTCTGGCGGTGCTCGGCGACGTCATGCTGGACGTCGTCGCGCGGCACCAGCGGCCGCTCGCCATCGGAAGCGACACACCGGCGCTGATCGACAGCCGGCCCGGCGGGGCCGGCGCCAACTGCGCCGCGTGGGCGGGAGTCGCGGGGGCGGACGTCACGTTCCATGGCTGCGTCGGCGACGACGCGTTCGGCCGCACGGCGCTCGAAGCGCTGCGGACGTGTGGCGTGCGCACGGCCGTTCAGACGGCGCGGGATGGGACGCCCACGGGCACCTGCGTGGTGCTCGTGGATGCGAGCGCCGAGCGGTCGATGCTGCCCGGCCACGGCGCGAACGACGTCCTGGAGCCGGTGCGACTGCACCCCGACACCGCGCTGCTGCACCTCTCCGGCTACACGGTCCTGCATCCCGGGAGCCGCGAGGCAGGCCTGGCGACCCTCGCGATGGCGCTCGCGGCCGGCGTGGCGGTCTCGGTCGACCCCGCCTCGGCGGCCCTCATCGCCGACGCGGGGGCCGAGTGGTTGCTCGCGGCACTGGCGGGTGCGGAGATGATGATCCTGAATCGTGACGAGGGGGCGGTGCTGACCGGCTCGGCCGACGCAGCCGGCATCGCCGAGGCACTCCACGCCCGCGGGTTCGTCGACGTCGTCGTGAAGCTGGGCGCGGAGGGCGCGGTCTGGTCCCGCGCGAGCGAGGCGGCCATCGCCGTCCCGGCGGCGGCGCCGCCGGGCCCGGTGGTGGACACCACCGGCGCCGGAGACGCGTTTGCAGGGACGTTGCTGGCCGGTCTGGTGCGCGGTGCGGAGCGCCGTGAGGCACTCCACGCCGCCGTGCGGTTTGCGGCCATGGTCTGCACCCGCGAAGGGGCCTGGCCCGTGACCGCCGCCGATCCGCCGTGAACCGTCCCCGGTGGCGCGGGTACTGACGCGCCCGCCGTGGGGGACGTTCGCCAGATGACGGGACACCGGTCCCGGGTGGAAGCTGAGGGTGATGAAGGCTCAGACACCAACCCGGATGCTGCTCCGTCTGTTCGTGGTGTCGGTGCTGGTCAACGCGGTGCTGGGGATCTGGGCCCTGCTCGCTCCCGGTCGCTTCGGTGAAACCCAGGGCAAGGTGCTCGGGACGAGCTTCCTGGTGTCGGCTGCGATGCTCAGCGTCCTCGTCAACGCGCCCGCCATCCGTCTGCGCGTTCGCTGGCCGGCTCCGGCGATCGGTGCCGTGGCCGGCGCGTCGGGGTTCGCGCTTCTGACCGTCCTGGTGTGGACCGAGCCGGGCGGCGAGCGCTGGTACAAGCTCATGGGGACCCTCCTGGTCGCCGCGGCCGCGCTCACGCTCGTGTCTTCCCTCGGATTGCTCCCGCCGCTGGCACGGCTGCGCTGGCTGCCCGCGGTCGCGGACCTTCTGATCGGCCTCCTGGCACTCGCCATCATCGTGGCGCTGTGGTTCGACATGGACACCCCCGGGTACGCACGTCTGATCGGCGTCCTGGCGGTGCTCGTGGCGGCGGTGACGCTGCTGCTGCCGGTGCTCTCGCGGTTCTCGGGGTTCCGCGCCGTGTCCGAGCCTGCCCCGCCCGGTCGCCTGGCGGCGGACGTGCGGTACTGCCCGGTGTGCGGAGCCCCGATCGACGTCGGCCCCGCTGCCCCTCCTGCGTCGACCACCTGCGGTATCTGCGGTCTGACGTTCCAGGTCACCCTGGTGAGCGAATCGGCCCGACGTGACGGCGACCGGTCGAGGCCGGCCGCCGAGTCGGGGCACTGACCGCGGGCATCCTCAGCCGGCGATCTCCGCGAGCAGGTCGTCGATCTGGCCCGCCGCGGCACGAATGCCTTCCTCCATACCCATGTCCAGCACCTTCTGCAGCGACTCGGCGTCCGGATGGGTGGACTCGATCACCATGCGCGTCGTGCCGTCATCGATCGAGGTGATGGACACGTCCATCATTCCGGCGGGCATCGACGTGTCCTCGTTGCCGTCGGCGTCGGCGAAGAAGTCCTCGACCTGGAGATGTGCGTCCGGTTCGACCGCCAGCACCCGCCATCCGCCGTGGTATCGCTCGCCCTCGGGGCTCGTCATGTGGTACCGGACCTCCCCTCCAGGGTGCAGTTCGTACCGGGTGACCGTGGCCGGGTAGCCGGGCGGTCCCCACCACTTCTCCAGTTTGCGTGGATCAGACCAGAGCTGCCAGAGGTGGGCCGGGGAGGCCGCGTACTCGGTCACCACGATCAGCGCGTGGCGGTCCAGGTCCTTCACGATTTCGATGACGGGCATCAGGTGTCGCTTTCTGTCGTCGTTCCAAGGATCGCCTCGAACCGTTCGAGGCGGCCACGCCAGAGCTCGGCGAGTTCGTCGAGCGCGGTGCGGGCCTCATCGAGGCCCGCCGGTCGTGTCGTGACGATCTGTTCACGGCCGCGGCGCTGCTTGCTCACCAGCCCGGCGTCCTCGAGCACGGTCACGTGCTTCTGGACCGCCGTCACGCTCATGTCGTACTGCCGGGCGAGACCTGACACCGACTCGTCGCCGGCCACCGCCCGGCGCACGATGTCGCGGCGGGTCTCGTTCGCGAGCGCATGGAAGATGCGGTCCAGCGTTTCCGGTGGGGATTGATCTATAACCATCTGGTTGTAGATTCGTGCCTCGCACGGCCCGTGTCAACCCCCGCCGCGTCGGCCACCGCCGCGGGGGAGTCGAGCCACGGCGCGTGTCCACCGGCAACCACGTGAAGGGTTCCCCCGGGTGCGGTCCGTGCGATGGCGCGGCCCACCGTCACGTCGCCCATGGGATCGCGATCGCCCAGGATGAGGCGTACCGGGACGGCGACGCGGGAAAGCTCGCCGGCCGGCAATGCGTGACGGGGGTTGGGCCCGGTCGCCCGCAGCAGCTCGCGCAGGCTGGAGCGGAACATCGTCCGATAGGCCGGCGTGCGCTGTGCCGTCACGAGCAGTTCCGGGATGGTCGGCGGCAGGGGGTGCTCGCCGACCATGCGCGCGAGGGCGTGCACCTGGCACATCGACGGGGGATTCGCCCGGGCGAGCACCGCGCCCAGACCGGGGACGGAGAGCAGTCGCATCGGCAGCGGGGCGGAGGTGCCCATGGTGATGGCCGGGCAGCCCACCGCGGTGATCGCGGCGAGCCGTTCCGGGTGTTCCAGCGCCAGCCAGAATCCGATCAACGCGCCCAACGAGTTCGCCAGCAGCTGCGGCCTGGCGAGACCGAGTCCGTCGAGCACCTGGCGCAGGAACGCCACGTGGGCGGTCCGGAAGTGCGACGGGAACCCGCGATCTGCGTCGCTGAGTCCGTATCCGGGCAGGTCCACCACGTAGAGGCGATGGCGGGTCCGAAGGTGGGCCATCAGCGGCGCGAACATGGCTCCGGGGACGCCGATGCCGTTCACCATCACCAGCGGCGGCCCGGCCCCGGCGACCAGCACGTGCGCGGACCGCGCGATGTGGTCGACCGGAACCCGCTCCGACCGGGCGGCGATCTCCCAGTGGTCGAGGGTATGGCGCTGTGCCCGCTCGAACGCTGCAATCGATTCCATGGCGAACTCCTCACGTTTACACGGTGTAAAGTCAGGTGCGGAGTCATCAAACCCCGGAGGTTTACAGCGTGTCAAGTAGCGCAGGCGGAGATGCCACGACGCGGGAGCGCATCCTCGACGCCGCTCGTGCCGAGGTGGCCGAACGCGGGGCGTCGCTGACGCTGGGGCACGTCGCCGCGCGCGCACGGGTGTCGCGTCAGGCCGTCTATCTCCACTTCGGTGATCGCACCGGGCTGCTGCTCGCGCTCGTCCGGCGGATGGACGAGCAGCTCCAGCTCGGGCCGTCACTCGAACACGTGATGGCCGCGCAGAACGGGTTGGAGCTGATCCGCCGGACGATGGAGCTCCACGCCCGCTTCAACGCGGGCATCGACGCGGTGGCGCAGATGCTGGAGGGCGCGCAGTACCACGACGAGGCGCTCGGCCAGGCATGGCGTGATCGGCTCACGTTCCGCCACGGCGTGCATCGGCGACTGGTCGACCGGCTCGCGGCGATGGGCGAACTGGCCGACCACTGGTCGGCGGAGCGTGCCTCTGACGTATTCCACGCGCTGACCCTGCCCGGCCCCTGGCGGGAGCTGACCCGCGAATGTGGCCTGAGCCAGGAGCGCTACGTGAAGGACATGACCCTCGTGATCAGCCGGGCGTTGCTCCGCTGAGCCCGCCTCGTGGGTGCGCCCGGCGCGCGGGCCGGGGTTGCCCCACCGGGTCATCCGGAGTGTCGGACGACCTCGCCTCCGCGCTCACGCGGCACCGTCGGGACACCGGGAAACGGGCCGCCGGTCGCCCCTTCCGATGGCGCCCAGCGTCGCATCGCAAGGAAACGAATCACCACGGACAGCGCCGCGCCGACGGCGACCCCGACCGTCGACAGGATGGTGTCGGGGGACCGCACAAGGGCCTGGACGGCACCCAGGCTCACCGCGGTCATGAGCCAGGTGAGTGCGGCGAGCACGAAGCCCTCCGCGTGATGACGCAGCGCGTGTTCCTCTCGCGCACCGAACGTGAACGTGCGGTTCGCCTGGGTGTTCGCGACGGTCGCGACGGCAAGGGCCAGCACGTTTGCGACCTGACCGGCCATCCCCATCGACACGAGCGCCACGAAGCCGGCCAGATGGAGCGCCGTGCTGGCGATCCCGACGCCGGCGAACCGTGCGATCTGGCGCAGGAGCGGGGCACCGAACACGCCCCGGCCCAACGTCGCCGCGATGCGGTCGAGGTCCGGCCGCAGGCGCCTCATGCTCCGTCGCATGCGCCACATGCCGCGCAGATCGTCGATCGCCGTCCGCGTCACGTCGACTCTCGAGTCCGGGTCGTCCATCCAGTCGACCGGGACTTCGTGGATGCGGAGGTGGGCGCGCTCGGCCAGCACCAGCAGCTCCGTGTCGAAGAACCACGCATCGTCCTCGACGAGTGGCAGCAACTCCCGCGCCACGTCCGCCCGTATCGCCTTGAAGCCGCACTGGGCATCCGAGAATCCGACCCCCAGCCCCACCCGCAGCAGCAGGTTGTAGCCGCGGCTGATGATCTCCCGTGACGGCTGGCGCACGACCCGACTGGTGCTGCTGAGGCGGCTGCCGATCGCAAGGTCGGAATGCCCGGACATCAGGGGCGCGACCAGGGGCCACAGGGCGTCGAGGTCCGTCGAGAGGTCGACGTCCATGTACGCCAGCACGTCCGCCGTGGATGACTCCCATGCGGCCTTCAGCGCCCGGCCCCGCCCCTTCCGGTCGAGGTCGACCACCCTGAGGTTGGCGACCTCCTCCGCGAGGCCGAAGGCCACGTCGGCCGTGCGGTCGGTGCTCGCGTTGTTCGCCACGGTGATGACGAACGGGTAGGGGTAGGTCTCGCGCAGGTGGGCGTCCAGCCGGTGGACGCAGGCCGCGAGCGTGGCCTCCTCGTTGTAGACGGGGATGACCACGTCGAGGACCGGGTCCCGCCCGGGCAGGTCGTCCTGCCCGGCGCGGTGGTGGTCGAGTTCGGTCATGGCTGCCTCCTCAACCACTCAGCGGCTGGGTCAGGTCGTAGAACGTCGAGTTCCCGATGGTCACCTGGGTGAAGTTGCTGGACACCCAGGTGTTGATCTCGGAACTCGTGTTGCCACCGGGACCGCCGCCGCCGGGTCCGCCGCTGGATGCGACGAAGTAGTGGATCTGGCCGTTGGCGACGTACTGCTGGAACTGCGCGAGGTTCGGGGCGGGATCGCTGCCGTTGAACCCTCCGATCGACATGACCGGCTTCCCGGTTCCGAGCTGGAGACCGGCGGCGTTCTGGCTGCCGATCGCCGCTGCGACCCAGGTGTACTGATCGCTGTTCTCGGTCAGCGCCTGGACCACCTCACTGCTCGGCGTCTGGGCGCTCAGGAGCCCGCCCATCCCTCCGGCTCCGCCGTTCTGGGTCATGCCGCCGGTGGACGAGGACTGGCCGCCCGTGGTGGGAGCCGCGCCCGTCGCGGACTGGCCACCCGTGGAGGGCGTCGCACCTGTGCTTGACGGCGGGCCACCGAAGCCACCGGCCGTTCCGGTGGGAGGCGCCATGCCGGTGGGAGGTGCCATCCCGTTCGGGGGTCCGCCCTGGCCGCCCGGTCCGCCCATCCCGCCGGGGCCGCGCATGCTCGCGGGACCCGCGGTGACGATGCTGCCCGAGTAGGCGTTCGAGACCGTGGTCATGCTGTACGCCGTTGGTCCGGCCAGACTCGCGGCGAGCGCGAGCGAGGCGGCGACCGTCGCCGCGCGGGTGGTGATGCGGGGGCCGAGTGCCAGTGCGATCGCCGTGCCGAGACCCACCAGCAACACCGCCTGGTCGAGCCATCCGTAGTGCCCGGAGACGCGGCCCAGGAGCACGTAGCCCCAAATCGCCGCCACGCCGGTGCCGGCGGCGAGCATCGCCGAGCCGAGCGTCGTGTCGCGGCGCTTCCAGGCTTCGCCGGCGCCCATGCCCACGAGGGCGGCGATCGCCGGCGCGAGTGCCACGGTGTAGTACTCGTGGAAGATGCCGGCCATGAACGAGAACACGAGGCCGGTGACCAGCAGCCAACCGCCCCAGATGACGTAGGCCGCCCGCTGGGAGTCGGTGCGCGGCGCCCGCCGATGGATCCAGATCCCTGCCGCGAGCGCGATCAGCGCCGTGGGGATGAACCACGAGATCTGCCCGCCGATGGCGTCGTTGAACATCCGCCCGATGCCGGTGTTGCCCCATTGGCCTCCGCCGCCGGGACCGCCAACGCCCCCGACCGAGCCGGTCTCGTTGCCGCTGAGGCGTCCGAGGCCGTTGTAGCCGAGGGTCAGCTCGAGGATCGAGTTGTTCTGCGATCCACCGATGTAGGGCCGCATCGACGCCGGAACCAGCTCGACGATGGCGATCCACCATCCGGTGGACGCCACCAGCGCCGCGAGTCCGAGCCCCAGGTCAACGATGCGCCGCCGCAGCGGGGTCGGCGCAGCAAGCACATAGGCCAGGGCGAAGGCCGGCACCACCAGGAACGCCTGAAGCATCTTGGTGAGGAACGCCAGGCCGATGAGGGCCCCGATGGCCAGCACCCAGCGCCGGCTGCCCGACTCCACCGCGCGAAGCGTGGAGTACGCCGCGATTGCCATCAGCAGGGTCAGCAGGGCGTCGGGGTTGTTGAACCGGAACATCAGGACGGCCACGGGCGTCAGCGCCATGACCGCGCCGGCGACCATCCCGGCCACGTGCCCGAAGCCGCGCTTCACCGTGGCGTACACGACGCCCACGGTCGCGACGCCCATCAGCACCTGGGGTGCGAGGATCGCGAACGAGTTGACTCCGAAGATCCGCACGGACAGGTCCATGACCCAGAGTGATGCCGGGGTCTTGTCGACCGTGATGAAGTTGGCTGCGTCGGACGACCCGTAGAAGAAGGCCTTCCAGCTCTCGCTGCCCGCCTGGACGGCCGCCGAGTAGAACGCGTTCGCGTATCCGTTGGCGGTCAGCCCGTAGAAATAGAGGATGGCGGTCGCGGCGAGCAGCCCGAGGAACGACCACCACTGGCCCGAGATCCGGGTCAGCGCGCCCGGACCGGCGCCGACCGTGGGCGCGCCGCCGGAGCTGGTTGTGGAATGGACGCCGTGCGTCCGGGTGAGTGTCTTCATGCACTGAGGGTCGCCGCCGAACCTGTCGGCTCCCTGTGCCGTGCCTAGGAGGCCGGGATGGATCCCGGGAGCGTCACCGTGAACACCGTGCCGGCAGGAGAGCTCTCGGCCTCGACGCTTCCCCCGTGGGCTTCCACGACGGCCGCCACGATCGAGAGGCCGAGACCCGTCGAGTTCCGGGTGCGCGTACGAGCCACATCGCCGCGCGCGAAGCGTCTGAACACGTTCGGACGCAGGTCCGCCGGGATGCCGGGGCCATCGTCCGCCACGGTGATGACCGCGCCGTCGCCGCCCTGAACGCCGACCGTCACGCGGGTGCCCTCGGGTGTGTGCACCCGGGCGTTGGAGAGCAGATTGACGACCACCTGGACGAGGCGTCCGCGGTCACCAGAGACGACCACCGGCTCATCGGGAAGTTTCAGAATCCAGCGGTGGCCCGGGCCGGCCGCCTGGGCATCGGCGACCGCATCGATGATCAGCGGCAGCAGGTCGACCGGTTCCATCTCCAGCGGACGCCCCGAATCGAGTCGCGCCAGCAGCAGCAGGTCGTCGACCAGCGTGCCCATCCGATCGGCCTCGGCATTGATGCGCGCAAGGGCGTGCGCGACATCGGCCGGCACCTCGTCGGGATGGCGCCGCGAGAGCTCGGCGTACCCCCGGATCGACGCCAGTGGGGTCCGCAGTTCATGGCTCGCATCGGCGACGAACTGGCGCAGGCGCTGCTCGCCCTCGTGCCGTTCGTTCAGCGACTCCTGAACGTGATCGAGCAGCTCATTCAGCGCCGCGCCCACCCGGCCAACCTCGGTGCGGTCGTCGGTGTCCCGCTCCGGGACCCGCTCCAGAACTTCGACGGCACCGGCGTCCATCGGCTGGTTCGCGACCCGGGTGGCGGTCGCCGCAACCCGTCGCAGCGGGCGCAGGCCGCCACCGATCAACAGCCCCGTGAGCATGGCGATCGAAACGAATCCGACGCCGGAGGCCGCCGCGATGATGAACGCGAGCCGGCGAGCGGTGCTCTCGATGGGCGCGAGCGGCAGGCCCTCGACGACGACGGCGGCCGGATCGCGCGAGTCGAGCACGACGCGGTAGCTGCCGAGCGCCCCCAGGTCCACGGTGCTCGGGCTCGCCCCCGCCGTCCGCGCGACCAGGTCGAGCTGGGTGGCATCGAGTGTCGTCGTCGTTGTTCCGTCGGTGATCCGTCCGGCCGTGGCGACGCCGCCGTCGAGCGTCACCACGAGACGCTGCCCGTTGAGACCGGGCGGGTCGGGAGCGACCGGCGCCGGGGTCTCACGCCGCACCGGCGGGGGCCCCGGATCGGGGCCGCCGACCCGGCGGACGAGGCTGCTGTCCAGGCTGTCCACGAGCGAGTCGCGCAACGCGACCACTGTGAAGGCGCCGGTCACGGCGCTGACCAGCGCGAAGAGGACTACGACACCGATGGTCAGCCGGGCTCGCAGGCTCCATCCGCTCACGAGTCCGGTCACGCCGGCTTCAGGACGTAGCCGGCTCCGCGCACCGTGTGGATCATGGGCGGGCGACCGGCGTCGACCTTCTTGCGCAGATAGGAGATGTACAGCTCGACCACGTTCGCGCTGCCCCCGAAGTCGTAGTTCCAGACGCGGTCGAGGATCTGCGCCTTCGAGAGCACCCGCTTCGGGTTGTGCATCAGGTATCGCAGCAGCTCGAACTCGGTGGCGGTGAGGGTGACCTCGTCTCCGTTCCGGGATACTTCGTGGCTGTCTTCATCGAGGGTCAGATCGCCCACCGTGATCAACGACCCCGTGTGGGCCTGGAGGCGAGCCGTGCGTCGCATGAGCGCCTGAAGGCGGGCGATGACCTCTTCGAGGCTGAACGGCTTGGTGACGTAGTCGTCGCCGCCGGCGGTGAGTCCCGCGACCCGGTCCTCCACCGCATCCCGCGCCGTCAGGAACAGCACCGGCACGTCCGTGTCCACCTCGCGGATTCGGCGGAGCACCTCGAGTCCATCGAAGTCCGGGAGCATCATGTCGAGCACGACCGCGTCGGGACGGAAGTCCCGGAAGGTGCGGACCGCAGACCCACCCGACCCGGCCGTCGCGACCTCCCAGCGTTCGTATCGCAGCGCCATGGCCAGCAACTCGGTGAGGTTGGGTTCGTCATCCACGACCAGCACCCGGACCGGGGAGCCGTCATGACGGGTGATCGCGGGATGGTTCTCGCGTACGGGCATGCACGCATTGAACACCCTCGGGTTGCTTCATAGCCGTGCGTCACCTGTGCGCTTCCTGTGAATGGATTCCCAGGACTTCGACGGGGCACGCTCACCTCGTTCACAGGATCGGGGGGCATCGTCGAATGCGTCACGACCGCAACACGGAGGAACATGATGGACGCGCCCACTCGTCTGCCCGCAGCACCCACGTCGGCCCCCGCACATCTCCCGCCGCGCTGGCCCGGCAGGAAACGACCCGTGTCCGCGAGCATGGCCCTGCGGTCCCCGCTGGATCCCGCGACCCCGATCGGGATGGACCCATCCGGCACCCCGCCGCAGGAGCTCCCGGCGGCCGCTTAGCTCGGGGCCGGGCGGCGTCTCCCGCTCGCATCGGGCCGGGCGGTGCTCGAAAGGCTCGGTCCCGGCCGCCTGCGGCCGGGACCTGCCGTACTCACCGGGGTCAGCGCAGTACGTCCACCAACCAATCCACCGCGGGTCGAGTGCGGCGCAACCGTTCCACCACCAGGTCGACCGCCCGGGCGGAGGTGGCGTCCTCAGCGCTGAGTGTCGGTGGCATCACCACGAGCGACGAGAACCGCAGCAGGCGTTCTCGTTCGTGATCGGCCGGGATCCCCCGGGGAACCCGCTTGTAGTGCTCGCCGCCGACCTGCAGCGTGCTGTCGGACTCGAGCTGAGCGACGGCCTCGGCCAGGCGCGGCCCGAGATCGTCGTCGAGCACCGCGTCCCGGTAGCGGGCGAGCTGCCCGGCGTCGAAATGGAACATCCCGCCCATGAGGTACATGCGGTCGGCTTCAAGGTGGAAGCCGTAGGCCGGTCGCTGGGTCTTCCTGCCCTCCCCGAGCCACCACATGCCCGCGACAGCCGTCTTGTACGGCGACTTGTCTGCCGAGAACCGGACGTCGCGGTTGATCCGCATGAGCGATCCTGAGCCGTTGGTGGCGGTGCTGAATCGCAGATCGGGATGGTCCGCCTGCAGGTGCCCGCCGACCTGCTCCACGAAGTCGAGTGCCGGTCCCTGGAGGTGGTCGAGGTAGCGCTGCCGGTTCGCGCTGAACCAGTCGCGGGTGTTGTGCTCGGCCAGCTCGACCAGGAAGTCGAGCCCCTCACGCGGGAATCCGTCGAATGGCATCACACGCTCCGTGGTGGGGTGGACCGGCCTACCCGTCAGCGCCCAGCATCGCGAAGCCCGGCTTGATGACGCGGTTGATGAGCGCCAGACGTTCGTCGAAGGGCAGGAATGCGCTCTTCATGGCGTTCACGGTGGTCCAGCGGATGTCCGACAGCGTCCACCCGAAGGTGTCCGACAGCAGCTGGAACTCCTTGCTGAGCGTGGTGTCGCTCATCAGGCGATTGTCCGTGTTCACGGTGACGCGGTAGCGCAGCTCCGCCATCACGCCGACCGGATGCTCGGCGATCGAGGGCACCGCGCCCACGTGCACGTTGCTCGACGGGCACATCTCCAGGGCCACGCGCCGGTCACGGACGAATGCGGCAAGGCGGCCGAGGCTGTAGGTGCCGTCGGCGTTCCTGGTGATGTCGTCGATCAGCCGCACGCCGTGTCCCAGGCGCTCGGCACCGCAGGTGTGGAGCGCCTCCGCGATGGAGGGGAGCCCGAACGCCTCGCCGGCGTGGATCGTGATGTGGAAATGGTCGCGCATGATCCGCGCGAAGGCGTCGAGGTGCCGGGCGGGCGGGAAGCCGGCTTCCGGGCCGGCGATGTCGAATCCGCACACGCCCTGATCGCGGTGGCGGAGCGCCAGCTCGGCGATCTCGACGCTGGCGGCGCGCTGGCGCATGGCCGAGCAGAGCACGCGGATCGTGATGTTCCGTCCGGAACTGCCGCGTTCGAACCCCGCGAGGACGGCCTCGACCACCTCGTCCAGCTCGAGCCCTCGCTCGCAGTGCAGCTCGGGGGCGAACCGGATCTCCGCGTAGACGATGCCGTCGTCGGCGAGGTCCTCGGCGCACTCCGCGGCCACCCGCTCGAGCGCTTCGCGGGTCTGCATCACCGCGACCGTGTGAGCGAACGTCTCGAGGTAGAGCACCAGGTCGTTGCGATTGGCGCCGCGCGAGATGACGTGACGGAGTTCCTGCGGATCGGTGGTGGGGAGGCCGTCGTACCCGGTCTCATGCGCCAGATCGATGATGCTGACCGGGCGGAGCCCGCCATCGAGGTGGTCGTGGAGCAGGACCTTGGGGGCCAGGCGGATGGATTCGTCGACATGGGTCATGCCTCGGAACGCTAGACCACCAGCCCGCCGAGAGCGACCGGTGGCGACGCGCACCGGCTTCGATCAGGCCGTCGCGACCGCTCGATGTTCCTGCGGGCTGATCCCGCGGACACGCTTGAAGGCGTTGCTGAGGGCGAACGGGCTGGAATAGCCGACGCGGTCGGCGACCGCGCCGACGGTCGTGTCCGGCTGCCGCAGCAGATCGGCCGCGAGGTCGATCCGCCACGAGGTCAGGAAGGTCATCGGGGGTTCACCCACCAGTTCCGTGAAGCGCCTCGCGAGCACGGCACGCGACACGTTGACTTCGGACGCGAGCCGGGCCACCGTCCACGGCTCGGCCGGGTTGTTCTGCATCAGCCGCAGCGCCGTACCCACCACCGGGTCGGACTGGGCGCGGTACCAGTCCGGCGGCTCGGCCTCGGGTCGGTCGAACCAGGCCCGCAGGGCGGACACCACGAGCAGATCGAGGATGCGGTCGAGCACCGCGAGTTGCCCGGGATGGTCCTTCATCACTTCGTCTTCGAGGATCGGCACCAGTGCACCGTCCCACTGATCCGGGGTCAGGCGGAAGACGGGCGGCAGCGCGCGCACGAGCCGATCGCCGATCTCACCGAACGAGAGGTACGCCCCGACGAGCATGACGGTGTCGCCGTCCAGGTGGTTGCCCCAGCTGCGCACGCCGAGTGACATCGTCTCGACGAGTGGCTCGCCGGTCAGCGATCGACAGACCTCGCCCGGATGGATCTCGATCGTGGGTTCGGTGTCGGGGGCGTCGCCCACCCGGTAGTGGTCGGGCCCCCGGGTCACGGCGAGATCGCCGGGACGCACCGGGGTGACCGCCCCGTCGTCATGGGTGATCCACACCTCGCCTCGCGGCACCGCCAGGACCGTGAGTGGCGACTCGGCCAGGATCCGCAGCGCCCACGGCCCCGTCCACGACGTGCGCAGCAGGAAGGCGCCCCGCGCTCGAGGCCCCTCGAGCAGTCCGGCGAGCGCGTCCATTGATCGACCCTACTACGCCCTCCATTCGAGACGCACACGCATGCGGACGAGCGTGTTGGCCATGGCCGGAAGTGGCAGGCCGTCCCAGACTGGTCGCACATTCACCCACCGATTGGAGCGGTCATGGGTATGGACATCGCGGTATTCGGAGCCACCGGCACGACGGGGCGCTTCGTGGTCGAGGAGGCGCTGGGGCGCGGTCATCGGGTGACCGCGCTGACCCGCGACTCCAGGCGGCTCGGACTCGACCACGAGCGATTGACGCAGGTCACCGGCGACGTGCTCGACCCGGCCGCCGTCGACCGGGTCGTTGCCGGCAGCGACGCCGTCGTCTCGCTGCTGGGCGCCGGGATGCGGCGGACCACGCTGCGCACCGACGGCACCCGCAACATCGTCCGAGCGATGCAGCGCAACGGAGTGCGGCGGCTGGTCAGCCAGTCGATCTTCGGGCTTGGCGAGAGTGCGAAGCAGCTCCCTCTCCACTGGCGGCTGCTGGTGAAGCCGCTCATCCTGCGCAACGCCTACCGCGACCACGAGGGACAGGAAGCCGTCGTTGCCGGCAGCGACCTCGACTGGACGATCACCCGTCCCGTCAGCCTGCGGGTTCGCGAACCCAACGGTCGGTACCAGGACGGTCCCGCGGCGGCCATGAACGGCATCACCCTGAAGATCGGTCTCACCGATCTGGCGCGGTTCACGCTCGATCAGCTCGAGAGCGACCGCTACCTCCACCGCCGGCCCGCCATCTCCTACTGACGACCCCGAGACCGAGGAGGAATCACCATGATCGACGGAATCACGATGTACCTGGTCGCCGGGACCGCGCTCTCCAGCGCACTGGTGGGCGGCGTGTTCTACGCCTTCTCGACGTTCGTCATGGCCGGCCTGCGCCGCGTGCCGTCCGAGCAGGGGATGGCCACGATGCAGTCCATCAACGTCACCGCCGTCAGACCGGGGCTGATGATCCCGTTCTTCGGTACGACACTGGCCGGCCTGGCGGTGGCGATCGTGGCCATCGTGGATTGGAACGCCACCACCTCGCCGCTGCTGCTGGCCGGTGCCGGGAGCTATGTCCTCGGCACCTTCGCCCTGACCGCGGCGTACCACGTGCCGCGGAACAATGCGCTCGCCGCCACACCCACCGACGCCGCCGCCGTCTGGAGTCGCTACCTCGCCGAATGGACCCGGTGGAACCACGTTCGGACCGCCGCCGCCCTCGTCGCGGCGACGTTGCTCGGTGTCGCCCTCCGCGTGGGGTGAGCGTGCTCAGGCGAGCGCCGGCGGCTCCTGGCGTTTGACCGGCAGCGAACGGGCGAGCGCGGCTCCGCGGTCGACCCATTCGGCGAGGGCGGCGTCGTCGGCGACGGCCTCGGCATCGACCCGGAGCCACCCGCCCATCTCGCGCCCCCGCATCATCATCGGTTCTGCCGGAGTGGTGGCGATCAGGTCGGCCGACGCCTCTTTGCCCACCCGCACCATGAGCCCGCCCTGACCGCTGACTCCGACGGCCATGTTCCCGCCGATCAGGAACGCGAGCCCGCCGAACATGCGCCGCTCGATCAGGTCCCGCTCACCCGCGAGGACCTCCCGCACCCGGTCGGCAAGTGCTTCGTCGTAGGCCATGGGCGGGAGCGTACCGCCCCACGGGCGCCGGCGAACAGCCCCCGCGATGCAACCCATTCCCCATGGACATGGCGAATCCCGCGGGTGCATCTACAATCGCCCGATGCCCATCACCACGCTCGGCATCGACGCCGACGACACCCTCTGGCAGAACGAGGACCACTATCACCTCACGACCAAAGCCTTCGTGGGGCTGCTCGAACCCTGGGTCGATGAGGACACCATCAACGGCGCGCTCCTCGAAACCGAGCGGCGCAACCTGGCCGTCTTCGGCTACGGCGCCAAGGGGTTCACGCTCTCAATGATTGAGACCGCCCTCGCCGTGACCGACCATCGCATCGACGGCGCGCACGTCGAGCGCATCATCGATCTCGGCAAGCAGCTCCTGTCCCATCCGGTGGAGTTACTCGACGGTGTCGCGTCGACGCTCCCGGGGCTGGCCGCTCGCTACCGGTTGGTGCTGATCACCAAGGGCGATCTGTTCCATCAGGAATCCAAGGTGGCCGCGTCCGGGCTCGCCGAGCAGTTCGACCACGTCGAGATCGTGGCCGAGAAGGACGAGCCGACCTACCGCCGGGTGCTCGACCGGCTGGGCGTCGACGCCGGGGAGTTCTGCATGGTCGGCAACTCGGTCCGTTCCGACGTCAACCCGGTCCTCGAGATCGGCGGATACGGGATCCACGTGCCGTACCACGTCACCTGGGAACTCGAACGGGCTCCCAGCAAGCACGGCCACCCGCGGATGGCCGAGGTCTCGGCGTTCGCCGAGATCCCCGGCGCGGTGGATCGTCTCGCAGAACGGCAGGCCGCGTGAGCATCGACTGGGACGTGCTCGCGACCGAGGCGCGCACCATGGCGGCGCGGGCGTATGCGCCGTACTCCGACGTGCGGGTGGGCGCGTGCGGCGTCACCGACGGGGGCCGGTTGGTGCGCGGCTGCAATGTCGAGAACGCGAGCTACGGCGTGACCCTCTGCGCGGAGTGCGGCCTGGTGAGCGATCTGGCCGCCGGCGGCGGGGGACGGCTGGTCGCCATTGCCGTCGTGGCCGGAGACGGTGCGCCGCTGGCCCCGTGCGGGCGGTGTCGCCAGATCCTGTTCGAACACGGCGGCAGCGCGCTGCGCCTGTTCGACGGGACGCCCGAGGGGCGGACCCTCGACACGTTGCTGCCCGACGCATTCGGCCCGGACGACGTCGAGACGCGTCGCGGCGGCCTGACGTAGGCTGAGGCCATGCCGACCGCGGTCGAGGTGATTCGCGCCAAGCGCGACGGTGGCGTCCTCAGCGACGAGCAGATCCGCTGGTTCATCGACGCGTACACGCGCGACGAGGTCGCCCACGAGCAGGCCTCGGCGCTGCTCATGGCGATCTTCCTCCATGGGCTGAACGCTCAGGAGCTCGGCGTCTGGACCGACGCCATGATCGCGTCCGGCATCCGCCTCGACCTCAGTTCGGTGCCGATGCCGACGGTCGACAAGCACTCCACCGGCGGCGTCGGCGACAAGATCTCGCTGCCCCTGTGCCCGCTGGTGGCCGCCTGTGGGGTCGCCGTTCCGCAGCTCTCGGGCCGGGGCCTGGGGCACACGGGCGGTACGCTCGACAAGCTCGAATCGATCCCCGGGATCCGCACCGACCTGGATCAGGACGCCTTCGTCCGTCAGCTCAGCGACGTCGGCACCGTGATCGCCGCGGCCAGCGCGGACCTGGCGCCGGCCGACCGGCGGCTCTACGCCCTTCGCGACGTCACCGGCACGGTCGAGTCGATCCCCCTCATCGCCAGCTCGATCATGTCCAAGAAGATCGCGGAGGGCACGTCGGGCCTGGTGCTCGACGTGAAGGTGGGACGGGGCGCCTTCATGACCGACATCGACCGCGCCCGCGAGCTTGCACGCACCATGGTCGGGCTGGGACGCGGCCACGGTGTCGCCACCGTCGCGGTGCTCACCGACATGGACACCCCGCTCGGACTGACGGCCGGCAACGCGGTCGAGATCCAGGAAACCCTCGAAGTCCTCCAGGGCGGAGGCCCGGCGGACGTCGTCGAGGTCACGCTGGCGCTGGCCGAAGAGATGCTGGAGCTGGCCGGGGTCGACGCCGATCCGTCGGCGGCGCTCCAGGACGGCCGCGCCATGGACCGCTGGCGCCGGATGGTGATCGCCCAGGGAGGCGACCCGGACGCGCCGCTGCCGATCGCCCGCCACGTCTCGGAGATCGTCGCCGACGACGATGGCGAGGTCCAGGACGTCCACGCGATGGGCGTGGGCGTCGCGGCGTGGAAACTGGGGGCCGGCCGGGCGCGCAAGGAGGATCCGGTCTCGGCCGCCGCGGGGGTCGTGCTCCGGGTCCAGGTCGGGGACCCTGTGACACGCGGCCAGGTTCTGGCCGAACTCCATTCCGACACCGAGGAACAGCTTGCCGCGGGGATCGAGGCCATCGACGGCGCCGTGCGGGTCGGCGCGGCGCCTGTCAGTGCCCGGAGCCGCGTGCTGGAACGGATCCGCGCGAGCTGACCGCGGACGTGTCAGTGGGGCTCCACGTGACGCGCATCTGACCCAGCCGGTAGATTTCCCGCACCTCGGTCGGCACTGGGCCCAGGCCGGGTCGGGACGAAGGAGTCATCCGTGAAGACACGTCGCTGGAAAGCTCTGGCGGGAGTACTGGCCATGGTCACCACGCTGGGCATCGCCGCCGGCTGTGGCGACGACAGCAGCGGGAGCAGCTCGGACACCACCACCGCGCCGAAGACTGACTTCACCGCCGGTCTGGTGAGTGACGTCGGCAAGTTCAACGACCGTTCGTTCAACCAGTCGGCCCTCGAGGGCCTCCAGCGCGCCGAGAGCGAACTCGGTGTGACGGGCCGGCCGATCGAGTCGGTGGCCGCCGGTGACTACATCGCCAACCTCACGACCCTCGCCCGCCAGAAGTACGGCGTCAGCATCGGCGTCGGCTTCCTGATGGCCGATGCCATCGACGCGGTCGCCAAGAAGTTCCCCGACCAGAACTTCGCGATCGTCGACTTCCCGAACGTCGCGCTCAAGAGCAAGCCCGCCAACGTGCGCGGCCTGGTCTTCGCCACGAACGAGAACAGCTACCTGATCGGCTACATGGCCGCCAAGATGGCCGAGGCCGATGGCAACGGCGCCCCGGTGATCTCGGCCGTCGGTGGTCTGAAGATCCCGACCGTCGACATCTTCCTGGCCGGATACAAGGCGGGCGCGAAGGCCGCCAATCCGCAGACCAAGGTGCTGATCGACTACTCACAGGACTTCGTCGCTCAGGCGAAGTGCAAGGAGAAGGCCCTCGACCAGATCGCCAAGGGCTCGCGCGTGGTCTTCCAGGTTGCCGGCGGCTGTGGCCTCGGCGCGCTGTCGGCCGCTGCCGACAAGGGCGTCTGGGGCGTCGGTGTGGACCGCGATCAGTCCGATCTCGGTGCGCACATCCTCACCAGCGCGGTCAAGCGGGTCGACACGTCGGTGTTCGACACGATCAAGTCCGCCATGGACGGCACCTTCAAGGGTGGCGAAGACGCGACCTTCAACCTTGCCAACGACGGCGTCGCGCTCGGCACCGTCAGCGATCAGGTCCCGCAGGAGCTGGTCGACGAGGTCGACGGTCTGAAGCAGCAGATCATCGACGGCGAGATCAAGGTCCCGGACGCACTCTAGGGTCGTCCACCGGAATCGCTGATGAGCGGATCCCCGTCTCACGAGCACTCGGCTTCCCCGGAGGAGACTCCGGGGGAGCTGGTGCTCGAGCTGACGGGGATCACCAAGCGGTACCCGGGCGTCGTCGCATCCGACAACGTCCGATTCGATCTGCGTCGCGGCGAGGTTCACGCCCTCCTGGGTGAGAACGGCGCCGGAAAGTCGACGCTCATGAACGTCCTCTACGGGCTCACCCAGCCCGATGAGGGCGAGATCCGCGTCCGCGGGCAGCTGGTCGACATCCACAGCCCCAACGACGCCATCGCCCTCGGGATCGGCATGGTGCACCAGCACTTCATGCTCATCCCGGTCATGACCGTGGCCGAGAACATCGTCCTGTCGGTCGAGCCCACGGCCGGCATGCTGTACGACCGGGCCACCGCAAGCGCTCGCGTGCGGGCCATCTCTGAGCGCTTCGGCCTCGCCGTCGACCCCGACGCCCGCGTCGAGGACATCACCGTCGGCATGCAGCAGCGCGTCGAGATCCTGAAGGCGCTCTACCGCGGGGCGGACATCCTCATCCTCGACGAGCCCACCGCCGTCCTGACCCCCCACGAGGCCCAGGAACTGGTCGAGATCCTGCGGCGTCTCACGGCCCAGGGCACCTCGGTCATCTTCATCACCCACAAGCTCAACGAGGTGCTCGACATCGCCGACCGGGTCACGGTCCTGCGACGCGGCAAATACATCGCCACCGAGCCCGCCGAGGGCAACACCGAACAGAGCCTCGCCGAGTTCATGGTGGGACGCGAGGTGGGCCTCGTCGCCGAGAAGGCGCCGATCACGCCCGGCGACCCCATGCTCGAGGTCACCGATCTGGTGGTTCAGGACGACCGCGACCTCGTGGTCGTCGAAGGGGTCAGCTTCACGGTTCGGGCGGGCGAGATCGTCGCCATCGCCGGCGTCGACGGCAATGGACAGGCCGAACTGATCGACGCGATCACCGGGCTTCGCAAGCCCACCTCAGGGAGCATCCGCGTGAAGGGCCGTGAGATCGCCGGGGGCACCCCCAAGGGGGCGCTTCGCGCGGGGGTCGGTCACATCCCGACCGATCGCCACAAGCGCGGCCTCATCCTCGACTTCTCCCTGGCCGAGAACTTCGGCGTCCACGATTTCGACGCGCCTCCGGTCTCACGGTTCGGGTGGCTCTCCCCGAGCGTGCTCACGAACGCCGCCGGACCCCTGATCAAGGAGTTCGACGTGCGCGGCGGGGGCCCGCTCACCAAGGCCTCGTCGCTCTCGGGCGGCAACCAGCAGAAGGTGATCATCGCTCGCGAAATCAGCCGCGACCCCGACGTGCTGGTGGCCTCGCAGCCCACGCGCGGCCTCGACGTCGGTGCCATCGAATACGTCCATCAGCGGCTCATTGAGGAGCGCGATGAACACCGCGCCATCCTGCTGGTGTCGCTGGAACTGGACGAGGTCCTGAGCCTGGCAGACCGGATTCTGGTCATCTTCGAGGGGCGGATCGTGGGCGAGCACACGCCGGACATCACCAAAGAGGCGCTCGGTCTCGAGATGCTCGGGGGAGGGGTGGCGTGACCCCGCATCCCGACCCCGGCGCAACGCCCCCCAGGCCCGAGGAGACCCGCGAACAGGGTGGACTGCGCGCCATGCTGGTGGCGAGCGGGGGTGGATTCGCAACCTCGCTCATCACGACGATCCTGGCGTTCCTGGTCGGCGGACTGGTGGTGCTGGCCACCGGCCACAACCCGCTTCTGGTCTACAAGGGGATCTTCAACGGCACCGGCCTGAACTGGTTCTTCCCGTGGGTGGGCGGCGGTGATCGCGTGGACGCCGCATTCAATCTTCAGCAGACCCTGCTGTACACCACCACACTCATCCTCACCGGCCTCGCCGTGGCGTTCGCGTTCCGTTGCGGCCTGTTCAACATCGGGGGCCAGGGGCAGTGGATCATCGGCGCATCGGTGTCGGTGTGGGTTGGGTCATCGTGGTCGGGACTGGCCGGGCCGACCCACATCATCGTGGCGATCGTGATGGCCATGCTCGCCGGGGCGGTCTGGGCCGGGATCGCCGGCCTGCTCAAGGCCACGCGCGGCGTCCACGAGGTGATCTCGACGATCATGCTCAACTGGATCGCCATCTACGTCTGCAGCTACCTGTTCGGGCTCGGCGGGCCGCTGCAGAACGACTTCAACGAGTCGGTGCCGATCTCGAACGACATCGCCGAGGGGGCCAAACTCCCCATCATCTGGGGCGACCCCGTGCTCCAGGGGCTGCACATCGGCCTCTTGGTGGCGCTCGGCATGCTGGTGGTCTACTGGCTGACCCTGTCCCGGACCACCCTGGGCTTCAAGGTCCGAGCCGTCGGGAAGAACCCGGACGCGGCGCGCTACGGCGGCATCAACGTGGGGTACAGCTACTTCATGGCGATGGCCGTCTCGGGCGCCTTTGCGGGCCTGGGCGGCGCGATGGACATCCTTGGCTGGCAGTACCGGCTGGGCGAGCTCGACATCCGCACCTCGACCGTCGGTTTCATCGGCATCGCCGTCGCACTGCTCGGCCGCAACACCGCCATCGGCGTGATGTTCTCGGCCTTCCTGTTCGGCGCCCTCCTGTACGGCACCTCGAGCCGGAGCCTCGACCCGACCGTCTTCCAGCCGCAGCTCGCCGGGAACCTCACCCTGATGATCCAGGCCATGGTGCTGCTCTTCATCGGCGCCGACCTGCTCATCCTGTGGCTCTGGAAGCACCGCGGCATCCCGAAATTCCGGCTTCCGAGCCGCACCTCCACCGCGGCGGTCGAGCCCGCGGCGAACGTCGATCGTTCGCATCAGGTGGCGGAGATCGACGTTCCGGCCGTCGAGCGGCTTCCGTTCGCCGAGCGGATCCAACGCACCCTGTTGGGCATGGTTCCGCGTGGTGCGCACGGTATTGCGATCATCGGCGTGATCGTCGCCGTGGCGTCGCTGCTCGTGGCGATCCCGCCGTTCACCGCGAGAAGTGTCCTGGTTCCCATCGCGGTCGCCGTCATCGCCGCCGCCGTGGGAGGTGTCGCCGCGACCCGCGGGGAGCTGCGTCTGGGGCTCACCGCCGTGGGGCTCGCGATCGTCTTCGGGGCTGCGGGAGTCGCCGCCACCCAATCCAGTGTGGGCAATCTGGAGTCCGTCGTCACCTGGTCGGCGCTCATCGCGTCGATGCTGCGGTTCGCCACGCCGCTGATCTTCGCCGGGATCGGCGGCATGTTCTCGGAGCGGAGCGGTGTGGTGAACATCGGCCTCGAGGGCATGATGCTCAGCGGGGCGTTCTTCGGGATCCTCGGCGCCGAGAAGACCGGTTCCTGGGTGCTCGGGGTACTGTCGGCGATCATCGCCGGTGCGCTGATCGCGTCCATCCACGCCGTCATCTCGATCCATCTGCGCGCCGACCAGATCGTCAGCGGTACGGCCATCAACTTCCTGGCCCTCGGGCTCACCGGGTATCTGTTCATCGACATCTACGGCTCGGAGGGGACGCCCGGCGGCATCCCCGCCATCCCCGACGTCAGCCTGGGCTTCCTGCGCGACGTCCCGTTCTTCGGCGGGGCGTTCGGCGACCTCAACCTGCTGATCTGGGTGGCGTTCCTGCTCGTGATCGTGGCGTACTACGTGATGTTCCGAACGCCCTTCGGTCTTCGCCTGCGCGCCGTCGGCGAGCACCCTCGGGCGGCCGAGACGGTCGGGCTGTCGGTGTACCGCATCCGCTACACCGGGGTCATCATCTCGGGGATGCTCGCCGCACTGGGCGGCGCCTTCCTCTCGATCGGTTTCGTGGACAGCTTCGGCGAGAACATGACCAACGGCGCCGGTTTCATCGCGCTGGCCGCGCTCATCGTGGGCAACTGGAAGCCCCGCGGGGTGTTCCTGGCCGCCCTCCTGATCGGTCTGGGACAGGCCGTCGGCCAGCGGCTTCCCGTCTACTCCGAATCGGCCGCCATCCTCTTCGAGGCACTGCCCTACGTCATCACCCTGATCGCGGTTGCCGGGCTGGTGGGACGGCCCCGTCCGCCGGCGGCGGTCGGTATTCCCTACGAGCGCACCTGACGCCGGCTGTGGTGCCCGCTGACCCATCCAGGGTCGGCGCGGGGCATCCATCCGAGCCGTGTGGGATGCTCCCTCGCCCTGCGAGAGGGTTGGAGGTGACGGCGTGGCATCGAACGCGGCGATCGACGCGAGCGGGCTGGTCAAACGGTACGGCGAAACGGTCGCGCTGAGCGGCGTCAGCTTCGACGTGCCCCGGGGCACGGTCTGCAGTCTTCTCGGGCCGAACGGTGCGGGCAAGAGCACCGCGGTCCGCATCCTGACCACGCTCACCGAGGCCGACGAGGGCACGGCGACGGTCGCCGGGCTCGACGTGGCGACGCGCGCCGCCGAGGTGCGCTCGCGGATCGGACTGGCGTCCCAGGACGCCACGGTTGACGGACTCCTCACCGGGCGCGAGAACCTCATCATGATCGGCGAGCTGCACCACATCGGCAGGCGGGTCGCCACCGAGCGTGCGGCGGAACTGCTCGAGCAGTTCTCACTCGTGGATGCCGGCGATCGCCTCATCAAGACGTACTCGGGTGGCATGCGCCGTCGCCTCGACCTGGCGGCGACGCTCGTGGCCCATCCGGAGGTGCTGTTCCTCGATGAGCCCACCACCGGTCTCGATCCGCGCGCTCGCAACGAGCTGTGGGACGTGCTCGACATCCTGGTGGACGAGGGCGCCACGATCCTGCTCACCACGCAGTACCTGGAAGAGGCCGAGCGCCTCGCGGACGACATCGTCGTGATCGATCACGGCCGGGTCATCGCACGCGGCGACTCGCGGAGCCTCAAGCGCCAGGTCGGCGGCGACCAGGTGTTCGCCACGGTGGTCGATCCGGCGACCCTCGGTCGGGTGAGCGAGCTGGTCGGACGCACCGCCGGCGCGGAACCCGAGATCGACGAGGGAGCCCGTCAGGTACGAGCGGCGACCGCCGTCGGACCGCGGGCCATCGCCGAACTCGCGACGGCGCTCGCAGAGGCCGGTATCGAGGTCGAGGACATCGGGCTCCGACAGCCCACGCTGGACGACGTGTTCATGACGCTCACCGGCCACCACGCCGAAGAAGTCGAGGAAGGAGCGGACGAATGACGGTTTCGGTTCCACCCGCCGAGCAGCGTCGCGGCGGGATCTTCAAGGACACCTGGGTGGTGGCTCGCCGCGGTCTCAAGCACATGATCCGCCAGCCCGAGGCGCTCAGCGACGTCACGATCCAGCCCATCATGTTCGTGCTGCTGTTCGCCTACGTGTTCGGCGGGGCGATCGCGGTGCAGGGGAGCAACTACCGCGAGTTCCTGATGGGCGGCATTTTCGCCCAGACCATCGTGTTCGGCGCCTTCAACGTCGCCATCGCGCTCGCCTACGACCGTGCCAACGGCGCCATCGACCGCTTCCGGTCGCTGCCGATGGCGCGCGGGTCGGTGCTCGCGGGTCACGCTCTGGCGAGTCTCGTCCGCTCGGTGCTGCCGATCACGCTGATGTCGCTCTGCGGGCTCATCGTCGGGTGGCGCATTCGCGACGGGGTCGTGGACGCCGTGTCCGCCTACGCGCTGATGTTCCTGTTCACCTTCGCCATCATCTGGGTGGGCGTCCTGATGGGCAGCCTGCTGCCGAGCCCCGAGGCCGTGCAGGGGTTCGCGTTCGCGATCATCTTCCCGATCACGTTCGTGGCAAGCACGTTCGTTCCGCTCAACACACTGCCGGGGCCCCTGCAGACCGTGGCCGCGTGGAATCCCGTGACCAGCATGTCCGACGCGCTCCGCGAGCTGTTCGGCAACCGGCGCGGCTTCGTCCCCGAACCGAACGCCGACTGGCCGGTGCGACATCCCGTGGCGTACACGTTCATCTGGATCGTGGGGATCATCGTCGTCTGCGCACCGCTCGCGGTGCGGCAGTACAGCAGGACCATTGACGACTGAACCGTCAGGACGGCGGGCGGGTCTCCCCGGAGCCCGCCCGCCGGCGTGTGTGCTCAGACGAGCGTCGCGACGTGGCGCGTGAACTGCTCGAGGAGCCCGTTCGTGCCGCCGTCCCGGTTGTCGGCTCCGTAGGCGCCGTCCACGAAAAAGGCCTGCTCGGTGTAGATCAGGCGGGTTCCACCGGGGATGTCGGTGAATTCGACCCCGGCGAGCGACACCGAGAAATGCCGTTCGTCGACGTGCATGTCGAATGCGTACACCTGGCGGACACCGGCGTCGATGAGGTGGAAGCGTGCCGTGTAGCACGTCTCGGTGCCGCTCTCGAAGCGTCCCCGGGCGACCTCCACGCCCCCGACCCTGAGGTCGAGGTGCCGTTCGATCTCGGTCCATCCCGGTCCGACGAACCACTGCCGGCGGTGTTCGAGCGTGGTCCACGCGTCGTAGACGAGCCGGCGAGGCGCCTCGATCTCGCGCACCGCCTCGATGACCCCGTGTCCCATCGGTTCAGGGTTTGCCATGGGAGACCTCCGGAGGGTTCGGGATGGATTCGACGTATGCGGAGAACGCGTCGAGCTGCGCGTCCACCGATCGCCTGCGGGTGGACAGCCAGGTCTCGACATCGCCCAGCGGGCGCGGCCGGAGCCGGCACATCCGCGTCCGTCCCGTCTTGGTCGTGGTCACCAGCCCGCTGTCCTCGAGCACGCGAAGATGTTTGAGGAACGTCGGCAGACCGATGGGGAACGGCGCCGCCAGCGCGGTGACCGATGACTCGCCATGATCCGAAAGCGACTCCACGACCGCTCGGCGCGTCGGATCGGACAGCGCGTGGAAGGTTCTGTCGAGGGTTTGGGAATGGTTCGCCATATGGCGAACCATAGACACTCGCACCGGCGGCGTGCAACGATCGCGGACGCGACGCATGCACCGGCCCGGGAGGTTTGACGCCCTTGAGTCCGTGGCTCGGAACGCCGATGTCGCGAGGAGATCCGTGCCCCGGAATGAGGTGTCCATGCGTCGACGTTGGATTCAGTGCGCCCTGATGGCCGGCGCCACACTGGCCCTGGCCGCGCCCGCGGTCGGGGTGCCGCCCGAATGGACGCCGTCGGCGGTCCAGACGATGACGTCCGTCGGAGACTTCGACGTCGTCGACGTGTCGGTGGGGCGAGGCGGGGCGGCGACGGTGGGTGTCACGCGCATCACTCCGGAGGGCGTCGTTCCCGGGGTGCTCGAGCGCTCCGCGCGCGGTCCCCGCTGGAGTCGCCCGACTGCGCTCGGCGGCGCCACCAGGATCGACTTCGGGCCGATCGTGGCCCGTAACCGTCGCGGCGACGCGGTGGCCGTCTGGGCGAAGGTCAACGGGCCGGTCATGGCCGCGGTCCGCTTCGGGAAGCGGTGGTCGCGTCCGGTCTCCGTGGGGACGACGCTCCCGTCGGCGAGCGGTGAGGATGCGAGCAGCGTGCTCCGCACGGCGATGGGCCCGGATCGGCGTGCACGAGCTGCGGTGCGGACCTGCGGGCGCACGGGGTGCCGCGTCGATCTGCTTCGACTCCGCAGGCCGGCGAAGGCGGTTTGGGAACGCGTCGGACGACTCTCGACCCCGCGTGGCTCGGGCGCGTCGTTCGACTGGGCGCTGGGGCAGGACGGTGACCTGCTCGTGGCCTGGCGGCAGGGTCGGCGGGTGCTCGCCCTCGACGTTCCCGCCTCCGCGAAGGTCGTCTCGGCAAGGCCCCGGCGCCTGCCGGTGGGGGACGCCCGCGGCAGGGTCACCGCCGACGTGGTCGGACGTGGAACCGCGGCGGTGGGGTGGTCGACGCTGAAGGGCGCCGCGGGAACGAGCGTCCGCCTCGGCGGTGAGTCGAACTGGCGCGCGGCGCGCAGGACGTTCCGTCCCGCCGGGGCGTCGGACCCGCGGGTCGCGGTCGGCTGTGCGGGCGGCGTGTACCTCTCTTGGTCCGAGAAGGGCCGCGTCGTGCGTGCCGCGACGGCGGCGGGAACCGAGGGCCTCTTCGCTCCGCCGTTCGAGGTGCGGACGTACGGCGACGAGACCAAGCCGGTCTCGGTGTGGGACGTGGAGGTGCTCGGTCGGAGCGGGTTCGGCATGACGATCTGGCGGCGGGCCGACGACGCCGGGGCCGGAGCCGTCGGCAGTCTGCTCGGCAACCGCTCCCAGTACGCGGGCCGTGGGCAGGGGTTCTCCGGCGAATACCGGCAGGGCCCGCGGCCGGCGTTCAACGACGATGGGCAGGGACTCCTGGTGCGCCTGGCCGACGATGGTGTGCACTTCCAGGAATACGTCCCCGGAGAGACGGTGCTTCGCTGCGCATAGCCCTGTCGGGCGTTCGCCGGGTCAGCCGGCGAACGCCTCCACGGGCGGGCAGGCGCACACCAGGTTGCGGTCTCCGTGCGCCGCGTCGATCCGGCCCACCGGGGGCCAGTACTTGGCGTTTCTGAGTTCCCGGACCGGGAACGCCGCGACCTCGCGCGGGTACGGGTGGCTCCAGCCGTCCGCGGTCACGTCCTCAGCGGTGTGCGGTGCGTTGCACAGCGGGTTGTCGTCGGCCGGCCACTCACCGGACTCCACCCGTTCGATCTCACCGCGGATGGCGATCATGGCCTCGCAGAAGCGGTCGAGCTCGGCGAGCGACTCGGACTCGGTGGGCTCGACCATCAACGTCCCCGCGACCGGGAACGACATGGTCGGCGCGTGGAACCCATAGTCCATGAGGCGTTTCGCCACATCGTCGACCGTCACGCCCGAGGCGTCCTTGATCGGCCGCAGGTCCAGGATGCACTCGTGGGCCACGCGCCCCTTCGCGCCCGCGTAGAGCACCGGGTAGTGCGGCCCAAGCCGGGCCGCGACGTAGTTGGCGGTGAGGATGGCGAGCTTCGTGGCCATGCGGAGTCCGTCCGCGCCCATCAGCGCGATGTAGACCCAGGAGATGGGGAGGATGCCGGCCGACCCCCAGGGTGCCGCCGAGATGGGCCCGACGCCGCTCGCCGGGCCGGCCTCGCCGGACAGCGGGTGGTTCGGCAGATGCGGCGCCAGATGGGCGCGTACCGCAACCGGGCCGACGCCGGGTCCGCCGCCGCCGTGCGGAATGCAGAAGGTCTTGTGCAGGTTCAGGTGCGAGACGTCGGCACCGAACTCGCCGGGCTTCGCAAGGCCGACCAGGGCATTCAAGTTGGCGCCGTCCAGGTACACCTGGCCACCTCCAGCGTGCACGATCTCGCAGATGTCGCGGATCTCCTCCTCGAACACCCCGTGGGTGGACGGGTAGGTCACCATCAGCGCCGCCAGCCGCTCACCGGTGGCGTCGACCTGCCGCCGCAGATCGTCCAGGTCGACGTTGCCGTCGCGATCGCACGCGACCACGGTGACGCTCATCCCGGCCATGACCGCGGACGCCGCGTTGGTTCCGTGCGCCGACGACGGGATCAGGCAGACGGTGCGGTCGTGGTCGCCCTTCTGGCGATGGTACGCGCGGATTGCGAGCAGGCCGGCGAGTTCGCCCTGTGAGCCGGCGTTCGGCTGGAGCGACACCGCGTCGTAGCCCGTGATCGCGCAGAGCGCAGTTTCGAGTTCGCGGATCATGCGCAGCGAACCCTGAACCTGATCGACCGGAGCGAATGGATGCAGGTTGGCCACCTCGTTCCATGTGACCGGCTCCATCTCGGTGGTGGCGTTGAGCTTCATGGTGCACGAGCCGAGCGGGATCATCGTTCGGTCGAGCGCGAGATCCCGATCCGCCAGCCGCCGGAGGTAGCGCAACATCTCGTGCTCGGTCCGATACCGCGAGAACACGGCATGCTCCAGCAGCGGTTCGGTCCGCTCCAGCGCCTCGGGAATGCCCGAGGGGGCGGTGGTCTCGAGCGCGTCGAGGGATGCGGTGACGCCGAAGGCGCTCCAGACGGCCTCGACCGCCTCCGGACCGTGCGTCTCATCGAATGAGATCCCGAGGTGGTCGTCGTCGACGACCAGCAGGTTGTAGCCGCGGTCCGCTGCGGCGGCGGCGACGGCCCGTGCGCCACCGGGCACCCGGGCGCGCAGGGTGTCGAACCACGTGTCGTTGCACACCTCCACACCGGCGTCACCAAACCCCGCCGCAGCCACGGACGCCAGGCGATGCGCCCGTTCGGCGATGCGCCGCAGGCCGTCGGCGCCGTGCCACACGGCGTACATGCCGGCCATCACCCCAAGCAGCACCTGCGCCGTGCAGACGTTGCTGGTCGCCTTCTCGCGCCGGATGTGTTGCTCCCGGGTCTGGAGGGCGAGGCGCAGGCGGGCGGCCCTGGGCATCCAGGCTCAGCCCCCAGGCGTCCGGGAAGCGAGCGCGCGTACTCGTCGCGGGTGGCCAGGAACCCCGCGTGCGGTCCGCCGAAGCCCATCGGCACACCGAACCGCTGCATCGATCCCACCGCGATGTCGGCGCCGAGCGTCGCCGGCGAGGCGTGAAGCACCATTGCAGGCCATCACCACCAGGCCGCCGGCAGCATGGATCGCATCGGCCATCGCGCGCGGATCGCGCAACGCCCCGTCGGTGCCCGGGAATGCCAGCAGCCCGCCGAAGCAGGTGTCGGGAACGTCAGCGGCGCCGGACACTCGCACGACCTCGATGCCGAGGGGCTCCGCGAGTCTCGACCACGGCGATGGTCTGGGGTGGCACTGCTTTCGTCAACCAGGGAAGACCGGGCTCGCTGCCGCGGGTGGCGCGGCGGGCCATCGTCATCGCCTCCTGCCGCAGCCGTGCCTTCGTCGAACAGCGACGCGTTGGCGAGGGCAGGCCGGTCAGGTCCCGACGACCGTCTGGTGGTTCAGCAATGCCTCGAGCCGCCCCTGGCTGATCTCCGGGCGTGGTAGGGGGGTGTAGGCCGTGTACCAGGCCGGGTTCTCCAGCACGTTGCGGCGGATCACAGGCAGAGTGATCGTGCCGGATACCCGCGGCCGATGAGGCGAGGTCAGCACTCAGTTTGCTCGACAGCATGTCCGCGGAGCCGTTCGAGCACCGCCACCTCTGAGCGCGGCTCGGGGAGGTCAACGCTCGTCGTGGATGCCCGCAGGGAACCGTCTGTGCGATCAACTCATCGAGGTCAGACGCGCCGATGACCTCGAGCATCGCTTCCAGGTCCGCAGGTTGTGGGCCCACGCTGGCGCGCTGGAGAACGCGCCGTGGTCGTCGAGCTGGCTGAAGGGGCTGCGGGCTGCTGGGCGCCAAGGCTCCAGGACGATGGCGTGCGACGTCGCGCACCCCGCTGTCCCTGTGCCTGAGAGATGCACCCGGGTGACCCGGGCTTTCCCCGTCGGCGGGATGCTGCCGCATCCACTCTCCAGCGTTGCCGCGACCACCACGGTTCGGGTGCCTGAGAGTTTCCGGGGCGGTTGCTCCTTCGGCGCCGGCTGACATCACCGGGCTCTCCCACAGCGGCCGATCGACGCGAGAACCGTACCAGCCGGGTCCGACGGTGCCTATTCGGTCTCGCCACCCCAGTCGCGGCCCGCCTTCTTGCAGGGGCCGCATTGGACGCCCTGGTTGTAGCGGTTGAGGACGGTGTTGCAGCTCACGCAGACGCGCCGACGCTGCATCGGCTGGATGCGCTTCGGCGTGGGGCAGGCGCAGAGCTTGGGCTTGGGTGCGCCGCGCGGTCGCATCAGCTCGGCGATCAGGCCGCAGTTCTGGCAGATGACTTCGACGGGTTCGAGGGGGCGCCGGGGCATCCGCTCATCATCGGCGATTTGCGCCGCGGGTCAAGTGGGTGAGACGGCTACGGCTACGGCTCCGGCCCGCCCAGGCGCCCGTCGTCGTGGAGCCTGCCGAAGCGTGCCTGGGCGCCCTTGAGGTATGCCTCCTGGACCACGCGCGTGATCAGCTCCCGTCGTTCCTCGATCTCCAGATCCTCGAGCTGGCGAACCTGTTCAGGACTCACCAGGAGTTCACCGGCCTCGGCGAGGGCACGCAGCGGGTCGTCGATGAGCGCGGCGCGGAAGCGATCGTCGGCGATGACCCGCACCCAGAGTGACGGTGGTGTGGCCGGCCTATCCATCGCGTCAGGCTAACCCGGTCACGGCTCCCCGTGTCCCGCCACCGTTCTGCAACCGGTCCGGCGGGTCCGGGGGCGGCGGACGCTAGATTGGACGGGATGGAGCATCGACGTGACCGGGTGACGTGGTCAATCACGTCCTGACGCCCGAGGGTGCACTGGTCCTTGCGCTGATCGGGTTCGGCGTCGGGTGGTTCGGAACCCTGGTGGGGGCCGGCGGCGGGTTCATCCTCACGCCCGTGCTCCTGCTGCTCTACCCCGACGATTCGGTGCAGACCATCACCGCGATCGGGTTGGTGGCCGTGTTCGCGAACTCCGGATCCGGGACCCTGGCGTACCTTCGCCACCGGCGTGTGGACGTGAGGACGGGAACCGTGATGCTGCTTTCGACCTTCCCCGGGGCGGTCGGCGGCGCGTTGCTCACCCCCTACGTGCCCAGGACGGCGTTCGACCTCACCACCGCGACCCTGCTGGCGCTGGTTGCCGTCTGGGTGTTGGTCGGCCGTCGCCCGGGTGCCCCCCAGACCGGGGGCCGGCGGGAACACCGCCACCTGGTCGACCGCTCCGGGCACACCTTCGACTACATGGTCCCGATGCGTCGCGGGGCACTGATGAGCGCCGGCATCGGATTCATGTCGAGCCTGCTCGGAGTCGGCGGCGGCTTCATCCAGGTGCCGGTGATGGTCGGGGCGCTCGGCTTCCCCACGCACATCGCCACCGCGACATCACACTTCATCCTCACCGGGACGTCGGGGGTCGCATCGATCACACACGTCCTCTCCGGGAGTTTCGCCGGAGGGCACGGGGTCTACCGGGCGCTGTTGCTCGCGGTGATGCTGGCATCGGGGGCCCAGGTCGGGGCCCGCACCTCGGGGCGTTTGAGCGGTGTCGTGATCGAGCGCCTCCTGGTCGCCGCCCTGCTCGTCATCGCGGTTCGCCTGGCCTTCGCGGCCTAGGTGCCCAGCGCGTCCATCATCCCTTCGGGGTAGCGCTCACCGGCCGCCACGCCGATCGGGAACGAAGCGTCGAGTTCGGCGATGTCGTCGTCGTCCAGCTTCAGCTCCCACGCCTCGACGGCACGGTCGACGCTGTGCGGACGCCCCATCCCGACCAGCGGAATCACGTTGCTGGTCCGCTGCAACATCCACGCCAGGGCGAGCGTTGCGGGGGTGACCCCCTTCTCGGCCGCCAGTTGCTCGAGTGGCGCCAGCAGCCCGACGTTGTGCGAGAGGTTCTTGCCCTGGAAGCGCGGGACGCGGCGGCGCCAGTCGTCTCTTGCGAGGTCGGCCTCACTGCGGATCTGACCGGTCAGCAGCCCCCGGCTCAGCGGGCTGTAGCCCACGAAGGTGATGCCGAGTTCCCGCGTGAGGGGGAGCAGATCCACCTCGGGCTCCCGCTGCATCAGCGAGTACTCCGTCTGCAGCGCGGAGATCGGATGCACCGCGTGGGCCCGCTTGATGGTCTCGGTCCCCGCCTCCGACAGGCCGATCGATCGCACCTTCCCCTGCGCGATGAGGTCGGCCATCGCGCCGACCGTCTCCTCGATCGGGACCTCCAGGTCGACCCGGTGCAGGTAGTAGAGGTCGATGTGGTCGACGCCCAGGTGACGCAGACTGCGATCCACGGCCTCGGTGATGTAGTCGGGGTGGCCGCCGGAGGTCTTGGTGGCGATCACCGCCTCGTCGCGGCGGCCGCGGATCGCCTGTCCGACCAGCTCTTCACCGTGCCCCTGCCCGTACGCCTCGGCCGTGTCGATGAGGGTGACGCCGCGGTCGAGGGCACGACGGATCGCGTCGACGCCGAGCATGTCGTCGCCGCCACCGTAGAACCCCGCGAAGGCCATCGCGCCCAGCGCGATCGACCCGACCTTGGTTCCGTCACCCAGCGTTCGCGTCGGCACGACGCCTCCCGTCAATTGGTCGCAGTGGCATTCGGGAGTCTTGCGAATGCCGCGGGAGCGCGCCTCGGCGCGTTGCGCCATGGGGACCGATGTCCTTGGATCGCCCTAGGATGCGGTCTCCGTGGAACGTTTCCTCATTGTGCTGTTCGCCGCGGTGGGTGGGGGCATGATCGCCGCCCAGGCCCCGATCAACGCGCGGCTCCGGCTCTCAGTCGGCTCACCGATGCTGAGCGCGGCCCTGTCGTTCGCGGTGGGCACCGTCGCCCTCGCCGTCGGCGTCCTGGCCACCGGCGCGCTCGAAGGCGTGCGACAGGCCGGGAGCGCTCCCTGGTGGGCCTGGCTCGGGGGACTCGCGGGCGCGATGCTCGTGACCGCATCGTTGATCGCGGCGCCACGTCTGGGTGCGACCACCACCTTCGTGGCCATCATCTCCGGACAGGTGCTCGTGGCGGTCATCCTCGACCGCTTCGGGTGGCTCGGGCTGAGCGCCCGGCCCCTCACCACCGAGCGCCTGCTGGCGCTGGTGATGATGCTCGGAGCGCTCGCGCTGCTGCTGCGCGAATAGTCCGGCGGGTGGCCGTCGGGACGGCGACCACCCGCGCGGGGCTCGGCGCGCATGTGCCCAGAACGCCGGTGCCACTCATGAAGAGCAACCCACCGGCGGCCAGATACATGGGGCCCGAAATTGCTTCGGCGGCGGGTCCCTGCGGGTCAGTACGCCCGGGCCACCACCGCCAGTACGTCGTCCTCGTCCTCGGAACGTGGCACCGAACCATCCGGGAGCACCAGGCAGCGCACCGTGATGGCCGACTCGGCCAGCTTCGCTTCACCCTCGGGGCCGACGGACGCCCACGGAATGGTCGCCCAGCCCGTCGCGGCGGCCTCGGCTGCCTCGTCCAGGGTCGTGACCGACGTCATCCGCGCGTCACGGCGCTGGAGGGCGTCGGCGTAGAGCGCGTCGTGGTCGGTGCTCAGGGCGTCCGCGACGGCCTGAGCCACCCCCGCCAGGGGCACCGAGGTCTTGCCACCGGCGATACGCCGCGCGATGGTCACCGAGCCCTCGGCTAGGTCCCTGGGGCCCACCTCGACCCGCACCGGGATGCCCTTCAGTTCGGCGTCGACGGCGCGGCGGCCGAACGCGGTGTCGCGATCGTCCAGCTCCGCCCGGACACCGGCGTCGAGCAGTTCGTCCACGATCCCGCGGGCGGCCTCGCCGACCCCGTCGCCGTCCTTCACCACCATCACCAGCACCTGGATCGGCGCGATCTTCGGCGGCACACGCAACCCGGCATCGTCTCCGTGACACATGATGAGGCCCCCCACCATGCGTGTGGAGGTGCCCCACGAGGTGGTCCAGGCGAGTTCGCGCTCGTTCGATTCGGTCAGGAAGTCCATCTCGAACGCCCGCGCGAAGTTCTGGCCCAGTTCGTGCGAGGTGCCCATCTGCAGCGCCTTGCCGTCGCCCATCATCCCCTCGCAGGTGAGGGTGTTGGTCGCCCCCGCGAAGCGCTCACGAGCGGTCTTGCGGCCCAGAACCACGGGCATGGCCAGCTCGTTCCGCATGAAGGGGGCGTAGACCTCCTCGTGGATGTGCTTGGCGTACAGGCGGGCGTCCTCCTCGGTGGCGTGGGCGGTGTGGCCCTCCTGCCAGAGAAACTCGGAGGTCCGCAGGAACAGTCGCGGGCGCAGCTCCCAGCGGACGACGTTCGCCCACTGGTTCAGCAGCAGCGGCAGGTCGCGGTAGGACTGGATCCACTTGGCCATGTACTCGCCGATGACCGTCTCGGAGGTGGGGCGCACCACGGCTGGCTCTTCGAGCGTCTTGCCGCCCGCATGCGTGACCACCGCCAGCTCAGGGCTGAATCCCTCGACGTGCTCGGCCTCGCGAGTGAGGTACGACTCGGGGATGAACAGGGGGAAGTAGGCGTTCTTGGCTCCGGCCGCCTTGATCCGCCGGTCCATGGCCTGCTGCATCTGTTCCCAGATGGCGTAGCCGTAGGGGCGGATCACCATGGTTCCGCGCACCGGGCCGTTGTCGGCCAGCTCGGCCTTCTGGATGACGTCCTGGTACCAGCGGGGGAAGTCCTCACCCGGCGGTGTGATCACGTGTTTGCTCATGCGCACAAACCTACCGGCGCCGGCTGGACGGCGCGGCGCCCGCTCGGAGTGTGGTGACGGGCTTGCGCCCGCCACCACCGCCATCGTCGCCGGCTACTGCCCCGAGACGCGGATGCTGCCCGTCATGTTCCCGCCGTTCGGGCAGCCGAGGCTGACGCCGCGTGCGCTCGTGGTGATCCGCCCGGAGACGGTGCCCACGAGCTGCATGGCGCGAGTCTGATTCCCCACGACCTTGGTGTACCCCTTCGACTTCTGCCGGAGCTTGATCGTGAGCCGGCCCGTCGTCACGTTCTTGTACTTCCGCGTGCCCACCCTGCAGGTGAACAACCGGGTGGTCTGCTTCGGGCTCAGGCGGCCGGTCCACATCTTCTTCGCCGGGGCGTACTTCAGGAGCACGCCTCCGAGGCCGCTGAAGACCCCGACGCTCGTGCACGGGCCGATCTTGCACTTCGGCTTCACCTTCAACACGTGCGAGGTGTAGATGCTCGCCTTCGCCGCGGCGCCGTTGCGCTTGCGGTAGCGGAGCGTGCCGCTGATGTACGCCCGATTGGTGCCCATCAGGCGCGGCCGGGTGTCCGGTGCGAGCAGCGTCGCGGTGCGCGTCTCGGAGAACACCTCGAGCGCCGGCTGGCCGGACACCGCGTTGATGCACCACAGCGACACGCTGTAGGTCACCGTGGTGGTCGCCGGCACCGGCGAGGAGACCCCCAGCGAGACGGTGCCGCTGATCGGTGTCGTGACCGGATTGCGCAGGACGTAGACGTCGTCGCGGTCGTCGGTGACGTTGACGCGGGCAAGGGGGGTGAAACCGTCACGGCACCCCGTGGTGTCGGACGCCCAGGCAACCGAAAACGAGCCGCCGCTGGCGCCGGTCTGGACCTGCGTGCCGGTGGCTGGCGTCGGGTCGACGAGGGTGACGCTGGAACCAAGGCCGGTGGCGGCGAATGCGAGGGAACCTGCGAGTGCGGCCAGCCCGAGGCCGGTCCGGCGGTACGTACGGGATGCGTTCACGACGAACTCCTGTGGCGCGATCGGGATGTGCAAGGGCGCCTCGGAGGTTCCCATCCGATCCGCGGAGCTCGCAAGGTGCGGAATTGTGAAAGAACTGCAACCTGGAGGAAAAACCCGGTCGGTCCGTGGCAGGCGCGGGATGCGGCCAAACCAGCATCCACAGCTCCCGCGCGGCGATGCACGTCCTGTCTCATAGTTTGAGTGTCGGGAGGGGCGGGTGGCGGAACGCCTGTGATTCAATAGCGCGAGTGTTCCGGCCCTCCGGGAGTGCAACTTGACGACGACCGACCCAGAGGTCTGGTTACCAGCGCGGCTCATCCCGACAGCTGGAATCGGCGTCAAGAACTTAGGAACGCGAGCCCTTCTGCGCTGCCAGCAGTGATGGTCGCAGTGCCAGAATTCAGGCCGTCTTAGGGGGTACCTCAGCGCGCCCGCAGACGCGTATCATTTGTTGGCCGGAAGTCCCGCTCAAGGGAGCAAGAACGGCGAGTCTGAGGAGGCCGGACGGCGCGATCGTGATCCGTGGGGGCAGCAGGTGAACTGTCTGGTCAAAGTCAAGACGGGAACAGCCTGCTCCGGGCTGACCAGGTGGACGCAGCACCTCCGGGCTTGCTCGGGACTACGGATTCGGTGAATTCCTGACCTTCTCCAACGAAGATTGCCGCTGCCCCGGCGGCAGAAATGCCGGTGGCCGTCGATCGCCGCCGGCTGCGCTCCACCAATGCTCCTCTCGTGGTGGCGGATTCTCGGCAATCTCATCCAGCATGAGCATCGCGGAATCTCCGCAGATCCCGATCAGAGCAGATTCTTGGTGAACTGATCCCGCGTATCTCCGGCATCCGAGTGCCGGCGCAGGCGCGAGAGATCTGGGGAGCACTGGGTCACTGCCAGGGGGATGCAGCCAGGCAGCAGACCTTCGACCCGGCGATGGTGGCCGCAGTGGTCGGACGATGGGAGGATTCACCCCGATACCTGCCTGTCTCCAGGCTGAGCCAAGACAGCGGCCCGCGATGTTCTCCCGTATCCACCGGAACCAGGACCAGAGTGCCCGTCAGGACTCCGCCGAGGCAGTGCTTGTCGAAAGCGGACGTCTCTCCTCGCGCCTGAAGATTCCGGATGTCGTCGGTCCGCTGGCATCGTCGCGGACCTCCGAGCTCGCCAGGTGACTACTTTCCGTTGACATCAAAGCTCGGTGAAGGCAGGGCGAAGACGCGAGTTAACTGGCTGCTCCGCCAGGTGAAAGGCAGGCCAGGGGAATACGAATCGAAGCGCAGTTTTTCGGGTTCCCAGAAAGCGAGCTTCATGTATAACTGACGCCTGTGCTGATGATCGGGTTGCTGCTCTTGCCGGGTGACCATTCACGCCTCAGGCCTTCGGTTACTCTTCAGGGAGATGGGGCGAAAGCGGGCGCAGGAGCTGACTCGTTCGTCCGCGAGACCCAACGACAACTCCTCCTCTTCTACCGGGAGCGGCCAGAACCCTCGCCCCTGGACCGCTCGGGCCCCGAGTTCAGGACGCCGACGACCGCGGGGATTTGAGGGAGCCGCTCGACATGGCCGGAGTGGTTGGCGGCTCCGGGCAGGTGCCACCCGACGTAGCGATCAGGCACCGCAATTCGGCACTGATGCCTGCCTCCTTAACGGGCCGGCACATCCATCAGGATGACGGGGCGCATCTTCTGGGGCGAGACCCCAAGGCCCTGCGCACCGAGTCATAACTCGCGATCGCGCTCCATTGTGGGCTGGTGGGGCGATGGTCCGCCGGGGCAGATTCACAGGGCACCAGAGCGAATGGGGTTGACATCTCGCACGATCACTGCCATTGCACGATCGTCCCGCCTTGTCCTCGACCGGATGGCGCACTCCGCGATCCCGGATCGCAGAGGCAGCCCGCAGAGACGCGCGGTGACATCTCAGGCGGTCCGGATCGAGCGGAGTGCCGGGGGAGCAGCGCGGGGCGCCACCGGGTTGGACCGAAGACCCGGGCGCACCGTCTACGACAGCGAGCACCCGGTCAGCAGGCCGGGCGCGTACCCCAGATGTCGCCGAACTCGTGGCGCTGCTTTCAGGTCCGCCGATCCGCCGGCTGAGGCCAGACGCGATTTTTTCCGCACCTGGAGTGCGCGGGACTCAGGACTGGACCCGCGACGGGGCTGATCTACGATCCGGGACACCGAGATCTGCGACAGCGAAAGGCGGACCATGACCGAACTGCTGGCGCACCCGGTCTGCGCATTCGAACAGCTTCCAGCACTGGGCGTTCGGTGGTGCCTGCGAGGCGGCCGTCGCCGAGCGGCGCTCATGGTGGCGGTGGCCGATCCCCAGGGGAGCGTCCATGTGTGGCCGCTGGATTGGGAGCGGCTGGCCAACGACCAGAATGCATTCTCGTATTGCCGCGGCGAGCTCGCGCAGCTCGTGGAGGACGTCGGCGACGTTGCGCACGCGTTCGTCGTCCCGGCGTGGATGGGCGAGGACGGGACCCTGTGGGCCCTCGCGCCCGACGCGCCGCAGCCGAGCCACGACTACCGGAGGGTGGTGGTGCTGTCGGCCGCCTGTCCCAGAGGGCATGCGCTCAGCGTGGGCTTCGTCGAATCGGGGCCGCCGCGGTGCGTCACCAGATGGGAACGGATGCGCACGTCCGATCGCGACCGGGGCACCCTGGAGCTGCGTCACACCGTTGCGCTTTGAGCGGCATCGGGAGCTGATGATCAGGGTTCGTGACGATGCGCGGTTGCGTCCCGCACGCGATAGTGGGTGGTGATCGAGCGTCCAGGGAGGCGCGGAAATGCGGATGCGAGCGCGACGGGCGCAATGCCGAGCATGGCTTGCCTGCGGCGCGCTGGTGATCCCGCTCGTGGCGATTGGCTGTGGGGGCGACGGCACGACCGGGCCGACGGCGACGCTCCCCCCCTCGACGACCCCCGCGGCAACGGCCAGCATTGCGATCTATCTGCCCCGTGGGGACGTCGGGACCTCCTGCGACCGCGTATTCCCGGTGTCACGGACGGTCCGATCGCCAGCCGTACTGCGGGGGGCCATGGCGGCGCTGCTGCGTGGGCCGACAGCGGCGGAGCGTGCCGATGGATACGGCGGCTGGTTCTCCGCCAGGACCGCAGGGCGGCTGCGCCGCGTGGCGGTGACGGCCGGGACCGCGCGTATCGACTTCCGCGACTTCTCGCGCATCGTCCCGAACGCATCCAGCTCGTGCGGAAGTGCGTTGCTGCTGGCGCAGCTCAACCGCACGGCAACGCAGTTCCCGACGGTGCGGCGGGCGGTGTACTCGTTCGGCGGTAGCCCCGATCGCTTCTACGGGTGGCTGCAGATGGACGTCCCGGCCGGGTGAGCCTTCGCCGGAGCGATCGGTGGAGGTGAACGTCGGCTGCCCCCGCTCGATGAGATGGGGCGACCGCCCGGCTCGGCTGGTCGCCGGGTTCCAAAGACCACAGAGGTCGGTGAGAACGGCGGCTCGAGCGCACGCCGGGCACCCGCCGGCGGTCGCAACGGGTCGTGGCGCGGGTTCCTTGCCGAGGGGATCGCCTGTTGCCGCCGGTTGGCTGCCAGTCGTTCTGCGCTCAGGCTCTCAGGGAGATGTGCGTTCTGGAGATCAGAGAACGTGCATTCTGAACATCGGTCGACGTGCAACTCGGCAATTGGAGCGTCCACGTCGCGCCGCCGGGAGTGCTGGCCCGGGACGCACGACTATCGGGCCATTTGGTCGCTCGCGCGAGACTGGCCAGCCCGCAGGGGCGGGCTTCAGGGCATCGAGCACGTTGCGATGGCGCGGCGGCTGCCCCCGAAAATGACGAGACCCCGCCACTCGGGCGGGGTCTCGATAGGAGCGGGAGACGGGACTCGAACCCGCGACCCTCAGCTTGGAAGGCTGACGCTCTAGCCAACTGAGCTACTCCCGCGTCAGGGGGCGGATGCTAGCAGCGCCTCCGAGTGCCGCGCCAGGAAACGTTTGCCGCGTTCCGTCGGCTGCAAACACGTACATCCCGGCGTCCTCGGTTCCCCGAATATTCCCGATCGAGGGTACTGCTCAGGTCCGGTGGCGGCAGGAAATCGTCTGGACCTTCGCAATACCCTCGAATGAGGGAAACACTGCGTCCTTGGGCTGCTCGGTTTTCGCTCCCGGAACACTGCAAAGGTCACCTGGCCCGGCACTAAACGAAGCACACCGCCCAGGCCGCGTTGCCGTAGCCGGGCACCGACGCGCCCACCACCGCCAGGCCGGTCTCACCGCTGGCGGTCCACCTGGTGGTGGTGGCGGGTGGTTTGAGGGTGGTCGGTTTGCGCGAACCCGTCGGTCGGAGGGTGACCTCCGACGGGCGCGCGGGCAGGTCCATGTCGAGCCGCAGTTCGTCGCCGGCCTCGATGTCGAGGTCCGGAATGCCCGGGGCGGGGCAGGTGACCTCGATCGGATCGGCGCACACGCTGGCGACGCCGCCCTCGCGGGTCCAGCAGCCCCCGTAGGAGGCGAGCTGAACCATGCCCGACGGTGCGGTGAGGAACGCGTCCGGGAGGCTCGGTGCGCGCGGGACCTGCGGGTCCGCGGTCGAGACGGACGTGGTACCGGCGTCTCCCGTGGTCGTGACGGCGGTCGTGCTGCCGGAGTCGTCACCGCTGCAGCCGGCGAGCAGGACGGCGCAGCACGCCACCGCCAGGCTAGTAGCGCGAATTGTTGGCAACCGCGTCTCCCTTGCCCAGACGCCGGTACACCCTGGTTCCACGGGTGATCGACGGGTACATCACGTTGCTGGCGTCGTAGACGTGCCCGAACCCGAGCGTGTGCCCGGATTCGTGCACGAACACGCTTTGCAGATCGACGTTGCGGCCGATGCGGGAGCCGGCGGCCAGGCCGGAGGTGGGGTTCCGGTCGACGAGGATGTCACTCTCGATGGCCCGTCCGCCGGACGACCACGTGTAGGTGCACGCCAGCGCCCCGCGGCACACACCGCCGAGGCGGTCGATCTCGCTGAACTCGACCGTGCTGATGCCGTCGCGGCCGATCCTGCGCCGCGTGGTGCCCTGGTAGCTGAATCCCGAGGCCGCACGATCGCGGATGCGGCACCGATTGCGGTTGCCGCCCCAGGAGGCGCGAGCGGCACGCACGGCCGAGAGTGCCCGCGATGCGCCCACGCTGCGGGGGACGCCGACGGGGTTGAAACGCCACTTGATCGGGAACCGGCGCCACTTCGGGCCGTTGAGGCGCCGCACGTTGCGGCACCCCGCCAGGCGCCGTGTGGATGACGAGGCACCCGCCGGCGCCACGTCGAGCCGGCTGATCACCAGTTCGACCTCGCCCTTCTGGTCGAACACGCGAACCGCGTGGTAGTCGCCCTCGCGGTCGATCTCGGCCACCACCACGGGACTGCCGTTTTCACGGCTGAGCGTGACCATCCGGCCTCCGGTGGTCGCCCGGACCTCCGCTTCGCCACCCTCGGGGACGTCCAACTCGGTGGGGGAGCCCTTCACCGCGCCAAGATCGGGAAGCGGGGCGACGTCGGGCAACTGGTCGATGCTGGGCGCCGTTGTCGAGACCGGTTCGGTCGGTGTTCTGGACACGTCGTCGCCGAGCGACGCCAGCCACACGCCACCAGCCACGGCGACGACTGCGGCGCCGATCGCCACCGCGATGCGTCGGCGAACCGGGGAACTCATGCGGGCAACCTACCAGCGGCCGGGGCGGCCGCTGCGGGGCTTACCCCGTGGCGCTCACCCGATTCGCGCGGGGGCGCTGTGCTGGATGACGCGTTTCATGGCGTCGACGGCCGCCGGCCAGAACTGCGCTCCGGAACAGCGGTCGATCTCCTCGAGGGCTTCGTCCACCGTCTTCACCGTTCCGTAGTGGCGGGCGCGCGTCATCACGTCCCACGCATCGGCGACGGCGATGAGGCGTGCGCCTTCGGGGATGCCCTCGCCGGAGACACCGCCGGGGTACCCGCCACCGTCCCAGTGCTCGTGGTGGTGCCGGATCCATTCGCACTGTTCGGCGGTCAGCGCGTCGGCGGTGATCTCCGCACCGAGCGCGGCGTGGCGTTTGACCGACTCGTACTCCGCCGGTTCGAGGTCGCCGGGCTTGAACAGCACCGCGTCCGGAATCCCGAGCTTGCCGACGTCGTGGAGCAGGGCGGCGTCCTTGAGTTTGTCCGCCCGGGCACGGGTCCAGCCCAGTGCCAGGGCGAGCCGGTGCGCGAGCTCCGCCACGCGTTCGGAATGCGCCTTGGTCGAGGTGTCCTTGGCGTCCACCGCACGGGCCAGCGACCGCAGCGCGGCGATGGTCTGAGTGCGTTCGAGCCGGAGGGCCCGCTCTTCGATCGACAGCGCGTCGACGACCTCGGGCGAGTAGAGGCACACCTGGTCGCGGCCGTTGCCCTTCGCCCAGTAGAGCGCGCCGTCGGCCAGCCGGTACAGGTCATCGGCATCGGCCGCGTGGATCAGGTCGGAGATCCCGGCGGAGACGGTGATGCGCTCGTTGCGCCACAGGGGCTGACGGGACACCGCGGCACGGAACCGCTCGACCGCGCGCATCGCGATGTCGCCATCGGTTTCCGGCAGCAGCCACGCGAACTCCTCGCCGCCCACGCGCGCCACCAATTCACTGGCCCGGGCCGTCCCCGACAGCATGCCGCCGAGCGACGCGAGCACCGCGTCGCCGGCCTGGTGGCCGTGGAGGTCGTTGAGACGCTTGAAGTGGTCGATGTCGATGACCGCGAGGCTCAAGGGGCGGCCGTAGCGATGCGCGCGCGCCACCTCTTCCCGGAGGCGCTCGTGGAACGCCCGGTGATTCGCGAGTCCGGTGAGCGGGTCCGACAGCGCCTGTGCCGCAAGCTGAGCGCGGTTCTCGGCCGCCACCACGGCCACCGAGACCAGTTCCGCGAACCGCTCGAGCCGGGCCTCCGCACCGGCGGGCACGGTGCCGCCCTGGTGGGACACGGCCACCACGGCGCCCCACAGGTCGTCGTCGATCCGGACCGGGGCGGAGACCGTTGAGGTCACCGTGATCTCGCCGTCCGGAGAGACCAACGGGGCAAGCGCCCTGGCCGTCCTGCCGCCCCGTCGCAGCAGGTCGAGCGCGGACCCGTCGGCGGTCAGGATGCGGTCACCCGGCGTCCACGGCATCGCCTCCGACGCGCCGAGCACCACACCCCCGTGATCATCGAATCGGACGACCAGTCCCCCGGCGACCCGCAGCAGGCGGGGGATCTCCTCGGCCACCATCTCCAGCACCGGTGGTGCGTCCGCCTGATGGGCGACGGCCATCGCCACCCGCCGCAGGGCGGTCTGTTCGATCGCCTCGAGCTCGGAGCGTTTGGCGCGGTTGCTCGCTTCGCGCTCGACGGCGCGTCGCGCCGTGGCGTCGCGCGAAACGCAGATGCAGGCGGTGAGCTCACCCTCGATCGAGCGCATCGCCCGGATGCTCGTGTCGAGCCACAGGGCCGATCCGTCCGGCTTGACCACGCGATGGGTGATCGACTCGATTGTCGCGGCACCGGAGCAGACGCGCGCGAAGACCGCCTCGTAGCGCTCCCGGTCGTCGGGGTGCAGGAACTCGGCGGCGCTCGCTCCCACCAGATCCTCGGGGGAGCGTCCCAGCAGCGTCCGGCTGGCGTCCGACACCGTGCGGAACGTTCCATCCGGGTTGTGCGCCGAGATCATGTCGCCGGCATGACGGGCCACGAAGCCCAGCTCCTCGGCGAACTGGCGGTTGCGATCCTCGACCGCCCGCCGCGCCGAGACGTCGCGGGCCGACGCCTGTGTCTCGATGATGCGCCCGGCCTCGTCGCGCAGCGCGTGCGTGACGATCTCGAACCACAGCCAGCGCCCGTCCCGGTGGCGGATGCGGATGACGGTGGTCACACCATCGGCGCCGCCCTCCAGGGCCGCCAGGGCCTCTCGCAGTGCGCCCAGGTCGTCGCGGTGGACGAAGCGGGCCAGCCGCGCACCCATGACCTCGCCGATCGGGTACCCGAGCACGCGGAGCACCGACGGCGACACGTAGAGCAGCCGCAGACTGCTGGAGATCCTGGTCACGAGATCCGTCGAGTTGTCGGCGAGCAGCTCGTACGTGCGCCTGGCCTCGGTCCAGGCCTCCTCCACGAGCAACCGCTCGGTGATGTCCTCGACCGTGACGAGAAACCCGAGCAGCTCTCCGTCGGCGGACCGTGCCGCGTCCCAGGTGACCGAGGCCACCACACCGGGGCCGCGTTCGGACCGGACCGCGAGCTCCCAGCGCAGCGGCGGACCGCCGCTCCTGAGTTCCGCGATGCCCATCGCCAGCTCCAGCGCGTCCTCCGGCGGCCACCAGCTCGGCGGGAGCTGGGAGTGGTAGTCGGCATCCGGGTCGCGGCCGATGAGGTCCGCGAGCCTGGCGTTCATGCCGATCAGCAGACCGTCAGCGTCGTAGACCGCGACGCCATGACCGACGGCATCGAGCCACGGGCCGACGAGTTCGTTGCGGGGAGTTGTGGTCACGTTTGGCGACCCACCGGTCCTGGGTTGATCGGTGAACGAGGACTGCTCATTCTGGCGCACCGCCCCGGGATCACGAAACGCCTGCGACGCCACGTTCAGGCGCCCCGCAACTCCAGCCCCTCCTCGTGGAAGCGGCGGGCGCGGGCCATGTTCTCGAGGTCCGGCCCGTTGCCCTCGAGACCCGGCACCTCCAGGATCACCGGGAGGTCCTGGAGTGCGGGCGCTCCCAGAATCCTCCGAAAACCGTCCGCACCGATCTGGCCGTCGCCGAGGTTCTCGTGGCGGTCGCGATTCGATCCGAACGCGGTCATCGAATCGTTGAGGTGCAGGCACCGAAGCCGCTCGATGCCGACGGTCCGGTCGAACTCGTCGAGCACCCGGTCGATGCCGTCGGGTTCGTGGACCGGGTACCCGCTGGCGAACAGGTGCTGGGTGTCCAGGCAGTAGCCGAGCCGGGAGGGATGCCCGACCTCGTCGAACACCCGCCGCAACTGATCGAACGACCGCCCGATCGTGTCGCCGGCGCCGGCGGTGTTCTCGAGGAACACGGCGCATTCGCCGGGCGCCGCCTCGAAGGCCTGGCTGATGCCGGCGCCGATGCGGCTGATGGCCTCGGACTCGGTGGACCCCTTGCTCGACCCGACGTGAAGCACCACCCCGGAGAGCCCGAGGCGTTCGCCGATCTCGAGGTGCTGGATCAGGCTCTCCACCGACGCGCGATGGATGTTCCTGGTCTTGGTGGCTGGCTTTCCGGGTGGCCCGGTGGGGACCTCGCGATCCGGGGCACCGAGGTTGATGAGGTACAGCCCGTGGCTCACCAGCGGGCCCATGTCCGCCTCGGCGGCCAGGCGGCGGAAGGCCTCGATCTCCTCGTCCTTGTGCTGGATGGGGCGCCAGGTGCGCGGGTTGTGTGTGAACACCTGGAGGCTCTCGCAGCCGATCTCCTGGCCGCGGCCGATGGCCTTGCTGATGCCCCCGGACGACGAGACGTGAGCGCCGAATCGCATGTGGGCCATCCTACGCACGGCGGCCGCCGCGGGACGGGTATCCTTGGCCGATGGCTCCACCTCAGCGACGAGACATCACCACTCCGGCCCGCGTCAGGTTCGCGCCGAGTCCAACCGGAAACCTGCACGTCGGCGGCGCCCGCACGGCGCTGTTCAACTGGTTGGTCGCGCGCCACACCGGCGGCACCTTCATCCTGCGTATGGAGGACACCGACCGCGAGCGTTCGACGCCCGAAAGCGAGGCGCAGGTGCTCCGCGCGATGTCGTGGCTCGGACTTGACTGGGACGAGGGGCCGTTCCGGCAGAGTGAGCGCGACGACGTCTACCGCGACGCCATCGACCGGCTGAAGGCCGCGGGCGCCGTCTACGAGGCGTGGGAGACCCCCGAGGAACTCGAGGCCCAGCGCGCCGAGGCGCGCGCGAACAAGCGGGCGCCGGTCGTGCGCGGCCGCCGTGACTGGAGCGAGGCAGACATCGAGGGCTTCCGCGCCGAAGGACGCCAGCCGGCGTGGCGCTTCGCGGTCGATCCCGAGGGGACGACGGTCATCGACGACTACGTGCGCGGCGACGTCACGTTCGCCCACACCTCGATCGAGGACTTCGTGGTCGCGCGCTCCGACGGCACGCCCACCTACAACCTCGCCGCCGCGGTCGACGACGTCGACATGGGCATCACCCACGTGCTCAGGGGAGAGGACCACCTCTCGAACACCCCCAAGCAGGTGATGGTGATGCGGGCGCTCGGCGGCACGCCTCCCGAGTACGCCCACATCCCGTTGATTCTCGGCCCCGACAAGAAGCGTCTCTCCAAGCGCCACGGTGCGGCCTCGGTGGAGGACCTTCGCGATGAGGGGTACCTGCCCGAGGCGGTCATCAACGCCATCGCGCTCCTCGGCTGGAGCTTCGACGACAAGACCACCATGTTCACCACCGAGGAATTGATCGAGCGGTTCTCGGTGTCGCGCATCAGCAAGAGCCCGGCCGTCTTCGACATGAAGAAGACCCAGGTCATCAACGGCCGGTATCTGCGCCGGATGTCCGACGACGACTTCACCGAGGTGCTGCTGGAGCACCTGACGCACACCGGCTTCCTCGCCGAGGGCGGCCCGGAGCGCGAAGCCCTGGTGCGTCGCACCGCACCGAGCGTCAAACGCAAGCTTTCCACGCTCGAGGAGTTCCACGTCCTCGCGGGGTGGCTGTTCACCCCGCTCGAGATGGATCCGGAGGCCTGGGCGAGCCTCACCGAGGACGTCCGCCATTCCATCCAGGTCATCGGGGCGGGCCTGGGCCGCCTGGAGATCGTCGAACCCTTCACCATCGACACGGTGAAAGAGGTGCTGCAGGACCAGCTCCACATCCTCGGCGAGGACGCGCGAGGGTTCCTCGAACCCCAGCGCGCGGCCATCACGGGCAAGAAGGTCTCGACCGGGATCTACGAGAGCCTGGTGCTGCTGGGCAAGGACGAAGCCCTGCGACGGTACCGGGCGACGCTGGCCCGACTCGCCGAGGTGTGGGTGGCGTGACGCGCCTCTTCGACGTCCCGGTCGGTCGTGCCATCACCCTCGGTGGCGCGGTCATGTTCGGGGTGTTCTTCCTGGGCGCGGTCGTCGGGACCGCCGTGGCCGGACAGGACGGGGCGTTCCTCGTCGCCGGTGTCCTCGCCTACGCCTTCCTCGCCTACGTGGTGGTCATCGTCGGCGCGGCGTGGCTTCGCCGTCCGCGGGGCGCCCAGCGCGTCGTGGCGGACGTCCTGAAGGCCCATCCGGAACTCGGCGACCACCTGGGAGAGCCCATCCGGGCCGAGGTTCCCGCGAATGCGCTGGAAGGGCAGGGCCATACGACGCTCACCGTGCCGCTCACGGGGGAGCGCGGAACGGGCACGCTCGAACTCTCGCTGGTGCGGCTGGAGCGCGAGTGGGAGGTGCTCGACGCCGCCCTGATCGCCGGGGGAACCCGGGTACCGCTGGCCGGGCCGCGCCGGTAGGCGCCGGGTCGGCGCTGGCGGATCGTCGGGACGGCCAGACCTGATGCGAGACCTCCTCACCACCCTCGCTCCGGCGCTCGCCGAGGGACGGCGGGCCGCGATCGCCACCGTCGTGACGGTGTACCGGTCGGCGCCCCGCGGACCCGGTGCGGCGATGGCGCTGCTCGACGACGGACGAATCGTGGGATCGGTGACCGGCGGCTGCGTCGAACCGGACGCCCTCGAACACGCACGGCAGGTGCTGGACGGCGGCACCGCACGCCTGGCCGACTACGGCATCGCCGACGAGGACGCCTTCGCGGTCGGCATGCCATGCGGCGGGCGCATCGAGATCGTGATCGAGCCCGCCGAGCCGGCCGTCATCGGCCGGATCGCCGACGCGGTCCGCGACGACCGGCCGGTGGCGTATGTCACGGTGCTCTCCGGCCCGGGGTTCGGAACCCGGCGGGCGGTCGCCCCGGGCGACGATCCCTCGGACCCGCTGGTCGCCGCCGCGCTCGACGTCCTCGCCAGGGGCGCGACCGCGGTCGCCGAGGTCGGAGAGGATCGCGTCCTCATCAACAGCCTCGCTCCGCGACCGGCCATGTACGTCTTCGGGGCCATCGACCACGCCGCCGCGGTCGCCGAGATCGGACGGTTCCTCGGCTACCGGGTGACGGTGTGCGACGCGCGTGACGCCTTCCTCACGTCCGAACGGTTCCCGGCCGCGGACGAGATGGTGGTCGACTGGCCGCATCGGTTCCTGGCCCGGGCGCCAGTGGATGGTCGAACCGCGATCTGCGTGCTCACCCACGACGCCAAGTTCGACGTGCCGGCCCTGATCGCCGCGCTGGCCACCAACGCCGGCTACATCGGCGCCATGGGGAGCCGGCGGACCACGGAACGCCGTGAGGGGCTGCTCCGGGCGGAGGGCGTCAGCGACGCCCAGCTCGCACGCATCCACGCACCCATCGGCCTCGCGATCGGTTCGGCGACCCCTCGGGAGGTAGCCGTTTCGGTCGCCGCCGAGATCGTCCGCACGTTCCGCGTCGGTCCCGCGGGCCCCGCCTGAGGCGCCGCGTGCGTGCGGCCCGCGCGTCGCACTCGTGGAGCGGTCCCGCCCGCGCCGCTCGAACGTAGAATCGGCGTGCCGGGCCGGAACCACTCGGGGCGGCCCTCGAGCACCATCGGAGGCAGCGAATGATCTTCGACGCTCATATGCACGTGGGCGAGTTCCCGTTGTTCGACGTGCGCCTGGACCGGGACGGGCTGGTCGAGCTGATGGAGGAGCACGACTACGGCGGCTGCGTGATCTTCCATCCCGACAACGCCACGGTGGCCGAGATCCTGGAGTCCGTCCCGGCCGCGCACGGGCTCGTCTGGGCCAACCCCCGGATGCCCGACGGGGCCGACGACGCGGAGCGGTGGCTGGACCACCCGCGATTCGTGGGCGTCAAACTGCACCCGCTGCTCGATGGATACCACCCGGACGATCCGATCGTGCACCCCGTCTACGAAGCGGCCATCGCCCGCGACGTCCCGCTGCTGATTCATTGCGGGCATCCGATCTTCACGCTTCCGTGGTCGATCGAGGAGGCGGCGCGCCGGTTCCCGAAGGCCCGGGTGATCCTCGGGCACATGGGCCACGGCAACATCGTCTACATCGACGGGGCGATCGACGTCGCCGAACGCAACCAGAACGTCTGGCTCGAGACATCCGGGATGCCCATGCACACCAAGATCGCCGAGGCCGTGCGACGGGTGGGTCCGGATCGGGTCATGTACGGCTCCGACGCGCCGTTCCATCACCCCATCGTCGAGATGGCGAAGGTCCGCCTCTCCGGGCTCACCGACGATCTGGTGGACCGGGTGATGGGGGACAACGCCGTCGACCTGTTCCTCGGGCGTCGCTGACCGCATGCGGGTGACCGGCCTGGTGCTCGCGGCCGGCGCGTCGAGTCGCCTCGGACGACCGAAACAGCTGGTCGAGGTCGGTGGCCGGCCGCTCGTGGTCCACGCGGTGGACGCGCTGCTGGACGGCGGTGTGGAGGAGATCGTGGTGGTGGTGGGTGCCCACGCCGAGTCCGTCGCTTCGGCGCTTCCCGACCATCCGCAGGTTCGCGCCGTGACGAACCCGGACCATCACACCGGGCTGGCCTCGTCGCTCCAGACGGGGCTCGACTCTGTGGGCCCCGAGGTCGATGCCGTCGTGGTGCTTGTCGGTGACCAGCCGGGGATCTCCGGCGACTCGGTACGGGCCGTGATCGCCTCGGCGGCTCCCGATCCTGGATTTGCCGCCGTGGCGGCCCGATACGACGACGCGCGCGGCCATCCCGTGCTGCTGCGCCGGGAGGTGTTTCCCCGGCTGATGACGCTCGCCGGCGACACCGGCGCCCGCGATCTGCTGCGCGCCATCCCCGTGCTGGAAGTTCCGGTCGGCGGCCCGGCGCCGCCGGACATCGACACCGAGGACGATCTCAGGAACGTTCGCAGGCGGTGGGACGCGCCGGGCGGAGCGGAGCCTTAGCCGGGCGCGGGCTCGCGCTCGTCGCCGGTGGCGAGCCGGTGCAGCAACACCGCGGCGGCGGCCGCGCGATCGAGGATCGACGGCACGTCCACCCACTCGTCCGGTGAGTGCAATCCGCCGCCCAGGGGGCCCAGCCCGTCGATGACCGAGAGCCCGGCGCCGGCGAGGTGATTGGCGTCCGACACACCGCCGACGCGGACCGGAGGCGCATCGATGCCCACGGTTCGCGCGGCCTCACCGTAGGTGCGGGCGAGCCGCTCCGAGACGGGCGTCGGGGCCATCGGCGGGCATCCGACCACCTCGCGCACCTCGACCTGGACCTCACGACGCCGCACCACGTCGTCGGCGACCCTCCGCAGCTCGACGGCCACGTCGGCGAGCGGCGCGGCGTCCGGGGCGCGCACGTCGATCTCGGCGACGGCGCGGTCCGGCACCACGTTCACCTGGCTCCCGCCCCGGGCCGTTCCGACCGTCACGTCGAGGTGGGCGTCGGGTGCGCCCATCGCTTCGGCCGCGAGCACGAGTTCGGCGAGGGCCGTCACCGCGTTGCGCCCCGAGGCGGGATCACGGCCCGCATGTGCGCTGCGTCCGGCCACGTCGACGCGCAGCACCGACCGGCCGCGGCGTTGGATCACGACGCCGCCGCCGGCGCCGGCGGGTTCGAAGACCAGGCCCCAGTGGACGGCGCCGACGGCGGCGGCCAGGAACGGTGCCCCCAGGGGCGACCCGAGTTCTTCGTCCGGGGTCACGATGAGGTCCCATCCGAGCCGGGGCGCGTGCGGCGACGCTTCGAACCCCTCGAGGGCGGCAAGCATCACCAGCAGACCGCCCTTCATGTCGGCGACCCCCGGACCCGTGAGCACGTCGCCCCGGCGCTCGATCGGTGGGGCCGTGACGTCCGGGCCGTGGACCGTGTCCATGTGTCCCACGAGCAAGACCCGCCGCGGGGCGTCCGGACGGCAGCTCACGTACAGGGCACCGGGCCCGGCCCGATCCAACCGGGCCTCCCTGGCGGTTCCCGGCAGGCGTTCTGCTCGGGCCCGCAGCACCGCGAGCATCGCGGTCAGGCCGGCCGGGTCACCTGAGCTCGAGGCGATGGCGGCCCAGGCCGGGAGCACCTCCCAGACGTCGGCGAGCGAGTCTCGCGCCCGCGACGCCACGTTCGCCTCGCTCACGGCTCGTCGCCGGTGCGGGTGCGGCGGCAGTGGAGCGCGGGCTCCTCCACATGGGTGACGGCCGCGCCGTCGCGCACGACGACGCAGTAGCCGTAGATCTTGGGCTCCCCGAAACTCACGCTGCAGCGAAACACCTTCTCGCCGCGCGACGACCGCACGTCCGTGGTGAAGCAGTGGACGAACTGCACCGAGAGCGCCCGGTCCTCGACCAGGCGCACGCGCAACGCTTCCTCGGCGCCGGCGGGGGTCGCCGGCTGCAGCGGGCGGGAAGGGGGACCGTCCGAACTGCAACCGGCGAACAGTGCGGCCAGTGCGAGGAATGCGGCCACGCCGGCCCTCATGCCGGCTGTTCGACCTCCACGAGGTATCCGTCGGGGTCGCGCACGAAGAAGCGATGCCCGCCCCACGGAGGTGAGAAGGGCGGCGCGAGCATGTCCGCGCCCGCCTCCACCAGGCGGGCATGGACGGCCAGGCAATCAGCGACCTCCAGCACGAGCACCACCGCGGCGGATGCCGGATCGGGCGGAGCGACCATCATGACGCCCGGCCGGTCCTCCGCCGGATGCCCCTGCTCGGCGAGCGAGAGCCGCATGCCGGCGCAACTCATGCTGGCGTACGGTGGGTCGTCGTACAGCGCGTCGACCGCGAATCCCATCAGGTCGCGGTAGAAGGCCACCGACCGCTCGACGTCGGCGACGGCCAGGATCGCCCCGGCCCGGTTGACGGGGAACTCCGGCATCAGTTGTGCGACATCCCCGCGTCGGCGACCAGGAGCTGGCCGGTGACCCAGCCGGACTCCTCCGAGGCGAGGAACGCGACCGACGGCGCGATGTCCGCGGCGACTCCGCGGCGCGGGAGGCACTGGAGCATCTGCACGAACTCGAACGCCTCTTTGTGGGGGCCGGCCATGACGCCTTCGGTCTCGGTCAGGCCCGGCGCGACGGCGTTCACGGTGATGCCGTGCTTGCCGATCTCGCGCGCCAGCGCCCGGGTGAAGCCGAGCACACCGCCCTTGCTGGCCACGTAGTGGGCGACATTCGGGGTACCCGCGAGCACGACGTTGCTGCAGATGTTGACGATGCGCCCGTAGCCCGCCTCGCGCATCGGCTTGTGCCCGTAGTGGCAGCACAGGAACAGGCCGTCGAGGTTGACGCTCATGATGCGCTTCCACTCAGGGAAGTCCAGATCGTCCCAGGGAACGAACGGCACGATGGCCGCGCAGTTCACCATGGCGTCCAGCCGTCCGAAGTGCGACGTCGTGTCGGAGATCATCCGCTTCACGTCGTCTTCGGACGACACGTCGACCTGCATTCCGAGGCCTCCCTCGGGGGCGGCCGCCTCGGCTCCGGGCCCGTTGAGGTCCGCCGTGACGACCGTGGCGCCCTCTGCCGCGAGCTTGTCCGCGACGGCCTTGCCAATCCCCTGCGCGGCGCCGGTCACGAGTGCCACGCGTCCGTCCATCTTGCCCATGGTTACACCTCGTAGAAGTCGGGCGCGTGGCGGTAGGTGCCCCACGCCTCCATGTCATGCGTGAAGAAGATCTCCGCGCCGTGCGTCTCGGCGAGATCCTTGATGCGCTGGATCGAGCGGACTCCCGCCACCGGGTCGACGTGGAAGCCGGGCTGGAGGCCCCGTTCGTAGGCGTCCCGCGTGTAGGTCACATCGAACGGGAAGAGCATCGCTCCGCCCGACTGCGGTGTGACCAGCAGCGAGTAGTGGCCGACGGTGTGTCCGGGGGTCTCGAACAGGTGCAGCCCCTTCGCGACCTCGAAATCGCCGCTGATCGGCACGAGGTTGGCGTCGAGGTGGTCCCAGGTGTGATCCGAATAGCCGAGCCGTTCGAAGGGCTCGCAGTTGCGGCCCTGTGCGATCTCCGTCGCGTGGATGAGCACCCGCGCGTCGGGCAGGTGTTTGTTGCCGCCGACGTGGTCGAAGTGCAGGTGGGACATCACCACCGTGCCCACGTCCGACGGCTGGAAGCCGCAGAGCGCGAGCTGGGCGGGGATCGTCTGCTCCGGAGTCTGCTCGGGGAGCTCGAACGGCAGGACCTCCTGCACGTGTTCGAGGTCGTAGCCCGAGTCGAACAGGAACAGCCCCTCGTCGTGTTCGATGAGCACCGAATACACCGGGAACCGCACGGGGTTGCCGCATCCCAGGTTCCAGGTGATGTGGGCCTGGTCGATGACCAGGCTGCCCGAATCCAGCAGCCAGATCTTCATGGTTCAGCCCGCCTTCGCGTCGGAGGCCTCGATGGCCTTCCGGACGGTGACGAACGCCGCGGCCCGCTGCTTGCGCAGCTCGTCGATCTGCTCGGGCGTGTAGTCGAAGAGGCCGCCGCCGGTCTTCATCCCGAGTCGGCCCTCGGCGATCAGGTCCTGGATCGTGGAGGAGACGTCGTCGCGGTTGCAGAGGTCCTTGTTGAGGTAGGACCCGACCGCGTTGTAGATGTCCATCCCGGCCATGTCGAGCAGCGCCATCGGGCCGATGACCGCGAGCTTGTAGCCGATGCCCCAGCGCACGTTCAGGTCGAGCGCCTCGGGGGAGACGATGCCCCGGTCCACCAGGTCGAGGCATTCGCGCATGATCGCGTACAGCACGCGGTTCTCGACGAAGCCGGGGACCTCCTTCTCGACCACCGGGTGGTAGCCGATCTCGCGAACCAGCGTGCAGGTCCGCTCGAGGACCTCCTGGCTGGTCTTCTCACCCGGGATGACCTCGATCATGGGGATCAGGTGGGGCGGGTTCGACCAGTGGTTGCCGATGACCCGCTCCGGGTGATCGCACACCTCGGCGATCGCGGTGATCGGGATGCCCGAGGTGTTCGAGGCGAGCACGGTGTCGGGGGCGCAGTGCTGCTCGAACTGCTTGAAGATCTCGTGCTTGAGCTCCAGGCGCTCGGGGATCGCCTCGAGGACCATGTCACGCCCTTCGAGCGCCGCAGCGAGGTCGTCGTGGTAGCTCACCGAACCGCCCGGGGCGGACGGGGCCTCGAGACGGTCGAGGACGCCCTCGGCCATGCCGACCATCCCCTTGGCGCGCTCCAGCGCCTCGGCGCTGACGTCGTACATCGCGACGTCGATTCCGATGCGGGCAAGAGTGGCGCCCATGCCCGGTCCCATCGTGCCCGTACCGATCACGGCCACGCGCTTGAACTCCGTCACCTCACACCTCCGGGTCTGCGTCGTTGCGCATTTGGATGCGCCGCCACACCCGCTCGGGAGTCAGCGGCATCTGGTTCATGGGCACGCCGGCATCGGCCAGCGCGGTGGCCATCGCTCCTGCCACGGCCGCGAGCGCTCCTTCTCCGCAGCCCTTTGCGCCGAACGGGCCGGGCCCGTCGGCGTTCTCGACGATCACGCAGGACATCTCCGCGGGCACGTCGAGCGTCGTCGGCACTCGATAGTCGAGCAACGTCTCCGTTGCCAGCCTGCCGCCCTCGAACAGGACCTCTTCGAAGAGTCCGGTGCCGAGGCCCTGCATCGTGGCCCCCTCGTCCTGTCGTTCGACGAAGGCGGGGTTGATCGCTCGGCCCACGTCGGCGCAGGTGGCGGTCCGACGCGCACGCACCACGCCGGTGTCGGGGTCCACCTCGACCTCCGCAGCGGCCACGCACACCTCCCAGAAGACCGGTCCCTCGGCATAGGAACCGGACCCCTCGGGATGCACGTCGGCGCGGCCGATGAGCTCGCCGCCGGTGAATCCGAAATGCTCCTGCATCAGCGCCCGGTAGTCGGCTGGGTCGGCCTCGCCGCCCCCGATCTCTTCGAGCTGGCGGCGGAGGTCCTCGGCGGCGCGCTGCACCGCGAGGCCGGCGACGGTGGTCGAACGGCTGGCGCCGGTCGAGCGGTCGTAGGGCGTGAAGCGCGTGTCGGTGCCACCCATCCGGACGACGTCGACCGACAGGCCGAGCACTTCGGCCGCGATCTGCGGCATGACCGTCCTGGCACCCTGGCCGACCTCGGTGGTGCCGCAGTTGACGGTCACATGGCCGTCGGCCTCCAGCCGGACCGTCGCGCAGCTCACCGGGTGGGCACCCGCGGCCAGCACGCCCACCGACAGCCCGCGGCCGACCCACTCCTCGCGGGCCGAGCCCCACCCCAGGTTGGCCGCCACCTTCTCGATGTCGCCGACGAGGTCGGCATCGAGCGGCTTGCCGCCCGGGCGGATGTCCTCGCCGGGGCGCAGCAGGTTCTTGCGGCGGATCTCGAGCGGGTCCATCCCGATGCGGCGGGCGATCTCGTCCACCTGGAGTTCGCCGGCCCACTGCTGCTGGACCGCGCCGAACGCGCGGTAGGACCCGGCCGGCGAGGTGTTGGTGTAGACGCAGTCCGCCACCACCGTCGCCGCCTCCCACCGGTAGGGGCCGGGAGCGGAGTCGCCCGCAGTCGCCACCACGCGGGGGCCGTTGTCGGCGTAGGCGCCGGTGTCGAACAGGCAGATCGCCTGACGTGCCAGCAGGGTGCCGTCGGAACGGGCCGCGGTGCGCAGGTGGATGCGGGCGCCGTGCTGGCGACTGGTCAGGATCGCTTCGTCGACGCGATTGACCACCCGCACCGGCCGACCGGCCTTGCGGGCGACGGCGATGGTGAGCGGTTCCAGCCGGGTGTACGACTTGCTGCCGAACCCGCCGCCCAGGAACGGGACGATGATGCGGACGTTGCCGAGAGGCACGCCGAAGACGGCGGCCATCTCTGCCCGCACCAGGAAGGGATGCTGGCAGTTCGCCCACATCGTGATCTCGTCGCCCTCCACCTGGGCGATGCAGGCGTGGGTCTCCATGGAGTACTGGTAGGCGGAACCGAAGTCGTAGGTGCCTTCGACGACCACGTCCGCGGCGGCGAAGGCGGCGTCGATGTCGCCCCATTCCAGTTCATAGCGATAGCAGACGTTGCCCATCCGCTCGGGCAGATTCCCGAGACCGTGGAAGGCTCCGCCGCGGGCGGGTTCGTCGTGGACCAGCGGGGCGTCCGCTGCGATCGCGGCGTCGAGGTCGACGTCCGCGGTGGGCTCGTATTCGACCCGGATCGCGCGGACCGCGGCTTCGGCCTGCTCCTCGGTCTCGGCGGCGACCACCGCGACGGGTTCGCCGGCGAACCGCACGCGGTCGATGGCGATGATTGGACGATCACGGATGGCGTGCCCGTAGTACGGGTCGATGTCCAACAGATCGGTGCCCACCAGGACACATCGCACGCCGGGCATGGCCTCGGCGGCGGTCGCGTCAATGGAGCGGATGCGGCCGGCGGGGATCTCGCTGCGCAGCACCTTGCCGTGCAGCATGCCGGGGACATCGGTGTCGCCGACGTAGCGGACCCGGCCCCGCAGCTTCTCGGCCGCGTCCTTCCGGGGCACCGAATGGCCGAGGGCGGATCCGGTCTCGCGGGGATGCGCGGGGGTCGTCGTCATCGGGCCAGCTCCCGAACCGCGTCGATGATCGCCCGGTAGCCGGTGCACCGGCAGACGTTCCCCGACAGCGCGTGCCGGACGACCTCCTCGTCGTCGGAGAGTTCGCCGGCTTCCAGGAGCGACGTGACGGTGAGCGCCATCCCCGGGGTGCAATAGCCGCACTGCAGCGCCAGGTGGCGGCTGAAGGTTTCCTCGAGCCGCGCGAAGGACGGCAGCTCGGCGAGGCCCTCGATGGTCAGCACGCTGCGTCCGCGGGCTTCGTGGGCGAGGGTCGTGCAGGCGCTCACGGGCTTGCCGTCGATCAGCACCGTGCACGTCCCGCACACCTGGACATCGCACGAGCGTTTGGCACCGGTCAGCCCGAGCCGGTCGCGGAGCACGTCGAGGAGCAGCTCGTGGGGTTCGACCTCGAGCGTCCTGGGGACGCCGTTGACGGTGGTCTCGATCAGCATCCGGTCACCCTCCGACCTGTCGCAGCCATGCGTCCCAGTATTCGCGCGCGAACGCGTCCCGGTACTTGGCCGGAGCGAGTCGCCGTGCATCCTCGATGCTCATGGGGGTGAGCGCACCGCCCAGGGTGCCCGCGAGGGCCTGGATCTCGGCCGCGCGTTCCAGGGTCGCGGCGGTCAGGACGGCCCAGGGCACGTCCTTCCCCGCCACCAGCACACCGTGATTCCGCATGAGGACCGCGCGGCAGGTGCCGAGCACCCGGGCGACGGCGGCGCCCTCCTCCGCGGAGGTCACCAGATCCGGGCTCGCGTCGTATCGCGGCAGCCCGTCGGCGAACAACACCGCGTCGTGGCTGAGCATCTCGAGCCGCGCGTCGGTGGCCGCGAGTGCCGTCGCGTGGAGGGGGTGGCCGTGGACCACCGCGCCCACGTCCGGTCGTGCCCGGTAGACCTCGGTGTGGAGCGACGTCTCGAGGTGGATCTCTGCGTCGCCCTCGAGCGGGCGCGCGTCGAGGTCGACCATCACGACGTCATCCGCCGTCACCTCCGCCAGGGCAACGCCCTTGCGTTTGATGAGCACGGCGTCCTGGCCCGGCATCCGCGCGCTCACGTGCCCCAGGGTCAGGTCCGAATAGCCTTCGGTGGCCAGCACCCGGCAGGCGGCGGCCACCTCGCGGCGCAGCGACCGGATGTCGTCGACGGTCATCCCGCGTCCACTCGCAGCCGTCGGCCTCACCGACGCTCCGTGGGCGGATAGTCGGGATGTGGGAATCCGAACACCATGACGACGTCGGCGGCGCCGGTGTTGGCAACGGCGTGCCACACCCCGGCGGGGATGTGCAGCGCGTCGCCGGGGCCGAACTCCACGACCCGCTCGTCCAGCCGGAGTTCGCCCGTTCCCGAGACGACGTACGCCACTTCCTCGGTCTCGTGGCACACCGCCGGCAACGCCGTGCCGGGGGTGAACACGGACGCCCCGATCGAGCTCACCGTGCCCGGCACCCGCGCACCGGTGACGAGCATCCTGCTCCAGCTCCCGCCGGGGAGTTCGATGGGATCGACGTCCCCGAGCGGGATGACCGAGACGTCGCTCACAGGGCCCACGCCCCGTCCTTGAGGATGTACGTGCCGTCGTCCTCGATCTGCATGGTGGCGTTGAGGAACACGCCGTCCAGGTGCAGCGAGCAGACGTTCTGGCCGCCGGGGTAGGCGTTGTGGTTGTCGCCGAGGGCCATGTGCACGGTGCCCACGCGGCCCTTCTCGGACGGTGTTCCGAACGGGGCTTTGTCGCTGACGCCGAACGCGAACTCACCGAGCACGGTGGCGTTCTCGACGCCGTCGATGGCCGCCCGCAGGCGCTCCGCCTCGTCGCCGCCCTCGATCCTCACCGTCTTGCCGCCTTCCATGGTCCAGGTAATGGGTTCCTTCACCTGGCCCTCGAGACCGATGCCGAGCATCACGCCGTCGACCACGGCCGTGCCGTAGGTGTAGTCCTCGACCGCCGCGAACGCCACCTCGGCCCACAACGGGACGGGGCCCATCATCTGGCCGCGGTGCTTGATGGGTGTCACCTCGAGCGAGGGGCGACCCTCGATGGAAACGTGGAAGTCGCAGCCCGCGGGAGTGGTGACGTGGACGTGCTTCTTGCCCTCCAGAACGGCCATGGCGTGTTTTGCGCGCGCGATGGCCATGTGGAGGTCGTCCTCGGTGAGGCCCCACGAGCCCATGCCCGGCTCGACGGACGCGATCTTGGCGTTCGCGCCGCAGGTTTCCTTGACCGCGTTGACGTGGGCGAACCGGTTGGCCCACTCGAGGTTGGTGATGATGATGACCTCGTCGCTGGCGACCATCGCCTGATGAAGGTTGCGCGGCGGCGCCATCGGGAAGCGCACGTCCGCACGCCCCCGGCGCACCTGCTGCTCGTTGTTCATCACCACGGGCCAGCCGCCCCGCTCGACGACGACCTGAGCCACCGCCTCGGCCTGCTCCCGATTCTCGTCGTCGCAGATGATCGTGACCACGTCGTCGGGCTCCACCGACATGCAGACGTCCACGACCAGCGCGGCGTCGTTGAGCAACTCCACACGAGCCATCCGGCTACCTCACTCTTTCGGCCGCGAAACGCGGCAGGACCTCGCGGGCGAACCGTTCGACCTGGCCGAACTGGTCGATCGCCCCGAACCGACAGACAAAATGGTCGACCCCGGCCTCGGCGAACGTCGAGATCCACTCGGCGATCTGGTCGGGCGTTCCGACGGGACCCCAGTTCCCGAGATCCATGGCCTGGGAGAGCTCGGGGTAGTACTTGCCGATGTAGTCGCCGAACGCGGCGCGCGCTTCCTCCTCGGAATCGCCCACGTTCATGGTGACCTGGTAGGAGATCTTGAGGCGGTCGAAGTCGGCGCCCTCGTCGTCCGCGACCTTCCTGATCCAGGCGAGCTGTTCCACCAGCTCCTCCGGGTGCTGGGCGCGGCAGCAGGTCATCCACCCGTCGCCGTAGCGCACGATGCGCCGGCAGGCCGCGACGATGCGTCGTTCCATGGTCGCCTGCGACGCCGTGCCGACCAGGCGGGGGTTGGACACGACCCAGATCGGGGGCGGGCTCTGCACCGGCATGAGCGGGCCGAGCTCGGTGCCGGAGTAGAACGAGACGTCGTCGTAGGTGAAGTGCTCACCCTGGAGGTTGACCGTGCCCGTCGTCCAGAGCTGGCGGATGGCGTCGAGACCCTCCTCGAAGATCGCCGTCCGCTTGCCGAAGTCCCACCCGAGCGCGGCGAACTCGCGGCGCACCCCCTCTTCGGGATTGCCGGCGCCGGTGCCGAGGATGGTGCGGCCGTTGGAGAGGTGGTCGAGTGTCGCCCACTCGAGTGCGAGGTAGAGCGGGTTGCGCGTCGAGGAGACCATGCAGGCGGTGCCCAGTGAGACCCGTTCGGTGCGCTGGGAGATGGCCGACAGCAAGGCGATCGGCTCATAGCGCGGTTTGGAGAACAGGCTGTCGCCGACCCAGACGGAGTCGAAACCCAGTTCCTCGGCGCGCTCGGAGAGCGCGAGCAGCATCCCGAGGTCGTAGTCCGGAGCGATCAGCGGCTCCCGGTTGTTCAGATTTACCCCGAATTCGAGACTCATCGTTTGAGCAGGACCTCCTCGTTGTTGGCGGCTTCGAGCCGCCGCTGTGGAACTCGGATGTGGTTGCGGAGCAGGCGTTCGGCCCGCTCCGGGTCGCGCGTCCGGCACGCTCGCGCGATGGCACGGTGTTCGGCGATCGACCGCCGAACCGTCCCGCGGAGCGCGAGCGAGCGCATGAGGTAGCGGCCCATGTGGCCGATGAGCTGGCGGTACATGTCCTGCAGCGGCGCGTTGTGCGACTGGTCGACGAACAGCTGGTGGAACTCGCTGTTGAGCGCGAAGAAGCGTGCGATGTCGTCCCGCTCGACCGCCTCGGCCTGACGCGTCACGATGTCGTCGATGCGGTCGAGGTCCTCGTCGCTGAGGTTCGGGACCGCGAGGCGGATCGCGAGCGTCTCGAGCGCTTCGCGGACCTGGTAGGCCTGGAGGAACTCCTCCTGGCTGAGCGTCGAGACGATGGCGCTCCGCCTGGGGCGGACCGTCACCAGGCCCTCGGCGGCGAGCCGGCCGATCGCCTCGCGGACCGGGCCGCGACTCACGCCCAGCGAAACCGCCAGCGGCACCTCTGACAGCACTGTGCCGGGGGAGAGCGCGTTGCTGAGGATCTGTTCGCGGAGGTGCGCGTAGACGCGCTCCCACAGGGTCACGTTCTCGACGGGGGCCACCGCGGCGGAGGCGTTCATTGCCGCCACCGGGCGTCGTTCCGAATGCGATCCCAGGCCATTGACGCGCGCTTCATGGCTGGGATACAAACGCAGTCAAATGTCTGTTGTCAACAGTTTGCGATCCGGTTCCGCGGTGTGTGCGCCGTCCCGGACCGGTCCCGAACTCTCGCCGCCGGGGGCACAAGCCCGGAACACCGAAAGGACAAGGGGATGAAGAAGCGCCTCCTCAAGTACACCGCGATGGCCATCGTGGTTGCAGCCGTCATCGCACTCACCGGCTGTGGCTCTGACGACTCGAGCAGCACCACCGCAGCCTCGAGTGCGGCCAGCATCGAGAAGATTGCAATCGCTGCCCCTGAGAAGGGCAACGACTACGGCTGGAACCAGCAGGGCGTCGAGGGTGCGACCGCGGCGGCCGAGTCCGCCGGCGCCGAGATCGACGTGGCGGACGGTTCAGGCTATGACGACGTTGAGCCCGTCCTCCGCCGCCTTGCGCAGCGGGGCGCCAAGATGATCATCGCCCAGGCGAGCGGCTACAACACCGTCGCGCCGAAGGTGGCGGCGGAGTTCAAGGTCCCGACCATCGTCTTCGACTCGCCGTCGGCCACGACGCCGGGCGAGGTCGCCGACGTGGAGACCTCGAGCCAGCAGGGGGCATACCTCGCCGGCATCCTCGCGGCGAAGACCACCAAGACCGGAACGCTCGGCATCGTCATCTCGGCGGCCGACACGAACTGGTTCAAGCAGGCCGGTGGGTTCGCAGCGGGCGCCAAGAGCGTGAATCCCGATGTGAAGTTCAAGATGGCGCAGATCGGCCAGGCGGCGTACGCCGACTCCGCCGGTGGCAAGCGCGTCACCAGCCAGGTGATCGCCGCTGGCGCCGACGTCGTGTTCGGCATGGGTGACGGAGCGTCCTTCGGGATGCTGCAGGCCGTCGAGACGGCGAAGGCTCCGGCCGGTGCCGACAAGGTCTGGTTCATCGACGTGATCGGTGACAAGACCCCCATCGACAAGAAGGGCGTCCTGCTCTCGTCGGTGATCTGGGACTTCACCAAGGTCTACGAGCAGGCCATCGCCGACATCGGCGCCGGCACGTTCGGCGACCAGGGCTACGACCTCTCGGTCTCCAACGGCATCTCGCTGCTGCGTACCGACCACGCGTCGGACGAGGTGTGGGCCGAGATCGACGACGCCCAGGCGAAGATCGCCTCGGGTGAGATCGATGTCCCGCTCACCCCTGATCAGGCAGCGGTCAACGCGCTGATCAAGTAGCACCGACCGCGGTGGTGGCGCCGTCCCCGGCGCCACCACCCGAGGTCTGACGGAGTGAATTGAACGAGCCGATCCACAACACCACGTCGCGCGACCACGGGCCCGAAACCATCCCCGTGGTCGAGCTGCGCGGCATCACCAAAGCCTTCCCGGGCGTGCTGGCGAACGATCACATCGATCTGGCGCTCCGGGGAGGCGAGGTGCACTGCCTGCTCGGCGAGAACGGGGCAGGCAAGTCGACCCTCATGAGCATCCTCTCGGGGATGGTTCAACCCGACGAGGGCGACATCCGCGTCCACGGCGAGCCGACCCGGCTCGCCTCGCCCAAGCGGGCGATCGAGATGGGCATCGGGATGGTGTACCAGCACACCACGCTCGTCCCGACGCTGACCGTGCTCGACAACCTCATGATGGGGGCGCTCGGCACGTTCCGGCTCGACGAGGCCGGGTCACGAGCCCGGCTCGCGGAGGTGGCGGGGATGCTCGGGGTCGACGTCGACCCGGACGCGGAGACGGCCACCCTGGCGCTGGGCCAGCAGCAGCAGATCGAAATCATCAAGGCCCTCTGGCGGGGCTCGAAGGTCCTCATCCTGGACGAGCCCACGTCGATGCTCACCCCGCGCGGCGTCGAGGAGCTGGCCAGGGCGCTCGAGCGCCTCAAGGGCCACGGCATGGCCGTGGTGCTCATCACGCACAAACTCCACGAAGCGACGTCCATGGGCGATCGCGTGACCGTCCTCAAGCAGGGTCGGGTGGTGGGCCGCCTCGAACCCGACGAACTTCGCGGGCGAAGCCACGACGAGCTGCAGCCGGTCATCGTGGCGATGATGTTCGGCGAGCAGGAAGAGGCCGAGCCGGAGCTGGTCGAACTCCAGGAGCACGTGGTGCCGGTTCGCGGCGCCCGCGAACTGCCCCGTGAAGCCCTCTTGGAACTGGTCGACGTGCACGTCGCGCCCCGCGGCGGAGAGCTCGGCGTCCGGGGCGTCGACCTGAGCGTCCGACCCGGGGAGATCCTCGGCATCGCCGGTGTCGACGGCAACGGCCAGCGCGAACTCGCCGAGGCGATCGCCGGCCAGCGGCACGTCAGCTCCGGTGAGATCCGGTTCCAGAGCCTCCACATCGACCGCCTGTCGGTGTGGCAGCGCGAGCGGATGGGCCTGCGCTACGTCAGCGACGATCGGATGGGCGAGGGCACCGTTGCCGCGCTGCCGGTCGGCCTGAACCTCGTGCTCAAGCGCATCGGCCAGGCGCCCTTCTGGCGCCGCGGGAGCATCCGCCACGCCGAGATCGAGCGCAACGCCCGCGAGAAGATTGAGGAGTTCGCCATTCGGACGCCCGGACCGGGGACGCGCATCGGAACGCTGTCCGGCGGCAACATCCAGAAGGTCGTGCTGGCGCGGGAGCTGGCACACGAACCCAAGCTGGTCGTCTACAACAAGCCCACGTACGGGCTCGACATCGTCACCACCCGTACGGTCCGCGAACGGATCGAGGCCCTCGCCGCGGAGGGTGTCAGCGCCCTCGTGATCTCCACCGACCTCGACGAACTCGTGGCCCTCTGCGACCGCATCGCGGTCATCAGCCGCGGCCGCATCGCCGGGATCGTCGAGAACGGCGCCGGCGCGGCGCAACGCGTGGGCGAACTGATGGTCGGCGGCCAGGCGGAGGTGGCATGAGCAGCGAGACCACCGCACCATCCGTGACGCCGGGCGCCGGCGAGACGGCGCCGGTGCCGGCCCTCGGCCGCTTCGCCGAGACCGCCATCCGATCGCTGGTCCCGGTGCTCCTCGCGCTGGTCGCGGGCGGCCTCGTGCTGCTGGCGCTCGGCACCAACCCGATCACCTTCTACGCGAACGTCTGGTCGGGCGGGGTCGACTTCACCGCATGGGAAGACACCATCATGCGGATGGCCCCCCTGACCCTCATCGCGTGCGGCCTGATCTTCGTCTTCAAGGCCGGCATCTGGAACCTCGGGATCGACGGCCAGTTCCTGCTCGCGGGGGCGGTCATCGCCGGTCTCGCGCCGGAGCTGTACGGGAACATGCCCGACGCCCTGATGTTCTTCATCCTCTTCGTGGTGGCCGGGGTCGTGGCCTCCGTGTGGACGATCATTCCGGCGATGCTGCGGGCGTACTACGGCGTCAACGAGATCATCACCTCGCTGATGACCAGCTTCATCGGGATCAATCTGGCGAACATCCTCATCAAGGGCCCGTTCCAGGACGCGGCGTCGAACGTCCCCCAGACGAAGGCGATCCCGTTCACGAACCTCCTGCCGACGATTCCCGGGACCCGCATCCACGTCGGCGTGATCGTCGCGGCGCTGGCCGCCGTCGCCACCTGGTACGCCATGTCGCGCACCTCGTTCGGCCTCCGGCTCGCGATCCTCGGAGCGAACGCGCGCGCGGCGACCCACGTCGGCATCCCGGTGGCCCGCCTCATCATCGTCTCGTTCATGGTCAGCGGGCTCTTCATCGGCCTGGCGGCCGCGTCCGAGATCATGGGCATCTGGGGCTACGTCCGCGCCGACTGGAATCCGGCGTTCGGGCTGCTGGTGGTCCCGCTGGTCTTCCTGGCGCGCTTCAACGCAATCGCCGTGATCCCGTTCGTGGCGGCGCTGGCGCTCCTCACCATCGGGGGTGACTTCGCCACTCAGGAAGCCGGCATCTCGAACGAGTTCACGCTGCTGCTCGTCGGTCTGGTGCTGCTGTTCATGGGTGTGACCGAACTGCTGGGCCGCAACCGCAACCTCGGCGCGAGCTACCTGCAGGGCATCCGCCGCAAAGTCCGCGTCCGTGAGGAGACTTCGTAGTGTCGGATCTGCTCACCACCGACGTTCTCACGGCCCTGATCGCCGGCGGCATCCTGGCCGGGGTGCCCTTGCTGTTCGCGTCCCTCGGCGAGATGGTCGCCGAGCGTGCGGGTGTCCTGAACATCGGCCTCGAGGGCTACATGCTCATCGGCGCCTACTTCGGGTTCCTCGTGGCCTACCACGGTGGCAACACCTTCCTCGGATTCCTCGGCGGTGCCGCCGCCGGGGCCGCGGTCAGCCTGATCATGGTTGCCCTGTGCGTGCAGATGGGGCTCGACCAGATCGTCGTCGGCATCGCCATCACGCTGGTGGCGGAGGGAGCCACCGCGTTGATCTTCGACGCCAACTTCGCCGAGAGCAGACCCACCCTCGGGGCGACCGGTCGGATCGACATCCCGGGGCTGTCGCAGCTGCCCGTGGTGGGCGGCGCGGACACCTCCGACGGGAGCATCTTCAGCCAGCCGCCGATCGTCTACATCGGGCTGATCATCGTGGCACTCACCGCGTGGACCCTCCGTCGCACCCACTGGGGGCTCAACATCCGCGCAGCGGGCGACAAGCCGAGCGCCCTCGACGCCGCGGGCGTCAGCGTCGTGGCCACGCGCGCCTGGGCGACCATCTTCTGCGGAGCCATGGCCGGTCTGGGCGGCGCGTACCTGTCCATCACCGCGGCCGGGCTCTTCGAGGACTTCATCACCCAGGGTCGCGGCTTCATCGCCATCGTGCTCGCGATGCTCGCGCGCGGCAAGGCGCTGTGGGTGCTCATCGGCTCGTTCGTGTTCGGGATCTCGCTGTCGATCTCCGACGTGCTCCAGATCGCCGGGGTCGACATCTCCACCGACCTCGTGTTCATGCTCCCGTTCGTCACCGTGATCGTGGTGCTCATCCTCTTCGGCCGGCGCTCGTACCTGCCCGCCGCGCTCGCTTTGCCATACGTCCGGGGAGCCCGCTGATGAAGATCGAGACCGGTTTCCAGATCGCACACCCGCCCGCGGAGACGTACGCCCGGCTGCTGGAACTGGAAGCCGTCACGCCGTGCTTCCCGGGCGCCGAACTCGGCGAGGAGCGTCCCGACGGCGCTCGCGCGGTCACCGTCACCGTGCGGCTTGGGCCGATGCGGCTGGTCTACGAGGGCGAGGTGAAGATCGCCGAGCGCGACGACGGCGCGCTCCGGGCCGTGCTGGCCGGGACCGCCCGGGAGGTCCGCGGCTCCGGGTCGGCGTCGGCGTCGATCACCATGCGCGTGGACGCCGCCGGTGCCGGATCCAACGTCGTCGCCGAGGCGGACATCGACCTCACCGGCCGAGCCGCCCAGATGGGCCGGGGGATCATCGAAGACGTGGCTCGGCGGCTGGTCGCCGACATGGCCACCTGCCTCGAATCGACGTTCGCGGCGCAATCAGACCCCGCGTCGGACGCGGCGGCCACACCCGCCGCGACCCCGGCGCCCGCGTCCGAAGCCTCGCTCGACGGCGGGCGGCTCGTGGCCGCGATGGCCCGCGACCGGTTGCGCGATCCGCGGGTCGCGGCGACGGCCGGCGCCGTCCTGATGTTCCTGCTCGGCAGGCTCACCCGACGTTTCGGGAGGAAACGCCATGCGTGACCCCATGTTCACCCTCACGGCCGGACCCACCCAGACGTGGCCCAGCGTTCAGGCGGCCATGTCCGGGCCGATCGTCTACGACTACGACCCGGTCTTCCTGGAACGCTTCGCCCGGACCGAGCGCAAAGTGGCCGAGCTGTTCCGCACCTCGGGCGATGTAGTGCTGATGCAGGGCGAGGCCGTGCTGGGTCTGGAGGCCGCCGCTCGCGCGCTGGTCCGCCCCGGGATGACGGCGATCAACCTCGTGTCCGGCGTGTACGCCAAGTGGTTCGGCCTCTGGCTCGCCGAGTACGGCGCGAACCTGGTGGAGGTCGAGGTGCCGTACGACGAGCACGTCGATCCGGCGCTGGTGCGGCAGGCGCTGGCGGACCACCCCGACGCCGGGCTCGTGGCCGTCGTCCACTCCGAGACGCCGTCCGGCGTGCTCAACCCGCTCCGCGAGATCGCGGCGATCGTCAGGGATCACGGCGCGCTGATGGTGGCGGACGTCGTCTCCTCGCTGGGAGGCGAGGAACTCGACTTCGACGGGTGGGGCCTCGACCTGTGCGTCGCCGGGCCGCAGAAGTGCCTGGCGGGACCACCCGGCATGTCGCTCTGCGCCATCAGCGACCGCTGCTGGGACGCCATCCGCGACAACCCGTCGGCCCCCCGCGGTTCGTTCCTGTCCCTGCTGGACTGGAAGGATCGGTGGATCGACGGAGGCCGGACCGCCTTTCCGTACACGCCGTCGGTCGTCGAGGTCGCGGGAGTCGAGGCCGCCTGTGATGTCGTGCTCGAGATGGGGCTCGGCCGATCAATCGCGATACACCGCCGTGCTGCGCGCGCGGTGCGTGAGGGCGTTCTGGCGATGGGGCTGGAGCTGTGGGCGCGCGACGCCGAGTTCGCCACGTCGTGCGTCACCTCGGTGCGTGTGCCGGACGGGTGCGACTGCCTCGGCACCCTCGCCCACATTCGGGAGCGCTACGGCGTGATGCTGTCCCCGGGCTACGGTGAGATCAAGGAACGTCTCTTCCGGCTCGGCCATCAGGGACCCGGAGCCGCGTCCCTCAATCCAGTCGTCGCCCTGGCGGCGCTGGGTCGGGGCCTGGTTGACCAGGAGGTGCCGGTTCGCGTGGGCGACGGGGTCGAAGCGGCGCTCGAAGTGCTTTTCGAGGATCCGGCCGAGGTGTCCTCGTGAGGCTCACCCCCTTTGAGATCCACACCCCGACGACGCTGGAGGAGGCGGCCGGGCTCATCTCCCGTCACGGGGAGGACGCGGTCCTCTACGCCGGCGGCACCGAGCTGCTCCTGGTGATGAAGCTCGGTTTCGCCGAGTACGGCCACCTCATCGACATCAAGGGGATTCCCGAGCTATCGGCGATCGACCGCGACGGCCCCGATCTGCGAATCGGCGGCTGCGCGACCCATCGGTCCATCGAAACGTCAGCCCTGGTTCGCGACGACTGGCCGGCGCTCGCCGAGATGCTGCGGGGCGTGGCGAACGTCCGCGTCCGGGGCAGTGGCACGCTGGGGGGCAACCTCGCCTTCGCCGATCCCCATTCAGACCCCGCCACCTTTCTGCTCGCCGTTGGGGCCCAGGTGGAGGTGTGGGGCGCCGGGGGACGGCGCATGGTGCCCATCGATCAGTTCGTGCTCGGCCCCTACTGGACCGCGCTGGAGGCCGGCGAGGTCATCTCCGCGGTGCTCGTGCCACCCGTGCCGGCGGGCGGTGCCGTCGCCCACCGCAAGATCGCGTTCCACGAACGTCCGGCCGTGACGGTGTCCTGCATGGTCCGCAACGAGGGCGGACGCGTCGCCGAAGCACGGATCGCCGTCGGGTCGGTCGGGCTCGCGCCCGCCCGGCTGACCGCGACCGAGGCGGCGATGATGGCCGGTGAACCGGCGGACCGCCTGCAGGCGCTCGCGCAGGACGAGTGCGATCCCACCGAGGACGCCAACGGGGCCGTCGACTACAAACGGCACCTGGTGGGCGTGCTCGTGCGGCGCACCGTCGACGAGGCCAGGGCCCGGGCAGGCGGCACGAACTGATGCGAGTCGCCGTCCTCCGCGAGATCAAGGCAGACGAGCACCGCGTGGGACTCACCCCGGAAGGGGCGGGAGAACTCGTCGACGCCGGCCACACGGTGCTCGTCGAGCGCGGCGCGGGAGCGGGCAGCGGCTTTCCGGATGACGCGTACGCCGACGAGGGCGGCGTGCTCTGCGACGCCGCGGACGCGTGGCGGGAGGCCGACCTCGTGGTCAAGGTCAAGGAGCCTCAGCCCTCCGAGTGGCCGAGCCTGCGGAACGGGCAGACGCTGTTCACCTTTCTGCACCTGGCACCCGATCCCGAGCTGACCCGGGCCCTGGTCGCATCCGGAGCCACGGCGATCGCCTACGAGATGGTTCGAACCGACGACGGGCGGATGCCGCTTCTCGAACCCATGTCCGAGGTCGCCGGACGCCTCGCCCCCCAGGTGGGCGCGCACGCCCTGGAGCGGCGCAACGGCGGTCGCGGCGTGCTGCTGGCGGGGCTCCCCGGCGTCCCACCGGCGCGAGTCGTGGTGATCGGCGGAGGGACCGTCGGGACCAACGCAGCCAGGATCGCCCTGGGCATGGGCGCGGAGGTCACCGTCATCGAGCGCTCCGCCGATCGCCTGCGGCGCCTCGAGGTCGAGCTGGGCGGTCACGTGCGGCTCGTGGCGTCCACGGCTGCGGCGGTCAGACGCGAACTGCAGGGGGCGGACATGGTCATCGGGGCGGTGCTGGTCGCCGGTGCCCGCGCTCCCCACATCGTGCACCGCGAGGACCTCGCCCGGATCCGGGACGGCGCCGTGCTGGTCGACGTGGCCATCGACCAGGGAGGCTGCTTCGAGACCTCCCGACCGACCACCCACCACGACCCGATCTACACGGTCGACGGTGTGCTGCACTACTGCGTGGCGAACATGCCGGGCATCGTCCCGCTCACGTCCACGCTCGGTCTCACCGGCGCGACCCTGCCGTACGTGCGGCTCATCGCCGACATGGGCGCCGCCGCAGCCATCCGGGAATCGGCCCCGCTGCGACGGGGTGTCAGTGCGATGGACGGGCGACTCACCAGCAGGGAGGTCGCCGAATCGCTCGGGGACACCTGGCAGCCCGTCGAAGCCGTGATGAGCGGATGAGGGGGCGCTGATGGCACAGCCGGACGTGGTCGTCGTGGGTGCCGGCTCGGCCGGCTGCGTGCTCGCGGCACGGCTCTCGGAGGACCCCACCCGGACCGTGCTCCTGATCGAGGCCGGTGGCCCGCCCAACGATCCCAGGTTGCTCGATCCCCTGCAGTGGCCGTTCCTGGGCGATGCCCCCTACGACTGGGGGTACCACACCGTCCCGCAGCCCCACGCCGCAGGGCGGAGCTTCCACTGGCCGCGAGGGCGTCTCGTGGGCGGGACCAGCCAGCTCCACGCCATGGGCCACGTCCGCGGCCATCCGGCCGACTTCGAGGTATGGGCGGCCGCGACGGCCGACGAAGGCTGGTCGTACGAGCACCTGCTGCCGTACTTCATGCGGTCCGAGTCGTTCTCGGAAGGGGCCTCGGACCACCACGGCGGGGACGGTCCCATGACCGTCTGGCTGCCTCCGCAGCTGCACCCCGTCGCCGAGGCGTACCTGCGGGCCGTGCAGGAGGTCGGCCACCCCTGGATCGGCGAGCACAACGGTCCGGCGGGAATGCAGGGTGCGGCGCGCAACAGCCTCATGATCCGTGACGGGCATCGGGTGAGCGCGGCCGCCGCCTACCTCGACCCGGTGCGCGACCGTCCCAACCTCGAGGTCGTCACCGACGCCGTGGTCGACCGGGTGCTCATGGACGGCGACCGGGCGATCGGCGTCACCGCCGACGTCGCCGGGGAGGGACGCCGGATCATGGCCGGCGAGGTGGTTCTCGCCGCGGGATCCATCGCGTCGCCGCTGATCCTGATGCGATCGGGGATCGGAGCGCCCGACGACCTGAGCCCGCACGGCATCGCCTGTCGGCACGAACTCCCCGCCGTTGGCGGCAACCTCCACGACCACATGCTCGCCGCCGGCAACGTCTATCGGGCGCGGCGACCGGTGGCGTCATCGCAGCTCCAGCATTCCGAGTCGCTGCTCTACGTGAACGAGGCCGGTGAGGCCGCCCCCGACATCGTCATCACCTGCGTGCTGTTGCCGGCCGTGAGCGAGTGCTTCACGGCTCCGGAACCGGGCTCCGCGTACACGATCTTCTTCGGCGTCTGCCACCCCCGGAGCCGGGGCCGTATCACCCTCGGCGGTGCCGGCCCGCTCGACCAGCCGGTCATCGACCCCGCGTATCTCAGCGACGCCTACGACCGGGACCGCTTCCGGGCCGCGCTCCGGCTGGCGCGGCGCGTGGGACACGCCGGCGCCATGGACGAGTGGCGGGCCGAGGAGCTGCTGCCGGGGTCGGCGGTGGAGCGCGACGACGACCTCGACGCGTTCATCAGCCGTGCCGCCATCACGCACCACCACCCCGTCGGCACGTGCGCGATGGGCCGCGACGCGACCACCTCGGTCGTGGACGGGGCGCTCTGTGTCCACGGGCTCGACGGGCTCCGGATCGTCGACTCGTCGGTGATTCCCGCGATCACCACCGGACCGGTCCACGCCGCGGTGCTCGCATTGGCCGAGCGCGGCGCGGACCTGATCGTCGGTCGGACGGAGGGGTGACCGGAGACCGTGACCGCTGAGGCGTCAACACATCAATCGATCGGAGGCCCCCGATGAAGGCCGTCGTGCTCGTGGGACCCGGCGACGTGCAGGTCCTGGACGTCCCGGACCCGGTGATCAGTGAACCCGGTGACGCGATCGTCGAGGTGACCGCCACGGCGATCTGCGGGGCCGATCTGTTCCCGTACCACGGCCACACGCCGGGGTTCGAGTCGGGAACCGTGCTCGGCCACGAGTTCGTCGGCGTCGTCCGCGAGGTCGGGCCGGACGTCCGGACGTTCCGCCCGGGCCAGCGGGTGGTGAACAGCAGCATGATCCGCGATGGGTCGTGCCCGTCCTGCCGGGCGGGCCGCCCCACCCAGTGCGACGGGCGGGCCCTGTTCGGGTACTCGGGGGTCTACCCGCGCCTCGACGGCGGGCAGGCTGAGCTCGTGCGCATTCCCGCGGCCGATCTGTCCCTCGGTGCCATCCCGGACGACGTCTCGGACGAGGCGGCGGTGTTCGTCGCGGACATTCTCCCGACCGGCTACGGCGCGGTGGTGCGCGGTGGCGTCCAGGCCGGGGACCTCGTCGCCGTGGTCGGGTGCGGACCGGTGGGCCTGATGGCCGTGCTGTCGGCGGTTCACCTGGGCGCCCGGGTGATCGCGGTCGACGGCATTCCGGAGCGAGCCGGACTCGCAGAGGCGCTCGGTGCCGAAGCCGTGTCGATCGACGGAGCGCGCGACGCGATCGATGACGCGAGCGGGGGAATTGGGGCCGACGTGGTGGTCGAGGCGGCCGGCGCGCCGGCGGCACTGGACGCGGCGCTGCGACTCGCCCGGGGCCGCGGCATGGTCTCGGTCGTGGGCGCGCACTTCGAGCCCGACTTCCCGCTCGACAACCTGCACATGTTCGAGCACGAACTCACGCTGCGGTTCACCATCGGTGATCCGACCAACGACCGCGACGGTCTTCTGGACTTGATCGCCAACCACGGAATGGATCCCTCGGCGATCGTCACGCATCGGATGCCGCTGGCCGACGCCGCCGAGGCGTACCGGATGTTCGACGCCCGCGAGGCCACGAAGATCGTCATGACCACCTGAGCCTGCCGCCGGGCGGACCCGTCTCGGACGCGGTCCGCCCGGCGCAGGGTGGGGTCGTGATCGCTCGCTCGCGCGACGGTCCGAGGGGGCGAACGGTCGCCCGTGCGGCTCAAAAACTGCGACCACCTCCATCGTGGTGTCGCGAGGAGGGCCTGCGGCTCAAGCGCGGGCCGGACCGGCCGATGGCAGGGCATGGGGACGAAAACGCTCGCAACGTCGCCCCGAGACGACCGTCCTCGCCGAAGTGGTCGACATTGCCTATGACCGACGCCTCCAAGACGAACTCTGATGCCCGGCTGACGCGCGCGATCGACGCGCTGGGCAACCTCCCGGTGCTCAGCGGAACCGTTGCCCGAGTGGTCACCCTCGTCGACGATCCGGAGTCCTCGACGGGGCAGCTCGTCAGCGTCATGGAATCGGACGAGGCCTTCGCCGCGAACCTGCTGCGGTTCGCCAATTCGGCCCACAACGCGCGGCCGGTCCGTGCCAGCACCATTCGTCAGGCCGTCACGCTTGTCGGCCGGGCGGCGGTCAAGCGCCTCGCCATCGAGGCGGCGACCTATCGCTTCCTCGAGCAGGTGCCCGGGAACGGCAGCCCCTCCAGGGGGCACATGCATGTCCACGCGGTGGCGGTGGGGAGTACCGCCGCCGCCATCGCCGAGCATGCCGGCGTTGGAATGGACGTGCCGCACCTCGCGGGCTTGCTCCACGACGTCGGCAAGCTGGTGATGCCCCTTGCCTTCGGTGATCAGGCCGTCGACGATCTGGCGAGTCGGTTTCCCGGGGGTGTCACGCGGGCCGCGGCCGAGCGCGACCGCTTCGGGAGCGACCATGCCATCGCGGGGGGCATGCTTGCCCGCAAGTGGGGCCTCCCGCGAGAGGTGGCCGACGCGATTCGCGACCACCACGGCACGCATGACGGCGCGGCGGCGGCGACGCGTGAGGTGGCCTGCGTGCAGCTGGCCAACGCGATCGTGGGGCTGCTCGACGGCCGGACGCTCGACGCCGACCTCACGAGCCGTGCGCTGACGCGGCTCGGGATGGACGCCCAGGTGCTCGACGAGGTGGCCGAAGCCGCCCTGAGCGGCCACGGTGTGACCACCGACGTGGGCCTCGGCGAGCAGGTGATGCGCCTGGAGGAGCTTGCCCGCGTCGACGACCTGACGGGTGTGCTGAACCGGCGGGCGTGGCTCCAGGCGGTGCGCGCGCACATCGCCGAGGATGACGGCGGGTCGGTGATGCTCCTCGACATCGACAACTTCAAGCAGGTCAACGATCGGCACGGACACCGCATGGGCGATCTGCTGCTCGTGGAGGTCGCGCGCGTCCTCAACCGGCACGGCGAGGTCGGGCGGCTGGGCGGCGACGAGTTCGGCCTCTGGCTGTCCATCGGCGGAGACTCGGTGGCCGACGCGACCCGGGCGATCCAGCAGACGCTCGAGGAGACGTTCGGCGGTGACTCGGGACTGGAAGGGGTCGGAGTGTCGCTGGGCGTCGTCCCCGTGACCCCGGGCGCCGACCCGATCGAACTGCTCGAGCAGGCCGACGAACAGCTGTATCGCCGCAAGCGCGGCTGATCACGCTCTGGGGGCATCGGTCCGCTACCGTGCGAGGCCTACGGGACGTGGCGCAGCCTGGTAGCGCACCGGCTTTGGGTGCCGGGGGTCGCCGGTTCGAATCCGGCCGTCCCGATACGGGGTTCTGGAACCCTCCTGGAAGAGTCGGGCCTAGCTTCCCTCGCGGGCTTCGGGGGGTGGCATGCCAGGCGCCCGTCGGTGCTTGTGTGACGCGTGACGCTGTTTGGCGTTGACTACCGCCCTCGGCGTTCCTGTCGGAACGTCGTTGATCGCGGGCGTGAGGGTGGTAGCCATGGTCGCCGCGTCCTCCCAGGAGCGCGACACTTAGTCGCCCTGGGTGGCGTCTGGCGTCGGAACAGCGCCACCCGCACCGCCCGAGTCGGTGGGGACGCCCGTCATGAAGTTGACTGCCCCAGGGGGTGGTGCGGCAGGGGCGGGCGTCGCTGAGGGCGTGACCGTTCCAGCCACGCTTCCTTCGCGGATCTCCACGGTGCGGTGAGGCGGTTCCAGTTCTTCAGGCATCATCGCCCGCTCCTTCGCTCGGCCAGATGACTTGCATGTACTCGACTTCAGTGATCGGCAACCAGATTGCCCGCTGCGGTTGGACGGCCGCGAGTGGATTGCCATATTGGTCGCTCCACCAGAGCTCCTCGACAAGGATGTCATGGTCCTCGGTTGGTGAGAACGTAATGCGTGATCGCTCACCAAATCGTCCGACAACGGCCGGATGGTCGCGTGGCTTAACGACGACCCAGCCACCTCGCTCGGCCAAACTCCGGGCGACCTGATCCCAGGCGCGAGGCGGATCGTGGTCGACGAGCACGCCGGTGAGGGCCGCGAGGTGCTGGGCCACGGGTGTTCGGCCCCACCAGCGGTGTGACGGCGTGCGATCGGGATGAAGTAACCGGTGCAGTCCCCGGAAGACCAGTCCCAGTGCAACGGACGCAGTCAGGAGGGTGGCCGCGTAGCCAGTGAGCTCAGTGGTGTGGTCGATCCACTCGCGTCTGGAGTCGATCATCCGGACGAGACGTGCGGTCCACGGGAGGAAGGCAACGTGGATGACGGCTGCATTGACCAAGCTGGCGAGGACCAGCTGAAGATCTCCCTGCGGCCGGACGTGAGGGCGTCGGCGTTGGATGACCCAGTTCACGATAAAACCAGGCAGGAGTACAGCCGTGATCACGATCAGCGAAACGACGACGGTCATCTCAACGCCAACCTGAGCCAGCAAACAGCGCCCTCAATGTGGCGCCGGGAGCCGATCTCATTGCCACGCTCGCAGCACCGTCTTCCCGGATTGCCCGCAGGCGTGGTCCCAGTCCGGCAACTGGTCCGAGCACCCAGTTCGCTCGTTCGCTGATCCCCATGAATTGCTCCAGCGCGAGGGACGCGGCCTGGTTTGGGAAGTGCGGATTGTCTGTGCGCCTGGCGACCCGAACCTCCCCGGAGGCGACGAGGACAAGGTAGGAATCGTAGGTCTGGATGCCGGGATGGGCGTACCAACTCGCGGCGGGGTAGTAGTGCTGGTACTCGTTCAGCGCCCCGATTGCGTGGGCCATCTCCCGGCGGTTCGGCAGAAAGCCCCAATCGCTGGCGGTGTACGGCTCCTTCTTCTTGCGGCGTTCCGCGGTTGCGTTCTGCCGCTCTCGGGCCGCTTTGTCCCGGGCCTCGAACGCCCTGCGCTTCGGCTTCGGAATCCTCGCCTTCGCGTTGATGCCGCTAGCGATCTCCAACTGCTGGTGCACTTCACTCGACAGGATCTGTTCGAACCGTCGCCCGGGATCCGCCAACACGTACCGTAGCTCCAGACTCTGCTCGTAGATGTGCCGCGCGAGGCGCATCGCGTTCCTCGCCCGAGCCGCGCGGAGTTCTGCTGCCACCCCCTGCGATAGCTCGTGCGCAGCGAGGAACGCGCCGAGCACCAAGACCTTCTGCTGGCGTGGTTTGCACGACACCGAACGAAGCGGCACGACGGCGTGGTTCAATCGCTCCAAGAGGGACACAAGCAGCAGGCCCTGCTCCGCGAGACCCGCGTGCTCGGTCGCTCCCGGCTTGCCGGTCACCTCGGAAGAATCAGCTGACGGGGATGGCTCCTCCACCAAAGAATCCGCGCTCCTGCGGGTGGCATCGGCTCCAGCAAGCCGCTTCGCTGGAGCCGACGATCGACAATCGGAACCGATCGTATGAGCCTGCCCGGACACCCGTTCTCACCCAGGTCCGCTCGATGGGGCGAAACCGCCTCAGACAAGAGGGGTCTCGGTCGTGCGGGTCGACTTGCCGGTGCAGCACTGGTCCAGCAGGCCTCCGGACCTCACGAGATCCCTGGTCAGGACTCTCCAGTGCCGGCCGATGATCAGATGCCGCGGGCGTCCAGCTCCTAGTATCGGGCCCTTCCCCGCGAAACGGCTCAGGTCGGGCTCCAACGCACGGACGAGTCCTGCTCCGTGTTTCGGGCGGACAACGACCGAGGCGGTGGAGGGTGCCCGCCTCCACCGCCTCGGATTGTGGCGCCGCCGATGCCCGTCGGCGAGGGCCTGATCCCGGGTGCCCGCCCGGGAGTTTGGTGCCTGCACGTTCTTTTTCGGCACGCGAGAGGCCGGCCCGGCCGCAGGGGCGAGGGAATACCCAGGCATCCCGGGAGCGCGCCGCTTGCAGGACCGAATCGACCGTGGGAACGCGGGTCGTGCCACAACCACTCGCACGGCGACATGACGCGTCGGTAAGTTGCAGATCTCCACAACTCACTTCCACCCCCGGAGGGTGAAGATGCTCTCAGACTTCAAGAACTTCCTGTTGCGAGGCAACCTCATTGAACTTGCCGTCGCACTGGTCATCGGCGCCGCGTTCGGCGCGGTGGTCACGTCGCTCGTCGAGAACCTCGTCATGCCGATCCTGGCGGCGTTCGGAGGCCAGCCGAACTTCGACAGCCTGGACTTCACGATCAACGACGCCGTCTTCCGCTACGGCGCGTTCATCACCGCCGTCATCGTGTTCCTCATGACCGCCGCGGCGATCTACTTCTTCGTCGTCCGTCCCGTGACCGCGATCATGGAGCGCAACAAGAAGGAGGAGGAGGCTGCGGTCGACGCCCAGGAGACGCTGCTGACCGAGATCAAGGGCCTGCTCGAGCGTCAGAACGAACTGCTGAGCAAGTAGCTCAGTCGGTCGCGCGGTGGCTCACCTGCTCAGGCGGGTGAGTCGCCGACCGCTTCGAGGATGGGTTCGGTGACCCGCTGCCCGACGAGCGCGGCCGCTTCCTTCGGGCCGACGCCGTCGCCGTACAGGGCGCCTTCGCCATTACGGCAACCCAGCGCGCGCAGGCGGGTGGCCATCGCGTCGTCTTCGACTCCCGATGCAAACGGCACCAGGCCCAGATGGCGCGCCACGGACATGGCGGTCTGGATGACCGTCCAGTCGCCGCTGCCCACGAGTGCCTCGTCGAGGACCACGCCGTCGACCGGCAGGGTCTGGAGGGCGTCCATTCCGGAGGCGCCGCCCCCGAAACGTTCGAGCGCGGTACGGACTCCGGCACGACGGAGCTCGGCGAGCGCCTCGCGCGCGAGTTCACCGCCGGCGGCGGCCTCATGCTCGGGGATGCGGAGCCAGAGACGGTTGCGAGGTGCACCCGCACGCCGGATCACGGCCTCCACGAACGGTGGGAGCCCGCGATCACCGATGGCGCCGGGGGCGGACACCATCACGAACGGCTGCTCACTCACGTGGCGGTCGGCGCTCCACTCGGCGAGCACGCCCGCGGCGCGCGCGATGATCCGCTGCAGTGCGGGCCCCGTGACGTCGGTGGACTCGGCCGGCTTGGCGATGACGCCGGCCACGCGACCGGTGGCGAGGTCGACGACGGGAGCGAAGATGGCGGGAACGGCCGGGGTGGCGATCGGGCGGGCCGTGGCACCGCTGCGTCGCAGGCGGCGTCCGGTGACCATGTCCTCGGCCTCCTCGACCACGACGAGGAATGCGGTGGAGTCGTCCCATGCGATCGCCTGGGAACGCAGGTTGATCCGCCGGGTGCCGTTGGCGACCCTGACCACGGTGTCCATCCCGTCCGCCATCTCCCGGTCATCCTCGGTCAGGAGGATGTCGCCCGGCGCACAATCCGGGATGAGGGCCTGGGCGACGGGGTTCGAGGCGATCACGCGACGGTCGCCGCCCACGACGGCGATGCCGATGGGCAGCGCGTCGACCACCGACTGGAGCCGGCGTTCGCTGTTCTCGAGCGCCTCACGAAGCGCCGACATCCGGGCTTCGGTGACTTCGAGCAGGCGGGCGACCTCGTCGGCCGGTCCGAACGGGGACGCGTCGATCCGGCTCGGATCGTCGACGGATGTGTGGGGGGAATCGTGAAGGCTCATTCGCATCGGGGCGGGCTCGGCCGCAGAAGAAGGTCAAGAAATCACATGCGACCCGGGGTCGCATTCCTCTTCTCGGTCATTTCTGGGGCAATCTCAATTTTTGGGGGCATTCCGTCGCGGGCGATCGCCTCCGAGCGGTCGCTGACCGACGCCCAGATCGCCGGGCAACACGTCATCTTCCCGTTCAACGGTTCGACCCCACCGTCGTGGCTCGTCCACCGGATCCGGCGTGGCGAGGCGGCCGGTGTGCTGCTCTTCGCCGGCAACGGCACGAGCGCCGTCACCGTCCGCCGACTCACGGATCGCCTGCAGGCCATCTCCCGACCCCCGGCGGTCGACGCGCCGCTCCTGATCATGGTCGACCAGGAGGGGGGTCCCGTGCGGCGGCTCGACGGACCACCGGCCCTCGGCGCCGGTCGATTGGCGGCACGGCCGGTGCTGGACTCGCTCCGGGCCGGCAGGTCCGCGGGCGCCCTCCTGTGCCGGACGGGAGTGAACGTCAATCTGGCGCCCGTGCTCGACCTCTCGCGGCCGGGATCGGTGATCGCCGCTCAGGGGCGGAGCTTCGGTCCAAGCCCGAAGTCGGTGGCGCGCCGGGGGCTGCAGTTCGCCATGGGGCAGGGGGAGTGGGGGGTCCTGTCGGTCCCCAAACACTTCCCGGGGCTGGGCGCGGCGAGCGCGACCACCGACGACACCCCGGTCACCATCGGCCTGCCCGCTCCGACCCTGCGCGCCAGGGACGAGTCGCCGTATCGGCCGCTGATCCGCCGCGGGCTGCCCATGATCATGGTCGGGACGGCGATCTATCCCTCGATCGGGTCCCGTCCGGCGGCCCTGGACGCCCGGGTCGTGCAGGGCGAACTCCGCGAGCGCCTCGGGTTCCGCGGGGTCGCCATCAGCGATGCCCTCGACACCCCGGCGCTGGCGCCGTGGGGCAGCCACGAGCGCGTCGCCGCGGTCGCGACACGCGCGGGGATCGACCTGTTGCTCTACGCGGGTCCGGGAGCCGCCCGATCGGCGGCCCGTGGGGTGCGCCGCGCCATCGGCAGGAACGTCGTAGTGCACGACCGCGCGGTCGCGTCGGTCGATCGAACGCTCAGCATGCGTCGCGCGATGGCGACGGCCATCGTGGGACCGCTCCCGGCACTGTCGCCGCGTCCGCTGGGTCGACGCGGGCGGCCATGTCCCCGGGGGTGATGGGGTGGGGGCACGATGTCCACCCACCCGCGGTGATCACGCCTCGGCGTCGTCCTGGTGGTGGCCCGGTTCGTCCGTGTCCTCGTGGCGGGCGAGGCCGGAGCGCCAGTCCTTCGGCACATCGCGCTGCCAGGTGGTGTGCCTCTTCCCGTGATTCGGGATGGCCTGCGGGTTCGAGTTGAACCAGCGGTTGGGATGCTTGGAATCGATCATGCGTCGCAGATTAGCGAAGGCGACCGGCCGGCACATCCTGGCGTTTGCCGACTCCCGGGGGGACCTTGGTACCGTGTCGACGGCGCCGAAGCCCGCATGCCGGAGTAGCTCAGTTGGCCAGAGCAGCCGCCTTGTAAGCGGCAGGTCAGGGGTTCGAATCCCCTCTCCGGCTTGTCCTCACGGCGAGGTAACGCGGTGCGCTCATTCCGCCCCGCAGCCGGCGTCCGGGCAGCGGGACGCGGGTGCATTGGCGAGCCGCGCCAGCGGATCGTCGGTACAGCAACTTTCGCCTCGCCAGGCCTCGATGCCCTCGTTGACCGCCACCACCGCGATGAACAATCCGACGAGCGGATCCAACCACCAGGCACCTGCGACGAGGTTGCCCAGGAGTCCGACGAGCAGGGCGGCCGACAGGTATGCGCAGAGGAGGTTCTGTCGGCCTTCGCCGCGTGTCGCCGGTGATCCGAGTTGCTCGGCGAGGCGCTGTTTTGCGATGCCCAGGGCCGGCATGATCACGAGGCTCAGCGCGGCCAGGGCAATGCCGAGCAAGCTCGTTTCGGGTCGCTCGCCAAGCCACAGCGCGCGGACCGACTCCACGCCGACATACGGCGCCAGCAGGAAGAACTGGATCGCGACAAGCCGTTGAGCGCGGCGTTCCGCAGCCTCTGAGAAGATCCGATCGCCGGTGAAACGCCACACGATGATGGCCGAGGCAAACCCCTCGATCACCGAGTCAAGCCCAAAACCGACGAGCGCGATCGAACCGGCCAGCACTCCGGCGAGGATCCCGACGCCACCCTCGACAGCCATGTAGCCGAGGCTCGCCCAGGACAGCAGCCGCGCCCTCGACGCCAGGCGTATCCGCTCTTCGCGGTGGCTCCCCTCGGCGGTGGAGGTCGTCACATGATCCGTCCGTGGCCGGTGTGCATCACCCCAAGCTAGCGCAGTGCCTGCCGGCGACGCGTGAGCGCGCGACGCGGCACTGCCGGCCTCCGCGGGATCACCCTGTGCCGGGGGTCCCCGGACGAGTGAGCGTCGGCCGACGAGCGACCGCCACCCCCGCATTCCATCCAGGCGCCCGGCCGCGCTCGGGCAGGCTGACGGCGTCGACGTCGAGCCCGCCGCGCACGATCAGCCACGCGACCACCGAGTTCGAGTTCCACATGTCGCCGGTGTGGAGTTCGTCCCGACCCCAGACCGGTGTTGGCACCTCCCTGACGAGGTCGAGCATCGTCTCGGCGATCTGAGGATCGCTCGTCAGGCGTTGTGGACTGTCGACCGCAAAGACGACATCGGGGATCACGCCTCCGGGCCACGCCCGAACCTCGTAGCGGAACACCGAGAATCGCCCCAGGAAGCGGACGCCCACTGGCCCGCCGGCCACCACACCTCGTGCCGGTCCGTCCGAGGTGCGCACCGGTGTGACCTCGATCACGGTGGTGCAATCGCCGTGTCGAATGGCCAACGCCGCGTGGTAGAGCCGGAAGCGCTCCCTGCGTTCGACGGCGGCCTTGACGAACTCGTAGATGCGGCCGTTGAGGCGGACGAAGTGCCCTCCGGCACCGAGCGGCAGCCAGTAGAGATCGACGGTGGTCCTGGACACCCGGCGATTCCACCACAGCGCCACTCCCGACCGGCCGGCGTCGGTCGCGGCTTCGGCGTGCTGTGGACTGGGCGCGGTCGGACGATGGCGGCAGGGGCTCCGAAGCCGTCGACTCACTCGCTAGCGCTGCGCGTCCACCTCAGCCGGATCCGGCTTCTTGATCGCCAGTGGGTTCGGGGTGTTGTCCCTCATCTTCACCTGCAACGGCGAGTTGTCGGCGGGATCCGAGTACGCGCACACGGGCCCCACACACAGGTGGTACGAGGCGATGCCGGTCGCCGACAGAACGATCAGCAGCGCGACGAACCCCGCCACCAGCCATCCCGGTTTCATCGGCGCGGTCGACGCCGGGCGCGGTGGACCGCGGCATCGTCAGACTGCGTCGTGGGCGAGAGGGTGCGCATCAGTGCGCTCTTCAGCGCCCGGGTCACCACTCCTGCAACACCATGGAGGTTCCGTCGCATGGCCAATCACTTCAGTCGCAGCGTCGACGTCGCCGTTTCCGCAGACGAGGCGTGGGCGCTCGTGGGCGACCCGGCCGGTGTCGGTTCCTGGTTCGGGGCCGTCGCGGAGTGCCGGATGGAGGACGACGTCCGAATCGCGACCATGCGGAGCGGCGCGGTGCTCCGTGAGCGAATCGTGGAGCACGACGACGAGGCACGCCGCTATAGCTACACGGTTCTCGAGGGGATTCCGAACCTGGCCAGCCATCTCGCGACGCTCAACGTGGCGCCCGGCGACGGCCGGTGCACAGTGACCTGGGAGCAGCAGGCCACCTCGTCGGATCCGGATTACGACATCGAGGCTCGCCTGGGCGAGGTGCTTCAGCGCGCGCTGGACGGCGTGCGTGAGCGGCTCGAGTCCTAGGCCGGCATCTGCCGGTCGTCGCCCGATCGGGAGCGGTGGAACAGCAGGAGCGCGCCGATCAGGGCGAACGCCGAGAGCGCCAGCACGGGGATCGTGACGTAGCCGAATTCATCGATCCAGCGGGCGGAGCAGGACACGCCGCTCGCCTTGCAGCCGGCGCTCTCGGCGCTCGGGTTGACCTCGATGTAGATGTGGTAGATCGAGACCAGCGCGCCGATGACGGCGAGCGGCATGCCGTACCAGAAGCCCCGTCGGTCGCGCGTGATCGCGGCCACCAGCAACACGACCACCAGTGGGTACATGGCGATCCGCTGGAACCAGCAGAGTCGGCACGGCACGAACCCGGCGCTCTCGGAGAACCAGAGGCTCCCGAGGGTCGCCACGGTGGCCGCACCCCACGCCATCCACAGCGCGCCCGCGCGAATCGTGTCCCTGGCCTCCCGCAACCGGTCGCGCGATGTCGGTGCGACCAGCCAGATGACGGCACCAACCGCCATGAGCACCACCGCGATCTGAGCGAGCACGCCGAGTGCCGCGAGCAGCGCAATGATGAGGTCTCGCATGTGTGGGGCTCCATGAGGTCGTTCGCCGCCGGACGAAGCCGCTGATTATTCATACGAAACGGCGAAATACGAATGTTTCGGCTGTCCGACCGGCCAGTGATCGAACAAATGTCTTACCGGAAGAGGGTGTAGCAGGCCCGCGCCACTTCGTAGGGTTCCAGGAACCGCAGTACCCAACCCCCAAGGTAGGAAATGCGCCGACACGTTGCCCTGATCGCCCTGGCCGGCCTCGCCGCGGCCTCGCCCGCTGCTGCCCAGACCTTCACGTATTCACTGACGCCTCCGTACCAGGAGGGGGTGAACGGCGCCAACGGCTGGTACCGCCAGAACGTCACCGCCAACTACGTCTGCACGCCGCCACCGCTGGGCCTCGTGCTGGTCTGCGGGACCGCCTCCGGGACCGAGGTCTTCCGGAACGGCGCCGGCGCCACCGGCGCCATCACACGCACCGCCACCTTCAGCGCGCCTATCGTCATCCCGCCCCTGCCGGTGGAACCGGCGCCCGCGCCGATCACGCTCCCCATCAACAACATCCTCGGCGCCCCGCTGCGCATCGACACGGTGGCGCCACCCACACCCACCATCACGGTGCCGCAGGCCGGCGCGGTCTACGACGCCGGCAGCGTCGCGACGGTCCGGTTCGGCTGCACCTTCGGCGGCGACCTCTCGGGCCCGGCACCCGGAGCCGCGAGGTGTGTCGGCACCCAGCCCAACGGCGCCCGCCTCGACACCGGCACCGCCGACGTCCCGGGAACCTGGGGCAACAAGGTATTCACCGTCACCGCCATGGACGCCGCGGGCAACACCAGCGTCCGGACGGTCCAGTACCGCGTCGACGAGATTCCCGGCGCGCCGGTGCTGAGCTCGCCGGCGGACGGTGACCAGGCCGACGCCCGCCCGGTGTTCGTGTGGAACCCGCCGGCCGACGACGGCAGCGGCCTGGATCGGTGGCGCCTCCGGATCACCCCCTCCAGCGGTGATCCGCGCACCTACACGTTCCAGAACACCGGCAATCCGGTGAGCTTCCAGCCTCCCACCGACCTCCCGGACGGGAACACCACCTGGAACGTCACGTTCATCGACAGCCGCAACGTCAGTGCCACGAGCACCACACGCCGCCTCGTCATCCGCCAGTCACTGCCCGGCGCGCCGACCATCACCCAGTCGCCGACGCCGAGCACCAATGCCCAGCCGTCGTTCGCCTGGGCTCCCGCCGAGGCCGGCGGCACCTTCACCTGGGAGGTCGCCGGAGCAAACGGCGCCGTGGTCGACGGTCCCGCGGTCACCGCGGCGACCAGCGCGGTGGTCGGACCGCTCGCCGCCGGGACCTACGCCTTCCGGGTGCGCCAGACGAGCAGCCTCGGTCGTGCCGGGGGGTGGAGTGCGCCGGCACCCTTCACCATCAACTCGGCCACCACCTCGCAGTTGACGCCGACGCCGACCACGCCGATCGGCACACCGAAGAAGCGGGCGCCGCGCATCGAGCACGCGAAGCGGATGCGGCCACGTGCCGGTGTGAAGCTGACCTCCCGTCGTCCTGTGCTCCGCTGGACGCGGAACCCCCACGCCAGGCTCTACAACCTGCAGATCTTCAGGGTCACCAGCCGCAAGTACATCAAGGTTCGTACGGCGTTCCCGAGGACCAACAAGTACCGCCTTCCGAAGCGGCGGGCGCTGGCGCCGGGTCGTCGCTACGTGTGGCGCGTCTGGCCGTATGTCGCCAGCAAGAGCAAGTACACCAGGCAGCCCCTCGGGATCAGCTGGTTCGATGTCCGGAAGCCGGCCGCCAAGGCCAAGAAGTAGTCCGGAACCGTGTCGAGCGCTCGCGCCGGGTGAAGCTCCCCGGCCGAGCTGCCGATACAGCACGTGATGAATATCTCTGCAGCAGCCGGTGGCGCTGATGCCCTGGGTCAGGCGCAGCTGATCATGATGCGCAAGGCCATGGACATGGCGCTCAACAACAACGCGAAGTTGCTTTCCAGCATGCCCCCCGCGCCGAATCCCGGCCAGAGCGGCACGGTGGACGTCCGCGCATAACCAGCGTGTGCGGTGACAGCGCCCGTCGTGGCGTCGTCACCGCGCTCCTGCGCCGCGGCGGTCAGGCGGTGAACACCACGTCGTCAGCAGCGTCAACGATGCGCGCGCCGGCGGTGGCCATGCGCTCCAGCGCTCGCCGCCCATCGCCGTCCGCTACGTCCACCGCCCGGATCCCCTCGCGAACCACGGTCACGCCGAACCCCTCGTGGATGGCGTCGAGCACGCTGTTCAGGACGCAGTAGTCGGTCGCAAGGCCCACCACCACCAGCTGGTCGATTCCCAGGGCGCGAAGGTCGGCGGCGAGATTGGTGTCCTGAAACGCCGAGTAGCCCTGAGCGTTCGGAGCGATCCCCTTGTCGACGACCAGGTTGACCGGACCCTGCAGGAACCCGGGGTGCAGCGCCGCGCCCGGCGTGCCCTGTACGCAATGGACGGGCCAGATGGACGGCGGGTCCGCGCCCTTCCAGTCCGCGGGGTCGACGGTGACTCCGATGAACGATCCGTGATCCTCGGGATGCCAGTCCCGGGTGGCCACCACGTACGGCGCCCGCGCCGCGAGGTCATTCACCGTCCCCGCGATTTCATCGCCTCCGCTGACGGCGAGCGCGCCTCCGGGGCAGAAGTCGACCTGGAAGTCGACGACAAGGAGCACCTGCATTGCTCAGGTCGGGTCCTGATCACGTGCGGAAACGCCGACGAGCACGTTCTCGACCAGTCGCCGCGGGAGTTCGGTGAGCTTCGCGAGCCCCCACGCCCGCCTGGGCCGCAGCACGTGTCGGCGGTCGGCCTCGACGGCGCTCATGATGGCGCTCGCCAGCCGGTCGCGGTCGGTTCGGGGGAGCAGGGCCAGCCGGTCGAAGCGCCGCTGCGCGCGGAACGTCGGGCCGTATTCCAGGATCTTGTCGGTCATGTCGGTCGGCGAGACGAACCCGACCTGCACGTTGGTGACACCCACCGGGAGGCCTCTGAGGTCGGCGCGCAGGCCGGCCGAGAAGTGGCTCAGCGCCGCCTTCGTGGCGGCGTACGCGGTGAGTCCGGGAAAGTTCCCAACCGATGCCATCGACGAGAGGTTCACGATGTGGCCGCGGCCGCGTTCCACCATCCCCGGAAGTGCCTGACGCGTGAGCTCCATCGCGGCGGTCACGTTGAGGTCGATGAGCCGTCGGAGTCCGTCGGCATCCATCTCCCAGAACAGCCCCGCCTCGTCGATGCCCGCGTTGTTGACGAGGACGTCCACGGGCGCGTGGGCTTCGGCCCGGGCGATGAGCCCTTCGAGCTCGCCCCGGTCGGTGAGGTCCGCCGCTAGCGCGTGGCCGTCGATCTCGTCGGCCAGCGCGGCAAGGGCGTCGGCGGAGCGGGCCACGACGGTCACCGTCGCGCCACGTTTGTGCATCTCGCGTGCGATCGCGGCGCCGATGCCCCGCGAGGCGCCGGTGACGACGACATGTGCGTTCATGATTTCCATGGCGGGAGCCTACCGCGGGAGTCGCCGCAGAAGGGCGGAGGGGCCGTTCCCGGGTCGTGGGTACGATGGCGCCCATGGCCGAGCGCTACATCCACGGACACCACCCGTCGGTCCTCCAGGGACATCGCTGGCGAACCGCCGAGAACGCCGCGGCGTATCTGCTGCCGAGCCTCACCACGGGGGCGTCGGTGCTCGACGTGGGGTGCGGGCCCGGGACCATCACCCGCGACCTCGCGGCACGAGTCGCTCCCGGACGCGTCGTGGGGATGGATCGCTCGGAGCAGATCGTCGCGGCCGCGGCGGCGGAGTTCTCCGACCGGGCCAACCTCGAGTTCGTCGCCGGTGACGTCTACGAACTCCCATTTCCCTCCGGCACGTTCGACATCGTTCACGCCCACCAGGTGCTGCAGCATCTGGAGCAGCCGGTCACGGCGCTGCGGGAAATGGCGCGGGTGTGCCGCCCCGGCGGCCTCGTCGCCGTCCGGGACGTCGACTACGCGTCGCTCATCTGGTCACCCGCGGACCCACTGCTGGACCGGTGGCTGGCGCTCTACCACGAGGTCGCGCTCCGGGCGGCCGGCGAGCCCGACGCGGGACGCCACCTGCCGGAGTGGTTCGCCCGCGCGGGGCTCGAGGACGTGGCCGTCACGAGCTCGACGTGGACCTTCACCGACCTCGAGACACGCCAGTGGTGGGGTTCGAGCTGGGCGGGACGCGCTCGCGAGTCGGATTTCGCCCACCAGGCGATCGACGCGGGCCTTTCAACCGCCGCGGAACTGGACGGGATCGCCCAGGCCTGGCGCTCCTGGGCCGATGCGCCCGTCGGGCTGCTGGCGATGATCCACGTCGAGGTGATCGCGACGATCCACTGATCCGGCGGCGGCGAAGTGCGTCAGCCCGGTGGTTGCGACCCGTCGTCCGAGGCCACGTCGTATCGCACGTACTCCTGCGAGCGATCCTCGTACGCCCTGGTCCCGAACCAGAGTCCGGCCAGAATCACGGCGGCGATCACCAGTCCGGTGAGCAGCAGCAAGCCGACGATGATGAATGCGAAGGTCATCATTGCGGCGACTCTAGCGGGTCGCATGACCGGGTCGAGTTCTCGCCGCCTCGGGGGCCGCGGCCCATCCATCGCTACCGCCCCTGGTCGACCAGGCGTTGGAGCGCTTCGGGGTAGCGCGCGCCCGACACGCGCTCGGCCACCGCGGCCTGCTCGAGTCGGGCCAGTTCGTCCGGTGTGAGCACGATCTCGGCTGCGGCGAGGTTCTCCTCGAGTCTCGCGACACGCCTCGTTCCGGGGATCGGCACGACGCCGTCCCACTTCGCCAGCACCCAGGCGAGCGAGATCTGGGCGGGGGTGGCGCCCCGGTCGGCCGCAATCGCCGCAACCGACTCCGCAATCCGCCGGTTCCGGTCGAGGTGCCCCGCCTGGAAGCGCGGCAATCCCTGTCGGATGTCGCCGTCGTCGAGGTCCGGTCCGTCCGCGAGCGCGCCGGCGAGCAATCCGCGCCCGAGCGGGCTGAACGCGACCAGGCCCACCCCCAGCTCGCGGAGCGTCGGCAGCAGGTCGGCCTCGACGTCCCGCGTCCACAGCGCGTATTCGCTCTGGACCGCGGCGATCGGGTGCACCGCGTGCGCCCGTCGAAGCATGCCCGGTCCAACCTCCGACAACCCCAGGTGCTTCACCTTGCCCGCGCTCACCAGGTCGCCCATCGCGCCGATGGTTTCCTCGATCGGCACGCGGGGATCGACGCGGTGCAGGAAGTAGAGGTCGACCTCGTCAACGCCGAGACGGCGCAGGCTGTCGTCGATCGCCTCCCGGACCCTGGCCGGACGAGCGTCCACCTCGAACGCGGGACCCTGACCGGGGAGCGGGACGAGCCCGAACTTGGTCGCGAGCACCACATCGTCACGACGACCGGCGACGGCGCGCCCGACCAGACGCTCGTTGTGGCCGAGCCCGTACACGTCGGCCGTGTCGAGAAGCGTCACGCCGAGATCGAGCGCCCGTCGGATGGTCCCGATCGACTCGGCATCGTCGGCGGCGCCATAGCCACCGGAGAACCCCATCGCGCCGAGCCCGATCGACGCGACGACCGGGCCGTCGGCGCCGAGGGTTCGGTCAGGCAGGGGCGGGGCCACGCGACGATCCTGTCACAGCCCCCACGCATGGACGATGGGAACGGTCGGCGCCGCCACGGGCCCCTCCCGGCAGCGCGGTAGCATCGGCCCGCCATGCCGGATCGAAGCCGCGACGTTCTCGAGTTCCACGAGGTGCTTGCCCGCCTCGCCGGGCAGACCTCCTTCGACGGCGGGAGGCTCCTGGCCGAGGCGCTGACGCCCGCGACGGACCCCGCCGAGGTCGATCAGCTGCGAGCCGAGACCGAGGAGGCGTACCGGCTGGAGGAGACCAACGCGCCGGGGCCGGCGGGGGCCCATGACCTGGCCGAACTCATCGCGGCGGCGAAGCTCGGGATTACGCTCACGATCCGTGATCTGGAACGGGTCCTGGCGACCATGGGGGTGGCCCTCGATGTCCGGGGCGGCGTCACGGGACAGGCCGAGATCGCGCCCCAACTTGCGGCGCGCCTCGATGAGGCCGTTCCCGTGCTGCCGGTGCGGGCGCTGGTGAGTCGATTCGAGCGCGCCCTGGACGGCGTGGGCGGGATCAAGGACACGGCGACTCCGGAGCTGGGTGACGCACGACGCCGCCTCGCCGCCGCCCGCGACACGGCGGGCGACCTCCTCCGGCGCCTCCAGCGCAAGTACGCCGGCCACCTCCAGGAGTCGTTCCAGACCGAGCGCGCCGGCCGTCCTGTGCTCGCCGTCAAGGCGAGCGCCCGGAGCGCGGTGCCCGGCCTGGTCCACGACACGTCGGCCACCGGGCAAACCCTCTTCGTCGAACCGTTCGAGCTCGTCGAGGCCAGCAACCGCCTCCGTGAACTCGAGGCGCTGGAGTCGGCCGAGGTCGACCGCATTCTCGCCGAGCTGACCGCCGTCGTCGACGACAGCGCCGAAAGCCTCGGCGAGCTGTGCGCGGCGCTGGCGCACCACGACCTGGTGCTCGCCCGCGCCCGGCTGTCGCGCCAGTGGAAGGGCTGCAGGGTCGAACACGCGGACCATGTCCACCTGGAAGGTGCCCGCCACCCGCTCCTCGACCCCGAGAGCGTGGTGCCCCTCGATCTGCCGTTGAGTGACGTTCGCGTCCTCGTGGTCAGCGGCCCCAACACGGGTGGCAAGACGGTGGCGCTCAAGACGCTCGGCCTCTGTGCGCTGGTGTCCCAATGCGGGCTGCGCGCACCGGCCGATGTCGCCCGCCTGCCGGTGTTCACCGACATCCTCGCCGACATCGGCGACGACCAGTCGATCGCCCAGAGCCTCTCGACCTTCAGCGCACACGTGCGGCGACTCGTGCACATCCTGGATGTGGCGGGAGCGCACAGCCTCGTGCTGCTCGACGAGGTCGCGGGAGGGACCGACCCCGACGAGGGCGGGCCGCTCGCGCAGGCGCTTCTCGAACGACTCGCCGCCGACGGCGCGACGGTCCTGGCGACCACCCATCTCGGCGCCCTGAAGGAGTGGGCCGCCGCCGCGCCGTCGGCGTCCAACGGGGCGGTCGAGATCGACGACGACACGCTGCAGCCCACCTACCGGCTCATCATGGGCGCGCCCGGCGCCTCACACGCGCTGGACATCGCCACCGGGCTCGGTCTCGACCGCGATGTCGTCGCCGCCGCCCGGGAGGCGATGAGCCCCGAACAGCGCACACTCGATGACGTGCTCAGCGAGGCGAAGCGGACACGGTCCGAAGCGGGCGCCGAGCTCGAGGCGGCGCGTGCGGCGCGCGCGGTGGCCGAGGCCGAACGCCGGGCCGCCACCGAGCGGGTCGCCGAGCTGGAGCGGGAGCTCGAACGTCGTCGCCGGGACGCCGAACGCGAGCGCGCCAGGGCGCGTGACGACGCTCAACGGGAACTCGCCTCGGCACGCGAGGCGCTGCACACCCTGCGGGAGCAGATCCGCGCGGCGGAACGCGCCGAACGCCGTCGTTCGCGTGATGCGGACGGCGAGTTCCGTGAACGGGACCGGCGTCTCGGGGCCGCGGATCGAGCGGTTCGCGCGGCCGATCAGGCCCTCACTCCGGAACTCCCCGTCGACGGTGGTGGCGCCTCGGTCGGCGACCGCGTCCACGATCCGGTGATGGGGTTCCGGGGAACCGTGGTGGCAATCGAGGGCGATCACGCCGAGGTGCAGGGGCCGCGCGCGCGGGTGCGCGTCCCGATGGCCCGGCTGGTGGTCGATGGTCGTCCGGCTCCGGAACCGCCCCGGCCGGTCGAGCGGCGCCCCGCGCTGCGCGCGGCGTCGCCTGAGATCGATCTGCGCGGTGAACGCGCCGAGGCGGCGGTGGCTCAGGTTCGAACCGCCGTTGACGAGGGCGCGATGGCCGGGTTGGCGCGGGTGCGTGTCATCCACGGACGGGGAACGGGCTCGCTGCGTGCGGCCGTACGAGCGGAACTGGCGCGACATCCGCTTGTGCAGCGGATCGATGACGCACCGCAGAACGAGGGTGGCGACGGAGCGACCTACGCGGTGCTCGACCTGGATGCCGCGCCGCAGGCGCCGGCCGAGCCAACCGGGGAGTCCTCACCCGGGGTGAGGTGACTCCCGGTCGGATCGGAAGACGACTACTCGGGCTTCGGCACGTCGCCGATCTGCTTCAGGATGCCGACCTCGGGCGCCATGGTGCGGAACGCCTCGTCCTTCTGGAGGACGCCGACCACGTAGACCGGCGCATCCTGCATGCGGGCGAGCATCGACGCCGCGTCGCGGCTGCGCGGGACGGCCTTGAAACATGAGACGAGAATCGCGTCGGGCTTCTGCTCCTTGGCGGTCTCGAGTGCGGCAGGCCAGGTGGGGGGGATGTTCGAAACTTCCCAGCCGGCGGCTGAGAGTTCTTCGATGGCCTTGTCATTTCCGGGGAAACGCACGCGACCGTCTTTTGCGAGCACCTCTTCGGTGGAGGCAACTGAGATAAACAGGAGATTTGGCATGCGGGCAGGATACCCGTTCCGGCTCGCCGTTTTGTTTGCCGCACCCGCTACAAAGTCGGCCGATCCGTATAGAGTCCGGAGAGGTCGTTCGCGGAAGTCCGTGGACGGCACGGACTTGACGTGGACAACAGCGACAGGGGGACGCGTGTCGATCAGCGCTTCTGACATCCCGAACGTGAGCGCCCTCCAGGCCATCGGGGACCGCCGGAGCATCCGGTACTTCGATCCTGAGAGGAAGCTCGAGGATTGGAAACTTCAGACCATCCTGCAGGCCGGCCGTTTGGCTTCCTGTCAGGGCAACATCAACGCCACCGAGGCAATCGTCGTCGACAAGGACACCTGCGATCTCTGGGATGAGGTCGAGGAGTGCGTGTCCGGGTTCAACGTCCAGATCATCAACCAGAGCTCGCACCTGGTCTTCTGGCTGACGAACATCAACGCCTGGTACGGCCGCGCCAATGACGGTCTCTCGACCCTGGCGATGTCCGGTGCACTCACCAAGTTCCACGGCTGGAACTACGAGTTCTCCATGACCCAGACGATTCCGCGGCTCATGAGCTTCCCGACCGAGCGCACCGAAGGCCTGCTGCGCTTCGAGTCCGGACAGGCCGTCGGTTCGGCCACCGTCGCGGCATCCGCCCTCGGCGTCGGCTCGATCCTCATCGCCTTCGGCCGCAAGCCGGGCGGTATCGAGAAGGCATTCGGCCTCCCGCCGAACCTCAAGCTCACCTGGGGCCACGCGCTCGGGTACCCGCTCGAGGACGGGAAGGCCGGTGGACAGCGCGTCCGCCTGAAGTTCGAGAAGCTCTTCCACAAGGACGAGTACGGCACGCCGTTCATGCCCGATCCCGCCGTTGACGCGGCGCTTCGCGAGGTCGGCATGATCCAGGAGCAGGCGCCGACGCCGGGCCGCTTCGAGGAGATCGACGCACTCGCCTCCAAGTTCTCGCGCGACCCGGGCGTGGTGTCCTGGCCCGAGCGTGAGATCAACCGCCTCATCAACGATGACGACTGGGACTTCGGCCCGAACATCAAGGCCCGTGCCCAGCAGCTCATCGACGAGGGTGGCCTCCCGGACTACCCGGAGGAGATGAAGGAGACCTTCCGGAAGCTCATGGAAGAGCGCGGTCTGGACGTCAAGAAGTACCTCGGCGAGTAATCACCACTCGTCACGTTCGTGTGCCTGTGGCCGCCCAGCAATGGGCGGCCACAGTTCGTTCTGGGCCCGGTTGGGGCCGTCGCGCGTTGGGGGCGCCGGGTGACGTCGACCCGGTGGGTGTTGGCGTCGTGCTCGGGTACCGTGTGAGAACTCGCGCCCGTAGCTCAGCTGGATAGAGCAGGAGACTTCTAATCTTCAGGTCGCAGGTTCGAATCCTGCCGGGCGTGCCTCATCCCCAAGTGCTCCCGGGCTCCGGCTGCAACGCCACCGGGCCCGGCGTGTGACCCCACGGAGTCGCTGAGCTCCCCCGAAACGCCGGCGGCGGCGATGAGACAGGGCCCCTTCGACGTGACCGGGGTGCGTCCGCTCACCGGTGGGTGCGGCGCCGGTTCACGGGGAGGCGGAGATTTCCTCGGGCGGACCCAGGGCACGCACGCGCCGGGCGTGGTGCTCGAGCACTCCCCGGCTGTGGCGCAGGAACGCCAGTACGGCTGCGATGTCTTCGGGGCTGCTCCGGCCCAGGAGGGTCGCTGCCTCCCTCGCCATGGGGCCCCAGATAACGGCGGCTTCGGCCCGCGCGCGGTCAGTCAGCTCCACATGTACCCGCCGCCGGTCGGCATCGTCGCGGACGCGCCGTACGTATCCCCGCCGCTCGAGACGGTCGATGAGGGTCGTCGTCGCTCCGCTCGTCAGACCGATCTCATCCGCCAGGTGACCGGCGGTGACCCGTTCCCGGCGTTCGATGACGTCGAGCGCGCGCCCGTCGCTGCGGTTGATGCCGAGCCGGGCGCAGGCGGCCTCGTCGAAGAGGTCCTGTGCCAGTTGATGACGCCGCACCTCGCTCGCGAACTGTCCAGCCAATACGTCCGCAGGAAGGTCGCTTGACGATCGAACCTTTTTGGCCATATCCTGAAAGTATCTTGAGGATCAAGAAGAATCTACAACCCACACTCTCTCAGGAGGACACGATGTCCGAGTTGTCAGATCAGGAAATGCGATTCGCCGAGCTCAGCCAGCGATGGCACGGGTGGGGATCCCCGGTGGGGCTGGGCCTGTTCGTGCTCTGCGCGGCGCTCGCGGCTGCCGCCCTCATCGGAGCCCTCTCGATCTGAGGGCGAGGAAGCCCGCGCGGCGACGGGCACCGCTCATCGTTGATTGTCCGCGGCTGCGCCATCCCGGGGCCCGGACGCCACTGTTCATGGGCAGCCCGACCCCGTGACTCTCTCCCTGAGTCGGGCGCGCCGCCTCGACTAGGCCGCGGTGGCGGGGAGCTGCCGGGCTCGATTCGGCACGCCGGCTGGGCGCTCACGGGACTGCGAAGACCCGCCGAACGCCTCGGCCGCCGGGAGGGGCCGCCCGGTGAGGTAGCCCTGGACGTGCGTGATCCCGGAGGCCCGGAGCGATCGGAGCTGATCTTCGGTCTCGACGCCCTCGCAGACCACCGGGGCCTCGAACACCGACGCGATCGAGACGATCGCCGTCATGATGGCGCACGGGGAGGTGGGGTCGCCACCCGCATGCTCGCGCATCTCCGACAGGGTCACGAGCAGCGATCGATCGATCTTGATCATGTCGAACGGCACCTGCAGCAGCTGTCCGAGGTTCGAGTAGCCGGACCCGAAATCGTCGATGGCCACCCGGAACCCGGCGTCGCGAAGCGCGGCAAGGCGTGCCACCGCGGCGCCGTGGGCATCCAGCACGGTCGACTCGGTCACCTCCAGCACCACGCGCCGCCGGTCGACGCCCCAGCCGTCCACGATGCTCGTCACCTCGAGGACGAAGTTCGGATCCTCGAGCTGCAGGGGGGACACGTTGCAGGAGATGCGCAGGTCTGGCCAGCGGCCCTCACGGTCCCAGTCGTGAAGCTGTGCGCACACACGGTTGAGGACCCAGCGTCCGATCGCGCAGATCTCCCCGATCTGCTCGGCGACCGGGATGAACTCCGCCGGGCCCACCGGACCGATTTCCGCGCTCTCCCAGCGCAACAGCGCCTCGTAGCTCACCGGCTCGCGCGCGTCGATCGACACGATCGGCTGGAAGTGGAGCGAGAACTCCTGATCGAAGTCCGCCAGCCGCAGCGCCCGGGTGATTCGGTTGACCGCGGTGGCGTTGTGTTCCATCCCCGATTGGAACACCACCACCCGGTGGCCTCCGGCGCGCTTCGCCTCGTACATCGCGAGGTCCGCCTCGGCGGCGAGGGTGTCCAGGGCGGCCGGATCGTCGGTGGTCGCGACGCCGACACTCGCCCGGAGGTGCTCCGACCGGTCATCGACCTCGACGCCTTCGTCCACCACCGAGAGATACCGGTGGGCCGCCTGTTCGGCGCCGTCGGCCGTGGGCATCCCGACGAGCACGACGGCGAACTCGTCACCGCCGAGCCGCAGCAGCACGTCGTGGGCTCGCTGCGCACGCCGCAGCCGCGCCGCCACCTCCACCAGCAGTCGATCACCCGTCCGGTGACCGAAGGTGTCGTTGACGTTCTTGAAGCCGTCCAGGTCGAGCAGGACGATGCCGGTCACGCCTCCCGAGGTCGCCATGTCGGTGCGGGCCCGGTCGAGGACGCGGTCGAGCACACGGCGATTGGGGAGACCGGTGAGGATGTCGGTGGTGGCCTGATGGGTCAGCTCGTCGCGAAGCCGGAATTCGGTGGCGCGCGAACGGATGAGGAGCCACCCCGCGAGCGTCGCCGCGATCGCACCGAGCAGGGCGAAGACCAGGGCGATGCGCTCCGCGGTCGTTCCCTTCCGCGACGCTCGCTCCGCGACGCCGTGAAGGAGGTCGACCAGGTCATCGGGCGAGTTCGAACTCACCGAGCTACGTCTGCCGGCGAGAATGTCGCCGCCCAGGACACGCGTCTCGGCGATCAGCCGCTCTGCCTGAGTGGCGCTGGCGGCGGACATCGCGTGGAGCGCCAGACGGTGATCGCCGTCGAGCGCCGTGACGGCCCCGGCGAGGTGGGTGAACTCCGAACGGGATCCTCCAGCCGAAATGACGCGGTCCGCGGCCATGACCTGATGGACCGCGAGGTCGAGAGCGAGCGCCGAGTTCGCCGCCTCGCGCTCCTCGATCGCCTCACGCAGGAAACCGAGTGTGCCCACCGCTGAACCCACGAGCAGGCAGCAGAGGGTTGCCACCACGGCCGTGCGCCACTGTGATTTCCGTCGTGTCCTCAAATGTCTCGAGCAATCGATCGGGAAACGCGTCAATCCTGGTATCGACCACAACCGGGCGCGGCTGAACGGGCGCGGAAAGCAGGACCGGCACCTCAGCCTGCCGGGAGGTTGCGCGCTGCCGGCGTCCGGTGGCGCCCGACGAACCAGGGCTCCTCAGCCCGGAGTCGTGCCCGGACCGATCAGTTCGCGTCGGCGCCGGCGCACGACCGGCAGACCCCGGTGAGCGTGACCTCGACCCACTCGGCGCCGAAGCCGGATTCGTTGGCGGCATCGACGGCCGGACTCAGGTCGACCGGGGCGTCGAGGTCGACCACACCACCGCAGACACGGCAGTAGACATGGTGGTGAGGATCGGTCCGGGTGTCGTAGACGGCCCGATCGCCGGGCGCGCTGACCCGGTGCACCGCGCCGAGACGCTCGAAGAGCGCCAGGGTCGCGTAGACCGTGGGCAGGGACACGTTCGGCAGGAGGGCCTCGACACGCTCCAGCACCTGGTCGGCCGTTGCGTGACCGCCGATCTCACCGAGCACGCGGTGGATCACCAGCCGCTGCGGCGTCACCCGCAGGCCGTTCAGCCGAAGGGCGTCAGCGAGATCGTCACTGGAGAGGCGGCCGGCCATCGGCCAAGTCTAGACGCAACCGAACACTCGTGCGAATTGTTCGTTGCTGAAAACGATTTGCGATAAGGTGGCGGCCGTGGCGACGACGGCATCAGCGCGGCTGGTTTTCGAGGCGAACGGGCCCATCGGCGATGGCAGGCTCAACGAGCTGCGCGACCAGGCGGTCGAGCTCGCGGGGGTCAGCGGGCTCTGCCGCATCGACGGTGAGCGCGTGGGCATCGATTTCGATCCCGCCCTGACCCGCGCCGCGATCATCCGCGGCGCCATGGAGCGCCAGGATCTGCGCCTGGTGCACCGGCGAGGATGGTGGACGCGGTTCAATCCGGCGCGCACGGCTGCTTTCGTCCGCGACATCTGGGACGGCGAGCATCGCGTGCCCGTGCTCATGGTGCTGCTCACGCTGGTCGCCGTGATCACCGGCTTCATCATCCAGCAGGCGGCCGGACTCTCCGCGGCGCTCCCGGCCTATATCGTGGCCTACGTCTCCGGAGGCGCACCGGCGGCGCGGACGACGTTCGGCTCGTTGCGTCGCCGGAAGCTCGACGTCGACCTGCTGATGCTGATCGCGGCCGCGGGCGCGGCGGCGGTCGGCGCGTGGTGGGAGGGCGGCGTGCTGCTCTTCCTCTTCTCGCTGGGTGGCGTGCTCGAGGAGTTCGCCCTCGGTCGCACGCAGCGGTCGGTTCGGGCGCTGATGGATCTGCGCCCGGAGGTCGTGACGGTCATCGCGGACGGAGGCGAACGCGTCGTGCCGGTCGAGGAGGTGGACATCGGCCAGATGGCCGCCGTGCGACCCGGCGAACGCATCCCGGTCGACGGGGTGGTCCGGTCGGGGCAATCAGCCGTCGACGAGTCCGCGATCACCGGGGAGTCGCTCCCGGTGAGCAAGCACCCGGGCGCAGAGGTCTTCGCGGGCACCATCAACCTCTCGGGGTACCTCGAGGTCGAGATCACCCGGCACGCCGAGGAGTCGATGCTGGCGAAGGTGATCTCGCTCGTGGCGGAGGCCCAGAATCAAAAGGCCCCGGCCCAACGGGCCATTGATCGCTATCAGCCGCTGTATGTCGCGGCCGTCCTGGGCGTCGCCGGACTTGCGTTCGTCGTCTTCCTGCTCCTGGGCCGGACGCCCTCCGACGCGTTCCTCCAGGCCATGACCCTGCTGGTCGTGGCCTCTCCCTGCGCGCTGGTGATCTCCGTCCCGGCGAGCATGCTGTCAGCGCTCGCGCGGGCGGCTCGAGACGGCATCCTCATCAAGGGCTCCGGGCCGCTCGAGGACATGGCGCGCCTGACGACCGTCGCCTTCGACAAGACCGGCACGCTCACCCGCGGTGAGCTCCACGTGGATGCCGTCGACCCGGCGCCCGGGGTGACGGTCGACCACCTGCTCAGCGTTGCGGCGTCGGTGGAATCGAGGAGCCGGCACCCGCTGGCCGAGGCGGTGGTCCACGAGGCCCGCGCACGCGGCATCGAGGTGCCCGAGCCGTCGCAGTTCAGCGCGGTGGACGGTCGCGGCGTGGTGGCGACGGTCGACGGCACCGGGATCGTGGTGGGGAGCCCGCGGTTCATGGTGGATCGGGGCGTCATCGACTCGGCGAGCTCCAGCGATACGGTGGCCGGAAGTGCGCAGATCGTGGTGGGTGAAGACGGCGGGCGCCTTCTGGGAACGATCAAGGTCCGGGATGTCGTTCGCCCCGAGGCCGCGGCGGCGCTGGGGCGCCTGCACCGCCTCGGCATCCGCACTGCGCTGCTCTCAGGCGATCGGACCGCGGTGGCCGAGCAGGTGGCGGGTGAGATCGGCGTCGACGTGATCGATGCGGAGCTCCTGCCCGATCAGAAGGTCGAGCACGTTCGCGGGCTGGCGCAGGTCGGCAAGGTGGCCATGGTCGGGGACGGGGTCAACGACGCACCCGCGCTCGCCGTGGCCACGGTGGGCGTCGCCATGGGGGTCCGTGGCTCGGACCAGGCGCTCGAGACGGCCGACGTCGTGCTGATGGGTGATCGACTCCACGGGGTGGCCGACGCCGTCGAGCTGTCGCTCCGCATGCGGCGCATCGTGCGCCAGAACCTGGTCTTTGCGGGCGGCGTGATCGTCGTCCTCACGATCCTTGCCACGTTCGGGGCCGTCCCGCTCCCGCTCGGCGTCGTCGGCCACGAGGGGTCCACAATCATCGTGACGGCGAACGGGCTGCGGCTGCTCCGCCGCATGCGCACCTCGTAGCGCAATCCATCGGAGCGCTCCGGCCTGGGCTCCGGCGGCCGCTGTTCTCGTGGAACGTGTTGTCGCTGCGGACCGGACCGGGCGGGGGTCGAACGGGGATGCGGGCTACGGTCGTCGCCAACGAACCGGTCATGGCCGACCGAGCCGACCGGTGACCCCGGGGAGGTGACCCACCCGACATGGACATCGCTGACGGCGTCCAGCGCCTCACCGATTCACTGCCCGCGCTGATCAGCGTCCTCGTGGCGGGCATCGTCGCGTTCGTCGTCGCGCGCATCATCAGAGACGTGCTGCGGCGGACGCTGGCGAGGACCGGCATCGACGACGATCACGATGGAGCGTCGCGCGGCGGACGTGAGGCACCCGAGCCGCGGAACAGGCCGAGTCTCGTGATTGCGGACGTCGCGTTCTGGTCCGTGCTGCTCACGGGCGTGGTGCTCGGTGTGCTTCGGGCCGCCCCCCTGAACTGACCGCGCGTGTCATGGCCGCACAGGCGGCCCCGCGACCTGGCGGGTAGCGTAGGACCGTGACCGACCGCCTCAGCAGCATCGAAGCGATCCAGGCTCGGATCGCGGCCTGCCGACGGTGCCCGCAGATGATCGGGCCTCCGGTGCACGGCGCGCCGGTGACCGGCCGCGTGCTGCTCGTGGGGCAGGCACCCGGCCCGAGGGAGGCGGACTTCGGACGCCCGTTCGCGTGGACGGCGGGTCGGACGCTCTTCCGCTGGCTCGAGAACGCCACCGGCGCCGACGAGGAACGCGTGCGGGCGAGCGTCTACTTCGCGGCCGTGGCGCGCTGCTTTCCCGGCAAGGCGCGCGGGGGAGGCGACCGCCGCCCGGACCCGGGGGAGATCGAGACCTGCGGTGAATTCCTCCGGGCCGAGGTGGAGGTGCTCCGGCCCGACCTGGTGATTCCCGTTGGAACGCTCGCCATCACCGAGGTGACCGGGCACCGCGGTCGTCTCGTCGACGTGATCGGACAGACCGTGCCTGTCACGCTCTTCGGGCACGAGACGGAGGCGATCCCGCTTCCACATCCGAGCGGCGCCTCCACCTGGTTCAAGACCGAGCCTGGAGCGGCTCTCACCGCGCGCGCGCTGAACCTGCTCGCCAGGCACCCCGCGATGCGTGACGCTCTGGCCTAGGGCAGTTCCATACTGCTGAGCCGGCGGCCGCCGAGCCAAACGGCCGTGGCCGAGACCGCCAGCAACACGATCAGCGCAACCACCGCGTTGATGTCGGGCACCTGGAAGGTCTTCGCGCCGGGGACGCCCTCCGCGACCAGGCGACGCCCGTATGCGCCGAGTGAGAGGCGGTCGGCCGAGGCGGCGAACGAGGCGATCGAGCCCTCCCAGAGGACGATGTAGAGCATTCCGATGATGATGGCGCGGCGGGTGAGCAGCGCGAGCAATCCGGCCACCGCGCAGTAGACCAGCGCCACCAGGGCCATGGAGATCACCAACCAGATCAACCCCCGCACGCCCATCTCGCCGGACAGGCCGAGGGCCGCGGCACCCAGGAAGGCCGGCACCAGCATCGCGAGGCTCGCGACCCAGGCGGCGATCACCCACTCACCCATCAGGCGGACACGCGACAGGGGGGTGGCCATGAAGTAGAAGATGGTCCACTCCTCCCGTTCGTCGCTGACGGTGCTGGCGCCGAGCACGAGGGCGACGAACGCCACCACGGTCGGGATGATGAGCGACTCGCTGATCTCGGCGTAGCGATCGAGATGCACCACCGTGTCGGTGTTCCGCCTGATCAGGAA
>JACJWX010000001.1 GCA_020636905.1 Actinomycetota bacterium | reverse complement strand
ACTGGCAGATGCGCGCGGCCGTGCTCCAGGCGATCGACAACTACGCGATCAGCCACGCGCTGGCGAGCATCCGCCGCCGCGGGATCCGGGACGCGGCCCGTCGGGACCGCGACGTCGCGGAACCGGAGCGGAGCGGGCGCGGTCCCCGGGCGGAGACCCCGCGCGGCGACGAGGCCACCGACCTCGAGATGCGTGTCCTGTTCGACTCGGGCGAGCTGGAATACCTCGCGGCCCGGTTCGGCACGCTGCAGGAGGCGCTGGGCCGGATCGAGCAGGGTCCCCCGGAGATCGACGGCGCGTTCGAACTCGGACTCGGCTGGCTGCTCGACGGGATCGAAGCGATGATCGCCCGGCAGGGCGGGAGCCCTTAGCGCGTCAGCCAGACCACCGCCAGGGGCGGGAGCGTGAGCTGGGCGCGCGCCGGCATGCCGTTCCAGCCCGGTTCCACCGCAACGATCGGACCGCCGTTGCGCACGCCCGAGCCGCCGTACTCCACGGCGTCGGTGTTGAGAAGCTCGCGCCATTCGCCCGCCGAGGGAAGCCCCATCGTGAACCCCTCGCGCGGAACGGGCGACAGGTTGGCGATACAGGCCACCGCGTCGTCGTCGGCGAACCGCATCAACGAAACGATGTTCTCCTCGGAACGGTCCGCGTCGACCACCCGCATTCCGTCGGGAGTGGTGTCGCGGCGGTGCAGCGCGGGGTGCGCCCGGAGGGTCAGGTTCAGATCTCGGACCAGGCGCTGGATCCCCGCCTTGGGCGCGTAGGAGAGCCCGAGCCAGTCGAGCTCCTGTGATTCGCGCCACTCGCCGTCCTGGGCGATCTCACACCCCATGAACAGCAGTTTCTTCCCGGGGTGGCCCCACATGTACGCCAGGTAGGCGCGGAGGTTGGCGAACCGCTGCCACTCGTCGCCGGGCATCTTGCCGAGCAGAGAGCCCTTGCCGTGCACCACCTCGTCGTGGGAGATGGGCAGGACGTACTGCTCGGAATGGGCGTAGACGAAGGGGAAGGTCAGCGAGTGGTGGTGGTACTTGCGGTGCACCGGCTCGCGCGAGAAGTAGTCGAGTGAGTCGTGCATGAAGCCGAGATTCCACTTCAGTCCGAACCCGAGCCCGCCGCCGTCGGTCGCCGAGGTGACGCCCGGCCAGGCCGTCGACTCCTCGGCCACCATCACGATGTCCGGGTGGTGCTTGTAGACTGTGGCGTTGACCTCCTGGAGCAGGCTGATGGCCTCCAGGTTCTCGTTGCCGCCGTACTCGTTGGGCGCCCACTCCCCGGCTTTGCGTGAATAGTCGAGGTAGAGCATCGACGCCACCGCGTCCACGCGCAGTCCGTCGACGTGGAACTCCTCGAGCCAGTAGAGGGCGTCGGCCACCAGGAAATTCCGTACCTCGTTGCGCCCGTAGTTGAACACGAGCGTGCCCCAGTCCGGATGCGCCCCCTGGCGGGGGTCGGCGTGCTCGTACAGGTGGGTTCCGTCGAACTCCGCCAGCGCCCACTCGTCACGCGGAAAGTGCGCCGGCACCCAGTCGAGCAGCACGCCGATCCCGGCCTGGTGCAGGCTGTCGACGAGGAGGCGGAGATCGTCGGGGTGGCCCCAGCGCGCGGTGGGCGCGTAGTACCCCGACACCTGGTAGCCCCACGACCCGCCGAACGGGTGCTCCATCACCGGCAGCAGCTCGACGTGCGTGAATCCCATCTCCACGACGTACTCGGGGAGCGCTTCGGCCAGTTCGCGGTATCCCATGCCCTGCCGCCACGATCCCAGGTGCACCTCGTAGACCGAGATCGGCGCGTCGTGGGCGTTGGCCCGGCCGCGCCCGGCCATCCAGTCGCCGTCTCCCCACGGATGCGACGTCGGCGCCGCCACGACCGATGCCGTCTTCGGGGGCACCTCGGTCTCACGGGCCATCGGATCCGCGCGCCAGCGGGTGTCGCCGTCGGCGCCCCGGACCACGAACTTGTAGTGCACGCCGGCGGCCAGCTCCGGAATGAACAGCTCCCAGACCCCGGATGCTCCCAGCGAACGCATGGGATGGCGGTTGTCGTGCCAGCCGTTCCAGTCGCCGACGACCGTGACGCCGCGGGCGTTCGGCGCCCAGACCGCGAACGCCACGCCGTTCACGCCGTCATGCTCGCGCACGTGTGCCCCGAGCATGGTCCAGAGCGTCTCGTGGCGGCCCTCGCCGAAGAGGTGGAGGTCCATCTCGCCCACGGTCGGGAGCTGGGCATAGGGATCGGCGGTCTCGTAGACGTGCGCCCCGCGCGTGACCCGGAAGCGGTGGTGCCGACCGGACCGGGCGTCCACGACGGCCTCGAAGAGCCCTGCCGGGTGGACCCGCGTCATCACCGCCGACTCCGATCCGTCGATCAGCACGACCTCGTCGGCGCCCGGTTCCCAGGCACGCACGGCGATACCGCCACCGACGACGGGATGCACGCCCAGCACCCCGTGCGGATCGTGGTGCGCACCCGCCTCCAGACGAGCGGCGGCATCATCGTGTCGGTGATCGACCATTCCGGCGTACACTGCGCCACTGCGGCCCTGCGCGCAAGCTCGACCACCGACAGCAAGGGGAATCTCGTGACCATGCGTCTCACCCGATTCACCGTCCGGCCGCGCCTCCCGGAGGCGCTCGAACCGCTGACCCGCATCGCCAAGAATCTCGCCTGGACCTGGGATTCTGAACTGCGTGACGTCCTCCGCGACGTCGACCCCCGAACCTTCGATGCGAGCGGCGGCAATCCGGTTGCCGCCCTCTCGAACGTGAGTCCGGGACGTTTGTCAGAACTGGCCGCCGACGCGATCTTCGTCGCGCGCGTCGAATCGGCCGCGACACACCTCGATGCACTGGTCGCCTCGGGGTCGGCGTTCGAGACGCGCACCGACGTGCCCGACTGCGTGGCGTACTTCTCGCCCGAGTTCGGCATCGGCGCGGCGCTCCCGCAGTACTCGGGCGGCCTCGGGGTGCTCGCCGGAGATCATCTGAAGGCGGCGAGCGATCTCGGACTGTCGCTCGTCGGGATCGGGCTCTTCTACCGCGAGGGGTACTTCCGCCAGCTGCTGACCGCCGCCGGTCGCCAGATGGAGCAATACCCGGACCTGGACCCCGAGCTGCTTCCGATGAGTCCGGTGAACGATGCCGATGGCGCGCCCATGCGGATCAGCATCGACCTGCCCCAGGGCACGCTGACCGCCGGGATCTGGCGCGTGGACGTGGGCAGGATCCCCCTCTACCTGCTTGACAGCGACGTCCCCGAGAACCCGCCCGAACTGCGGACCGTCACCGATCGCCTGTACGGCGGGGACCGCGAGCAGCGGCTCCTCCAGGAGATCCTGCTCGGGATCGGCGGCGTGAAACTGGTGACGGCGCTGGCGCTGAAGCCGGACGTGTTCCACAGCAACGAGGGACACGCCGGATTCATGGGCGTCGAACGCATCCGGATGCTCGTCGAGGACCACGGACTCAGCGTGAGCGCCGCCTTCGAGGTGGTGCGCGCGGGAACGGTGTTCACCACACACACCCCGGTTCCGGCCGGGATCGACCGCTTCCACAACGACCTCATCCACCGCTACTTCGGGTCCGGCGGACTGGCGAGTCCGCTCGAGATGGACCGGTTCATGGCGCTCGGAAGCGAGCCGGACGGGGACGGCAGTCACTTCAACATGGCGATGATGGGCATCCGCCTGGCCGGCCGCGTCAACGGTGTGAGCGAGCTGCACGGCCAGGTCTCGCGCGAGATGTTCGCGGGCCTCTGGCCCGGCTTCGCCCCCGAGGACATCCCCATCCAGCACGTCACCAACGGCGTGCACGCCGAAACCTGGGTCGGTCCGGAAATGGACCAGATCTACCGGAACCACCTCGGAGCCGGCTACGGGGCCCAGGGGCACGGCTGGCACGCCCTCAGCGACCTCCCCGACGACGAGGTGTGGGCCGCGCGACAGCGCGGGCGTCTCCGCATGGTCGAGGAGATCCGCGCCCGGGTCTCCAGCACGTGGCGCGAGCGCGGCATGCGCGGCGCGCAGCTCGGATGGATCGGCGGCGTGCTCGATCCCAATGCCCTGACGATCGGGTTCGCGAGACGCGTGCCCACCTACAAGCGGCTCACGCTCATGATCCGCGACCCCGAACGGCTCACCGCGCTGCTCAACGACCCCACCCGGCCGTTGCAGATCGTGATCGCCGGCAAGGCCCACCCGGCCGACGAGGAGGGCAAGCGACTCATCGCCGAGCTCGCCTCGTTCGCCGCCCAGCCCGAGGTCCGCCAGCGGATCGTGTTCCTCCCGGACTACGACATGGCGCTCGCCCGGGCGCTGGTCACCGGGGTGGACGTCTGGCTCAACAACCCGCTCCGCCCGTTCGAAGCGTGCGGAACCAGCGGCATGAAGGCGTCACTCAACGGCGCGCTCAACCTGTCCATCCTCGACGGGTGGTGGAACGAGCTCTACGACGGGAAGAACGGATGGGCCATCCCGTCGGCCGACGACAGCACCATGCCGGCCGACGAACGCGACGACCTCGAGAGCGGCGCCCTGCTCGACCTGCTGGAGGGTGTCGTCGTCCCCCGGTTCTACGACCGGCCCGACGGCCTCCCGCGCGGGTGGTTGGCGATGGTCCGGCACACCCTGGCGGTGACGGGTCCGCAGCTTCTCGCCACGCGGATGGTGCGGGACTACGTCGACGACCTCTACGCGCCGGCGGCGTCCCTGAGCGCGACGCTCCGGGGATCGAAGTACCGCCCGGCAACCGATCTCGCGAGCTGGAAGCAGCGGGTGCGGGAGCTCTGGCACGAGGTGCGCGTGGTGGACATCCATGCCGTCCACGAGGGGCAGGTGGCGGGTGAGCGGATGCCGATCAGCGCGACGCTCGAACTCGGCGGGCTCGCCCCCGAGGACGTGGTGGTCGAGGCGCTCTACGGCCGTCCCGAGGACCACGCGCTCCTCGACCGGGCCGTGCTGGAGCTGCAGCCCTCCGGCGCCGGCGGCGGCCGCACCGCGGCGTTCTCTGGAGAGCTGACGCTGCCGGCGGGCCCCCTGGGCCTGACCGTCCGGGTGATGCCACGCCATCCGAACCTCGGGCACGCCGCCGACATGCGGCTTGTGGTCAACGCCTGACGCCCGCGGGTCAGAGCTGGTGTTGCGGGGCGTGGGCGCCGCGCAGCACCAGCACCGCCCACTCGGGCAGCGAGACGTCCCCGGAGCGGGTTCCCGCGGGGGGCTCACCGGTGGGGTGTGAGGTGTCCAGCAGGGGCGTGAACGTCCCCTCGGGCAGCTGGAACGTCACGGACCGGTCGCCGACGTTCAGCAGGATCACCAGGGCGCTGGCGATGGGGGTGACCGCGTCGCCGTGCAGCAGCATTCCGAGCGCACGTCGTGACGGGTCGGTCCAGCGGTCGGTGGACATCTCCTCACCCTCGGCGGCGAGCCAGGTGACCTCCTGGGCATCGAAGAACCGCTCCCGTCGCAGCAGCCTCGACTGGGCGCGCAGTGCGGTCAGCCGCTGCACGAACGCCCGCATCGCCTCGGTCCGCGGAGTGCTCGTCCAGTTGATCCAGGAGATCGGGTTGTCCTGGCAGTACGCGTTGTTGTTCCCGAGCTGGGTGCGCAGCCGCTCGTCACCGGCGAGCAGCATCGGCACGCCCACGCTCAGCACGAGGGTCGCCAGCATCCCGCGGGAGCGGCGGTCGCGGAGGTCCAGCACCGAGGGGAGGTCGGTCACGCCCTCGACCCCGGAATTCCACGACCCGGACTCGTCGTGGCCGTCACGGTTCTCCTCGCGGTTGGCCAGGTTGTACTTGCGCGAATAGCTGACCAGGTCGGCGAGCGTGAAGCCGTCGTGGGCGGTGATGAAGTTGACCGCGCCGAGCGGCCCGCGCATGGACGCCTCGTAGGCGTCCTGGCTGCCAGCGAGCTTGCCCGCCAGCACACCCATCGTCCCCTGGCCCCGCCACAGCTCGCGCACCTGATCCCGGAACATCCCGTTCTGGTCCTGCCAGTGCACGGGGAACCGGCCGACCTGGTACCCGTCGGGCCCGAGATCCCACGGCTCGGCGATCAGCTTGACCCGTGAGACCACGGGGTCCGAGCGGATGTCCTCGAACAGCGGCGCGTCGGTCCGAAAGCCCTCGTCCGTGCGACCCAGCTGAACCGCCAGATCGAATCGGAATCCGTCGACGCCCATCTCCTGAACCCAGTAGCGCAGGCTGGCGAGGACCATCTCCCGCACCGTGTCCGACCGCGGATCGAGCATGTTCCCGCACCCGGTGTGGTCGACGTATCGGGACGGATCCGCGGGGTCGAGCCAGTACCAGGCCGGGTTGTCGATGCCCCGGAAGGACATCGCCGGGGTGTCCGGGCCCGCCTCGCAGGTGTGGTTGTAGACCACGTCCAGGATCACCTCGATACCGGCGTCGTGGAGAGCCCGCACCATGGATCGGAACTCGGCGACCTGTCCGCCTCTGGCCCCGGAGGAGCTGTACCCCGCGTGGGGCGCGAAGTACCCGAGCGTCGAATAGCCCCAGTAGTTCGTCAATCCGCGCGAGCAGACCGAAGGCTCGGTGCGGTGCTCGTGGACCGGCATCAGCTGGATCGCGGTGACGCCGAGACCGGCGAGTTCCTCGATCACCGCCGGGTGGGCCACCCCGGCGTAGGTCCCCCGTTGATGGGGCGGGACGTCCGTGTGGAGGCGTGTCAGGCCGCGCACGTGCGCCTCATAGAGGACCGTGTCGGCGAGCGGGGTACGCGGATGGGCGCCGAGGTCCGGGCGCTCGGATCCGACGATCACCGACCACCTGCCGTCGATGGCCCGGGCGTAGGGGTCCACGAGCACACGAGACGGGTCGCAGCGCACCCCGGATGCCGGGTCGTCCGGCCCGTGCACGCGCAGCCCGTAGCGCTGGCCGACGTGGAGCCCACCGGCCACTCCTCGCCAGACGCCGTCGGTGCCCGGCTCCAGCGCGATGCGGTGTTCGGTGCCGAGTTCCGGCACCACAACGTCGATCGCCGTTGCCACGTGCGAACGCACCATGAACGTGGTGACGTCGTCGTGGAGGTGCGCACCGAACGGATGCATCGTCCCATTGTGCCGATCCGGCTGTCAGCATTGGAGCCATGGACGACGATCAGGTGCGCGCCCTCGCCGAAACCCGGGGCATCTCGCTGGGGTACCACGACGCCCTGGGACAGTGGCGCGAGCCGAGCGTCGAGGTCCTGCGGGCGATCCTGGACGATCTCGGTGAGGCGCCCCCGGCGGACGCGCTCACGCTCGTCGCCGACCACCGGGCGCCCATCCGGACACCGGACACGTGGCGCGGCGGGCACGTGGAATGTGAGGACGGACGCGAGATCCCGCTTGGTGAGTGGCTCCCGGGGCCGCTGCCGGCCGGCTACCACCACATCCGCCGTGGCACGGAACGCGCGCCCCTGTTCGTCCCCCCGGAGCGGGCGTTTCTTCCGGAGCGCCTCGCCGGCGGCGGCCACGGGTGGGGTGTCGCCGCGCAGCTCTACGCGGTGCGCGGGGCGGGCAGCTGGGGAATCGGCGACCTCGCGGACCTGGCGCGGTTGCCCGCGGCCCTCGGCGACCCTGATTTTGTGCTGATCAATCCCCTCCATGCGCCCACGGCGGGTGCGGCGCCGGAGCCGAGCCCGTACTTCGCCGGCAGCCGGCGGTTTCGGAACCCGCTTCATCTCTGTCTGCCCGCAAGCCCGGAGGTGGCGGGGCTCCTGCCCGACGAACGCGCCGAATTCGCGGCGCTCGATGCGACGGGTCGGGCCCTCAACGCATCGCCCACCATCGACCGCGGCCCGATCTGGACGGTCAAACGGGCGGCCCTGACGCTGCTCCTGGCCGCGCTGCGGCGCACGCCCGACCGGGCCACGGCGTTCCGCCGCTTCCAGGACACGACACCCGGCCTGTCGGCGTTCGCCCGATTCAACGCGCTCGCCGAACACCACGGAACGCCCGACTGGCGAACGTGGGGTCCTCCTCCCCCGGACGCGGTCCTCGAGACCGAGATCCACGCGTACGCCCAGTTCCTCATCGAGGAGCAGCTGGCGGCGTTCCCGGCGCTCCCCCTGGGGTTGATGACGGACCTCGCCGTCGGGACCGACCGCGCCGGATTCGACGCCTGGGCCCACCAGGACATCGTGAGCGCGAGGCTCCGTGTCGGCGCGCCGCCTGATCCGCTCGGCCCCGAGGGCCAGGATTGGGGCGTCCCTCCCTGGCTTCCCACGGGACTGGAGCGGCATGGGTACCGTCCCTTCATCGACATGGTGCGCGCGGCGATGGCCCACGCCGGCGGGCTGCGGATCGACCACGCCATGGGCCTGGCCCGCCTGTACGTGATCCCCGAGGGGGCCGGCGCCGTCGAGGGGACCTACCTTCGGATGCCGATCGACGCCCTGCTGGCGATCATCCGGATCGAGTCGCATCGGGCCCGGTGCATGGTCGTGGGCGAGGATCTCGGGACGGTCGAAGACGGATTCCGCGAACGCATGGACCGGGCGGGCGTTCTCTCGTACCGCCTGGCGTGGTTCGAGGACCGCCCGCCGTCCGAATACCCCAGGCGGTCGATGGCGGCGGTCACGACGCACGACCTCCCCACGGTCGCCGGGTTCTTCAGTGGTGCCGACATGGCCCACCTTCGCGACATCCGGGCGCTGGCGCCGGATCTGCTGAACGAGATCGCCGAACGCCAGCCCGCCGAGCGCGACCGGCTGCGTGAACGGCTGGCGGCGGCCGGGGCGCCGGGGTCCCATTCCGACGATCCCGCGCGGATCACCACCGCCCTCGGCCACCTCGTCTCGCGTACGCCCTCGATGCTCCGCTGCGCCTCGCTCGACGACCTCTGCGGCGCCACGCTCCGCGCGAATGTGCCGGGGACCACCGACCAGCGCCCCAACTGGCGCATCCCGCTCCCGATGACGCTGGAAGCGATCGCCGCGGCTCCCGGGGTCCGTGATGGGACCGCACCGCTCCGACAGGCGGCGGCGCCACGGCGTGCGGAGCGACCGCCGGCATGCTGACGGCGCTCGCCTTCCTGGCCGGGCTGGCGCTGCTCGTGGTGGGTGCCGACGCGCTCGTCCGCGGGGCGCGAAGCGTCGCCCTCAGAGTCGGCGTCTCGCCCCTCGTCGCCGGCCTGACCGTCGTCGCCCTCGGCACCAGCGCACCCGAGCTCGCGGTCTCGGTCGGCGCCGTGGTGAACGATCAGGGCGACCTGGCGGTCGGCAACGTGGTGGGCAGCAACATCTTCAACATCCTGGTGCTGCTCGGCATCTCGGCACTCGTCACGCCGCTCCTGGTCGAGATGCAGGTCATCCGGCAGGAGGTGCCGCTGATGATCGGCGCCAGCGTCCTGCTCATCGGCCTGGTCCTCGACGGATCGATCGGCCTTGTGGACGGCATCGTGCTGACGGTGCTGCTTGTGGCCTACACGGTTGGATTGATCGTGCAATCGAGTCGGGAATCGCGGCGGCGCGCTGCATCAGATGCCGCCGGCGATGCTGAGGACACGCGATCCCGACCGATCATGGTCGACCTCGCACTGATCATCGCCGGCCTCGGCGGGCTGGTGCTGGGATCCCGCTGGCTGGTTCAGGCGGCGGTGGACACCGCGTCGGCATTCGGTGTGAGCGAGCTGATCATCGGGCTCACCATCGTCAGTGCCGGCACGTCCCTTCCCGAGGTGGCCACCAGCGTGACGGCGGCGGTGCGGGGGGAGCGGGACATGGCGGTCGGCAACGCGATCGGGAGCAGCACGTTCAACGTCCTCGGGGTGCTGGGGGTCTCGGGGATCGCGAGCACCTGGTCGGCCGCCGGCGGCCTCGACGTCCCGGATTCGGTCATGGCGTTCGACGTCTGGGTGATGCTCGCCGTCATGGTCGCCTGCCTGCCGGTCTTCATCTCGGGCCGGACCATCGGGCGCTGGGAGGGGGTGCTGTTCCTGGGGTACTACGCCGCCTACACCGGGTATCTCGTGCTCGCCGCCTCCGACCACGATCGGTTGGACGACTTCAGCCTCGTCATGGGTGCGTTCGTGATCCCGTTGACGGTTGCCGCCCTGGTCGTGAGCGCGTTCCGACCACACCGCGCCCCGGCGCCGCCGGGGTAGCCGTCACGCCTCGTCGAGGCGACCGTCCAGCAGCACGACGTGAGCCGCCTTCGGACCGTGCATGCCCATGATGAGCGTCTTCTCGATGTCCGCGGTGCGGCTCGGCCCGCTCTGGAGCGCGAGCATCGACGAGCCGGAACCGGCGATCACCCGCAAGGCCTGCGAGAGCCCGTCGAGGAGGCGCTCGCGCTCGACCACGCAGAGATGCGTCGGAGCGATCAGCGCGCCCGCGCGACCGGCCCGTTCGCCGGTGATGATCGACCCGGTCGCCGCGACAGCCGCGACACATCCGGTCACCGTGGCGTCCATTGCGCGCAGCGCGTCACGCGACGGAGCGGCCGCCTCGTAGTGCACCGCCTCGATGTCCGCCGCGCGAAGCGCCTCGACGAGCGCCCGACGACCACCGCCGAGGTCCGCGGTGAGCCCGACGTGGCGTGCCCCGACCTCCCGGAGGGCCTCCACGATCCGCCGCGCCAGGGTTTCCGGCGTCGACCGCGCGAAGGTGGCCTGGACCGCGCCCAGTTCCCGTTCGAAGCGCTCGATGGCGTCCTCGCCGGGCCGGAGCTCCGCGGGCGAGACCCCCGAGAGCCGGGTCACGGTCGACCGCCGCGCCCGGGGAGTCCGCGACCGGCCGCCCACCGCGCGAGGACCGGCCCACGTCGCAACCGTGCCGGCAGCACGCGGGCCAGGGTCAGCCCGAGCCGTCCAACGGCGATGCTCGCGCGGTAGCCCACACCCGAGGACCACAGGAATGCCCAGAAAGTCGCCGCGGCACGCTCGCGACGGGTGGCGGCACGACCCCCGCCGACCCGCCGCAATTTCAGCAGCAGATCGTGGAGCGGGATCTTCACCGGGCAGATGTCGTCGCAGGCGCCGCACAGGGTGCTCGCCTGAGGAAGCTCACCCCCGTCGTCGAACCCCCGGAACAGCGGCGTCAGCACCGCCCCGATGGGGCCGCCGTAGACCCAGCCGTACGCGTGACCGCCGACCTGCCGGTAGACCGGGCACACGTTCTGGCAGGCGCCGCAGCGAATGCAATGCAGGGCTTCCTCGAACGGTCCGCCGAGCAGGGCGCGGCGGCCGTTGTCGAGCAGGACCACGTGCATTTCCTCGGGCCCGTCGGGCTCGCCCTCGCGCCGTGGTCCGGAGATCATGCTGACGTAGCTCGTCAGGAGCTGTCCGGTGCCCGATCCCGCCAGCAGTGGAAGCATCACCGCGAGATCGTCCAGGGTGGGGAGGACGCGCTCGATGCCCATGAGCGCGATGTGCACCCGGGGAAGGCTGGTGCACATCCGCCCGTTGCCCTCGTTGGTGAGCAACACCACCGTGCCCGACTCGGCGACCCCGAAGTTGGCGCCGCTGATGCCCACGTCGGCGGAGAGGAATGCATCCCGGAGCTGTCCTCGCGCGAAGCCGGTCAGTTCGGCGGTGTCGTCGGGAAGCTCGCGCCCGGCGACACGCGACAGGCTCTGGCGCACTTCCTGACGGGTCTTGTGGATGATCGGCGCGATGATGTGTGAGGGACGGTCGTCGTCGAGGTGCACGACGTACTCCCCGAGGTCGGTCTCGACCACCTCGAGACCGTCGGCGGCGAGTGCCGGGTTGAGGCGGATCTCCTCGGTGGCCATCGATTTGACCTTCACGACCCGCCGGGCGCCGGCCGCGGAGCAGATGCTGCGGATGCGACCCCGCGCCGCTTCGGCATCTGCGGCGCGGTGGACGGTGATGCCGTTGCGCTCGAACGCGGCCACCAGCGTCTCCAGATGCGCGTCGAGATCGCGGATCGTCTCGGCTCGGATCCGGCGGCCGCGCTCGCGCAGGGCGGCCACATCGACGTCGGCGAACCGGTCGTGCAGCGCGGCGATCGTGTGGTCGGTGGCCCTGGGGATCGCCTGGCGCAGAAACGGCTGACCCAGCTGGGCCCGGCTCCGGTCCCGGAAGCCGGTGCCCACGAGTGGATCGTCCGAACGACTCACCGCCCCACTCCCGCTTCGGCGAGCACGCTCGCCACGTGCAGCACGCGCAGGGGATCGCCTCGCCGGTCCGCCCGCGACCCGAGCTGCATCAGGCATCCGGGGTCCGACGACACCAGCAGGTCCACTCCGGACTCGCGGACGTCGGCCAGCTTGTCGTCGGCCATCGCCACCGAGACCTCGGGGTAGCGAAGCGAGAACGCCCCGCCGAAGCCACAGCATCGTTCGCCCGAGGCGAGCGGCCGCACCTCCAACCCGTCCACGTAGCCCAGCAGCCGGCGCGGCTGATCGATGATCCCCAGTTCACGCAACATGTGGCAGCTGTCGTGGTACCCGGCGACCGCGTTCAGACGGGGCTCGAACGCGCTCAGTCGGCGGCGGCGCTCGTCGACGACCTCGCTGAACTCCCGCACCCGCTTCGCGACGGCCGCCGCGAGGATCTCGTCACGGTCACCGTGGAACAGCTCCACCCAGTGCCGTCGCATCATGGCGGTGCACGACCCGGAGGGCACGACGATGGGCCCCTCGGTGTCGCCGAGCCGGCGGAGGGTGCGCCGGGCGACTCTGCGGGCCTGTGCATGGTGGCCGGCGTTGAACGCCGGCTGGCCGCAGCAGGTGGCTCCCGAAGCCACGATGGGCGAGAAGCCGACCGCGCCCAGCACCGTGTTCACGTCGTCGGCGAGGCGACGGCCGACCAGGTCCACGAGGCACGTCGGGAAGCAGACGATGGGTTCGCTCATCATCGGCGGGGGGATCGTCCGGCGAAGGCTGACCTGCCGGCGGTGCGCTCACATCCCCTGACCGCACCGCCCGAGGTGCTCAACGACGTGGGGGCTTGCCGTCGCTGCCGCAGGTGTCGGGATGCCAGCGCTCGAAGTGGTGCTTGTGCTGGCCGCTGATGGACCCCTCGGGGAAGTACTCCTCGTAGAAGTCCGGATCCACGTGCTGGGCCTGGCAGGTCAGCCGCTGGTACATCGGATCGATGTACGCGGGGAACCGGCCGTAGGTGTCCCAGACGTACTGGCAGTAGTCCTTGACGATCTCGACGGTCTCCTCGTGCGGGCGCGGAATGGCCTTCACGAACGCGTCGTTGTCCTTGTACGGCTTGGAGACGTCCTCCTCCATGGCCGACCACTTCATGGCCATGAAGGCGTCGACCGCCTCGCGCATGTCCTTGTGGTACGGCGGGGTGAACGCTTCGAAGTGGCCGTCCCGGCCGACGGCGAAGCCGTTGCCCTGCTTGTCCTCGAGGAACCGGAAGCCCAGGCCGGGGACGTCGCCGCCGCCCATCACGAACTTCGGCAGGTATCCCGTGAACGTCCAGCCACCGAGGCCGAGCGCCTGGAGGGCGAGGTTCATGTTCTGGCAGATGAACGCCTGCTCCACCACCAGCATCGAGAGGACCCGCTGCTCGAGCTCGACCATGCCCATCCTGCGGGCGGGATCGAGCCGTCCCTCATCGACCCACTTCTGGAGACCGGCCGACTCCCAGCCGCGCTGTTCGTCGACGATGGAGAAGCGGTATCCGCGTGCCATGTAGATGAACAGCACGTTGATGTACTCGAGTGTCATGTTCGTCACCGGGACGAACAGCGACGTGCCGGGCTTGTTGGCGTTCCACTGGTTGAAGTCGAACAGCCCCGGCAGGGTGGTGGGAAGCTCGGCGCGTCCCTCCTTGAGCTGCACCTTCGCCCGCCGGTACAGGTCGACCACGAAGTCGGCCTGCTGTTCCATCGGCTTGCCCGAAAGGGTCGAGATCTCACCGGGCTCCGGGACCATCTTGAACATGTCGAGCATCCAAAGTCCGGTGTCGTTCGACCAGAACAACTCCGTACCGTGGTTGCTGCACGCGCTGGGCCAGGTCCGGTTCGTCCATTGGACGAGCGTGGACATGCCTCGCACGGGGTCCAGGTCGGCGAGCGCCAGCCCGTTCAGCCCAGTGCCCGCCATCACCAGCAGCGCCTCTTCCAGTTCACTCAGTGGAACCGGCTCGTAGGGGCTCTCGTAGGGGATCACGTCGGAGCCGACGGTCATCCCGAGCGCGACGCGGCGACTCTTACGATCGAAGACGGACTGGAAGTACGGGTAGGACAGCGCGTCCATGAACCCGGGCGGTGCGGAACCCAGAACTCCCAGCGGATCGCCTGATGGCGCCTGGTCGGTCCTCACGACTGCCTCCTTTGACGACGGGGCCCGCCCACGTGGGACGGACCCCGCAATTGTCTGCTATCGGCTGATTTTGATGCCGGCGGCTTCGCGGTCGAAGGTGTCTGGGGTGATGCCTTCTTCGCGCAGCTGGACTTTCTGGACGCGTTCGGTGGGGGTCTTTGGCAACGCGTCCACGAACCGGATGTAGCGGGGAACCATGAAGTACGGCATCCGCTCGGCCATCCAGTGGGTCAGCTCGGTCGGGTCGGGGGCATCTCCTTCGGGGATGCACACGATCATGATCTCGTCCTCTGATGAGGCGCCTTCCCCGGCTTTCACCCCGATCGCGGCGGCTTCTTTGATGTTCGGGTGGTCTGAGACCTGCCGCTCGACCTCCATCGAGGACACGTTCTCGCCACGACGCCGGATGTAGTCCTTGACCCGGTCCATGAAGTAGATGTAGCCCTGCTCGTCCTGGCGGCCCAGATCCCCTGTGTGCAGTTTGAGGTTCCGGAAATCCTCCGCGGTCTTCTCCGGCATCCCGTAGTAGGCCCGCATCACGATGTTCGGGATCTTCATGTCCACCACGATCTCCCCCGGGGTGTTCGCCGGCAGCACCCGGTCACTGCCGGGTTCCACCACACTCACCTCATACCCCGGGTTCGCGACCCCGATCGACCCCGGCACTGGATCCTTGGTCGGATCCATGTAGGTCGCCATCCCCGTCTCGGTCAGCCCATACCCCTCAATGAACTTCACCCCGAACCGCTCCTGGAACTCATAGTAAATGTCCTTCGGGGCCGGCGCCGCGAACACCGTATGCACCTTATGCGCCCGATCAAGATCCGACGCCGGAATGTTGTAGATGAAATACGACACCGCACCGATCGAGTTGAACACCGTCGCCTCAGCATCAATCACCTGCTGCCAAAACCGCGACGAAGAAAACCGCTCCACAAACGCCACCCGACCACCAGCAACCAACGCCGGATACCCCGACAACACCTGCGCATTGGAATGGAACAACGGCAAACACGAAAAGAACGTGTCCTCCGACAACGACTCCACCGACTTCCCAGCCGTCGCCGACACCACCTCCAACAACCCCCGCGCCGAAAAATAATCCGCCGCGTTCTGCTTGATCACACCCTTCGAACGACCCGTCGTCCCCGACGTGAACATGATCCGCGCATCATCAGTCCACGAATACTCAACCCCATCCGGCTCACCATCCGAACCACTCATCAACTCATCCAACGACTCAAACCGCACCGCCGGATCCGGACCCGGATTCCCCGAATCCAACACCACCACATGCTCAAGCTTCGGCAACTCCCCCTTGATCAAATCCAACCGATCAAGAAACACATCCGCAATCACCAAAAACCGGGCCTCAACCAGGTTAATCGTCCACGAAAGGAAATCACCCTTATACGCGGTGTTAATACTCGACATCACACCGCCAGCCTTCAACACCCCAAACCACACCGGCAAAAACTCCTCACAATTCGGGAGCATCACCGAAACCGACTCACCCTTCCCCAACCCACGCGCCAACAACCCATTCGCAACCCGATTCGACCGCGCATTCACCTCACCAAACGACACCCACGGCCGCGAACCAAACTTCAAAAACTCCCGATCCGGAGACCGCTCCGCATGCCCCCGCAACACATCCACCAACACCCACTTGGTCGGATCATCCCGCAAATACCAATCACTCCAGTCGGCCATGTGGTTCCCCTCGGTGTGTTCGTGGTCTCGACCCATCGTCCGCGGGCGCGGATCGGGCATGTTCGCACGAACGTACCAACTGAGACGATCGCGGGGCAACGCGGACAGGGTCACGGCTCATTCCATGGGACGGCGCCCGATGCGGCCCGGAGGCCCCTGGGGACGGGTCGGGTCCGGATCGCCGGAGCCACGGGCTCCTCATGGGGTCACGCCTCGGCGACGAGCGCCCGTTCGAAGCCTTCGTCCACGAGCGCCAGGAGCGTCGGTACCCAGGCGGCGTCGACGGCCGCGTCGTCCGGCGGCGGCCCCTCGACGAGCGCCCGCAGCGCGGCCGAGGCCACGGGAGCGTCCTCGACGTCGAGTCCGGCGATGGCGTCCCTGGCCCACCGACGGGTGTCGAGGTCGCCGGTGACGCGCGCGAGCACGTCCATGGCTTCCGCGGTTTCGCCGGCGTCGACATAGGTGACGATCTCGTCCGCGAAGTCGTCCGGGTCGAGGTCGAGCAGCAGGACGACGGCGCCGCCGCAGGCGCGGGCCACCGCGACCGCCGCGTCCCGCCCGGCGGCCTCGGCGAGCGAGGGCTCGAGTCCTCGGAGCATCTCGGCGACGCGAACCCGGACACCCAGCTGCGCTTTGGCTGCGCGGACGACGAGGGCGCGGGCGAGCGGATGGTCGTCGTCCTCGCTGGAGGCCCACTCCATCAGCAGCCGCCGAGCAGCGGCGGGGAGGCCCGGGTCGCTGACCAGGGACGGCGTCAGCCGCGCGCTCACGGTGTGCCGCAGCACCGGCCAGATCGCCGGGACGGCCTCTGCCAGCGCGGTGTCGAGATCCGGTCCCCCGTCGGCGAGAGCGGCGGCGACGGTGTCGATCCGCTCGGCCGCCAGCCCGCGCGGAACCGCCAGGCCGGTCGTGTCGAGGACGGCGTCGAGGGTGGCGATGATGTCGGTGCCGGTCATGCGGGGCCGAGACCGACGGGACGCGCGTCGCAGGAGATTCCGCGGTGTGACGGTGCCATGCGCCGCTATCCTACCCCGCACCCGCCGCCGCCCGGCCCATTGGAGCCACCGATCACCGCCGAGATGCACCAACGTCCCCGCCCCGTCCCGCCGCAGACCGGCCTCGGACGAGCGCTGCTCGGAGTGGCGACCGCGCTCAGGTTGACGCCGAACGCGCTCACCCTGCTCGGATTCGCCGGCATCTGCGGGGTGGCCGCCCTGATCGTGACCCACAACTGGTTCGCGGCGGGCCTGGGCTTCGTGGCGTTCGGGCTCGCGGATTCACTCGACGGGACCCTCGCGCGGGCGCAGGGACGCTCGACCGCGTTCGGCGCGTTCCTCGACTCGACGCTCGACCGGGTCGCCGAAGGGGTGATCCTCGGCGCACTGGGCGTCACGCTGGCCAGGGACGGAAGCGGCGCCGCGGTCGGAGCGTGTTTCCTGGCGCTCACGGCGTCGTTCATCGTGTCGTACTCCCGCGCGCGCTCCGAGGGGCTGGGGATCGACAGCAACAAGGGTGGGCTCATGGGCCGGCCCGAGCGCCTTGTCCTGACCGGCGCGGGCATCTTCATGGGGGGCCTCGGCCACGTGCTCGAGGTGGTCATCTACGTCCTGGCGGCGCTGAGCACCATGACCGCGATCCAGCGGATCTGGCACGTGCGGATCGTGCTGGGAGACGCCCCGCCTCGCTGACCCGAGGCGCCCGCTCAGCGCGCGGGGGCCTCCGGCGGCGCGTAGCGCCGATGGAGCATGAGGGCGTTCCCGTCGAGGTCGTGGAAGAACGCCATGTGGCACACGCCGGTGTCCATGACGCCGCCCATGAAGACCACGCCGCGCGCCTCGAGCTCCGCCCGTCCCGCCGCGACGTCCGGGACCCGCAGGGCGATGTGGGCCGAGTGCGGCGCGGTGAACGCCTGTCCCACGTTGGTCGGGTCGATCAGGTACAGGCTGACGTTGCCCAGCGAGAACTCGGGCCACTGCCCCGTCCCGGTCTGCTCGAGACCGAGCACGTCCCGGTAGAACGCGGTGGACGCCTCCAGGTCGGTCACGGGCACCGAGATGAAATCGGTTCGCTCGATCCTGAATGGGTTGCTCATCGTGGCTCCGGTTCACCCGCGGTTCGCCCAGTACGATGCACTCTCGCACCACCTTCGGACGGGAATGGGCCGCCGCACGCCCGGCGGTGGCCGGAGCGGTCGATTCTGCGATGATCGACGCGTGAGCGACCCGCTGAGCATCGCGATCACGTGCCCGTATCCATGGCCGCCCGGGAGCGATCTCGCCTGGGAGGTCGCCGCGCAGGCGGACGCCCTCCACCGTCGTGGCCACCGCGTCACCCTGCTGGTCCCCGGAACACGCAATGCGGCGCCGGACGATGGCACCGACGGCCCGAGGGTGGTCCTCGTGGGTCGCGCCATCAAGACGGGCCGCACACGATCGGTGGCCGGACCGCTGGAACTCGCCGCGGGGCTGGAGAGCCAGCTCGCGTCGGCGTCGTTCGACGTGGTGCACATCCACGACCCGCTTGCGCCCTACCCGGCGCTGACCGCGCTTCGCCACACCAACGCCGCGGCCATCGGCTGGTTCCACCGTCCGCTCTCGGGTGCAGCCTTCCTCGGGCCCCTCATCGAGCGGGCGGTCAACCGCCTGGACCTCCGGCTCGCCGATTCGGCCGTGGTACGGCGAGCGGCCAACCAGGTCATCCCCGGCGACTTCCTCGTCGTCCCGCCGGGCGCCCACGACGTCCCGCCGCCGGAGGAGCCGGGACTCGCCATCGTCGCCCGAGGACGGGATCGGGCCGGGATGCGGTTCGCGCTCGCCGTCGCCCGTGCACTGGTGGGCGAACTGCGAGGGTCGGTGCGACTGATGGGCCCCCCGGAAGCGCCGTGGCGCACCCGCGCCGCGGTCCCCAAGGCGCTGCGCGACCACGTCGAGGTGGTCACCGACACGGGCCCGGACAGCTGGCGCGCACTCCTGGGGTCGGCCGGCAGCGTGCTGCTCGCAACGCCGGAGGACGTGGCGGGGCCGATCGCCCGGATGGCGGCCTCATCCGGCCGACAGCTCATCGCTCCCCGCTGCGACGAGGCGCTTGAGCTTCGCGAAGCGCCTGGCGTGCGACTGGCCGCCCCGTTCTCACGGGGGGAATGGATCGACGCGACACGACAGGCGATGAACGCTGCGCCGGGCCCACCCGGGGGCGCGGTCGGGCACGACGCGCTCGCCGAAACGTTGGAACGGCTCTCCCTGGAGGCCATCACCGCGAGACGGGCCGCGGCGGAGGACCGCCTCGAGTCGGTGACCGTGGACTTCCGGCTGCGGGTCACCCCGGGGATGGACCCCAACCAGGTCGCGAAGGCCTGCGCCCAGGCGGGCCTCGACGCGGTGGCCGTGGTGTCACCTGGCGGGCTCGAACCGGCCCAGGCGGTCGCCGACGCGGCACCGGAGGATCTCTCGGTCATCGTGGGGCAGGAGGTGCGAACGGCCGACGGCGTCATCGTGGGGCTCTTCCTGGTGGAATCGATTCCGGACGGTGAGTCCCTCGAGATGACGGCCCGGCGGATCGCGGAACAGGGTGGAATGGTGGTCGTCCCGCACCCTGACAGCGCCGAGGTGCCCAGCGCCGACCTTCTGCGCGACCGGAGCGTGCTGATCGACGCGGTCGAGCTCGTGACCGCCGTCGGCGGGCAGGGCTCGGTCGACACGGCGCGGGCCGCGGCGCGCCTGGGCCTCAACGTGGTCGCCGGAACCGGCAGCGCCGGCCTCGAAGGGGTTGGTGCCGTCGCGGTGCGACTGCGATCATTCAGCGATGGTCGTGACTGCGTCGCAGCCCTGCGCAACGCGCGGATCGTCCGTCCGCTTCCTGGACGGCGCGCCCGCCGCGGCCGACATCGTGCAGCGCGCTCGACCTGAAACACTCGTGCGCAGGAGTCCGGACATGATGGGGCAATAACAGGGGCGTCCATGTCACAGGACCCACCTCGACAGCGAGCCGACATCCGGCAACTCCCTCACCGAGGCGCGCCCGCCAGCGACCCGGGACGCATGAGCGACGATATTCAGAACGCATACCTGAAGCGCGCCATCAACGAACTCTCCGCGCTGAACGACGAAATCGCCGACGTGGCCGCGCACAGCGGCGACTCGGCCCTTCCGGTGCTCAGTTCGGGATCGCCGCAGGCGGAGATCCTGATGGTGAAATGGTCGGCCAGTATCGCCGAGCGCCAGGAGGGCGTGGCGTTCTTCGGCCGCGCCGGCAGCGCGATCCTGAAGAGCGTGCAACGCCTGGGACTCGATCCCCTCACGCTGTACGGCACGCTCTGCGTGAAGTCCGAAGGCGCCGGGTTCCACGAGGACTGGCTGGCCCGCGAGATCCACATCGTGCGCCCGACCCTCATCGTGCCGATGGGCGAACCTGCGCTGGCGGCGGTCAATCAACTGGGCTTTCCGGGGAGCACCCCGCTGGAGTGGCTGCCCGGAGAGGTCCAACGCTGGACACCCGCGAGCGAGGCCATCGTGGTTCCGGACATCGACGAATCGCTCGACGAACAGCACGCCAAGCGGGCGTTCTGGTCCGCGTTCCGCGCGCTGGGCGACTGGCACCTGGCCCAGCCGCCGTACTAGCGGGTCTCGGGCCGCTCCTCCGGCGGCCGTGCGTGGCGGACGGCGCGACGTGGCCGCCTCGTCCGTCGCACCCGGGCGATGAGTCGCTGGCGGTCCGACACGTCGTCTGATCGGAGGATGCACGGCTCATCCGATCGTCGGTGAGATCGGACCTCCGAAGCGTCCGACGATGCGATGGAGCGGGCCGGGCCCGGCGACGATCCTCCCGTGCGTCCATTTGAAGGCGCCGGACCGAACGGACTCCGCGCGTCGAATCCGCCCTCACCAGGAGAGCCACTTCATGAAATCCACTCGTCTTGCCGCGATCGGAATCGCCGCGGTCGCCGTCACGTCCTTCGGCGTCCTCGGCGCAGGATGCGGAAGCAGCAGTTCCTCGTCCGACACCACTCCGGCTACGACGGCAAGCACGCCCACGTCGACCACCTCGGCCACGCCATCGACGGCAACCACGGTGACCGTCGACCTGGGCAAGGGCAGCGAGTTCAACATGACGTCGTCGGTCGCCTCGGCGCCGGCGGGCAAGATCACGTTCGACGTCAAGAACGACGGCACGATGCTGCACGAGATGGTCGTGGTCCCCGAGCCCGCGGGCGGCGTCGACGCCCTCAAGCAGGCCGACGGAACCGCCGACGAGGCCAACGCGGTGGGCGAAGCACCCGACATCGAGGCCGGGGCGACCAAGTCGGTGACGCTCGATCTCAAGGCGGGCAAGTACGTGCTGCTCTGCAATCTGCCCGGGCATTTCGCCGGCGGGATGTGGACCACGTTCACCGTCTCCTGATCGCTCGCCCCGAGCGGACGGTGACCGTGCCGGCGATGGATCGGGCCATCGCCGGCACGGTCGCCGGTAGTGTCTTCCCGGCGGGGCAACCGCCCGAGCAACAGGAGGCCCGGCGGATGAGACCGGCTCAGGAGCGAGTCAGGGTGGTGGTCGTGGACGACCACCCGGTGTACCGCGAGGGCGTCGTGCGAGCGCTCGTCTCTTCGGGTCGTGTGGAGGTCCTGGCCGAGGCGGCGAACGGCCGGGAAGCGCTGGACCGGGTCGAGGCGCTGCAGCCGGACGTGCTGCTGCTGGACCACAACCTGCCGCAGCTCAACGGCCTGGCGGTGGTGAACGCGATCGTCCGAGACGCGCTGACCACGAGGGTGCTGTTCCTCTCGGCGCACACGGAGAGTTCGGTGGTCTACGCCGCCCTCGAGGCCGGGGCGGCCGGATTCCTCTCGAAGGAGGCCCGCCGCGATGAGATCGTCGACGCGGTGCTCGCGTGCGCCGCGGGGAGAAATGTGATCCCGGCCGACGTTGCCGCCGGCCTCGCCTCGGAGATCCGAATGCGATCACGGAACGACGCGCCCATCCTCACCCCGCGGGAGCGCGAGATCCTCACACTGATCGCCGCAGGGCGAAGCCTTCCGGACATCGCGGGGCAGCTCGTCCTTGGCGTGACGACCGTCAAGACCCACGCGCAGCACCTGTACGGGAAACTGGGGGTCTCCGATCGCGCCGCCGCGGTGGCCGAGGCGATGCGTCGCGGGCTGCTCGAGTAGTCGTGAGCGAGGAGCGCCGGGGGGCCACGCCGCCGGATCCGACGGCGGAGATGGAAGCCGAGCGGCTCGTGGGGTGGTTGCGGCTGCCGGCGGTGGTCCTGATCGGCTTCGGCGAAACCGTGAGCGGAACCGACGACCGCGACGGGTTCCTCATCGTGCTGCTCGCCTTCGCGGTCTGGGCTGTCGGGGCGATGATCTGGGTCCACCGCCATCGTGTCGACCCACGGTTCGGGCTCTGGTCGAGCACGGTCGACATGGCCGCCATCACGGCACTGTCGTTCCTCTCGGGCGGAGGGTTCTCCGAGGCCAGGATCGCGTACGTGCTGATTCCCGTGACCCTGGCGTTCCGCTTCAAACCCGAAATGACCGCGGTCGGCGGGGCCGCCGCGGTCCTTGCGTATCTGACGCAGGCGTTGAGCCATCCCTCGGGACGCACCCAGGACGGCTTGCGCACCATCGCGATCCAGGCCGGGTATCTCGCGTGGGTGAGCGCCGCCGCGGTGCTCCTGGCGTTTCTCCTGGCCCGGCGCACGCGTCGGGTGGGCGCGCTCGCGACCGGCACGAACCGACTGCTCGCCGACGCCCTGAACGCCGAGGAACGGGAGCGCCAGGCGCTCTCCGAGTCGCTCCACGATTCCGCCCTCCAGAATCTGCTCGCGGTCCGCCACGAGTTGCAGGAGGCGGCGGACGGGGAACCGTCCCCGGGGATCGCCCGGGCCGAGGCGATCGTCGCGGAAACGGCCAAGGACCTGCGGGAGATGGTCGCGGACCTCCATCCCCTGGTGCTCGAGCACGGCGGACTCAAGGCCGCGCTCTCGGCGGTCGCCGCCCGGGCCGGCCGAATCGGCGGGTTTCGCGTCCATCTGGTGTGCGACACCCGTGATCATCATCCCCACGAACGGCTCGTGGTCACCGTGGCTCGAGAGCTCCTGAACAACGTCGCGAAGCACGCCGGGGCGCAGGAGGTCGAGATCCGCTGCGTGCAGGAATCCGAGGCCATCAGGCTGACCGTGATCGACGACGGCGTCGGGTTCGACCCCGCCGTTCTCGAGGAACGCGCCTCCGCCGGCCACATCGGCCTGTCGTCGCAACGGGCGAGGGTCGAACTGGCCGGCGGAACGCTGACGCTGATCAGTGGCCCGGCCGGCGGAGTCGTCGCCACCGTTCGCCTGCCCGGGGGCCCGAGCGCTCCGTCGCTCTGACCCCGGACGATCGCGCCGCGGCCAGAAAGGCCCGTCTCGGCGTTTCTGGCGTATTCGAGTTCCGCTTTGCGAGACTCACGATCGCGTTTCCCGCTCAGAGCGGTCCCGACGTGCCAGAAATCCGGGGATCGGTCCGAGCCGTCTGCCACACTGCCGCCGCTCCGCACGAGGTGCGGAAATCAGGCCCCGATGTGCCCACCGCACGACTGCAGGTGTGTGCGGCCCTCGGACGAGGGACTTGCTCGACCGCGGCGCATCCGGGGGAGTTCACGGCCTGGAGGTCGTTCTGCGATCACGATTGGTTGCCCTCACCGCACTCGGCACGTGCGCACTCGCATCGATGGCCGGGGCGGCCCCCGAACCGTCCGTCCCGCCCCCCTCATATGGGACGGAGCCAGCACCGAGCGTTCCGAAACCACCGCCGGCACCGGCGCCCGTGGTGCCGATCACCCCTGATCCGGCACCGGCGGACCCCGCCGGCCCATCGGCCGTCGAGCAGAAGCTCACGCTGCAGGTGCGACGGCTGCAGCGGCGCCTGGCAGTGGAACGCAAGCAGCATCGCTCCGCGCTTCGCCGCGAGCGGCGCCGCGCCACGGTCCGCCTCGCGCGGGTGCGCCGTGCGGCCTGGACCGAATCGGACGTGCAACACGCGTTCGCGCTGGCGGGGGCGACCTACGGGGTCTCACAGAGCAAACTCTCGCGGGTGTCGTTCTGCGAGTCGGGACACAACCCGGGCGCGGTGAACGGCAGGTATCTGGGCCTGTTCCAGTTCGGAACGAGCCTGTGGAGGACGACGCCGTATGCGGCGTTCTCCCGGGCTGACCCGTATGCCGCGTCCCTGGCCGCGTCCTGGGCCTTCGCCCGCGGCATGCACCGGCACTGGCCGGAGTGCGGGAGTCGCTAGGCGATCAAGCGCCCGCCTGCATCGTGAAGCGCGCCACCGCCTCCACGTGCGGGGTGTTGGGGAACATGTCGACCGGCTGGACCCAGTCCAGCCGGTAGCCCCCCTCGATGAAGCGCGCCGCGTTGTCCGCGAACGTCGCCGGCTGGCATGACACGTACACCAATGTCGGGGCGGCGACCTCCAGCACCCGCCGCACCGCGCGCCCGGACAGCCCGCCCCGCGGGGGGTCCACGATCACCACGTCCGGGCGGGGCAGCTCCTCGCGATGCTCGCGCATGATCTTGCCGACGTCGCCACACAGCGCGCGGTGATTGACCAGTCCGTTGGCCTCGGCGTTGCGACGGGCGTCTTCGACCGCTTCGGGAATGATCTCGATCGCGACGACCGCCTTCGCCTGGCGTCCGAGCGCGATCCCGATGCTCCCCACCCCGGCGAACAGGTCGAACACGACCTGGCCGCCGTCGAGGCCGGCGGCCTCGGCGACCCGTCCGTAGAGCACCTCGGTCATGACCGTGTTGGTCTGGAAGAAACTGGGGGCCGACAGGCGGAGTGAAACGTCGAGGACCCGTTCGGTGAACCAGTCCCGTCCGACGACGATGCGGGTGGGGAGTCCCTGGGTGGTCTCGGCGACGCCATCGTTGATCGCGTGCAGCACGCCCACGATGCCGTCGATCTCACCCATCAGTTCCCGCGCGAGGGAATCCACGACATCGTCGCCGCCCGGCGCGGTCACCACCGTGACCAGCAATTCGCCGCTTCGCACGCCTTCCCGAACCACCAGGTGGCGGAAGAACCCCGCCTGTTCACGCTGGTCGTACGCGGCGATGCCCTCGCGGCGTCCCCATGCCCGGACGTGATCCCGCACCGCGTTGCCCGCCGGTGTGGCGAGCAGGCAGGCGTCCAATCCGATGACGCGGTCCCAGCGCCCCCGCTGGTGGAATCCGAGCGTGAATTCGCCCGTGTCGTCCGGCGCCGCGGAATACTCCATCTTGTTGCGGTAGCCGAAGCGCTCCAGCGCGTGGTCGATGGGCCGGACCTCGACGTCGGGCAGATGGCCGATGCGGGCGAGGTGCTCGGCGATCTGCGCCTGCTTCGCCTCGGCCTGGCGCGGGTAGTCGACGTGCTGGAGGCGACATCCGCCGCAACGGGGCACGTACGGACATGGCGCATCGATCCGATCCGGGCCGGCCTGCACCACCTCGAGCAGGTCGGCATCCGCGAATCGCCGACGGGCCCGGCGCACGCGCACGTCCACGACGTCGCCCGGTGCGGTGTCCGGTACGAAGACCACGAAGCCGTCGTGACGGCCGACGCCGATCCCCCCGAAGGCGAGGTCGGCGATCTCGAGGCGGAACTCGTCATCTCGTTGCGGTCGGGTCACGGGCGGCGGATGATACGCGGCCGATGCCCGTGCGACTGACCATCACCGGGTCGACGTTCCGACAGGGACGAATCGATCGCGGATCCGTCCACGTCGTCGACGGACGATTCGAGGACGAGCCCGGACCCCGCGACCGGCACGTCGACCTCCCCGCCGGCTGGATCGCCGCCCCGGGGTTCGTCGATCTGCAGGTGAACGGGTTCGCGGGACATGAGGTGGGCGGCAGTGCCGAGGGGCACGCGGCGATCGCCCGGGCGCTGGCCGCGGAAGGCGTCACGGCGTTCTGTCCCACGCTGATCTCGGGGACGGAGAAGGAGTACGAGAGGGCCGCCACCGCCTTCGCCGGGACTCGCTGGCCCGACGACGGTTCCCGGAGCCTCGGAATCCACCTGGAGGGACCACTGCTGTCGCCGGCCCGTCACGGTGCGCATCCGCCGGACGCCGTTGACGCTGCGGACGCATCCCTGGTGCGGCGCCTCGTCGAGCTGCTCCGCCCGCGCGTCGTCACGCTGTCCCCCGAGCGCGACCGGGCCCTGCCCCTCATCGCCGAGCTGGCCACTGCGGGTGTCGTGGTGAGCCTCGGTCACACCGAGGCGCCTCCGGAGCTGATGGACGCCGCGTTCGCCGCCGGCGCCTCGATGCTCACGCATGCCTTCAACGCCATGCCGGGCCTGGAGGCGCGCGCGCCCGGACCGCTCGGTGCCGCGCTGCTCGACGCAAACGTCTTCATCGGAGTGATCGCGGACGGCGTCCACGTCCATCCGCGCATGCTGGCGCTGCTGGTGCGGCTCACGGGTCCGCGCCTGATCGCCGTGAGCGACGCGGTCAGCGCGACGTCCGCCGCCGCCGGCGTCCACCGACTCGCCGGCGGCGGCACCATCCGGCGGCTGGGCGATCGCATCGAGAACTCGCGAGGCGGGCTGGCGGGCAGCGCGCTGGGTCTCGGGGGCGCCGCCGGCCGCCTCCGGGCGGCCGGGTGCTCCACCGAACAAGCGCTCGCGGCGGTGTGCGACGCCCCGCGCGAGGCCCTCGGGATGAGCACCTCGCTGACGTCCGGCGAACCCGCCGACCTCGTGATTCTCGACCGGGAGCTGCGTCCGCGGGCCACCCTGCTGGACGGTCACGTCGTGTGGGGCGAACTCCCGTAGAGGTCGGTGCGCCGGTGGGTCAGCGCCGGCAGATCGGCGCGCACGGCGGCCTGCCGGGCGAAGTCGATCGCCGCGATCGCCATGCCCTCGCCGTCCGGGACCCGTGCGAGCACGGTGCCCCAGGCGTCGACGATCATGCTCCGACCGTAGGAGATGGTGCCGTTGTCGTGCCGGCCGAACTGGTTCGCCGCGAGGACCGCCACCTGGTTCTCGATGGCGCGGGCACGGAGCAGGACCTCCCAGTGATCACGGCCCGTGGTCGCCGTGAATGCCGAGGGCACCGCGATGAGCGACGCCCCGTGGTCGATGAGCGCGCGATACAGCTCCGGGAAGCGGAGGTCGTAGCAGACGCTCATCCCGAGCCGCTGTCCACACGCGTCGGCGACCACGACCCGGTCGCCGGGCCTGGTGACGGCCGACTCGCGATAGACGCGTCCGCCGACGGCGACGTCGAAGAGATGCGTCTTGCAGTACGTCGCGATGTCCCGCCCGTCCGGGCCGATCAGCACGCTCGTGTTGAAGGTCTGCTCGCTCCCCGGAATCCGTTCGGTGATGCTCCCCGCCAGCAGGGTCACCGAGTGCGCGGCCGCCCAGCCCCGGGCGGCGGTGAGACTCGGCCCGTCCAGTGATTCGGCGCCGCCCCGCAACCCGTCGGCGTCGTCCATCAGATTCCACGTCTCGGGAAGCACGACGAGCGTCGCCCCCCGCCGCGCCGCTTCGGCCACGAGTCCACCGGCCCGCGTGACGTTCGCGGCGGTGTCGCGCCCGGTGGTCATCTGTACGACGGCCACCGGGATGCCGGGCTCGGAACCACGGGCCTCGCTAGGATTCACCCTCAGTCCTTCCAGAAGGAGATACGTGATGTCGGCCGAGATTCTGTCGCGGATCGAGGACGTCCTCGACACCATCCGCCCCGCCCTCCATTCGGATGGGGGCGATGTCGAGCTCGTCGAGTTCGACGAAGAAGGGTTCGTGCATCTCGAGATGCACGGCGCCTGCGGCGGCTGCCCGATGTCGACCGCCACGCTCTCGCTCGGCATCGAGGCCGAGCTGCGCCGCCAGATCCCCGAGGTCGAGGGCGTGATCACGGTCTGACGGGCGGGAACCACCGGGCCCCGGATCCCGCATGAACGGGGACGACTCGGGCTCGGGCGGGGACCCCGTCGGCGGACGTGCCGGTGGGCCCGCAATGCGGACCCACCGAATGGGAGTCGGGTGCTCCCGGTATGCATCGGGGTGCCCGGATTTGAACCGGGGACCTCTCCGACCCGAACGGAGCGCGCTACCAAGCTGCGCCACACCCCGCACAACGGCCGCGGATCGTACCGGATCACGACCCAAATGTGCAGGACGTCGCACGGCCAAGGTTCGGCAAGGCCCTCCGACCGGCGGTTGTCAGGTCGGACGCCGCGGCGCTAGATTGCTGGGACCTCCGGACCCGACCCGGAAACCCGAGCGCCACATGAATCTCCATTCGAAGCCAACTCGGGGTTCGGTGGGTGGTCGATTGATCGGTCGCCCCCGTGCCCGCTGGAACGCCGCTCGCACCGAGCGTCCCTGGCTGGCCGAGATCGCGCTGTTCGCTGCGGCGCTGATCGTGTATCAGGCGTCGCGCGTGCTCGTGGTCGGCGAACCGTCCACGGCCTTCCGCAACGCGGTCGAGCTGATCAACTTCGAGAAGAGCTCCGGACTGTTCGTGGAGCTGTCGATCCAGCAGTGGCTGCTCGGCCACATCGCCCTCACCGAGATGCTCAACCGGTTCTACATGCTCGGGCACTGGGTGTTCACGACGATCTTCTTCGTCTGGCTCTACAAGCGCCGCCGGCGCATCTATCCGTACGTGCGCAACGCCTTCCTCGCCGCGAACATGATCAGCCTGGTGATCTTCATGCTGTTCCCCGTGGCGCCGCCACGGCTCGTCAGCGGTGACGGGTTCGTCGACACCCTGCGCGGACTCAGCGCGGTCGACCTGCAGCGCGGCTCGCTCTCGGGCCTGTTCAACCCGCACGCCGCCGTGCCGTCCATGCACTTCGGATACGCGTTCATGATCGGCGTCGTGTGCGCGGTGCTCGCCCGGAACTGGGCCCTGCGGATCCTCGCGATCTCCTATCCCGCGCTGGTGTTCCTGACGATCACCGGCACGGCGAACCACTACGTCATGGACAGCCTCGCCGGCGGTGTGGTGATCGCGCTTGGCTTCGTGCTGGTTCAGGGCTGGTACATGCTGCGAGGAACGCAGCTCATGCCGGCGCGGGTCTCGGCGGGACAGATCCACCGCCGCTGATCCGAGACGACCGCGCGGCAGCGCGGTCCCGGCGTCAACCGAATCGCCTGAACGGACCATCGCGCGCGACGGCGATCACCCCGTCCGACGATCCGTGTTGAATGGACCCCGGTGTCCGAGCTACCCTCCGATTCATGTCCAAACCAGGCGTCGGAGCATCAGCTGCACGATGATCGCCTCCGACGCTCACGCCCGCGAATCGCCGCCGTGTGCATCAGCGCACACCACCGGCCAATTCGGAGCGTGCGACGCAGTCGAGGAGGTACCGATGGCAGTGCACCTCACGCTGGACGAACTCTCAGAGGCGACGGGGCTTTCCCGCAAGGAAGTGCTTCGCCTCTGCGTTCAGGAAGCCGTACCGATCCTGAACGGCAGAGTGGACAGGACCCTGTTCGTTTCCTCGGTCACCAGCGGCGGACGGCGACTGCCGCTGCGGGACGCCGAGGTGGTGCCCCAGTAGCGCAACGCCCGTGCACCTCGCCCCGCGACGCGGGCGTTTCGGTGCTTCGACAGGCCCGCCCCGGCCGCCGGCTGTTGCTGGCGGCCGGGCTGCTGGCCCTTTCCGCCACGGCCCAGGCGGGCGCCGCTCCCACCGTCGCGCAGCGAGCCCTGGACACGTGGACCTCCGCGCATCCGAACAGCGGAGTCGCCGTCTGGCGGCTCGATCCGGGACGGACCCCGGTGGTGGTCGCCGAACACCGTCCCGAGAGCCCGATGATTCCGGCTTCGGTCATGAAGGTGGTCACCAGCACGGGCGCGCTTCTCGGCCTCGGACCCGGGTTCCGGTTCACGACCACGGTCTCCACCACACGACGCGCGACGACGGCCGGGGGCGTGCTGCGCGGGCCGCTGTTCCTGACCGGCGCGGGCGACCCGCTGCTTTCGACCCCGGCCTACTCGCGGGCCTATCTTTCCCGCCTCGGCGGCAATTTCACGCGGCTGCCCGCCGCCGTCCGGCGGGCGGGGGTGCGGCGGATCACCGGGCCGATCGTCGTCGACGCCACCATCCACGATCGCCAGCGCGTCGGACGTGGCTGGCGGAGCTACTACACGGCATACTCGCCACCCCTGTCGGGGCTGACACTCAACCAGAGCCACCTCGGCGACCGACAGGGCGCGTATGCGGCCAATCCCGAGCGGACCGCGGGTCTTCGCCTGGCAGGTGAACTGCACGGGTTGGGCGTCACCCAGCGGTCGGGTGTGCGCACCGGCCGCACTCCCACGACCGCGGTGGTCCTCGGACAGGTGACCTCACCCAGGCTCAGCGGGATCCTGCGCGTCATGAACACCAACAGCGACAACTTCATCGCCGAGATGATCCGCAAGAACGTCGGTGCCTACGCCGGGGCTGGCGGAACGAGCCTCGCCGGCAATCGGGCGACCAGCAGTCTCCTCGCCCGACACGGCCTGATCTCGAGGGCCGACAGGCTGGTCGACGGTTCCGGGCTCTCCCGGAACAACCGGCTCACCGCGAATACGCTCGTCGGGATCTTCAGCGCCGCGAACGCCGAACCGAGATGGGGACGCGCGCTGATCAACTCCCTCGCCACCGGGGGCAGCGGAACATTGATCCGGCGTTTCACCGCGGCCGGCATCCGCGATCGTGTCCATGCGAAGACCGGGTACATCGACGGGGTCTCGGGGCTCGCCGGCGTGGTCGACAGCCCCCGGGGCGTCCGGTACGCGTTCGCGTTCCTGATGAACGATTGGGACATCGGCGGGGCGAAGGCCACGCAGGATCGCATCGTCACGCTCCTCGCGAGCGGGCGGATGGATCCACGCCGCTGAGCCGCTAGGTTTCGCCGCGCTCGGGGACGGGTCGTTCCCCGCGGAGAATCGCCGCGAACGCCTCGGCATCGATGATCGGGACACCGAGGGACTCAGCCTTGCCGAGCTTGCTTCCCGCCCCGGGTCCGGCCACGACGAATGTCGTGGATCGCGAGACCGATCCGGTGGCCTTTCCGCCGGCGGCCACCACGGCGGCGTTGGCCTCGTCGCGGGTGTAGCCGTCGATGGTGCCCGTGACGACCACGGTGGCGTCGTTGAGCGGGCCGGCGGGCGGCGGCCCGATCTGCTCCGGCCCCGACATGGTGACCCCGGCTGCCGCCAGGCGCCGCAGCGTGGCCAGGTTGGCGTCGGAGGACCGGTACTCGAGGATGGACGCCGCGATCACGGGACCGACCCCGTCGGCTTCGGACAGGTCCTCGGACGTGGCCGTGAGCAGCGCGTCGAGGGACGGCACCACCGCCGCGACCGTCTCGGCCGTGATGTCGCCCACGTGCCGGATGCCCAGGGCGTTGATCACACGACCCCACGGACGCCGCTTGGAGGCCTCCACCGCGGCGAGCAGGTTGTCGACGGACGTCTCCTTGAAGCCGTCCAGGGCGATCAGCGCGTCGCGGTGGGCGCGCAGGTCGTAGATGTCGGCCACATCGCGCACCAGGCCTTCCTCAAAGAAGCGGGCGACGGTCTTCTCGCCCAGCCCCTCGATGTCCATCGCGCTGCGGGACACGAAGTGTTCGATGCTCTCCTGGATCTGGGCGGGGCAGGACCGGTTCGGGCAGCGCCACTGGACCTCGTCCTCGGGCCGGCTCACGGGCGTCCCGCACACCGGGCAGGTCGTGGGCATCTCGAAGCGGACCTGGGTCCCGTCGCGGTCCTGGGGAAGCGGCGCGACGACCTGCGGGATGACGTCACCCGCCCGCTGAACGATCACACGATCGCCGATGCGGAGGTCCTTCCGCGCCAGGTCCTCGTGGTTGTGCAGCGTGGCCTGCCGCACGGTGACGCCGCTAACCTGAACGGGGTCGAGGACCGCGTACGGGACGAGGGCGCCGGTGCGGCCGACGTTGACGCGGATGTCCCGCAGGATCGTCGTCGCGGTGGTCGGGGCGAACTTGTACGCCACCGCCCAGCGAGGCGCCCGTCCGATCGCACCGACCGCGCGCTGCACGTCGAGACGGTCCACCTTCACGACCGCGCCGTCGATGTCGAAATCGAGATCGGCCCGTCGGGACTCCCAGGACTCGCAGAGCGCGGCGACCTCGTCGAGCGTGTCGACCACGCGGATGTCGCCGTTCACCCGGAAGCCGGCCGTGGCCAGCCACTCCAGTGTGGCCGAGTGCGTCTCGAACTCGATTCCCGCCGCGACCCCGATGCCGTAGCACCAGATCGAAAGGGGACGCTGCGCCGTGACCGCCGGGTCGATCTGGCGGAGGCTCCCCGCCGCGGCGTTGCGCGGGTTGGCGAACGTGGGAAGTCCCTCCGCCGCGCGCGCGGCGTTGAAGTCGGCAAAGGGCGCCAGCGGAAGGTAGACCTCGCCGCGCACCTCGACCAGGTCGGGGATCTCGGCCTCGGGAAGGCGGAGCGTCATGGGAATCGCCCGGATCGTCCGCAGGTTGGCGGTGACGTCCTCGCCGACGCGTCCGTCGCCCCGGGTGGCGCCTCGGATGAAGTGCCCTCGCTCGTAGGTGAGCGAGATCGCGAGCCCGTCAATCTTCGGCTCCACCACGAACCGGAGCCCCTCGGCGTCGACTCCCGCGCCCGAGGCCTGGTCGCGGAGCCGTCGATGCCAGTCCCTGAGCTCGTCGTCACCACGCGCGTTCGCCAGACTGAGCATGGGCACCGCATGGGCCACCTCGGCGAACTGGCCAGCGGCGGGAGCCCCGACGCGCTGGGTGGGTGAGTCCGGCGTCCGCAGGTCGGGGTGGTCGGCCTCCAGGGCCTCCAGTTCGCGCATCCAGTCGTCGTAGACGATGTCGTCGACCGACGGCGCGTCGAGCACGTAGTACGCGTGGTTGGCGTCCGCGATCAGCGCGCGCAGTTCCGCGGCGCGTGACGCGGCCTCGCTCATGATGGCCCGAGAAGCATGGCCCGGAGTTCGTCCACCGAGTGGCACACTCGGTCCGGGTGTTCCTGGCTGAGTGCCCCCTCGGTGAAGAAGCCCCAGGTCACCGCGATGGTGGTGGTTCCGGCGGCGTTCCCCGCGCGGATGTCGAACGGAGCGTCTCCCACGTAGCACGCACCGCCGGCGTCGGCGCCCAGGGCGCCGAGCGCCTGGAGGATGGGGTCCGGATTGGGCTTGTGACGGTCGCCGTCGTCCGCGGTGATGATCACGTCGAAGAAGTCCTCGAGCGGCAGCGACCGCCACGCGAGGTCGACCGCATCCCGCGCCTTGCTGGTGACGATCCCCATGCGCCGTCCGGCGCCGCGCAGGTCCTCGAGCAGCTCGAGGATTCCCGGGTAGGACGCGATCAGGCGCTCGGTGTTCGCGTGGTTCCACACCCGGTAGACGTCGTGGAGCTCCTCGGCCCGATCGACCGAGAAGGCGCGCATCTGCTCCAGCAGGGGCTTGCCGACGCCGGCCACGAGTTGTTCGTCAGAGAGGTCCCTGCCCAGCACGGTGCTCACCGCGTGCCGGTGGGATTCGCGGATGAGCGCGACGGTGTCGATGACGGTGCCATCGAGGTCGAACAGCACGGGGTTGAACGTCATCGCTCCAGGAGGGTTCGCAGTGTCGGCAGGTGGTCCGCGGCGGTGAGGCTGAAGTGCAGGGGCGTGACGGAGATCGCGCCCGCCTCGATCGCTTCGAAGTCGGTGCCCGGCTCGGGGTGGTGTGACGGCGAGTCGCTGTAGATGGTGTACCGCCGTCGCGGTCCCTCGGCATGTTCGAGGGTGAGCTCATCGTTGTAGATCCGCCGGCCGAGCCGCGACGCGCGCACCTCGGGTACGACCCCGGATTGGCCGATCGGCGCGTTGACGTTGAGCATCACCTCCGTCGGGAACCCCGAGGACGACACCAGTTCCGCGAGCCGCCGGACCTCCGCGGCGACGGCGCTGAAGTCGTAGTGCTCACCGTTGTGGCGTTCGCCCTCCGGCCCACCGTATTCCTGTGACACCGCGATGGCGGGGAGGCCCAGCATCAGCCCTTCGAGGGCCGCGGCGACGGTCCCGGAGTAGGTGACGTCGTCACCGAGATTGAGTCCCAGGTTGACACCGCTCACCACCATGTCGGGATGGCGGCCCACGAGCCCCAGCGCGGCGAACCGGACGCAGTCCACCGGAGTGCCGTCGGTGGCGAACGCAGGCGATCCGTCGGGGAGGGTCCGCTCCTCGACGTGGAGGGGCGCGTGGATGGTGATGCCCCGTGCGATGGCGCTCCGGTTGCGGTCGGGCGCGATCACGCTGACGGTCGCGAAGTCGTCCAGCGCCGACTTGAGCGCGTGGAGCCCCGGGGACTGGATCCCGTCATCGTTTGTCAGGAGGATGTGGGTCATCGCGGCGGCGATTATGTCACCGGTTCCGGCCGCTGCGCCGCGGGCCGGGGATCGGGGTATCGAACCCCGATCAGGCACAGGGGATGCGCCGGGGCGGTGGGTCCGGCATCCGAGCGTCGGGCGCCGTCGAGCAGGGCGGCGAAGCGCTCGACGGACAGGCGCCCGCGCCCCACCTCGAGCAGCGTGCCGACCATGACGCGCACCATGTGCCGGAGGAAGGCGTCGGCCTCGATGCGGAAGACGAGTTCGTCACCGCTCTCGATCCAGTCGCTTCGGAGGACGGTCCGGTCGAAGAAGACGTGCTGGGTGTCCGTCGGCGTGAACGCCGTGAAGTCGTGCTGGCCCACCATGGCGGCGGTCGCGCGTCGCAGCAGGGCGAGATCGAGCGGCCAGGGATGGTGCAGCACGTGCTGCCGTCGCAGCGGGGACGGCGCGGAGCTGGTGAGCACCCGGTAGACGTAGGCCCGCGACAGGGCGTCGCGGCGAGCGTCGAAGCCGTCCTCCGCCTCGTGCACGGCGCGCACGGCGATATCCTCGGGCAGCACCCCGACCAGACCGCGCAGCAGGCGCGTCGGGTCGACGGAGGCGGCCGTCACCAGGCTTGCGACCTGGCCCGTTGCGTGGACACCGGCGTCGGTGCGACCGGCGACGCTGAGCTCCACGGGCCCGCGGGTCAGGGTCACGAGGGCTTCGGTCAGCACGCCCTCGCACGTCCGCTGCCCCGGTTGGGCGGCCCAACCGGCGAAGCCGCCGCCGTCGTACTCGATCTCCAGGCGCAGGGTGCGACGTTCGTGGTCGCCGCCGGTCATGGATCCCCCATCACGACGTCATTCCGGGCTGGCAGACTACCCGGACCGACGTTCAGAACGAACTTCGACGACCCCGGCGAGTGACGATGCGCAGCAGGCTTCACCGGATTCACACTCACCGGGCACCACGGCGGCCTTCGATCGACGGGATCGAGCGATGAAGAAGCGACTGTTTGGGATCGGCGGCGCGGCGCTGCTGGTCATTCTGGTGATCGTGGGAATCGTGATCTACCAGTCCCTCGACGATCAGACCGAGGCATCGGCGTCCGCCGAACTCGAGGCGTTCCGCGCCGCCGCCGGAGCCGCCCGTGACCCGGAACCGGGACTCCCGCTGCAGGGCGTCTACACCTACAGCGTCAAGGGCAATGAGGCCATCTCGCGCGGTGTGACCGTCAAGCGCGACTTCCCTGCGACCGCGACCATGGTCGTGCTCCACGACGGCGACGGGTACAGCACCGACATCAAGTACAGCGAGCAGCACCTCGAAATGGTGCGGTACGTGCTCGAGGACGAAGGGACGTTCCTGACGTTCGCCAAGACGACCGTGTCGGCCGGACCCATCACCAGCGTGCGGGACCGGACGTGGACGCCGCGACTGCTCAGGTTCCCCGCCGCCGGCGCCAGCCAGAAGTCCTGGGGCGGAACGTACAAAGCCGGCGCGCTTGATCTTCAGGTCAAGGCCAGCGAGAAGCCGTCCGAGTCGGTGACGGTCGGCGACGCCACGGTCCAGGCGAACGTCTACGAGTTCGTCCAGGACGTCACCGGGGAGTACTCGGGCGACCGCACCGAGGTGTTCTGGGTCGATCCGAAGACGAGCCTGGTGGTGCGCTACACGATCGAGTCGCGGCTGCGGGGTCCGGTCAACATCGACTTCTTCGCCGATCAGACACTGGACTCGCTCACGCCGCAGACCTGATCTCGCGGCTGGTCGCCCGGCGTTCGGCCGACGCCACAACGACGGAGGGGTGTGCGGAAATCCGCACACCCCTCCGGGCAGTACGCGCGTGCGGGAGCGGTGCCTACTCGGCGGCCGCACCCACCGTGTCGCGGGTCAACTCGAGGAGCACCATCTCTGCGGCATCGCCGGCACGGGGTCCCAGCTTCGTGATGCGGGTGTACCCGCCGTTGACCTCGCCGAACGCCGGAGCGATCTCGTCGAAGAGCCGGTAGGTGATGTCCTTGTTCCGGAGCAGCGAGATGGCCTGGCGGCGCGAATGCAGCGTGTTCGTCTTGCCGAGCGTGATGGCGCGTTCGGCGACCTTCCGGGCAAGGCGCGCCTTCGGCAGGGTCGTCTGGATTCGCCCATGCGTCAGCAACGCGGTTGCGAGGTTGGCACCCATGGACGCCCGATGCGATGCGGAGCGATTGAGTTTGGGGCCGGATCGTTGGTGACGCACAGAGAACTCCTTACCTGATGCAAACGGTCTGGGAGACTACTCCATCCGGAGGCCCAGGCCATGGGCCGCCAGATTCTCCTTGACCTCTTCGATGGACTTCTTGCCGAAGTTCGGGATGGCGGACAGCTCGGCCTCGGTCTTCGACACGAGATCGCCGATGGTCTCGACCCCGACCCGCTTCAGGCAGTTGTACGAGCGGACGCCCAGCTCGAGCTCCTCGATCATGATGTCGTGGAGGTTGCCGCCGGGGCGCTCCTCCTCCGGCTCGGGCTCACCCGAGATCTTGGCGTTCTCGGGATCGGCGAAGATGGCGAGCCGCCCCATCAGCACCTCGGCCGCCTCGGCGACCGCGGCGCGGGGATCGATGCTGCCGTTGGTCTGGACCTCGAGCGTCAGCTTGTCGTAGTCGGTGCGCTGTCCGACACGCGCGGCACCCACCTCGAAGCGGACCCGGTCGACCGGAGAGAAGTTGGAGTCCACCGGGATCACGCCGATCACGGTGTTCGGCCCCTTGTTGCCCTCGGCCTGCACGTAGCCGCGGCCGCGACTGATGGTGAGCACCATCTCGAGGCGGGCGTTGTCGAGCAGGTTGGCGATCTCGAGGTCCGGGTTGAGGATCTCGAGGTCGGCGGGGCAGGAGATGTCGCCCGCCGTGACCACGCCGGGGCCGGTCTTGTTGAGTTCGACCTCGATCTCGGAGACCTGCTCGCCCTCGAGGCGGCAGATGAGCCCGCGGAGGTTGAGGATGATGTCGGTCACGTCCTCGCGGACACCGTCGAGGGTGGTGAACTCGTGCTGCACCCCTTCGACCCGAACCGAGGTGACGGCGGCGCCCTCGAGCGAGGACAGCAGCACCCGTCGGAGGCTGTTGCCGAAGGTGTGGCCGAACCCGCGATCGAGCGGCTCGACCTCGAAGACCCCAAGCGTCTCGGAGATGGGGTTGTAGGTCATGCTGGGGGACTGGACGTCAATCACGCGTGTACCTCGAATGTCCGGCGTCGGCCGGATGAACTACCGACGCAATGTACGACCCGCCCGCATCGGCGCCCGGACCGCGTCATCGTCCGGGTGCCATCGCGTGACGGGTCCGTTCTGGCTACTTGGAGTAGAGCTCCACGATGAGCTGCTCGCGGACCGGCGTGTCGATCTCGTCACGTTCAGGTGCGCGGAGCACCTTGGCGGTGAGGGCGTCGTGATCGGCCTGCAGCCAGGGCGCCAGCGACGACACCAGTTCGGTGTTGTTGCGGATGATCGCCTCGGCCTTGGAGGTCGGCTTCACGCTGATGATGTCGTCGGCGCGCACCTGGTAGCTCGGGATGTCCACCCGGCGGCCGTTCACCAGGAAGTGCCCGTGGCGCACCAGCTGGCGAGCCTCGCGACGGCTCGACGCGAACGACAGTCGGGTGACGACATTGTCGAGGCGCATCTCGAGCAGGCGCAGCAGATTCTCGCCGGTGATTCCCGGCTGGCGCGAGGCCTTCTGGTAGTAGCGGCGGAACTGCTTCTCGAGCACCTGGTAGAAGCGGCGCATCTTCTGCTTCTCGCGCAGCTGCAGCAGGTATTCGCTCTGACGGATCCGGCCGCGGCCATGCTGGCCGGGCGGGTACGGACGGGTGGTCACCGCGCACTTGGGCGTGTAGCAGCGGCTTCCCTTGAGGAAGAGCTGCTCACCCTCGCGGCGGCAGAGCTTGCAGACCGAATCGGTATCGCGGGCCACGATGTCCTCCTAGACCCGGCGCCGCTTGCGAGGGCGGCAGCCGTTGTGGGGGACGGGACTCACGTCGGTGACCGAGGTCACCTCGAGGCCGGCCGCCTGGAGTGACCGGATGGCCGTCTCACGCCCGGAGCCCGGGCCCTTGACGTACACGTCGATCTTCTGGAGACCGTGCTCCATACCCTTCTTGGCGGCGGCGTCCGCCGTCACCTGTGCGGCAAACGGGGTGCTCTTGCGCGATCCCTTGAACCCCGCCGAGCCGGCGGTCTCCCAGGCGATCACGTTGCCCTGCTTGTCGGTCAGCGTGACGATCGTGTTGTTGAACGACGTCTTGATGTGCGCCTGACCGACGGCGATGTTCTTACGCGCGCGCCGCCGAGTGCGACCGCGGGTGACCTTCTGACGAGACATGAACCCCCGTTAACTCTTCTTCTTGCCGACGGTCTTCTTCGGACCCTTGCGGGTGCGCGCGTTGGTCTTCGTGCGCTGCCCGCGAGCGGGCAGGCCGCGACGATGCCGCAGGCCGCGGTACGACGCGATCTCCATCAGGCGCTTGATGTCGTTGGCGCGCTCGCGCCGGAGGTCGCCCTCGACGATGAGCGTCTTCTCGATGACATCGCGGAGACGACCAACTTCCTCTTCCGTGAGGTCCCGGACGTAGGTGTCCGGGGTGATGCCGGACTCACCGAGCACACGGTTGGCCGTGGAACGACCGATTCCGTAGATGTAGGTGAGTCCAATCTCGACCCGCTTCTCGCGCGGGATGTTGACACCGGCAATTCGAGCCATGAGCTACCCCTGAACCTGCTTGTGGCGGACGTTCTGGCAGATGACCATCACCTTGCCGTGGCGACGGATGACGCGGCACTTCTCGCAAATCGGCTTCACCGATGGTCGGACCTTCACAGCGCACTCCCGATGTGGATGCCGTCCGTCACAGTGGACAGCGTGTCGAAACCCGCGCAGACGAGACACCCCTGCGAACGGGCGGCGGCGAACATTATCACGTCAGAATCCTCGGGCCAGAAGCCGTCACCGCAATGGTGTGCTCGATGTGTGCCGAGAGCGACCCGTCGGCCGTCACGATCGTCCAGCCGTCGGCGGTCAGGGTCACGTCGGGGCCCCCGGCGTTCACCATCGGTTCGATGGCGATCACCAGTCCCTCGAACAGCGGCTCCCCGGTGCCGGGCGTGCCGACGTTCGGAACGTTCGGCGGCTCGTGCATGCTCCGCCCGACGCCGTGGCCGACGAGGGTCTCCACGCAACTGAAACCGGCGGCCTCGACCTCGGTCTGCACCGCGTGGCCGATGTCGCCGACGCGTGCGTCGGCCGTGGCGGCCGCGATTCCCCGCTCGAGGGCGCGCCCGGTGACCTCGATGAGCCGAACGACTTCCGGATCGCGAGTGCCCACCGCGTAGCTCCGGGCGGCGTCGGAAACCCAGCCGTCGAGCACGACTCCGCAGTCGATTGCGAGCAGGTCGCCGTCGGCCAGGGCGTACGCGCCCGGGATGCCGTGCACGACCTGATCGTTCACGGAGGAGCAGATGGTGGCCGGAAACGGGCTCGATGTCGACGAGCCGCCGTACCCCTTGAACGCGGGGATCCCGCCGCCGTCACGGATGACCTGCTCAGCGATCTCGTCGAGCTCCGCCGTGGTCACACCCACCGCGACGTGTGCCGCCATCGCCTCGTGCGCAGCGGCGAGCAACGCCCCCGACGCCGCGATCGCGTCGATCTCGTCGGGCGTCTTTCGAATGCCCACCGGTGCGGCGCGCCCCGCCGTCTTCAACGAACTAAGCGCCTGTGATCGCCTGCGTGATCTGCTCATAGACCTCGTCCTGCGCGAGTTCCCCCTGGATCTCACGCAGCGTACCCCTGGCACGGTAGAAATCGATCAACGGAGCGGTCTGCTGCTCGTACACCTCGAGCCGCTTCTGCACCGCCTCGGAACGGTCGTCGTCTCGCTGGTAGAGCTCGCAGTCGCCGCCCTTGCCGCACATTCCAGGCTGGACCGGCGCGAACACCTCGTGCCAGGACCGTCCGCAGCGCTTGCACAGCCACCGGCCGCCCAGCCGCCGGATGAGTTCGTCACGCGGGACCGCGAGCAGCAGGACGTGTTCGGCGGGGGCTCCGAGCTGGGCGAGCATGGCGTCGAGCGCCTCGGCCTGGGGAAGGGTCCGAGGGAACCCGTCGAGCAGGTAGTTCTGGGCGGCGTCGCCGGTCAACCGATCGCGGATCATCCCGACCACGACCTCGTCCGGAACGAGCTCTCCGGCATCCATCGCCCGCTTCGCCTCGAGTCCGAGCGCGGAGCCCATGGCGACTTCCTCCCGCAGGAGGTCCCCGGTCGCGAGGTGCGTCAGCCCGTAGTCGGCCTTGAGCCGTTCAGCCTGTGTGCCCTTGCCTGCTCCGGGCGGTCCGAGGAAGACGAGGCGGGCTATCTCAGGAATCCTTCGTAGTTGCGCATCATGATCTGCGCTTCCATCTGTCGGATCGTGTCGAGTGCGACACCGACCACGATCAGAATCGACGTTCCCCCGAGCACACCGAAGAACACGTTGGACTCGGGCAGGAAGCGGAAGATGACCGACGGCAGCGCGGCGATCAGGGCAAGGTAGATCGCCCCGGGCAGGGTCAGGCGCGTGAGGACGCGATCGAGGTACACCGCGGTGGGCCGGCCGGGCCGCACTCCGGGGACGAACCCGCCGTGCTTCTTCAGGTTGTCGGCCTGCTCGACCGGGTTGAAGATGATCGCGGTGTAGAAGTACGTGAACATCACGATGAGCAGCGCTTCGAAGATGATGTAGTACCACGAGCCGGGCGCGAGGTAGTTGGCCACGGACTCGAAGAACGATCCCCGTCCGGCGAACTCGGCGATCGTCGGCGGCAGGATGACGACCGACGCGGCGAAGATGACCGGGATCACGCCCGCCATGTTCACGCGCAGGGGCATGTAGGTCTGCCCGCCCGAGGTCATTCGTCGACCCACCACGCGTTTCGCGTACTGGATGGGAATCCGGCGCTGGCCCTCGTTGATGAACACCACGCCGACCACCACGCCGACGGCGATGACCAGGACGATGATCTGCGTGAGCGGCGGCAGCTCGACCCATCCGCGGATCCCCTGTGGGATGGCCGCGACGATGCTGGCGAAGATCATGAGCGAGATGCCGTTGCCGACGCCGCGCTGGGTGATGAGTTCTCCGAGCCACATCACGATCGTGGTTCCCGCGGTCAGCGAGACGACGATCAGGTACAGGCGGCCGGCGTCGAAGTTCGGAAGTGCGTCCTGCGACCGGAAGTAGAGCACGTAGGCCACGGACTGGATCGCCGCGAGGGCGACCGTGAAGTACCGCGTGTACTGCGTGATCTTCTGCTGACCGGCCTCGCCCTCTTTCTGGAGCTCCTCCAGGCGGGGGATCACCACGGTCATGAGCTGGATGATGATGCTCGCGGTGATGTAGGGCATGATCCCGAGCGCGAACACGGCGAACCGCACCAGCGAACCACCCGAGAACAGGTTCAGGAAGTCGAGCAGCCGCGACCCGCGGGCGTCGATCGCCGCCTGCAGGGCCTCCCGGTCCACGCCGGGCACGGGCACGAACGAGCCCACCCGGTAGATGACCAGGATGAACGCGGTGAACAGCAGCTTCTTCCGCAGCTCGGGCGAGCCGAGCGCGGTGAGCATCGACTTCAGCATCCGCTCACGTCCTCATCGCGGCCGTGGCACACCCCACCCGTCGACCGGGTCGAGGCGTGCTCGGCCGACCGCACTTATTCGGCCTCGGTACCGAGGATCTCCGCGGTGCCGCCGGCGGCCTCGATCTTCTCGCGAGCGGACTTCGAGTAGGCGTTGACCCGGACCGTGAGGGCCTTGGTCAGCTCGCCGTCGCCCAGCACCTTCACCGGCCATGCGCGGTTGGTGTTGTTCTTGACGATCCCGCGGGCCTCGAGCGCAGCGATGTCCACGACCTCGCCGGCCTCGAACACGTCGAGCTGGCTCACGTTGACCGGCACCGTGTGGGTCCGGAACGGTCCCATCGGCATCGACTTCTTGTGGTTCGGCCCGCGAAGCTTGGCCAGCTGCATGTGCAGCGGCATCTGCCCGCCGGCGTACCCGACACGCACGCCGCCGCCGGAACGGGCACCGAGCCCCTTCTGGCCGCGACCGCTCGTCTTGCCGGTGCCCGAACCCGGGCCACGGCCGATGCGCTTACGTGAACGGCGCGAACCCGCCGGCGGCGCCAGGAACTCCAGGCGAACCCGCTCGGCATCGACCGTTTCGGTTTCCTCAGCCACCATTGACCTCCTCGACACGCACCAACCGCGCGACCATGCGGAGCATGCCGCGAAGCTGGTCGGAGTCGGTGTGCTCGGCGCTGCGGCCGATCTTTCCGAGACCGAGCGCCCGCAGCGTACCGCGATGGCGCTGCTGGGTACCGATCTGCGAGCGAATCTGCGTGATGCGAAGCTGGGTCACGACGCGACCTCCTCGGCCACCGGCTCGGCCTTCGGGGCACCGCTCGACAGCATCTCGGCGACGTTCTTGCCGCGCAGCTCGGCGACCTCTTCGGGCGTCCGCAGCTGGCGGAGTCCGTCGACGGCGGCCGCAACGAGGTTCACCGGATTGCTGCTTCCCAGCGACTTGCTGAGGATGTCGCGGATACCGGCCAGCTCCAGGACGGCGCGCACGCCACCGCCCGCGATGACGCCGGTACCTTCGGAGGCGGGCTTCAGGAACACCCGGCCGGCGCCGGCGCGACCGGTGACCTGGTGGGTGATCGTGTTGTGGTACTTCGGCACCTTGAAGAGGTTCTTCTTGGCGTCGTCCACGGCCTTCTGGATGGCGACCGGAACCTCGTTCGCCTTCCCGTGACCGACACCGACGGTGTCGACCTCGTTGCCCACCACGACCAGCGCGGAGAACGAGAAGCGACGGCCACCCTTGACCACCTTGGCCACGCGGTTGACCTGGACCACGCGCTCATTGAGCTCGAGTCCGTCGGAATTCACTTTCGGCTTGCGGCGGCGCTCAGCCAAGACAGTCCCCCTAGAACACCAGGCCCGCATCGCGGGCCGCATCGGCGAGCGCCTTCACACGCCCGTGGTACTTGTAGCCGCCTCGATCGAAGACGACCTGATCGACGCCGGCGGCCTTCGCCCGCTCGGCGACACGCTTGCCGACCTCGGTCGCGGCCTCGGCCTTGGTCATCCCGCGAAGGTCGGCTTCGAGCGACGCCGCCGCGGCGACCGTGTGGCCGCGGGAGTCGTCGATGACCTGCGCGTAGATGCGCATGTTGGAGCGGGACACCGCCAGGCGCGGCCGATCGGCCGTCCCGGTGACGCGTCCACGAATGCGTCGCTGGCGACGCTTCCGTGCCTGGAGTGGACTCAGTTTGCCCATCGTGCCTATGCCCTCTTCCCAACCTTGCGGCGAACGTTCTCGCCGGCGTAACGAATGCCCTTGCCCTTGTAGGGCTCCGGAGGCCGCACCTCGCGGATCTCGGCCGCGGCCTGTCCGACCGCCTGCTTGTCGATGCCCCGGACCACCACCGCGGTGGGTTCCGGAACCTCGAAGGTGATGCCGTCGGGGGGCGACATGCTGACCGGGTGCGAGTATCCCACGGACAGCTCGAGGGTGTTGCCCTTGAGTGCCGCGCGGTACCCGACGCCCTGGATCTCGAGCGTCTTGGCGAACCCGTCCGTGACGCCCTCGACCATGTTGGCCACGAGCGAACGCGTCAGCCCGTGCAGGGCGCGATGGGGCCCGCGATCGGTTGGGCGGGTCACGCGGAGCTCGCCCTCCTCGAGCGCGACCGCGATGGGCTGCGCGACGGTGTGTTCCAGGCTCCCCTTGGGACCCTTGATGCTGATGTGCTGCCCGGTGATGTTGACCTCGACACCCGACGGTACGGGGATCGGGGCGCGTCCGATTCGACTCATCTCAGTCCTTCCCGATCCTCACCACACCCGGCAGACCAGCTCGCCACCGACACCGCGGCGGCGGGCTTCCTGCCCGGTGATGATTCCCTGCGACGTCGACAGGATGGCGATGCCCATTCCGCCGAGCACGCGCGGAATGTCGTCCTTGCCGACGTAGACGCGGCGGCCCGGCTTCGATGCCCGGGTCAGCCCGGACAGGACGCGGCGACGCTTGCTGTCGTACTTCAGGCGCACGGTCAGATCGCGGTCGTTGACCTCGAACCCCGAGATGTAGCCCTCGGCCTCGAGCACGCGAGCGAGTGATTCCTTCATACGACTGTGTGGCATGACCGCGGTGTCGTGCAGCGCCATGTTGGCGTTGCGCAGCCGCGTGAGCATGTCGGCGATTGGATCGGTGAGCATTCGTTTACCAGCTGGACTTGGTCATGCCGGGGATGTACCCGGCGTGTGCCTGTTCACGGAGACAGATGCGGCAGAGACCGAACTTGCGGAACACCGCGCGGGAGCGCCCACACCGCAGACAACGGGTGTACTGACGCGTCTTGTACTTCTGGGGCCGCGCGGACTTTACGCGCAAGCTGGTCTTCGCCACAGTGGCTCCTCGTTCGTTCTACTTGCGCTTGCCGCGTCCGCCGTGCTTGCGCATCCTGCGCCGGCGGCGTGCTGCCAGTTCTTCTGCCGAGTACCCCTCCTCGCGGAAGGGCATCCCCAACGCCCGAAGCAGCTCTCGCGCCTCTTCGTCGGTACCCGCCGACGTGGTGATGGTGACGTTGAGTCCCCGGACCATGTCGATCGCGTCGTAGTCGATCTCCGGGAAGATCGTCTGCTCGCGCAGGCCCAGGTTGTAGTTGCCCCGCCCATCGAACGAGTCGGGGTTGACGCCCCGGAAGTCGCGGATGCGCGGAAGGGCGATCGCGGTGAGGCGATCGTAGAACTCCCACATCCGGGCGCCGCGGAGCGTCACCCGGCAACCGATGGGCATGCCCTCGCGAAGCTTGAACTGGGCGATCGACTTGCGGGCGCGTGTGATGTGCGGCCGCTGGCCGGCGATGATCGCCATCTGCTCGACCGCCTCGTCGAGCGACTTGCTGTTCTGCTTGGCCTCGCCGACGCCCATGGAGAGCGTGATCTTCTGGACCTTCGGGAGCTGCATCGGGGAGGAGTAGCCGAACTGCTCCTGCAGCTTCGGCCGGACCTCGGTCTGGTAGCGCTCCTTCAGCCGCGGCGGCGGCACCGTTGTCGTTTCGTCACTCATCTGGATCAGTCGATTCGCTTCCCGCTCTTGACGGCGACGCGCACGCGTTCGCCATCCACAACCTCGATGCGCACCCGGGTGGGTGCCTTGGACTCCGGATCCACCAACGCCAGGTTGGAGAGATGGATCGGGGCCGGCTTCTCGATGACACCGCCCGCGTCGTTCGGAGGACGCGGCTTGGTGTGCCGCTTCACGATGTTCAGTCCCTCGACCACGGCGCGATCCTCACGCGGCCGCACTTCGAGGACCGTCCCGGTCTTGCCCTTGTCCTTGCCGGAAATGGCGACGACCTGATCACCCTTGCGAATCCGCGCCGGCATCACAACACCTCCGGGGCGAGCGAGATGATCTTCATGAAGTTCTTTTCGCGCAGCTCACGCGCCACCGGACCGAAGATGCGGGTGCCGCGGGGGTTCTGCGCCGCGTCGATGATGACGGCGGCGTTCTCGTCGAACGCGATGAACGTGCCGTCCTCCCGTCCGTGCGACTTGCGGGTGCGAACGACGACCGCCTTGACGACGTCGCCCTTCTTGATGGCACCGTTCGGCGTCGCGTGCTTGACGGTCCCGACGATGACGTCGCCGACCGTCGCATAGCGCCGACGCGAGCCGCCCATGACACGGATGCACAGGATCTCGCGCGCACCGGTGTTGTCGGCCACGCGGAGGCGTGATTCGGTCTGGATCATCGAGCACGCTCCACGATCTCGGTGAGGCGCCAGCGCTTGGTCTTGGACAGCGGACGGCATTCGATGACACGCACGAGATCTCCGAGGCCCGCCTCGTTCTTCTCGTCATGGACGTGCAGCTTCGAGGAGCGCCGCACCGTCTTGCCGTAGATGGGGTGAGCCACCTGGCTGTCGATGCGGACCGTGATGGTCTTGTCCCGTTCGGAACTCACCACGACTCCCTGGCGCACCTTGCGGCGCGCGACCTGTTCCTGCGGCGTCTCAGCCATTCTCGCCCTCCTGCTGACGTGCAATCTCCCGCTCGCGGGCAATGGTGAGCAGACGTGCGATCTCCCGCCTGCGCTGTGCGATCTCCCCGGTGCGCTCGAGGGCACCCGAGGCGTGCTGGAAGCGCAGATTGAAGAGCGCGTCGCGCGCATCCCTCATGCGGACTTCGAGCTCGGCGTCGCTCAGATCTCTGACTTCACTGGCCTTCACCGCGCTCACTGATCCTCTCGCGTGACGAACTTGCAGCGCACCGGAAGCTTGTTCGCGGCGAGGCGCATGGCCTCACGCGCGAGCGGCTCGGCCACACCGGACAGCTCGAACATGACGGCGCCCGGCTTGACCACGGCTACCCAGCCTTCAGGGGAACCCTTGCCGGATCCCATGCGGGTCTCGGCGGGCTTCTTGGTCACGGGCTTCTGCGGGAACAGGTTGATCCAGATCTTTCCGCCACGCTTGATGCGACGGTTCATCGCGATACGGGCGGCCTCGATCTGGCGGTTGGTGACCCATGCGGGCTCGAGTGCCTTCAGACCGTAGTCGCCGAAGTTCAACTGGGTGTTGCCCTTCGACAGCCCACGGCGCCGACCCCGATGGTGCTTGCGGTACTTGACTCGCTTCGGCATCAACATGGCTTACCGTCCACCACCCTGGGGCGCGCCGCCCTGGTTGCCCCCGCCCTGCGGTCCACCACCGCCACGGTTGCCGCCACGACCGCGACCGCCGCGGTTGCCGCCCGGACCCCGTCCGCCGGGACCCTGGCCGCGACCACCGCCACCGCCGCCACCGCCGGGACCGCCATCACGGCGATCACGTCGCGGGCGACGCTGCTGGGGGGCCTGGTCCAGGTCGACGCGACCGCGGGAGTCGGCGACACCCTCGGGCATGACCTCACCACGATTGATCCAGACCTTCACGCCGATGCGGCCGAAGGTCGTCTTGGCCTCGTGGAACCCGTAGTCGATGTCGGCGCGGAGCGTGTGGAGCGGAACGCGACCATCCGAGTAGTGCTCGGAACGGGACATCTCGGCACCGCCGAGGCGGCCGCCGCACTGGATCTTGACGCCCTGCGCGCCGGAGCGCATCGCCGAGGTGAGCGCCCGCTTCATCGCGCGACGGAAGTTCACACGACCCTCGAGCTGCTCGGCGATCGACTGGGCGACCAGCTTGGCGTCGAGTTCGGGCCGCTTGATCTCGTTGATGTTGACCTGGATGTTCTTGCCGGTCATCCGGTTGAGTTCGCGGCGAAGCGCTTCGACCTCGCTACCGCTCTTGCCGATGACGATGCCAGGCCGCGCCGTGAAGATGTCCACGGTCAGCTTCTGCTGATCCTTGCGCAGGTGGATTGCCGAGAGGCCGGCATGGCTGAGACGACCGGTGATGTAGTTCCGGACGTCGCGATCCTCCTGGAGGAACGCCACGTAGTCGCGCTCCGAGAACCAGTTGGAGCGCCACTTGTTCAGGATGCCGAGTCGGAACCCGCCGGGATGAACCTTCTGACCCACGTCTCGCCCCTACTTCCCTCGGCCTTGCGGCCGGTCAATTGCCGGCGCGAGGCCAATCGTGATGTGACAGGTGCGCTTGTTGATGCGCGTCGCCCGTCCTTGTGCCCGCGGCCGGAACCGCCGGATCGTCGGCCCTTCGTTCACGGTCAGCTCGGCGATCACCAGTTGCTGCACGTTCAGGCCGGCGTTGTGATCCGCGTTGGCGAGCGCCGACTGCAGCACCTTGCGCAGCGGCTCGCTCGCGGCACGGGTGGAGTAGGCCAGGATCGCCTGGGCCTCGGCCACGCCCTTGCCGCGCACCAGATCCGCGACGAGGCGGGTCTTCCGTGCGGACGACCGGACGTACTTCGCCGTGGCGGTGACCATCTGTGACTTGTCGGTAGCCGTCGCCATCAGCGCATCTTCGACGTGCGGTCGGAACCGGTGTGGCCGCGGTAGGTGCGGGTGGGCGCGAACTCGCCGAGCTTGTGCCCCACCATGCTCTCGGAGATGAACACGGGCACGTGCTTACGGCCGTCGTGGACCGCGATGGTGTGGCCCACCATGTCCGGGAAGATCGTCGAGGTGCGCGACCAGGTCCGCACCATCTTCTTCTCGTTTGCGGCGTTCATGTCCTCGATGCGCTTCATGAGGCGATCTTCGACGAACGGACCCTTCTTGAGACTGCGACCCATACCTAGAGCACCTCACAAAATGAGCCGGCGAGGCTCTTCCACGGACGCGGCGAATGGCACGTTCCCATGGGACGGTGGGTTCCTCCGGTGGTCCGCCCTGCCTGAGCGAGGCTCGCCGATTTCATTCCGTGAGGCACTCTTACCGACCCTCGGTGTGCTTGCCGCGCTTGCGACCTCGAACGATGTACTTCTGACTTGCCTTCTGCGTGTTGCGCGTGCGGTAGCCGTGCGTCGGCTTGCCCCACGGGGTCACCGGATGGCGACCGGAATTGCTCTTGCCCTCGCCGCCGCCGTGCGGATGGTCGACCGGGTTCATGGCCGAACCGCGAACGGTCGGACGCACGCCCTTCCAGCGTGAACGCCCGGCCTTGCCGCCGGTGAGGTTCTCATGCGTGACGTTGCCGACCTGACCGACCGTCGCGCGACATTCGATCCGGACCATACGCATCTCGGTGCTGGGCAGGCGCAGGGTGGCGTAGTCGCCTTCCTTCGCCATCAGCTGCGCGCCGACACCGGCAGAACGGCACATCTGGCCGCCGCGACCGGGCTGGAGCTCGATGTTGTGGACGATCGTTCCCGTCGGGATGTCCCGCAGCGGGAGGGAGTTGCCGGGCTTGATGTCGGCACCGGGACCGCTCATGACCGTGTCGCCCACACGCAGGCGCAGCGGCGCGAGGATGTAGCGCTTCTCGCCGTCGGCGTAGTGCAGCAGGGCGATGCGGGCACTCCGGTTCGGGTCGTACTCGATCGAGGCGACCTTGGCGGGAATGCCGTCCTTCTGGCGCTTGAAGTCGATGATGCGGTAGCGCCGCTTGTGGCCGCCACCGACGTGCCGGGTGGTGATCCGGCCGTTGTTGTTGCGTCCGCCGGACTTCTTGATGGGCGCGAGCAGCGACTTCTCGGGTCGGTCGGTCGTGACCTCTTCGAAGTCCGAGGTCGTGATGAACCGGCGCCCCGGCGAAGTGGGTTTGTACTTGCGGATCCCCATCGCTAGCCCTCGAACATCTCGATGCGGTCGCCGGGCTGAAGCTCGACGATCGCCTTCTTCCAGCCTGGCCGCCGCCCGCGGGTGGCCCCACGGCGCTTCGGCTTGCTGCGGACATTCACGATCCGGACGTCCGTGACCGTCACGTCGAACTGTTCCTCGACGGCCTGCCGGACCATGGTCTTGTGGGCCGAGTCGAGCACCCGGAAGGTGTACTGGTTGTGCGCGGAGACGAGCTGGTAGCTCTTCTCCGAGATCACCGGCTCGACCAGCACGCGCCGGATGTCGTCACGAAGCTGAGAACTCACGAGGTCTCCTTGTCGCGCGGCTCACCCACACCGGCGACCCGGTCCCAGGCGGCACGCTCGAAGAGCAGGGCGCGCCCGGCCATGAGGTCGACGGTCTCGATCTCCTGGTGCTGCAGCACGTAGGTGTCGCGGAGGTTCCGGAACGACCGGGCCACGACCGAGTCGAGGTCCTCGACGACGACGAGCAGCGGACGAGCGGAGAGCCCCTCGGGCGCGGCGGCGACGACGGCCGCAGCGGCCTTGGTCGACGGCGTCTCCAGGCCGAGGTCGTCGATGATCGCGACGCTCTGCCGTTCCACGTGTGCCTTCAGGGCCGAACGCCATGCCTGCAGGATGATCTTGCGGTTGACCTTGCCGCCGTAGGACCGGGGGTGCGGGCCGAAGACGACGCCGCCGCCGATCCACTGCGGAGCGCGGATGGAGCCCTGACGGGCACGGCCCGTGCCCTTCTGACGCCACGGCTTGGCGCCACCACCGCGCACGTCGGTGCGGGTCTTGGTGGCATGGGTGCCGGCGCGCCGTTCGGCGAGCTCGTTGGTGACCACCTCGTGGATGAGGTGGGGCTTGATGGTCTGCGCGGCGATGCCGGGAGTCACCTCGACGGTGCCCGACGCGCCCTTCGCGCCGATGATCGCAACGGTGCTCACTCGGGCCTCACAATCACAATGCCGTTCTTGCCTCCGGGAACCGATCCCCTGACCAGCAGCAGATGCTGCTCGGGATCAGCCCCGACGATCTGGATGCCGCGCTGGGTGATCTGCTTGGCGCCCATGTGGCCGCTCATGCGGATGCCCTTGAACACGCGCGCGGGGTACGCGGCAGCGCCGATCGAGCCGGGCTGGCGAATGTTGTGCGAGCCGTGCGACTTGGGGCCGGTGGCGAAGTTGTGACGCTTCACCGTGCCCTGGTAGCCCTTGCCCTTGCTGACGCCGGTGACGCGGACGATCTGCCCGGTCTGGAAGCCGTCGACGGTCACGATGTCGCCGAGCTGCAGGTCCTCGCCGACCTCCTCGGGTGCGAACTCGTGGAGGTGCTTGACCGGAGGGGCACCGGCCTTCTTCAGATGCCCGAGTTCCGGCTTGTTGAGGCGCTTCGGCCGGGTGGTCCCGAAACCGAGCTGCACGGCGTTGTAGCCGTCCGTCTCCTCGGTCTTGACCTGCGTGACCGGGCAGGGCCCGGCCTCGATGACGGTCAGGGTGACCCGATTGCCGTCCTCAGCGAAGATCTGGGTCATCCCCAGCTTGCGTCCGATGATCGCCGCCATTCCCGCTACGCCTTGATCTCGATGTCGACACCGGCCGGCAGCTCGAGCCGCATCAGCGAGTCGACCGTCTTGGGCGTGGGGGAGTAGATGTCGATGAGCCGCTTGTGGGTGCGGATCTCGAAATGCTCCCGGGAATCCTTGTCCTTGAACGGGCCCTTGATGACGCAGTACCGATTCAACTCGGTGGGAAGCGGCACGGGTCCGGAAATGGTCGCGCCGGAGCGCTGCGCCGTTTCCACGATCGAGGCCGCGCTGCGGTCGATCTGCTCATGGTCATAGGCCTTGAGCCGAATTCTGATCTTGTTCTGCTGCACTCTGCGCGCCCTCTTTCGGGGAAAGAAAACCCCGCCTCACCGTGCTGCGTGGTGAGGCGGGGTCATCGCACCCTCAGTTGCTACTCGTAGATCTTCTCGACGGCACCGGCGCCGACGGTACGGCCGCCTTCGCGGATCGCGAAGCGGAGTCCTTCTTCCATGGCGATCGGCTGGATCAGCTCGATGTCCATGGATGCGTTGTCGCCCGGCATGATCATCTCGACACCCTCGTCCAGGGTGCAGACGCCGGTCACGTCCGTGGTCCGGAAGTAGAACTGCGGACGGTACCCGGCGAAGAAGGGCGTGTGACGTCCACCTTCGTCCTTGGACAGGACGTAGACCCGGGCGCGGAACTTGGTGTGCGGGGTGATGCTGCCCGGCTTGGCGAGCACCTGGCCGCGCTGGATGTCCTCGCGCTTCACACCGCGGAGCAGGGCGCCGATGTTGTCGCCGGCCTGGCCCTCGTCGAGGAGCTTGCGGAACATCTCGACGCCGGTGACGACGGTGCTGGTGATCTCCGGGACGATGCCCACGATCTCGACCGTCTCGCCGACCTTGACGATGCCGCGGTCGATACGACCGGTGGCGACGGTGCCGCGGCCGGTGATCGAGAAGACGTCCTCGATCGCCATCATGAACGGCTTGTCCACCTCGCGCTGCGGCTCGGGGATGTACTCGTCCACCGCGTTCATCAGCTCGACGATCTTCTCGGCGGCGTCGGCGTCACCGTTCAGCGCGTTGAGCGCCGAACCGGCGATGACCGGGATGTCGTCGCCCGGGAACTCGTACTCGGTGAGCAGCTCGCGGACCTCGAGCTCGACCAGCTCGAGCAGCTCCTCGTCGTCGACCATGTCGGCCTTGTTGAGGAACACCACGATCGACGGCACACCCACCTGGCGGGCGAGCAGGATGTGCTCACGCGTCTGGGGCATCGGACCGTCGGCGGCCGATACCACGAGGATTGCGCCGTCCATCTGCGCAGCACCCGTGATCATGTTCTTGATGTAGTCGGCGTGCCCCGGACAGTCGACGTGCGCGTAGTGGCGCTTGTCGGTCTCGTACTCGACGTGGGCGGTGGCGATGGTGATGCCGCGCTCACGCTCTTCAGGGGCCTTGTCGATCTCGTCGTAGGCGATCGACGCACCGGAGCCACTCCGCTCACTGAGCACTTTGGTGATGGCCGCGGTGAGCGTCGTTTTGCCGTGATCGACGTGACCGATGGTGCCCACGTTCACGTGGGGCTTGGACCTGTCGAACTTCTCTTTGGCCATTCCGATTGCTCCTGTCGGGCACTCGTGGTCGCGGAAGTCCCGCGAACCTCTGTTCCGGACGTCAAAACCTGGTCCCGGCATACAACGCGCGGCCCACAAAGCCGCGCAGAATCCGCCGGGTGCTCATATGAGCCCGGGTAGGTTAGCGGGGCCCCCTCGCCCCCGCAAGGGACCCGGCCGAAGGGATTTCCCCTTCTGCGGGATCGACCCGTCGGCCGGGGTTACCATCGGACAAATGGGCACGATCCGACCCCTTCCACCCCCTCCCCGCGACCTCTCGGGCGAGTTCCGCAGCGACCTGCCGACGAGAGAGCTCTACGCGGCCGACGCCAGCATCTACCGCCGGCGGCCCGCCGCCGCGCTCCGGGCCGGGCTCCGCGACGACCTGGCGGCGGCGCTCGCCTGGTGCCGGACCGCCGGGCTCCCCCTGACGATGCGCGGCGCCGGCACCAGCCTGGCCGGCCAGAGCGTGGGCACGGGTCTGGTCGTCGACACGTCGGCGCTGTCGGCCTGCCGCGTCGATCCCGACCGTCGCCTCGCGGTGGTCGAACCGGGGGTCGTACTCAATGACCTGAACGCGGCCGCGGCGGAGCACGGGCTGATCTTCGGTCCCGACGTGGCCACCTCGAGCCGGGCCACCCTCGGCGGGATGATCGCCAACAACTCCGCCGGCGCCCGGTCGATCGTGCACGGACTGACCGCGGACAGCGTCGAGCGGCTCGAGATCCTGTTCGCGGACGGCACGCACACGTGGATCGGCCGGAGCGGCGCGGTGCCTCCAGCCCTCGCGAGCTGCCGGGGCTTCGCCGACGCCTGGCGTGGGCCGTCGCTGCTGCGCCGCGTCTCCGGCTACCGGCTGGACGCCCTGCGCGGAGACCGCCCGGACTGGGCTCGCTTCTTGTGCGGATCGGAGGGGACGCTGGGCATCGTCACCCGCGCCGAGGTGGCCCTCGCCCCGATCCCGGATGCCCGCGGGCTGGCGCTGCTCCGGTTCTCGTCCGTCGACGACGCGCTCGATGCCGTACCGGACCTCATCCGGACGTCACCGTCGGCCATCGAGTTGCTCGATGCCCCGATGCTGGATCCACGCAACCGGCCTCCGGCGACCGCGGGACTCGCCGACTTCGGCTCGGACGCCGCCGCGATGCTGGTGGTCGAGTTCTCGGGCGCGATCGACGAGGTGCGCGCGTCGGTCACCGACGTCGAGGGTGGTATCCCGGTGCTCGATCCGGCCGCGCAGGCCGCGGTCTGGACCGTGCGCCGGGCCGGCATCGCGCGCGCCCTCCGCGGCGACGACGGTTCGCGCCCGTCCCCCGACGCGAAACCGCTGCCGTTCATCGAGGATCCCGCCGTCCCTCCGGAGTGCCTGGCCGGGTTCGCCCGTGAGGTCCGCAGGGTGCTCGCGGAGGAGTCGCTTCCGGCGGTCTGGTACGGCCACGCGAGTGTCGGCTGCCTGCATATCCGGCCGCTGTTGGACCTTCGCGCCCCCGGGGCGGTCGCCGTCCTGCGGCGTGTGGCCGAGACGGTGGCCGACCTGGTGGCGGCCAACGGGGGTTCGCTCTCCGGGGAACACGGCGACGGGCGGCTTCGCAGCGAGCTGCTGTCCCGCATGTACCCGCCCGAGACCCTCACCGCGTTCCGGGCGGTGAAGGACGCCCTCGACCCGGACCGGCTCCTCAACCCCGGGATCATCGTGGACGCCGAGCCGCTCGACTCCGGCCTGCGCGTCGCCGCGGCCCCCCGGCCCGGCGGGGTGCGCACCATGCAGTCGTTCGAGTCCGCCGGTGGATTCGGCCGCGCCGTCGAGGCGTGCAACGGCAACGGCACCTGCCGGGCGGCGACCGGCACGATGTGCCCGAGCTACCAGGCTCTCGGCGACGAACGCCACAGCACCCGCGGCCGCGCCGTGCTCCTTCGCGCCGCCGTCGAGGGCCGGCTGCCGGACGGGTTGGGCGACGACGGCCTCCATGAGGCGCTGGACCTGTGCCTCGCCTGCACCGCCTGCGCCACCGAGTGCCCGGCGTCGGTGGACATGGCGGCGTTGAAGGCGGAGGCGCTCGCCCAGCGCCACGCCCGCACCGGGACCCCCGCCCGCGCCCGGGTGATCGCCGACCTCCAGCGCGCGCTCGCGATCGGCGGGCGTCTCCCCCGGCCGCTCGTGCGTGCGGGCGTCCGCGTCCTGGGCCGGGTGGTCGGTCGCGAGGTGCCCGTGCCCGGTCGACCCTGGCGGGACCCGGGCCGACCGGTGGACGATGCCGACGTGGTACTCATGGCGGACACGTTCACGACCCACCTCAGCCCCGAGGTCGGCCGCGACGCGGTCAAGGTGCTCGAGGCCGCCGGACACCGGGTGCACGTGGCACACGCCGGGTGCTGCGGCCGACCGGCTTTCTCCCAGGGCGTGCTCGCGACGGCGGCCCGCCAGGCGGCGCGGATGGTCGCCGCGCTCGCGCCGTTCGCCGAACGGGGGACTCCCGTCCTGCTGCTCGAACCGTCGTGTGCGTCGATGCTGCTCAAGGATGCACCGCGGCTGCTGGGCTCGACCGAGGCGCGCCGCGTCGCCGGGTCCATCGAGTCGTTCGAAGGCTTCCTGCGCGTACGAACGCTTCCGGTGACCGCGGCGGCCCCCCGGACGGTGCATGTCCACCGGCACTGCCACAGCCCGATCGCGGACGACGGATCGGCGCTGGTCGACCTGATGGCATCACTCCCGGGCGTGAACGCGATCGACACGGCCGCGGGGTGCTGCGGGATGGCCGGTGCCTTCGGATACGAGCACCCCGGCCTCTCGCGAACCATCGCCGCGCGGCGGCTGCTGCCCGCGCTCGAGGCGGCCGAGGTGGTCGTCGCCCATGGGAGTTCGTGCCGGAGCCAGATCGCCGAGCTCGCAGGGCTTCCCGCGATCCATCCCGCGAGCTTCATCGCCGGGCGGCTGCCGTGATGCGCCGTCCCCGCGTGCAGTTCGGGCTTCCGGCGGGGGCCGTCAACCGGCTGATGACGCTGCTGGTGGGTCGCCTCGGCCTGCCGATCGCCGGGATCTGGATGCTGCACACCGCCGACGCGAGCGGCCGCGAACACGTCGTCCCGGTCATTCCCGTGACCCACCGGGGTCGCGAATACCTCGTGGCACCACGTGGCATGACGCGGTGGGTCCGGCAGCTCACCGACACCGGTCACGGAGCCCTCACCCGCGGCCGGCGAACCCGGCCGGTGACGGCGACCGCGGTGCACGGCCGGGACCGGGTTCCCGTGCTGGCGACCTACGTGTCGCGAAACCATCGGCGCAACGGGGAATTCTTCGACATCGACGTGCCGTTCACGCGCGACGAACTGGCACGGATCGCTCCCCGCCATCCCGTGGTCCGAATCGACCGGGCACCGTGAGCCGGCACGGGTCAGCATCCGCAGGTGTGAGACCTCGACAAAGGAGCCGACCATGACCGCCTGGAAGCCCGAGGGATACCCCTCGGTCAGCCCCTACCTGATCTGCCGGAACGCGGCGGCGCTCGTCGACTTCCTGGTGCTGGCGTTCGACGCCGTGCCGCTGCGCCGGTTCGAGCGGCCCGACGGGTCGGTCATGCACGCCGAGGTGAGGATCGACGACAGCGTGGTGATGATCGGCGGGGCCCAGGCGGGATGGGAAGGCGCGGGACAGCACCTGCACGTCTACGTCCCCGATGCGGGACTCGCCCATCGGCGCGCGATCCAGCACGGCGCGACCTCCATCCAGGAGCCGACCCGGAAGACCGCGGACGATGACCTCCGGGGTGGCGTGGTCGACCCCTGCGGGAACACCTGGTGGGTGGCCACGGCGGCCCCGACCGCCTGAGGGTCAGGGCGCGAGCGTCGGGGGTCGGAAGCGGTCGGGCGTCGCCTCGGACCAGGCGACCGCGAGGTGGGCACGCTCCTCGAACGGGTTGTGGTCGATGGGACCGCGCTTGGGAAGGACGTCGTAGCGGGAGTCCAGTCGCTGCAGTCCCTGGCGTTCGGTTCGCTCGAACAGCAGGGCGGGCACGAACTGACTGGGGTGGTCGAGGCCGCATGCGGCGGTCATCTGCGCCAACCCCTTCACGGTGTTGCGGTGGAAGTTGAGCACGCGTTCGGCCTTGTCACCGATCACCAGTGCGCGCTGGAGTCCGGCGTCCTGGGTGGCGATCCCCACCGGGCAGGTGTTGGTGTGGCAGCGCTGCGACTGGATACACCCAAGGGCGAACATGAACCCGCGGGCGACGTTGACCCAATCCGCGCCGAGGGCGATGGCCGAGGCGATGTCATAGCTGTCGATCCGCTTGCCCGATGCCGCGACTCGCACGTGTTCCCGCACGCCGGCGAGCACCAGGGCGTTGTGCACCAGGATCAGCGCCTCGCGCATGGGCATGCCCAGGTGGTCGGAGTACTCGAGCGGGGCCGCGCCGGTGCCGCCCTCACCACCGTCGACGGTGATGAAGTCGGGTGTCAGGCCGGTCGACCGCATGGCCTTGCAGATGGCGAAGAACTCGCCCGGGTCGCCCACGGCAAGCTTGAACCCCACCGGCTTGCCGCCGGAGAGCTCGCGGAGCCGAGCGACGAACTGGAGCAGTTCGACGGGCGTCGAGAACGTCGAGTGCCCGGGCGGGGAAATGCAGTCGACGCCCACCGGCACCTCGCGCGCGTCGGCGATCTCGCGTGTGACCTTGGCGCCGGGCAGCATGCCGCCGTGTCCGGGTTTGGCGCCCTGCGAGATCTTCAGCTCGATCATCTTGACGTTCGGCTGGGTCGCCTGGGCGGCGAATCGTTCCCCGTCGAAGCCGCCGTGCTCGTCGCGGCAGCCGAAGTACCCGGTCCCGATCTGCCAGACGAGGTCGCCCCCCGCCTCGCGGTGGTAGCGGCTGATCCCGCCCTCGCCGGTGTTGTGCGCGAAGCCGCCCCGCTCGGCCGCCGTGTTGAGCGCCGTGATCGCGGCGCCGCTGAGGGCGCCGAAGCTCATCGCTGAGATGTTCAGCACCGAGGCGTCATACGGGCGGGTGCACGCCGGGCCCCCCACGGGAATCCGGAACGCCCGGGACGCGTCGGTGTTGACCGGCCGCGGTTCGATGCTGTGGGCCAGGAACCCGTACCCCTCCGCGTACACGTCGACCTCGGTGCCGAACGCCTTCACGGCCTCGATGTTCTTGCTGCGCTGATACATCAGGGTGCGCTGGTCCCGGCTGAACGGCCTGCCGCCGGTGTTGCTCTCGACGAAGTACTGCCGCATCTCCGGTCCCAGGCCCTCGGCGTAGAATCGTCCGTGGCCCAGGATGGGGAAGTTGCGGAGGATGCTGTGCTGGGGCTGCACGAGGTCGTAGAGCCCCACGGCCAGCAGGAACGCCGCCGGTACCGCGGCGACCGCCCACCACCAGGACAGCGTGAGCGCCAGCCCGACGGTGACCACGGTCAGCACCGAGATCGCGGGCATGACGTGACCCCGGATGCGGTACAGGAGGTCCATGCGGAGGGAGCTAGTGCTCCGCCCCGGAGGTCCGGTGGCGGAGCACTAGACCCCGCCTCGGCGCTCGAAGGCCGTCTGTTCCTGGGCGGTGCGTTCGGCGGTCGGGATCCGCCGCAGGCGGCCGTCGCCGATGGGTTCCCCCGACTCGATACTCAGGCCGAAGGTCCCGCTCGCGAGCCGTTCCTCCGCCCGTTCGACCGCGGCGAGCTGGTCCCGCAGGTGCTCGATCTTGGCCATGTCCTGCGCCTGGCCGTAATCGATCTGCGCCGAGTCGGCTCGGTCCTGCGGCTCGGCTCCGCGCTCGGCATCCCGCTGCACCGAGGCGCTGAGGCGTTCGATCTCGCCTTCGATGCGGGCGCGCTCGTCGCTGAGGAGCTGTCGTGCCGTTCCGTCATCCACTCTGGAACCTCCCATCCCGGTCGAATCCGTACTCACAGGGTATACGCGTGCTTCCCGACGGCCACGTTCTCGCTCGGTGGGGCTTCCCGGGCCGCGGACCGGGGAATTGCGATACTCGGTCGAGTGCCCCAATCCGGCCGTGGTCGTCACGGTCCTCGACGCGAAACGCGGGACGTCAATGAGCCACCTGAACATCAACCGCCCCACCTTCACGCAGCTCAGAGACGGCGTCGTGGGATTTCGCGCGCGCCGCGCCCACATCGGACACGCGCTGGGCACCCGGAAGCTGGGAGTGAGCGTGTGGGAGGTGGATCCCGGACAGGCTGCCTACCCGTACCATTTCCACCTCCTGGATGAAGAGGTGCTCGTCGTGCTCGACGGATCGCCCACACTTCGCACGGCGTCGGACGTGAGCCGTCTCGTCCCTGGAGACATCGTTGCCTTTCCGTCCGGTGACGCCGGCGCCCACCAGGTCCTCAATGACACCGACGCCGTGGTCCGATTCCTGGCGGTCAGCGCGTCCGAGTCACATGACGTGTGCGTATACCCGGACGAGTCGAAGATCGGATTCGCCAGTCGCGCCCCGAGCGAACGGTCACTCGCCATGTTCTTCCGTGTGGCAGACGCCGTCGACTATGACGACGGGATCCAGCCCCGCTGACCGGACGAGGGTGGTGGTGAACCTCGAAACGATCCGTCCGGCGCGTTTCCCGGGGACGAAACCGCCCACCGGCTGACCTGGTCCAGCACCGGTCCGACCTGATCAACCCCGAGGTCGATGATGCGCCGGCTCCCGACGCCGAGGCCCATATGGATCCGGACCTCCCGCAGCCCCCGGCGCCGCTGCCAGGGGGTACTGCGGACGCTGATCGCGACCGGTGAGGCGGAGTCGAGTGCCGAGCGGCGGCGCACGAACGACCCGTGGCGGGTCACCACCACGCCGCCGGTGGCCGCATGCCCGAGCGATCGCGCGCGGTCGAGCCCGACTGCGATCATCGCGACGCAGGCGAGCGCCGAGCCCGCGACGAGCCAGGGGTGCTGCAGTACCACGCTCACGACCAGGCCCGCGGCGGGGATCGCCACCGCCCGAGTGATCCGACGGGTACGGGCGGCGGGGGGATGCGCCGCCAGTGCGGCCGACTGCCCGGGAACGATCGCCTCGGCGACCGCCTCGGTCGCGTCGCGGGGTGCCAGCGGGACCAACCTGAGGCGGCCGCCGCCGACCGACTCGTCGGACGCCGCGAGCCCGCCCACCGCGGCACCGGCGGCCGCGACGCGGAAAGCCCGTGCCGGGAGACTCTGAGTCACCTCGACCCCCTGCACCCTCGCCCGGTTGGCGGTCGTGCTTCGCCGCGACAGCAGCCCGCGTTCGGTGACGAGGCGGCGAGGATCCGCCGAGAGCCGGAAGCCGAAGTCGCTGATCAGGCTGCCGAGGGCGCCGGCGATCAGCACCACGATGGCGAGGAGCGCCAGCGTCAGCCCGACGGAGGTGGTGCCGTGCGGCACGGCCCCGCCCAGACGGCGGACGGTACGTTCGGCGAGGCCGTCGAGCCCGAAGTCGCCGAGTGTCCCCCAGACACCGCCGACCAGCCCGATCGGCACGAGCGTGTACCTGAGCGAGATCGCCCCCGCCAGCAGCAGCATGCCGGGCGACGCCCGATGCAGCATCGGAGGCGGAGCGGGGGTCGCCGCGATGGGATCTCCGCTCGAGCTCCCCGCGCGGTGGCCGTCGACCGCCCGCTGGAGCGCGACGGCCGCTGACCGCGACACCGCCGAGAGGGCGAGCTCACTCTTCACCGACCCGGCCGCCGCGGCTTCGATGCGCGCTCTGGTGAGACCGAGCAGGCGGTGCACCGGCGGCTCGTCCAGGCTCACCGCGCGAATCCGTTCGAGGGGCATGACGCGGCGATGCCGGACCAGGACCCCGCCGTCGACCTCCAGCCGGCCGTCGACCACCTGGTAGCGGAACCGCCACCAGCGCAGCAGGCCGTAGGGGATCCCCAGCACGACCGCGGCCGCAAGTGCGGCCACGACCGCCCAGCGGGGCACGCTCGAGATCCAGAGCGCGAGAACCGCGGGCAGTGCGTTCCGGACGAGACCGGTCGAGAACAGCAGCACACTCAACGGGTGGAGGCGCCCCGCCACGACGGGGGCGGTCACGTCGCGTCCTCGACCCCCGCCCGTTCGGCGATGAGGGCGGCGAGTTCGTCGGCCGCGTGGACGTCGAGGCCGGGGATGCGGGGGCTTCCCGCGACCGACGCGGTGCGGATGTGCACGCTCGCCAGGCCAGCGGCGCGCTCGAGGGGGCCGGACTGGGCGTCGACGGCCTGGATCCTCACGTGGGGCACGATCGTGGTCTCCTGCCAGAGCCACCCGCTGCGGACGACCACACCCTCGGGGGAGAGGGACCACCGGTAGACACGGTGCCGGCGTTGGGGAACCAGCATGCCGCTGAGGACGACGGCCCCTGTCAGGAGGACCACGGCGAGACCGACGAGTGCCGCCATGGCGGCGGGGCCGAACCGCCAGACGAGGCCGGCGACCGCAAGCCCGAGTACGCCGATGACGCCGGCCGCGATCCAGGTCCGGAGGCGCCACACCCCGATGATCCGGGGATCGAGCGGGTTCTCCGGCTCGACGAGGGCCGACTGCAGCGTGGGGCGGGACATGACCCCGAGTATGAAACGGCCCGCCGCCCCATCAAGGGACGGCGGGCCAGATTTCACCCGATCTGCACCGGAGAGGGATCAGTCGGCGGCGGCGCCGGTCTTTTCCTTGATCTCCTGGGCGATCGAGCTGGGGACCTCCATGTAGTTCTCGAACTGCATGGTGAAGGTCGCGCGTCCCTGGGTCGCGGAGCGCACCGACGTGGCGTACCCGAACATCTCCGACAGCGGCACGCTGGCGGTGATGACCTCGACCCCGCCGGGACGCGGCTCGGTGCCGGCGATGCGGCCGCGGCGCCGGTTGAGGTCGCCCACGACCGTTCCGACGAACTCGGTCGGCGCGACCACCTCGACGGCCATCATCGGCTCGAGCAGCGTCGGGCTCGCGCGGCGCGCGGCTTCCTTGAACGCCATCGAACCGGCGATCTTGAACGCCATCTCCGACGAGTCGACGTCGTGGTACGAGCCGTCCACCAGCCGCACCTTGATGTCCACCATCGGGTATCCGGCGACGACGCCGCCGTCGAGGGCCTCGCGGATGCCCTGATCCACGGCCGGGATGTACTCCTTCGGAATGGAACCACCGACGATCTTGCTCTCGAAGGCGTATCCGCCGCCGGGCTCGTTCGGTTCCAGATCGATGTACACGTGGCCGAACTGGCCCCGGCCACCGGTCTGGCGGACGAACTTGCCCTCGATCTTGTTGACCTCCTTGCGGATGGTCTCGCGATAGGCCACCTGCGGCGCGCCGACGTTGGCGTCGACATTGAACTCGCGCATGAGGCGGTCCACGATGATCTCGAGGTGAAGCTCACCCATCCCGGAGATGACCGTCTGGCCCGTCTCCTCGTCGGTGCGCACCCGGAACGTGGGGTCCTCGTCCGAGAGGCGACCGAGCGCGACCGCCAGCTTCTCCTGGTCCTGCTTGGTCTTCGGTTCGATCGCGAGGCCGATGACCGGCTCCGGGAACGTCATCTGCTCGAGGATGACCGGATCGTTCGGATCGGCCAGGGTGTCCCCCGTGGTGGTGGACTTCAGCCCCACGGCCGCCACGATGTCGCCGGCGCCGACCTTGTCGACGTCCTCGCGATGGTTCGCGTGCATCATCAGCAGCCGCCCGATCCGCTCCTTGCGGTCCTTGGTGGCGTTGACGATCGACGAGCCGCTCTCGGCGGTGCCCGAGTAGACGCGCATGTACGTGAGCCGACCCACGTACGGGTCGCTCATGACCTTGAAGGCGAGCGCCGCGAACGGGCCGGACTCGTCCGACTCACGCGTGATCGTCTTCTCCTCGTCGTTCGGATCGACACCCTCGGCCGGCGGCACGTTCAGCGGCGAGGGGAGGAAGTCGATGATCGCGTCGAGCAGGGGCTGGACGCCCTTGTTCTTGAACGACGATCCACAGAGCACGGGCGTGATGGCGATCTCGAGCACACCCTTGCGGACACCCTGCTGGAGGCGCTCGGCGCTGATCTCTTCGCCCTCGAGGTAGGCCTCGGCAAGCTCGTCGTCGGTGTCGGCGAGCGCCTCGATGAGCGCCTCGCGCGCGACCTCGGCATCGAGCTGGAGGGACTCTGGGATGTCGACGACGTCGACCTCGGTGCCGAGATCGTCGCGGTACATCGTCGCCTTCATGGTGAGCAGGTCGATGATGCCCTCGAACTCGGACTCCGAGCCGATGGGGAGCTGGATCGGGATGGCATTGGCGCCGAGCCGATCACGCATCGTCTCGACGGCCTTGGTGTAGTTGGCGCCGATTCGGTCCATCTTGTTGACGTAGGCGATACGCGGGACGCCGTAGCGGTCGGCCTGACGCCACACCGTCTCACTCTGGGGCTCCACGCCGGCGACCGAGTCGAACACCGCGACGGCTCCGTCGAGCACGCGCAGCGAGCGCTCCACCTCGACGGTGAAGTCGACGTGGCCGGGAGTGTCGATGATGTTGATGCGGTGGTCGCGCCAGAAGCAGGTGGTGGCGGCGGACGTGATGGTGATCCCGCGCTCCTGCTCCTGGGCCATCCAGTCCATGGTGGCGCCACCCTCGTGCACCTCGCCCATCCGGTGCAGGCGACCGGTGTAGTAGAGAATCCGCTCGGTGGTGGTGGTCTTGCCGGCGTCAATGTGCGCCATGATCCCGATGTTGCGTACTCGCTCGAGCGGGACCTTTTTGTCCGTCGACACGCCTGTTCACCTGCCCTCTTGTGGCGGGCGCGCGGGTGTCACGCACGCCCGTGGGATGACTCCTGCGGATCCCGCCCGGGCGCGGTGGGCCGCGCCCGGCGGGTGACGCCTACCAGCGGTAGTGCGCGAATGCCCGGTTGGCCTGAGCCATCCGGTACAGATCGTCCTTGCGCTTGAAGGCGCCACCCTGCGACCCGAGCGCGTCGAGCAGCTCGTTGGCAAGGCGTTCGCTCATCTGCTTCTCGCGGCGATCACGGGAGAAGCCGACGATCCAGCGAACCGCGAGGGTGCGTCCCCGGCGGGGCTGCACCTCGATCGGCACCTGGTACGTGGCACCACCGACGCGACGGGACTTCACCTCGATGAGCGGCGTCACGTTGCGGATCGCCTCTTCCGTGACCTGCACCGGGTCGCGGCCGGTGCGGTCGCGGATGCGCTCGAGGGCGTCGTACACGACCCGCTCGGCGACGGACTTCTTCCCGTCACGGAGAACCTTGTTGATGATCTGGGTGACCAGCTCACTGTTGAACACGGGGTCGGGATCGATGACCCGGTGAGTGACGACGGCGCGGCGCGGCACTACTTCGGCGCCTTGGCGCCGTACTTGGAACGACCCTGGCGCCGGTCGGAGACTCCAGCCGCATCGAGCGCGGCCCGAACCACTTTGTACCGCACACCCGGAAGGTCCTTGACGCGGCCACCGCGCACGAGCACCACCGAGTGCTCCTGCAGGTTGTGGCCTTCGCCCGGGATGTAGCAGGTGACTTCCATCTGATTGGTGAGCCGCACACGACACACCTTGCGAAGCGCCGAGTTCGGCTTCTTCGGGGTGGTGGTGTACACACGCGTGCAGACCCCGCGCTTCTGCGGAGCGCCCCTCAGCGCGGGCGTCGACTGCGGTGCGGTCTTTGGTGTCCGCCCCTTGCGGACCAGCTGGTTGATCGTCGGCACGATCGCCTTTTGTCGTGGTTCACGAGCAGTGCTCACCCGGCCAACCGCCGGGCAGCCCGGGGACGTTAGCACACCGCCCCGGTTCCGCACGGGTGTCTGGAGCGCCTCGTGCGGGGTCGTGCAGGCTACCGTGCCGGGGTCGCGGACGCGAGGTCGAGTCGGATCTTCGAGCGGTACCCGAACACCCCGCCGAGGGTCACGTCCGACTCGATCCGGATCGGCAGCTTGAGTTGCTCGGACCACCACCACCGCTGCAGGCGCGGACCGCCGTGCGCGCCGCTCGTCCGCCCGCGGTCTTCGAGCACCACCACGGGGTACGAGGTGCCACTCACGGAGAGCGTCGTGGCGCGCACCACGCGGGCGCGCCCGGTGGTGCTGAGCTTCCACGCGCGGAAGGAGCTGTCCCAGCTCGCGCCCACGCGGGATGCGCTCGGCACGGTGAGCACCGGCGGCACCAGCGGACGGCGGTCGTCACGCCCGATTCCCAGGAACCTGACATCGACGCGCCGCCACACGGCCAGCAGGCCCCGCGGCGTGCGAACGAAGCGCGTTTCCTCGACGTGCTCCTCGCTGATGCGCAGCTCCAGACTGAACCCGCGCGTCGTCGATCGCACCACCGCACGCGCCGTGGGTGGCACGTCGCGATCGATGTTGAGGGGCCCGACGGTGCCGCGTTCGGTCCCGGTCGCGCGATAGGTGTAGACGCCCGGCGTCGGCGCGCCCGGCTCCGAGCCCGCTCCGCCGCCGGCCCGGAAGTCGCCGACCGCGCTTGCCACGGGCACCTCGGTGCTCCGACCCGCGCGCTGCCACAGCAGCACGCCGACCACCACGACCGCCACCGCGACGATCAAACCGACCAGTCGCGACGGCCTGCGAACCATCCCCGGCATGAATCCACGCTAGCCGGTGGCGCACAGAACGCAATCCGGGTTTCACCAGACGGAGCTGCGGGTTGGTAGCGTCGGATCCGTGAACGACGCCGCCATCGACTTCCTGCTCCCGGCCGGTCCGGTCGCCGAGCGCTTCAGCCTGGAAGGCCGGCCGCGGCGGCGGCGCGTCGAGCGGTCGGGTTCCGGGCCCGTGTGGCTCTGGGCCGCGATCCTGCTTCCGGTGTTGCTGGCCATTCCGATCGCGGGCGCCACACTGCGCACGCCCGCCCCGGCGGCCGCGTCGACCGCGGCGTCGATTCTCGAAGACGAGCCGCTTCCCACCGAGTGGCCGATGCGCGTGACGGTGCGGGTGGGGCACTCGGAACGCTCGGGGCCGGTGGTGGAGCTCAACGATGACTCACTCGCGCTCGGAACGCCGAACGGCGGCGCGCTCGAGCACGGAACGCGGCTCCCGGTCGACGGGGAGGGGTACTACACCTACGACCCGTCCACTCAGCGCGCGCCCCAGTCCCCCGCCCGCCGCTGGGGGACGTCCCAGCTCGTCAGCCAGATCGTGTCGGCCGGTGAGTGGTGGGCCCGACGGCATCCCGGCGGTGCCCGCCTGGGGATCGGCGACCTCTCCCTCGAACACGGTGGACATTTCGGTGGCCCGGGGGTCGGACACGCCTCGCATCAGAACGGGTTGGACGTCGACGTCCGGCTGCCGCGGCGGGACGGTGTCGAAGGACCGGCGAACCCGGGCACCTACGACCGGGCGCTGACCCAGGCGCTCGTCGACCGCTTCGTTTCACAGGGGGCCAGCCTCGTGCTGATCGGGCCCAACCTGGACCTGCACGGCCCCGCGGGGGTCGTGGTCCGGTGGCCGAACCATGACGACCACCTGCACGTCCGGTTCCCGGACCCCGACGGCCTCGGCAACTGAGGGTCGCGATGTCGCGCGTGCGGGGATACACGTGGACGTGACGACGCGTTAGCCTGTCGGGGATGGCACGACAGGTGAGTCAAGGGGACACGTCGGGCGAGGTGACCCAGGCGGGCATCGAGCGATTCGAGGCCGAGCAGAGCACCGACGGCGCCCAGGAGAAGCTGGTGAACGCCGTCCGGGACGTGATCTCCGGCGCCGCGCCGGACGAGGTCGGGGCGGTCGCCGAGTGGCTGGACGCGGTCATCCGCGGCCGCTCGGTCGACGACGCGGCGGCGCTGCGCAATGCCCTCGCCCTGGACGACCCCACGGTGTACGGACATCCGCCGTTGCACCCCGACGACGTGCTGGTTGACGACTGGAAGACGGCCGTCTACCCCTACCGCAACCTGATGGCCCGCAAGACGTACGAGAAGCAGAAGTTCCGGCTCCAGGTCGAGCTGCTCAAGCTCCAGGCGTGGGCCAAGGAGAGCGGCGAGCGGGTGGTGATCATCTTCGAGGGCCGCGACGCCGCCGGCAAGGGCGGCACCATCAAGCGCTTCATGGAACACCTCAACCCTCGCGGCGCGCGGGTGGTGGCACTGGAGAAGCCCACCGACACCGAGCGGGGCCAGTGGTACTTCCAGCGCTACATCGAGCACCTTCCGACCAGCGGCGAGATCGTGCTGTTCGATCGGTCCTGGTACAACCGCACCGGCGTCGAGCGGGTCATGGGGTTCTGCAGCGAGGACGAGTACCAGCAGTTCCTCGATGAGGCCCCCACCTTCGAGCGCAGCCTGGTCCGCAACGGCATCCACCTCGTCAAGTTCTGGTTCTCGGTGAGCCGCGAGGAACAGCAGCGGCGGTTCGCCGAGCGGCAGCGGCATCCCCTCAAGCAGTGGAAGCTGTCGCCCATCGACCTCGCCTCACTCGACAAGTGGGACGACTACACCGACGCCAAAGAAGCCATGTTCCTCCACACCGACACGACCGACGCCCCGTGGGTGGTGGTGAAGTCGGACTGCAAGAAACGGGCCAGGCTCAACGCGTTGCGATACGTCCTCCACCGGCTCCCCTACCACGGCAAGGACACCGCGCAGATCGGCCAGCTCGACCCGCTCATCGTGGGCCCGCCGCAGGTGGTCGACAAACACGGCAACGTCGAGGGCCAGATCAGCGGCGGCTGATCGTCGGGGCTATCCGGGCGTCGCGGTCCGGCCGGCCGACGGACCGCCCGGGAGCGGGAATGACCCGCCAGCGGGGCGGCGTAGAGTGCGGGTCATGCGCCGGCGATCCCAGCGGTGACCATGCGCCTGCGGCACGCGATCGTGCTGGCGGTGCTGTCGCTCATCTGGGGGGCGTCGTACCTGCTCATCGCCTACGCCGTGGAGGACCTGCCCGAGGCGTGGGTCGTGCTCGTGCGCACCGCCCTCGCCGCGGTAGCCCTGTGGGTGTACGTCCGGCTGTCCCGTCCGTCGCTGATGGCCCAGGCCCGCGACGCGCTGCGGCGGCCATGGACCGCCCTCGGATTCGGCATGGCCAGTATCAGTGCGCCGTTCATGCTGATCACCTACGGTGAGCGCACGGTGCCGACCGGACTGACGGCGGTGCTCATCGCGTCGGCTCCGATCTTCATCGCCGCTATGGCGCCACTGCTGGACCCCTCCGAATCGATGACCGCGCGCCAGTGGTTGGGCCTGGTGGTCGGCCTGAGCGGCGTCGGGCTGCTGGTCGGCGTCGAGCAGTTGCATTCGGTGGGAGCGCTGCTGGGGGCGGCGGCGATGATCGCGGCGGCCGCGTCGTACGCCCTGGCCGGGTTCGTCCTGAAGCGGTCCTACCCCGGATTCTCCCCCGTGGTCACCAGCCTGATCTCGATCGCCGCCGCGGCGCTGATCGTCCTACCGGCCGCGATGCTCCAGCCGCCCACCCACACGCCCGGGCTGCGCGCGATGGGCGCGCTGCTCGTCCTGGGGCTGCTGGGCACCGCATACGCCTTCGTGGAGTACTACCGGCTCATCCACGAGATCGGCTACGGGAAGGCGTCGATCGTCGCGTACACGATCCCGCCCGTCGCGCTCGCCTACGGCACCGTCTTCCGCGACGAACGCATCGGCCCCGCCACCATCGGCGGCATGGCGCTGATCCTGGCGGGGGTGTTCCTGGTCGCCCGAGGAGGCAGACGCAGCGGACGCGAAGCCCGCGAGGCCGCGAGTGCCTCGGCTCGAGCGTGATCGCGGTCGCCGGGTGTCACATCGCTCAGTCATCATTGACTCAACCACCGCTGTGTGATCGGATTCCAGCGTGGATTCCGACCTGACCCGCCGAGCACGCCTGCACGCCGCGCTCGGCGATCCCCACCGGCTGGCGATCGTGGACGAGCTGCGGCGTTCGGATCGTTCCCCCGGTGATCTGTGCGCGTTGCTGGGGATCACCACGAATCTGCTCGCCCACCATCTCGACATCCTCGAGCGCGCCGGCGTCGTCGATCGGCTGGTCTCCAGCGGAGACCGGCGCCGCCGCTACATCCGCCTGCACCCGGAGCCGCTCGCCGCGCTCGTCCGTGTGGCACCTCCGCCGACGGGATCGGCCCTCTTCGTCTGCACGCACAACTCCGCCCGGTCCCAGCTCGCCGCGACGCTCTGGAGACGTCGCACCGGCGCGCCCGCCACCTCGGCCGGGACGCACCCCGCCCGCGAGATCCATCCCGGCGCGGTGGCCGCCGCGCGACGTGCCGGGCTCGACCTCTCGAACCTCCACCCCCGGCTCCTCGCTCCCGGAGAGCGTGCGGATGTCGTGATCACGGTGTGCGATCGGGCACACGAGGAACTCGGCGCCTCCGACGGGTGGTGGCACTGGTCCGTTCCGGACCCCGTCGAGGTGGGGACCGATGCCGCCTTCGATCGTGCGCTCGCCGACCTGGACTCGCGCATCCGAACCGTCGACACCGTCGGCTGAAAGGACCCGAAGCATGGCTGACCGACCCTCAGTGCTGTTCCTGTGCGTCCACAACGCGGGCCGCTCGCAAATGGCCGCGGGATGGCTTCGCCATCTCGGCGGCGATCGCGTCCAGGTGTTCTCCGGCGGCTCGAACCCCGGTGACGCGCTCAACCCTGACGCCGTCGCGGTGATGGCCGAGGTGGGCATCGACATCGCCGGGGAGCAGCCGCAGCGCTGGACCGATGAGGGCGTACGCGCCGCGGACGTGATCGTCTCGATGGGATGCGGCGACACCTGCCCGGTCTACCGCGGGAAGCGCTACGAAGACTGGACGCTCACCGACCCGGCCGGCCAGCCCCGCGACGTGGTGCGCGGAGTGCGCGACGAGGTCCGGGCGCGCGTGGAGGACCTCATGGCGAGCCTGGGCGTCTCCGCCGCATGACCCACGCGTCGCCTGCGCCGAGTACCGAGGCCCCGCCCGCGCGGCGCCGACTTCCGTCGAGGCTCGCCGCGGAGTTCGTGGGTACCGCGTTCCTGCTGGCGGCGATCGTCGGGTCCGGGATCATGGCGGAAACGCTCACGGGCGACGTGGGGCTCCAGCTCCTGCAGAACGCGTTCGCCACCGCCGCCGCGCTGGTGGCGCTGATCCTCGCGCTCGGTCCCGCCTCCGGCGCGCACTTCAACCCCGCGGTCACACTCGCCGACCGGCTCCTCGGCGGAATCGACACGCCGACGGCCCTGGCCTACGTGGTCGCGCAGGTCTCGGGCGGCGTCGCGGGGGTCATGGGCGCCAACGTGATGTTCGACCTGTCGGCGGTGGACTGGTCGGCGACGGACCGTTCGGCGAGCCACCTGGCGTTCGCCGAGGGCGTCGCCACCCTCGGCCTGCTGATGGTGATCTTCGGCGTGGTGCGCGCTGGGGTGCCCGCGGTCGCCGCGTTCGCGGTCGGCGCGTACGTCGCAAGCGCGATCTTCTTCACCTCGTCCACGGCGTTCGCCAACCCGGCGGTCACGATCGCGCGCTCATTCAGCGACGCGTTCGCGGGCATTGCCCCGTCGTCGGTGCCGCCATACGTGGCCGTCCAGCTCATTGCCACGATCATCGCCGTGGGCCTCGTGCGGCTGATCTATCCGCGCATCGGCGAGGTGGCCGACCTCGTGGTGGTCCCGCACGAGGACTGAGCACGGGCGCGGACCGGACGCCCGTCGCGGCCGACCGCCAGACGTTCGTGGGGGGCGCCAGGCGCCCCCCACGTGTGATTCGTGCTCCTGACCCTCGGGGTGGAAGTGGTCGGTCGGCGACCGACACTTCGCCCCCGCTCCGATCGCTCGGAGTCGTCCCGGCGCTACTCCTGCGAGTCCGGATCGAAGTGGTACGTCGTCCGTCCGTCGTCGCCCAGCGGCGGAAGCATGAACGAGTCGTCCCCGTCGAGATCCCCGTAGGGCTCGTCCAGGTTGAACTCGAGCAGCGCCGGAGTACGACGGGCAGGCTCGATCTCGAGCTGGCGGTAGCGACGGAGACCCGTGGCCGCCGGGATGAGCTTCCCGATGATCACGTTCTCCTTCAGGCCGCGCAGCTTGTCGGTCTTGCCTTCGAGCGCCGCGTCCGTGAGCACCTTGGTGGTCTCCTGGAAGGAGGCCGCCGAGAGGAACGACTCGGTTGCCAGCGACGCCTTGGTGATGCCGAGGATGAGCGGCTCGTACGACGCCTGGGCATCGTCGACTTCGCGCTCCAGGTCGGCGTCCGTGCCGGTCCACTCGCCCGATTCGCGCAGCGCGAGCAGCTCCTCGAACCGCTTGCGTGCAGCACGGGCGTTCTCGCGGTACAGCACCGGCTTGTCGACCAGCTGCCCGGGGAGGAACCCGCTCTCGCCCGGCAGCTCGATGCGCACCTTGCGCAGCATCTGACGGACGATGACCTCGATGTGCTTGTCGTTGATGTCCACGCCCTGCGACCGGTACACGTTCTGGACCTCGCGGACCAGGTAGAGCTCGGTCTTGGTGGAGCGGTCCCGGCGCGCACCCTGCGGAAGCAGGAAGCGGCCCGGTGTGACCTCCATGCCGACCTCGAGGTGCGGCAGCGGACGGTCGGCCGGGAGCCGGAGCAGTCGGGTCGACTCGCCGGCCTCGGTCGCCACGTCCACGCGCAGCCAGCGCTCGGGACGGTCGGTGACGTTCTTCTCGTCGGAGATCTTGGTCACCGTGCCCTGCACGCCCAGCGCGACACCCGAGGTGGCCGCGAGGATGTCGGTCGGGAAGGCCGAGCCCATCGTCAGGAGCGTGCCCGCGGTGACCCAGTCACCGTCGTTCACCCTGATCTGGGTCCGCTTGGCCACCGCGAAGCTGTGCTCCCGCACGGCCTCACGGTTGGCGCCGGTGCCCGCGTCCTCCACCGGGATGTACTCCGGCTCGATGAGGATGAGGTTGGCCGCACCCGGGCGCGACTCGTCGTCCTGGATCTTGATCCAGCCGTCGACATTGGCCACGTGGGCCAGCGCTTTGGGCTTGCGGGCCTCGAACAGCTCGACGACGCGCGGGAGACCGTGCGTGATGTCGGCGCCGGCCACGCCGCCGGTGTGGAAGGTCCGCATGGTGAGCTGCGTGCCGGGCTCGCCGATGGACTGGGCCGCGATGATGCCGACCGCGTCGCCGGGCTCGCAGAGCCGGCCCGAGGCCGGGTTGCGCCCGTAGCACCGCGAACACACGCCGAAGTCGCTGCGGCACTTGAGGGGCGACCGCACCACGACGAGCGCGTCGCGCGGCGAACCGTCCTCGAGGCGGCAGGCCTCTTCGATCTGCGCGGCCATCTCGTTGGTGATGAGCGTGGTTCCGCCCACGTCCGGGTCGTCCGGGTGCTCGTCCTCGCGGAGGTCGATGATGACCTCGCCCGTCCGAGCGTCGACGACCGGGCCCTGCATGACACGGCCGGCCAGGCTGAGGTTGACCGAGCCGTCGCGGAAGACCGACGCCTCGATGCCGTCGGTGCTGCCGCAGTCGTTCTCGCGGATGATCATGTCCTGCGACACGTCGACCAGACGCCGGGTCAGGTACCCGGAGTCGGCGGTCTTGAGCGCCGTGTCCGCGAGACCCTTGCGCGCTCCGTGGGTGGACATGAAGTACTCGAGCACCGAGAGCCCTTCCATGAAGTTGCTCTTGATGGGGCGCTCGATCGTTTCGCCCTTCGGGTTGTTCATGAGTCCGCGCATACCCGCCAGCTGGCGGATCTGCTTGAAGGAGCCACGAGCGCCCGAGTTGGCCATCATGTAGATCGGGTTCAGCCGGAACAGGTGCGCTTCCATGGCCTTGGCCACCTCGTCGGTGGCGCGGTCCCACAGGGCGACCACTTCCTCCTTGCGCTCCTCGATGCTCATCTCGCCGCGGGCGAAGTAGCCCTCGACGTCTTCGAGCTCGGCATCGTAGGTGGCGAGGATCTCGGCCTTGTTCGGCGGGATCACCACGTCGTTCTTGCTGATGGTGATGCCCGACTTGCTGGCGTAGCGGAAGCCGAGCGCCTTGAACGAGTCGAGGACCATCGACACCGAGGTGGGCCCGTAGAGGTTGACCATCTCCTCGATGAGGTCGGTGACCTCACGCTTGGTGAAGGTCTTGCTGGTGCGCGGGAACGGCATCTCGACGAGCACGTCCTCGGGCACCACGCGCGCGACGTTGGCCGCGATCTCATGGTTGAAGATGACACGCCCGGCGGTGCTGAACTCCTTGATGCCGTTGACACGGTCGCGGAACTGCACCACGTCGTGGAGGGTGACGAGCTTCTGGTCGACCGCGGTCAACACCTCGTCGGCGCTCCCGAAGGCGGGGATCCGCTCGGGCAGGCCGGCGCGTGCGAACGGCGAGTTGCTCCAGCCGTCGTTGTCGGTGAACCGCATCTCGTCGCCCTCGAAGCGGGCCTCGGTGCCCTTCGGCAGCTTCCACTGCCGGGTCTCGGGGTCGACGAGGTCGACCAGCTCGATGGCCTGGCCCTTGCCCTCGGCGCCCTTCTCGCGGACGTCGAGCGAACGGCAGTAGGTCAGGTAGTAGAGCCCCAGGACCATGTCCTGGCTGGGCACCGCGATGGGACGCCCGTGCGCCGGCGACAGGATGTTGTTCGCCGAGAGCATCAGGATGCGCGCCTCGGCCTGTGCTTCGACCGACAGCGGGAGGTGGACGGCCATCTGGTCGCCGTCGAAGTCGGCGTTGAAGGCGGTGCAGACCAGCGGATGGATCCGGATGGCCTTGCCCTCGACGAGCACCGGCTCGAAGGCCTGGATGCCGAGGCGGTGGAGCGTGGGCGCGCGGTTCAGCAGCACCGGATGCTCGTTGATGACCTCTTCGAGCACGTCCCAGACCTCGGGCACCATGGCGTCGACGAGCTTCTTGGCCGCCTTGATGTTCATGACCTGCTTGCGCTCCACCAGCCGGCTCATGATGAACGGCTTGAAGAGCTCGAGGGCCATCAGCTTGGGCAGCCCGCACTGGTGCAGCTGCAGCTCCGGGCCGGCCACGATGACCGAACGCCCGGAGTAGTCGACGCGCTTGCCGAGCAGGTTCTGACGGAAGCGGCCCTGCTTGCCCTTGAGCATGTCGGAGAGCGACTTGAGCGGGCGGTTGCCGGGGCCGGTCACCGCGCGACCGCGGCGGCCGTTGTCGAACAGCGCGTCGACGGCCTCCTGCAGCATCCGCTTCTCGTTGTTCACGATGATCTCCGGCGCGCCGAGATCGAGCAGCCGCTTCAGGCGGTTGTTGCGGTTGATGACGCGGCGGTACAGGTCGTTCAGGTCGGAGGTCGCGAAGCGGCCGCCGTCGAGCTGCACCATCGGGCGGAGCTCCGGCGGGATGACCGGAACGGCCTCGAGCACCATCCACTCGGGGCGGTTCTCGCTGCGCCGGAAGGCCGAAACGACCTTCAGCCGCTTGAGCGCGCGTGCCTGCCGCTGCCCCTTGCTGTTCTGGATGGTGTCCTTGAGCGACTCGGCCTCGTCGTCGAGGTCGATCTCGGCCAGCAGCGCGCGGATGGCCTCGGCGCCCATCCCGCCCTTGAAGTACTCGCCGAAGCCGTAGGACGAACCGAACCGATCGCGCATCTCGCGGAAGAGCTGCTCATCGGCCTCGATGTGGCCGACGGCGAGCTCCTTGAAGCTGATCCAGGCGCGCTGGACGCGATCCACCGACTCCTCGGTGTACCGCTCGATGTCCTTGATCGACACGTCGGTGTCGCGGCGCAGCTCGGTCTCGGCCTGCTTCTTGTCGGCGTCGGTCAGCTCGCGCTTCGCCGCCGGGTCGTCCGAGGTGCGGTCGCGCTCGAGGTCGTCGAGCCAGTAGTTGTCGTCGTCCGAGAAGGTCTCCCGGTCGATCTCGCCGCGGAGGTACTGCTGACGCCGCTCGAGCCGTTCCTGCAGCTCGAGGATGCGCTCCTCGCGGTCCTGGTTGTACTGCTCGATGGCCTCGTTGATCTGATCCTGAAGGGTGTCGAGGTCCTCGGCGCGCTTCTCGTCGTCGACCCAGGTGACGATGGAGGCGGCGTAGTACAGGACCTTCTCGAGCTCCTTCGGGGCGATGTCGAGCATGTAGCCGATACGGCTCGGAACGCCCTTGAAGAACCAGATGTGCGACACCGGCGCGGCCAGGTCGATGTGACCCATCCGCTCACGCCGCACCTTGGCGCGGGTGACCTCGACGCCGCAGCGCTCGCAGATGATGCCCTTGTAGCGGACGCGCTTGTACTTCCCGCAGTAGCACTCCCAGTCCTTGGTGGGACCGAAGATCTTCTCGCAGAAGAGCCCTTCCTTCTCGGGCTTCAGCGTGCGGTAGTTGATGGTCTCCGGCTTCACGACCTCGCCGGACGACCACGCGCGGATCTGCTTGGGGGATGCCAGGCCGATCGAGATGGTGTCGAAGTTGTTGATGTCGATCACGTGCGCTCGCTCCTCATAGTGACGGGCGGTGGCGGGACCACCGCTCGAGGGTCATGTCCCCGACTCGGCTCCCGGGCGCATCCGCACCCGGGAGCGTTGCCGTCAGTCCTCGGCCGCTTTGTCGTTCGTGGCGTCGTCGTCGCCACCGCCCGCCGTGACTTCGGCGGGGGCGTCGCCCACGGGCGCCGCGTTCTCGTCGTCCTGTTCGGCGCTCATGCCGCCCGAGAGATCGATTCCCAGCTCCTCGGCTGCCCGGAGCAGGTCGTCGTCCTCGTCGCGGCCGGTGAGCTCGGGACCGCTCTCACCGTGCACCTTCACGTCGAGCGCCAGGCTCTGCATCTCCTTGAGCAACACCTTGAAGCTCTCGGGGATGGAGGGTTCCTGGATGTTCTCGCCCTTGACGATGGCTTCGTAGGCCTTGACGCGACCCACGGTGTCATCGCTCTTGATGGTGAGCATCTCCTGGAGGGTGTAGGCGGCGCCGTACGCCTCGAGCGCCCAGACCTCCATCTCACCGAAGCGCTGGCCACCGAACTGCGCCTTACCGCCCAGCGGCTGCTGGGTGACGAGCGAGTACGGGCCGGTGGACCGCGCGTGGATCTTGTCGTCCACCAGGTGCAGCAGCTTCAGCATGTACATGTAGCCGACGGTCACCTTGCCGTCGTACTGCTCGCCGGTGCGCCCGTTGAACAGCACCATCTTCCCGGAGCAGCGCCGGCCCTCGCGATCCGCCTCGTTGATGTTGAGCTGGATCGGCGTGTGGTGCGACTTCTGCCAGTCGATGAGCGCCTGGTCGACGTCCTCCGGGGTGGCGCCGTCGAACACCGGCGTCGCGATGAAGGTCCGCTCGAGCGGGTCGTCCGAGACCGTGTGGTCCTGGGGATGCCACCCGTGATGGGCGGCCCACCCGAGGTGGGTCTCCAGCACCTGGCCGATGTTCATCCGGCTCGGCACGCCGAGCGGATTGAGGATCATGTCCACCGGGGTGCCGTCCTCGAGGAACGGCATGTCCTCTTCGGGGACGATCTTCGAGATGACGCCCTTGTTGCCGTGGCGCCCCGCGAGCTTGTCGCCCTCGGCGATCTTGCGGCGCTTGGCCACGTAGACCCGCACGAGCTGGTTGACGCCGGGTGACAGGTCGTCGCCGTGATCGCGGTCGAAGACCTTGACGTCGATGACCTTGCCGCCTTCGCCGTGCGGCACCTTCAGGGAGGTGTCGCGGACCTCGCCGGCCTTCTCCTTGAAGATCGCCCGGATGAGCTTCTCCTCGGCGGTGAGCTCGGTCTCGCCCTTCGGCGTGACCTTGCCGACCAGCAGGTCGCCCGACGAGACCTCGGCGCCGATCCGCACGATGCCGCGCTCGTCGAGGTCCTTGAGAGACTCCTCGGAGCGGTTCGGGATGTCGCGCGTGATCTCCTCGGCACCCAGCTTCGTGGTGCGCGCGTCCACCTCGTACTCCTCGATGTGGATCGAGGAGAGCACGTCGTCCTTGACGAGCCGTTCCGAGATGATGATTGCGTCCTCGAAGTTGTAGCCCTCCCAGGACATGAACGCCACGAGGATGTTCTTGCCGAGCGCCAGCTCGCCCTGGTCGGTGGAGCTGCCGTCCGCCAGCACCGACCCGGCCTCGACCGAGTCGCCGAACCGCACGAGCGGCTTCTGGTGGATGAGCGTGCCCTGGTTGGAGCGCTTGAACTTCTCGAGCTCGTAGCTCTCGAGATCGCCCTGGTCGTCCTCGACGATGATGTGCTCGGCGTCGACCTTGGTGACGGTTCCGCCGGTCCGCGAGACCACGACGTCGCGTGAGTCGCGGGCGGCGCGAGCCTCCATGCCGGTGCCGACCAGCGGCGCCTCGGTGATCATCAGCGGGACGGCCTGACGCTGCATGTTGGCGCCCATGAGCGCGCGGTTCGCGTCGTTGTGCTCGAGGAACGGGATGAGTGAGGTCGCGACGGACACCACCTGCTGGGGTGACACGTCCATGTAGTCGACCTCGTCCGGGTCGGCCAGCAACGGCTCGCCGTTGCGACGGCAGAGCACCGGCCCTTCCAGCTTGCCGTTTTTGCCCACCGGCGCGTTGGCCTGTGCCACGACCTTGTGCTCTTCCTGGGTCGCGTCGACCCATTCGAGGTCGTCGGTGACCTTGCCCTTGACCACCTTGCGATAGCGGGTCTGGATGAACCCGAACTCGTTGACGGTCGCGTAGCTGGCGAGCGAACCCTGCAGGCCGATGTTCGGGCCTTCAGGGGTTTCGATCGGACACATGCGCCCGTAGTGGGTGGTGTGCACGTCGCGCACCTCGATGGGGGCGCGCTCGCGCGTGAGCCCCCCGGCGCCGAGCGCCGAGAGGCGACGACGGTGGGTGAGCCCGGACAGGGTGTTGGTCTGGTCCATGAACTGCGAGAGCTGAGAGGAGCCGAAGAACTCCTTCAGCGCCGCAACCACCGGCCTGATGTTGATGATGGTCTGCGGCGTGATGGTGTCGACGTCCTCGGTGCTCATCCGCTCGCGGACGACGCGCTCCATCCGGTACAGCCCGATCCGGAACGCCTCCTGCATGAGCTCGCCGACGGTCCGCAGACGGCGGTTGCCGAAGTGCTCGTACTCGTCCAGATCACCGCTGATCTCGTCGCGCGGCGTCAGCATCGAGTCGGCGGCGAAGTCCTTGCTGTCCTCGGGCAGGCGAATGCGGATCGGCAGCTCGACCAGCTTGCGAATGAGGTCGACGAGATCGTCGCTCATCCCCGAGAGCTGACCGGTGAACCGGGGGTTCGCCAGGGTCCGCATCTCCGGATCGACGTCGGCGTCGAGCCGGGCGTTGAGCTTGTACCGGCCGACCCGGGTGAGGTCGTAGCGCTTCGGGTCGAAGAACAAGGACCGAACGAGCGCCTTCGAGTTGTCGATGGTCGGCGGCTCGCCGGGGCGCTGCTTCTTGAACACCTCGACCAGCGCGTGCTGCATCAGCTCGCCGGCCCGCTGGTCGATGCGCTTCTCGACCGCGGCGATCTCGTCGTCGATCCGCTGGCGCTCGTCGGCCGGCAGATTCTCGATGTCCACGTTCAGCTGCTGCATCTCGTCGGTGAGCTTCTGGAGCTCGTCGAGGCTCTTGCGGTTGCCGGCCTGTGGCGCGCCCTCGGTGCCGTCCTTGTCCAGGGTCATCTGGATGAACGGGTTGACCAGCTCGGGGTCGTCCGGGTGACGGAACAGGTTGGCCACGTCGTCGCGCGAGTAGCCGAGCGCGAACAGCAGCGTGGTGACCGGCAGCTTGCGCTTGCGGTCGATCCGGACGTTCACCTGGCCCTTCTTGTCGATCTCCAGCTCCACCCAGGACCCGCGTGAGGGCATCAGGTTCGCGATGAAGACCTGCTTCTCGGGGTCCTTCGGCTCCATGACGTACGCGCCGGGGGAGCGCACGAGCTGGGTCACCACGACACGTTCGGTGCCGTTGATGATGTACGTACCCCAGTCGGTCATGAGCGGCAGATCGCCCATGAAGACCTTCTGCTCGCGGATCTCACCGGTCTCCCGGTTGATGAAGGCGACCTCCATCGTGAGCGGCGCGGCGTAGACGAGGTCCTTCTCACGACATTCCTTGATGTCGTTGTTCGGCACGATGTGATCGAGCGGCATGCCGGGTTCCCAGCCGCCGATCGTGTACTTGCCGAACTGCACGGCGAGTGTGCCGGTGAAGTCCTCAATTGGGGAAATATCGTCAACGGTCTCCCGCAGGCCTTCATTGAGGAACCACTCAAATGAGGCGCGCTGGATGTCGATGAGGTCCGGGACCTCTTCGACCTTTCCAAGGCGGGAGAACGAGCGACGGTTGCGGGCGGCGTGAACCTTGCTCAAGTCGCGAGGCCTCCTGGACGAGCATGGCGGCGGGCAGCGGGCACGGCCCCGCTCTGGTGTAGGAGCCGGGCGCAGCCGGGCATCGTACCACAGAACGGCGAGAGTGACCTATCGATTCCGACGTACACCGGGTGCACGCCGGCCAGAACCCTTTTCAAAGTGAACTCCGACGATCCTTCGACGGATGCCTCGACCCCGCGGAACGCTTAAGCACTCAGCATTTCCGGGGCATCGGGACGCCTGGTGAAGCCTTGCCGGCTCACGTTGAAAAGGGTTCTGAACGGGACGGTCACTGCAGGTGGAATCAACCCGGCCGGTCGGACAAGGGGGTGGACACTACCGGTTTTCGCGTTCGGATGCTACGGCGTGCATACTTTCCGGAATGCCCGACACCCTCCCTTCCCCGACGGAGCCCAACGAGTCGGCGCTTCCCGCCCAGCTCGAAACGCTCCTGGAAACGACCCACACACTGTGGGCCACTCCGGAGGAACGTCGCCGGATGCGGTACTTCGGATTCCGCCCGGCGGTCGAGGCCGGTGTCCTGAAGCGGGAGTGGCACGGCATGGGGGTGCGCATTTCGACCAACGCGATGCGCGTGGCACTACCCGGGGCCGGCGAGCTGGTCTACCAGGCGAAGGACCGTCGGGTGCTGCTCGACGGCGAGCCCTTCACGCCGACCGACGGCGGACTCACGATCGTCCAGCACATCATCGACCTCATCCAGAACTACGAGCGCTGGGTGGAAGCGCGCGAGGGACGCACCGAGCGGATCGGCCGGGGCGGCGGCGGGGGCGATCGCCGTCCGCTGAACGCGCTCGCCGAAACACGAAGGATGCGGCGCATCCTCCGCGACCGAACGCGATGACCTGCGGTGGCTCCCGGGACGCCCCGGGAGCCACGTCATGCATCAGGCCGTGTCGCCGAACTTCCCGACGACCTTGCCGCCCTTGACGACCTCGAGGTCCTCGAGCCAGCCGGTCAGGCGCGCGTAGTCCTTGTCATCCTCGGCCAGCGTGGCACGGACTTCGGTGACCGAAGCGATGACGGAGTCGACGTTCTCCTTGTTGGCGAGCGAGACCTTGTCGCGAAGTTCGCTCTTCACTGCGCGCTCAAGTGGCATGTGCCCCTCCGGATGTGGGTGATCAGCGAGATGTTGATTGATCTATACCTGATTTGTCCATCGTCTTCGTCGCAGATGGCACAACCGGGCGCAGTCGACGGCCGACGCGCATGGTCGTACGGTTGCCGGCGCGGTCCCGGACGTCGATGCGCAGCCGAATCCGCCCGGGACGCAGGCGGCCGAGCCGGATCGTCGTCGCACGCCCCATCGGGCGTGTGAACACGCGGCGTTTCACCCCGCGGCCGCGCACGCTGACGCGCGCTGGACCGCCCCCGGCATCATCGATCCGCACGGTCAGGACGGCCGGCCGACGCGGCGCCCGGCCACGCTTGATCGTCGCCCGGAGCACTCGCACACGCGGACGGGTGTTGTCGACGACGAAGCTCCAGTCGCGGGTCGCGCCGTTTCCGGGCCAGTCGCTGGCGGCCGCGCTGAGGTTCAGTGGACCGTCGGGGTAGCGGCGGGTGTCGATGGTCGCGGTCACGCGTGACCTCGCCGGAGCCCGGCGCACCAGACCGCCGACCGACACCTGTGTCCAGCCGATCCGTGAAGCGTCGAGGGCGTCCACGGACACCTGGACTCTGCCGCGGACCGGACGACCTCCCGACGGCCGGAAGCGACGGAACCGGGGGCCGGCCACCTCCACCCTCACGCGCCCCGCGCCGAACGCCGTGTCCGGGCCCGCGTCGCCCAGGTCGACCGCCAGGTCGGCGAGCTGTGCGCGAACGACGTCGGGAGACGAGTCGAGACCCCGGGCGCGCAGCGCGGACACGAGCCGCGCGGCCGCCCCCGCGGCGTTGGGCGCGGCGTTGGAGGTGCCGCCCACCTGGCGGCTGCCGGACGGTCCGGCGAGCAGCGTGTCGGTTGGGGCGACCAGGTCGGGTTTGATCCGTCCGTCCGGCGTGGGTCCCTGCGAGGAGTAGCTCTCCAGACGGTCGCCGCGCCAGTCGACGGCGCCGACCGCGATCGCTCCGCGGGCGTCGGCCGGGGTGGGCACCGATCCGTTCACGGACCCGCCCATCACCAGCGGCATGTCGAGCTCGCGCGTGAACACGGTGATCGGACCGCTCGGAACGGGTCCGGCGCGCCGCGTGACGGCAAGGCGGAAGTAGCCGTCGACCGGGGTCTGGTAGCCGGTGATCCGTTCGGCCGGCGCGGCTCCGGCGACCTGGTCGTCATGGGAGCCCACCACCTCGGTCCAGCCACCATCCTCGGTCTGACGCAACAGCCCGATGTCGAGGTCGCTCACCGGTCCGCCGGGCGGGCTGCTCCAGGACACGGCGAAGGTGATCGTCTGTCCGGCCGAGCGATAGAAGAGCCCCTGCTCGGCGCCGCCCCAATCGAGACGCCCGTCGCCGTCCGCGTCGGCCCACGGCCCGGCCCAGTGCTTGCGCGCGTAGTTGCCCCCGGAGTTGAACCACAGGATCCCGGCGGCCGCCGCCCGGTCCACCGCTCGTGCCTCCGGGCCGGTTCCGTCGAACGGCCCCTCGAGGAAGTTGTTCGAGTGGATGACGATGTCGGGGCGGCGCCCGATCAGGTGGTCCACCGCGGTCGTGAAGTCCCCCGGGGTCCGGTAGTTCACGTACACGTAGCGCGCGTTCGGCGCGAAGTCGTAGATCGTCTGGGCGACCAGTTCGCCGTGGTTGGTCGGGTTCCCGAACGCGTTGCGCCCCTCGAGGCCGTGAAGGGAGTCGAAGGACACCAGCTCGGTGCGGTCGGCGGGCGGCAGCTCACCCTCGGCGCGGCGTGCGTCGAGCGAATGCCCGAATCCCAGGTCAAGGACCGCAATGGTGAGTCCGGCGCCGCCGCCCGCGACCCGCTCCAGGCTCGCCGCGCCGGTCCGGAACACGCCCTGGCTGACGACCTCGTCGGGGTACGCGACGGGTGTCGGCGACACCTGCGCGACGCCGGGCAGGCGGCGCAGCGCGTGCAGTCGGCGACGATCGGTGACGATCTCCATCCGCCGACCGTACCGGCGCAGCACCCGCAGGGCGGTACGACCGACCGACGCGGCGGCCACCCGCTCCCGGCCCGGTTCCGCCACGACGGTCGCCGACACCCGGGATGCGCCGGCTGCGGCCCCGGTGACGGCCGAAGTGGACGCGGCCAGCAGCCCTGCGCACAGCACGACGGCACCGCGGCGGCGGCTCATGGCCCCCCCGGGACGGTGATCGTCCGAACGGTGCGGTTGCGGGCCATGTCGGTGGCCGCGACGACGACCCTCCGCGACCGCGCACGCACCGGGATCCTGACCCTCACGTACGCGCGCCGCGTCCGTGTCGCGCGGCGACCGGCCGGACGCACCACCAGGGACCAGAGCGACGCGTTGTCGGCCGCTCGCACCGCCAGCAGCCGCCGGCGCGCGTCGAAGCGCATCCGGACGATCGGCGGCGCCGTGTCGACCCGGAACAGCCCGTGGCCGAAGACCGGGTCGGCGCCGGTCTCACCCAGGTCGCGCGTGCGTCGCAGCAGCACGTCGCGCATGGCCGACACCGTCACGTCCAGGCCCGCGCTCAGGCGTCTGCGCCGCAGCAGCAGCGCGGCCCCGGCCACGTGGGCGGTCGCGGCGGACGTTCCGGCGGTGCCCGGGAACGCCGGGTTCGAGGTGACGTAGGTGGGCGCCACCAGGTCCGGCTTGGCGCGCCCGTCGTCGGTCGGACCCCACGACGAATAGGGCGCGATCAGATCGCCCGCCCAGGGAACCGCACCCACGGCGACGGCGCTGTGGGCATCGGCCGGCGTCGCCACGCTCCCGGAGGCGACCGCGGCCGGACCGAACCGCGCGCTCTGGGAGAACACCTCGAGGTCCTCGTCCGGCCCGGACTCACGCCGCACCATCAGCCGATACTCCCCGTCGCCCATCTGGAGGGGCCCGACCCGGACCGACAACGGTCCCGAGGGAGTGGCGGTGGCGAGCGGCTGCCACGCCCCGGTCGCGTCGCGCAGCTCGACGGTGAGCGACGCCCGCGTGCCCGGATCGCGCCACGACAGGTGCAGATCGGGCCAGCCCTCGGGAGGGCGGACGCACCACTGGGGGTCGCGGTCGCGTCGGCCCCGCCGGCCCAGTGGCGCTCGGCGAAGTTGCCCGCGGAGTTGATCCAGAGGACGCCACGATCCGACGCCCCGTCCACCGCCCGGGCGGCGGCACCGGTACCGTCGAAGGGGCCGTCCAGGAACGAGTTCGAGTGGCTTGCGACCGGGATGCCCTGATCGGCGACCCATTCGGTGGCCCGGACGAACTCGTCCACGGTGTTGTAGTTGACGAGCACCAGCTCGGCCTGCGGCGCGAGGTCGTGGATGATCTCGGCCATGCGGGTTCCGTGCGGGGTGGGGTCGGTGGTGAGCAGCGATCGCCCGCCGAGCCCGTGCGCGGCGTCGAAGCTCATGGTCCGCATCCGGTCGCGGGGCGGAAGCTCGCCGGCCGCGATCGACTCGTCGAGTCCGCCGAACCCCTCGTCCACGACGGCGATCCGGTCGCCTCCGCCGAGGAATCCCTGGCTCCAGAGCGCGTCGGCGCCCATGCGGAATGCCCCCTGGGTGATGGCCTGAGCGGATGCCGAGTGCGGCAGCATCAGGCTGGACGCGCTTGCGAGCGCGATGGGCAGGGCACGGAGCATCGGCCGCGTAGCCTGCCAGACGTGCCAGATCGTTCAGATGGTGTCGGTTCCCCGAACCCGGGGACCGACACCACCGAACGTCCGACTATTTGAGCTCGACGGAGCCGCCGGCCTCTTCCAGCTGCGACTTGATCTGCTCGGCCTCGTCCTTCGGCACGTCCTCCTTGACGACCGACGGCGCGCCGTCGACCAGATCCTTGGCCTCCTTCAGGCCGAGACCGGTGACCGCGCGGACGACCTTGATGACCTGGATCTTCTTGTCGCCGGCACCGTTGAGGTGAACCGTGAACGAGTCCTTCTCCTCGGCCGCGCCGGCGTCACCGCCGCCACCGCCGCCACCGGCGGCCGCAACGGCGACCGGAGCGGCGGCCGAGACGCCGAAGGTCTCCTCGATGGCCTTGATGCGCTCGGCCAGCTCCAGCACCGAGATGCCCTTCAGCTCCTCGATCCATTCCTCAGTGGTCATAGCCATGTCTGCTGTTCTCCTTGACGTACGTGAACGTTGCGTTGGGATCGAGGCGCCTCAGCCCTCGGACGCCTTCTGTGACTGCACCGCCGCCAGGCTGCGCGCCAGGCCGGTGATCATGTTGTTCATGCTGCCCGCAAGACCGCGCAGCGGCGCGGCGACGCCTCCGGCGAGCTTCGCGATGAGTTCGTCGCGGCTGGGCAGCTTGGCGAGTTGCTTGATGCCGTCCGCGTCGAGCTCTTCGCCCTCCAGGATGCCGCCCTTCACCTCGAGCGCCTGATGCGACGTCGCGAACGTGTCGAGCGCCTTCGCGGCGACCGCGGCGTCACCGTGGACCCAGACGAGTCCGGTCGGGCCCGTCAGGTACGGCAGCAGGACCTCACGGTCCTTCGCGCTGACCGCACGGCGCGCAAGCGTGTTCTTGACGACGGTCATCTGCGCGTCGGCCTCGCGGAGCGACGACCGCAGCGCGGAGATCTCCAGCACCGACAGTCCGCGGAAATCCGCGGCGATGATGGTGTCGGTCGTGTCCAGACGCGCTTCGATCTCGCGAATGGATTCGGCCTTTTCCTCCCGGTTCATACTGTTCACCTCCTCTGTCGGTTGGTCGTGCGGGAGCGGCACAGACCACCGGGCAGCGACACGCAAAGGGTCGGGCCGGAGGTTCGTCACCGATCTCGCACGGGTGGCCTCGCGGCCGGTTTGAGGCGACGAGTCGCCCCCGTGGGTCTTCGATCAGCTCACGTGTGGCGAGTGGTTACGCCGAGACCGCGGCCTCCTCGAGCATGTTGCTGGTGCGTGAGGGGTCGACCGGGATGCCCGGGCCCATGGTTTGTGCGATGGTGATCGACCGCAGGTAGCGGCCCTTCGCCGACGCGGGCTTGACCCGCTGGATCTCGTCGAACACCGCCTGGTAGTTCTCGACGAGCTGTTCGATCTCGAAGCTGCGCTTGCCGATTCCCAGGTGGATGATGGCCGAGCGGTCGGTGCGGTACTCGACCTTCCCACCCTTGACGTCCTCGACCGCCTTGGCGACGTCGAAGGTCACGGTGCCCGTCTTGGGGTTCGGCATCTTCCCGGCGGGTCCGAGGACACGGCCGAGCTGGCCGACGGTCCCCATCATGTCGGGCGTGGCGATGGCCACGTCGAAGTCGGTGAACCCGTCCTTGACGCGCGCGGCCAGATCGTCTCCGCCGACCACGTCGGCGCCGGCCTCTTCGGCCTCGCGGGCCTTGTCACCCTGGGCGAAGACGGCGACCGTGACCGAGCGGCCGGTGCCGTGCGGCAGGGCGATCGTCCCGCGGAGCTGCTGGTCGGCGTGCCGGACGTTGAGCCCGAGCCGGATGTGCAGCTCGACGGTGGCGTCGAATCGTGTGAGTTCCTGCGCTTTGATCAGACGCATGGCCTCGAGCGGCTGGTAGATCCCCTGCCGTTCGACTTCTTCCCGCGCCTGCGTGTAGCGCTTTCCGCGCTTCGACACCCTCGTTCTCCTCCCTCAGCGTTGCGGCCGTGCAGCGTAGCGGCTGCGGTGCGGCACCGAAAGGGCGCCGCGGCCACCCCTAGTCCTCGACCAACACTCCCATGCTGCGAGCGGTCCCCGCGATCATCGACATGGCGGTCTCGATCGAGTTGGCGTTCAGGTCCGGCATCTTGGTCTCGGCGATCTGACGGACCTGGTCCCTGGTGAGCGTTCCGACCTTGTCGGACTGCGGCACCGACGACCCCTTGTTGATCCCGAGTGCCTGGCGGATCAGGACCGGCGCCGGAGGCGTCTTGGTGATGAAGTCGAACGACCGGTCCTCGTAGACCGTGATCACCACCGGGATGATGGTCCCCGTGCTCGCCTGGGTCTGCGCGTTGAACGCCTTGCAGAACTCCATGATGTTGATGCTTGCGGCACCGAGCGCGGGACCGACCGGCGGCGCAGGTGAGGCCTGCCCGCCCGGGATCTGGAGCTTGATGCTGTTGAGGACCTTCTTCGCCATGTCTGCCTGGTGCGCGGTTCGGGATGGCGATCCGTGGCGTGCGCGCGTGTCGCCGGCGGATCGGGCGGTGCAGTGTAGCCGGGCCGCAGCCGCGGCGCGACCCTAGATCGAGCGACCGACCATCAGGTGAGCTTCTTGACCTGATCGAAGGACAGGTCGGCGGGGGTCTCGCGGCCGAAGATGCTGACCAGCACCTTCAGGCGGCCGGCCTCAGAGTTGATCTCGGCGATCTCACCGGTGAAGTCCGAGAGCGGACCGGCGATGACCTTGACCTGTTCGCCGACCGTGAACTCGGCCCGCACCTTGGGCCGGGCCTCGGTCTCGGTGTGGAGCAGGCGATCGATCTCGGGCTGGGTCAGCGGGACCGGATCGGACGCGGAACCGACGAAGCCGGTGACCCCGGGCGTGTCCTTGACCACCCAGAGGGCGTCGGGCGTCATGTCCATCTGCACGAGGACGTATCCCGGGAGCGTCCGCTTCTCGGTCTGAACCTTCTGACCGTCCTTGTTGGTCTCGACCACCTGCTCGGTGGGAATCACGATCTGACGGACCCGTTCCTTCTGCCCCATCGAGACGAGCCGGTGCTCGAGGTTGGCCTTGACCTTCTTCTCGTGGCCTGAATAGGTGTTGATGACGTACCAGCGGAACACGTGCGGTGAGGTTTCCTCGCTCGGTGGTGGTTAGAAGATGGCGCTGACGGCCCGACTCACGACGGCGTCGACCGCGGCGAGATAGACGACCACGATGGCCACGACCAGCAGCACGACGGCGGTCGACTGGGCCAGCTGCGAACGCGTCGGCCACTGCACCTTGCGCAGTTCGGCGATGACGTCGGACACGAACTGGGACCCGCGGCGCCGTTCCTGGACCGCCTTGGTGACGGAACCGGACTTCTCCCGCTTCTGCGGTGCCTGGGGTCGCGGAGACGTCCGCTCGCGGCGCCGGGCGCGCGCAGGCGTTTTGTCGCCCTCACCCTTCGAGGGTCCGCCGTCTTGATTTCGTGCGGGTCGGATTCGTGCCATGTGTTCAGTTCGTAACAGGGCCGGAGGGACTCGAACCCCCAACCCCCGGTTTTGGAGACCGGTGCTCTACCAATTGAGCTACGACCCTACGGTCGCACCACGGGAGGGCTAGCGCGTCTCCCGATGTGCAGTGTGACGTCCACACCACCGGCAGTACTTGCTCAGCTCGATCCGGTCCGGGGTGTTACGCCGACTCTTGTTCGTCTGATAGTTGCGGCGCTTGCATTCTTGGCAGGCAAGCGTGATCGCAAGTCGTTGTCCCGGAGGCACAGACCAGCCTTTCGCTCCGACGGCAGGAAGCGGCAGGCTACCACACGATCCGATTCGCGCCGACCACGGCGCGGTGAATCAGCGGCGGGGCGTGCGACCGGTGCGAGTGGCGGCCGCTTCGGCGGCGGCGGCGACCCGGAGCAGCGCGGCGGACGCCCGCTGCAGATCCAGATTGGTCGGCGTCTCGTCGGGGTCCACGGAGAGGCCTTTGCACAGGCGGTGGTAGTCGTTCACCAGCGCGGACCGGGCGGCGGCGTTCGGCGAGCCCGCGGAACGAACCCGGTGGCAATGGCGCTGCACGTCGTCCACGGCCGGGACGCCCGATGGAATGACGCTGCGGCTGGGCGGACTCATTGGATGCTCCCGGCGTTTCGCAGAGGGACGAGCAGGCCGTCGGGCGCGCTCGGCGCGACCGACAGCAGAAAGCGGCGTCCCCGGGGGCCCAGCTCGAACTCCTCCTGGACCTCGAAGACCTCATGGCTCCAGCTCGCCGCGTGGCCGCGGACCCGCAGGGGGGCCTCGGTGTGGCCGTCGAGGACCTCGAGCATGCAGGCCAGGGCGCCAACGGCGCGCGGTGTCATCGGGTCAGTCGGTGGGTTCGCCATCCTCCATCCAGATCGACCGGCCCGCGGTGACACTTGAGGCCGGTGGCAGTCGTCCCGACACGCAATACTCGTGGCGTGGACGACGAACTGGACTGGGGCGAGGCGGTCGACTACATCCTCACGGAACGCCCCAAACTCGATGAATCCGACGTGTGGACGGTGCTCAAGGAACTGGGACGCCCGCCGGCCCGCGACGCCGAGGGACTGGCCCGGCAGCTGCTCGAATCCACCCAGCCCGGGCTGCGCTGGCGGACGGCCAGGCTGATCATCCGGGAGTGGCGCGCCTACGCGAGCCTGGCCCGCGAAGACGACTGGGAGGACTGACCCGGGATGGTGACGGCCATCGCCGCCGCGGTCTGGTCCGCCGTCGTCGGATTGCAGCTGCACGAACGCCGCGCCGTGCCCGAAGCCACCGTGTTCGCGCCGGCGGAGGACGCCGTCATGCCGGTGGCGGTGGTGGTTCCCGCGCGTGACGAGGCCCGCTCCATCGGGCACTGCGTCGCAACGCTGCGCGCGCAGACGCCGCCGCTCGCGGCCATCATCGTGGTCGATGACGGATCCACCGATGGCACCGGGGACGTGGCTCGCCGGGCGGCCGACGGGGACCCGCGCGTACGCGTCGTCGAAGCCGGCCCGCTTCCTGACGGGTGGATCGGAAAGAACTGGGCCTGCTGGAAGGGCGCCGGGGAGGCGCCGGACACCGCATGGCTGGTGTTCTCGGACGCCGACATGGTGTTCGAACCGGATGCGGTGGCCCGCGCGCTGACGGCGGCGCGCACCCTCGGCCGGGGCGGGGTGACCCTGTTTCCGCGGGTGGATTGTGTGACGCGCGCCGAACGCTGGGTCATCCCTGCCGCGCTGGTGGCCATCGGCACCTTCGTGGCGCCCGGCCCGCTCGCGCGGCACCCGTCGTCCCCGGTGGCCCTGGCCGCGGGCGGGTTCATCCTGATCGACCGCGGGCTCTACGAACGGATCGGCGGCCACCGGGCCCAGCGCTCGCGGATGGTGGACGACGTCACCCTCGCCACGCGGGTCAAGGCCGCGGGCGGACTTCTGAGCCATGTCCAGGGACACCGTGTGGTCCACCTGCGCATGTACCACGGTGCACGCGACCTCTGGCGCGGCTGGCGCAAGAACGCGTCCTTCGGGCATCCAGGCGGACCGGGCAAGGCGATCGCCGGTGCGGCCCTCGTGGCCGCCCTCACCCTCGCCCCCTGGGTCAGCCTCCTGGCGGGTGTCAGGCCCGGCCGCCGGACGCGAGTCGCGGCGCCGCTCGTGGCGATCGGCGCCCAGGTGGCGGCGCAGCGCCTGGCGGGGCCCATGGTCCCCACACCGCGCCGGGACGCGGTCACGCTGCCCGTCGGCATGGTGGTGCTCGTCGCCGCGGCCGTCCGGGGAGCGCTCGACCGGATGACGGGCGGCGCGGTGTGGCGGGGCCGCCGCTACCCCCGCGCCACGTGACCGGCGGCGGAAAGCCGCGAGTACGAAGCGGGTAGCCTGAGACGGACCGCTGGGGCCGGAGGTGTGTTGTGGGCGTGGAGGTGCTGACCAGAGCCGATCACCACGAGATCCGGATCACCGGCATGGACCGCGTCTGGGGACTGCGCACGAGCGTGACGATTCCGTTCAGCCTGCTCGACGAGGTCCGGGTGATGACGGTCGGCGAGGCCACACGCGGTGTGTGGCTGCGCACCGGCGGGCTGGCGTTCCCGCGCCGGGCGAGGGTCGGCCACTTCCGGGGGCGCCCGCGGAAGCGGCAGTACTGGCGGTGGTGGGGCTCGCCCCGCGTGGTCGTGATCGACCTGAAATCCGGCGGCCGCTTCGATCGCGTCGTGCTGGACGTCGACGATCCCGAGACCACCGCGCAGCAGCTGCGCCTGCCGCTCGTCCCCCACCCCCAGGGACGCTGATCGACCATGGACGCCACGCCCGACCGACCGGCTGACGCCGAACGCCCGCGGATCCTGATCACCGGTGCCACCGGCTACGTCGGCGGGCGCCTGCTCCGCTCGTTCGAGGCCGACGGGATCCCGGTCGTCTGCATGTTGCGCCGGCCCCGCGCGCTCCGGCATGCCGCGCCGACCACGAGCACGGTGATCGCCGACGTCCTTGAGCCGGAACGCCTCAACGAGGCCCTGCGCGGCGTCGACGTCGCCTATTACCTCGTCCATTCCATGGGATCGAAAGGGAACTTCCGCGACGACGACCGGAGGGCCGCCGCCAACTTCGCGCGCGCCGCGGTCCAGCAGGGCGTCGACCGGGTGATCTACCTGGGCGGCCTCGGGCACGGAGACGACCTGTCGGACCACCTCGCGAGCCGCCACCAGACGGGCGCGGAGCTCGCGGCGCGCATCCCGACCACCGAGTTCCGCGCCGGCATCATCATCGGTTCGGGCAGCCTCTCCTTCGAGTCCATCAGCGCGCTCGTCCAGCGCCTGCCGGTCATGATCGCCCCGCGCTGGGTGGCCACACGCACCCAGCCGATCGCCATCGATGACGTGATCGCGTACCTGCGTGCCGCGGTGGACCTCACCCGCCCGGCGGGCGTCTACGAGATCGGCGGCCCCGACGTCATGACCTACCGCACGCTGATGCTCGAGACGGCTCGCCAGCAGGGGCTTCGCCGACGGATCATCGGCGTGCCGCTCCTGACGCCCCATCTGTCGAGCCTCTGGCTGGGCCTGGTCACGCCGGTCTACGCCCGCGTCGCCAAGAAGATGATCGACGGGCTCCGCAACGAGACGGTCGTCAACAGCAACGCCGCCCGGGACGCCTTCCCCGAGATCGCGCCGATGTCGGCCGAGGTCGCCATCGGACGCGCGCTCGCCGACGGCGATGCCCCGCCCACCCGCTGGTCGGACGCCTTCTCCTCGTACCGCCCGTTCCGCACCGGCAGCGGTCGTCCCCTGCGGCGCCAGCGCGTCGACTCGCGGATCGTCGAGGTCTCGGTGGACCCGGCGTCCGCGTTCGCGCCGATCCAGCGCATCGGGGGAAGCTCCGGCTGGTACGCGGGCGATTTCCTCTGGTCGCTGCGCGGGCTGGTCGACTCGCTCGTTGGTGGGGTGGGGCTCCGGCGCGGACGCCACAACCCGGTCGAGCTGGCCATCGGCGACACCGTCGACTTCTGGCGGGTCGACGCGTTCGAGCAGGACCGCCTGCTGCGCCTGCGCGCCGAGATGCGTCTCCCGGGACGCGCGTGGCTGCAGTGGCGGGTCGAACCGACGGCGACGGGCGCGATGATCCGGCAGACCGCGTTCTACGAACCGTCAGGATTGTTCGGCCACCTGTATTGGATCGCGGTGTCGCCACTCCACACCCACATCTTCCGCGGCATGCTGCGGTCGATCGCCAACCAGGCCGAAGACCAGGGTTCGCCGCCGGCGACCGGCTGGGGCGGCCCGACCACCTGACGGCCCGCGCGGCGAACCTTCAGACGTGGGTCAGGACCGGCGGCGGGCGGCGCTCGGCACGCCCTTGAGCATGTCGCGGGCGGCGGTGAGTGCCACGGTGAGGCCCTCGGCATGCCCGCGGATCGTGGGATGCAGTCCTTCGACGCGATCCGGATGGCACCGGACCACCTGGCGCTTGAAGGCCCGTTCCACCTCGGTCGCGGGGGCGTCGACGTCCACCTCGAGGAGCGCCGCGGCCTCCGCGCGCGAGGACGGGAGCTGACCCGCCGCGGCGACCACACCACGGTCGGCCATGTCCTTCACCTGGCGCATGGCCGCCGCGAGCGCGGCCTTCTGCTGCCGGAGCTGGCTGCGCTCGACGGCAAGGACCTCACGTTCACTGCGGACCTCGTCGGCGAGGTCGAGAAGGCGCTGATCGCGCACCCCGCGGTCCTCGCGGACGCCGTTGAGAAGGTCGTCGGGCGCCAGCATGGCCGGCCGATCCGGCGGCACGGGCCGGTCGGCGCCCCGGTCCCCACGGGCGACGAGTTCGATGATGTCGCCGATGGGGAGGTGCGCACGATTGCCGGCCTGGGGCCCGTCGGACGGCGCGAGGCGCACCAGCCGCATCGCCTCCCAGCCGGGCTCGGCGACGAAGCTGGCCGACGAGCGCCCGGTGAGCAGTGCGCGCGCCGGCGTGTCGGTGCACACCCCCTGCAGCGAGAACCGGGCGCGCGACGGATCGCTACCGTCCATGGCGCGCAGTTCGTCCGCGAGATCCTCGAGGCGGCGCCGGACCTCGCGGGCGTCGGGGTCGACGGGCACGAGGTCTTCGAGGGTGGCCGCGACGGCGTCGGCGAGCTCGACCGGGCGCCGCTGGCCGATGGCGACCACGTGCCACCACCTGGCCCAGGGAGCCTCCAGCCCGTCGACGGCCGCCTCGGCCGCGTCGGGGAGATCGAGCGCCTGCAGCACACACCCCAGCCGGGTCCGGGCCGCCGGATCTCCGCCCAGCGCGGCGGCGGTGGCGAGCAGCGCCGCCTGGTGCCAGCGGGCACCGGGCGCCCGTGCCGGGACGGGCCCGGCGGTCTGAATGAGGTCGTCGATCACCGGGTGAGGGTAGCCGGAGCCACCCTCACCGCGCGAATGACGGGTTCGGACCTCAGTCCTCCGGGGGCCAGCGTTCCTCGGGGCGGGGCTCGACCTGTCCCGACACGAGGATCCGCTGGCGGCCGGGATCGGTGGCCTCGTAGGGCCGCACCACCGGTTCGCGCCACGTCTGGTACATGTGGCAGGCCGCGTCCGCGTCGTTCGGGTTCTGGCGGATCGCCTCCGCAAGCGCGTGCGCGTCGCCCAGGCCGATGCCCGAGCTCACTCCGGTCTCGGGACCGAAGAAGTGCGCCGCGTCCCCGATGAGCACGATGCCCGGCTTCCACCACTCCGGGCAGCGCAGCAGGGCGGGTTCGCTGTAGCGGACCTGGTCCATGGAGGTGACACCCTCGACGGCCGACGCCGACTCCGGAAGCAACCGGGTCCACATCTCCTTGATCTGGTCGACGGTGACATCGAGCGCGGCCTCGGCGCCGACGCGGGCGCAGCTGCGCCAGCCGGCCGAGCCCTCGTACCAGGAGAGCATCCCGATGTGGCCACCATCGCTCATGTAGGCCATGGCGAACGACGTGTCGGCCTGCTTCGGGCTGTAGAACGAGAGCGCGGCTTCGGGCAGCGGATCGATCTCGGCCGACAGGCCTGCCATGTCGCGGATCGGCGAGCGGACGCCGTCGCACGCCACCACGAGGTCGGCTTCAAAGCGGATCTCGCCCGCGGGTCGATCACCCTTGACCGTGCCCGGGACCGCCGTCTGGAGTGACCCGGCCGCGGACGTCGGCCCCGCCGCCCCGCGAAGCACCTCTTCGGGCGTGGGCTCGGCGACGACGCCGGTGACCCGGCCGATCTCGTCGGTGATCAGCTCCTTCACCGTGAGCTCGTTCTCCATCGGCAGGTCGCGCTGGAGCGCCTCGATGAGGGCGCCGAACCGCACGGCCACCGCGATCGGCGGCTGTCCCTCGCGGGGCGCGATGGGCCGACCGGCGTCCCGGACCTCGTCGTAGACCCCGACTTCCTGCAGGGACTCGTATCCCTGGAAGCCCAGCATGTATCCCCGGGGTTGATAGAAGCCCGCCGGCATCCGCTCGATGATGGTGGGCTCGAGACCACGCCTGCGCAAGAGGTGGGCGAGGGTCATTCCGACCATCCCGCCACCGACGATCACGACCTTCATGCGTTCTCCGCTCCTGATTGGTGCCACCGTGTGTCCACCGTACCGTTGCGCGCGCATCCAGGCCAGAGAGCGGTTTGCGGCCGAACGGCCCCCGTCGGGACGACCCGGGTGGATCGTGGTTCCGCGACATGGCAGGGTGACCGAATGCCGAACCGCCTCGCCAGTGAATCCAGCCTGTACCTGCGCCAGCACGCCGACAATCCGGTGGACTGGTACCCCTGGGGAGACGAAGCTTTCGAGGTCGCGCGCGAGACGAACCGCCCCGTCCTCCTGTCGATCGGCTACTCCGCGTGCCACTGGTGTCACGTGATGGCGCACGAGTCGTTCGAGGATCCGGCAACCGCCGCGCTCATGAACGAGCGGTTCGTGAACGTGAAGGTCGACCGGGAGGAACGTCCCGACGTGGACGACCTCTACATGCAGGCGACGGTGGCGATGACCGGCCACGGCGGATGGCCGATGACCGTCTGGCTCACGCCGGACCGTGAGCCCTTCTACGCCGGGACCTACTTCCCGCCGATCGCGCGCGGCGGGCTGCCGGGCTTCGCCGAGCTCTGCGAACACGTCGCCGACACCTTCGCCGACCGCGGCGACGAGGTGCTCGCCCAGGCGGGCGCCGTCGTCGAACGCATCAGGAGCGCCAGCCGGCGTGAGCCGTCACCCGACGCGCTCACCCAGTCGGTGATCGACGAGGCCGTCGTGGGCCTCGCCCGGGTGTTCGACCCGGCGAACGGCGGATTCGGAAGCGCGCCGAAGTTCCCGCCGTCCACGGTGCTCCCGTTCATGGTCGAGCGGGTGACGCAGCATCCGGACGCGATGCACGTGCGCGAGATGCTGGAGATGACGCTCACGCGGATGGCCGACGGTGGCCTTCACGACCACGTGGGTGGCGGGTTCCACCGCTACTGCGTCGACGACGTGTGGGTGGTGCCGCACTTCGAGAAGATGCTCTACGACAACGCGCTGCTGGCCCAGGCCTACACGCTCGCCCACGTCCACAGCGGCGATCCCCGCTGGCGGAGTGTCGCCGAGCGGACCCTCGATTTCCTGATGCGGGAGATGATGGTCGGCGACGGGTTCGCCGCGTCGCAGGACGCCGACGCGCCCGGAGGCGAGGGGGCGTTCTTCGTCTGGACCCCGGCACAGCTGGACGAGCTGCTGCCGCCCCAGCAGGCGACCGCGATCGGCCTCCGCTACGGCGTCACCGAGGACGGGAACTTCGCGGGCGGCCGCACGGTCCTGACCGTGGCCCGTCCGATGGAACTGGTGACCCACGAGCTCGGCGCGCCGGCTGAACCGCTGCTGGAGCAGGCCCTCACCGCAATGGCCGAGGCGCGCGCCGAGCGCCCCGCCCCGGCGCGCGACGACAAGATCATCGTGTCGTGGAACGGACTGGCGATCGCCGCGATGGCCGACGCCGCGATTGCGTTCTCCCGCTACGACTACCTGGCGGCGGCCGAGGGGACCGCACGGCTCATGATGACCGAGGCCGTCGCCGGCGGTCATCTGTACCGCACCCTCCAGAACGGCGAACGGAAGCACCTGGGGCAGCTCGACGACCACGCCAACCTGGCGTTCGGACTCCTGCGCCTCTACCGGGCGACGTTCAACCCGATGTATGTGATGGCCGCAAGGAGCCTGGCGAGCGCGATCGTCCAGAAGTTCGCCGACGCCGAATCGGGTGGCTTCTTCTCGTCGCCGGTCGACGGCGAATCGCTGCTGGCCCGCACCCGTGACGTCGAGGACCACCCCACCCCCTCCGGGAACTCGCAGGCGGCCCTGGTGCTGCACGAAATCGCGGCGTTCACCGGAGACACGGCGATGCGCGAACTCGCGGACGGCGCCATGCGACTGGTGCGCGCCGATCTCACGCGCTTCCCGCACGCGTTCGGCACCGCGCTCCAGGTGGTCGATCGCCTCGCGCGTCCCGGAACCGAGATCGCGGTCATCGGCCCGCGCGACGATGAGCGCACGCTGGCGCTGATCCGGGCTGCGCGCGGAGCGGCGCCCGGGACGGTGCTGGCCCACGCCGAGGAGGTGGACGACTCCACCGCCGAGGCCATCCCGCTGCTGGCCGATCGCACGATGGTCGACGGGGTACCGGCCGCCTACGTGTGCCGGGACCACACCTGCCGCGCGCCGGTGACGACGCCGGACGCGCTGCGCGAGCAGCTCGATGCCTGAACCGGTCCCGCTCCGGCCGATCGTCGGAACGCTGATCTACCCCCTCGACCGGGCCGGCGAGCGGGTGCTGATGATCCACCGCAACACCCGCTCGGACGACGACCACTTCGGCAAATTCAACGGCCTGGGCGGCAAACTCGAGCGCGACGAGGACGTCATGGGCTCCGCCTGCCGCGAGGTGCACGAGGAGTCCGGACTGACCGTCACCGGCCTGCATCTGCGGGGGACCATCACCTGGTCCGGCTTCGGCCCGAACCAGGAGGACTGGCTGGCGTTCGTGTTCCTGGCCGACGCCTGGGACGGGGAGCCCCAGCGCGAGACGCCGGAGGGAACGCTCGAATGGATCCCGCTGGATCGACTGCTGTCGGCGTGCTCGCCCGACCGGGAGGTCCGCGCGGCCGCCGGCCTGCCGATGTGGGAGGGAGACCGCTACTTCGTGCCGCTGGTGTTCGACGACGATCCCCGCCCGTTCCACGGCACGATGCCCTACGACGGCGATCGGCCGCTGGGCTGGACCGTGCGGCGTGGACCCGCGGGAGGGCGCCGGAACGCCTGACCTGGCATCCTGAGCGCAATGGCGGATCTCACCGAACTGACCCAGATGATCGAAGCCGCCCTGCCGGGTGCGTCGGTCGACGTCGTCGACCAGGGTGGCGGCGACCACCTCGCCGCGCGCATCGTCGCGCCGCAGTTCGCCGGTCTGCCGCTGATCCAGCAGCACCGACTGGTGTACGCCGCGGTACAGGAGCGGTTCGACGACGGCAGCATCCACGCACTCGCACTGAAGACCAGCGCCCCGGAGGCCCAATGAGCGACACCCTGACGATGTCCGAGGAGGAGATCCTCGGCCAGATCCAGTCCGAGGTCTCGGACAATCGCGTGTTCGTGTTCATGAAGGGCACGCCCGAGATGCCCCGCTGCGGCTTCTCGAACCAGGTCGTGCAGATCCTGAACCACCTGGGGGTGGAGTACGGCGCCCGCGACATCCTGACCGACCCGAGGATCCGTATGGTGCTCTCGGGATGGTCCGACTGGCCGACGATCCCGCAGCTCTTCGTGGACGGTCAGCTCGTGGGCGGATGCGACATCGCCACCGAGATGTTCCAGAACGGCGAGCTCCAGAAGTTGCTGGGGGTCGAGGCCTCCTGACGTTCGAGGCGGCGCGGGACACGCGCCGCCTACGGTCCGGGGCCCTCGGCGGTCCGCTCGAGCGCCATCACGACGACGTCGTCGCGCAGCGCCCCGCCGCCGAAGCGACGGCTGCGCGCCATGGTGCGGACCAGGCGCATCTCGACGGCTGACGCGCGTTCCTCGGCGAGTGCCTCGACCACTCGTTCGACCCCGAAGAGTTCCTCGCCGGCACGGGCCTCGATGAGGCCGTCGGTGAACAGCACCAGCGTGGAACCGGGGCGGAGCGTGAACCACGTGGTGGGCCAGGTGGCCTCGTCCATCACCCCGAGGACGGGACCGACGCCGTCGGGTTCGATCATGTGACATCCGGTGGCGGTCAGGAGCACCGGCGGCGGATGGCCGGCACACGCGAAGATGGCCGCGCCATCGGGGTCGACGAGCGCGTAGATGACCGTGGCGAACAGTCCTTCGGACCGGAGCTCGGCCCGTGACATCTGTGCGTTGAGGGCGCTGAGCACACGTTCCGGATCGGGATCGACGGCGACCATCGTGCGCCACCCGAACCGGAGACCGGCCGCCTGTGCCGCGGCGGGCGCACCATGGCCGGCCATGTCGCCCACGATCATCGCCAGACGCCCGTCCGGCAGCACCTCGGCGTCGTAGAAGTCCCCGCCGATCAGGAGGGCGCGTTCGGCCGGCCGGTAGCGAGCGACCAGTCGGTGCCCCGGGATCACGGGCAGGCGCGACGGAAGCAGTCCCTCCTGCACCGTCTCCCACATCCGCCGTTCGGTGCGCTGAACCGCCTCGCGGCGGACCGCCGCCGCCACCGCATCACGTTGCTGGAAGACCTGCCGCTGCATGAGGTTGAAGCCGTCGGTCAACTCGGCCAGCTCCCGCACCGCATCGGAACTGCGCACCACCTCGGTGGGGCGACCGCGGGCGACGCTCGCCATTCCCTGCGACAGCAGTCGAACCGGCCCGCCGACGCGGCGCCAGAGCCGCCGCGCGGTGAATGCGACCACCGCCAGGGCGAGCAGCGCCACGGCGGTCACCGCGTACAGCGTCAGATCGCGGCGCCGATCGGTCTCGACCAGCGCGGTCGCGCTCTCCTGGTCGAGTTCGGCCACGAGCAGCGAATGTTGGGCCCGGAAGGCGTCACTGCGGCGCTTTGCCTCGCCGCGGTTGAATCGGGCGACAGCCGCGTCGGTCAGCCCCTGGCGGCGCAGCGCGATGAGGGTGCGAGCCTCGCGGAACCACAGGCGCGCCCGGCGATCGAGTTCCTCGACCGCCGCCAGCAGCTCGGTGTCGTCGTTGACGAGCGCCCGCAGGCGCGCGATGTCCGCGGGGTAGCGGTGCAGCGCCTCGGTGTACGGACTGCGGTAGTCGCCGCGGCCGGTGAGGGTGTAGCCGCGGTTTCCGGTCTCGGCGTTGAGGAGGTCGGTGAGAACCTGGTTGGCGGCGTCCTGGCGGCTGAGCGTGAGCTGCGCCACGTCGCGGTAGTTGCGCGCGGTGACGACCATCCCGGCCACGGCGACCGTGATCAGCATCGCGAGCACGACTCCGAGGGCAGTCACCTGGCGGGACAGGGTGCCGCGCAACGATCTGATCCCGCGGCGTGGTGGAACGCTCACGTTGCGGTTCTCCGAGTCACCAGGCGCCCCGCGTCGGAAGTCCGGACACCGCGTGACGGGTCAGCGCCGCACCGACGGCGTCGCCGACACGCAGCGTGCGGAGGCGTTCGCGTGGACCCTCGGCCGCAGCGCGGCTGCGAGGCCTCCGCGTGAGGACACTAGTCGGTTGCGAGGGCGACCACCAGATCGACGCGGCGAACGACTCCGACCAGACCGCCGTCGGCATCCACGACCGGGATGGCGAGTACGCCGGTGTGCAGGAACAGCTCCGCGGCATGGGCCTCGGACGCGCCCTCCTGCAGGTATTCGGGAAGCGTCTGCACCACGTCGCAGACCGGCTGCTGGGCCGCCTGCAGCGCATGCCGCAGCAAGCCGGCGGGGTCCTGCCGGATGAACCCGGTGTGGCTGAGCTGTTCGAGATAACGCGGAACCAGCGCCTTGAGCAGGCTGGCGCTGTCCACCACCCCGAGGACCCTGCCGGCCTCGTCGACGACCGGGAGGGTGGACTGCTCGGCCTCGATGAGCCGCGCGGCCTCGACCACCGTGGCGCTCGCGGGGATGGGCGTGACCGACTTCGTGATGGGGGTGATTCCAGAAGAACTCATTCGACCGCCAGCAGGAGCAGGAGCCACAGTGATCCGATGGCCATCGAGATCATCGTGGCAGGGATTCCATACTTCATGAAGCTCACGAACGACAGCGGGCGATTCGCGCGATTCAGCGCTCCCGCGGCCACCAGGTTGGCGCTGGCGCCGATGAGCGTGAGGTTCCCCCCGTAACAGGCGCCGAGCGAGAGGGACCACCACGTGACGTCGGATCCCTCCGCCGAGAGGTCGCGGACCACGGGCACCATGGCTGCCGTGAAGGGGATGTTGTCGACCAGCCCCGACGCGATGGCGGCGGTCCACGCGATGCCCAGCACCTCGGCGGTCCGGTTGCCGCCGGTGACGTCGCGGAGCGCCTCGGCGACGCGTTCCAGCGTCCCGTTCGCCTCGAGCGCACCCACCATCACGAACAGCCCGCCGAAGAAGAACAGCGTCGTCCACTCGATGCCTTCGAGCGCGGTTTCGACGTCGGGGCGTCCGACCAGCAGGAAGAGGGCCGCGCCCGACATCGCCACGGTCGCCGGCTCCAGATGGAACAGGCCGTGGACGAAGAACCCGAGGATCGTCAGACCGGTGCAGGCCAGCACGATCACGACGTCCCTGCGGGGCCCCAGCCCCGCGGTGGGATCGAGCGACGCGAGCGCCTCCAGACGCTCCTTCTCGGGCACGAGCTGGCGCCCGTGCCGCACGTAGAGCCAGGTCATCGCCGCCGCGTAGCCCAGTACCGCGGGCGGTCCGACGTGGACGAGGAAGTCGACGAACCCGAGGTTGGCCGCCGAGCCGATGATGATGTTCGGCGGGTCACCGATGAGCGTCGCGGCGCCGCCGATGTTCGAGGCGATGACCTCGGCCACCACCAGCGGGGCGGCGTCGATGTCGAGCGTGTCGGCGAGCACCAGCGTGACGGGCACCACCAGCAGCACCGTCGTGACGTTGTCGAGAAAGGCCGACAGCAGCGCGGTGGAGCCGGTGAGTCCCAATACGAGCATCGCGGGCCGTCCGCCGGAGGCGCGGCCCACCGCCACCGCCAACCAGGTGAAGATCCCGGTCTGCTGGGCGCCCCACACCAGGATCATCATGCCCGCGAGCAGCCCAAGCACTGCCCAGTCGACCGCCGCGATCGCGGGTTCTTGCTCGATCAGCCCGATCAGGATCACGAAGGCCCCGCCGGTGAGTGCGACCACCGTGCGATGCAGGCGCTCCGTGGCGATCAGAGCGATCGCCAGAACGAAGACGCCGACTGCGAGGAGTTCCGCCACTCAGACCCCGGTGGCGGTGTTGGCCGCCGGGCTCAGGATTGTGGAGGCCCCTCGTCGACCAGCTTGCGGATGTCCTTGAACGTCTCGGGGCGACCGATGATCACCAGCGTGTCACCCGCGCGCAGCACCTCGTCGGGATGGGGCGTGGCGAGCGAGCCCTTCTCGCGCAGGATGGCGACGATGGTCGCCCCCGTCGTGGATCGGATGCGGCAGGTGGCGACGGTGAGGCCGACGATCGGGCTCTTGGCGGGAAGCTCGATCCACTCCATCACGAGGTCTTTGAGCGCGAGTTCGAGGTCCTGCACGAGCTGGGGGCGGTAGACGACGCCGCTCAGGATGGCCCCGATCTGGCGGGCCTCGTCGTCGTTGAGCGTGACGACGACCGGTTCCTCGTCCTCGTCGTCCCCCCCGATGTAGAGCTCGCGCATCCCGTCCATGTGGACGACGGCGCACACCCGCTCGTCGTCGTGGGTGTTGATCGTGAACTTGGTACCGACACCAGGCAGGCGGGTCTCGCGGACCTCAACCATTGCGTTGCACTCCCGAGGTTGGTGGACGTTGTCGACGTCGCGTGGACCGCGAGCTCGGGAAGACGGCCCGCCCGATGACACGCGACTCCCTCATGATTACCACTCCGACGATAGCCGTCGCGAGTACGAATATGCCCGAGAACACCTCGATCCTGTCCCGGAAGTCCGGGGACAGCGCCACGCCCGCCGCGGCCAGCTGGGCGAGGATGATCGAGAACTCTCCGCGGGCCACCAGCGCCGCTCCGACGTTGACCCCCTGGCGGCGGCTGAACCGGCATCTGCGGGCGGCCACGAACCCGGCGATCATCTTCGAGCCGATCGCCAGGGGGACGGCCGCCACGAGCCACACCCAGACATCGCCGATCTGGAAGAAGTCCACCTCCACGCCGAAGGCGAAGAAGAAGATCGCCGCCGCGAAGTCGCGCAGGCCGAGCAGCTGCTCCTCGATCTCGTCGCGGATCTCCGTCCCCGACAGCAGGACCCCGGCGAGCAGCGCGCCCACCGCGTCCGACACCTTGAACGTGGTGGCCAGGGCCGCCCCGCCCACGGCGATCGCGACGGCGAACAGGAAGAGCTGCTCGCGCGACATGCGTCGCACGAGCGGCGCCAGGACGACCCCCGCGTAGCGGCTGGCCACCAGCGAGACGGCGACGAAGCCGAGCACCAAGGCCCCGGTGGCGCCGACGCTCACGACGCCGACGGCGGCACCGGTGGCGAGCGCCCCCGCGACGGCCAGGAACAGCGCGATGGCAAGGTCCTCGAACACGAGGATCCCGAGCGTGAGGTCGGTCTCGTCGTCGGCCAGACGGCGCAGGTCGAACAGGGCCTGGGTGACGATGCCGCTGGAGGACACGTACAGCAGTCCCGCCAGCAGGAACGCCTCCGCCCCCACGCCGAAGAACATGATGCCCAGGCCGAATCCGGTTCCGAAGCAGATGGCCAGGTCGACCAGCCCCCCGACCATGACGAGCCGCCGAGCCTGGGTGAGCCGGTCGAGCGAGAACTCGAGCCCGAGGAAGAACAGCAGCAGGACGATCCCGAGCTCGGAGAGGATCCCGACGCCCTCGGAGTGCTCGATGATCGTGGGTCCCGGCGTGCCGGGTCCCAACAACACACCGGCGATGATGAACAGCGGGATGGCCGAAAGCTTCAAGCGACCGGCAACCACACTGGCAACCGCCAGCGCGATGATGACAACCGCGAGTTCACCGAGCTCGATCAGCGGCAGCTCCAGGCCGTGGGGACGGCGAGAGGGTATCGGTCACGGCGTGCCCCGCCGAATCACCGTCGCGGGCGTCGGGCCGGCCGCTAGCCCCGTTCGGAGCCGATGAGCTCCGGAATCGTGAGCCCGGCGTCCTCGAGCCGCTGGAGCAGCCCGCGCGTGAGACGTGACACCAGCAGGGGGCCCTCGTAGACCAGCGCCGTCCAGATCTGCACCAGGCGGGCGCCGGCGGCGAGCCGCTCCCAGACGTCGTCGACGGTGCTGATGCCGCCCACGCTGATGACAGGCAACTCGGGTGCCCGCGACACGCATCGGTGCAGCATCTCGAGACTCCGGGCGGCCACCGGTGGCCCCGAGAGCCCGCCGGCCTCGGCGACGAGCGACGCGGGCGACCGCAGGCCGTCACGGGACAGGGTGGTGTTCGAGACGATCAGGCCGTCGGCGCCCACGGAACGAACCAGGTCCACGACCGCGTCGAGCTGTTCGTCGGTGAGGTCCGGAGCGACCTTGACCAGGACCGGCCGTGCCCGGTGGCGTCCGGTGAGGGTCGCCTTCGTCCGATTCAGATCCAGCAGCTCGTCGAGGATGCCTGCCAGATGGGACGCCTCCTGCAGTTCGCGGAGGCCGGGCGTGTTGGGCGAGCTGACGTTCACCACGATGTAGTCGGCGTACGGCCAGAGGCGGTCGAGGCTGAAGCAGTAGTCCGCGGCCGCCTCCTCGAGCGGCGTCACCTTCGACTTGCCGATGTTGATGCCGAGCGGGATGCCGTGCAGTCGGCCCACGCGGGCGAGCTGCGCCAGCCGGGCGGCGGTGGCCGCGGCCCCGTCGTTGTTGAACCCCATCCGGTTGATGATGGCCCGGTCCTCCGGCAGCCGGAACAGCCGGGGGGTCGGATTGCCGGGTTGTGGCTGGGCGGTGACGGTACCGATCTCGGCGAACCCGAAGCCCATCTGGCACCAGCCGGGGATGGCCGAGCCCGACTTGTCGTACCCGGCGGCCAGACCGATCGGCGTGGGAAAGCGCACGCCCCAGACACGCTGCTCCAGACGCGGGTCGCGAACCTGCAAGCCCATGCGCCGCACGACCGGACCGCCGGCGGAAAGCGCTCGGATGGCGGCACCGTGGGCGATCTCAGGGTCGAGGCGAAACAGGGCCGACCGGACCAACGTGCCGAAACCGCCGAGGGGATTGTTCACGAAATACACATTACGTGACAGGGAAACGCGGCCCGACGCCGTACCCTCCCCGCATGCAGATCGACGCGCTTCTTTCCGAATCCTGGGAGATCTACCGCCGGTTCTTCAGCCGGTTCGTGATCATCGCCGCCGTGGTGTTCGTGGGGGTGCAGCTCATCTCCACGCTGCTCCTATCCGCCAACGACGGCTCCGGCTTCAGCGACTGGATCCTCGCGGTCGCCGCCGCGGTCGTGAGCATCATCGGCACCTTCCTGCTGCAGGGGGCCCTGGTGGAGGCCACGGACGACCTTCGCGACGGCCGCGCCGACATGGAGATCGCCGACCTGTTCCGCTCCGCCAGGCCGGTGCTCCCCAGCCTGATCCTCACCGGGATCGTCTCCGCGTTCATCATCGGGATCGGCTTCCTGTTCCTGGTCATCCCGGGTCTCATCGCGATGACGTTCCTCGCCTTCGTGGTCCCGGTGGTGGTCAAGGAGCGCGCGTCAGTGGGAACCGCCATCTCCCGGTCCATCAGCCTGGTGCAGGGCAACTTCTGGAGCGTGTTCGGCCTCCTGCTGGTGCTGTTCATCGCCCTGGTCATCGTGAGCGGAGTCCTGAACTGGCTCGTCACGGCGGTCGTCAGCGGGATCCTCGGCGAGTGGCTCGCCAACGTGATCTCGAGCGTGGTGTGCATTCCGTTCTTCGCCGTGGCCATCACCATGGCCTACTTCCATCTGACCGAACGGGAACCGGGCACCAGGTAGCCGCGGGCGCCGCGGTCGATCGAGCCGGCGACGCCCGGAAGGCCCGCTGGTAGCGTTCCCGCAATCGACCAGGGGACGGCCGTGAAGCCCATCAACACGCGTGTGGGCCGGGTGGTGCGTGGCGCGACCGCGGCGCTCGACGCCTCGCGGCAGCGACTCGACGACCTGAACGTGTATCCGGTGCCGGACGGCGACACCGGCACGAACATGACCCAGACGATCCGCAAGGTCCGTGACGACCTCGCGGCACTCCCCGGGCCCGCGTCGGCGAACGATCTGGTCGACGGCATCACACGATCGGCGCTCATCGGCGCACGAGGCAACTCCGGCGTCATCCTCTCCCAGATCATCCGGGGATTCGCCTCGGCCCTCCCGACCGATCGCGAACTCGACGGCAGGGGGCTCGCCGCGGGACTCCGCGGCGCGTCGGACGCGGCCTACGGCGCGGTGACCAACCCGGTCGAGGGGACCATCCTCACCGTCGCCAGGGAGATGGCCGAGGAGGCCGAGGACGCCGCGAAGAGCCCGCTCGACGAGGCGTTGAGCCGAGTGCTGGCCCGCGGCGCCGACGCACTCGAGCGCACGCCGACCATGCTGCAGAAGCTCGCCGATGCCGGCGTGGTGGATGCCGGTGGCGCCGGGTTGCTGGAGGTGGCGCGCGGTGCGGTGGCGGGCTGGAACAGCGAGCACGTCGAGGCCACGGAAGCTGCGGGGTCGTCCGACCACATCGTCGTCCACGACGTGGATGCCGATTCGCCCTACCGCTACTGCACCGGCTTCCTGCTGCTCAAGGACCGTGACGATCTCGGCGCGGCCGAGGTGCGACGGCTGATGGAACCGCTCGGCGACTCGCTGCTGGTGGTGGGCGACGAGTCGGCGCTGCGGGTGCATGTCCACACGGACGATCCGGGATCGGCCCTGTCGCGTGTCGTGGATCTGGGGTCGCTCACCGGCGTCGAGATCTCGGACATGCAGGCGCAGGTGAAGGATCGCACGGAGCGGCTGACCCACCGGCCTGAGGCGGGCACCCCAAAGCGCCGCTGCGACGTCGTTGCGGTGGTCCAGGGTGCCGGTGCGACACGACTCGCCGGGCAACTCGGCGCCCGTGCCGTGGTCGACGGAGGCCAGACCCAGAACCCCAGCACCGAACAGCTCCTGGAAGCCATCGAGTCCTGCAACTCGGACGAGGTGGTGGTGTTGCCGAACAACGACAACATCCTGCTGGCGGCACGCAGCGCCGCGGGACTCGCGAGCCGCCCGGTGGTGGTGGTCGAGACGTCCTCGATCCCGGCCGGGCTCATCGCACTGGGGAGCTACACGGCCGGACTCTCGGCCGAAGAGAACGGCGCGACGATGCGCGCATCGGTGAACCGGATGGCCGACGGCGCCATCACGCGCGCCTCGCGTGACGCGAGAGTGGACGGCGTGCCGGTCGACAAGGGCGCGTGGATCGGGCTCGTCGACGGACGCCTGGTGGCGACATCGCAGCGAGTTTCGGAGGTGGCCTCACGGGTCGCGGCGGCGATGCTCGGTCCCAACCGTCAGCGGCTGATGCTGCTTCGCGGTGGTGAACACGTGGTTCCCGACGACCTGGACGACGCGATCGCGCGGGTCGCGGAGGCGTACCCCCACGTCCAGATCGATCAACACGACGGCGGCCAGGATCACTACCCGCTGCTGCTCGCCGCGTACGCCGCCGAGGAGCGCCTGGAGGCGTCGACCACGGCCATCGTGTTCGACTCGACCGCCGACATCTCGGGCGATCGGGTCACGAATCCGTCGTGGAAGATGGTTCCCCTCACCCTGCGCTTCGGCGACGAGGAGTTCGTGGACGGCGTCACCCTCACCGGCGCCCAGTTCTACGACCGCCTCAAGCACACCGACCAGATCGCACGGACGGCCGCGCCGTCGCCTGGCGCCTTCGAGGTGGCGTATCGCGACCTGCTGGAGCGGTACCGGACCGTCGTGAGCCTGCACATCTCGGGCAAGCTGTCGGCAACCGTCGAAAGCGCTCGGACGGGTGCGACGGAACTGGGCGACCGCGTCCGTGTCTACGACACCTACGTCACCTCCGCGCTGCTCGGGCTGGTGGTCGAGGCGGTGCAGCGGATGCTCGACGAGGGCACCAGCGCGGCCGCGCTCGACGAGTTCGTGCGACAGATCCCCAGCCGCTCGGGCATCTCGTTCAGCCTGGACACGCTGGAGTACCTGCAGCGCAACGGACGCATCGGGCGCGGCAAGGCGCTCATCGGCGGCCTGCTCCGGGTGCGGCCGATCCTGTCGCTGGTCAACGGTGAGGTCGACGCGGTGCGGCGGGTGCGCGGAAAGCGCGCCGCCATCCCGGCCCTGGTCGACGACATGCTGAAACGGTCCGCCGGGTTCGATCGAATCGACGTGGCGATCCTGCATGCCGACTCGGAGCGTGACGCGGAACGCCTGGCTCGCACCGTCCGCGAGAGCCGCAGCGGGATCACCAGCATGCAGACGGTGGGCATCGGCGCCGTCATCGGCGCCCACGTGGGCCCGGGTGCCCTCGGGATCGCGTTCCTGGCCCGATAGGCGTTACGTCCACGCGCGCCCGCCCGCGTTCCCCGGGGCGACGGTCAGCAGCTAGGCTGTCGTGGGCCGTTAGCTCAGCTGGCAGAGCAGGGGACTTTTAATCCCAAGGTCGTAGGTTCGAGCCCTACACGGCCCACTCCGCGTTGCCACCCTCCGCCTGACCCGGTGCGCGGCGACGCCGCGATCGGGCCCGCTTCAGGAGACCCGGACGTAGCGGCTGACGCTCCGCCGCGTCCCACGACCCGTCAGGTTGATCGTCGCAAGGTGACGGCCCGCCGGCACACCGGCGAGGCGCAGGACGACCCGCCCCGCGCGGACGGGACCGCTGCGACGCGCGATCGTCTGCCGGCGGGCCGCCGAGCGACAGCGCGTCCGGAGCGCGGGGCTCGAGCGCCGAGCGCATGCGGCGAGGCGGCGGGTGAGGGCGCGGGACCGCGGACGCGGTCGGGTGAACACGATCGTTGCGCGACGGGTTCCGGAGCTCACCCGCAGGAGCAGACGAGCCTGAGAACCTGAGCCCACGACGCGGAGCCCGGACAGGGCTGGCGGACGCATCGCCGGCGCGGGCTCGGACGGCGCCGGCTCCGACGGAGTCGGTGGTGGCGCGGCCGGGGCGCCCACCCCCGTGAGGGCCACCGCGGCGGTGGCGGTCGGATCGTCACTCGGAATGGTCAGCTGTGCCGCCGCGGAACCGACCGCCACGGGATCGAACGCGACCTCGATCGTGCAGGTTCCGGCCGCGGGTACGGCCTGCCCGGCGCACGTACCGCCCGTGATTCGGAACGCGTCGGCCGAAGCCCCCTGCACCGCGGGAGTTCCCACCGACAGCGGCGTCGAGCCAGTGCTCGAGACGGTCACGGTGAGTGGTGTGCCAGGGCCGGCATCGATCGCGCGGGACCCCAGGTCGAGGGTGCCCGGGACCGAGACGCGCGCATTGTTCGCCGCCACCCGGAGGTCGCCGTCGGTGTGGTGGTCATAGGCAACGACCGGAGTGCCATCCGCCGCAACCGCGAGCGCCACCTTCTCCCAGGAAGGGGAGCCCGTCGTGTCCACGGTGTCCAGCGACGCGCCGGAGCCGCAGTCCGCCTCGTCGCAGTGCGCGAGCCTCACGAGATCACCCGTGCGGTAGGCGATCAACGGGAGGCGGTCGGCGTCCAGGGCGACCGCGCTTCCCGATCCCCCGCTGTCGAGGATCCGATGCGAGACCGTGGAGCACGACGCATCACCACAGTGGGCGGCGACCAATCCACTGGACTCCGGAGGGCCGGGGTACACGGTGCGGCGGTAGGTGATCAGCGGGTTCCCGTCGGCACCGATGACCATCGACGGATACCAGCCGGAGTCCCCGGTGGCATCGACGACGACGGCGGTGTCCCCGCCGGGAGCGCACGCACGATCGTCGCACCGCACGAACCGCAGGTCCTGGTTGGTGAGGTCGTAGTGGGCGATCACGGGGTTTCCGTCGGTACCGATCGCGATCGAACTCCGGACGCCGACGGTCGTGCCGGTGTCGTCGACGACACTGATCGTTTCGTCCCATCCGCTGCATGCGGGGTCGTTGCACGCCGCGACGCGCAGGTCGGCGGTCTGGTTGGCGAGGTAGCTGATCACCGGGTTCCCGTCGGTGCCGATCGCGATGGACGGATACGGACCGGGCTGGCCGCCGCTCGCGTCCACGGTGCTGATGGTCTCGTCGCCTCCAGTGCACGCTCGGTCGTTGCACTTCGCCAGCATCAGGTTCCAACCGAATATGGAGTAGGCGATGACCGGGTACCCGTCGGCGCCGATCGCGATGGCGCTGAACTGGCCCGCACCGGAGGTCGCGTCGATGGTGGTTGTGGTCTCGTCGCCGCCCGCGCACGCCGGGTCGTTGCACCAGGCCACCTTCAGCGTGTCGTTGGTGGCGTCGTGGTAGCTGATCACCGGATTCCCGTCGGTGCCGATTGCGACGGACGGTTCCTCACCGACGTCCCCCACCGAGTCGATGACCGAGGGATGGAGCGTCGTACCGATCGCGCCCGCTGGCAGCGCCATCGCGGCAAGGGCAAGGCCGGCGATGACGACGCGTGCGCGCATCATCCCCATGACCCGGACATCCCGCGATCGCATTCGCCACGCAGGCCCCGGCGCTGCGAGACAGGCGCACGATCAGCGCCACGTCCGGCTGGAGCAGCGACGATGGGTTCGCGGTGGAGGGGGGCCATGGGAGGGTCATCGGCCGCCGGCCCGGACCGCTTGACCGTCGGCTGTCACCAACGTGAGGGCGAGCATGGCGGCCGCGAATCCACGCGGCCGCCGGAGGTCTACGGTTTCTGGAGGTAGCCCTTGAACCCGAACGTGGACCTGAACGCGCCCCGGGAGAAGCCGCGGTACACGAGCTGGCGCACCCTGGGCCGGTAGCGCGTGCCCTTCTGGATGACGATGTCCCACGGCCCGGCGCCCTTGCGCTTGGGCGGCGTCACGTACTGACGGACCGACAGGTAGCCGCAGGGGCCCTTCGCCACCCCGAGGCGCTGGCGCCACACCGTCCTGCCCCGGCGGCGGTAGAAGGCGTAGTACGTCCCGGGGCCGAGGCCCGAGGCCCTCCACGGCTCCTTGTGCCGCGTCCGTCGTTCGTTGCGCGCCTGGGTCATCGCGGCGAGGATTCCGATCGGGAAGGTGACGCTCGCCTCCGAGCGAAGGACGCCGTTCAGCGAGAACGACACGTGCAGGGTCGCCTGCTCAATCTTCGGGGTCGGCAGCGGGTTCCCCCTGGTGAAGATGGACTCCGGTTTGGGGTTGGGGTACCTCGCGATGGCGTTGCCCGCCTCATCGGGCTGAAGGAAGGACGACCCGATGAAGAGCGCGCGCGAGCTCGGGTCGGCCGAGACGCTCAGGACGAGGTGCTGGCCGGGCGCCTCCTTGACGGCACCGTGGACCGCCAGCGTCGCAGCCTGGTCGGGCTTGAACTTGGGGTAGTCGCTGGCGCTCGGGCTGTCGTACGGCGCATGGACGAAACACGCGGCGCCCGGAGGATCGATGGTGATCTCTGAACGGGCTGGCGACGCGCTGAACGTGATCGCCGCGACGCCGAGAACGGCAGCGGTCGACACGGTGAGGAGGCGGGGCACGGAGACTCCTTCGTCGTGGTCATCGGCACCCTGTCGAATTCGCCACCGTGCCGCAAGCTTCTGAGCGACCCCCGGCGACGGGCGGACAAAGCGGGAGCCGCGGATCGACCACGCCGCAGACGACGGGTAGGCTCGAAGCCCTGGTCCAGGATCCTGTCGGCCACGTCACGACGACGTCCGGATCAGTCGGGGTGGATGTCCCCCTGCGGACGCCCGCAGCTCCTGGTCATCGAGCACGTACCAAGACGGGTGGTTGCCATGGCACTCAGGATGGACAACGTCGGGATCGTCGTCGAGAACCTCGATGCGGCGATCGAGTTCTTTCGAGAGCTGGGGCTCGATCTCGAAGGACGGATGATGGTCGAGGGCGAGTGGGCGGGCAGTGTCACCGGCCTGGGGGACCAGCGCGTCGAGATCGCCATGATGCGCACGCCCGACGGCCACAGCAGACTCGAACTCTCTCGCTTCCTCGAACCTGCGATCGTCGCCGACCACCGCACCGCCCCGGTGAACTCGCTGGGCTATCTGCGGGTGATGTTCGCCGTCGACGACATCGAGGAGACGGTCGGGCGCCTCACCAGCCGGCATGGCGCGGAGCTGGTCAGCACTGACATCATCCGGTACCAGGACGCCTACAAGCTCTGCTATATCCGCGGACCCGAGGGGCTGCTGATCGGGCTGGCGCAGGAACTGTCGGGGGCGTCGAGGCCCGGTTAGGCTTCAGCGGCTCGGGAGGCCGGATGCTCAACACGCCGTCGGAGCGGGCTGAATCGACCTCACGCCTTCATAGGCGGCGAAGGGAGCCGCGCCCGACGTCTCGAACGTCAGGATCGCGAGCCCCCCGGGGGTCGTGGTGTGGCCGGTCATCCGCAACCCGGTCGCCGGCCCGGCTGCCGGCAGCAGACGACGCCCCTGACCCACGATCGTCGGCGCGATCACCAGGCGCATCTCGTCGATGAGCCCGGCGGCGAACAGCGCCTGAGCGAGCCGAGCGGAGCCGTGGACCTGCAGTTCCCGTCCCGGCGCCGCCTTCAGGCCGGCCACTTCGGCGACGAGGTCTCCGCCGATCAGCGTGGAGGGACCCCATGTGGGTTTGGTGAGCGTGCGCGACGCCACGTACTTGTGCAGCCCGTTCATCGCGACGGTGAACGGATCGCGCTCGTCGGTGATCACCGGCCAGGCCTGTGCGAACGCCTCGTACGTGCGACGTCCGAGAAGCAGTGCGTCAGCCCGCTCGAGCCACGTCGCTGCCAGGTCGATGAACTCGGGGTCCATGTGCGGGACGAACCAGCCTCCGCGGGTGAAGCCGTCGGAGGTGTCCTCCTCGGGTGAACCCGGCCCCTGAGAGACCCCGTCGAGGGAGACGAACTGCACCAGGGTGAGCCTCATTGTCCGGCACGCCGCTCGGCAATGGCAGCGAGCTGCTCGGTGACGGCGCCCCAGCCGTCGAGGAAACCGAGCTGCTCGTGAAGCTCGCGCGCGGCCGGGTCGCCGTGCCGGACGACCGCCCCATAGTCGGTGCCGTCGGGGTGGTCGAGCAACGTGATGACGGCGGTCATCGCCACGGGCTGCGGCGTCGCGGGCCTCCACTGACTGTCGAGCCCGTTCGTGAACACGAGGCGCTCGGGTTCGTCCACGACGAGGACGCACCCGTCGAAGTGCGGCACGAACGTTTGCCCGTCCTCACTCATGGAGGTCACGAACGCGCCTCCGGGCCGCGGCTCGAATCGCTCGACGCGGCATTGCATGGGAGCGGGCAGCCACCACTCCTCAAGACTCGCCGGGTCGGTCCATGCCTCCCAGACCGTCGCCCGTGGCGCTCGAATGACGCGGCGAAGGACCAGGTCGAGATCGGAATTCACGGCGTCTCCTCGCGAGTGGTGGCGAACCGCTCGAGGCGGTCGGTGCGGCGCTCCCAGATGGCCCGCTGCTCGGCCAACCATCCATCGACGACCGCCATGCCCTCGGGTTGCAGGGTGCAGGTGCGCACGCGCCCGGCCTTCGACGTGCGGATGAGGCCGCTGGCCTCGAGTGCTCGCACGTGTTTCATGAACGAGGGGAGGGTCATCGTGGACGTACGGGCGAGGTCGCCGACGCTCGCCGGCCCGTCTGCGAGGTGAGTAATCACCGAACGGCGGGTGGGGTCGGAAAGGGCGGCGAAGACCGCGTCGAGTTGGTCCGCATACTGTGCCATCGGGCACAGTATTACGGCGAGGTGACACTTAGCGCAAGAGCAAAGTGTCCGTTCCCTGCGTTCACGCCAGCGCTTCCCGACGCCCATCGTGCGCCGCGCCGGGAGGCGCCAGTGTCGTGGGTCGGAGTTTCGGGAGCGGGGTGGCGGCTGCCGCGAAACCTTCGACTCAGGACACTAGGCTGTCTCGTCGTGAATGGTGCCCGCGACGCTTCTGACCGGCTGGAGGATCCCCCCCGGCTCGATCCCGCAGACCTGGAGGTCTGTCTGCGTGTGCTTCGGGACGCCGAGGGACTGCCGGCCGACGATCCGGACCTGTTGCGCATCCAGCGCGCGACCGCGGGCATCTACAAGCAGGTGCGTCTCCGCCGGCGACGTGAACGGCGCGACGCCGTGCTCGCGGCCGACCGGGGGGTCGATGCCCTGACGGCCACGGCAGCCCCCGGGCGCATCGACGACGAAACCAATGGACTCCCCCTGGCCTCGCGGGCCGCCGGGGCGAAGGCCGGCACCCTGCTCCGCGCGCGTCCCTGTTACGTGTGCAAGGAGCGGTACACCGAGGTGGACGCCTTCTACCACCAACTGTGCCCGGCGTGCGCAGCGATGAACCACGCGAAGCGCGAAGCTCGCACGGATCTCACCGGCCGGCGGGCGCTGCTCACCGGGGGCCGGGCGAAGATCGGCATGTACATCGCTCTGCGGCTGTTGCGGGACGGTGCGCACACCACGATCACGACGCGATTCCCGCGCGACGCGGTGCGCCGGTTCCGGTCGATGCCCGACAGCGGGGACTGGCTCAACCGGCTCACGATCGTCGGGATCGACCTGCGCAACCCGGCCCAGGTCGTGGCCCTGGCCGACTCGGTCGCGTCCGACGGCCCTCTGGACATCCTCATCAACAATGCGGCCCAGACGGTTCGGCGATCGCCCGAGGCCTATGCCCTGCTCGCCCGCGCCGAGGCCGCCGCGGTGCCCGCCGGGCCGCTTCCCGAGGTGCGCGTGTTCGGCCCGGGCCACGAAGGAGCGGTCCCGGGACTCGAATCCGGTGATCGGCCCCACTGGACCCCCACGCCCGAGGCGGTCACCGCGCTCGCCCTGACAACGGGTTCGGCCTCCCCGGAACGCATCGCCGCCCGAACGGCGATCGATGCCGGCGGCCTCGTACCGGACCTGGACGCGGTCAACAGCTGGAGCCAGGTCGTCGACGAGGTGGATCCCCGTGAACTCCTCGAGGTGCAGCTCTGCAACGTCACCGCGCCGTTCATCCTGATCGGCCGGTTGCGCGCAAGCCTCGCCGCCAGCCGCTTCCGCCGGACCCATGTCGTGAACGTCTCAGCGATGGAGGGACAGTTCAGCCGGGGCTACAAGGGCCCCGGGCACCCGCACACCAACATGGCGAAGGCCGCGCTCAACATGCTCACCCGCACGAGCGCCAACGACCTGTTCCAGGACGGGATCCTGATGAACAGCGTCGACACCGGCTGGATCACCGACGAGCGCCCCCACCCCACCAAGATGCGCCTCGCCGACGAGGGGTTCCACGCCCCGCTGGATCTCGTCGACGGAGCCGCCCGCGTCTACGACCCCATCGTCCGCGGCGAAGCGGGCGAGGATGTCCGCGGGTGTTTCCTCAAGGACTACGCCAGGTCGGCCTGGTAGCCGGACCGGCCGGCCGACGGTGGTCAGCGAGCGTCCAGCAGACCGACCAGCACGTCGACGATCCGGGGGTCGAGCTGCGAACCCGCGACGGACCGAAGCTCGTCCAGCGCGACCTGGTGCGACATCGCCTGCCGGTAGCTCCGGGAGCTGGTCATGGCATGCCACGTGTCGCAGGCGGCGACGATGCGCGCCTCGATGGGAATGGCCTCCCCGGCCAGCCCGTCGGGATATCCGCCACCGTCCCAGCGCTCGTGGTGCGCCCGGACAATGCGCCCCACCTCGCTCATGGTGCCGCCGACGGTGTCGAGCATGCGCTGGCCCTCGACCGTGTGGGTCTTGATGATCTCCCACTCGCGGGCGTCGAGCGGCCCCCGCTTGTTGATGATTTCCTTCGGGACGGCGACCTTGCCCACGTCGTGGAGCAGGGCGCCGAACTCGACCTTGCGACGCTCGGCGGGGCCCAGCCCCAGGGCGTCCGAGACCGACAACGCCAGCTGGACCACGCTCTTGCAGTGCTCGCCCGTGTACTCGTCGTCGGCCTCGATGACATCCCCGAGCACCATGGCGGTTCCGCGGTAGGCATTGCTGAGCTCGACCAGCTGTTCCATACGCTGACGGCGTTCGGACGCGAACAGGTGCAGGAGGCCGAGCAGCGGCAGCACGAGGGCGAGCGCCCACTGGTGGTTCTCGGTGGCCAGCGCCACGCCGAAGCCGGTGAGGGCCAGCGCGAGATCCACCGCGTACACGTAGCGCGCTTCACGAAGCTGACCGACCAGACCGGGACTGCCGAGCAGCCCGTCGCGGATCGCCGAAGCCGAGGCGTCGGCCAGGAGCTGCGCCGCAAACGCACCGGTCAGCAGCGGGGCGCCGGCGGTGCTCGGCGTGACCGGCCCGCCCAGGCCGAGGACCAGCGCGGGCCCCAGCGTGAACCAGGCGTTCGGGAATGCCAGCAGCAAGCGATCGGGAGACACCCGGCGGCGCAGGACGCCCGGGATCCCGCCGACGAGCAGCCCGGCCGCGGTGACCAGGGGGAACAGCCCGGTGGGGACCATGAAGAGCACCGGGACGCTGACGAGCATCACGGGGACGGTGTACCCGCTCGGGATTGCGAAGCGGACCTGTGAGGCGGCCGCGGTTGCGGCGACCGCGAGTGCGAGCACCCAGATCGGCGGCAGGGGACTCGACGGCAGCAGCGCGGCGACGGTGGCCGCGGCGATCAGGAAGGCGGTCCCGGCCGCGGCCTCCACCCACCGTTCGCGCCGGTCGAGGGCGGCGCCATCCCGGCCGAGGGAGGTGGCCATGCGGTCTTCGTCTTCCGCGCGCAGACGCGCAGGCGTCAGGACGGGAGCGGGTGGTCCCATTGGATTGACATCGCCCGCACGGGGATGCCGCTTGAGTGTTCCGTATGCCGACAGGGCTCCCCGCCCCCCGCGCGCGACGGCGGCTCCGGGGTCATCGCATCCTGGGATCGACGTACAGATCGTCGATGCGCAGGGCGCTGTCGTTCGGGGCGGTGACCGAGATCTGGATTGATCCCCAGCCGGAGGCGTCCTCGGCGATCTTGTTGGTCAGGACACGGAATTCCGGCGTGAGTGACCAGGCGCTTCCGACACCGGCCATGCCCGATGCCCTGACCTTGTCGCCGGCACTGGTCACGTAGGTGACCTCGACGGTGTAGCTCGAGGCATCGCCGGTGACCGTCCGTGCGAAGAAGCGGAACGATGGTGTCGTGGCGTTTGCGCAGAGTGGCGGGCTGGTCGCGGTCGCGCCGGGAGCCAGCTCCAGCGAATACCGACCCGGCTTCGGGCCATCCGCGAAGCCGGAGTCGTCGGCGACCGTGCGGCCGCTCGAGACGGTCCACCCATCGGCGCCGGTCTCGAAGGACCCCTGGGGGGCCAGGAAGTACCAGTTGGTGTCGCCGAAGGGCAGCAGCGCCTGGGTCACCACGAGGTCGTTGCATGGCGATGACGACGCTCTCAGTTCGGAGGTGGCCACGACGGGCTTTTTCGCCATGGCTGCAGGGGCCGCAACGGCCAGGACGGCGAGTGCGGCGCTGGTCGCCCGGAGGCTGATTCGGCGGGGCATGTCGTGACCTTTCACGGGTTTGGCGCTGATGCACCTCCTGCATCGGCCCCGCCGCGCGTGCGGCGGGTTCGCCTAGAGAAGCTGCCCACCGAGGACGGCCCGGACCGCTAGCGCCAGACCCGGCGCCTGACGGCGTCCATGTTCGAGCCGGTGACGTGTGATCGGGCGAAGGCGTCCTGCCCCTCGGCGGTGCGCGTCGCCGAGATCAGCACTCCCGGTCCCAGCCAGCGTGCGCATGCGTCCGCGAACGCCTGCGCACGATCCTTGCGCCGTCCCAGGTCTGCGGGCACCGGGATCCAGTGCGGAACCGTCCACCGCCGGCCGAAGGCGATGCGGAGCGCCGCTCCCGGCCCCACCGGCGGAACCGGCCGGGACACCAGATACCGCGGAGCCGACGGGTCCAGCAGGTCCTCCAGCGCGGCCGCGAACAGCGCGGCCTCGGCCGGTGTGGCCGACGCGAGCCACACCCGCAGGTATCCCGACGACCGCGGCTCGATCACCAGTGACGCCCCTGACGCCTCACTGATGTCCCCAAGTGTCACGTATGCGTCTCGGATCGCACCCGCCACGAGGTCGAGCGGAAGCTCCGGTTCCAGGCGCCGCGAGGCGGCGCGCCGGCGCCTCGCCAGCCAACCGGCCGCGAGCGGAACCCCGGCGAGCGCAGCCCACCCGACCGGACCGGCGGCAATTGCACCGGCGGCGGCCGCCGCCGCCGACAGTGTCCCCAGCGCCACCGGTCCCGCCACGGGTGCATGTCCGAGGCGTTCAGGACACACGGGGCTCGCCGCGTCCTGCTCGGCCGGACCGTGCCGCCGACGACGAACGACCACCGAGTCCACCTCGACCCCCTCGTAGGCCTCGCCCGGCCGCCAGCGTCGCCTGGCCTCCTCGTGGTCCGCGGCCCGGGCGAACAGCTCGCGGTTGATGTCGCCGAACCGCTCGGCGGCCGGCGGCGCGAACGGTCCGAGCGCCGGATGCACGTGCGACGGTCCCGCCTCGATCTCACCGTCGTCCGTGGGCGCGAACACATGCGTGTGCTTGCGGACGAAACGGCGGTAGTCCCCGTCGCCCTGCAGCAGGTCCGGCGCGACACAGACGATGTCCCAGTTCGAGGCGACCTTCTCGGGGTCGTGGGGATCCAGACGCAGCGACCGCCCTCGCATCTGTGTCACGGCGACGCTGGTGGCGGCACCGGTCATGTCGACCACCACGTTCAGGGACGGCGCGTTCCATCCCTCGCCCAGCATGCCGCGGGTACCGACCAGCACCAGAACGTCGCCCGCGGCCAGGGCGGCGGTCGCGAGCGGCACCCAGCGCCGGGGCGTCCACGAGCCCGCGGCGGTGATGTCCGCCAACCCGTCATGGTCGACCCGCCAGGCGAGACCGTCGACCCCACCGTCAGCGGCCGCGGCGAGACACGATACGAGCCGCTCAGCGTCATCCGGATGGCAGCGGATGCCCCGCCCGGTCACGAGCACCGGGCGGCAGATGGCGGTGCGGGTATCGGCCGCGATGGCATGGACAGCCTCCACCGCCGTACCGGCCCCCGGGCGCAGCACCGAGGTGAGGTCGGGCGACGCCACCGCGTCGGATCGTTCCGAATCGGTGAGCACCAGTGCCCGCAAGCCGTCGGTCCGCACGTCGAGCTCGCAGGCGATGACGTCGGCCAGCACGATGGCCTTGGCCGCCGAACGCGCCAGCAGGCGGTCGACGTCCGAGCGGCCCCGCCGCACGCCGCGCCGGGTCATCGTGTACCCCAGCTCGGCGAGGGCCGCGACGATCGCCTCACGGCGCCGTCCGACCGCGTCCTCGGGCTGCGGATCGAGGCAGCGCAGGACGTAGTCCTCAATGAGCACGAGCCAGTCGTCGAGGTTCGGCTCGGCCCGCACGGCTTCGGTCTTCGGTGCTCCGGTGGGCAGCGGCAGTCCCGCGCTGCTGAGCATGCGCAGCCCGGCGGCGGCGAACGTCGGCTCGCGGCGGGCGAACGACCCCCACGAGAGGTTCGCGCCGTCGCCCTCGGCCCGCATGCGAGTGCGCAGCCGGTGGGCGATCCACTCGGCGAAGCCAAGCCCCGTCTCGTCGTGCTCGTGGAGCGTGGTGATCAGCTCCTTGAAGCGTGTGTCGCGCTCGGCCAGCCAGCGCAGCTCGGATTCGAGCGGCGTCGTGAGACAGGCGAGCTCCTGGTGGGGCGCGAGGTGGCCGTCGCGGACCACGGCCTGCGTCGGGACCGTGAAATCGACCGGTCCGAGCAGATGCTCGTACAGCTCGGCCTCGTCCCTGCTGAGTTCGGCCGGCGGCGTCGCGGTGAGCCCGATCAGATGCACGTCGCCGAACTCCTCCACGATCGCGCGGACCACGTACCCCCACATCGAGGCCAGGTGATGGCATTCGTCCAGCACGATGGTGCCTACGCCGCCCTCGCGCAGCATGTCGAGCCGTTTGCGGACCGGCTCCGAGAACAGGGCGCCGACGTGGAGGTCGCCGTGTTCGGCGCGGGCGATCTCACGTTTGATCCCGCGTCCGATGACGGCGAGTTCACGACGGCGACGCTGCGCTGCCGCACCCGTCCAGGACCGTCCCTCGCGCAGCACTGCGTCGAGCGACGAGCCCGTCGCCCGCGCGCGCTCGGCCGCCCACCTGCGCTCCGCGACGTCCCCCAGCACCTCGGAGGGATCGTCCAGACGGCTCACCCCCTGGTAAGTGAGGCAGGCGATGGTCCCCGATGCGTCGGTGGTCACCAGTTCCGGCGAGGCGTGGAACATCGCGGCGGCCTCGATCCACTGCGCCTGGACGGCGGTGTTCGGCGCCAGGACGAGGGCGGGGACGCCGAGACGCCGCACCATCTCGAGGCCCATGAGCGTCTTGCCGGACCCGGGCGGCGCGACAACGTGGGTGCGGCGGCTGCCCTCGACGCGGTCGCGCTCGAACGCGTCGAGCGCGAGCCGCTGGTAGTGGCGCCATGCGCCGTCGAAGCGCAGACCCTCGAAGACGCTCACCGGGCTGCACGTCCCGGCGTCGCACCGCCGGCTCCGCGTGACGGGGCTCGGAGTCCGAGGCGTTGTCGGATTGGCTGCGGATGACCCGGGGGGTCACGACGGGGATCGGGCATGCACACCCCATCGGCCGGCCGAATCCCGGCCTGAGCAGACCTCCGGAGTACAGGCCCCCGGATCGAGGGGTCCGTTCCGCGTCAGGCGGCGGGCCGCCGCGCCACGGCGTAGAGCTTGCAGTAGTCGTACACGAAGCCGTCCGGTCCGGATGCGTCGTGGAGGGCCCGCTCGATCCGCCGGTCCAGCTCGCTGAACCCTCCCGGAGGGTTGCCCAGGAGGTGGGCCGCCACGGAACGGGTGCGGGCCATGAACGCGTCCGGATCGGTGTGGCGCCGACGCCGCTCCATCCACACGTCGACCGGTTCCAGCCCCGCGACCCGCAGGTCCGCCTCGATCTCGTGGACGTCGCGCTGGTTCTGGGCGAACCAGTCCGTCCACGCGGACGGGGCGTCCACGCGCGCCAGCAGCTCCCGCCAGGCATCCTCGCCACCACGGCCCGCGGTGAGGATGCCCATGACGCCGCCAGGCCGGAGGGCCCGCCCCATCCGCGCGATGGCCGCGGTCTTGTCGGGGAACCAGTGCAGCGCCATGGCGCAGATCACCGCGTCGAAGCTGCCGTCGGGGACCGTCATCTCCATCACGTCCTCGTGCCGCAACTCCACGGTGACGTCGGGGAATTCCTCGCCGAGTTTGGCGGCGAACTTCTCGAGCATCCCCTCCGAGGCGTCGACCCCGACCAGCGTCTCGACGCCGAACCGGCGGACCATGGCGGCCGACGTCCAGCCCGTGCCGCAGCCGACATCGAGCACCGTCGGATACCGGCCGGCGGGCAGCGACATGATCAGCCGATCGGAGCCGGCGATGTTGTGGCGGACGGCCTCGTCGTAGGTGTTCGAGCCCTTCGTGAACCCGTCGGACGCGCTGGTGGTCTCGCTGCTCAAGGGTCGCTCCTCGTCGATGATCCTCCTCGCGCCACAGTCTGCCGATTCCGGCCCCCGTCCTGCCGCCCCACGCGTCCCGGTTCCCTGCGGTCCACCCCTGATGCCGCACGCCAACCGCGGTCCTAGAGTGGAGTCATGAGACGTCGCTGGGTCGTCACCGCCGTGGTCCTGATGGGTACGGGCACCGTGCCGGCGCTGGCGGTCGAACCCTCGTGGCACACGGGGATCCAGATCGCCCCGCCCGCGACTCGCCCGGGCGCCCCCGCGGCCGCCCTCGCCGCCGGCGGCGAAGGGGTTGCCGCGTGGCCGATCACAGTTCGAACGGGCGCTCGCATGCAGATCCGGACACGTCACGGCTTCGTGAGCCCATGGCGGATCGAGTGGACCTCGGGGACCTACCGCAGCGCCCCCTCGGCGCCCGCCTCAGGGGCCAACGCGGCCGGTGCGGCCGTGGTCGTGTGGCGGGTGCCGAATGGACCGGTGCGGTCCGCCGTCCGCGCGTCGCGCACGGGGTCCTGGCGGGTGCTCGCCGTGCCCGCCCCCGTGGTGAGCGGTCCACGGACCTTCGTGAGTCCGCAGGCGACCGTCGCTCCCGATGGGTCGGCCACCGTGGCATGGGCCGCGCTCGAGGACGGCGTCTGGATGGTGCGGGGCGCCCGCCGCAACCCGAGTGGTGCATGGACGGCGACGCCGCCGCTCACCACCACGGGCGCGGGCACGCCGACGGTGCGACTCAACGCCTCGGGCGACGCGGTGGCGGCATGGATCGTGCCGCGACCCGGGACCGAGGCGCTGCTCGTTCCGAAGGGCCCGGTGCACGTCACGCGGCGCGCCGCGACCGGCGACTGGGAACCCGCCCAGGTGGTCGGTGAATCCGAAGGCGGCGCCGACGTGGGCATCGGGTCAGACGGCGGGGTGGCCGCGGCATGGAGCGCGGCGTCCACGACGGACGTTCCCGACATCGTGGTCGCCCGGGCCGCCCCTGGTGGCGCGTGGCAGGCACCCGGGGCGGTCGCCTCGGGTGTGTCGCCGCGCGTCGCCGTCAACGGATCGGGCGCGATGTTCGCGGCATGGAGCGAACCCGAGCGCATCGATCAGCCGGATCGCCTGTGGGCATCACTGAACCGGCAGGGCTCGTGGAGCCCCGCCGCACCGGTCGGCGCGTGGACGGCGGGGTGGGTCGGAGCCGTCGAGAATCTGCGCACGCAGACGACGATGGACGAATCGGGGCGGGCATTCCTGACGTGGGTCGATCCCGGACCCCCTGGATACGCCGTCGCGGCGGCCACCGCCGGAGCCGACGGGGTGTTCACCGGATTCGGTGCGAACGCCGACTCCGGCAACATGGCGCTCGCGACCGACGGCCGCGGGAACGCCCTGGTGCTCTACCCGCAGGGCACGGCCACGGGGGACACGATCTCCGCGGCCAGCTGGGACCTCCGGGCACGTCCAGACGTCCGTGCCGTCGCCCGCGGCGTCTGGCTCCCGAAGCAGCGCTCCACCCGGTGGACGATCACGGTGCGGAACCGGAGCGCGGTCACCGCTCGCGGCGTGCGATTGGACGTCTCGGTCTGCTGCGGGGACCGCGTCCGCTCAACGGCCCCGCCCGCCGCCTCACCGACCGCGCGGGTGCGGCGATGGACGCTGGGAACGCTCCGACCGGGGCAGCAGCGCCGGGTCCGGATCGTGACGCGACTCAGTCCGCGGGCGACGCAACCCCACGCCCACTTCGGCGACGTCCGCGCCATCTGCATCGCCGCTCGTCCGATCGCCTGGGGCGCCATCCGGCGTCCGCTCGGCGTGGCCGGGTAGTGCCCTGAGTCGGAGATTTCGCGGCAGCCTGCCGGCTGCAAACTCACGTGCAACCCTCCAGCGCCCCCCGGGTCGCCGGTGCCTCGCCGGGGGGTGCGTCGTCGGCTCGGGCCATGCCGCCAGCATTGTCCCGAACCTCCTCCTTGTTGCACGCGGTTTTCGCTCGCCACGCCGCTCCCGAACCTCCGACTCACGACACTTGTCGCTCAGCCGGCCGCGCGGCGCCCGGCGGCGGCCTGCTCGACGATCGTCGCGATGCGCATCGTCCGCGTGTCCGTGCGGGCGGCGCTCACCACCCAGAACAGCATCTGCTTCCTCGCCGACGCCGGGAAACCGTCCCACACCTTCCGGGCCGCCGGAACGGCGTCGAGGGCGACCGCGAGTTCGTCGGGTTCGATGAGGTCCTCGACCGGGTCCATGAGGGTCCACCAGCCGTTGGCCTTGGCCACGTCGACGGCCCGGCGGCCGGCGTCGGTCATCCGTCCCCGCGCTTCCATGTCCGCGACACGCTGCCGGTTGAGCCGCGTCCAGCTGCTCTTCGGCTTGCGCGGCGTCATCATCTGCATGCCGCGGTCCTCGTCGAGGACATTGACCGTGGAGTCGATCCACCCCCAGCACAGGGCTTCCTCCACCAGCTCGGTGTACGGGACCGGGGTTCGACCGCTCGGTCGACGCCAGGAGACGACCCAGCACCCGCGGGCGGTCGCGTGGTTGGCCGCCAGCCACGCCCGCCAGGCCGCCAGATCCACGGGGTGGTAGACCGGGTACTCGAACTTCCAGGTCGCCGGGTGGTCCGAGGCGGTCGCGGGAATGTCCACGGCGGGATGATAGTGCCGTGTCAGGTGACCTTGGCGCTGTTCCGGGGAGCGAAAACCGAGCAGCCCAAGGACGCAGTGTTCCCAGCATATTCGAGGGTACTGCGAAGGCCCAGAATCGATCTGAGCCGCCACCGGGCCTGAGCAGTACCCTCGATTGGTGATATTCGGGGGACCGAGGACGCCGGGCTGTGACGTGTTTGCAGCCGCCGGAGCAGGGCCGGCGTTGCCTGACACGGCACACGTGCCCGTGGTCTATGGTCGGTCGCGATGGCGCACCCGGACGACACCGTGCTCGAGATCGCCACCCCCAGGGGGCCCGCTCGCGCGCACCTGACGCTCCCGGTGGACGCGCCTCGCGGGCTGCTCGTGCTGGGGCACGGCGCCGGAGGCGGCGTCGAGACCCCCGACCTCGAAGCGCGACCGGTGCGGCGGTGTCCCTGGGGCTCGCGGTGGCACGGGTGGAACAGCCGTACCGGGTCGCCGGACGACGAGGCCCGGATCGGGCCCCCGCCCTGGACGACGCCTGGCGGGTGGTGGTCGAGGCGTTGAAAACCACCCTTGGGACGAACCTCCCCATCGTCGCCGGCGGACGGTCGAGCGGAGCGCGTGTCGCCTGCCGGACGGCCGCGGACACCGGCGCCGCCGGAGTCCTGTGCCTGGCGTTCCCGCTCCAGCCGCGCGCCCGTGCCGGAGCCGCGCCGCGACCGAGCCGGCAGCCGGAGCTCGATTCGGTGACCGTGCCGGTGCTTGTGGTGCAGGGTGAGCGGGATCCGTTCGGGATGCCGGACGAGGTTCCCGGACGGATCGTCGTTCGCGTCCCGGACGATCATTCCCTGCGACGGGCTGCGGGCGCCGTCGGCGTCGCGGTCACGGACTGGCTCCCGCAGCTCCTGGACTGACGGCCGCCGAGCGCTACACGCGCTCGTGCGACCGCTGCCTGGCCTCGAGCTCGAGCGCCCGATCGAGGATCTCACCGAGCCGCGCCTGCGACGCAGGGTCGACCACGTCGAGGGCCTCCACGTCGGCCACACGGCGCACGAGTTCGACGCCCGCGCTCGTCCCCGCGGCACGGCCGGTGACGAGGTCCGGTCGGATGTCGAACGCCGCGGCGACACCGGCGACGGCGTACGGGTCGGAGGCCGCGAGCACCACAAGCGCGGTGTCGCCCCAGACCACGCGTACCGCCAGATCGCCGCGGTACGGCTCGAGCGGCGACGCGCCGGCTTCAACCACGACCACGTCGACCTTCTGCCCGGCGACGTGCGCCAGCACACGCCGCGCGGCGTCGGTGACGACCGGCTCTGACGCGACAGTCGATGGCAGGCCCGCGTCCACGAAGTCGGCGATGGCGCACGCGCCGGCGTCGCGCATCGCCAGGATGTCCGCGTAGCGCCCGATCCCGGTGAGCTTCACGGCCCCGACGCGAAGTCCGCGGCGGCTCAGCACCCGGGTGATCGCGACGCCGGCCGTGGTCTTGCCGCTGCTCATCGATGTCCCGATGAGCAGGATGACGGGGGGAAGCGTCAACGGGCCGTGAACCGCCGGCAACCCGTGGTCCGACATCACCGCTCCGCGGCCGTCCAGCGTCAGGTGCCCCCGGTAGCGCAGCGGGATGAGCTGCGGGCGGACGATGTGGCTCACCGAGGTGCACCGCCCGAAGACTCCGCCGCGCGTGAGCGTGCTCATCTCGAGGTCGTCGCCGACGTCACGCCAGTCGCCCACCGCCTCGAGGGTCGCCCGTCGCACCCCCAGCGCCCCGACCACCAGGTCTCCGCATCCGACCGACACCGCGCGACCGGATGGCGACTCGACGTGCCAGGAGGGCACGCCACCGTCAATCACCTCGGCCACGACGTAGTCGCCGTCGGACCAGTCCGTGCGCGGTACCGCTTCGGTGCCGAGCGCATGCCCCGAGAAGTCGACGATACGGGTGACGCTGGTGCGGGTGAGCCTCATGGTTCCTCCACCGGATCCATCAGGAGCAGGGTGAGCAGGGCGGCACGCTCGGCCATCGCCGCGGCGACGACCTGCTCGTGGGCGGCGTGGGCGCCGTCCCCAACGGCACCGAGGCCGTCGAGGGTGGCGGTGTACGCACTGGTCGTGTTGCCGTCGGACGCGCCGCCGACGGCCGCCTGGTCGAGGTCCAGACCGAGGGCCGCGGCGTGCGCGGCGGCCCGTTCCCACAGACGCGCGTTGCGCGGCGTCGCCTCGAGCGCGGGGCGTCCGAATCCGCCGGCCACCTCCAGCCGGACCCCCGGCAGCTCCGGCTGGAGACCGAGGATCGCCGCCTCGATGCGCGCGCCGTCGGCATCGGTGGGCACGCGGGCCTCGACGGTGGCACGGGCTTCGGGCGCGACCACGTTCGCGCGCAGTCCGCCGTCGATGGTGCCGACGTTGACCGTCACGCCACGTTCGGGATCGTTCAGCTCAAACAGCGCCTGGATCTGGCGCGAGAGTTCCTGGATGGCGCTGATGCCACGTTCCGGTTCGATCCCCGCGTGGGCGGCCCGCCCGTGGACGACCAGCTGGAACCGCCCCACCGACTTGCGGCGCGTCTTGAGCGCGCCAGCGGGTCCGAAGGACGGCTCCAACACGAACGCGCGCACGGCCCGGCGCGCCAGACGCAGGACGTGACGGGCGCCATCGCGGCTCCCGACCTCCTCATCACAGACCACCAGCACCACGGGAACCGCAGGCGGTTCGAGACCGAACTGCCGCAGGGCGCGCAGCGCGAACAGCCCCTGCACGATCCCCGCCTTCATGTCGTAGACGCCCGGACCCCGGACGACCCCGTCGCCAACGGTCGCCGGCATCCGATCGAGGGTTCCCACGGGCCAGACCGTGTCGAGGTGCCCGACGAGCAGTTGCGCCCGAGCGCCGCGCGGACGTTGCACGGGGACGCTGATGAGGTGGCGTCCTCCCGTGGGCGTTTCCGGCGCGTGCACCCGATGGCCGAGCTGAACCAGCTCCGCGGCGATGCGTGCGTGGACGTCCGTCTGGGCCGCCGGATCGTCCGACGGGGACTCCGCACGCGCCAGTCCGAGCAGCAGTGAGACCATCTCGGATTCACGGGCCCGCAGCCAGCCCAGGAGCGCTGGGGCCGACGCCTTCGCGACCGCCGCAGCACCGGAGTCCCACGCGCGCCCACTCATTCTCCAAGGGTCCTCCAATCGGCCCGGCCGCGCGATGGGGTCGGGCCTCCCCGGGGACACGGGAAACTACGTTCCCGTGCTCCGCCGGGTCACCGATGCTTGGAGGCGCCTCCGGGCGGAGGATCGACGAAGGTGGCACGGCAAGGAGGGACGATGAAGGCCAGCCCTGGCGACCGCCTGGTGATCCGCCACCACCACGTGGGCGAGCACGACCGCGACGCCGAGGTCATCGAGGCGCTCGGCCCCGACGGTGACCCGCCCTGGGTGGTGCGGTGGGCCGACGACGGACGCGAGAGCCGGTTCTATCCGGGGACCGACGCACACGTCGTCCACCACGAGCGTGTGGGAGCGACACCCGCGGCGACCCGCCGGAGACCGCGCCATCACCCCGTGGACGTGGAGGTGGACGGTGGCCTGTGGGAGCGATTCTTCATGGTCGCGCCGCTGGTGATCGTGGGCACCCTGGAGGGCGACGGCCACGACCTGGCACCGAAGCACATGGCCATGCCGATCGGCTGGGAGGGCCACTACGGATTCGTTTGCACGCCGCGCCACGCCACGTATCGCAACGCCGAGCGGACCGGGGCCTTCACGGTCAGCTTCCCCTACCCCGAGCAGATCCTGGACGTGAGCCTCTCGGCCTCGCCGCGCGACGACGCGAAGGCCAAGTTGGCGCTCACCGCGCTCGCGACCGTGCCGGCACGGGTGGTGGACGGGGTGCTGGTCGCCGACAGCATGGCCCAGCTGGAGTGCGAACTCGATCGGATCGTCGACGGGTTCGGCGACGGGGCGCTCATCGTGGGCCGGGTCGTGGCCGCCCACGTCGACGAACCCGCGCTGCGGCGCAACGACCGCGACGACGCGGACCTCATCCACGAGGCCCCCCTGCTGGCATACCTCCATCCGGGTCGGCACGCCTCGATCGATCGCAGCTTCTCGCTGCCCTACCCGGTGGGATTTTCCCGCTAGCGGGGAAGGTGCAGCCCCGATGAGGGGGCGCCCCGACGACATCCGGGGGTCGGCGAGCTAGGGTCGATGTGCAGCGCATGGTCACGCCGCAAGAAGGAGGCGTTCATGACCACCGCACCGTACGACCGCATCATCGCCTGCATCGACGACGACGCGGCCTCCGATCGAGCGCTCGAAGAGGCGGTACGGCTTCGGGCACTCGGACCGGGCAAGCTGGACATCGTCCATGTCGCACCTCGGCCGCTCCTGCTGGTGAGCGGCCCCTACGGGTACGTCGCCAGCCCCGTCGACCTCTACAGCGAGGCGCAGCGGTGGCTCCGCGAGCGTGCCGCCGAGGTCCCATCGGGCAGCCCGGTCATGCTCGAGGGCTATCCCCCGCGCGCCACGTGCGAGTACGCCGAACAGGTGGGAGCCGACCTGATCGTGGCCGCCGCCCATCGCGGGATCGTGTCGCGCGCCATGCTGGGTGGATTCGCGGCGTATGTCGCGTACCACGCTCCGTGCGCCGTGCTGCTGGTACGGCCGGCCGAGGAGGTGGATCAGGAGTCGGCCGAGGCGGGCTGACGGTTGCCGGAACCGGGCCGCCCGGAACGTCCGCACCCACGAAGGGAGCATCATGAGCACCGCACCGTATGACCACATCGTCGTCTGCATCGACGACGATCCCGCCTCGGAGCCGGCGCTGCAGGAGGCCGTCAGGCTTCGCGCGCTCGGACCGGGCAAACTCGACATCGTCCACGTCGCACCGCGGCCCCGGCTGCTGATCACCGGCCCGTACGGCTACATCCCGGATCCGGTCGATCTGTACGTCGAGGCGCAGCGGTGGCTGTACGACCGCGCGGCGGAGTTCCCGGATGCCGAAGCGGTGCTGCTGGACGGCTACCCCCCGCGCGCGGCCTGCGAATACGCGGAAGAGGCGGGTGCCGACCTCATGGTCGCCGCGGCGCATCGGGGCATCGTCTCGCGGGCGATGCTCGGGGGCTTCGCGGCCTACGTCGCCTACCACGCACGGTGCGCGGTGCTTCTGGTCCATCCCGAAACGGCCGAGGACGGCGAGTCCTGACGTACGAGCCCCGGTCGCCGGCGGCCGGGCTCAGGCCCGCGAGAGCATGCGACCGAGGAGTCCTGTGACGACGAGGATGGCGGCGCCGCTGACCACGAACACCGCGCGCGGAGAAAAGAACTCCAGCGCGACGGCCGCAATCGCCAGGGCCGCGACCTGGCCGACCTGGGCGGCCGTCCCGATGAGTCCGAAGACGCGGCCCAGCATCTCGCGTGGCACCCGCTCCTGGAGCAGCGTGTCGGTGGCCACGTTCTGGAATCCGTTGCCGACACCGCCCACCCCCTGCGCCGCCGCACCGGCCGCGACGTTCGGCGCCAGCCCCGTGGCGAGGTTGCCGATCCCGGACAGGCCGGTGGCGATCACCGTGAGCCGGACCGGGTCGAGCGGGCGGCGTCGGAACACCAGCGCTCCGGCCGCGAGGATCATCCCCACGCCGAACCCGGCCACCAGGATGCCGTAGCCGTCCGGCCCCGCGCCGAGCGTCTCGCGGGCGACGAACACCAGCGCCACGTTGTCGATGCCGGCGAGCGCGACGATCACGAAGATGGCGATCGCCAGCGTTCGCACCACCGGCGCCGTGCGAGCGTAGACCAGCCCGCCCCGCACCGTCGCGAAGAACGCTTCGGCGCGATGGCCCTCGTGCGGCGGGAGACGGGGGACAAACACAAGGAGCAGCGCCGACACCGCGAAGGTCGCGGCGTCGAGGGTGAGGGCACCGCGAACCCCCACCGCGGCGACGAGCGCGCCCCCGAGCAGACCGCCCAGCGCCAGCTCGAGGTTGTGCGCAAGACCCAGGAGCGCGTTTGCGGAAAGGCGCTGATCAGACGCGACCAGCGCGGGTACCGAACTGCGCCCGGCCGGGGTGAACAGCGTCACGAGCACGCTCATTCCTGCGGCGAGCGCGAGGACCACCGGAAACGGTGGCAGCGTCACCGCGATCACGGCGACGAGTCCAAGCTGGCCCAGTTCGCACAGCCGCATCAGCCGCCGCTGGTCGACCCGGTCCACCACGGCGCCGGCCACCGGACCGAAGAACCTCGGGACCGCCTGCGCGAGCAGCAGCAGGCTCACGCCCGCCGGCCCCGCGGCGTCGGCCGCCAGCAACACCAGCGCCACCGAGGCGGCCCCGTCTCCGGCGAACGAGATCACGCGTGACAGCCACAGTGCGCGAAAGGCGGAGTTCTGGACGAGGACCGCGGGGAGCCGCATCGGCGGATGCTCGCAGAGCGCCCCGCGTCGCGACCATGACGACGACCGCATTCCCGGTTGACCGCACCCCGTCGAACCGGCCACACTTCGGGTGGCCGAGCAAGCTCGGGCAAGCACTCACAGGGGGATTCCCGTGCCGGACCAACCCGCCCGCCTCAACGAGATCACCGCACGTTTCAGGGAGGCCGGTCTCGAACTCCGGTTTTACGAATCGATGCCGGGTGCCTGGGATGCGATCTGGCACAAGCACCACTCGGCCCACGGCATCGGGCGCACCGATTCGAAAACCGGAACGACCACCGGGGCGACGTTGATCGAGGCCGCCGAGGCGGCCCTCGCGCGTCTCGAGCAGATGGCTCCGCCGGTCACCGAGGGCTGAGTCGGCGGGCGCGCCGAGCGGCATCGCTCAGCGAGCCCGTCGGAACCGCCTCAGAGGTCGAGCCGATCGGCCCTGGGGCGTCGCTGGAACAGCGTCCAGACCAGCGAGACGAGGGCGACCTTGAGTCCGAGGTCGAAGACCAGGACCCACGACATCAGCGGCCAGCCATCCACCCCGAGGGCGTAGAGCAGCGCGGAGATCGCGCTGCCGCCGATGGCCAGAATCCAGGCGCCCAGCAACAGCATGAGATCTCGCCGGGTGTGCGCTTCTCGGGCCGGAGCGATCGGATCGGGGGTCTCGGACGTGACCACGTGCGCGTCCCCGCTCGCCGCATCCACTTCAACATGGGTGATCGGCACCGTGTACCGCTCCCGTGCCTGCGGGAGCAACCCGCGCTCGAGCCAGTTCGACCGGCCCGCCGGGTGGGTGGCGATGACCACCTCATGCGGATCGAACGTCCGCATGGCGTCGTCGAGCGCCTGGAGCGGGTCGGCGTCGCCGAGCGCTCCGGTGGCGACGATGCCGTTGGCGCCGCACCGTTCCACCGATTGTGTGAGCCGACGACCGGCCGCCGCGACGCCGGTGTCCTCGTCGGACATCCAGTACCGAAGCCGGGATGTCAGTGCCGGTGCCACCACCAGCACCTGCGCGTCGGCGCCGTCGACGCGTTCCCGCAGCGTCTCGAAGAGTTCGGCGCCGGTACACGTCTCGTTCGCGATGACCAGCAGTCGACGGTGATGAGTTGCTGTGGAGGTGCTCATCTGAGCTCCTTCCGTCCATTCCGCCTGACGTCTCCATTGTCCCGCCGGGGGCCGGGTGTGTCATCCGGAGATCGCCGGTTCCAGCGGGCGAACGCGTCAGATCCGTGGCCGTCCACGGGCTCGTGCCGACGGTTTGCTGGACTCCCGGTCCGTACAGCCCCGAGCTGCCCGTCCGGGGATTCTTCCGGGCCCTGGCGGACGGCATCCTCCAACGAGCGCCATCGACAGGTTCTTGGAGGTTCCGCCCGAATGCTGCCCGGCCCGCTGTCGCGCAAGATCCACCACGCACGCGCCGTGCTGCACGCGCGTGCGTCCGATCGTTTCGATCGCCGGCACGGCACCGACACCGTCGCCGAAGCCCGGATCGGCGACCTCACCGTCGCCTCCGGAGATGCCGGAGAAGGGCGCATGTACGTGGGTTCACCGCCCGCCGTCCTGGAACACTGCATGCCCGCGCTCGTCGCTGACCCGGCGACGACGACCTTCATCGACATGGGATCCGGCAAGGGACGGGCGCTGATGCTGGCCGCCGTCCACGGGTTTCCGCGGGCGATCGGCGTCGAGTTCGCTGAGGAGCTTCACGCGATCGCCCTGCGGAACCGGGACGCCTTCGACCGGATCACGGGGCTGGGCGAGCGGATCGAGCCGTGCCTGGGCGATGCCGGCGCGTTCGCCTTCCCGCCCGAACCACTGATGCTGTTCTTCAACAACCCGTTCCGCGCGCCGGTGCTGCGCCGGGTGCTGGACGGGCTTCAGCGCAGCCTCGATGAGCATCCGCGGCCGGCGGTCCTGCTGTACCAGAGCATGAAGGATGCGCCACCGGAGTCCGGCACCGACGAGAATCTGGCCATGCTCGACGAGGCGCCGTTCCTGACGCCGGTTCCGATCCGGATCGCGAGCCCGGCCGGGCGGTTCATGCTGGCGCCGTTCGCGCTCCGCGCGCACGTCGCCGCGGCCGAATGAGGCTCACGCTGTTCCGCCGCGCCCTGGCGAGGCACGGCGGAACAGCAAACGTCGGCGGCTAGACGTCGAGCACGTTCTCGCCGCCGGGGTAACAGAAGGACGCGGCCGGGGAGTAGAAGCCCCAGGTCACGTTGAGCGGGGACGCCGGGCGCAGGGCGTACACCGAGTGGTCGGGAGCGAGGAACTCGAAGGAGAGCACCTCCCACGGCTGGGCCAGCGGCGCCACGAACGGGTAGATGCCGTCCACCAGCCTGCCGTCGATCTCGGTGACGTAGCTGAGCTGGCCGCGACCCACGACCGGCAGGTCCTCACCGACGCGGACGGCGGTGCGGATGACCTCGACGCCCTCGGTGCTCGTCGACGCGGTCAGGATGCCGTCGGCGATCTCAAGGGTTGTCTCACCGGGCACCGCCGGGACACCACGCTCCGAGGCGTACCCGCGCATGTCCTCACTGGAGTTGAAGTAGTGGGTCCACCAGCGGGTCGGGATCTCGCCGTCAGGTGCGAACCGGTCGGTGTCGGCGCCGGCGTACGTCAGCGAGTAGGCGCCGAAGTTGCTGGTCTGGTCGGCGTCGTCCACGACGTACTGGTTGATGAAGCACTGCTGATTGCCGATCGGATTCAGCTTCGGGTGCAGCAGTTTGCGAACCGCATCCGGGTCGGCGGGAACCCAGGTGAAATACAGCATCCGGGAATTGACCACGAGCTGCGGAGGGACCAGGTTGGCCATGAGTCGTTCCTTGGGTCGATGTCGCCGTGGGCGGCGCTGTTAAACGTTTTACATCGCCCAGCCTAGTCCGACCTCACCCGGTGAGGCAACCCCCTGCGGAGGCGGACACTGGGGGGCGAGCCCACGCATTCTCCGCCGGAGCGTCCGGCGTGCGCGCCACTCCGGCGGGAGGTGATCGCTCAGGACCGGCGAGGTCCGTCGACGATCAGTCGGCAGACGACGCCTCCTTCGGAATCGGATACTCGGCACCGCACCACTCGCAGTGGGTCACCGGTTCGTCGTTGCCGGCCTCGGCGAGCGCCGGATTCCGCCGTGCCTCGGCGTCCCGGTCGACGACCGCCACGCGCTCGGATCCGCAGTGCTCGCAGGTTTCCTGCTGCTCACGGGTCATCGTGCTCCTCCCTCGTGCGGGAACCTCATCTGATGATCCCGCGCCCGCCGTGGCGGCGCATCAGGGTTCTCCACAGACACGCTGCCCGGAACCGCCGTGCACCCTGCTCAGACGGCGATGAGCGCCTCGGCTTCGACGACGGCCCGCTCGGCCGCGGTCACGACCGCCGCCGTGGTGATCGCGGGATCGCAGCCGACCATCGCGCCGAGCAGCCCGGTCAGGCGGTCCGAGGCGTCGCCGAGCTGGGCACGCACGCTGTCGAAGAGCGCGGCGATGTTGCCGGCGCCGGGGATGCTGGCGATCTCGATACGGCCGGCGACGTCGAGTGCGCTGAGCACCTCCAGGCGGCCGATGAGGCGGAGCACGTCCGCTCGCACCGCGCGATTGCGCTCATCGAGTTCCCCGCGGACGCGCATGATGTCGCCGGTCTCGCGCGCCACCCAGGCGACGAGGTCGCGGAGGTCGTCGGTGCGGCTCGCTGCGATCGCGCCCTCGCCGCGCGCGGCCGCGATCTCCAGTTCGAAGAACCGGGCCATGTCGACCTGCATCTTGGCGAGCGACATCCTGAAGGCCAGGTCGTGGAGGCGTTCGAGAGCCGGGGCCGAGACCTCCGCCAGATGCGCGGCGTCCTCGGCGACATCACGGGCGGCGTTGCCCATGAGGTCGGCGATGGTGCTCAGGGTGCCGGCCTGACCTTCGAGATGCGCGGCGGCGAGCATGGCGTTGAGGGCTCCGAGGCGGATGTCCTCGGCGAAGCGTTCGACGGCCGTGAGCCCGGACGCGAGCGATCCATGCATCTCCTCGTAGCGCCCGACCCCGTCGAACATCCTGCCGAGGAACAGGCTGGTCTCGGCGAGCGCGTCGTCTTCCCCATCGTCGCCCATCGTGACCAGGGCTTCCTCACGTGCTCGGATCTCGGACGGGAGCGCGGCGCGCATGAAGTCCCGATACGTCGGGAACCCGGCATCGTGAAGCGCCGCGAGGAGCGCCGCGAGGGACCGGTCGATGACCTCCTTGCGCGGCGTTCCCGCGGACTCGAGTTCCTGCTCGAGCGCGCGGATGTCGGCGTAGACGGCGCGGACGGCACCGAAGAGCGGCCCGGTCGGTTTCATGCGCACCGAGAGGTATCCGTCTCCCCAGGGCACCACGGCCGCCATCACCCAGTAGTAGGCCCCGTCCCGGGCCATGTTCTTGACGTACGCGGCAATCGGCTGCCCCGCTCCCAGCGTGTCCCAGAGCAGCCGGAAGACCGCACGCGGCATGTCGGGGTGCCGGATGACGTTGTGGGGGGCGCCGACGAGGTCCGCCTCATCCCAGCGGGAGACTCGCACGAACACGTCGTTCCCGGACCGGATGATCCCCTTCTGGTCGGTCCTCGAGAAGAAGAGTTCGTCGATTGCGAACGGCGAGATCTGGTCGGTCGGTGCGGGTGTGTTCATCACCGTTCCATCGACGCCCCCGTCGAGAATCTGAGAATGCCGGACACATTCATCCGGTGTCCGTATCGCCCGGCCGGGGAATCAGGCTCGGTCGTGGGGCATCAGCCGCCGGCGCTCGTCAGGTGGGTTTGCGTGCGATGGCGAACAGCTTGGCGAAGTCGTACCGCCACCCGCGGGGCCCGGCGAGTTCGCGCAGTCGTGCCTCGATCTTGGCCACGTAGTCGGCGACCTCGGCATCGGACTGGTCGCCGATCATGTGCCCGGCCACCACGCGCATCCGCTCCATGTAGGCGTCGACGCTGGTGTGGCGGGTACGGGTCTCCATCCAGATGTCGACGGGTTCCAAACCGGCGCCGGTGAGGTAGTCCTCCATCTCGGAGCAACTGCGCAGGTTCCCGTCGAATGCACCGAGCCAGCGGTAGTTGATGGGCTCGATGTTCGCGATCACGTCACGGTAGGCCTGCTCACCGCCGCGGCCGGACATGAGGATGGCGATGACGCCGCCCGGCTTGAGCGCGCGAGCCATCGCCTTCGCCGCCTCCCATTTCCTTGGGAACCAGTGGTAGGCCATCGAGCAGACCACGAGATCGAACGATCCCTCCTCGACCGGCATGTGCTCGACGTCGGCCTGGTGGACCACGATTTCGACGCCCGCGGCCCCGGCGAACTTCTCCCGGAACTGCGCCAGCATTCCGTCGGCCGGGTCGATCGCGGTGATGTGCGTGGGGTGGAACCGGTCGATCGTGGCCTGGGTGGCCCAGCCGGTTCCGCAGCCGACGTCGAGGACGCGCTCGTAGCGGCCCGGGGGGATGGTCAGCACCAGGCGCTGGGCGCCTTCGATGTTGAATCGGACCGCGTCGTCGTAGTCGGACGCGGTCTCGGTGAATCCCGACGCCACCGATTCGTGGCTGGTGTGGATGTGCGACGACATGTCCGCGATTCCCGTCTGGTCGGTTCACGCCCCGAGTGGAGGCCCGGCCGCCAGTATCGCGGATCGTGGGGGTTCGGCCAGCGAGTGGGCGCCCGACCCCCGACGGGCGCCCGTCGCCGTCGTCAGGCGCGAAGGTCCTCGGACATCTTCGCCAGGCCCTTGGCCAGATCCGAGACCTGACTGGTGGTCCGTCCGGTCTCGGCGGTGGCCGCCGCGACCTGCTCGGACGCCGCCGCGATGTCCGCCAGCGTCTGGCTCGTCTGGTCCGTGGCCGTCGCGATCCGGTCGAACCGCTCACCCATCACATCCGCCGCCGTGGTCAGGTCGGCCACCTGGCTGGACGTGGATTCGCCGGCCGACCGCACCAGCGCGATGCTCTGGCGCATCTCCGAGACCGCCGCCCCGGACTCCACGAGGTGCACCTGTGTCGCCTCGGCGAGCTTGCGCACCTCGTCGGCCACCACGGCGAACCCTCGGCCGGCTTCTCCGGCCCGGGCGGCCTCGATTGCGGCGTTCAGCGCCAGCAGGTTGATCCGATCGGCGGTCTGGGTCAGGACGACCGAGACATCCTCGATCCGGCGCGAGCTGATCTCGAGTGAGCCGGCCGCAGATTCGAGGTGCTCCGTCGCCTCGCCGACCCGGCGAACGGTGTCCTGGGTCGCCTTCAGTGCTTCGCGCCCGTCATCGCCCGCGCTGGCCGCGGTCTGCGCCTGATGGGCGGCGTTGGTCACGCTCTGCGCCACGGCGTCAGCGGTCGCGGCGAGTTCCTCGACGGCTGCCGACGCCTCGTCGGCGGTTGCCGCGAGCTGTCCGGCAACGGCGTCGAGTTCCTGCTGCTGGCGGAGCCGTTCCTCACCGCGCTGTGCCTCAAGCCCGCCGAGCGCGTCAGCGAGCGCGTCGGTGAAGTAGCGGCTGACGATGCCCTCGTCGAAGGCCAGCAGCTTGTCGAGGGCGGTGACGAACTCGAGGCATTCGTCGACCGAGCGCTTGGACTTGGCCTGGTCCGTCCAGACGATGCGCGACCATTCCTCGCGGATCGCGGAAAGCTGGGCGACGTAGGCGTCGATGGGAAGCCCGATGCGGTCGTGGATCTCGGCGATCTTCACCCGCTGGGCGACGTGGGCGTCGTCGAGGCGCGTGGTCGTGAAGTCCAGGATGTACTGGCGCAGCGTGTTCGAGAGCCGATCGAGCGTCGAGTGCTCGCCCACCAGCCGCGTGAGGGCCGGAATCTGCGTCACCCGCTCGTAGAAGCCTTCCACGATGCGGTCGACGGACCGCTCCAGAAGCGGTGTCGCCTTGCGCATGGTGTCCAGGGTGCCCGAATCGATACCGAGGATCCGCTTGCGATCAAGGGCATCAAAAGGGGTGAGTGCTGCTCGCTCTTCGGTGGTCATCGACCTCTCTCCTCGCCGTGCGACCGTGTGCGTGGGCTGTCTGGTGGCCGGTATCGGAGCGAAAAAGTCGAACCTGAGTGTTGCGGTTCCCTGGTTGGTGCCTTTCTTTGTTGGGGTCGGCACCGCCGTGGGTCGCTGGAACGGCGGAGAGAGGGGGCCGTTCCAGCGAGAGGCATCAGCGATGCGGGCGGCGGCCCAGTCTGGTCGGAGATTTCGCGGCGCTGGCGGCGAACGGCATCTTGGCCGGCGCTCGGCGGCGTCGTCCGTTCCAGCCACCGTTCCCGCACCTCCAGCGATGCACGCGGAACCGGCGTGATCCGAACCGCGACTACGAGTCGAGTCGAGACTGGACGCGACTCTGGCGACATCCTCGGCCAGTCGGGCGACCTCACCCGAACCGGATCCGCTCTGCCCGGCCGCCGCGGCGACCTGCTGAGAAGCGGCGGCGAGGTCCGCGAGGTACTTGTTCGAGAGGTCGGCCGCGCCGTTGATGCGGTCGAAGTGGCGGGTCACCTGCTCGGTGGCCGCGACGAGCTCCGACACCTCTCGGTCGGCCGTCTCGCCGGCGCCGCGCACCAGGCTGATGCTCTGCTGCATTCCGGCGACGGCCTCGTCCGACTCGACGAGGCGGACCTGCGTCGTCTCGGCGAGCTTGCGGACCTCGTCGGCGACCACGGCGAACCCGCGCCCGGCATCGCCCGCGCGGGCGGCCTCGATGGCCGCGTTCAGCGCCAGCAGGTTGATGCGATCGGCGGTGTCCTTGAGCGCCGCGGAGATCTGCTCGATCCGTGTCGAGCTGGCATCGAGCGATTCGGCGGCGTTGCCGAGCGCCTGGGTGGCCTCCCCGACGCGCGTCACCGACGCCGTCGTGGCCTCGAGCGCCTGCTGCCCATCGGCGCTCGCCGACGCGGTCTCCTCAGCCTGCCCGGCGGTCTCTGCGACGTTCTGCGCCACCATCTCCGCGCTTGCCGAGAGTTCCTCGACGGCCGCCGCGGACTCCTCCGCCGCCGCCGCGAGCTGCTCGGCGAGGGTGTTCAGCTCGATCTTGTACTGCTGTGCCGCCTCCTCGCGGGCATTGATCTCTTCGAGAGTCCCGGCGAGCGCCTCGGTGAAGTACCGGCACACGAGCCCCTCGTCGAAGCTCAGCAGCCGGTTGAACTCGGAGACGAAGGCCGCGCTCTCCTCGGGCTTCCGCCCGGAGGGACCGTGAGTGCGCCACACCGTGTCGGACCACACGTCGCGGATGAGCGAGACCTGGGCGACGTACGCGTCGATGGGAAGGCCGATGCGGTCGTGGATCTCGGCGATGCGGGTCCGGGACGCCACATGCGCGTCGTCGAGGCGCGTGGTCGTGAAGTCGAGGACGTACTGGCGGAGGGTGTTCGAGAGACGGTCCACCGTCGAGTGTTCGCTCACGATCCCGACGAGCGTCGGAATGCTGTCGAGCCGGTCGTAGAACGCGCTCACGATGGCGTCGACGGTCTCCTGCAGCAGGGGCGTGGCCTGTCGCATGGTGTCGAACGTGCGCTCATTGATCCCGAGCAGACGAATCCGTTCAGACCGCTCGAGTCGTTTGGGGGTGGTGTGGACCGACGAACCCATGGACGGCGCTCCCTCATGGTGACGTTACTGACGCAGACAAATTCGTCAGCACATGCATCGGCGAGGCCATGGCGAACCTGAGCGATAGGGGATGAATTCCCCGGGTCATTTCGCGCGGCGAAGCGTTGACGGCACGATCCCGTCGGAATCGCTGTGAAACGTTTCATCGCGACGTCTGCCGCTGAGCGGGCATTCCGCGGGATTCCCGCTGGAAGGCGCCCCCGCCTCCGCACCCGTGGTTCGGGCTCCCCACCGCACGCGGCGGGGGCCCGGATCAGCCGGAGGTCAGCCGCACGACCCGGCTTCCGGTGATGAGGTACGGGGTGCCCTGGTCGTCGACACCGAACGACCGCAGCTGCTCGAAGGGCCCGCCGAGGGCCGCGGTGAGTTCCTCCGGTCCGCGTCGCGGGTCGTCCGCGTCGAGGCTCCACACCCGCCCGCTGCAGTAGTCGCCGTAGAGGTACCGCCCCTCGAGCGCCGTCACGCCGGCGCGCACGACGATGCCCCCGGTGATCGAGCACCCCACGTCGTGGCGGTATTCGGCCACCGGCGCGACGGCCGGAGTGACGCTCAGGCGGCGACTCGTATCGTATTCCCGGGATCCTTGAAGCGGCTCCAGCCGAAGTTCGCCCCCGAGCCCTCGTCGGCCGTGACGCGGTCGACCTCCTCAACGTCGCCCTGGCCGACGTCGCCGATCCAGAGCGCACCGCCGACGGGGTCGAAGCTGTACCGCCACGGGTTCCTCAGCCCGAGCGCCCAGATCTCCGGCCGGGCATCACGGCGATCGACGAACGGGTTGTCCGGGGGAATCCGGTACTCGCGACCCGGATCACGCCCGTCGACGTCGATCCGGAGCATCTTCCCGAGCAGCGACCCGAGGTCCTGGGCGCGGTTCTCGGGATCGCCTCCGCTGCCGCCGTCGCCGAGGCCGATGTACAGCATCCCGTCCGGGCCGAAGGCGAGGTCGCCGCCGTTGTGGTTGCTGTACGGCTGCCCGACCCTGAGCACGACCCGCGCGGATTCCGGGATCGCCGGCCCGCCGTCGGGCGCGCGGTACTCCACCACGTTCGTGGCGCCGCTGCGGTCGGTGAAGTTGACGTACAGCAGCCCGTTCGACTCGTGGTCCGGATGGAACGCCAGCCCGAGGAGCCCCCGCTCACCGCCGGCGTCCGTCAGGTCGCTGACGTCGAGAAGCTGCGCGACTTCGCGTCCGTCGCGAAACGCTCGGATGCGTCCCCCCTGCTCGACCACGTACAGGGCGTCGTCGCCGGGACGCGCGGCCACCAGCAGGGGGTCGCTGAGTCTGTCGAGGGCCACCGTCGACCCGAGCCCCTCACCGGATCGCGTGGGTGTGGCCGGCGTGACACCCCGGCTGTCGCCCGAAGTGCAGCCGGTCAGCAGGAGCGCGGCGGCGGCCGCGGCCATGATCAACAGCCTGAGGGAACGGCGGGGCATGCCCGCATGGTGCCATGCGGGGCGGGTGGTCCACCCGCCCCGGGGTTGCCGACCGGCGTTTCCGCGACGAGCGGGCGCCCCCCATCACCCGGGCATGTTCTTGCGCTAGCAAGTATTGTCCCGAAGAGTGTCCCCCTCAGCCACGGAGCACCCAATGAAGATTCTGATCATCACGGGCAGTACACGACCCGGACGCGCCGGCGAGGCGGTCGGGAACTGGGTCCACCGGGTCGCCTCACAGCGGTCCGACGCCACCTACGAGCTCGTCGACCTCGCGGACTACGAGCTCGAGCTGCTCAACGAACCGACGGTCCCCGGCGCCGCCAACGGCAACTACGACAACGCGGCCACCCGACGCTGGTCCGAGAAGATCGCGTCCGCCGATGGGTTCGTGTTCGTGACCCCCGAGTACAACCACGGGGTGCCGGCGGCGATGAAGAACAGCTTCGACGTCCTCTATCCCGAGTGGATGAACAAGGCCGTCACGTTCGTGAGTTACGGTGCCGACGCCGGTGTGCGTGCCGTGGAGAACTGGCGCGTCATCGTCATCAACGCATTCCTCTACGCCACCCGCTCGGTCGTGTCGCTGAGCCTCTTCACCGACTTCGGCGAGGGAGGGTTCGCGCCGCAGGATCGCCGCGCGGGCGAACTGAACGGGGCCCTCGACGAGCTCGTACCGCTCGCCGGCGCCGTCAAGACGCTTCGCTCCTGATGTCCGTCCCGGCCGGCGTCCGCGCCGGCCGGGACGCTCACGCGGAATGCGGGGTTGCGACCGCCGGAACCGCTGTGACAGCCTTCCGCCGTGCGTCGGAAATGGACAGGCCTGCTGCTCGGTGCGCTCGCGCTGGGCATCTGCAGCGCGACCGCGGTCGCCGGGTTCTCACCGCTGCCGGTCGAGACGCTCCACACGGCCAGGGTCGTCAGCTCCGTCACGCTCACACCTGAGCCGGACGGCCGGGCGGTGCTCGCCTGGACCGGCCAGAACGGCGACCCCACCGTGATGACGAGCCAGAAGCCCGCCGGCGGTCCGTTCGGGATCCCGAAGGTCGTGTCGACCACGCCGAACGCACAGCGTCCCAGCCTCGTCCGCGGCCCTGACGGGACCATGCTGCTGGCGTACTCGACGGCCACCTCGACCGTCCCGGACGAGTTCTCGATCCGGCCGCCCACCGGGGACTTCGGAGCGCCGCAGAAACTCCCGACCGGCGAGCGGTTCGTGAACGTGGGGATCGATGCGGCGGGCAACGTCACCGCCGTCTGGAAGGGCTTCAGAGCGAGCGGGCTGGACTACGTGGCGTCGTCCACGACGCGCATCGGCGATCCCTTCCCCGCTCCGGCAGCCCTGACACCGGATTTCGACGACAACTTCATCCAACCTCGCGTCGCCGTCACACCCACGGGCGCGACGGCCGCGGTTTGGGAGCGAGAAGACGGCGCGACGGATTCCGTGATCGAGGCGCGCATCAGAACGGGCGCAACCTACGGCCCCCTCCAGGTCCTCGACCGGGGACCGAACATGTCTGTCGACAGCGTGACCGCCACTCCCGGCGGCGAGCTCATCGCGGTGTGGCACGACGACTACGAACTCAAGCTCGCCGTCGCCGCCCCCGGGGCGTCGGCCTTCGGCGAGCCGATCGTGCTCGACGCCCTCGCCGGTGGCACCACCGTCGCCACACGGCCCGGTCTCACGGCCATCGCATGGGCACATCTGGACCGCCGCGCGACCGGCGAGGGCGACACGCCTCCGACGTCGGTTCGTGCGGCGCTGCGACCCGCGGGGGGAGCGCTGGCCCCGCCGGTGACGATCTCGGAGACCTCCACCACCGGTCGCATCGTGCTCGCCGGATCGGGCTTCGACGGGATGGACACACTGCTGGTGGCATGGAGCCGGCACACCACCGTCGACAGCCGTTCGCTCGAAATCGCACGCCGGCCGGCCGGCGGACCGTTCGAGCCCGCCGAGTCCGTGACCGCGCTCGACACGGACGATTCCAGCCCCGTCGCGACGGTGCTGCCGTCGGGGAACGTGCTCGCGGCATGGTCGCGCTCGATCTCCGACACCCAGCAGACCCTGCGCACGCTCGAGGTGCGGCAGGTGCCGAACGTCCAGGTCACCGGCGCGACCCCGCTTTGCGTCGCGATTCCCGACCCGAAGCCGGCGCCCCGCCCGCAGCAAGGCCAGGCTCCCGACGTCGGCCTCACCGCCGAGCAGCTCGGCATCAATCAACGCATCGGCCAGGCGGCGATCCGCCGGCTGAACGCCATCCGCGATTGGCTGGACGCCGGCCTGACCACCCGCGACCTCTGTGGCGGGGCGTTCGGTCCGACGTCGTTCCAGGCCGGAATCACGACGGCGCCGTTCGCGGTCTCGCTCGCCGCGCCGGTGCGCGCGAACCCGCGCCCGATCGAGGTGGCCAAACCGTCCGGGAAGCGCCGGAAGATCACGCTGTCGAAGCGGCAGTTGCTCATCAATCAGCGCGTCTACCAGTCGGCGGTGCGCCGGGCCAACGCGATTCAGGCGCGACTCGACGCCGGTCTCACCGGCGGCGACATCCGCGATGGCGCGGTCACCCAGGACAAGCTCTTCGACCGACTCCGCGTGACGGCGCTGGGATCGGCCGCACCCGTGCCGGCCTCCAGGACCATCCTGGCGACGCCGGCCGGACGCGGCGACGCGAGCGCCGTAGTGCTCTCCAAGAAGCAGGTCCGCACCAATCAGCGGGTCGCCCAGGCCGCGGTCCGCCGTGCCAACCAGCTCCAGGTGATCCTGCTGCGCGGATTCCAGGCGAGCCAGTTCCAGCCGGGAACGATCGGGCGGAACGATCTGGCTCCAGGGGCGCAACCGGGACTCTAGGGCCCCCCGGCACGGCACCCCCGGTCGGCGATCACCGCCCGCGCGAGGTCCCGCCGGCGACGGGGGACGAGCCGGGACCAGTGGCGACGCGTGCGCACCGCCGTGGCGTAGACGCGTTCGCCGAGCGGCTCGATTCCCCGGAGCAGCCGCGCGAGGTGGGAGTGCCCGCTGACCTCGCTCAGACGGCGGACGACCGCCGCCCCGGAGTATCGGCCGGTCGAGTCGCAAAGGTGCCACGACGCGTTCCGGGCGGCATCCATTCCCACCAGCGCCTGACGGCCCGCCGACGAGTCGATGGCGTGCGCGGTGAGTCCCGGCACCCGGCGTTCCAGGGCAAGTCCCACCCAGCAGCAGACACCGCAGGTGCCGTCCACCAACAGCACCGGGTCGATCGGTCCGCCATCGGTGGGCGCGCCGGAACTCACGGTCGCGGCCGCGACCGTCGGCGGTACAGTGCTTCGGGTGATGTCCACGGGCCGGCGCACATCCCGCGAAGCGTATGGGGCACGCGCAGGCCGGGCCGCGATGGGGGATACCGATGGCGCGATGGTCTGAGATCGACAGCGTGGCAGCGACGCTGACGGGCGTCGCCGAACTCCGGTTTGCCGCCAACCGGCATCACGTGCTCGGCACCATCCGGCCAGACGGGTCGCCGCGCCTCAGCGGCACGGAGGTCTACTTCCACCGCGGGGACGTCTGGATCGGATGTATGCCGACCTCGGGGAAGGTGTCCGACCTGCGCCGCGATCCGCGGTGCGCCCTCCACACCGCGCCCATCGACCTGGAGATGGTCGAGGGTGACGCGGTGATCGATGCGGTGGCCGTCGAAACCGAGGATGCCGATGTGTGGGCGGCGATCACCGAGGGCAGCGAGGAACCGGTGAACGGCGTGCTCTTCCGCATGGACGTCACGCGTTTCCGGGTGGTGCAGGTGGAAGGCGACCGCCTGCTGGTCCACAGCTGGGACCCGGATCGCGGGGTGGACCTGCGCGTCGTCGACTGACCCCCGGCGCGGCGACAGCGGCGCCCGGCGTCAGGTGACCTGAATGACGCGCAGCACCTCGGTGGTGCGCGACCGCCCGTCGACCCCCGCGAGAACCACCACGATGTCGCCGGTCCGGATGTGGCCGTCGCCGCGCGCGCAGTCGAGGGCCTCGCGGACCTTGTCGCCATTGCCCGAGAATGCGGAGAGTTCCATCGGGTGCGCGCCCCAGCTCACCGAGAGCTGTCGTCGCACCCGTTCGTCGGGGCTGAACCCGAAGATGGGCGTGTCCGGCCGGTAGCGCGCGATCGCCCTCACGGTGAACCCCGTTCGCGTGAGGCAGATGATCGCGTTGGCGTTGATCTCACGGGCCACCCGCCAGGCGGCGTTGGTGAGGCTGTCGGTGATGCGCCGGTTGCGTCCGTCGACCGCCTCGGGGTCGGCGACGTGGAGGCGGGTGACCGCACGGGCCCAGGTGTCGCCGTCGAAGTTCACGTCGGCGCGCTCGCAGACGCGGGCCATGGTCGCGATGACGTTGACCGGATCGTTGCCCACGGCCGTTTCCCCGGAGAGCATCACCACCGAGGATCCGTCGAACACCGCGTTGGCCACGTCGGACACCTCGGCGCGGGTCGGAGTGGGTGAACTGACCATCGATTCGAGCATCTGGGTCGCGGTGATCGCCGGCCGGCCGTGGGCGATGCACTCGCGGATGATGTGCTTCTGCAGCAGCGGCAGTTCGTCGATCGGGCACTCGATACCGAGGTCGCCGCGGGCGATCATGATGGCGCCGGCGGCGTCGAGGATGCCCGAGAGATTGTCGACGGCACTCCGCGTCTCGATCTTCGCGACCACGAGCGGTCCACGCGGATGCGGTTCGGTACCGAGCCGCCGGACGTCGTGGGCCGACCTGACGAACGAGAGCGCCACCATGTCCACGTCGGCCTCGATGAACGCGTCGAGGATCTGCAGGTCCTGGCGCGTGGGGGTTCCGATGCGCAGCCGCTCCGACGGGACGTGCACGCCGGGCCGTCCCGACATGCGACCGCCGTGCCCGATCTGCGCGACGAGGTGGTCGGGGTGGGCATCGACCACCTCCAGGTCGATCCCGCCGTCGCCGAGGCTGATGCGGTCGCCCACCTCGAGATCGGTGAGCAGGTCGGCGTAGTCGACGTGGATGATCTCGGTGTTCGACGCCTCGTTGCCCGGCGCGAGACGGACCCGCGCCCCACCCTCGAGCAGCACACCGTCGCGGCCGAAACTCCCGGCCCGGATCTTCGGCCCGGGGAGGTCGACGAGCGTTCCGATGGGAGCGCCCATCTCCTTCGCGATCTTCCGCACCCGGCGGTGGGTCGCCAGCGCCTCGTCGATGGTGCCGTGCGACAGGTTCAGCCTGACCGCGTCCATGCCGGCGGCGATCATGCCGCGGATGGTCGCCTCCGAATCGGATGCGGGACCCAGGGTCGCCAGGATCTTGGTGCGTCGCGTGGTGGAGGCCATGTCGGCGATGATAGGCGCATTTCCGGCCGCGATGTCCGCGACCGGGGGGCGGAACGTCGAACGACACCGTCGAATCCGACCGGGATGCCGGTCGGGCCCGGGGCTCAGTCGCTGCTCCGCCAGCGCTCGAGAACCTCCGGCACCTCCGCGAGGGCCGCGACCACGGCGTCCGCATCCGCGAGGTCGCCCGCGGTGGCGAAACCCGTCGCGACCGCCACGACGCGACATCCCGCCCCGCGTGCCGCGGCGATGTCGCGTGGTGTGTCGCCGATCACCACCGCCTGATGCGCCGATACGCCTCCGCGTTCAAGCGCCCGAGCGACGATCTGGGCCCGCACCGTCGAGTCGCACCCGAAGCCCCCCTGCCCTCTCGGAAAATGATCGCCGAGACCCGCCCGCGACATCTTGGCGTGAGCGATGTCCTCGATGTTGCCCGTCACGAGCGAGGTGCGAAGCCCGTCGGCGCGCAGCACGGCGAGGGTCGCGTCGGCGTCGGGCGCCACGACCGGATCGTCGTGATGGTCGGCGATCGCTGCGAACACACCCGCGGCCAGCGCGCACCAGCGACGCAGTCGTGCCTCGCGATCGCTCGACTCCACGCCGGCGCGGTCGAGCAGGTCGTTCGCGATGTGAAGGTCGGTCTTACCGGCCAGGTCCACGCTGAGGAGGTCCGCTTCGGCGAGCGCCAGGTCGAACGCCTGGTTGAGCCCCTCGACCATCGCCAGCCCGTGGGCGATCGGCCGCCCGTGGAGGAGGGTTCCGTCGATGTCGAAGAGCGCAGTGGTGATCACGTGGGGTCCCGGGAAGCCGACGGACCCGTACAGGATGCCAGCCGCGCTCGGGCGGTCGGCGCCGTCAGCCCGAACACCCCCGGGCGGTCAGGTGTGAAGGTGCACGCTCGCCAGGGGTTTCGCGGGGCCCGCCCCGGCGCGGGTGATGACCATGGCGTCCATCGGCTCGTTCGCCAGCGCCATCATCTCCACCACGCAGCTCCCGTCGTCCTCGGGGCCGAACGACCCGACGTGGATCGCCCCGGCGTCGCTCATCATCCACAGATCGAACGTGGCCGAGCCGTCGACCGGAAGTCCGCTGACATCCAGCCGCACCATCTGCGTGGACCCGCTCGGCGCCGCGAGGGCGATGGTCCCGCGTACCGACGACTGCCGCTCCGGCTCGAGCCGCATCGTCTTGGCGGCGACGAAATCGGGGTGGGTCGAGTGAGTCGACCCACCGGGCCACACCAGCACCAGGGCCGCGATCACCGCCGCGGCCGCGGCCACGGCGGTACCGGGCGCGAACCAGCGACGACGGTACGCGCCCCGTGGCGGATGGGCGTCCGGGATGGCCAGCACGCGGGCACGGAGTTCGTCACCCGGTTCGAGCGGCTCGTCATCCCGGGCGTCGGCAAGCATTCCCACGACACGTTCCAGCGACGCGAGCCGGCGACGGCACCGCTCGCACGTCTCGACGTGCGAGCGCACCTCCAGCTCGTCAGCGTCGGGCGTGTGCGGGCCGAGCAGCGCCGGGAGCCGTTCGTACATCTCGTCGTGTGTCATCACCGCCGCTCCTCCAGGTCCGCCAGGCGGCCGAGCGCGCGGCGAATCCGCGTCTTGACGGTTCCGATGGGCGTCCCGGTCGATGCCGCGATCTGGCTGTGCGTGAGGCCGTCGAAGAACGACATCCGCACATAGCGCGCCTCGACCGGAGAGAGCTGTGCGAGCGCACCCTCCACCCAGAACCGGTCCGCGACGCGCGACTCGTGTTCGTCCCCGACCGCGTGATGCTCACCGAGCGGTTCGGTTGGCTTCCGTGATCGTGCGACGTTGCGCGCGGCGTTGCGGGCGACGGTCAGGATCCAGGACGACGCGGCGCCTCGGGCCGGATCGAACGACCCCGCGCTTCGCCAGATGCGGGTGAACGCCTCCTGGGTCGCATCTTCCGCCGCGGTGGGATCGCGCAACTCGGCCCGGCACACGCCGAGCACCGCCCTGCCGTAGCGGTCCCAGAGTTCCCGCAGGCCCATCTCGCCACCCAGCGCGATCGAGCGCAGCAGATCGGCGTCGCTGACCGGCGGGTCCGGATCGTCCGCCCCGGAGACCGCGCGGAGATGTGGTCGTGGCCTGGTCACATCAGCTCTACCCGCAGCATGACCCATTCGGATTCAGCCCGGGAGCCTGAATCCGAATGGGCCGGGCACGGGTAGCTCCAACACCCGGCGTGCCGCCCGAGCGGGCCCCGCCACCTCGACCCGACCCGAACCCACCTCGGAGCGACCATGAGCCAGGAACCGAACACTTCACCGAACCGGCGCGGGCCGGCGCTGGTTGCCCTCGGCGTCGTGGCGCTCGTGGGCGTTGTCGTCGCGGGGGTGTTCGCCGCGCGCAACACGGATCGGGCAGAGGTCCGACTGGCCTCGCCCGAGTCGACGGTCGCGAGCACCGACACCTCGGCGAACCCACCCGCCGCCGGTACCGCCCGGCGTGCGGCCGCCGCGCCGCGAGCGCCGCAGGGAACCGGCGATCCGGTCCAGCTCTCGGGGACCGATCCGGTCACCGGCGGCTCGGTGCGGCTGGCCTCGTTCACCGGAAAGCCGGTGGTGCTGCTGATCTGGGCGTCGTGGTGCCCCGGCTGCAACGAGGAGGCACCGGATGTCGCGACGATCGCGTCCCGGCGCTCGGACGTGCACTTCGTGGGCCTCAACTACCGCGACTCGTCCGGTGGGGCCCGCGGGTTCGTCGATCGCTACGGATGGACCTTCCCCAGCATCGAGGACCGGTCCGGCGACCGTTCCTTCGGGCTCGGGTTGCAGGGCACCCCGACCACGATCTTCCTCGACGCGCGCCACCGCGAGGTCGGCCGGATCGTGGGTGCGACCGACGAGGCCACCCTGAATGACGCGGTCAACCAGCTCACCGGCTCGTGATCGAGTTCGGCCCGACCGCGGTCCTCGCCGCGTTCGCGGCCGGATTCGTCACCTTCCTGTCCCCCTGCGTCTTCCCGCTGGTCCCGGGGTACCTCTCGTTCGTCTGCGGGTTGACCCTGGACGAGCTGGGCACGCGAACCACGCGGGTGGTGAGCACCACCCTCGTGTTCATCCTGGGATTCGGCGCGATGTTCGTGTCGCTCGGGGCCGGTTCGGCACTGTTCGGCGACGTGCTGCTCCAGAACCGGCGGCTGCTCGAGATCGGCGCCGGGGGGTTCCTGGTCCTCGCGGGTCTCGTGTTCGCCGGCGTGCGCCTGCCGATGGCGGTCTACCGGGACCGCCGCATCCACGTCCGGCGGCGGTTCGGTGCAGCGACGCCGCTGCTCGCGGGCATGGCATTCGCCATCGGATGGACCCCCTGCGTCGGACCGACGCTGGCCGCGATCCTGACCCTCTCGGCCGGCACCGGAAGCCCGGGACAGGGCGCGCTGCTGCTCGGGGTGTTCTCGGCGGGCCTCGGTGTGCCCTTCCTGCTGTTCGGGCTGGTGTTCACGAGGGCCGTCGGCCTGACCCGGCGGATCCGGCGGCACTGGGGAGCCGTGAGCCGCGTCGCGGGCGCGGTCCTGGTCGTGTTCGGAGTGCTGCTCGCGAGCGGAACCCTCACCCGGATCAGTGCCACCCTTGCCGAAACCGGCGTTGCCATCTGATGGGACGCCTCACGACGGAGATGGCGGGCGCCGGCGCGCGGGCCGCGGAGAGGCACGCGTGACCGACGCAATCCTGCGCCGCCCGAAGGAGGCGATCCTCACGCCGATCGCCCGCCGCACGCCGAGGCGTGTCCACCCGCTGGGACTCACAATGGCGGGGCTGGTGCCCGGTCTGGGGGCCGCGCTCGCCGCCGCGACGGGCCACTCGTTCCTGGCCGTCGGACTGTGGCTGCTGAACCGCCTGATCGACGGACTCGACGGCACGCTCGCCCGCCAGCAGGGCCGCCAGTCGGTCCTCGGCGGATACGTCGACCTGCTCGCCGACTTCGTCGTCTACGCGGCCGTTCCCGTCGGCCTGGCCGTGCATCACGACAGCCGCGCCGCCTGGGTCGCCGTGTGCGTGCTGCTCGCGAGCTTCTACGTCAACACGATCTCGTGGTCGTATCTCTCGGCCATCGCGGAGCGGAGGCGTGCGGTGGCCGACGACCGGCTGACGTCGATCGAGCTCCCGGGCGGCCTCGTCGAAGGCGCGGAGACGGTCGTGTTCTTCACCGCCATGCTGCTGCTCCCGACCTGGACGCCCGTCCTGTGCTGGGTGATGGCCGTCGCCGTCGCCGTCACGATCCTGCAGCGCCTCGCCTGGGCGGTGCGTGCCCTGTGATCGCCGCGCTCGAACGCCACCGCCATCGCGTGGCCGTCGCCGGCCTGTGGCTGGTGGTCATCGTCGGGTACCAGACCTGGGCCTGGCGGTCCGGGATCGGCCCGACTGAATCGGTCTCCCGGATCACCGATGCGCTGTCGGGCAGCGCATGGGGACCGCTTGCGTACGTCGCGGTCTACCTGGTGCGCCCGCTGCTGCTGTTCTCGGCCGCCGCGCTGACGGTGGCCGGCGGGTTCCTGTTCGGACCGGTCTGGGGTGTGGTCATCGTGATCGTCGCCGCCAACGGCTCGGCCATGGTGGCGTACGGGGTGGGCCGCTGGTTCGGCGGGGACGTCAGGACGTCGTCCGACACGCGCATCGGGCGCTACGTCGAACGAATGCGTGCCCGGACCTTTGAAACGGTGCTGACGCTCCGCCTGTTACTGCTCCCGTACGACCCGGTGAGTTACCTTGCCGGCTTCACGCGGACCCGGCCCGTGGCGTTCCTGTCGGGGACCGCCCTGGGCAGCCTCCCCGGCACCCTCGCGTTCGTGCTCTTCGGCGCCTCGATCGAACGGTTCGACGGTGGTGTGCCGCAGCTCGATCTCCGCGTGCTGGCGGCGTCGATCGGGACCCTGGCCGTCAGCCTGGTGCTCGTCCGCCTCATCAGACGCCGCGAGGACGCGGGGGCGAGCGATGTCTGAGCGCGGGTTCGACGCCGTGGTCATCGGCGCGGGTTCCGGCGGGCTCACGGTCGCGATCGGCCTCGCCGGATTCGGTCGGCGCATCGCGCTGGTCGAGGGGGATCGGGTCGGCGGTGAGTGCACCAACACGGGCTGCATCCCGAGCAAGCGGCTCCTGCACCTCTCACGCCACGGCGGCAACCCCGACGACCACCTGCGGAAGGTGCGTGCGACGCGAGACCTCATCCGGGAAGAGGAACTCGCCGAGCTCGCCCACACCCCCCTCATCACCCTCATCGAGGGCCGGGCGGTGCTGGACGCCGCTCGCCGGGTACGGGTGGGAGACACCGTGCTCGGCGCCCGGCACGTCATCGTCGCCACGGGTTCGCGCGCGCGGGAGGTCGAGATTCCCGGTCTCCCCCCGGAACGCACCCTGACCAACGCCTCGCTGTTCGAATTGGAACACGCGCCCGGCCACCTGGCGATCCTCGGTGCGGGGGCGATCGGACTCGAGATGGCGGACGCCTTCTCGCGCATGGGTGGTCGCGTCACCATCGTCGACGTGGCGCCCCGCGTCCTGCCACCCGCACCGGCAGCGGCCTCGGAAGCCCTCGCGCGGGCGCTGGAGCGTCGCGGTGTCACGACCCACCTCGGATGCCGCGTGACCGGGTACGACGCCGATGCCCGGTCCCTCGCCCTCGACGACGGCGATGCGGGACGGGTCGTCGACGATGTGGACGCGGTCCTCGTCGCTGTGGGGCGGACGCCGAACACCGACTGGCTCGGCCTCGAGGATGCCGGGGTGGTGACGACGCCGGACGGGATCCCCGTGGACCGCTGGGGCCGCACGAACGTCCGCGGCGTGTGGGCGGTGGGCGACGTGACCCCGGGATCCCGGGAGACCCACGCGGCCAACGCGCTGGGCCGACGGATCGTGCAGCGCATCGCGTTGCCGTGGCTCCCGCCGCTGGGGGCGCCGCCGCTGATCCCTCATGCGGTGTTCACGGATCCCGAGGTGGCCTGGGTGGGCCTCGCAGGCGACGACGCCGGTGAGCGGTACCGGCCCGATGCCCTCGTCACGATCTCCGTCCCCCTTTCCGGGACCGACCGGGGTCGCACCGACGGCCTCGCCGAGGGGTTCGTCGAGATCACCGCGGTGCGGCTGACCGGCCGGATCGTGGGCGCGACCGTCGTCGGCCCCGCCGCATCGGAGCTCATCGCGCTCATCACCCTCGCCATGAACCGGCGCACCTCGCTGCTGCGACTGTCCCGTCAGGTCTACGCCTATCCGACGTTCGCCGGCGTGATCGGACGGGTGGCCGACGAGTTCGCGCGCAGGACGCTGGGCGACCTCGCCGGCGAGACGCGGGGATACCTGGCCAGTCGATTCCGCGGACCCGCGGGGAGGCGCCCATGATCCGATCCCTCCGATGGGCGCTCATCCTGATCGTGGCGTCGGTGCTGGCGATCGCGGGATGCGGTGGCGGCGACCGCGGCGCCGGTGGTGCGGCCGTGGACGTCCGCGACTGGGCGAGCGTCGAGGCCGTGGCCCGGGGAACCACGGTGAACTGGTACGTGTGGGGTGGGTCCGACGCGATCAACGCCTTCATCGACACCACCTACGGCGAAGCGCTCCGCACCCGCTACGGGATCGTGCTGAACCGGGTTCCGGTGGCCGACACGGTCGACGCCGTCAACCGCGTGCTGAGCGAGAAGCAGGCCGGAACCGACCCCGGCGTCGTCGACCTCATCTGGATCAACGGCGAGAACTTCGCGACACTCCGCGACGCGCGGATGCTCAGAACCGGGTGGGCGCGGGCGCTTCCCAACGCGAGGCTGGTGGACTGGGGCGATCCCGCGATCAGCCGCGACTTCGGCGTCCCCGTCGGAGGCATGGAGAGTCCCTGGTCCTCGGCGCAGCTCCAGCTCATCACCCATCCCGACCGGGTGCCGACGGCGGACCTCCCCCGCAGTTACGCCGAGTTCGCGCGCTGGGCGTGCGCCCATCCGGGACGCGCCACCTACATCCAACCCGGCCCCGGCGGGTTCACCGGCACCCGATTCGTCAAGGGCGCCCTCTACGAATTGAGCGGTGGCGCCCGGCAATGGGGCACCTACGATCCGGCGCGGTTCGCCCGGTTCGCGCCCCGGCTCGAGCGGTACCTGACCGACCTGGCGCCATGCCTGTGGCGCGAGGGGCGGACCTACCCTCGCGACGAGAACGCGCTGCACAAGCTGTTCGCCAACAACGAGGTGGACTTCACGCTCAGTCAGGCCACGTCCGGTCCGGAGACGCTGGTCGAGGCCGGCACGATTCCGCGGGGGTCGCGGGCGTTCGTGTTCGACCACAACATGATCGGTGACCACAACTACGTGGCGATCCCGCGCAACGCGCCGAACCCCGCGGCGGCGCTCGTGCTCGCCAACCTGCTGCTGGAGCCCGAGTTCCAGGCGAGGCATTCGCTGCCCGAGAGCGGGTTCGGGCTGGGCATCGCCATCGATCCGACGCGGGTCACCCCCGGCGCCCGGCGGCGTGTGCTCGCCGAGGCGGCCGCCGCCCGCGGCGACGGTGCGACCCCCATCCTGGATCTGCAGCGCTCACGGGCACCCGACACCGCTCCGGAGTATCAGGACGCCGTGGAGCAGCTATGGCGCGAACGCGTTCTGGGCGCACGCTGAGCGTGCTGCCGCTGCGGGGGCCGCTCTCGCTCGTCCCCGTGGCGGCGGTGCTCGGAGCGCTCTCCCTGATCGGGATGGGCTACACCGTCGCGCAGAGCCTCGGGGCGTTCCCGCTCAGCGACGACACCCCGTCCGGCTTCGACGCCTACGCCCGACTCGCGCCGGACGATCCGATCGGCGCTGAGCTGTGGTCCTCCGCGGCGTTCACGCTCTGGGTCAGCGCCGCGAGCACGCTGCTCGCGCTGATGGTCGCGGCGGCGATGCTTGCGTGGATCGACACCCGCGGCCCGCGCGGCCGACGTGCGGGGGCGCGCCTCTTCCACGTCAATCTCGCGCTTCCCCACGTGGTGTGGGCGGTGGCGTTGCTGCTGGTGCTCGGCCAGAGCGGCATCCTCGCCCGCCTCGGCCACACCCTGGGGATCGTCGACGTCCCGGCCGACGTACCGGTCGTCGTCGAGGACCGGTTCGGGATCGGTGTGATGCTGCACTACGCCGGCAAAGAGGCCCCGTTCCTGATGCTCGTGGGGTGGGCGGCCCTCAGGATCCAGCCGCCGCAGCTCGGCATGCTGGCCGACACCCTGGGCGCGACGGGATGGCGGCGGGTCCGGCTGCTGGTGCTGCCCGTGGTCCTTCGCCCGATGGCGGCCGCATCGATGCTCGTCTACGCGTTCGTGGTCGGCGCGTACGAGGCTCCCGCCCTGCTGGGTGTCTCCGATCCCAGAATGTTGTCGGTGCTGACCCTCGAGTTGTTTCGGTCGCCCGACGTGCTGACGCGTCCCGCGGCCATGGCCGTGGGCGTGGTGACGTCGGCGATGGTCCTCGGGGTGCTCCTGGCGGCGGGGCTCGTCGTGCGGCGGTGGCGATGATCGGGCGGCGAGCATCCGGCTGGGCCGGGTGGCTGGTGTTGCTCGGGCTCACCGCGCTCCCGCTGCTGGTGCTCGGTGTGCAGGCGATCGCGGTGCGGTGGTTCTTTCCCGACCTCGTTCCCCGCACCCTCAGCGGCGAACAGGTGCGGCGGGTCTTCACCGAGACGCGCACGGTGGAGGCCATGACCCAGGGGCTCGTGGTCGGCCTGGTCACGACCGTGGTCACCATGCTGCTCGTCATCCCGGGGGCGCGCGCCTTCGCGCTCGGCGGGGTGCGGGCACCGACCCCCGTCGTGTTCCTGGTGCTTGTCCCGACCGTCGTCCCGCCGATCGCCCTGGCGATGGGTCTCAGCGTGGCGACACAGCGGGCGGGGTTCGTCGACGGCCCCGTCCCGGTGATGCTGGCGCACCTGGCGGTCACCATTCCCTACGCGATGCTCATCCTCGCCGGGTTCCTGACCCGGTACGACACCACGTTCGAACAGCAGGCGGTGATCCTGGGAGCGAGCGGACGCCGCGTGCTGCTCACGGTCTTCCTGCCGCTCGCCGCGCCGGGGCTGATCGTCAGCGCGGCGTTCGCCTTCGTGGTCTCCTGGGGCCAGTATCTGCTGACCCTGCTCCCCGGGGGAGGCCGGACGATCACACCCCCGGTGTTGTTGATCGCGTCGGCGAGCGGGGGGAACCCGACCGCGACCGCCGCGCTCGCGATCGTCACCGCACTGCCACCCGCGCTGGTCGTGCTCGCGGTGGCCCGGCACCTGGAACGTCCGCTCGCGATCGGAGCGCGCCGGTGAGCGTGACGATCGACCTGGCCGACGTCACCCACCGTTACGACCCGGGCGGCCCGGCGTCGCTCGATCGTGTGTCGCTGCGGGTGGCGGCGGGAACGATCACGACCATCCTCGGACCTTCTGGCTGCGGAAAGTCGACCATGCTCGCCGTCATCGCCGGCACGCGACCCGCCGACGCAGGGGCCCTGCACTTCGACGGACGCGCGATGGACGACGTGCCCGCCGCCGAGCGTGGTGTGGGAATGGTGCTTCAGTCACCCTTCCTGTTCCCCCATCTGAGCGTCGGTGAGAACGTCGGATTCGGCCTCGCCGCCCGTGGTGTGTCGCGGCGGGGCAGGCGCGCCGAGGTGGAGCGCTGGCTTGGCCGCGTCGGACTGGATGGCACCGCCGACCGTCGCCCGGACACGCTGTCCGGCGGACAGCAGCAGCGCGTCGCCCTCGTACGAGCCCTGGCCCATTCCCCCGACGTCCTGCTGCTCGACGAACCGCTCGCCAGCCTGGACCCGCACGTCAGGTCCCGGATGCAGGACCTGATCCGGTCACTCGTCGACGAGACCGGCGTCACCGCGATCATGGTGACCCACGACCGCACCGAGGCGCTCGCGCTGGGCGACCGCACGGCCGTGATGCTCGACGGACGCATGGCCGCCGAGGACGCGCCGAGCGAGGTCTTCGCCCGCCCGGGGCGGCGCGAGGTGGCCGAGTTCCTCGGAGTGTCGACCTTTCTCAGCGGCACCGCTGCCCGCGGGCGCCTGACGACCCCCGCCGGGGTGTTCGCGTGTGCGGCCCTGGGCGACGCCGCCGGTCCGCGGACCCTGGCCATTCGCCCGGAACGCGTCCGGCTCAGCGAGGTCCCGGCCGAGAACTCCCTGCGATGCCGAATCGTCGAGGTGCGCTTCCGCGGCGAGCACTGGGAGTACCTGGCCGACACGCCGCTCGGCGGGGTGCGGGGGCTGGCGGCCACGGCGCCCGTCCAGGGCGGCGCCACGAACGTCGTCCTTCCGGATGCGGCACTGTTCCCGGTCGCGTAGCGCCCGGCGTCGAGACCGCGAGCGCGGTCAGCCCTTGCCGGATTTGGCCGCGTCCTCGGCCATGAGCTGCCCGGCGTAGTCCGGGACGTACTGCTGCGACTCGCGCGGGATGCGGTCGATGGACTCGGCGGCGGGCCGTTCGGGCACCTCCACCTGCGGCGGATCGAGATGTTCGTGCGGGATCGACGTGATGAGGTGGTTCAGGACGTTCAGCCGGGAGGCGCGCTTGTCCTCGGATTCCACGGTGTACCAGGGCGAGATGGGCACGTCGGTGAGCTGCATCATCGTGTCCTTCGCGCGCGTGTAGTCCTCCCACTTCGTGATGGACTGGACGTCCATCGGCGAGAGTTTCCAGCGGCGCAGCGGGTCGCCCGCACGGGAGCGGAACCGCGCCTCCTGCTCGACGTCGGACACCGAGAACCAGTACTTGCGCAGGATGATGCCGTCCTCGATGAGCATCTGTTCGAAGATCGGCGCCTGGCGCAGGAACAGCCGGTACTGCTCCTCGGTGCAGAAGCCCATGACGCGCTCGACGCCGGCCCGGTTGTACCAGGACCGGTCGAACAGGACGATCTCGCCCGCTGAGGGCAGCTTCTCGACGTAGCGCTGGAAGTACCACTGGGTCTTCTCGCGGTCGCTCGGCGCGGGAAGCGCGGCGATGCGGACGTACCGCGGATTGGCGTACTGGATGATGCGCTTGATGGCGGATCCCTTGCCTGCCGCGTCGCGTCCCTCGAACAGCACCACCACACGCGCGCCGGTGGCCTGCACCCACGCCTGGAGTTCCACGAACCTCGCCTGGAGCCGCTCGAGTTCGGGCTCGTAGATCGACTTCTTGATCCGGAGCTGGCCGCTGGTGGTGCGTTTGCCCATCCGCCGATTCAACCACACCGGCCGCCGGACACCATGCCCGAGCCGACACCCCTACGCCGATGCTCCCCCGATCAGGGCCGCCGTGCCGGGCACGAGGGAGAGTCCCACCGCATCGCCCACGTCGAGTGGCGGGGTGTTCGGCGCCACCGCCGGAACCTCGGCCCCATCCGAGAGGGTCACTGCCAGTCGCTGCTCGGCGAGCCCGGGCGCCACCCTCGCGACGGTGGCGCCGAGCGGCCCGCCGTCGGCGCGCAGGCTGTCTCGCCGCAACGCGACCGCGTCGCTCCGGCCGAGTGCCGGAAATGCATCCGTGAGGACCCGGGCCGTCGTCCCGCCCAGGACCGAGGCGTACCCCAGGAACCTGGCCGTGTCGACGTCCCGGGGCGCCGCCCAGACCTCGCGGGGGGTTCCGTGTTGCACGATGGCGCCGCCGCGCATCACGGCGACATGGTCGGCGACGGTGAAGGCCTCCTCGTGGTCGTGCGTCACGAAGACGGTCGTGGTTCCGGTGGCCGTCAGGATCTCGCGCAGCTCACCCGCCAGGCGCACCCGGAGGGCGAGATCGAGGGCCGAAAGCGGCTCGTCCAGCAGGAGCAGGCGCGGCTCGGGCGCGAGGGCGCGGGCGAGCGCCACGCGCTGACGCTCACCGCCCGAGAGCGTCCCGGGCCGCCGCGGACCGAAGCCGGCGAGCCCGACCAGCTCCAGCAGTTCGGCCACGCGCGGAGTCCGACGATCGGCGGGCCAGCCGTGCCTGCGCAGGCCGTACGCGACGTTCTCGGCGACGTCCATGTGCTCGAACAGCTGGGCGTCCTGGAACATCAGCCCGAATCCGCGTCGATGGACGGGCGTCCCCGACTGGTCGACGTCGTCGAAGCGAACCGACCCGCCGGCGATGGGTTCGAGCCCGGCGATGGCGCGCAGGAGCGTGGACTTCCCGCACCCGGAGGGTCCGAGGATCACGGTGACGACGTGTTCGGGGACGCGCAGGTCGACGTGCTCGACCGCCGCCGTCGACCCGAAGCGCACCTGCAGGTCTCGAACCTCCAGTCCGCGCATCAGAAGCCTCCCACCCCCCGGACCCGGAGCCGTTCCACGAGCCCCATCAGGACGACCGTCATGGTCGCGAGGACCACACCACCCGCCATCGCCATCCCGGCGTTCTCGGTTCCCGGACGGCCGATGAGCCGGTAGATGACGACCGGCAGGGTCGGATTGTCGTCGCGCGCGAGGAAGCTCGTGGCGCCGAACTCGCCGAGCGACACGGCCATCGCGAAGCCCGCCGCCGCCAGCAGCGGCCGCCACAACACCGGCACGTCGACGGTGAGGAAAGTCCGGGCCCGGCCCGCCCCGAGCACCGCGGCCGACTGGCGCAACCGATCGTCGATCGACCGGAGCACGGGCACGAGCGTCCGCACCACCAGGGGCAGGGCGACGGTGGCCTGCGCGATCGGGACCAGCCAGGGGGACGTGCGCAGATCGAGCGGCGGCCGGTTGAGCGTGATGAGGAATCCGAAGCCGACGGTCACCGCCGACACCCCCAAGGGGAGCATGAACGCCGCGTCGAAGGCGGATCGCAGTCGCCGGGCACGCGCGGTCCGGTCGGGCCTGCCGACGGTGATTGCCACCAGCAGGCCAAGGGCGGTCGCCAGGATCGTCGCGACCAACGCGATGCGCAGCGAGTTGGCGGCCGCCTCCCAGACGGTGACCAGGAGGGCGTTGTGCTCGCCGGAGCCCGACAGGTTGCGGTAGTGCTCGAGCGTCCACCCGCCCTGGTTGCGGAGTGACCGCGTCACCAGGGAGAGGATCGGCGCGCAGATAAACGCCACCACCGCCGCGGTCACCACGAGCGCGGCCGCGTGGCCCGCGCCCGGCCTCGCGGCGGCTCCGGATCGATGGCCGCGCCGCTGGCCGGTGTCCTGACCGCGGGTGCGCGACACCACCCACAGCATCGAGACGACCACGACCATCTGGAGGATCGAGAGCACCGCAGCCGCGCGCAGATCCAGGAACTGCACCGTCTGCAGGTAGATCTCGGTTTCGATGGTGCCGTAGCGGAGGCCCCCCATCGTGAGCACGACGCCGAACGCCGTGGCGCAGAACAGGAACACCACCGAGGCGGCAGAGACGATGGCCGGGGCGAGCGCCGGAAGCGTCACGGTGCGAAGCACCTGCCAGGGCGACGCCCCGAGCGACGCCGCGACCTCGCCGGCCCGCGGGTCGAGTCCCTCCCAGGCGACGCCGACGGTGCGCACCACGACCGAGATATTGAAGAAGACGAGTGCGGCGATGATCGCGGTCCAGGTCCCGTCGAGTCCGAGGCCGCCCAGCGCGCCGCCGGGGGCGAGCAGGGTCCGGAAGGCGATTCCGACGACGACCGTCGGCATCACGAACGGCATCACCGCCAGCGCCCGCAGGACGGCGCGCCCCGGGAAGCGCAGCCGGTACGCGACGAACGCGAGCGGCAGCCCCAGGGCGGTCGACACTCCGGTGGCGACCACGGCCTGGGCGACGGTCAGCCAGATGACCCGCCGGATGCGGGCGCTGGCGAAGACCTCGCCGAACCCGGAGAGGTCGAGGGCGCCGTCCACGATCAGCCCGCGACCGATCATGGTCAGGACCGGCCAGACGAAGAACACCGCCAGGAACAGCAGCGGCACGAGCGCCATGGCACCGATCGCGATGGCGGCCGCGGACTCCGGCCGGCGCCGAGGGGCGGCGCCGGCCGGAGGGATCGAGCGTGAGGAGCTCACCCTGACGTGATGTCCGCCCACGCCTTCAGCCACTCGTCTCGTCGTGCGGCGATGGTTGAGGGCGCCACGGTGATCGGCGACGGCGCGACCTTCGCGAAGCGTTCCCAGAGGCGCGGCAACGCGACCGCGTCATCGACCGGGAACACGTACATGTTCTCGGGAAGCGACGCCTGAAATTCGCGACTCACCAGGAAGTCGATGAACGCGTGGGCACCGGCGACGTTGTCGCTGCCTTCGAGCACGCCGGCGTACTCGACCTGGCGGAAGCACGTGTTCAGCAGCGCCGAGGTCGTCGGGCGGGATCCGCCCTTCGGGATCGTGAACGGCGGCGAGGACGCGTACGAGAGAACGATCGGCCGCGTGCCGTTGCCCTCACCGGCGGTGAAGTCGACGCCGTAGGCGTCGGACCACCCGCTGGTGATCTTGGTTCCGTTGCGCATCAGCGCGCGCCAGTAGTCCTGCCAGCCGCTTTCGCCGAAGGCGCCGACCGTCGCCACGAGGAACGCCATCCCGGGCGACGAGGTGGGCGCCCCCGGAGTGACGAACAGCCCTCGGTACGCGGGTTTGGTCAGGTCGTCGAGACTCCGCGGCGGGGCGATGCCGTGGTCGGCGAACCAGGCGTCGTCGATGTTCACGCAGACGTCGCCATAGTCGATGGGCGTCAGCCTGTCGGCGCCATCGCCCTCGAGCGCGAACCCGGCGGCGCTCGCCGGAAGGTCCCCCGGGACGTAGGCGCTCAGCACGCCGGCATCCACCGCACGCGTCGCGAAGGTGTTGTCGATTCCGTAGACGACGTCCGCCACGGGCGCGTCCTTGGTCAGGACGACCTTGTTGGTGACCTCGCCGGCGTCCCCACTCGACTGGAACCGCAGTTTGTAGCCCGTCGACGCTTCGAACCCCGCGATGAGCGCATCCGGAGCGCTCCACGAGTCGTGGGTCATCACGGTGACGGTCGTCGTGTCGCCATCGGTGCGGGCCGAGTCTCCGCCCCCGCACCCGGCGACCCCGATCGCCGCGACCACGGCGAGCGCGACGCCGCACCATCGCCTGTACTTCACCATTCGTCCCTCCAGTATTGGAGGGGAGGACCAACCGTCGACGTCTCCACTCGACCGGCCTGTCACTGAGTTCTCGACTTCCTCCACCGGTACGAACCGGATCAGGTTCGAGGGTCTGCGGTGATCCGCACTCTCAGCGCCCTGCGGCGCTCCCCTGTCGTTGACCGCCGGGCGAGTGTACCGCGTCGGGGCGGGTGCCGACGCGCGCCGGGCTCCCGCCGCTCCCGGTTCGCGTTCGGGTCGAGCGTCCCCGCTCCCCACTCCCCCTCGCCATGCCTCTCTGGTTAGGATGACTTGATGCGCTTTCGGACGGAATCCGTGGGGGCGCGGTTAGGGGTGTCCGGCGGCGAACAGTCGTGTGCCGCCATGGCATCCGGAGACCGGCGAGTTGCTGGGAGATCGAATGAAGATCGCGGTCTGTGTGAAAGAGGTTCCGGAGGCTGGCTCGGGCCGCCGGATTGATCCGGCGACGAAGCGCCTGGATCGATCCGGGGAACGCGCCATCAACGCCTACGACCTCAATGCGGTGGAAGAGGCGCTCCGCCTCAAGGACGCCGATGGTGGCGGCGAGGTCGTGCTGATCTCGATGGGGCAGGACAAGGCCCTCGAGTCGGTGCGGAAGGCGCTGGCGATGGGCGCCGATCGCGCCGTGCTCATCTCGGACGAGGCCGCGGCCGGATCCGACCTGGTCGCGACCAGCAAGGTCCTGGCCGCGGCGATCAAGCGCGAGGAGGCCGACCTGGTGCTCTTCGGGCAGGCGGCCGAGGATTCGGATGGTGCGGTGCTCTGGTCGGCGATCGCCGAACGGCTGCAGCTGCCGGTGGTCTCACAGGTGTCCGAGCTCGAGGTGGCCGGTGGATCGATCACCGCCAAGCGCCAGACCGAGTTCGGCTACGACACGATCACCTCGCCGTTGCCCGCGGTGCTCGCCGTCTCCGACGCCCTCAACGAGCCGCGCTACCCGTCGCTCAAGGGCATCATGAGCGCCAAGAAGAAGCCTCAGGACGTCAACAGCCTGGCCGATCTCGGCGTCGATGCGTCGGACGCCGGCGAGTCCGGCTCGCGCACGAAGGTGCTCGATCTGTCGCCGCCGCCCTCCCGCGGCGACACGCTGGTCCTCGAAGACGAGGGTGGCAGCTCCGCCGAACAACTCATGGCGTTCCTGGTCGAAAGGAAGTTCGTATGAGCACCCTGGTTTTCCTCGAGCATCGTGGCGATGCCATTCAGAAGGGATCGCTCGGGGTGCTGTCCAAGGCGGCCTCGCTCGACTCGGACACCTCCGCGCTGCTGATCGGCTCCGGTGTCGCCGGTCTCGCCGAGCAGGCCGCGAAGTACGGTGCGGCGAAGGTCTTCGTGGTCGACGACGCCTCGGTCGAGAAGCCGCTCCCGCAGCCCCGCGTGGACGTCATCGCCGCCCTCGTCGGCCAGCACGGGTTCGACAACGTCCTGTTCCAGGGTTCGGTCCTGGCGGCCGACATCGCCGGCGGCCTGTCGGCGCGCCTGGACGCCGGCCTGAACTGGGGTCTCGGTGACCTCGTGATGGACGGCGGCGAGCTGATCGGCAAGCGGTCGGCGCTCGGCGACACCATTCTGGTCGATGTGGCCTGGACCTCGACCCCGCGTCTCGGGCTCATCCGGCCCGGTTCGTTCGAACCGACCGAGTCACCGGCCGCGGGAGCCGTCGAGAACGTGTCTCCGCAGCTTCAGGACTTCAGCTCGAAGGCGCAGATCACCCTGCAGACGACCGAGGAGTCCAGCGGTCCGTCGATCGAGGAAGCGGACATCCTGGTGTGCGGCGGCCGCGGTCTCGGGGCACCCGAGGGCTTCGGCCAGCTCGAAGCGCTCGCCTCCGCGCTCGGCGGTGCCGTCGCCTCGACGCGCGCCGTGGTGGACTCGGGCTGGTACCCCTACCCCACGCAGATCGGCCAGACCGGCAAGACCGTCGCACCGAAGCTGTACATCGGCGCGGGTGTGTCGGGCGCGATCCAGCACAAGGTGGGCATGCAGAGCTCACAGGTCATCGTGGCGATCAACAAGGACGCCAACGCCCCGATCATGACCTTCGCCGACGTTGCGATCGTCGGTGACCTCAACAACGTGGTGCCCGCCCTCACCAAGCTGGTGCAGGAGCGCAAGGGGTAGTGCCGGCTGTTGCCGGGGCGGTCCTCCGCCCCGGCATCATCCGATGGTGACGGCCTCCTGGAGTGCGGTCACCAGATGGCGGACCGTCCCGCGGACCGCGGCGGTCTGACCGATCTCGTCGGTCGTCTCCGCGGTCATGGGCTCGCCGGGCGACCGTTGTTCATAGGCGGTCTTCACGTGCGCCAGCAGCGTCAGCACGTGCTGGCTCAGGTCACGCTGCCGATCGCCCATCCACGCCAGGACGTCGTCCGCGAGTCCGTCGAACTCGGGACCGAGCGCCGATTCGAGCCCGATGATCGCCAGCCGTACCCAGGCCAGGATCCGGTGGCGGCGCTCCAGGGACGCGTCGAGTGACGGATCATGCCCCGGGCGCGTGCCGAACTGGAGATGCTCCTGGAGCGCCATGGCGCCTTCGGCCCGGTCGAGGTGCGCGTCGAGCTCGCCCTGTTGTGCGTCGAACCACCCCTGGAGCTCGTCCCGATACATCGCCAGGCGCGACTCCAGACGGGGGTCTGCCGTCGCGTGCAGGGCTTCGGCCAGGAACTGCAGGTGCGCGCGCAGGGCACCGTCGTCCGCCGAACGGCGAACGGGATTGCCGAGCGCCTCCTGCTCGGCGAGCAGGGCCTGGAGGCGGTCGCCGTGCCGGGCCATCCAGCCGAGCACTCGGTCGGCGGCGAACGGGCGATCCGGAGGGTTCACGCGTCCGAGTGTAATCGCGCCGGGCATACGGCTGCCCAGGCGGCCCACCCGGGGTCCGTGTGGCAGGATCACGCCGTGCAGCGTGTTGTCGTCACCGGTCTGGGGGTCACGTGTGCCCTCGGTGCCGACGTCGAGTCGTTCTGGGCCGGTCTCGTCTCGACGGCGAGCGGTGCCCGCGAGATCGACGTCGAGGGCGTCGGTACGATCGCCGCCTTCCCGGCCCGGGATCCGGACGATGCCGCGAAGGAGCACTTCGGGGCGAGGGAGAGCCGCCGCATGGACCGTGTTGGCCGGTTCGCCGCGCTCGCCGGCGCCGAGGCGTTGCGGTCGGGCGGTGCTCCCGACGTGCGGCCCGAGCAGATCGGCGCGTCGCTGGGATGTGCCCACGGCGGCACCGAGACGCTGATGGAAGCCCATCGCGCCTTTTTGGAACGTGGCGCGGATCGCGTCAGTCCGTTCTCGGTCGCGCTCTCACTGCCGAACGCGCCCTGCGCCGCGATGACGCGTGTGCTGGAACTCCGCGGCCCGACCATGGTCACGTCGGCGGCATGTGCCGCGGGAACCGATGCCATCGGCTTCGCCTACCGCGCGATCCGCGACGGACGTGCCCCGCTCATGCTCGCCGGGGGCGCCGAGGCACCCATCACGCCCGTCGTGGCGGCGGGCTACCTGAAGGCCGGGGCGCTCAGCCCGTCGACGCGTCCGGTCGACGAGCGCTCCCGTCCGTTCGACGCCGACCGCGACGGGTTCGTCATCGGCGAGGGAGCGGGGATCCTGCTGCTGGAGTCACTCGACCACGCCCTCGCCAGGGGCGCGAGCGTGCTCGCCGAGGTGTGCGGCCACGGGGCGAGCTGCGACGCCGGCCATCTCACCGATCCCGATCCGACGGGCTCCGGCGCCGCCCGCGCGATGCTTGCGGCGCTCGAGGACGCGGGCCTGACCCCGGACGCGGTGGAGTACGTCAACGCGCATGCCACGTCCACACCGGTCGGGGACACCGCCGAGGCGCGAGCGTTGCAGGCCGCCGGGGTCGGCCACGCGGCCGTCTCGGCAACCAAGGCGGGTCATGGCCACACGCTGGGCGCGGCAGGTGGCATCGAAGCCGTCGGGACGATCCTGGCCCTCTCGCGCGGCGTCCTCCCGGCCACCCGCAACCTGACGACGCCCGACGATGGGGACACCCTCGATCACGTCACCGAGCCGCGCCACGTGCATGTCGAGGTCGCCGTGAGCACCTCGTTCGGTTTCGGGGGTCACAACAGCTGCGTCGTGTTCCGCCGCCCGCCCGGGGCCTGACGCCGTCCGGCTACGGCGCCCGGCGCTCCACGATCCAGCGTCCGTCCTCGCGCCGGTAACGGACGCGATCGTGCAGACGGCTGGGCCGCCCCTGCCAGAACTCGATGTGGTCGGGCGTCACGCGGTACCCGCCCCACTGCGGCGGCCGCGGCACGACGTCGGGGTAGCGGGCCTCGGCATCCCGGTAGGCCTGTTCCAGAACCGCGCGGTCGGGGATGACCCGGCTCTGGGGCGACGCCCAGGCGCCCAGCTGGCTGCCTCTGGGGCGGCTGGCGAAGTAGGCGTCGGCCGTCGCCGTGTCGACCGGAGCCGCGGGCCCGGACACGATGACCTGGCGTCCGATCGGCGCCCAGGCGAAGCAGAGCGACACGAACGGATTGGCCGCGATGTCGCTCGCCTTGTCACTCCCGAGGTTCGTGTAGAAGACGAACGCGTCGCCGGCGGTGGCCTTGAGCAGGACGTGGCGGGTCCATGGACGCCCCGCTTCGTCGACCGTGGCGAGCACGGCCGCGTTCGGCTCGGCGACGCCCGCCTGGTCGGCCTCCGCGAACCACGCCGCGAACTGCGCGAGCGGATCGGGATCCACATCGGCTGGGTCCAGACCACGATTGGCGTATTCGACGCGGCGGTCGCTGAGGTCCATCGACATCGGGTGAATCGTAGTGGCCGCCCGCGCGTGCCACATGACACCCCTCTTCCCCGCGGGGTCGGGGAGGGGCTACCGTGCATCCGGGAACCGCTCGCACCGGAGATGACGCCGTGACCGACCACCGTAAACGCATCGTGCTGATCGCGCATGACAACCGGAAGCTCGACATCCTCGACTGGGCCCGGTTCAACCGGGGGACGCTGGTGGGGCACGATCTCTACGGCACCGGAACCACCGGGCGGCTCATCGCCGAGGAGCTCGATCTGGACGTCAACCTGTTCCTGTCGGGCCCGCTCGGAGGCGATCAGCAGGTCGGTGCGGGGATCGCCGAGGGTCGGCTGGACATGGTGGTGTTCTTCTGGGACCCCCTGGAGGCGCAACCGCACGACGTCGACGTGAAGGCGCTGCTTCGGGTGGCCGTCGTCTACAACTGCCCGATCGCCTGCAACCGGGCCACGGCGGACTTCCTCCTGTCGAGCCCGCTCATGCACACCAACTACGAGCGGATGCGGCGGCTGCCGGGCGACCCGGCACCCGCGGACGCGGCGTCGGCGGATGGTGAATGAGCGGACGCCGGACGCGGGCTACTCCGGTGAACGACCCGCTGACCAGTTCGTCGCGCACCGCTCCCGTGGTGCCCAGGATGCGGTAGCGCACGCCGCCGCGGCGAACGTCGATGCGCGGCAGACCGAACTCGCGCAGATACACGGCGGCGTCGTCGCTGCGGGGGGTCGCGAACGAGCTGGCCGACGCGCCGCCCGTGCCGACGGTGAACTGTGGCACCGATGGGGCCCCCTCCACGGAGCGGCGCTCGTATGCGTGGAGGTGCCCGCTGAGCACCGCCGCGAGGCCGGAGCGCTCGATGACCGGCAGCAAGGGGTTTCCCGCCTTCAGCGGCTGGTGCACCAGCAGGAACCGCACCTCCGGCGTGGAGCGCCGGAGGGCGCGGGCCAGGAAGGCACGGTCGTCGGCCTCCCCCCGCAGGCCGATCCCGATGAACTGGACCGGCCCGTAGTCGACGTCGAAGCGGTCACCGCCGCCTGGCCATTCCAGCGCGTCCACGAGCGCCCGCCGGCCGAGTTCGAACACGATGTCGTGGTCGCCGACCACGCCCAGGTTCGGTGCGCGCGCCTGCAGCCCGCGCAGCTGCTCGAACAGGTTCGGGTCGAGCAGGTCGGGTGTCGCGGCCAGGTACGAGTTGTCGCCGGTGGTGAGCAGCATCCGCGGGTCCTGGGCTTCCGCCACTCGCGCGACGGCGCGCTGTCCGGCCCGCCGGTGCCGTGGTCACCGAACACGACGAATGTGAGCGTCCCCTCCAGACGGACGGGGGCGGTCACGAACGTGCCCGTCGCCTCGCCATCGCCCACCGTCGCGTTCCACTCGTAGCGTGTGTTCGGCGCCAATCCGGTCAAGACCCCGTCCACCGCCCGAGACCGGCGAGCCGCCCGCTTCCGGGCTCGCGTCCACCAGTACCTCGGTGGCGGAGTCCCGGCTGATCCAGCGCAGCTTCGCCGAGTCGGTGGTGACACGGACCAGGTACGGACCCCGGGCGAAGGCCGGCTCCGATGGTTCGTCGCTACATCCGAGCAGGGCAGCGGAGACGAGCACCGCGGCCAGACAGGTCAACCAACGCATCAACCCGATGATTCCAGGGCGGCCGCCGGGGGCGTCGCGGCTCGGGCACCCGGGCATCCTCCGCCGGACCGACGGGTCTCAGGCCCCGGGCGTCACGGCTCGCCGGGGTCGCCGTCGAGACCGAACGCGCCGGCGATGAGCCGGTAGGAGTGCTCGCGTTCGGCGTGGTCGTGGACCATCGTCATGATCATCAGCTCGTCGGCCCGCGTCTCGGTCACCAGACCGTGGAGTTCTTCGGCGACCTCCCCTGGGTCGCCCAGCACCTGTGCCCGGCGGTAGCGGTGCACCTGGTCGATCTCGTCCTCGGTGTACGGGTGCGCCTCGGCGATCTCGGGTGGCTCCAGCGGAGCCGAGGCGCCGCTCCTGAGCCGGATCACGCCGAGCGCCATCGACCACGACAGCTCCACCGCGCGTTCGTGTGTGTCGGCGCAGATCGCCGACACGGCCAGGATGCTGCGCGGTGTATCCACCAACCCGGGCGTGAAGCCCTCCCGATAGCGACGCATCACGTCGACGGCCCCCCGCGGGTTGAGGTGGCGAGCGAATGCGAAACCCGCACCGATCGAGGCGGCGAACTCGGCCCCGTGCTCGCTGGATCCCAGAATCCAGATCGGTGGGAGCGGGACGCCGGCCGGCTCGGCCCGGACCCGGGAGAATGGATGGTCGGCCGGGAACCCGTCGTTGGCGAACGCGAGGAGTTCCGCGAACTGCTGCCCGAACGGAACGTGGTCGGTCCCCCGGCGCAGCGCGTACGCGGTGACGCCGTCGGTACCCGGCGCGCGTCCGATGCCGAGGTCGATCCGCCCGGGGTGCAGCGCTTCGAGCACGCGGAACGCTTCGGCCACGCGCAGCGGGCTGTGGTTGGGGAGCATCACTCCGCCGGCGCCGACGCGGATGCGACTGGTGGCCGCCGCGACCGCGGCGACCATCACCTCGGGTGACGGGCAGGCCATCGTGGGCGAGTTGTGGTGCTCGGCGACCCAGTGGCGGGCGTAGCCCAGACGCTCGACGGTCCGGGCCAGTTCGACGGTGTTGTGCAATGCCCGGGCGTCCTCGACCCCCGCCGGGACCGGCGTCAGGTCGAGGACGGAGAGCCCGAGTCCGCTCACCCGGGGATCACCCCGTCGTCGGCCAGGAAGGTCGACGCCTCGGCGAGGGTCGTGTCGGGATCCGGCACGACGACGTCGGACCGCACGAACTCGTCGATCGCGACGGGCGTGCCGACACGGCCGATCTCGGCGGTGAGGTGTGCCAGCGCCCGCCCGAATGCCGCTTCATCGCCCGCGTCCATCGCCAGTTCGACCTGTCGATCGGCGGATTGGACGATCTCCAGGTCGTCGTCCGCAAGCCGGAACTGCCCGACACCGAGCACCCGCACGATCATGAGCCACCTCCCGCGGCCGACTGTCCGGTACCGGCGATCTCCATGCGAAGGCGGTCCAGCTCGGCGTCGACACGGGAGCCGTCGTCGCCGGGCATGACCTCGGCGTCGAGGCCGTGGGTGTCCGCCGAGAGATCCTCGAGGCTCCCCGACCTGAGCAGTTCGTCGAGCGCCTCGGCCCGTGCCTGCATCGCCTCCACGCGATCCCGCGCCTTGCCTGCCGCGGCCGTCATGTCGGCCATGTCCTCGGAGAGACCCGCGACCGCCTCGCTGACCTTCGCCTGCGCTTCGGCCGCCGTGTAGCGCGCTTCGATGCTCGCCTTCTCGGTTCGGAACGCCTCGATCCTGGCACGCAGGCGCTGGTCGGTGAGGGCCATCTTCTCGAGCTCGGCGCGAAGCGCGTCGCGCTGTTCGGTGATGGACGTCGCCTGCCGCTCCAGCACCGACTTGCGGGTGAGGGCCACCCGGGCCAGGTCCTCGCGACCGGCGGTCAGCGCCTCGCGCGCGTGCCCTTCGAGCCGGGTCGTGGTGACCTTCAACTCGTCGAGCTGGATGTCCAGGCGCATGCGGCCCGCCGTGACGTCGGCCATCGCGATGTTGAGCCGTTTGATCAACGCCTCGCTTTTTTCGAGCGACACGTCCATCAGCTCGCCGATGTCCTGCTGCTCGTGTTCACGCGCCCTGCCGCGAAACACCGAGGTGACGTGATCGAAGATTCCCACGGGCCTCCTCCGGCGCCGGTTGCGACGGTGTGGAGAACCTACCGTGTGAGGGCTTGCGCCGAGGGGCGCACGCTGCCAGCGTTCGGACATGCCAAATCCTCTGCGCCACCTGCGCCGTGCCACCGTCCTGTTGACCATCGCCGTGCTGGCGGTGTCCCTCCAGTCCGCCCTTGGCGTGATCAGCCCGAACGTGCTGCGAAACCAGGACGTCGCGGCAGAGCAGGCGGCGGAGCTGACCGGCAGCGAGCAGCGACAGCTCGAGGACACCGCGACGCGGCTGCGGCAGGACGGGGCGCCCACCAAGTTCGTGGTGCTCGCACGCAAGCCGGGCACCGACGCGAACGCGGAGGCCTACGCGCGGAGCATTCGCACCGCGGTGGGCGACGAGTACTCGGTGCTGGTGCTGTCGGCCGTTCCGCGGCACCTGGCGATCGCCTCGCCCCTGTCAGACGCGGAGATCAATCGCATCTTCCAGAGCCGGGTCCCCGATCTGAAGGCCGACCCGGTGCGCGGCACCACCCTGGTGGCCACCGACCTGGGAGCCGCCCTGACGGGGACCGGCGCGTCGACCTCGTCCGATGGCGGGAGCGGCGGGGGCAGCATCCTGCCGGTGCTCGCCGTCGTGGGCATCGGAGGGCTCGCGGTGGTGGGGCTGAGCATGCGTGCCCGCCGGAAGGCGCGGGGCCGTGTCGCCGAGCAGCAGGAGCTGGAGCGCGAGTCGCTCGATCCGCTGGTCGATGCGCTCGCCTCTCAGATCAACGAGCTCGATCCGACCATGGCCATCGAGAATGAGCGCACCGCCGCGGCGAAGGCCGACTACCAGGAGGCGGTGCTGACCTACGGCGAGGCGCGGGATGCCGTCGAAAAGGCACGGACTCCCGACGAGATCCGCGCTGCGGGCGCGCTCTTGGAGAAGGGGATGCGCGCGGCGCGCCGGGTCAACGCTCGGCTCGACGGGCGCCCGGTCGAAGACGCTGATCAGGAGCCACTGCTCGAGGGGCTCTGCACGTTCGATCCCAAGCATGGCCGGGCGGTGGACAGTGCCGTGATCCGCGGCCCGGGCGGCACCACGGGGGAGGTCCCGGTGTGTGCGGACTGCAAACGCCGGATGCAGGAGGGGCAGCAGCCCGAGGTCAGGCAGGTCGAGGTGGGTGGCGAGAGGCAGCCCTACTGGCAGACGAACCCCGGCGGCCTCGGGATGGGCGGCATGATGAACGGCACGCTGCTCGGCATCCTCCTGGGTGGGATGTTCGGCGGAGGACATGCGGGCGGCCAGGGCCACCGCGGCGGCGGGAACTGGCCCGATGAGTGGTCGTCGGGAGGAGGCGGCGGCTTCGGCGGTGGCTTCGGAGGCGGAAGCGGCGGCGGCGGTTTCGGCGGTGGGGGCGGCGGCGGTGGAAGCGGCGGGGGCGGCTTCTAGCTCGGAGCGAATCCGGGCGCCGTCTGTCGCCGATCAGACATCGGAGACAGGCCCGACGCGGGTTCGGGGAGAAACATTCGGCGCGTGCCCGCTCGATCACCTTACGATCGAACCAGCCGGATCGCGACGGCCCCACACCCCCGCGGCGGGACCGCCGCGCCGGCCGCGATCGCCTCTCCGTGGAGGGCGACTTGGCGGACACGCGCCAGGCCGAAGGCTACACGAGAAATGACTGATTTCCCGGGAGATTGGCGGAAAGCTTCACCAAATGGAGGGACCGTCGACGAGGAACAGCGGAATCGGCCGATCCCGAATTGATTCGATCCACTCCGGCGATGCTGAGTCAGGGACAGCCGGGGTCCGACAGCGCACCTTCCCTGCGTCCGGGTGACGGGCTATTTTGGGTCCACCACGGAAAGGAGGTGATCAGCGTTGAGTGATCATTGTGGAGGTGGCAGTAGCTAGGGGACGCGTTCCCCAAACGGGTGCGCAGCCGCAGCACCGGGACAACCCGCGTCCCATGAGCAATCCACTGCTGCCACCGAGGCCCGGGACGAGGCGTGGTTCGACCACCGACCTCGTCCCGGGCCTTCATGTTTCCGGCACGGGCACGTAAAGTCCCGACTCGGTCCCCATCGTCTAGAGGCCTAGGACCCCGCCCTTTCAAGGCGGTAACACGGGTTCGAATCCCGTTGGGGGCATCCGGCCGTGGGCACGCCGGGCGGCGTCGCACCGGCATTCCTCGTGACCCGACGCCGAACGCGACACGATGCTTCGCTGGCGCCCCCGCTGTGCGCCGACGTGACCGACGTGGGCACGAGCGGCGCGTGGGAGATCGAGCGCCCCGGAACCCGGCGAAGAGGAGCCCCATGACGATTCTCCTGATCATCTTCATCATTCTCGCGCTGCTGTTCGGAATCGGCGGCGCCCTCAAGATCAGTCTCTGGTTCCTGCTGCTGCTCCTGCTGGCCGTGGTCGCCGGTGGGTGGCTCATCAGGAACGTCCTCTCGAGGGGCTGACACCAGGGATGGCCCAGCGGCGGCCCCGGCGTTACCCTCGCCGCACATGACCTGGCCGCAGGAGTTCTTCGATTGGCGCGCCGGGATCGGATGCCCGATGTGCGACGGACGCCCCGCGGCCGACGAGTACGGCGTACGGATCCTGGCGGGGAAGGTGAGCGACGCCTACCTGGTGCGCAGTGACATCCAGCGGGGTATGTCGGTGGTGATCTGGCGGGGACGCCACGTCGCCGAGCTCACCGAACTGACCGAGGGTGAGGTCACCGCCTACTGGTCGGAGGTGCTGAGCGTGGGCCGCGCCATCGAGGCGCTCATGGGGCCGGTCAAGATGAACTACTCGGTGCTCGGGAACGCGGTTCCGCACCTGCACACGCACGTCGTTCCCAGATTCGCGAGCGACCCCCTGCCGGGCCACCCGCTTCCCTTTCCGAGCCCGAGGCCGCCGGACATGCCTGCCGAGCGGCTCTGGGCGGACGTCCTCGCGCTCCGCAGCGCGATCACGGCCGATCGCATGTCGCGCCGGCACACCCCGGGCTGATCGTCCCCGTCGCGACCCGCCGGAGGACGGCGCAGCGACAGCGCCTCAGCGTCGCTTCGTGGCCAGGATGACCCCGGAGGCGAAGGCGAGTTCCGCGCTGCGGAGCCGCGGGTCGGTGAGCAACCGCTCCCGGACGTGTTCAATCTGCGGCCAGAGCGACTCGTGCAGCGCGTTGCCGGGTTTGGGCGCCATGTCGTCGACCAGCAGGTGACCGCCGGGAGCCAGCGCCGAAATGGTGAGGTCGAGTCGCTCGGTCTTTCCACCCTGCGCGTCGGCGAAGATCAGGTCGAACGATCCAAGGCGCGGGAGCGCCTCCACCGCGTCGGCGACGTGCACCGTGACCGAGGACGGCCAGTCCTCGGTGGCCGCGACGGCCGCGGTCCGAGGGTCGACTTCCACCGAGTGCACCTCGACATCGGAGCGCCCCTCGAGCCCGGCGACGATCCACGCGAGCCCGACACCGACACCCGTCCCGAGTTCGAGTATGCGCCCTCCCCGGGGCACCCCGGCGGCGAGCGCCGCCATCAGCGCGCCCACCTCGTCGTCGCACGACAGATCGAAACCGGCCGCGGCGGCGCGGGCCCGGGCGCGGTCGACGGTCACGGGGCCTCGGGGCCCTCGTCGGGGGGCCAGCGCTCGCCCTGAGTGGCTTCTCCCGGATCGGTGAAGTCGCCCCGGGTCAGCGGCACCCACTGCTCCACCTGGGCGGGCTGATCGCTGGACGGGAACTCACGCAGCGGACCGGTCGGCTGGGCGTCCCAGCGGGCGAAGGTGAGCGGCGTCTGGATCCAGGCCTCGAGCAGCGCGTAACAGGCCTCGAGCGAGGCGATCTGAGTGCGCTCCCACCCGTGGCTGCCGTCGAGTCCGAAGGCGACGAGCGCCGCGCGCGCCCCGGTCCCGGCCTCGATCGCCGCGGCGATGTCGGAGCGGTAGAACCTGAAGATGTCGCGGGCGTACGGAATCCCCGCCTCCCCGGCCAGGCGGCAGAGCTTCCGCGTGAGGTGGTAGTCGAACGGGCCGTGCATGTCCGACATGGGGATGGTCACCCCGTGCTCGATCGAGTGCTGGCCCGGGGCGCACACGGCGTTGTCGATCGACACGATCTCGGCGACCTCGGGCGGGATGCCATGGCTGGCGCCGTGGCCGACCTCCTCGGTGACGGTCACCATGACCGAGGTGCGGTGCGGAAGCGTGATCCGTTCCTCGGCCGCGGCGCGCGCCAGCGCCAGCGCCAGCGCCACACCGACCTTGCCGTCGAGATGGCGGGAAACGATGAAGCCCTCGTCGGTGAGCTCCGGACTGGCGATCAACGCGACGAAGTCGCCCACCTGAACACCCAGCGCCTCGAGGTCGGCCCGGTTCCTGACGTCGCGATCCACGCGCACCTCGACGTGCTCCCAGTCGGTGGGCTGGTCGTCGATGTCGTCGCCGTAGGCGTGGCCGCTTGCCTTCAGCGGCAGGATGGTGCCGGTGAGGAAGCGGTTCGTGTCGTCGAGGAAGACGCGCACGCGGGCGCCGGCCGCGAATCGGGCCGAGAAGGTCCCCACCGGGATCACCGAGAGCCGCCCGTTGTCCTTGAGCCCCGACACCATGCACCCGATCGTGTCGGCGTGGACGATGATGGCCCGGTCGAGCGACTCGGACTGCCCCGGGAGGTCGGCCAGGAGGGTGCCGCGCCGCGTCAGGCGGAACGGCACGCCGATCTCGGCGATCATGTCGCCGACCAGCTGCATCACCGCGTCGGTGCGCCCGGAGGGGCTCGGCGTCTGCAGCAGGGCCAGCAGCACGTCGACCATCCAGTCGCGGTCGTCCTGGCTCATGGGCGCGTGGGTCACCTGTCGGCCTCCGTCGGTCAGATTGCGTCCCCGGAGCCTGAGGTGTCGGCCGCCGTGGACTCGGGAGTTGGAGGTTGCCACGCCCACGGCGTCGCCGAGGTGCGCGGGAACAGATAGTCGATGAACGCCTGCGCCGTCGGGTGCGGCTCGTGGTTGGCCAGACCGGGGCGTTCGTTCGCTTCGATGAAGACGTATTCGGTGCCCGCCGGGTCGGGGACGATCAGGTCGATACCGGTCACCGGGATGCCGATGGCTTCGGCGGCACGGACGGCCACGGCTCCCAGCGCCGGGTTCAGGTCGTCGGTGACGTCGTGGATCGTGCCGCCGGTGTGCAGGTTCGCCGTGCGCCGGACGACCAGGGTGTGGCCTTCGGGGAGGATCTCGTCGAGCGACCATCCTCCATCCGCGACCGTCTCCTCGGTGAGCTGGTCGATGGGAATGCTCGACTCGCCGCCGGTGGCGGCCGCACGGCGCCGGCTCTGCGCCTCGATGAGCTTGCGAATCGTGTGGTGGCCGGTTCCGACCACCTCGGCGGGACGGCGGATGGCCGCCGCCACGACCCTGCCGTCGATGACGATGATGCGGAGGTCCTGGCCCTCGCAGTGTTCTTCGAGGAGCACCTCGGCACCGGCCTCGCGGGCCCGCTGGATCGCGCTCGTGAGCGCGTCGTGGGTCATGACGCCCACGGTGATCCCGGCGCCCTGCTCGCCGCGCACGGGTTTCACCACCAGCGATCCGACCTCGTCCAGGAATCCGACGTCCGCGTCGTCACCGGTGGCGATGCGCCCCCGTGGGATCCGGACCCCGCGTTCGCCCACGACCCGGCGCGTGACGCGCTTGTCGTCGCAGCGGCTCATGGCGATCGCCGAGGTCCGCTCGGAGAGGGACTCCCTGGTGATCACCGTCGTGCCGCCGTGGACGAGCTTGAGGTAGCCGCCCTCGGCGTCGAGCACCTCGACGGCGATCCCGCGACGGAGCGCCTCGTCGGCGATGATCCGGGCGTAGGGGTTGAGCGCATCGATCTGCTCGTCCGAGCTCGGGACGTAGAGATGTTCGTTGATGGCGTTCTTCCGCTTCACGCCCAGGATGGGCTCGCGGGCGAAGCCGAGCCGCTCGTACAGGCGGATGGCCGGGATGTTGTCGTGCATCACCGACAGATCCAGGTGATCGCGGCCGCGCGCGAACATCTGCTCCACGAGCGCCCGTGTGAGCAGTTCGCCCACTCCGGGTTTGGTGCAGGCCGGGTCCACCGCCAGGCACCAGAGGCTGCACCCGTTCTCGGGGTCCGAGAAGAGCTCGGTGTGGTCGGCGCCGGTCACGGTCCCCAGCACGCCGCCGGTGAGGTCGTCCACGGCCACCAGATACGTGACCGCGTCGGCGTGCCGGCGGTTCTCCCACATCAGGTCCAGATCCGCGGGCACCATGTGGCAGCGCACGTAGATGCGGTTCATGCCGACCAGATCTTCGACCCGTTCGGCCCGCCGGATCGTCACACCCGGGACCGGGCGTCCCTCGCTGTCCCAGTCCTCGGGCCGGATGCGGTACGTGTAGCTGGGATCGATGAAGTACTCGTGCGGGTTCAACGCCACGAACACGTGTGGCGCGGCCATGTACATGGCGATGTCCCGACGGCCGCTCTCCTCGGCGCGCAGCACGTTTCCCAGTTGCTCGAGATCGTCGAACGTCTGGCCGAACACCAACCGCCCCCAGCCGAAGTCCTGGACGACGTTCCGGCGCATCCGGTCCTCGCCGTCGCTCACGCCGTGCCCGCAATCCCGTGGCGGGCCAGCCACAGCTCGAGCAGGCCCACCTGCCAGAGGCGGTTCCCGCGCAGCCGCGTGAGGTTCCCGTTCGGATCCGCCAGCAGCCGGTCGACCGCCGCGGCGTCGAACAGGCCTCGCTGGCGGGCGGCATCGCTGTGGAGGACGTCGCGGACCATCTCCAGGTAGGGCCCCTCCAGGTGTTTCAGCGCCGGCACGGGGAAATACCCCTTCGGCCGGTCGATGACGCCGTGGGGGATCACCCGCCTCGCGGCTTCCTTGAGGACACCCTTGCCGTCCTGGGCGGTCTTCAGATGCGGCGGGCATGTGGCGGCGAGTTCGACCAGTTCGTGGTCGAGGAACGGCACGCGCCCCTCGAGGCCCCAGGCCATCGTCATGTTGTCGACCCGCTTCACGGGGTCGTCCACGAGCATGATGGTCGTGTCGAGTCGCAACGCCCGGTCGGTCGCGGTGGCGGCGCCGGGGTGGGCGAAGTGCGCGCGGACGAACCCGCCGGACGCGTCGCCGTCGGCCATCCAGCGGGGCGACACCAGCCGGGCCATGTCCTCGTGGTCACGGTCGAAGAAGGCGGCCCGATACCGGGCGAGCGCGGCGTCGAGATCGTCGTCGGCGGCCTCGGCCATGGGCGGGTACCAGTGGTATCCGGCGAACACCTCGTCCGCGCCCTGCCCGGACTGGACCACCTTCACGTGTTTGGCCACCTCCTGCGACAGCAGGTAGAAGGCGACGCAGTCGTGACTCACCATGGGCTCGCTCATCGCCCCGATGGCCCCGTCCAGGGCGGGCAGCATCCGCGCCGTGTCGATGCGGATCTGGTGGTGGTCGGTGTCGAAGTGGCGGGCGATGATGTCCGAGTAGGCGAACTCGTCCCCGGCCTCACCCCCGACGGCCTCGAAGCCGATCGAGAAGGTCTTCAGTCCGTGCTGGCCGGCTTCCGCCAGCAACCCCACGATCAGGCTCGAATCGAGCCCGCCCGACAGCAGGCACCCGACCGGCACGTCGGCGACCAGGCGGCGTTCCACCGCGGTGCGGAGCGCGGCGAGGATGGCCTCCTCCCACTCGCCATCGGTCCACGACTCGCGCTCGGGAACGCGGGTGAACGACGGTTCCCAGTAGACGCGCTCGCTGCGACGACCGTCCGGCTCCAGGCGCATGAGGGTCGCCGGGGGCACCTTGCGAACGCCCCGCAGAATCGTGTGCGGCGGAGGAACCACCGAGTGGAAGGTCATGTAGTGATGCAGGGCGACCGGATCGATGGTGGTGTCGACGCCGCCGGCGGCGACGAGCGCGGGCAACGACGAGGCGAACCGCACCGTCCCCCGGTCATCGGTCCGAGCCCAGTAGAGCGGCTTGATTCCGAGGCGGTCGCGGGCGAGCAGCACACGACCCGAGTCCACCTCGGTCACCGCGAAGGCGAACATGCCCTGGAGGTGGTGGACGACGTCCTCACCCCACTGCCGGTACCCGTGGAGGATGACCTCGGTGTCGCTCGTGGAGAAGAACCGGTGCCCGAGGCCCATGAGCTGCTCGCGCAGCTCCGGGTAGTTGTAGATGCATCCGTTGAACGCCACCGTGAGGCCGGCGTCCGGATCGTGCATCGGCTGGCCGCCCGCCGTGGAGAGGTCGATGATCGCCAGCCGGCGGTGACCCAGCGCCACGTTCCCGCGCGACCAGGTCCCGGACCCGTCCGGGCCCCGTGGGACCATGACGCGCGTCATCGCGTCGAGCGCCGCCAGGTCGGGGGTCCGTCCAACGGCGATCTCTCCCGCGATCCCGCACATCGTGGCAATGCCTCGCTTCCGGCGGCGGACGCCACCTCAGTGTGTGTCGCCGCACCGACGATGTGTGCCAACGCGACCGGTCGAACGACCGTGGTCGGGGACGACCACAACGCGACACGCGCATGCGATCAGCCACCCACGACCGGGGAAGCCTACCTGGCCGACCCCGGCGCCCGCCGATACCGGGGTGGACCGCCGGCCGGCGGTCAGCCGTCCGCCGCCCGCTTGGTGACCTCGCCCGACGAGAGCACCCGCACGCCCTGTGCGGTGCGGACCATCAGGCACCCCCGCTCATCGAGTCCGTCGGCGACACCGGTGACGTGTTCGCTGCCGATCTGGATCCTGACCTCCCGCCCGCGAAGCAGATCGCGAGTCCGATATGCCTCGAGCAGCGGTTCCGGACCCTTCGCCCGCCACTCCGAGTAGCGCTCGCCCAGAGCGTTGAGCACAGACACCAGCAACTGGCCGCGGGTTCGCGTCTCGCCGTGCTGCGCGAGCGCGCCCGCCGTCCAGCGCGACCCGCTGAGCTCGGGTGCGCGACGCACGTTGAGCCCGATTCCGGCGACGACCCACGCGATCCCGGATTCGTCTCCCGACACCTCGCAGAGCACCCCGCACACCTTGGTGTCGGCGATCACGATGTCGTTCGGCCAGATGAGGCCCGCGTTCGGACCCAGCGCATCGCACACCGCGACGGCGACGAGCAGGGGGATGACGCCGGCGTCGGCGATCGAGCTGCGCGGTCGGAGCACCACCGAGAACAGGAGGGCGTCACCGGGATCGGCCGTCCACTCCCGCCCGCGCCGGCCTCGCCCCGCCGTCTGCAGGTCCGCGCCGATCACGAGACCCTCGACGGCGCCCGCCCGGGCCGCGGCGGCGGCATCGTCGTTGGTGGATCCGGTCTCGGCCGTCCACCGGACCGGCCCCAGGATGGGCGGCTGCAGCCCGGCTTCGACGATGGACGACGAGACCGGGTCACTCGCGGAGGCGAGCCGGTAGCCGGTCCCGGTGCCGTCGATGGCCACGCCCGCGCCGCGCAGCGCCGAGACGTGGCGATGGATCGCGGCGCGGGAACATCCCAGGCGTTTCGCGAGCTCCACTCCCGACACGCCGTCCGGACCGCAGCGCATGAGCGCCGCCAGGACCTGCTCCCGACGTGTCTCGGCAGAACTCGTCACGGCTCAACGTTACATGGCGTGACGAGTTGCGGTAAGGTCGCCCTCACCCATCTGGAGAGGATCCCGCCGCTCGTGACCGGACCGCGCATCGCACGAATCGCCGTCTTCGCCGCCTTCGTCGCGGCGCTCGGCATCACCCCGGCCGTCAACGTGCCCGGGATCTCGGTTCCCATCACCGCCCAGACGCTGGCCGTCATGCTCGCGGGCCTGATGCTGGGTCCGGTCGAAGCGTTCCTGTCGATGAGCCTGTTCTTGAGCCTGGTCGCGGCGGGACTCCCGCTGCTGTCCGGCGGCCGGGGTGGCCTTGCGGTGTTCACGGCGCCCAGCGCCGGATTCATCCTGGGCTTCCCCGTCGCGGCCGCTGTGGTCGCGCTGCTGGCCGGGGGCGGCGCACGGCTGGGACTCACCCGCAGCCACACCGGACAGCTCGTCACCGGGTTCGCAGCCGCGGTGCTGGGTGGAGTCGGCGTCCTCTACGCCATCGGCATCCCCGTTGGAGCGGCGATCGCAGGAATGCCGGTGACGGAGTTCTTCACCGCGTCCATGAGTTTCCTGCCCGGCGACCTGCTCAAGGCGACGGCGGCGTCAGCGGTCGCGGCATCGGCGTTCCGCGCCGCTCCCTTCCTTCGTCCGCAGCTCGCCGGCTCCCGGAGTTGAGGCGCGCATGATCGTCGGGTCGCCCATCATGGCGAGGCCGGACGATCGCGGCGACGCCCCCGCGGTGATCGCCACCGGCGCGGGCCTGTCCCGCGACGAGTTCCGCTCGATCGCGGAGGACATGGCCGCGCGGGCGCGCTGGTCCTGCCCCGACGGTGGTCGCGGCGGCGTCATCGGCATCGTCGCAACCCCCGCGCCCGAGATGCTGGCGGTGTTCACCGGCCTTGCGGCCGCGGGATGGTGCGTGGGGGTCCTGGACCCCGGCTGGACCCCGTCGGAGACGGCGGCGGCCCTCGCCCAGCTCGACCCGTCGGCGATCCTCGTCGATTCGGCGTCCCGCGTCGATGGGCTGCTCCATGAGGACGTCGAGGCCGAAGACGCGGGCCGCGGATGGACCGCCTTCGTCCGGCGCGGGTGCCGTTCCGCACCGCACCGTCCGTCGGCCGACACACCTTTCTATGCGGGCTTCACCTCGGGGAGCGGGGGCCGGCCGAAGACGTTCGTGAGGAGCCACGGGTCCTGGTGGCGGAGCTTCGACGGGTTCGGCGCGTGGGTGGGAACGGACGCCGCCGCGACGGCGATCATCCCGGGCCCCCTGGCCGGATCGCACTTCCTCTTCGGCGCGCTCCACGCGCTCCACGCGGGCGCACCCGTGGTGCTCACCGCACCGAGCCGCCTGGAGGCGGCCGTGGCGGAGCACCCGGGCTGCGCGGTGTACGTGGTGCCCGCGATGCTGCCCGCGCTGTGCGCGGCGCCCGTGTCGCCCGCGGCGGTCTTCTGCGCCGGGGCGGCCCTGGCACCGTCCCTGGCCGAGCGCTTCCGCAATGCCCACCCGCGCGCCCGCCTGGTGGAGTACTACGGGGCGTCCGAGCTGTCGTTCGTGACCATCCGCGATCACGCCGACGACGCGCCCGACGGCACCGCAGGACAGGCGTTTCCCGGCGTGGAGATCAGTGTCCGGGACGAGTCCGGCGAGGACGTTCCGGCCGGCACGGTGGGCACCATCTTCGCTCGCAGTGCGCTGGTCTTCGACGGGTACCGGGGGCGGCCGCCGGAGTCGGGGGCGCGGACCATCGGGGACGGCTGGTGGACCGTGGGCGACCGCGGCGCGCTCGACCGGGATGGGCACCTGACGGTCGCCGGGCGGGGAACGAGCCTCATCATCTGCGGCGGGGTGAACATCCAGCCCGAGGAGATCGAGGCGGCGCTCGTCGACCATCCCGACGTCGCCGCCTGCGCCGTGGTGGGCCTGCCGCACCCTCGCTGGGGTGAGCAGGTGTGCGCGGTCATCCAGGCGGCGTCCGGGAAGGCACCGGATCGGGGCGGCCTCCGCACCCACCTCGCGGCACGGATCTCGAGCACCAAACGCCCCCACCGGTACGTCTTCACCGACGAACCGCTGCCCCGGCTGAACGGCGGCAAGCCCGACCGCCGCGCGATCCGCGACCGATTGCTGAAGGCATGACCCCGGTCATCGTCGACGCCATCCGCACCCCCATCGCCAGGATCGACGGCGCGCTCCGGGATCTGGCCGCGCAGGCGCTCGCCGCCACCCTGATCGGCGCCGCGGTGGAGCGGTCCGGCCTGGACCCCGCGCGAATCGACGAGGTGATCCTGGCCAGCGCGACCGAACCCCAGGGCAACCTGGCGCGCCGTGCCGTGCTCGACGCGGGTCTTCCCGCCGACGTGCCGGCCACGACCATCGACCGTCAATGCGGTGGTGGCCTCGACGCCATCCGGCTGGCGGCGGCGCTCGTCGCCGGCGGCGATGCCGAGGTGGTGCTGGCGGGTGGCGTCGAGAGCGCGACCAACTCACCGATACGGGGCGGGGCGGGGCGCGACACGCGCCGCACCGGGGGGTTCTTCCCGCGCGCCGCGTTCAGCGGCGGCGGGTACGACGACCCGGGAATGGCCGAGTCGGCCGAGATCATCGCGGCCGAACGCGGCATCACGCGGGTGCGCCAGGACCGCTTCGCCGCGGAGAGCCACGTCCGCGCCGCCGAGGCGTCCACCGACGGCGTGTTCACCGACGAGATCGTGCCGATCACCGGGGACGGTGTCGTCATCGCACACGACTCGTGCCCGCGGCCGCGCCTGACCGAAGACCGGATGGCCCGGATCCCGCCCCTGCTGCATGCCGAGGGGACCGTCACCGCCGGGAACAGCAGCCAGCTGGCGGACGGTGGAGCGCTGGCCCTCGTCTGCTCACCGGAAATGGCGCGGCGGTTGAGGCGGCCGGGGCTGTCCGTGGTCGCGTCCGCAACGGCGGGGGTCGATCCCCGCGTGTGCGGCCTCGGGGCGGTGGCGGCGGCGCGGCGACTCGCGGAACGCCACCCTCGTCTCGTCGCCGCCGAGGCCGACACGGTGGCGTTCACCGAGGCGTTCGCCGCGCAGGTGCTCGCGACCATCGACGCGCTTGCGCTCGACCGCGAACGGGTGAATCCCCACGGCGGGTCGGTGGGACTCGGGCATCCATGGGCGGCGTCGGGCGCGATCCAGGTGATCCGGCTCTTCACGGACATCGCCCGTCGACACCGATACGGGTCCGGGCTCGCGCTCGCCGCCATCGCCGGCGGACTGGGCACGGCCATGTGGGTCGAGCGGTGGGAGCCCGGATGATCGAGGTGGACCGGGTCACGGTCCGCACGCCCGAGGGGCGGGCACTGCTCCAGGAGGTTTCGTTGACGATCGAGCCCGGACGCACCGCGATCATCGGTGCCAACGGTTCGGGGAAGACCACCCTCGTGCGCCTGTTGAACGGCCTCGCAACGCCTTCCGAGGGCGCCGTGAGTGTGGACGGCCGGGACACCGTGAGCGCCCGTCGCGACGTACAGCGGCGAGTGGGCTTCGTGTTCCAGCAGGCCGACCATCAGCTCGTGTCACCGACCCCGGCCGAAGACGTCGCACTGGGGCTGCGGGCGCGCGGCATCCGTCGTCGCGAGGCCATGGAGCACGCGGCGGCGGCACTGGCGCGGTTCGACCTGGCCCATGTCGCCGACCAGGCCATCCACACACTCAGCGGAGGCGAGAAGCACCTCGTCGCGATGGCGGGCGTGCTCGCCCTGAAGCCGGATTGGATGGTCCTGGACGAACCCACGACCTCGCTCGACCTCGTCAACCGGCGACGGGTGCTCGCGGCGCTCGGGGCGGTGGATCAGCACCTGGTCGTGGTGTCGCACGACCTCGACCTGGTGCGCGAGATGGACCGTGCCGTCCTCGTCGACTCCGGGCGGGTCCGATGCGTCGGTGATCCGGCCGAGGTCATCGGGACGTACCTCGCGCTCATGGAGGGGCGGTGACGGCGGGCCCGCTGAGTCTCTACCGCCCGGGCGACGGTCCACTGCACCGGGCTCCCGTGTGGACCAAGCTCGCCGGCCTGTTGCTGGTGTCGGTGGTGGTCGTGGTGGCCGACACGCCGCTGGTGTCGACCATCGCGGCTGTCGTCGCCCTGGCGGGGCTGCGATGGATCGGGCTCACCGTGCGGGAGATCTGGCGCCTCATCCGCGTGTTCGTGTTCTTCGCGGCCCTCATCGTCGTGGTCCAGGTGGCCCTCGGCCGCGTGGACGAGGGGCGCGACGTCGCGCTGCGCCTGCTCGCGGTGGCCACGAGCGCGGTGCTGCTGACGACGACCACTCGCCCGTCGGCGATCACCCGGTGGGTGGAGCGGGTGCTGCTGCGACTTCGCGTCCGTCCCGACCGGGTGTTCCGCGTCGGCGTCCTGGTGGACGTTGCGCTGCGAAGCATCGATCACCTGGGGATCGTGATGCAGCGGGTGCTGGAGGCGCGCCGCTCACGCGGGCTCGACCGGAGTGTGCGAGCGCTTGCCGTTCCCCTCGTGGTGTCGGCCGCCCGCTTCGCCCACGACCTCGGGGAGGCCCTGGACGCGCGGGGGATCAGCGAGCCGGAGCTCAGTCCGTCCGAGACACCCGACGCTTCCTCACAGTGACGTCCAGGAGGTGACGATGGTGCGCCCGTCGGGGAGCTGGCAGTGGACGCTCATGGGGCCGGAGGGCACATCGTCGATTCGGAAGCGGCCGAGCGCGTCGGCGGCGGCGGTCCGCTCGGTCTCACCGACCCGGACGGTCACGATGGCCTCCGACTCCGGCACGATCTGGCCGATCACGATGTGTCCGACGGGCTGCCCGGTGATCTCCAGCTCCAGCAGCACACCGTCCGACGACTGGAACGACAGCGCCCGGATGTGTTGCGTCCCGCGCACCGCCATGGCCGCTTCGGCGGCATCCGAAGCCGAGTCGTGGAGCAGCTCGGCGATGCCCTCGTTCATCCGACGCCACGCAACCGCCGATCGAGCGGCGAGCCGCACGTGGTCCGGCACGGGGTCGGCCACACGCAGCATCTCACCGATCTCGTCCAGCAGTCGCCGATCCGCCTGGTCTTCAGCGTGCATGGCACACCGCCTTTCCGGAGCCGCATTCGGGGGTTCGCAGCATCGCTGTCAATGACACGACCCGCGAACCGCGCGCCTGATACATCCCGATCATGGCGTGTACCCCGCCGTCGTCAGCACGGCCCGCAACCGTTCGAGGCAGCGGGCGCGCGTGGGGCCGATGCTCCCGACGGGACGGCCCAGCATCTCCGCGATGTCCTCGTAGGCGAGCGGCGGATCGGCCGTCAGCAACCGGAGCAGTTCCTGGCAGGACTCGCTGATCTGCAGGAAGGCGTCCGCGAGGGCGCGGTCCCGCTCCTGGTCCAGCAGCGCCGCGTCGAGCGCGGGGGAGTCGCGGTGGTCGTCGCGGTCGAACACCTCGGTCTCGTCCGTGGGGATCGCGCGCCCGGCGACGCGAAGGTGTTTGAGGCACTCGTGCCGGGCGGTGGTGGCCAACCAGGCGCCGAGTCGCTCGGGGTCGCGGATCGTGTCGAACTTCTCGACCAGCTTGAGCCACGTGATCTGCATGATGTCGGCGGAGACCTCGTCCGACAGCCGGAATCCCCGGACGGTCGCCCAGACCAACCGTTCGAAACGCTCGACGATGGTGTCCCACGCCTGCTGGTTGCCGTCGGCCGCAGCCCGCAGGATCACCCCGAGATCATCGCGATCCATGGGCGCGATCCTACCCTTGTGCGCCGGGCGGACGATTCCGCACATGTCCCTACCCCGTGATGAGGTGGCCGTAGCCGGGTTCGTGGGGAGCATCCTGAAGGAGCGCCGCGTAGGCGTCGCGGGGCGTCATTCCGCCCGACACGCCCGCGGCGATCAGCCCGGCGATCCGGGGAGCGGCGAAGGACGTTCCGATCCACACCGCGGCGGGATTCTTGCCGGACCAGGTGTCGGGAACGCCGTCGCTGTCGCGGGCCGGATTCTCGACCCCTCCGACGAACGTGCTCACGAGTTCCTCGGCCACCGCCGCGCAGTCCACCCAGTCGCCGTACTTCGACCAGCTCGCCGGCCTCCCGTCCCCGGTCAGGCCGGCCACCGCGACCACGCGGCGGAATCCCGCCGGCCAGGTGGGCTCGTCGTCCGGCGTGTTTCCCGCGGCGGCCACCACGATGATGTCGTCGTCGAGTGACTCGAGCGCCGCGGCGATCGCCACCGGGGGGCGTCCGCCGATGGATTCCTGGCCGAGCGAGAGGTTGATGACCGCCGGCCTGGGCTTCATCCGCCCGGCGGCGAGGATGGCGCACGCCAGCGCTTCCTCCGACCCGACGCCGTCCGAATCGAGGGCCCGCATCATCACGACCTCGCAGGCCGGCGCGACCTGGCGGATGATCCCGGCCACGAACGACCCGTGCCCGGCCGCATCGTCCAGGTATGGGGGGCCGTCGGCCGCTTTCTCGCCCTGCTCCTCGTTGATGATGTTGAGCGGGTCGGTGTTCTCCCACGTGACCTCGATGTCATCGAGCCAGCCGTCCTCGCGCTCGGATGCGTGCGCGTCGATGCCGGTGTCGATCACCACCACGCGCACACCTGCGCCCGTGGTGTCGTCGGCGGGGCGGACACCGATGCTCGCCATCCCGGGGGCGATTCCGGCCTTGCCGCGCATCGCGAACGGGAGCACGTGGTTGGGGTTGGCGGCCACGCCGGCGTGGCTCAGGCGGCGCAGCGCATCATCGACGCGGTCCTGATGGATCTCGGTCACCAGCTTGACGACGGGCAGGTCGCAGGCCGGCTCCTCGACTCGGACGAGGGCGTCCCCGAGCAGCTTCTCGGCGGCCGCGCGGTCTTTGCGGTGGACGATGATCTCGCCGGGAACCACACCCTTCGGGCGGTGCTCCTCGCCGACGATCCGGACGGCGACGCGGGGAACTCCGCGGGCGACGTCGGCGACCGCCGTCTCGTGGCGAGCCGCCATCCGTCCGGCGTTGGCCACCACGCGGTCGCGGCTGCCGATGCGGGCGATCTGCCAGAGGCCGGTCTCCGCAGGCCTGTCCTTGCTCGTCATGCGCGCCGCCCCTTCGTGGAGTGTGATGATCTGGTGCATTCTCCGCGCGAAACGACCGCCCGGTGCAACCCCTCATGTGCAACGAGCCACCAGATCCGCTCCTGATACATGCCCGTGACGCGTGGCGGATCGTGCGCGACGACCCCCGGGCGGGACGCGAACGAGCCGATGCGATCGTCGAGGAAGCCCGCGAACTCGGAAACACGGCCGCCGAGGCGACCGCTCTGCGGGCGCGTGCATGGGCCGAGCGGGAGGTGTTCGACTACGACGCGGCGGTCGGCACGCTCGCTCGCGCCAGCACACTCGCCAGGCGCATCGGTCTGGCGGAGCTGGACGCGGAGCTCTCGGCGATGCGGGCGTCGGTGTGCCTGGAACGGGGCAGCCCCGCCCGTGCCCGGCGCCATGTGGGGCGCGCGCGACGCGTTCTGGGCGGTGCCTCGACACCGAACATCGATCTCCAGGACGCCGTCATCGAGGATGCGGCCGGACAGCTCGGCACCGCCGTCAGGCGCTACCGGCAGGTCCTTGACCGCTACGCCGAGCTGCCGCCGGAGACGGCGTTCACCGTGCACAACAACCTCGGGGTCATCCTGGGCCAGATCGGCGACGTCGCCGCCGCCGACCGCCACCTGCTGCAGGCGGAGCAGCTGGGCGCGCTCGTCGGCCGCAGCACGTACGGGTTCGCCGTCCACAACCACGCCGTGCTGGCGACCCGCTCGGGGGACCTCTCCGGTGCACTGCGGAGGTTCGACGATGCCGAGACCGTCTTCCGGGAGATCGGGTTCCCGCTCGCCGAGCACTACATGGAGCGCATCGAGGCCCTCCTGACCCTCAACCTGCTCCGCGACGCCGCGGCCATCGCCGGTCGCGCCCTCGACGAACTCGACCGCGCCGACGGACGGATGTTGCGCGGCGAGGTCCGCCTGGCACATGCCCGCGTGCTGCTGGCCCGCGGGGCGGCGGCGGACGCGGCCGTGGCCGCCGATCGCGCGGCGCATGAGCTCGCCCGCACACGTGGTGCCGTGTGGCACGCCCACGCCCAGGTGCTCGCCGCCGAAGCCCGCCGGTGCGAGGGGACCGCCACCGGACACGACCTGCGCCGGATGCGCCGTGCGGCGCCGATCCTCGCGGCGGCCGGCTTCCACCTGGAGAGCACCGACGCGCGCCTCCTCGTGGGACGCCTCCTGCTGGCCCGCGGACGCCGCGCTGAGGCCCTCGAGGAACTCGGGGGCGTGGCCCGGTTGAGCAGGAGCCGCATTCCGCTGGTGCGACTCAAGGCGCGTCTGGCGTCATCACTGGCGGGACAGGCCGAGCACCGCCGGGACCGGGTCACGAGGGCCGCCCGCGAGGGACTCGACGAGCTGGAACGGCTGCGGCAGGCGATCCCCACACAGGAACTTCGGGCGCGTGCGTCGGTCCACGGCGTGGAGCTGGCGTCCCTCGGGCTCAGCGCCGCGCTCGAGCAGGGGCGGGCGGGCGAGGTGCTGGAATGGATGGAGCGGGGCAGGCAGGCATCGACGCTGGCGGTGCCGGGAGCGGGCCACGACCCCGGCGTCGCCACCCTGCTCGGCGAACTCCGCGAGGTCATGGCCCGCCGTCGCGGGGCGGACGGCGCCGGGCCGGAGGATGCCTCCCGGCTTGCCCGCGAACAGTCGGTGCTCGAGGCACGGTTGCAGCGGTCACTGCGGCGCCAGACCGATTCGCCGGGCGCGCGGCGACCGCTCGTCCGGGCCCCCGCGCTCGCCGACGCGCTCGGCGATCGGGTGCTGATCGAGCTCGCCGAAGACGACGGGCGGCTCGTCGCCGCGGTCTTCGGCCGTCGCATCCACCAGGTCCACCGTCTCGGAACCGCAGCCGCGATCGACCGTGAGGTGGAAACGATCCCGTTCGCCCTCCGACGGCTCTGCCGTGCCCCGACCGCGGCGGGACGCGAATCCGCACGTCGATCACTCGACAGCTCCCTCGCCGCGCTGAACGCACTGATCGTGGAACCCCTGATGGACACGATCGGAACCGCCGAACGCATCGTGGTGGCGCCCATCGCGCGATTGTTCGGGGTGCCCTGGCACGCGCTTCCCGGGCTGGCCGGGCGGGCGGTCACCGCGGTCCCCTCCGCAACGGCGTGGATGCGGTTCCGCGAACTCCCCCACGCCGCCGGCACGGCGCTCGCCGTCGCCGGACCGGAACTCGGCAGCGCCGCCGAGGAGGTCAGGAGCGTCGCCGGGCTGCACCGCGCGGGCCTGGCGATGGTGCCTCCGGAGTCGACGGTCGACGCGGTCACCGCGGCGATGGCGGCGGGGGGACTGCTGCATCTGGCATGCCACGGGGAGTTCCGGTCCGACAACCCGAGCTTCTCCGCGCTGCATCTCGCGGACGGACCGCTGACCGTGCTCGATCTGGAGCGTCTGGGCCGGGCGCCGGCGGTGGTGGTGCTCGCCGCATGCGACGCCGCGGCGTCGGAGGCCCTCCCCGGTGAGGAGCTGCGCGGGTTCCTGAGCGCCCTCTTCATGCTGGGAACCCGGTCCGTGATCGCCAGCACCGTGCCGGTCCCCGACCTGGAATCGACCAGATTGATGACCGAGCTGCATCGAGGGCTCGTCGCCGGACTCGACTCGGAGCGGGCCCTCGATGCCGCCCGCGCCGGGCTGGATGCCGACGACGCATCGGTGGTCCTGAGCGTCGCCTACGCCCACTTCGGCGAGCCCACGACGTTCGACGCCGCGTGAGACCGGCTGCGCCAGCGCGTAGCCTGCCCGCCATGACCTCCACCATCGCCGCATGAGCACCGACACCCCCACGGCCCCGGTCCTCGTCACCGGCGCCACCGGCTTCCTGGGCACCGATCTCGCCCGAGCCCTGCTCGAGCAGGGGCGACCGGTCAGAATCCTGACGCGCAGCACGCAGCCCGATCTGGACCCGTCGCTCGCCGACGCCGAAATCGCGGTGGGCGACCTCATGGACCCGGCCTCGCTCGCCACGGCCCTCGACGGCATCGAGGTGGCGTACCACTGCGCCGGCGTCAACGCCTTCTGCCTGCCGGATCCCGGCGAGATGTACCGCGTCAACGTGACCGGCTCGGCCAACTTCATGAACGCCGCCGCCGATGCCGGACTGCGGCGGGTGGTCTACACCTCGTCCGCGGCCACGATCGGCGAGGCCGCGGGGACCATCGGAACCGAGTCGTCACCGCACCGGGGGAGCTATCTCAGCCACTACGAGCGCAGCAAGCATCTCGCGGAGCAGCGCGTGATGCAGGTCGCCCGCGCACGCGACCTCGACGTGGTGCACGTCAACCCCGCGTCGGTGCAGGGACCCGGTCGCACCAAGGGCACCGCAAAGCTGCTGCTGGCGTACCTGAACGGCAAGCTGCCCGTGCTCGTGCAGACCCGTCTCTCGGTGGTCGACATCGCCGACTGCACGCGTGGCCATCTGCTCGCCGAGACGCGCGGGGAGCCGGGCGAGCGCTACCTGCTGTGCGGCGCAACGATGCCGATCCAGGAGGCGATCGCGTTGCTGGGCGAACTGGCCGGAGTCTCGCGGGCGCCCAGGCTCATTCCGGGGATCGCGGCACGAGCGCTGGGGGCGGTGGCCGGGGCGGCCGGGCGCGCCCGCGGCCGGCGCAGCTCGTTCTGCCCGGAGATGGTGCGCACCCTGCTCCATGGCCACGCGTATGACGGGTCGCGCGCCACGAGGGACCTTGGACTCGAGTACACGCCGATCCGGGAATCGATCGACCGCATGGTGGCCTGGTATCGCAGCGAGGGCCTGCTGAGCGGTGGGCCGGCCGGCGTGGAATGATGCACCTCATGGAATACGTCATCGCGGCGGTCACGGGCTGGATTCTCGGGGGACTCCCCTGGGGGTACTGGATTCCACGGCTGGTCAAGGGCGTGGACGTCCGCGCGGTCGGAAGCGGCAACGTCGGCGCGGCGAACGTGGCTCGCGCCGCCGGGGGCCGGGTGGCGCTCGCGGTGGTCGCGCTCGACATCGGCAAGGGCGTCGCCGCCGCACTGATCGGTGAATGGGCGGCCGGCCCCATGGGCGCCGTGGTCGCCGGTGGCGCCGCGATGCTCGGGCACTGGCGGCCGTGGGCACTGGGTCTGAGGCGCGGTGGCAAGAGCGTGGCCGTGGGCGGCGGCGCGCTCATCGCGATGGCACCCCTCGCGAGCGTGTGTGCGCTGGCCGTCTGGGGGCTGGTGTTCCTGATCGGACGCTATTCCTCACTCGCGTCGCTGGCCGGCGCGGTGAGCGCACCCATCCTGTGCGTGGTGTTCGACGCACCACTGCCCGTGACGCTGTTCGCCGCCGCCGGGTCCGCCGCCATCATCCTCCTGCACCGGGCCAACATCGGCCGCCTGTTGTCGGGAACCGAGCACCGGTTCCAGTTCCGTGGCCGGACGCCGCGGATGGGAGCCGAACAGGTCTGAGCGGGGTCGTCGTCCCCCCGCCATGGGACGAATGACCGGGCCGTCGAATCCGGGCCCCTATGATCTGGACGATGTCCGAACGCGTCATGAACCCGGCGATGGTGGTCACCCTGGTCCGCCTGGCGATCACCCCGGTCATCATGGCCCTGATCCTCACCGCCGATGGCGACAGCGGACGGTTGTGGGCCACCGCGCTCTTCCTGGTGGCGACGGCCACCGACTGGGTCGACGGCTACCTGGCCCGGTCGCGCGGCGAGGTCACCGTCCTGGGGACGTTCCTGGACTCCCTCGTCGACAAGCTCCTCATCACGGGCGCGCTCGTGAGCCTGATCGAGACCGGCGACGTCTCGGCCTGGGCGACGATGATCATCGTGACCCGGGAGTTCGCCGTCACGGGCCTCCGCATGGTGGCCATCAATGAGCAACTGGTCATCCCGGCGAATCAGCTCGGGAAGTGGAAGTTCACCGCTCAGGCCGCGGCGATCGCGCTGCTGATCGCGCCCGGCACCGCCGCCTGGCTCGACCAGGGCATGCTCTGGATCGCCCTCGTACTCACCATCATCTCCGGCGCCTACTACTTCGTGGTGACCCAGCGCAGGTTGTTTCCCCGCCGGTCGACGTCCGAGCCGTAGGGCCGGCGGCGTCTCCGCCGGCCGCGACTCGCACCCGCTCAGGCGGCGCGTTCCACCGCGTCGGCGTCGAGCTGCCGAACCTGGCCGTTGAGGGCCGGATCGATGGCGTCCTCGCCCGGATCGGGGGTCTCCGGCTCACGTCGGCGACGCAGGATGTCCGCGATGATCGCGATGGCCACGAGCGCGAGGCTCACCGCCAGCACCCGGCGCACGAGGGTCGGCCGCCGCCGCGACGAGCGGACGCCGAGACGGCGCGCGCCGCGCCGAACCGCCCGCTGAACCGATTCGGTGGGAACACGGTCCTGGATGCCCTCGACCGACGGCAGCTCCACGTCCTCGAGACGGGATCGCGCCGAATGGGCCGCCGATGCCACGGCGCGGACCGCCGGCCGCGCCCGTCGATCGACGAATCGCACAGCGGGCCGTCCGGCCCGTTGCACGTCCTTCGCACGATCCGCCCAGTCGACATTGGTCACCTGATCGCGCCAGTCACAAAGTCTGCGCATTCGGACCCTCCCTGCGGAATTCATCGGCCGAGTCCAGTATGGCGGCTTCAGCCGCCGGAGGACGGCGGCGCCGGTCCGCGGGCCGCATCGACGTACGCGCCGATGAGCAGCATGATCGACGAGAGCCACATCCACGTCAGCATCACCACGACGACCGACAGGGGGCCCCAGGCGTCTCCGTAGGCGCCGAAGCGGTTGAGGTAGACGGAGAACGCGCCGGACACGATCAACCAGAGCACGGTCGCGACGACCGCGCCCCTGACCACCGACCGGCGCGGCCGCGTGACGGGGGTGTTCGGTCCAAGGCCGAGGATCCCGGTGAACGCGAGCATCACGCCGCCGATGAGCAACGGCCACTGCGCGGTCCACCACACCAACTGCACGAGGCCGCGGGCGCCGACGGCGTCGCCGATCCACCGCGAGAGCACCGGCCCCAGGATCATCAGCCCGGTCACGAGGACCACGGCGAGCAACAACCAGAGCATCATCCCCGCCGCCACCATGCGCTGCGCGACGAAGTTCCGGGTTTCGGTGACCCCGTGCACGGCGTTCAGCGCCCGGATCAGGGCTCCCATGGCGCCACTCGCCGACCACAGCGCCAGCGGGATCGCCACGAGCACGAGCGTCACCCCGCTCGCCGAGCCGTCGGCGACACGTCCCAGACTGTTCTCGATCAGGGTGAGCGCCTCGTCGGGGACCACCCCACGTCCGCGGTCGACCAGCCGCGTGATGTCGTCCGGTTCGTAGACGAGGCCGATGATGCCGAGGGTGAGCAGCAGCACCGCCGGGACCGACAGGAACCCGTAGTAGGCGAGGCTGGCGGCGCGGTCGGGGAGCTGCAGCGCGATGACGCGCCGGATCGGCGGCGCGACGTGCTCATCGATGAGGCGTCTGAGGGCCCCGCTGCGGGTTTCGACCTCCACGCCCGACAGGGTACGCGTGGCGCACCGCCGGCCGCCGTGGAGCCCGGACTCGCGCTGCGCGACTGGGCTCCCACGGGCCCATCGAGGTGCTATTCTCCCCGCTCGCCGATCACGGGCGGTTAGCTCAGCGGTAGAGCACCTGCCTTACAAGCAGGGGGCCGGCAGTTCGATCCTGTCACCGCCCATAACCAACCGGCATCGGAGATGGCCTGGGGGTGTAGCTCAGCTTGGTTAGAGCACCGGACTGTCAATCCGGAGGCCGCGGGTTCGAGTCCCGTCACTCCCGTGCAGAAAGCCCCGCTCAGGCGGGGTTTTCTCGTTTGTGGGCGCGTGTCCTGGCCCCCGCGCGCTCCGACCTCGCGCCGGACCGCGGCGGTGCCCTCGTCTCGGTCGACCGACCTGGACGTCCCCCGCGCTGAGCGCGGAACGACGCGGGTCGTTCGACCCGTATCCCGACGCGCCGATGTTGCCGGATGATCAGGCCAGACTCGTCGCACCGGCCCGGAAAAGCGGGCTCGACGTCGCGCCCGGCTCGGGGTCGATGTGAACCCGGGATGGAGGAGTTCCGATGACGACGCTCACGCTTGCGCGCGCCCGACCCGACCGTCAGCCGCTCGATCGCCGAAGGGCGGCCATCGCGGTCGGGGTGCTGTACATCACCGGAACGGCGGCGGGCATCCTGAGTGTCGTCGCCACCGGGGGCGGTCGCATCGAGGGCCCGGACCACGTGGCCGATGCCGCGTCGCTCGGACGCGGTCTGCCGACGGGCGCGGTGCTGACGCTGGTGATGGGACTGGCCCTGGCGTTCATCCCGCTGGTGCTCTTCCCGATCCTGCGGGAGACGAGTCGGCGGCTGGCTCTCGGCTACGTCGCGTTCCGCACCGCCCTCGAGACCATCGGCTACATCGTCAACGCGATCGCATGGCTCGCGCTGTTCCAGCTTGGCCGTGACTACGACGCCGGCGCGGCCGACGCCACCGGCCTGCGCGGCGCTGGCGCGGCGCTCGCCGGGATGGCCGATGCAAGCGGCTCGGTCGTCACCATCTTCTTCCTGGTCGGGGCCGCCATGTTCCTGTGGGTCCTGTACCGGTCGGAGCTGGTGCCTCGGTGGTTGTCGGTGTGGGGCCTGCTGGCCATCGTCCCGTACCTCCTGGCCGCCCTGCTGGCGATGTACGGGGTCATCTCGTCGTTCGGGACCGCGCTGGTGGTGCTCGACACGCCGATGGCCATCCAGGAGATGGTGCTGGCCGTGTGGCTCATCGCGAAAGGCTTCTCGGATCCGCTCCCGGCCGCGGCCGGGCACGACTGAACGGCCACGTTTGGCGCCTGCCGAAGGGCGCCGGCCGGCATCGGTGCGACGCCCCGGGCGGGTCTCCGGCTGCGGCTCGGGCCCATGCGAGGGTCCCGCTCCGCCGGTGACGCTGGGCTAGAATCGCGCGAACTTCATTCCCCGACCCTGGAGTGCGCGGATGCGCTCAGCTCTGATGTCCGCCCTGGCGGTCGTCGCCACGGCGGCGACCCTGGTGGCCTGCGGATCCGACGACGAGACGGCGGCGACCACCGCCAGCGCCTCGTGTGCCAAGGAGAACCTGGCACTCGTCAGCTCCGGCACGCTCACGATCGGCACCGACAAGCCCGCATACCCGCCGTGGTTCGTGGACGACGATCCGTCCAACGGCAAGGGCTACGAGTCGGCGGTCGCCTACGCCGTGGCCGAGCAGATGGGCTTCACCAACGCAGAGGTGAAGTGGGTCGTGGTGCCGTTCAACACCGCCATCTCACCCGCGAAGAAGAAGTTCGACTTCGACATCAACCAGGTGTCGATCAGCGATGAACGCCGCCAGGCGGTCGACTTCTCGTCGGGCTACTACGACGTGCGCCAGGCGGTGGTGACCTACAAGGGGAGCGCCATCGACGGCGTCACGACGGTGGACGGCCTCAAGGACGCGAAGCTCGGGGCCCAGGTGGGCACCACCAGCTACACCGCGATCGTCGACCAGATCGCGCCGGGCAAGGATCCCGCGGTGTTCGACACCAACGATCTGGCGGTGCAGGCCCTCAAGAACGAGCAGATCGACGGCATCGTCGTGGACGTGCCCACGGCGTTCTACATGGCCGCGGCCCAGCTCGACAACGGGGTCATCGTGGGGCAGCTCCCTGGTGTCGGTGACGCTCCGGAGCAGTTCGGACTGGTGCTCGACAAGGACTCCGCCCTCACCGGCTGCGTCAGCGAGGCGGTCGACGCGCTGCGCGCCGACGGCACCCTCGAGTCGCTCCAGTCCGAGTGGCTCGCCAACCAGGGCGCACCCGAGCTGCAGTGAGTTGGGGACACGAGAACCTCTCTCGAATGAACTCCCATGAGCCTCGCCGGCACCCCGCCCGAGCACGACGGCGATGGACACGGTGATCCGCTAGCGGAGAATCTCGCGGCCGGGGCCTCGTCGGCTCATGTTGACGAGGGTTCTCAGCCCCCGGCCCAGGTGGCCGGGGGCGAACCCTGGCAGCCCTCCGCGATCGAACTCGAGCGGCGGGCCTACCGGCGCGGCCGCACCGTCCGGTCGGGGCTCATCGCGTCGGTGAGCACGCTGACCGTCGTGAGCCTGGTGGGCTTCATCATCACGCGGTCCTCGGGCTGGCCGCGGGTCCGCCAGACGTTCTTCAACTGGGACAAGGCGCGCGACGCGTTTCCCGCCGTGCTCGACGGGCTATGGCTGAACATCCGCATCCTGCTGGTGTGCGCGGTGCTCATCACGCTCATCGGTCTCGCCATCGCGCTGATGCGGACGCTCCGAGGGCCGGTCTTCTTCCCGTTCCGGATGTTCGCCGCCGCGTACACCGACCTGTTCCGTGGGCTGCCCCTGCTGCTGGTGATCTTTCTGCTGGGCTTCGGCGTGCCGGCCCTACGGTTGCCGAACGTGCCGGACGACATGGTGATCTGGGGCGGCCTGGCGATCGTCCTGTCCTACAGCGCCTACGTCGCCGAGGTGTTCCGCGCGGGCATCGAGTCCATCCATCCCTCCCAGCGTGCCGCGGCCAGGTCGCTGGGGCTGAACCACGCCCAGACCATGCGCTTCGTCGTGGTGCCGCAGGCCGTGCGGCGGGTGCTGCCGCCGTTGCTGAACGACTTCGTGTCGCTGCAGAAGGACTCCGGACTCATCGCCGTCCTGGGGGTGGTCGACGCGATCCGGGCGGCGCAGATCGAGACGGCGACCGACTTCAACTTCACGCCGTACGTGGTCGCGGGATTCCTCTTCGTGTGTCTCACCATCCCGACCACACGCATCACCGACCACCTGGCGCGACGCCACGGGTGGTACGGCGGAGGGCCGTCGCTGTGAGCCTGCTCGCGGTCCGAGGGCTTCGGAAGGCCTTCGGCGACCACGTCGTGCTGCGGTCGCTCGACCTGGACGTGGAGCGGGGTGAGTGCGTGGTGCTGATCGGCCCGTCCGGCTGCGGCAAGTCCACGGTGCTGAGGTGCGTCAACCTGCTGGAACGGGTCGACGACGGGGTCATCACCCTGGACGGCCTCGACATCACCGACCCGCGCGTCGACGCCGACGCGGTGCGGGCGCGGATGGGCATCGTGTTCCAGTCCTACAACCTCTTCCCGCACCTCACCGTGCTGGACAACGTCATCCTCGCCCCGGTTCGAGTGCACCGGGTACCGAGGGAGGTGGCCCGCGAACGGGGGCTGGAGATGCTTCGGCGGGTCGGGCTCGAGGAGAAGGCCGGAGCGCGGCCGGACTCGCTCTCGGGCGGCCAGCAGCAACGCGTCGCCATCGCGCGATCGATGGTGAACGACCCGGAACTGCTGCTGCTGGACGAGGTCACCTCGGCGCTCGACCCCGAGCTGGTGGGCGACGTGCTCGACCTCCTCGCCAGCCTGCGCCGTGACGGCGTCACGATGATCGTGGCAACCCACGAGATGGGGTTCGCCCGCGACGTGGCCGACACCGTCGTGTTCCTGGACGGCGGCGGAGTGGTGGAAACCGGTCCGCCGGCCCACGTGCTGGAGCACCCCCGGCACGAACGCACCCAGCGCTTCCTGGCCCGGCTGCGCTAGGCGCCCGTCACCCGCTCGGGCGGGAGCCGGCGAATGCGGGGTCCCGGGCCACGCCCGGTTCAGCCTGCGGTGGCGGACCCGGCGCAGACGTCCGCCGGGGTGGCGTCGGCCTGATACTCGGCAACCCGCTGGTGATACTCCTCGAGCAGTCGGGCGAGCCCCTCGAACACCCCGTCGCTGCCCGACTCCATGACGCGCAGTGCCGCGTCGATCTGCTGCCAGCGGTCCTCGCTCGTGTCGTCCAGAAGGTCGAAGACGCGCCGCGTCCCGTCATGCACGACCGAGTGGGGCCGTTCCAGAGCGCGGTAGCTGGGGAGGTCGCTGAAGGACTCCGCGCCCTTGCCCTGTTCGTACCACTTGCCCAGCCGACAATCGTGGTGCGACACGAATGTGAACGCCACTCGCCCCTGGAAGACCGAACGGTAGGTGTTGACCTTCCACAGGGTGTGATCCAGCTTCGCCAGGGCGGTGAACAACCGGTGGCGGGTGCTCGTGATGTGCAGGGACGCGCGTTCGTCAGCGCTGCGCGTGCTCGAGACGCAGCGGTTGAAGTCGTCGGCGATCTCCTGGAGTTCGGCGCAGTGGTCGGCCGATGCCTGCATACTCGTGGCGACCGCCTGCGACTGATCACGGATACCGATCACCGCGGTCGTGATGTCCTCGGCCGCGGCCTTGGTCTGAGCCGAGAGGGCCTTGACCTCCTCCGCGACAACCGCGAACCCACGGCCGGCGTCGCCCGCGCGGGCGGCCTCGATGGAGGCGTTCAGCGCCAGGAGATCGGTCCGTCGCGAGATCGAGGCGATCACGTCGAGCAACTTGGTGATCTGGCCCACGAACTCGCCCATCCCGTCCGTCATGGACTTCGACTGGAGGATCGCCTCGGTGAGTTCGCGAACATCCGCGGTGACGCGCTGCGATCCCATCGCGATCCGGGTGAAGTCCGCATCGATGGTCCCGAAGTCCGCGATGACTTCATCGCTGAACGCCAGCGAATCGGCGAGGTCCTTCTGGACGTTCTCGAGTCCGGCGACGAGCCGGTCGTGTTCGAACTCGATGATCGCGGGAAGAGCTTCCGCGCCGTTCAACTCGCCGTGAGCAGTGCCGGCCTCGTGTGTCATGCCCCGCCTATCGGTGCCGGGCCGCTCATCTTGAGTTGCGGACGGCACTCCGAACGCACGTGTGCAGGACGGCGCCACGCGCGCTCGACGCCCGCGGGCTCGCTAGACCTCGGCCGGCGGCATGATGACGTCCACGGGAGGACCGTCCGCGCGCCGCCGGCGGGCGTCCCGCTCGGCGCGCAGCAACACGATCGCCGGAATGAACGCGATGATGGAAAGCCCCAGCACCCACCAGTGGGTGTTCGCGTAGGCGGTCGCCATCTGTTCCCGAATGGGAAGCGGGATGTCGGCGCTGGTTGCGGCCGGGGCGCCTCCGCCCCCGGTCAGGTTCCCCAGCTGGGAGGCCAGCACCACGGCGAGGATGGCGGTGCCGATCGATCCGCCGACGCGCTGGAGGACGTTGAGCCCGGACGTCGCGTCGGGGATCTCGGGCCCTTTGAGCGCTGCGTAGGCCGCGGCGAACGCCGGCATCATCGACCCGCCGATCCCCATGCCGCGGAAGAACAGCGCCACCATGATCAGCCATTGGGGAGTGGTGGCGCTCAGGAACGTGAAGGGCACGGTCGCCACACAGAGGATCGCGAGGCCGAACATCGCGATGATGCCGCCGCCGAAACGATCGGTGAGCCGACCGGCGATCGGTGCGCCGATCGCGGCGCCCAGGCCCTGCGGGGCCAGGATGAGCCCCGTCTCGAGCGCGCTGAGCCCGCGCGGGCCCTGTTCGTAGAGCGGCATCAGGATCATTCCGCCGAACAGCGCCGCGCCGAGGGCGAACGACGTGAATGACGCGGCGGCGAATCCAGGGTTCGTGAACAGACGTACGTTGATGAGCGGCTTGGGCCGACGGCGCGCGTACAGCACGTAGGCGATGGTGAGCGCGAGCCCGGCGACGATCGGGAGCCAGGCCTTGGTGTCTGCCAGCGTGCCGCCGATACCGACCTCGGCGAGTCCGTAGGTCACCGCCGGCACGCCGATCGCCATGAGCGCGACCCCGACGATGTCGAGCGGCCAGCCTGATGCACCCGGCCGATCGGTCGGCAGCAGGCGCATGGCGAGCACCACCGCCGCCACACCGACCGGCGCGTTCACGAAGAAGATCCACTCCCAGCCCCACGAGTCCACCAGCAATCCGCCCAGCACCGGGCCGACCACCGGCGCCACGAGCATGGGCACCGCGACGAAGCTCATGACGCGGCCCATCCGATGCGGACCGGCCACCTGGGCGAGCATGAGCTGCCCCACGGGCATGAGCAACCCGCCGGATGCGCCCTGGATGGCACGGAACGCCACCAGGGACTCGAATGACCACGCAAACCCGCAGAGTGCGGAGGCGACGGCGAACAACGCGGCGGACGCGATGAACACCCGCTTGGCACCGAACCGCACCGCCACCCAGCCGGAGAGCGGAATCACCGCCGCCATCGCCAGCATGTACGCGGTCACGATCCACTGGATGTGCTCGACCCCGGTCGCGAACTCGACGGCGAGCCGATCCAGCGCGACGTTCACGATCGTGGTGTCGAGAATGGACATGAACGCACCCGCGATGACCACCGTCGCGGTCCTGACCACGACCGGGTCGAGACGCCCGCTGTCGGGTGGACCTGCCGTCGTCGTCGTGCTCATTCGCGACCTCCATGCGAGTGGATGCATGCGTCCGGAGCGGGTCGATCGGGTTCACTCATCCCCGTCGTAGCGCCGCGGCCGCGGTGTCCGTACACCGTACGAGCGGTGCATGGTACACCGTACGACGCCAACCCGCCCCTCGTCCCGTTGGCGCGTGCACATCTCGAAGAACACGGGGGACGCGAAGGGGGTCGGACCACGCCTCCGGCGTTCGCGGGTGGCGAACACTTCCCCGCCAAGCGCCGGGAGAAGTGACGACCGAAGACGTGGCACGGGGGCGTCGTCGCCCGGCGACGCTAGCACCCCGACCCGGATTTTCGTTCATTTCCCAGGCGTGGAGGGCATCCGGTAGGGCGTTGCGGACGCGCTCCCGGGACGCAGCGGGCCCGAGAGCGGGATGCGCTGGAGACGGATGCGACGGTCCTCGATGTGGAGGATTCCGATGGCGGGAACCCTCGCCTCGGCGGGAAGCCCGCTGCGGAACCGCCGAAACGCCAGCGCGCGAAGCCCGGAGAACACCGCCGTCGGGTCGGCGTCGATGACGTAGAGGGCGCCGGGCGACACCACGTCGGTCCCGCCAACGCGCTGGTGGAAGGGCAGGTGGTAGTGGCCGAACACCAGGCAGTCCACCCGCCCGACCCGTCGGCGCAGCGCCCGGGCGAGGCCCAGCGTGACGGGACGACCGATGACGAGCCCCGCGAACACCGAGCACACCTCGGCGGCGCGGTTCCGGCGGCCGTGGGTGACCCCGATGCGAACGCCGGCGACGGTGACCACGACATCCTCAGGGAGATCGTCGAGGAGGCGATCATGGTTCCCGCGTACGGCCACCACCGGGGCGATCGCCTCGAGCCGATCGATGACCCCCCGAGAGGTGACGTCGCCCGCGTGGATGATCAGATCCACTCCAGCCAGCGCCGCGCACACCTCGTCGGGCAGTGACGGCAGCACGTCACCGACGTGGGTGTCGCACACCACCCCGACCCGGGCGGTCCGCCCACCGATGTCCGTCGCCTCGCGCAATGGGCCACGGAGGATACGGCTCGGGCATCAGCGCGTTCGATACGGCGGTCTCGCCGGGGGGCGGATCAGCCCACGGCCGCGGGCGCGACCCGCACGTCGACGGCGACCGGCGCGGACGAGGGGCTCGCGATCACCACCAGCATGGCCTGCTCCGTCGTGTCGGTCGGGACGTCCACTTCGACGCCGACACCCCGCTCCACGACGGCGAGTGGACCTGACGGGGTCATGGCCACGGTGGCGACCGCCAGCGTGGCGGGACTGATCCCGGGTGCGCTGATGGTCACTCGAGCACCGCTCGCGGTGCCCCATCTGGCGATCACGGATGCGGTGCCCCAGGCCGGGACGATGGTCGTCGTGCCCGCCCCCATCGAGACCGAGGGGCGGCCCGCTCCGAAGAAGGACCGGACCTCGCCGGGGAACTCCAGCCCGGTGTAGGGCGCTCGGAGTTCGCCGCAGAGGCCGGTCGTCGCGGTGCTCAGCGCGCCGGTCCAGCGGTCCGCGCCGATGAGGCCGATGAGGTCGTCGGGCGAACGCCGGTTGGTCCTGCCGCTGAACCACTGCAGCACGGTGCGAACACCGGAGGCCGGTTCCGCCCCCGCGGCGAGCGCCGCCCACACACCCCAGGAGTTGTACGCGTCGAGGCCCGAGGTGTCAGCCGGATCGAAGGCGCTGCAGAATGCGGCGACGCGGCTCGACCCTCCGCTCAGCGCCGTCCCGCCGGACACGTCCGTCACCGGCGCGGTGACGAATCCCGCCGGATCGGCCGCGGCAGCGAACCATTCGGCGGTCCCCTCGAGTAGGAGCGCCGGGCCGGAGGCGTTGACCGCCATGTTGCACTGGACGACGTGGAACAGCTCGTGCGCCAGCGCAGCGGTGGGTGCGGTGCCGCCCCGGACGAGCACGACCACGTACGAATGCGCGAACGCCCGCCTCGGCTTGCGGCCACCCGTCCGCCCGAGACTGCACAGCGCCGCCGCGGGCCGGGAGTCGTTCACGCGCCCGGTCGCGCCGGACGGATCGACGACGATGTCCACCCGCCGATCGCCGCCGACGAAATCGGACGGACGGCCGCGCCGCGCGGCGGTCATGTCGCGAAGCAACCGGCGGCGCACCCGGAGGGTGGTGCCACGAAGTACCCGACGCCGCGCCGCCGCCGTCATCCCGGCGAGGAACGCTCCGCGCGTCCGGCTCGTCAGGCCCAGCAGCGTGCGGGTCCTCAGCGGCGGCGACTGGCGGAGCAGCGCCCGGACCAGGGTGGGGTTGCGCAGGACGGGCGGCGGGGCGTCACCCCGCATCGCCGGAAAGCCGAGTGTCCGAGCCCGCAGGCGGGCCCGTTCGGCGCTGGCGGCGAGCTGCTGAACGAGCGGCGGAACGGTCGCGCATCGGCCGTCGCCGCCCTCGATGATCGTGCCGATGCCACCGGGCAGCTCGCTCCACCAGAGCCGCGCCGTTGCCGAGTCGGCCCGGCAGAGCAGGCCCAGGCGCTGCGCGTCTCCCGGAGGGACGTCTCGGGGCCCGGAATCGACGCCGGTCATCGCGGCCGCACCCGACGCGAACATGCAGAGGAGCAGGAGAATGACTGCCGGGCGGGCGAACATGTGACCGACGGTACTTCGAATTCCGGCGGTGCAGAACTGACCGCCCGGCGGGGCCCGTCGACGGCGACCCCCCGTGCGTGCGGTTTCGCTAGTGGGCGCGCGGCGGGACGGCCGCGACGCGCACAGTGCGACCGGCGCTACATCCCCATGGCGTGGTAGCCCGCATCCACGTGCAGCGTCTCGCCGGTGACCGCGGCGGACAGATCCGACGCGAGGTAGAGCCCGGTGGCCCCGACCTCGTCGACGGTGATCTCGCGACGGAGCGGGGTGCGCGCGGCGATCGTGTCGGCCATCTCCGAGAAGCCGGGGATGCCCCGCGCGGCGAGGGTACGGATGGGGCCCGCCGAGATGGCGTTGACCCGGATGCCCGCGTCGCCGAGATCGTGGGCGAGATAGCGGGTGATCGACTCCAGCGCGGACTTCGCGATGCCCATCACGTTGTAGCCGGGCACGGCTCGCTCCGCGGCGATGTAGGAGAGGGACATGATGGAGCCGCCTCCCCCATCGCGCATGTGCGGCTCGACCGCCTTCGCCAGCGCCAGCAGCGAGTACGCCGACACGTCCATGGCCAGGTGGAAGCCTTCGCGGGTGATCGCGGTGAACCGGCCGGTGAGGTCCTCGGGCCGCGCGAAGGCCACCGCGTGCACCAGCACGTCGATGCCGCCCATGGCCGCGGCGGCCGCATCGATGGACCGCCGGACCATGTCGTCGTCCTGGACGTCGAGCTCGAAGACCGGGGTCGCGTTCGTGAGGGTCTCGGCGAGCTTGCGCACGTCGCGCTCGGTCCGCTCGTTCTGGAAGGTCAGGGCGACGCTCGCCCCGGCGCCGTCGAGGGCCTGTGCGATCGACCACGCGATGCTGCGCTTGTTCGCCACGCCGACCACGAGTGCGCGTTTCCCCGCGACCAGGCCGGTCTGCCCATCCGCTGCTGTGCTCATGTTCCCCCTCGTCCACGCCGTCCGTGCGCCGCAGACGCTAACACCGGGGACGACCGCCAGGGTTGCGGGGGCCGCACGCGGTCGGCACGATCGGCCGGTGCGCCGCACGCTCTCCACCCTGGTGGCCGTCCTGGCCCTGCTCGTGTTCCCGGCGAGCGTCCTCGGCCACGCCGTGGTGATCAACAGCAGCCCGGAGCTGGACCAGGCGATCTCGAACGCACCGGACGAGGTGGTGATCCAGTTCTCCGAACCGGTGAAGATCCTCAACCCGAGCACGGATTTCACCGTCGTCGACGAGACGGGGGAACCGGTCGTCTCCGCGAGCGGCGCGGTGTCTCCCGATGACAGCACCGTCATCCGGATCCCGCTGAAGAAGGGCCTTCCGGACGGGAACTACACCGTCCGCTACAAGATCGTCAGCGCGGACTCCCACATCATCGGCAGCGCCCGGGCGTTCGCGATCGGCCCCGGGCCGGTCGGCCCGCCGTTCCTGGGCCAGGGGGTCGACGAGGGCCCGAGCGAGACCAGCCCCTGGTCGGTGGCGGCGCGCTTCTTCGAACTCGTGGGCCTGGGAGGGCTCTTCGGGTTGCTCGGGTTCCGCTGGCTGGCGTGGAGGATGGCGTGGCGCTCGCCGCGGCTCGCCAGGATCCCGAAGGCCGAACGCGAAGCGGCGCTCGAGTGGGGTCGCGACACCTTCTGGGTCGCCTTCGGCGTGCTGGCGGTCGGTTCGATGCTCGCCGAGGCGTATCTGCTCGTGACCTATTCGGCGAGCGCCCTCGGCACCCGCGTGCTGGACACCCTGGGGAACACCACCGGGATCAGCGATGTGCTCGCGACGACCCGGTTCGGTTCGCTCCTCCAGCTGCGCGGGGGCCTGCTCTTCGCCCTCTTCGCGGTGGGTGCCTGGCAGTTCATCGCCGAGTTCGGGTCGAACAACCAGCCGCGGCCGGCCACCGTGGCCGGCGCGAAATGGCCCGCCCTGGCGATGGCGGCGCTCCTCGCCACGGTCCTCTACGGCGTGTCGTCGCAGGGCCACGCCTCACAGGCGCCCATTCCGCGTCTGCAGGTGTTCGCGGACCTGCTGCACGTGAGCGCCGCCGCCGTGTGGATCGCCGGGCTCGCGGTCCTGGGTGTCGTGCTGGTCGCCCTCCCGCGGGTGGCCGAGCGATCCGGGCCGGACATCGCCACCGCGGTGCTCGTCGCCTTCTCCACCGTGGCGCTGGTGTCGGTTGGGGTGATCCTGGTCACGGGGACGATTCGAACCGTCGGGCAGATGTCCGATCCGGCCCAGCTCTGGAGCATGGCCTACGGGGTCACGCTGCTCATCAAGCTGGGCCTGCTCGCGGCGATCATGTTGATCGCGATGTACAACCGGCGGATGACCAACGCCCTGGTCCTCCGGCCCGCCCCGCCGCGCGCGACGCTCACCAGACTGCGGCGCACCGCCGCCGCGGAACTCGGTCTGGCGATGGCCGCGGTGCTGGTGGCCTCGGTCCTCGTCGCCCAGGTCCCCGGCAGGGTGTAGACGGTCCCGGCCCACGCTCCGCGTGGAACGCCCGGATCGACTAGGCTCCTTCAGCGCTCGCAATGGACGAGTGCTGGCAGGCTGCGTGGCCTCCCGGTCGGCGGGACGCTCGACGCAGCCGCCCGAACCGTTCGCACAACCGAGGGGATACACGCGACCATGAGCACCATTCCCGCCCCGGAGGGCGTCGAGGTCATCGGCGAGGCGATTCCCGCCACGCAGGAGATTCTCACCCCCGAGGCTCTCGCCTTCGTCGCCAAGCTGCACCGCGCGCACAACGCGCGCCGCAAAGAGCTGCTGGCCGTGCGCGTCGAGCGCGCGAAGCGGCTCGCGGCCGGCGAGAAGCCCGACTTCCTGCCCGAGACCGCCAGCATCCGCGAAGGTGACTGGACCGTCGACCCGGTACCCGCCGACATGCAGGACCGCCGCGTCGAGATCACGGGGCCGGTCGATCGGAAGATGGTGATCAACGCGCTCAACTCGGGCGCCAAGACGTTCATGGCCGACTTCGAGGACTCGAACACCCCCACGTGGGAGAACACGATCAACGGCCAGGTCAACATGCGTGACGCGGTCGCCCGGACGATCGAGTTCTCGCAGGCCGATGGAAAGCGCTACGCGCTCAAGGACGAGATCGCGACGCTGATCGTGCGGCCCCGCGGCTGGCACATGGAGGAGAAGCACGTCCTCATCGACGGCGAGCCGGCATCGGCATCGATCTTCGATTTCGGCCTGTACCTGTTCCACAACCACGCCGAGGCGAAGCGACAGGGCACCGCCCCGTACTTCTACCTCCCGAAGATGGAGAGCCATCTGGAGGCCCGCCTCTGGAACGACGTCTTCGTCATGGCGCAGGACGACCTGGGGATGGAGCAGGGGACCATCAAGGGCACGGTGCTGATCGAGACGATCCTCGCCGCGTTCGAGATGGACGAGATCCTCTACGAGCTCCGCCATCACAGCTCGGGGCTCAACTGCGGCCGCTGGGACTACATCTTCAGCTGCATCAAGAAGTTCGGTCCCGACCCCGACTTCGTGCTCGCCGATCGTGCCCTGGTCACGATGACCACACACTTCATGCGCTCGTACTCACTGCTCGCGATCCAGACCTGCCACCGCCGCAACGCGCACGCCATGGGCGGGATGGCCGCACAGATCCCGATCAAGGGCGACGAGGCCGCCAACACCGAGGCGCTCGACAAGGTGCGGGCCGACAAGGAGCGCGAGGCCAACGACGGCCATGACGGGACGTGGGTGGCGCACCCCGGCCTGGTGCCGATCGCCATGGATGCGTTCAACGCGGTCATGAAGGGCCCGAACCAGATCGACCGGAAGCGCGAGGACGTCAACATCGCGGCCGCCGACCTGCTCGACTTCGGCCCCGCCGGCCCCATCACCGAAGCCGGCCTGCGCCAGAACATCAACGTGGGGATCCAGTACCTGGGCTCCTGGCTCGGCGGAACCGGCTGTGTGCCGCTGTTCAACCTCATGGAGGACGCCGCCACCGCCGAGATCTCGCGCAGCCAGGTGTGGCAGTGGGTCCACAGCCCGAACGGCGTGCTCGACGACGGCCGGACCATCGACATGGATCTGGTGCGCGGGATCGTCGACGAGGAGATGGTGAAGATCCGCGAGGTGCGCAACGGCGACCCGACCGGTGACTACCAGCGCGCGTCGGAGTTGTTCGTGGGACTGATCGAGCCCGAGGAGTTCACCGACTTTCTCACGCTCCCCGCGTACGAGCTGATCAGCTAGCACCGTGCTGCGGAGCCGCGGTGGTTCTCACCGCGGCTCCGCCCCGCGGGGTTCCGAGGTGTCGGGAAGCCCGCTCGCGCGCGGCGCGGCTCTGGCCGCCACCGCGCAGATCGCCGCGGGCTCGTCGTTCGTGGCGGTCGCGGCGCTCGCCGACTATCCGATCGCCGGTGGCCAGGGAGCCCGCTACGGCGTCGCAGCGCTCGCCCTTGCGGTCATCGCTCGCGGCCGGGCCCGCATACCGAGGGGGACCGAGTGGCTCCGCCTCGCCGCGATCAGCCTGCTCGGTCTGGCGGTCTTCAACGCACTCATCATCATCGCCGTCGACGATTCGGACCCCGCCGCGGTGGGCGTGATCGTCGGGTGCGTACCCGTCCTGCTCGCGATCCTCGCGCCGCTGCAGGTTCGGCAGCGACCCCGCCCGTTCGTCATCGCCACCGCGGTGGTGGTCGCGATGGGCGCCGCGCTGGTCCAGTGGACCGGCGGCGCCACCAGCACGAAGGCCATCCTGCTCGCGGTCGCGGCACTCTGCTGCGAAGCCGCGTTCACGCTCCTGGCCGTGCCGCTCCTGACGACGATCGGCGCGTACGGGGTCACCGTGTGGGCCTGCGCCCTCTCGGTGCCCATGCTGGGCGGGTGGGCGCTGCTCGTCGACGGTCCGGGTGCCTACCGCATGCCCACGACGGGCGAGTTCCTCGCGCTGGCGTGGCTGGTGCTCGGGGTCACGCTGATCGCCATCCTGTCCTGGTTCACCGCCGTGCACCTGCTCGGTGCCGGGCTGGCCGGGTTCTTCAACGGGCTGATGCCGGTTGCCGCCATGGCCATCGGGGCGGCGACGGGTACGGTTGCGTTGACGCCACTGCGTGTGATCGGAACACTCATCGTGGCGGCGGGCATCACCCTCGGGATGCGGGCCTCACGCCCGCAACCACCGAAGCGTTACCCGACCCGAAGGAGTTGAGCGATGGACATCCTTGTCGCGATCCTGATCGTCGGTCTGCTGGGCGCGGCCGGGACGGTGGGCGCCATTTGGCGTCTCGGTGTGGCCCTGGGACGGCGGACGGCGCGTGTGGGCACGAGGGGGATCGACCTGGACATGGCGCTGCGCCAGTTCCGGCGTCCGCTCCTGATCTGGAGTCTGCTACTCGCCGGAAGCGGAGTGCTCGTGACCGGCCTGGGATGGGACTCCGGCGCGGTGCGGGTCGGTGCGCTCATCGGCGCGGTGATCGGCATCGGCATCCTGGTGGTCGCCCCACTCGTGGTGACGACGCTCGGCGCACGACTCCTGGATCGCCTCCGCGGTCACGTGATGATGCGCGTGTCGCGCCGCCCCTGACCTCTCGGGCGTCGGTCGCTCAACCCAGGATGAGCTGGGTGCAGCGGAACAGCGCGATCCGGCGGCCGTCGGGTCCGGTCACGGTGGCATCCCAGACCTCGGTCGTGCGCCCGCCGTGCGTGCGTTCGGCATCGCACCGGATGAGCCCCGCGGTCGCCGTGCCCACGAAGTTGGTCTTCAGCTCGATCGTCGTGAAGCCGCGGCTGTCCTCGGGCAACCCCATGAGGCAGCCGAATCCGCAGGCCGTGTCCGCCAGGCCCACGACGCTCGCGCCGTGGAGGAACCCGTTCGGCGCCATCACCCCCTCATGCACGCGCATCTCGGCATGCACGATGGGTCCCGCGACGTCGACGACGTCGATTCCGAGCAGTCCCGGGAGCTGCGTCCGTGCCTGCTCGCGGAGGCGGTCGAGCCGGTCACTCATGGACGGCGGACCCGCTCAACGGAAATGCTGGGACGGCTCGATCGACCGCTCGAAGTACTCGTGGAGGTCCTGGGGGAGCAACCCCGGACCCTCGTCGACGATCGCCGTGATGACCTTCACGCGTTCGGTGCGCGCGTGCTCGGCGATGACCTCCCAGCCCTCGCGCTGACGCTCGTCGTTGCCCTGGGCCAGGTCGGCCATCGTCATCGCGATCTTCTCGGTGGGGCCCAGGCGGCACAGCAGGTCGTGCGCGTCCACCAGCAGGACGAGACGGATCCACGGTTGCTCGCCGTGGTCCCGTGCGCTCTTGACCCATTCGGCCGTCATGGTGGGTTCGAGTTGATCGATCAACTGGTTCCACCGCTCTGCGATTTCGCTCATCGCGCTCCCCTCGGCAAACGTTGGGGGGAATGTACCGATTCCCCCGCATGCGGCGGCGCCTGCCCGACTGCTCTAGGATCATGCGGAGGACCAGGGGACGTGCGATGGGGACCGCGGGACCGTTCAGGCAGTCCATGGGTGCGACCAGGGAGTCGCGCCATTCAGCGATGCTTCAGCGATGGCCGGTGCTGAACGAGTCCTGGGCACGTCAGGTGGAACGCTCGCGCACGGCGCCCCCATCCGGGCCCGTCGCGGGACCGAAGGCCGGGGGGATTGATCCGTTGACCGCAATCAACCGCAGGATGGGACTCCCGGACGACCACGGCCGGGACGCCGTGCAGCAGGCGCAGGCCGCCAGGGGGCGGGGAAATGCCTGACGGCGTCGCCACCGCGGCGGATCGGCGGGCGAGCCTGGCCAGAATCGCCGCCGAGGCCATCCTCACCATCGCCACCACGGTCGAGCGGAGCCTCGATCGCCACGCCGCCGAATACGGCATCACCGACGCCAAGCTCGAGGTGCTGGAGATCCTGTCCTGCTGCTCCGGCCGGCGCGCCTGCCTGTTCACGCTGGGCGATCGGATGGGCGTCACGCGACCGAACGTCACCAAGCTGATCGACGGCCTGGAACGTCAGGGCCTCGTGAAGCGCCAGCCGCATCCTGACGATCGCCGGATGGTCCACGCCCAGCTCACCGAGGCGGGCGCGGAGATCGCCGCCCGCGCCCTTCCAGACCGGGTCGAATTGCTCGAACGGCTCTGGCAGCACCTCGACGAGGACGAACTGCGTGACATCTCCGAGGCGCTCGTGGTGGCCGCCAGGACCGGTCCCACGAACTGCGCGATGAAGCCGTCGGACGCCGAGGCGCTCAGCACCTGACGCGACGGCAGTGAGTCTCGGTGCTCCGTCCCGCCGGATGGGGATCGCAAATCGCGCCCTGCCCGGCCCCGCAACGACGAGGGGGCGCCGGTGGGCGCCCCCTCGATCCTGCTCGGATGGACTCGCGCTCAGCGGCTGGCGATGTCCACGTAGTCGCGCTCGCCGGGGCCGACGTAGATCTGACGAGGACGCGAAATCTTCTGCTCCTTGTCGTTGATCATCTCGTGCCACTGGGCGACCCAGCCCGGCGTGCGCCCGATGGCGAACAGCACCGTGAACATCTCGGCGGGGAGACCCATGGCCTCGTAGATGAGACCCGAGTAGAAGTCGACGTTCGGGTAGAGCTTGCGCTTCACGAAGTACTCGTCCTCGAGCGCGATCTTCTCGAGCTCGACCGCGATGGAGAGCAGCGGATTGACCCCGGTGACCTCGAAGACCTCGTCGCAAGCCTTCTTGATGATCGTCGCGCGCGGGTCGAAGTTCTTGTAGACCCGGTGCCCGAAGCCCATCAGACGCTCCTTGCCCTCCTTCACACCCTCGATGAACGCGGGGATGTTGTCGGCGGTGCCGATCCGGCGGAGCATCTTGAGCACCGCCTCGTTCGCGCCGCCGTGCAACGGTCCGTAGAGCGCGGCGAGACCGGCGGTCACGGCCGAGTACGGATCGACCTGCGAGCTGCCCACGCTGCGTACGGCGCTCGTCGAACAGTTCTGTTCATGATCTGCATGCAGGATGAACAGCACATCGAGCGCCCGGACGAGCCGTGGATCGGGCTCGTAGGGCCGGCTGCCGGACTGGTTCAGCATCACCAGGAAGTTCTCGGTGTAGCCCCGGTCGTTGTCCGGGTAGACGAGCGGCATGCCGTTGGAGACACGGTAGGCCCACGCGCCGAGCGTCGGGATCTTGGCGATGATCCGGACGATCTGCTCGTACTGGGACTCCGGACTCTCGATGTCGAAGTCCTGGTAGAGGGTTCCCAGCGCGGCCATCGCCGACATGGTCATCAGCATCGGATGTGCATCGTGGCGGAAGCCCCGGAAGAACTGCCGCAGGTTCTCGTGCACGAACTGATGGGCCTTGATGTCCTCGACCCATGCACCGTAGTCGGCCTGGTTGGGCAGCTCGCCCTTGAGGAGCAGGGACCCCACCTCGAGGAAGTTGCTGCTCTCGGCCAGCTGCTCAATCGGATATCCGCGATAGCGGAGAATGCCGAGATCACCGTCGAGGAAGGTGATCGCACTGCGGCAGGACGCGGTGTTCATGAACGCCGGGTCGTAGGTCATCATCCCGAAATCGGATTCCTGAACCTTGATCTGGCGTAGGTCTGTGGCGCGGATCGTGTCGTCCGTGATCGGGATCTCGTAGGAGGTCCCGGTGCGGTTGTCAGTGACCGTCAGCGCGTCGGTCGAGTTGCTCAATCCAGTTCCCTTCGGCGCGTTTCCCCGTGGGCGTATTTCCCCAATGATTGTGCCTGAGCATAGTGGTCCGGAGCGGATTCAGGACGCCCCGAGCGGGTGGCAGTTGCCCTGAGTTGTGCCGGGAGCCCGCCGCGGCCCGGCGCCGGGCCGCGGCGCACGCCGGATTCGGCCTCGGAACGCAGGTTTCCGCACCCGTGACCGGGTTGCGGAGGCGGACCCGGATGCGGCGCGGCGCGGCGAACGCCGGGGATAGACTCGCCCCGTGCCCAATCGTGTGTGTTTCCTCGGCGCCGCCGCCGTGGCGATCGCGGTCGCGGTGAGTGCGCCGCCTCCGGCCGGCGACGCCGCGCCCGCCACGCCGGCCACGGTCTGCGCGAGCGCCGGCGGCGCCGGTGCCGTCGCGCGCCCCCGGTTCGTCCGGCGGATCGTCACCGGCGAGACCGGATGGTTCTCCAGCCCGAGCCTCGTCGATCTGAACGGCGACGGCCGCCTGGAGATCGTCGCGCCGATGTACTCGACCTTCGTCTTCGACGCGCGCGGACGGCGGCTGGCTCGCGGGACCGCCACGAGGGGGCGCGTCTACGCCCCGAGTGTGGTGGCCGACCTGGACGGCGACGGCACCACCGAGATCGTGGTCGGGGGCAACGAGGGGACCGTCGCAGCGTACCGGTGGCGTGCCGGCCGGATGCGGCTCGCGTGGAAGGCGTCGACCGCCAGCGGCGGACAGCGGCCCGAGGCGCGGGGGATGGCCGCCGCGGACCTGGACGGCGACGGGCGGATCGAAGTCGTGCTCACCACGACCAACACCTCGCGGACGGGTTCACAGGTGTTCGTGTTCGACTCACGCGGGCGCCGGTACCGCCCCGCCGGTTCACCGCCCGGCGCATGGCCCCGGTACAACGCGCGCGACCGCCGCTTCAACGGCCAGGGCAACCAGGGTTACGGCGCGTACGGCGAGAACGTGGGCATCGGGAACCTGGACAACGACCCCCAGCTCGAGATCGTGGTGACGTTCGACAACCATCAGATCAACGTCTTCAACCACGACGGTACGTCGGTGCTCGCCTCGCCGTGGTTCACGAACCGCCAGTCGGCCTACTCGGGACGGCGCATGGGCTGGGGCCAGTTCATCCGCTGGTTCAATCCGACGGTCGAACGCAACCACCTTCACCTGCATCGCGGCCCCTGGCCGAACGTGCGGCGCCAGATGTGGCTGCAGTGGACGGCCTCGCCACCGTCGGTCGCCGATCTCGACGGGGACGGGAACAACGAGGTCATCGGACTCCCGAACGCCGAGCGGAAGGAGCCGTACGAGACGCAGGCGTACGCCTTCATGGTGCTCGACGGCGCCCAGGGCGACGGGTCGCGGTCGGCGATGCGCCACGCGGGGTTCACCCACCTGCCGCGTACGCGCAAGCCGGCGGTGCGAGCCTCGGGAGACTGGTACCCGCCCAGCGGGATCCCTGCGCCGACGGTCGTGGACATCTCCGGCGACGCCCGCCCCGAAATCGTGGCCTCGGTGCCCGACGGCGCCGTCTACGCGGTCGGCCCGACCGGCAAGCGCCTGTGGCGGTACGACTATGCGCGAGGCGGCAGGCGGACCTTCGCGTCGGAGGTGGTCGCCGCGGACCTGAATCGAGATGGCCGGCCCGAGCTGGTGTTCGGGACCTACTCCCTGTCCCGCGGGGGTGGCCGCCTCATCGTGCTCTCGGGCAGGGGACGCCGGCTCCACGAGATCCGCATCCCCCGTCAGGGGACCAACGGCAACGGCATCGGGACCCCCGCCGCCCCGTCGATCGCCGACATCGACGGCGACGGCCGTTTGGAGATCGTGCTGAGTTCATTCGACCACGGCATCGACGTATTCCGGGTGCCGCGGTCGGGCACGAACTGTCTTGCCTGGCCGACCGCGCGGGGCGGTGTGCTGCGCGCCGGCAGCGGTCCGGCGACCGCTCCGTAGTGCCGTGAGTCGGAGGTTCGGGAGCAGCGTGGCGAGCGAAAACCGCATGCAACAAGGAGGAGATTCGGGACAATGCCGGCGGCATGGCCCGAGCCGACGACGCACCCCCCGCGGCGCTCCGGTGACCCGGGGCGGTGGGGGGTTGCGTGTGAGTTTGCAGCCGCCAGGCAGCCGCGAAACCGTCGACTCAACGACACCAGTGCCGTGAGTCGGAGGTTCGGGAGCGGCGTGGCGAGCGAAAACCGCATGCAACAAGGAGGAGATTCGGGACAATGCCGGTGGCATGGCCCGAGCCGACGACGCACCCCCCGCGGCGCTCCGGTGACCCGGGGCGGTGGGGGGTTGCGTGTGAGTTTGCAGCCGCCAGGCAGCCGCGAAACCGTCGACTCAACGACACCAGTGCCGTGAGTCGGAGGTTCGGGAGCGGCGTGGCGAGCGAAAACCGCATGCAACAAGGAGGAGATTCGGGACAATGCCGGTGGCATGGCCCGAGCCGACGACGCACCCTTCGCGACGAAGCGGTGACCCGGTGCGGTGGGGGGTTGCGTGTGGGTTTGCAGCCGTCAGGCTGCCGCGAGACCTTCGACTCAGGGCACTAGTCGGGGAGGCGCTCCGCCCGGACCACGTGGTCCAGGTGGTGGTCGGCCCCCGCCCCCTCGGCAACCTCACGCTCGCGCACCTCGTCGACCACCACCCGCCAGCCCGCGCCGAGTCCGCGCACGACGTCCGCCGGTTGGAGCAGGGTGGCCGGGTCGAAGCCGTGCGCCTTCGCGCGCTCGACATCGATGTCGGCGTGGTGCACCACCAGCAGTGTCCCGCCCGGGGCGACCAGTGAGACGAGCTGTTGGAGCGGATCTGTCTCGAGGGGAAGCGCCGGGTAGCAGGCGCACACCAGATCCATCGGCCCGGCCACGAGGCGGTCGGCGAGCTTGCCGTGAATCCAGGAGACGTCCACGCCGCCCGCTCGGGCGGCCTCGACCGCGCGGTCCAGCGCGACGCGTGACGGATCCAGACCCGTGACCGTCCAGCCGCGACCGGCGAGCCAGATGGCGTCCGCACCCTCGCCGCAGCCCACGTCGAGAGCCCGTCCCGGATGCAGGGCCGCGGCCTCGGCGGCCACCGCGGCGTTCACCCGTCCGCTCCACAGGCGCTCTGCCGACGAGTAGCGCCGGTCCCAGCCCTGCGGAGAATGCTCGTCGTGTTCGTGCATCGCGGTCAGGGTAGCCGGTGCCCGGGCCCGCGGGCCCGGGGTCCGGCATGCGACGGAATCTCCGATCGACGGCGATCGAGGGCGATGTTCCGTAGGCCGTTTGCAGGATGTTTCGTGAAGCTCCGGGCAGAATGGCGAAACTGGCGAACATGTGTGTATCGGGTCGGGTACCGGCGGCTCTTGACTGGCACCGGACGCACGAGGCGGCCGGCACGAATCGCACAAGGAGCAAACCGATGCTGACCACGTTCGACCCCGACAAGGGACCGCTCTTCAAGGGTGAGTTCCTGGACGTCGCCGTCCTTGACCCGGCCATCCCCGGCCACGTTCCCAACCTGGTGCTGGACCCCCGCAGGGACTACCGCATCAGTGTCAAGTGGCGGATCTACGGATCCGACGTCCCGCTCTACCTCGCCGCTCTCAGCAGCGAGTGGCGTGTGAACGCGTACGCCGAGTCGATGGGCCCCGGCCCCGAAGTCCGGGTTGCCACCGACACCATCAACGTGTCCGCCGGCACGAACGACGCCACGGTGCCGTTCGGCAAGGTCTGGGAGCACAGGATCACCGTTCCGGCGGGCGTGCTGCCCGAGGACGGCCCCAACAGCTCGGGCCTCTACAAGCTGGTCGTGACGACGTTCCTGAACTCGACGATCGGTCAGCCCGGCTTTGACATCGCCGGGTTCGCGGAGGGTCCGATCGTCCGCGTCGAGAACCCTGTTTGATGGCAGCCGCGTGAATGGCCGCCATGCGGGTGGCGGCCATTCAACGCCCGCGGGTCCCGCGTCGAACGACGCGCGCCGGGCGCCGGGCGCTACTCGCCTGAGACCGAGACCTCGATCGGCCCGTGGCCGCCCACGTGGGTGGCGAAGAAATCGCCCTGCTGCAGCACGGTCAGTCCCCCGCTCCGGCGGACGACCACCTGCCGCAGGCACTCCTCGCAGTGGTACAGGATGGCGTCGCCGTCATCAGCGACCTCGGTGATCCGATGTGTCGTGTCCATTGCGTGAGTCTTGCGGACCCGGCGGCCGTCACCAAGGTGTCGATCAGACCTCGAGTCTGAACCGCCCGGAGCTGTCGGTGCCGACGCGCCGGGCCATCGCGTCGCGAAGGTGCTGCGGCGTCAGGTCGTCCGCCTCGGCGCTGACGGCGAGGCCGCGCCGCTGGACCTCCTCGGCCCAGAGCGCCTGGTGGTCGTCGATGTGCTCGCCGTGCGCGTGTCTGCGCACCAGGAGCACCGGCACGCGACCGGCGCTCAGGGACTGCAGCGTCGACCCCACCCCGGCGTGGGCGATGACCAGGTCGGCGTCGCGCATCGCCGCGTCGAGTTCGTCCCTGGGAACCATGTCGCGCGCGGCGACACCCGGCGCCGGGACGTCACCCACCTGCCAGAGCACTTCGGCGTCCGGTGCCAGCGCCGACGGCAGCGCACGCTGGATCGCCGCCACGGCCCGACGGAAGGGGTATCCGCGCATGGTGCCGAGGGTCACGACCACCCGGCCGGCACGCGGCGGCGCCGTGTGGGCCGAGACGGTGAAGGTGTCGAGGACGGTGCCCCGGTGATGCCATCGGGCGTCGGCCCAGGCCTGGTGCTGGGTGTAGACGCGCACGCCCGGAATCCGTCGCACCATGCGTCCGGTCATGCTCGGACCGTTGGTCCGCGTGACGCTCTCGACGTAATGGGCGCGCCGCCCGCGCAGTCGCGCGAGGACCAGGAAGGGAACGGCGATCGCGGCTCCCGTCGAGATCACGTCGTCGGCCTGTGCCCGTCCGAGGATCCGCCACGCACGCGGCAGCACGCCGAGCGCGGTGCGCCAGTCGCGGGGCGCCACCCTCGCCACGTGGTGGACAACGCGCCCCCCCAGGACGCTCCGGGAATGGGCGTCGTCCGACGTGGCCCACTCGAGGTGGGCGAAGGGCGGGTCGAAGGCGCGTTCCAGCAGCATCATCTCGTCCAGGTGGCCGCCGGTCGACGCGACCAGCAGCGCTCGCCGCGCGGAGGGTGTGTCGTGGTTCACGCGCGAAGTCTCGCGCAGCCGGCGGACGTGTCCGAGGACATGTGTCGCACTCCCGTCGGCGGGCGATCGACGGCGGCAGGGGCCCGGCGAGGAGCGCTAGCCTCTGCAGCCGTGGCCACCCTGGCGATCGATGCGCGGCACCTCACCAAGCGCTACGGCGCGGAACGTGGCATCGATGACGTGACGCTCCGGGTGGAGCAGGGCGCGCGGTTCGGGTTCCTCGGGCCGAACGGCGCCGGCAAGACCACCTTCATCCGGCTCGCGCTCGGGTTGCTGCATCCGCAGGACGGGTCGCTCAGCGTCCTGGGTCACGACATCCGCACCGACCGCATGCGCGCGCTCGCCGAGGTCGGCTATCTCCCGGGCGAACTGGGCCTGTACGCCTCGCTGACGGGGCGGCGGACGCTGGACGTGCTGGGCTCACTGCATCCGCGTCCCGCCGTGGCCCGCGCCGAGCTCTGTGACCTGCTCGACATGGCCGAGGCCGATCTGCGCCGCAAGGTGCGCCAGTACTCACGCGGGATGAAGCAGAAGCTGGGGCTCATCGCGGCCCTCCAGCACCTGCCTCCGCTGGCCATCCTCGACGAGCCGAGCGGCGGTCTGGACCCCCTCATCCAGCTCCGCCTCATCGACTGGCTGCGCGAACGATCCGAACAGGGGATGACCGTCTTCTTCAGCAGCCATGTGCTGGCCGAGGTCGAAGCGCTCTGCGACCGCGTGGCAATGGTTCGCGAGGGACGCCTGCTGATGGTACGCGGCATCGATGAGCTGGGCATCGGCCGGATCCGATCCGTGGACGTCCGGTTCGCGTCGGCGGTGGATCCCGAGCGGTACCGCGCCACGGGGGTCCAGGACGTCCGCGTCAGCGATGACGGCCGCACGCACCGCTTCACGCTGTCGTCGCCGCCGGGATCGCTCATCGCTGCCCTGGACCGCCTCGACGTGGAAGACCTCGTGATCTCGCGCATGTCCCTCGAGGACGCGGTTCGGGTCCACTACGACGGGCCGCCGCCGACGTGAGGGTCATCATCGGTCTCACCCTGCTGCGCGCTCGCGGACGCATCATCGCCCTGTCGCTGGGATTCGCCGTGTTCATCATGCTGGTGGGATTGTCGTACGCCTCCGTCGATCAGAACGCGATCCGGACGCTCATCGAACAACTGCCGCCCGCGCTGCGCGCGCTGGCAGGAGCCTCTGACCTGGCGTCGCCGGCGGGCTACCTCGGCGCCGCCTTCCTGCATCCGGTTCCCCTCACGATCCTCGGCGTCCTGGTGATCTCCATCACCTCCTCGGTCACCAGGGACCGTGAATCGGGGGCCGCCGACCTGCTGCTCTCGCGCCCGCTGCCACCCCACCGCTGGCTCGCCGGCCAGACCATCGCGCTCGCCATCGCGCTCGGCATCGTGGGGACCGCCGGCATGCTGGGAGGCATTCTGGCGAGGAGCGTCGTGGCGGATCTCGGGTCAGTGTCGACGCGTGGCGTCGCCGCCGCGGGACTCGGCGCCATGCTGCTGTTCGCGGCCATCGCGGGGGTGAGCCTGTTCATCGCCGTGATCGTCCCTCGCGGCGCTCAGGCGGTCGGCTGGGCCTCCGGATTCGTGGTGGCCAGCTACGCGCTGAACTACCTCGCGCAGGTGTGGACCCCCGTCGACGTCGTCGCGCCGCTGTCGGTGTTCCACCACTTCGAGCCAGGCGGCATCGTCGCCGCGGGAGCGCTGCCCTGGAGCAGTGCCCTCACGCTGCTCGGCGTGGCCGTCGGCGGGGTGGCCGCCGCCCACGTGGCCATCGATCGCCGTGAGATCGGCGGAACGTGAGGCACGCGAAATCCTGAGCGGCTGCTACGATCGCGGCGTCCTGCCCACGGGCGGGGCAATCGGCCTCTGTGCCGCGTGACCCTGTCCGCCCTCCCGACATCCCGGGAGCCGGCGGACCCCAACACATTCTTTTCTCTGGAGGACCCATGGACGAGCTCAGCCGCTCGCTGGCCGTACTGGTCGACTACGAAAACATGGCGCGCCCTGGCGCCAAGGGCCGAGGCGACTTCGACATCCACCTCGTGCTCAACCGGCTCACCGACAAGGGGCGGGTGCTCGTCAAGCGGGCCTACGCCGACTGGAGCCGCTACCGGGACGCCCGCCACGACCTGCAGAACGCGGGCCTCGAACTCATCGAGATGCCATCGGCTCGTGAGGGCGCAAAGAACCGCGCCGACATCAAGATGGCCGTCGACGCCATGGAACTCGCATTCAGCCGCGAGCACCTGGACACCTTCGTCATCGTGTCCGGCGACAGCGACTTCACCCCCCTGGTCGGCAAGGTCCGAGAGCTGAACAAGCGCGTCATCGGCGTCGGCAACCGAGAGTCGGCGAGCGAGTTGCTCATCGCCAACTGCGACGAGTTCATCTACTACGACCTGCTCGCCGCCTCCCGACGGGGCTCGACGGGCCGCACCCTCGACCCCAACGAACTGCTGCGGCAGACCCTGCTCGCCCTGCAGCGCGAGGGGACCGAATGGCCCCTGGCCAGCGTGGTCAAGGATTCGATGCGCCGCAGGAACCCCGCCTTCGACGAGACCGAGGCGAACTTCTCGACCTTCAGCAAGTTCCTGGAGGACGCCCGTGATCGCGGCGTCGTGCGGCTCGAGAGCGACTCCCGCAGCGGGACCTACCGCGTGGAACTCGCCGACAGCTCGGCCGCGGCTCCCACCGCCGCCGGGACCGCCGAGAAGGATGCCGGTGACGACGGCGAGAACGGCGGACGCGGCACGCGCCGGCGACGTCGCGGCCGTCGCCGCAGCGAGTCGCCCGGCGAGTCGTCCGGCGAGGCGAAGGCCGATGTGTTCGAGTTCGTTGTGAGCCCGCTCGAGGTGGTCGACTCTCCCGACATCCCGCTCGATCGCGCGCTCACGTACGAGGACATGGTCATGCTCGGCCCGGAGCTGACTCCTGCCGAGGACACCGACACCGAGCTGCTCGAGGCGTCGGACCAGGGCGGGGAGACACCCGCCCGCCGGCGCCGGCGCCGCCGCTCCACCCGGGGTGACGAGGCGGACGCGAGCACCGACGAGCACACGGACGAGACCGATGGCGGCCAGTCGCCCGAGGCGGATTCGTCCGACGAAGACGCCGCCCCGGCCACATCACGCCGCCGTCGCCGCTCCGGTGGCAGGTCGGCGGCCGATGCCGACGCCGCTGAGGGTGGCGACGACGCGTCGACCGCCGAAGCGACCGCGGACGCGGGCGACTCGTCGGAGACGACCGGAACGCGGCGGCGACGCCGCCGGTCCAGCGCCGCGACCGCCGAGGCCGCTGCGCCCGAGGCTGAGGCGTCCGAGGAAGCCGAAGCGCCGGACGAGGAGACTCCCGCCGCGGAAGCACCGGGCGAGGAGGCTCCCGCGACCGGCGGACGCCGGCGCGTGCGTCGCGGGTCGCGGATACCGGCCGCGGAGTCCGAGGAGTCTGCCGAGGCACCCGCCGAGGAGACCACCGAGGAAAAGCCCAAGCGGCGACGCACCACCCGCAAGAAGGCCGAACCCACCGACGAGGCCACCGAGGCACCCGCCGACGAGGCCACCGAGGAATAGTCCCGCCGATCGGGGCGGGACGAACCCCGCCCCGATCAGGTGTCCGCGGCGTCTCCGGCCGGCCTGGCCCGCCACGTGGCGATCATTACCGCGCCGAAGAGCGCCATCTGGACACGCGCGGCGTCGATCTCGGCGCCGCTCAGCGCGCGCCGGTAAAGCTCCACGAACTCTCCCGGCGCCGGGTCGTCCGGACGGCAGGCATGGTCCAGGATCTGCTCCACGAGCGTTCGGTCGCTCTCCTCGGCGGTGTGCCCGATGACGACGGCGGCCTCATCCAGGGCGGCGCTCAGGTCGATGTCGCGGCCGTCCCGCAGGTGCCCGGCGATGATGGGCTGCAGTCCCGCGACCGCGGTGGCGAGCTGCTCCGGGTTCACCCGTCGGCGACGATTCCGACCGGGCAGGACACCCCGGTGCCGCCCAGGCCGCAGTACCCGTTCGGAACCCGCTGCAGGTACTGCTGGTGGTAGGGCTCGGCGTAGTAGAAGGGTCCGGCCACCTCGATATCGGTGGTGATGGTCCCGTAGCCCGCCGCCGTCAGGGACCGCTGGAACATGTCGCGGCTCGCCTCGGCGAGTTCGCGGTCGGACTCGTTGCTCGTGTAGACCGCCGAGCGGTACTGCGTGCCGGTGTCATTGCCCTGGCGCATCCCCTGGGTGGGATCGTGCCCTTCCCAGAACACCTTCAGCATCTCCCCGAGCGTCGTCTCACGAGGGTCGAACACGACCCGGACCACCTCGGTGTGACCGGTACGACCGGAACACACCTCGTCGTAGGTCGGGTTCGGGGTGAAGCCGCCCGCGTAACCGACGGCGGTCGTGTGGACGCCCGGCTGGGTCCAGAACATGCGCTCGGCGCCCCAGAAGCAGCCCATCCCCACCACCAGCTCCTGCATCCCCTCGGGGAACGGCGGTTCGATGCTCGTGCCCAGCACGAGGTGCGGCCCCTCGATCGGCATCCGCTGCTGCCGTCCCGGCAGGGCGTCCTCAGGGGTGGGCATGCGCGACTTCCCGAACAACACGGCTATCCCTCCTTCCAGGCGAGGTAGAGCGTCTGGGCCAGGTCGATCGTCTCGTCCCGGTACAGCTTGGATCCGGCGCGGGTGAACGACTGGATGCCGTAGACGTCACGTCCGGCGACCCACGTCACGTACAGCACCTCGGCGTCGATCGTGGGCGACTTGGTCTTGAGCAGCAGCCCGCGGGCGCCGGGGATGTCCGGAACCTCCACGTCCACGCTGCTCGCGGTGCTGTCCCGCTTCACCTCGTCGACCGAGTCGTCGACCTCGTGCTGGGCGGCCGCCTGGTCACGAAGCCGGTACACGTAACTGCGGAAGAGCGTGAGGCCGCGCCGCGGGTTGGCGCCGCGCTGGTCGCGGAGCACGCCGGTCTCGTAACCCGCCGCGTCCAGGCGAACGACCGCCGCCGGCTTTGCGGCGTCGCCGGTGGAGTACAACGAGTCGACCAGTTTCTGGGCCGTGGGTTGCACGGTCGCGGTTCCGGGCCGCAGCGACGGGATCGACTTCGGCGGTGGAAGCCGCAGCTCGAGATCCGCCTCGATGGCGGGAGCGGCGGTGACGGTGCCCGCGGACGAGGTGTCGGCGGTCGTGGTCGCGTCGGTGACCGTGACGGTGACCGTACCGCTGTCACCGCACCCGGCGACCAGGGCGAGGGCGGCGGCCAGGAGCGCGACGAGGATGGCGCGTTTCGGCATGGCGGTAGCTTACGCCAGGGTTCCGGAAGCGCGGCACACGACGGGGCGTGTGTGGCACCCGCGCGCGCCGACCGACGACCACGCGCGGTGACTCATGTCGACGGGATCACCGCCACCACCCGGAGCACCGTGAGAAACGATAGGACCAGCGCTCCGAGACTCAGGAGTAAGGCGGCCTCGGCGGCCCGGTATCGCCTCGGGTGGTCGATGCTGCGCCCGAGGGCGACCAGACCGAGCACCGCCGCGAGGATCCCCGCGGCCAGACCGAGCGGCCACATGAACACCACGACCGAACCGGCGATCCGGGATTCGGTCGTCACGAGGTCCTCGTGGATGGCCGAAGTGCGAGTGATGTCGGCCGGGAACCACGTGAGGATCAGGGCCGAAATCGCCGCGAACGCTCCGACGACGCCCGTCGCACGGGCGACGTCGGCCAGGGCGACCCGGACCGGCTGGTGTTCGTCCACCGATTTCCCTCCAGAGAGACGCTTCCCGCACACCATCGGCGGTTCACCGAACAGGCTGGAGGGCGGACGCGTTGGGGTGCGTCAGTCGTTCACCACGACCGGCACCTCGGTGATCCCATCCTCGGGCGGAGTCGTGCGGGCGATCCGGAAGGCGCGCAGATCGGGTGTCTCGCGCTCGGCGAGCGAGATGATCAGGTAGTGGACCTGCGGGAAGAACGCGAGCTCCACGTCGGTCCGGGAGGGGTACGCCACGCTCCTGGTGTGCGAGTGGTAGATGGCCAGCAGGTCGAGCCCGGCGTCGTCGATCTCGTCCATGATGCGGAGCTGCTCGCGTGGATCGATGACGTACATGAACGGGCTCGCCTCGATGTTCGTCGCCCGATACACGACCTCCGCCACACCGTCGCGTCCGCCGATCATCCCGCAGCACTCGTTGGGGAAGTCGCGCTCCGCGTGATCGACCAGATCGCGGGCGAGCGGGGCGGGGATGTTGAGGCTCACCAGAAGACCCCGTGGTCGAGCGTGTCCTCGACCACGTCGAGGTCGCCGTCGTAGATCCCGGCGGACAGGTACTTCCATCCGCCGTCGCACACGATGCCCACGATCGTGCCGCGGTCCATACGGGCCGCCATCCGGGCGCAGGTGTGGATGACCGCCCCGGACGACACGCCCGCGAAGATGCCCTCGTCGGTTGCGAGCCGCCGGGTCATGACCAGGGCGTCGCGATTCTGGACGATCAGCTTCCGATCGAGCCGCTGGAGGTCGAGGATCGGCGGCACGAACCCCTCGTCGAGACTGCGCAGTCCGGCCACCGGGTCGCCGAGCATGGGTTCGCAGGCGACGACCTGGACGTCCGGGTTGTGCTCCTTCAGGCGCCGCGAACACCCCATCAGGGTGCCGCCCGTGCCGAGTCCCGCGACGAACACGCCGACCTCGGGGCAATCGCGGACGATCTCGGCGGCGGTGCCCTCGTAGTGCGCCTGCGGGTTCGCCGGGTTGCCGTACTGGAACGGCATGAAGATGCCTTCCTTCGCGGCGAGCTTCTGCGCCACCCCGACCGCCCCGTTCGAGCCGAACTCCCCGTCGGACGCGACGATCTCGGCGCCGTAGAGGTTCAGCAGCGCGAGCCGCTCGCTGGTGACGTTGTCGGGAACGACCGCCACCAGCCGGTAGCCGCGCACCCGGCAGATCATCGCCAGCGCGATGCCGGTATTGCCCGAGGTCGGCTCCATGATGGTGTCGCCGGGCTTGATCAGTCCTCGGCGTTCGGCGTCGGTGATCAGCGAGAGCGCGGTGCGGTCCTTGATCGAACCGGTCGGGTTGTGGCTCTCGAGCTTCGCGAGGATGCGCACGTCGGGGTTCGGGCTGATCTTCGACAGCTCGACCAGCGGAGTGTTCCCGATCGTCGCGATCAGATCGGGGCTGACGGCCTGCGCCGGCGGCGCGAGTCCGGTCTGGACCGACATGGGCTCGCGTCCCGCTACGGGTGTGCCGGGGACGCGCTCGCGCCACCGGCCATGGCCGGGAGGATCAGGAGGGTGTCGCGATCCTCCACCGGGGTGTCGAGCCAGTCGAGCATCCGCACGTCTTCGTCGTTGAGGTAGATGTTGACGAACCGGTGCAGCTCACCTCCGTCGGTGACGAGCTGGGCCCGCACCTCTGGGTGGTCGGAGTAGATCGATTCGAGCACCTCGCCCACGGTGGCCCCTTCGACCGAGAGTTCGCGCGCGCCGCCCACGGCGGGACGCAGGACCGGCGGAATTCGAACCGTGCTCACGTTGACACCCCCACGGGATTTGCGTGCGGCCCGGCGCACCAGGCCTCGTAGTCGCGGAACTCGAGCGTGGCGTCGGGACCGCAGGCCGGGCAGTTCGGGTCGCGCCGTACCTTGAGTTCGGTGAAGGTCATCCCCAGCGCGTCGTAGACGAGCAGCCGGCCGGCGAGGGTGTCGCCGATTCCGAGCAGCACCTTGATCGCCTCGTTGGCCTGGATGTTGCCCATCACACCGCAGAGCACGCCGAGCACGCCGGCCTCGCCGCACGACGGCGCGAGCGCGGGCGGCGGAGGCTCCGGGAACAGGCACCGGTAGCAGGGCCCGTCGTGCGGCATGAACACCGAGGCGTGGCCTTCGAAGCGGAGGATGCTCGCGTGGACCAGCGGAGTGCCGGTCATGAGCGACGCGTCGGCGAGCAGGTAGCGCGTGGGGAAGTTGTCGGCGCCATCCACGATCAGGTCGTAGCCGGCAATCAACTCGAGCACGTTCTCGCGGGTGACCCGGGTGGCGTGGACGTTCACCTGGACGTCGGGATTGAGCGCCTCGATCGCGATCTTCGCGGACTCGCCCTTGAGCATCCCGACCCGGTCGGTCGTGTGGATGATCTGCCGCTGCAGATTGCTCGCGTCGACCACGTCGTCGTCGACCAGGCCGATGGTGCCGACGCCCGCCGCGGCGAGGTAGTAGGCGGCGGGCGATCCGAGGCCGCCCGCCCCGATCATCAGCACCTTTGAGTCGAGCAGCTTCAGCTGCCCCGCCTCGCCGACCTCGGGGATCAGCAGGTGGCGGCTGTAGCGCGACCGCTGGTCGCCGCTGAGGGTGCGCGGCACGGCAACGTCCTGCCCGGACTGCTTCCAGCGGGTGAACCCGCCCACCAGGCTCGAGACGTTCGAGAAGCCCATGTTGCGCAGCGTCTGGCCCGCCAGCAGCGAGCGGTGGCCGCCGGCACAGACGAGCACGAGCGGTTCGTCCGGGCCCACGACCCCGGCGATACGGCTCTCGAGGAATCCGCGGGGCACGTGAACCGATCCCGGGACGTACCCCTCGTCCCATTCGGACTGCTCGCGGACGTCGATGATGTGCAGGGTGCCGGGGTCAGCCGAGACCGACTCGGCGAGTTCCGCGACCGTGATCTCGGGGATCACCTCGCGGGCTTCGGCCAGCAATTCCTGGTAGCTGCGCGCCATCTGTGCTCCTGTGTGGGTCGGACCGCCGCAAAATACCACGACAATTTCGGGATTTTACTCGGCTCCCGGTTTGCGCGTACCCTTGCCCCATGCCGCGGGCCATCATCAGCAAGCGCGAGTTCGCGAACATCGACGCCCGGGTCCGATGCCTGACCGACGACTGCTGGGGCGAGCTCATGCTGATGCCGACCGGCGTGCAGGACGTCGAGGGCATCCCCGAGTTCGCTCCCAGAACGCTCTGCCCCCTCTGCGGCGAGGTCTTCGACATCGAGCAGAACATGACCGACCGCGATCTGTTCCTGAGGATCTCCTGGCTGCGGGCGAACCCCGAGATGGCCGACGCCGAGGACGACGAGGCCGGTGGCTGAGGTCTCGTCCAGCCGCCTTCGCGAGGCCGCACGCCACGCGCTGGCGATCGTCTCCGCGGGCGTGCTCGGGGGGATCACGTGGGAGGTGATCGTCCAGGAGGCGTTCAAGAAGGGCCACAGCCTCCAGAACGTGAACAACGGCGTCGGCCAGTTCTTCGCCACTCCCGAGGACGAGATCCGGCGGATGGGCCTCTGGGCGACCCTGGTGTTCGGAATCATCCTGGCGCTCGCGCACGCCGGGACCGATCGCTTCCTGAAACTGCGCTGGTGGCGTCACGGGGCCATCATGGCCGTCGCCCTCTACCTGGTGTGGGCGTTCGTCTTCTCGCCGCTGGTGGACGGAACCGCAGAAGCGATCCCCGGCGGATTCGGCGCCGCCGACACCTCGGTGGGCACCCACGTCTCGGTCGCGTTCGCCGCCATCGCGACCGGAATGATGATCGCCCGGGTGTACGACCTGATGCGCACCCGCGACTGGTACGAGGTGCAGCACTACGACATCCGCGAGAGCGTCGACGCGGTGTTCGGCCACACACCGACGACGACCGAGTCGAAGGGGCGCGACGACCACACCGCCTGAACCGCCTCGGGATCACGCGGACGGGGCTCCGGCAGCGGCTACTCGAACTCGCCGAACAGGGGGCCGAAGAGGCTGGCGTAGGCTCCAGGGGTGAGTCCCACAGTCTCAGCCGGCATACGCTCTCGAAGCGTCTCGATGTCCGGAATCACCAGGTCATCGGGAAGCGCGCGACGCACCCGTTCACGGGTCTCTGCCGACGTCGCCATCAACCGCACGACGCCGATGACGTCCGCGCCGGTCACCGGGCGGTCGTAGGTGGTCACACGCACCGCCCCGGCGCCGGGAACCACGTTCGATCGGGAGGGCCTGCTGTCGCTCGCGGCCGGTCACTTCGTGGTCGACATGCTGGTGGGCGCCTTGCCGGCCCTGCTGCCGCTGTTCGTGCGTGAGTACCGCCTGAGTGACCTTGCCGCATCGATGATCCTCGGTGCCTCGCTGCTCGCCAGTTCGGCGATCCAGCCGGTGTTCGGCATCATCGCCGATCGACGAGCCGCGCCATGGCTGCTCTACGGCGGCGTCGGGCTTGGTTCGGTGGCCATGGCGGTGAGCGGGACCGCGTCCGGGTACGCGATTCTGCTCGCCATGATCGTGGTGTCGGGGCTCGGCATCGCCGCGTACCACCCCGAGGCCGCCCGCGTCGCCAACCGGCTCTCCGGAGGCCGGCCCGCGACGGGGCTCGCGTGGTTCATGGTGGGCGGAAACGCGGGCTTCGCCGCGGGGCCGCTGGTCGCCGCCGCGGCGATCCCGTTCCTGGGCACGCGCGCCACACTGGTCTTCATCGTCCCGGGCGTGCTCGTCACGGCCTGGCTCGTCAGCCGCCGCGAACTGGTGAGCGCCCCGGTCGTCCATCCCCGCCACGCCGCCACGGCTGGACAATCACACGTTCCCGGGGTCACGCTCCTGGTGGTGATCACCTCGATGCGGACCTGGAGCCAGTTCGTGCTGTTGACGCTCGCGCCGTTGCTGCTGGTGAGCGAACACGGCCTGAGCGATCAGCAGGCGGGACTGGCGGTGTTCGCCCTGTCGTTCGCCGGCGCCGTGGGCACGATCTGGGGCGCCCGCACCGCCGACGCCATCGGCGGCAAACGGATGCTGATGTGGACGATGCCCGTCGGGGCACCGCTGATCTTCGGTGTGGCCACGCTGCCCGTGGCTCCCGCCCTCGTGTGCCTGACCCTCAGCGGGTTGGTGCTCCAGTCTTCCTTCTCGGTGACCGTCGCCATGGGCCAGGAATACCTGCCCACGCGGCTCGCCCTGGCGGCCGGCCTGCTGATCGGGTTCGGCGCGATCGGGTCGGCGCCGCCCGGGCTGGCCCTGTTCGGCGCGCTCGCCGACGCCGCCGGTCGCGAAACCGCGCTCATGACGCTGTCGGCGCTTCCCATCATCGGAGGAGCGCTGGCGATCTGGCTGCCCGCACCCCGGGTCGAGGGGCACTCGGCATGAGCGCACGGCGTCCGCCGCACCCCGGCGGAGAAGACCTCTTCGACGCGGCCGTCAACGACCGGCTCGCGGAGACCGGACCGCTGCCGGCCAGGATGCGTCCCCGCACCCTCGACGAGGTGGTGGGCCAGGCCGCCCTCCTGGGACCGGACGGATTCCTGCGCCGGGCGATCGCCGAGGACCGCGTGCCGTCGATGGTGCTGTACGGCCCGCCCGGGAGCGGGAAGACCACGCTGGCGCGGGTGGTCGCCGGGGCCACTCGCGCGGTCTTCGAGGAGCTCTCGGCGACGCAGGCGTCCGTGTCGGACGTCCGCGCCGCACTCCAGCGGGCCCGCGACCGGGCGGTGTCGAGCGGCCGCACGGTGCTGTTCATCGACGAGATCCACCGGTTCAACAAGTCGCAGCAGGATGCGCTGCTCCCCGCGGTGGAGGCCGGATTGGTCACGCTCATCGGGGCGACCACCGAGAACCCCTACTACGAGGTCAACTCGGCGCTGGTCTCGCGCATGCGGGTGATGGTCACCGAGCCGATCGGCGACGCCGACATCGCCACGCTGCTGGACCGCGCGCTGACGGCCGAACGAGGGCTGGCCGGACGCGTGACCATCGCCGACGACGCTCGCGACGCGGTCGTCACCCGTGCGCACGGCGACGCCCGCGCGGCGCTCAACCTGCTCGAGGCCGCGGCGGGCGCGGTCGCGACCGGTGAGACCATCGACCTGGACACGGTCATGGCGGCCGCGGGCGGCCGGGCCATCCCCTACGACCGAGCCGGCGACCAGCATTACGACACCATCTCGGCGTTCATCAAGAGCATGCGCGCCAGCGACCCCGACGCGGCCGTCTACTACCTCGCCGTCATGCTCGCCGGGGGCGAGGACCCGAAGTTCATCGCGCGGCGGATCCTCATCGCCGCCTCGGAGGACGTCGGCAACGCCGACCCGGCGGCGATCCTCGTGGCGAGCGCGGCCGCCCACGCGGTGGAGTTCATCGGGATGCCGGAGTGCCGCATCAACCTCGCTCACGCCGCCACCTACGTCGCGCTGGCTCCCAAGTCGAATGCGGCGTACCGGGCGATCAACGCGGCGCTCGCCCACGTCGAGCAGCACGGCCCCGCGCGTCCTCCGCTCGCGCTCCGCGACGCCAGTGCCGCGAACGCGCGGCATTTCGGACACGGCCGCGGCTACGTCAATCCCCATTCGACGCCCCATGGGGTGCGGGCCGAGTCACTCCTGCCCGAGCAACTCGACGGCGTGCGCTTCTACCACCCCACCACCCGTGGCCGTGAGGGGACCATGGTCGAGCGGCTCAGGACCCTGCGCGGCGAGGCGCCGCACCAATCGGCGGGTCCCCCCGAACAGGGCGACGGTTAGAACTCGCCTCCGCGCGTCAGTTGGGCGAGGGCCCGGACCGCCGACGCCACTCCGGCCTTCCGATCGTCCGGATCCACCGAAAGGCGCATGCCTCCGGCCATGAGGAGTCCGTGCCAGAGCCAGGCCAGATCCTCGGCCGGCATGTCGCGCCGGACTGACCCGGACGCCTGCCCGGCCGCGAGGAGCCCGATCAGCGTGCGCCGGATGAAGCCGAAGGCCTCCAGCAGTGCGCCCCGCACCCCGGGTTCGTCGGCGGCGGAGATGGCGAGCGTCACCAGGCGGATCGACTCGCGCCCCTTCGGCGTCCCGTGGATCTCGCCGGCACGACGCACGAGCAGATCGACCGCGTCGACCGCCCCGGCGTCCGGTTCGTCCGGTTCGTCCAGGTCGCCCACGACACCCGTCGCGATCTCCCGCATGACGGCGAGCAGCAGCTCGGCTTTCGAGACGAAGTGCCGGTAGAGCACCGCCTCGGAACACCCCGCGCCCGCCGCGATCGCCGCGGTGGAGGCCCCGAAATACCCCAGCTCCGCGAAGCTCGCGCGGGCGGAGTCGATGATCATGCGCCGACGCTCGGGTCCGGCGATACGTTTGGTGGTGTCACCCATGCTTGACAATGATAGTAAACACTCACTAGCGTGATGCGAGTGAACACTACCAAGGATCCGCAATGCCCCTGAGCACCGAGGGACCCGTCATCGAGGCGTCGCACCTGAAGGTCGTGCGCGGAGGAACCACGGTCCTCCCCGACCTGAGCTTCTCGGTGGCCGCCGGGTCGGTCACGGGCCTCCTGGGCCCGAGCGGTTCGGGGAAGTCGACGCTCATCCGGGCGATCGTCGGGGTGCAGCACATCGCCGGCGGTGAGATCAACGTCCTTGGCGGGCCGGCGGGCCGGCCCGAGGTCCGGGGCAGGGTGGGCTACGTCACCCAGGACGCGTCGGTCTACGAGGACCTCACCGTCCGCGAGAACCTCCGCTACTTCCAGCGCATCGCCGGCTCCCCTCGCGACGCGGTCGAGGAGGTGATCGAGGTGGTGGGACTCGCCGACTTCGGCAACCGGGTGGTCGGCCGGCTCTCCGGCGGGCAGCGGAGCCGCGTGTCGCTCGCCGCCGCGCTCGTGGGGAAACCGGACGTGCTCGTCCTCGACGAACCCACGGTGGGGCTGGACCCCGTCCTGCGGGTGGAGCTGTGGTCGACCTTCCACCGCCTGGCCGAGTCCGGGGTCACGCTGATGGTGTCGAGCCACGTGATGGACGAGGCCGACGAGTGCCAGCGCCTGCTGCTGATGCGGGACGGGCACCTGGTGGCCGACACCACGCCGACCGGCCTCCGCGATTCGACCGGCGAGGCGGACCTGGGCAGGGCCTTCCTGCGACTGATCACCCACGAGGAGGCCGCATGAGCACCTCCGGAACCCTCTCGACGGCGCTGCGGGTGCTGAGCCAGCTCCGTCGCGACCACCGCACGGTCGCCCTCATCGTCGTCGTGCCGAGCGTGCTGCTCACCCTGCTGCGATTCCTGTTCGACGGCCAGCAGGCCACGTTCGACCGCATCGCCCCGCCCATGCTGGGCCTCATCCCGTTCTTCACGATGTTCATCGTGACCTCGGTCGCGATGCTCCGCGAACGCACCTCGGGCACCCTCGAACGTCTCATGAGCACGCCCATCGCCAAGATCGACCTGATCGTGGGCTACGCGATGGCCTTCGGCGTTGCCGCCCTGCTCCAGGTCGGGGTCGCCTCAACCATCACCTTCGGGTTCCTGGGCGCCCCCAGCAACCACCTCGTGGTGTTCCTGGGCCTCGCCGGGCTCTCGGCGCTTCTCGGGATGGCGCTTGGGTTGTTCGCGTCGGCCTTCGCCAACTCCGAGTTCCAGGCGGTGCAGTTCATGCCGGCGTTCGTGCTGCCGCAGTTGCTGGTCTGCGGGCTCTTCGTGCCGCGCGCGCTGATGGTGGGCTGGCTCGAAGCGCTCTCGAACGTGTTCCCCCTCACCTACACCTACGACGCCCTCGAACTGGTCTCCACCCGCCAGACGGTCCCCGGCCAGGTGGGCCGGGACGCCATCGTGCTGGTCGGCTTCCTCGTCGCGGCGCTCATCCTCGGAGCGGCCACGCTGCGTCGCCGCACCGACTGACGACGGTCCGCTCCCGCTCGGAATCGCCGTCGGTGAGATACGGTCACGCCCATGAGCCTGATTGAGACGATCGAAACCGACACGAAGACCGCCATGAAGAGCGGTGACAAAGCCCGCGTCGCCGTGCTTCGCCGCGCCCGTGCCGCCATCAAGAACGCCGAGATCGACGCGCGCGGCGGCGCCGATCTCACCGAGGACGACGTCCAGGGCGTCCTCCGCGGCCTGGTCAAGCGGCACAAGGAGTCCATCGACCAGTTCACGGCCGGCGGACGTGACGATCTGGTCGAGAAGGAAACGGCCGAGATGGCGATCCTCGAGGAGTACCTCCCGGCGCAACTCGACGACGATGCCATCGAGGCTGTGGTGCGCGAGGTCATCGCCCAGGCCGGCGTCACCGACGCCAAGGGCCTTGGGAAGGTGATGGGCCCCGCCATGGGCAGGCTCGGCGGCCAGGCCGACGGTGGCCGGGTCCGCGAAATCGCCCAGCGGTTGCTGAACGGCTGAACCGGTGCGGGGGCCCGCCCCCGCCTACCGCTGCAGGCGCCGGCCCCCGGACAACAACCGCACGACGGCACGACCGGGACGCCGCACGGCGACCCGGTATCTGACCGCCGCGTAGCCCTGCGCGCGAACCTGAACCACACGCGCCGCGGGTCGTCGGAGCCGCACCAGGACCAGTCCGCGGCGGAGCGGCCGCTTCCGACCGGCGACGCGGACCGTGGCGCCGCGAACCGCCCGGACTCGCAGGACCAGCAGACCCCGGCTCCGATTCCACGCGGCGCGACGCAGGACCCCCGCCGGGCGCTGGTTCGCGCGAACACTCGGCGGATCCGGCGCGGTGGTCGACACCGGCACCGGTGTTGAGGTCTTCTGCGCCACCCCGGTGACGACCACCGACCGCTCGGACGCGTTGCCGGCGAGGTCGAACGACTGGACGGTGATCGTGTGCGGTCCCGCACCGATCGTCACGGCGATCGTTCCGGCACCGTTCGGAAGCTCCGCCGCCACGGCGCCGTCCAGGAGCACGCGGTCGACACCGGCGCCGCTCCCTCCGGGGCCATCGACGCCCGAGGTCCAGCGCACTTGCAGCCGCCCCGCCGCCACGGCCCCCCCGAGCGGCGCACTGATCGCCGGTGCGCTCGGAGGATCGAGATCGGCTGCGGCAACGACCTGCGGGATCGGACCCACCCAGCCGTTCTCGGGGTCGGGCTGGGGTCGCCCGGTGAGCACCAGCCGCTGACGGATCTCCGCGGGTGTGAAGGGCGCGCCGCGCCGCTGAAGCGCCAGGCCCTGGATCGCGGCGACGGCGCCCGCGACGGCGGCCGACGCGCTCGAGGTCCCGTTGAAGCAGTGGGTGTACGCCCGACGCGGCGTGGCGCCACCGACCAGCAGGAAGCCGTAGTAGCTCGGTGTGGACGTTCCGGTGACGACCGCGTGCGCCGGCCCCTGCACGTCGATCCGGGCACCGGCGTTGGAGAGCGAGCTGCGCCGGCCGAGCACGCCGTCGCCGTTGTTCGTCTCGCCTCCCCCGACCACCAGCGCGGTGTCCGTCGCCGGAACGCCGTAGTCCGCGATGTTGCCGCCGCCGTTGCCGGCCGGGAGCACCACGACGATGCCCTTGGCCGTTGCCGCGGCGATCGCCGCCGCGACCGCCTCGCCGTACGCGCCCGTGTCGGCGGGCCCGCGCTGATGGGACTGCTGCTCGATGAGCATCACGTCCCCGGGACGCAGCTGGTCGGCCGCCGACGCGATGGCGGTGGCGGGGCTGTAGGTCGAACCCGACCACGGTGTAATGGGGAGCAGTTCGGCGGCGGAGGCCAGCCCGGTGATGCCCTCCCCGTCCGCCGCGCCGCCGATGAGCGCGAGCGCGGAGGTCCCGTGGCTGACGTTCTGCGGGGGCGTCTGCGGATCGTGTCGCGGTTTGCTCAGCCCACGATCGGCCAGCTCGATGTGATCGGGTTCCCACTCGTACTCGATGTCGGCCACGCGAATCCCCGCACCCTGGCCGCCCAGGGGCATGGATGTCATCCCGAAGGCACGTCGGACGTCGTCGAACTGGTCCAGATCCGGGACGAGACCGCTACCGATGTCGACCGGAGGCCGGCCGAAGCCGGCGGGGATCGTGCGGCAGATGTCCTGTGGCGGGGCCGGCGGGGTGTCCTGGATGACCGTCGCCGCACCCACACCCGGACGCGCGCGGAGTTCGGCGACGCCCCCCGGGGGAACGCGGGCGACCACCCAGCGACCGAGGTCGGGCGACCGGCGTCCCATCCGGCCCGCGTCCCGATGAAGCCGTCGGGCCACGTCCGGCGCCACCACCGGGCGGGCCTCGATCCCGAGCGATGCGGGATCGGCGCCTGGCTGAAGTTTGACGAGGGCCGTCTGGCCATCGGCGTGGGCAATCGCAGCGGTCGGGGCACAGATGCTGAGTCCAATCAGCACAGACCGCCGCAGGAGGGAGCGGGTCACGCCGGTAAGGTACTTCGCTCCGACGGAACACCACAGGGAAAAGTTGTGAGTTCTGACCTGTCCGATGCAGAACGCGCCCGGCTCGCCCCGTATGTCACCGATGTGGACGGCCCCGTGTTCGCCCTCACGAACCTTCCCGAGACCGTCAAGGGTGCACTTTTCGCACGGTACTCGCGGTCTCCGAAGAGCCTGCGGCGGCTGTTGCTCGACGAGTTCATGCCCGACGCGCACCGGGCGGCGGCGGCCGGAACCGGCGCCGAGCGCGCCGACGCGCTCTTCGACCGCGTGCTCGCGCAGTATGGCGACGACTCGGTCGCGCAGTTGGGCGCCGCGCACGTCGCCGTGGAGGGCGCGTCCAACATCCTCACCAAGGTGCTGCAGTGGGGGCGCATCGCGAGCTACCTCGAACAGTCGACGCGGTACATCGCCTACACCGACCGGCCCGACGGGCGCTGGCGGTACCACACCCCGTCGGCCGTAGCGGCGCATCCCGACCTGGCCACCGAGTACCGCGACACGCTCGACCGTGCGTTCGAGCGATACCGCGACCTGGTTCCCGTGTTGACCCAGTACTGGGACACGCGCGTCCCGATGGACGACACACCCGCGCAGGCCCGGACGCGGGCAATCCACGCCAGGGCGCTGGACTCGCTGCGGGGAATGCTGCCCGCAGCAACCACCAGCAACATGGGCATCTTCGCGTCCGGCCAGGCGTACGAGGCGCTGCTCACACGGCTGATGCGCCACCCGCTCAGCGAGGCGCGCGAATGTGGCGAGCGCATGCTGGTGCAGCTGCGACAGGTCATCCCGGCGTTCCTCACCCGGGTCGATCGGCCCGATCGGGGGGTCCGGCACGCGGAGTACCTGGCGGAGACGGCCGCCGCCACCCGCGACGTGGCGACGCGAGGCCGCGCGGCCGGTACGGCGGCCGCTGAGGAGGCTCGCGTCACGCTCCTGGACTTCGACCCGGACGGCGAGGAGCGGGTGCTCACGCATGCGCTCTGGCCGGACTCGATGCAGCCGCTGGCGGACGTCCGCGACCGCGTGCGAACGATGAGCGCGGGCGAACGCCGGGCGGTGCTCACGGCATACACCGGGAATCGCGCCGACCGGCGGCATCGCCCCGGCCGCGCCCTCGAGGCCACCACCTACACCTTCGAGATCGTCTGCGACTACGGCGCCTATCGCGACCTGCAGCGGCACCGCATCCTCAGCCTCCAGGCCCAGGCACTCACGCCGTACCTGGGCTGGGCGCTTCCGCAGGAGGTCGAGGACGCGGGAGTGGCCGAGCCCTACCGCGCGGTGATGGCCGAGAGCGCAGGGCTGTACGCGGCCCTGCTCGAAGCGACCCCCGCCGAGGCCCCGTACGCCGTGAGCCTCGCGCACCGGATGCGCTTCACGCTCATCCTCAACGCGCGGGAGGCGATGCACCTGATCGAGCTGCGCAGCCAGCCCCAGGGCCATGCGTCCTACCGTCGCGTCGCGCAGTTGATGCACGACGCCATCCGCGACGTCGCGGGGCACCACGACATCGCCGACATGATGTCGTTCGTCGACCACTCGGACTCCGACGTCGGCCGGCTCGCCGCGGAACGCCGGTCCCAGGAGCGCGCCGAGGCGCGGTCGAGCTGATGACGCCCTCAGACAACTCGGCTACCCTCGAACGATGAACGAGCAACGTCCACGCCTTGGCGGCATGGCACTGGCCAACGGTCTGTTGGTGCACGGCCCCGCCCACTGGGCGGCCGCCGTCCGCGAGACCGACGGGTCGATCACCGTCCGGTCCGGCCCGAAACCCAGGTTCTCGGCCGGCCCGGTCACCCGCCTGCCGCTCATCCGCGGGGTGGTGCGTCTCGCCGAAGCCATGGCGGTGCTGCCAGCGGTGCGCAAGGGGCTGCCCCAGGCGCGATTCGCGATGGAGGAGCGCGGCGCGCCCATCGGCATCGTCACCGCGCTGGTCGCCGGAATGGTGGTCCGCCGGAACGTCAGATCGCCCCTGGCGCAGGAGGCCGCCGCGGCGGTGCTCGGGCTGATGCCCGCGGTCATCTCACTGGCGGGGTCGCGGGCCGCCGTCTGGCACGCGGTCGAGCACAAGAGCATCGCCGCCTACGAGGAGGACGGACCGCGGGGGGTCGACAACGCCGCGGCGCAGCCGAAGGAACACATCCGCTGCGGCAGCAACCTCGTCATGCCGCTGCTGGTCTCGACTGCCGTCACCAACCTCGCGTCGCGGCGGCTGCTGGGTCGAGCGGGTCCGGTCACCCGCGCGGTGGCCGCCGTGGCCTCGGCCGGGGTCGCCGTCGAGTGGTTCGCGTTCGCCCACCGGCACCCGAGCAACCCGCTCTCGAAGGCCGTTCATGCGAGCGGCCACCTCATCCAGGCGAAGCTCGCCACGAGGGAGCCCGACAGCGACGACCTGCAGGTGGGGGGCGCCGCCATGCGCGCCCTGTTCGCCGCCGAGGGGATCGGCGACTGACCCGGATCGACTGTCGAGTCGAAGCGACGGTCGCGGCCGACCCGGACGCGGTGTGGAACGTGCTGGCCGACATCGAGGGGTGGCCGGAGTGGAATCCGTCCTGCGCCGCCGCGTCGATCGATGGGCCGATCGAGGTGGGCCGGCTCTTGCGCCTGAAGCTGCTGCATCCGCGCGGGCGCATCTTCCACACGCGTCCCCGGCTGGAATCGATCGAGCGACCACGCCGGCTGTCGTGGGTTGCCCGCGCGACCGGCGCGCGGGCCCGTACCGAGGTGACGCTCATCCCCGCCGAGGGGAAGACCGTCGTGGAGCTGACCACCTCGACCTCGGGGCCGATGGCGTTCAGCTACCGTTGGGTGATGCGCCCGAAGACCCAGGCGCTGCTGTACGGAACCATGCTGGGAGGCCTTGTGGAGCGGTTCGAATGAAGCGTCGCCTGGCGATCGTCGCGATCATGCTCGGGGTCGTCGCGGCCCCGGCCGCGGCGCACATCGATGTGCTCCCCACCCGGGTCGAGGCCGAACAGTCCACCGAGTTCACGGTTCGCGTACCGACCGAGCGTGAGCTGCCGACCACCCAGGTGCGCGTCGACTTCCCCAAGGAGGTCACGGTCTACGCGTTCGCACCTCCTCCACAGGGGTGGACCGCGAAGCAACGGATCGCTCCGGACGGCCAGATCGTCGGCGTCGTCTACAGCGGCGGCCGGATCCCGGTCAACGGGTACCAGGACTTCACCTTCCTCGGCACGCCGTTCGAGACGGGCACCACCGTCTGGAAGACCTACCAGACCTACGCCGACGGCAAGACCAAGCCGTGGAGCGACACGCCCGAAGCCGCCGACGCCATCAGCCCCGAGAGCGGGCCGACCGAGCCCGGGCCCGCGGCCGCGGTCGAGGTGGTGGCCAAGGGAACGCTCGCAACGGCGCCCGCCGCGGCGGGGTCCGGCGGCGGCACGACCACCCAATCGTCCGACGCGGCGATCTGGCTCGGACTCATCGCCATCGGCATCGCCTCGTGCGGCTTCTTCCTCGCTGGTTTCCTGTGGACCAGGCGCCCGATGCGCCTCCCGGGTGATCCACCGGACACCCCGTCGGACCGGTGACCTCGGCCCGCAACGGGCGGCGTCTCGCGCCCGAGACGTTCCAGCTCCCCGTCGAGAAGATGCGAGACGGGTACTACTCCGACGCCTACTTCACGTTCACCCGCGAGCTGCTGGAGCACGACGACCACCATCCGCGGGCGCTCGTGCAGGTCTTCCAGCGGGACCATTCGGTTCTCGGCGGCGTCGACGAGGCCCTGGCGATCCTCGAGCTCTGCGCCGGGCACCGGGAGGGCGGCGAGTGGGTCTCCGCCTGGAAGGAACTCGAGGTCCACGCCCTGTTCGACGGCGACGAGGTCGAGCCGTGGGAGACCGTGATGACCATCGAGGGCGACTACGCCCGGTTCGCGCATCTCGAGACGCTCTACCTCGGCGTGCTCGCCCGGCGGACCCTGATCAGCAAGAACGTCCGGGACGTCGTGGCGGCCGCCGGCGGCAAGCCGATCCTCTACTTCCCCGCCCGGTTCGACCACTGGCACGTCCAGACCGGTGACGGCTGGGCGGCGCACATCTCGGGCGCCATCGGGGTCTCGACGGACGCGCAGGCGTCGTGGTGGGGAGGGAAGGGGATGGGAACCGTTCCGCATGGGCTGATCGCCGCCTACGGTGGCGACACGGTGCTCGCCACCACCCGGTTCGCCGACCGCTTTGCCGACGAGCTCGATGTGACGGTGCTGGTGGACTTCGAGAACGACTCGGTGCGGACGGCGCTCGAGGTGGCCGATGCGCTCGGCCCCCGGCTCTGGGGTGTCCGCCTGGACACCTCCGGGACCATGGTCGACCGCTCGCTGTGGCAGGAGATGGGGCGGTTCACGCCCACCGGGGTGGTCCCCGAACTCGTTTGGAAGGTGCGGCGAGCCCTCGACAACGCCGGCCACGGGCGAATCCGGATCGTGGTGTCGGGAGGGTTCGACGCCGAGCGGATCCGGGCGTTCGAAGCCGCCGGCGTGCCGGTCGACGCATACGGCGTCGGCAGTTCCCTGCTGCGGGGCGGCAACGACTTCACCGCTGACGTCGTGCGCGTGGACGGCCGCCCCTGCGCGAAGGTGGGTCGCGAAGAACGCCCCAACCCGCGCCTGGCCCGAGTCACCCCAACCGAGGACTGAAACCCGTGAACATCACCAGCCTGCACCACGTCGCCTACGTCGTTCCCGACCTGGACGCCGCCATCGAGGCGTACGGCGCGCGCTTCGGCCTGACCGTCGACATCCGTGAGCTCATGCCGCAGCAGCAGGTGGAGGCGGCGATGCTCGGCGCGGGGGTCGGTGCCATCGAGTTGATCGCACCCACGGATCCGGAATCCGGGACCGCTCGATACCTCGAATCGCGGGGCGAGGGGCTCCACCACATCGCGTTCGAAGTCGACGACCTCGAGGCCGCGCTCGCGGAACTCAAGGCGCAGGGCGCCGAACTCATCGACGAGCTGCCGCGCGTGGGACTCGGCGGCCACCTGATCGCGTTCGTCCACCCCAGGTCGGGGTTCGGAGCACTCACCGAGCTCGTCCAGGGCGGCGCCCACTGACGGCGGGCATCCTGGACGAGCCGACCCGTTCGGGTGGCACATCGTCCCCCACGGGTGAGAGGGTCGCGACATGAGAGCAACGGTGTTCCACGGTCCGCGCGACATGCGTGTCGACCATGTACCGGACGCCGCGCTGAGCGCCTCGACGGACGCGCTGGTGCGGGTGACCCACGCGTGTGTGTGCGGGAGCGACCTGTGGCCGTACCGCGGCGAACTGCTCATCTACGGACCGCCGGGCGGGCGCACCGGGCACGAGTTCATCGGCATCGTCGAAGCCGTGGGCGCCGACGTACAGACCATCCGCCCCGGTGACGCGGTGGTGGCCCCGTTCGCCTTCAGTGACGGGACGTGCGAGTTCTGCAACGAGGGGCTGCACACGTCGTGCCTCAACGGCGGGTACTGGGGCGGTCAGCGCGATGGCGGTCAGGGTGAGGCGGTTCGCGTGCCCATGGCGGACGGAACGCTGGTGGCGCTGCCGCCGGACGTGGACCTGGGCGACGACGACCTCGCCGCGAGAATCGCTCCGCTCACCGACGTGGTGTGCACCGGCCATCACGCCGCCCGGAGCGCCGGTGTCTCCGAGGGCGCGACGGTGGTGGTCGTCGGCGACGGCGCGGTCGGCCTCTGCGGGGTCCTCGCGGCACATCGACTGGGGGCCGAGCGCATCATCATCATGGGCCGCCACGAGAACCGGCTGGCGGTCGCCCGCGGGTTCGGCGCCACCGACGAGGTGCACGAGCGTGGCCCTGCGGCCGTGGCCCGCGTCCACGAACTCACCGGGGGTGGCGCCCCTCACGTCCTCGAGTGTGTCGGTACCGCCGCGGCGCTCGACACCGCCATCGCGGTGGCCCGGCCCGGCGGCACGGTCGGACAGGTCGGCGTTCCGTCGGAAGCCGTCGACCTGATGGACGCGTACAACCGCAACATCGCCCTGACCGGCGGGGTCGCTCCGGCGCGGGCCTACCTGCAGGAGCTGGTGGAGGCCGTGCTGGCGGGCAGCTTCGACCCGTCGCCCGTGCTCGACCTGGTGGTTCCGCTCGCCGACATCGCCGAGGGCTATGCGGCGATGGACGAACGACGGGCGATCAAGGCGCTCGTGAAGGTCGCCTCGGCCTGAGGCCTGGACGTGGTGCTTCGCGGGCCGGCCGCACCCCCGAGCGGGCGGCCCGCGAAGACGTCTCGGGCCGCCGTTGCCGGCGATCCCGCAGGCGGAGCTACTTGCGGATGACGATCGGGAAGTCCCTGGTGCGCGCCCGTCCGCGGTCACTCCAGCGAACCTGAAGGAGTGACGGCCCGACTTGTTGGGTCGCCCACACCGGAATCCTGACGGCGCTCCGGCCGGATGGGACCCGTACCAGGGTGCCGAACCGGGGCGGGCGCGTGCCGTCGGGGACGATCCGGTATCGCAGGCGGGAGGTCGACGGCAGGTTCAGTTTGAGCACCGCTCCGCGGCCGGGAAGGATCTCGCACTCGGCGTAGGCGCACCCGCGGCGGATCGTGCGCCGGGTCAGGGCCAGTGTGCCCCGGGCCGGCAGGCGGACCAGGCGGCTCGGATCGAGCCGGGTCATGATCCCGGTCTCCGACGAGATCAGCACGTCGCCGTTGGCGTGTTCGAGGATCCCGACCTGCTCACCGGCGCTGCCGACCACCCACTCGAGCGTCCCGTCGGGCGCAATGGCGCGGACGTGGCTTCGTCCGTTGCGCGTGAGCGCGACGTAGACCGTTCCGGACGCGCCGACGGCAATCGCCGAGCTGCTGAAGCCCGTCGGGGAGGTCCACTCGACGGCGCCCGTCGACTGGTTCACGATCCGCGCCCGGGTGGGGCCACCGGCCCTCATGCGCACCACCATACGATCGCGCGAGGAATCCAGGGCGACCTCCACCGCGTGCCCGAACGACACCGGGAGCGTCCAGCGGTCGGTGAGGTCGTCGTTGAGGGCGACTGCCGCGTTGTCACGGTTGGCCAGCACGCCACTCGCAAGTCCCGCGACGACGTACGCGGGCGTAGTGCGCCGAATGATCGGCTGCCCGCTCGCGTCGTATGCGACGACTCGGGCCTGGTCGCGGTCCGGAGCCCCCGTGTAGGTGTCGCCGTACGAGGCGTAGACGCGGCCGTTCTCGTCGGGAACCGCCTCGGGCCAGTCATCGGACTCCGGAGTCCAGAGGAAGCCGTCCTCGGGGGTCGTCCTCGAGATCGTTCCGTCCGCCTCTCGACGTACCAGCGCCGGGATGCTGTCGAAGAGGTTCGCACGCGTGCCGGTCGCGAAAAGGCACCCGTTGTCCGCAGTGACCACTCCGGTGCACCCGGCGACACGCTTCCCGGCCGGACTCACCGCCCAGTAGTCGTCGCCGGTGGGGCCGATCGGCCCGTAGCGGCCATCGGGACGCAGCTTGGGGAGCTGACCCCCGTCGCAATTGCCGCAGTCGGGGTTCCTGACGTTCGCCCAGCGCCTGCGACCGTCGAGGCGGTATGCCGCCACGGCATAGTCGTAGGAGATCGTGCCCACCGACACCACGCCCCCGGCCGGACCGGGCAGCACCCATCCGGACACGGCGGGCCACTCCGCGACGGTTCGCGGCTGCGTTCGTGCCGCGAGCGCGGGGCTCGTCGCCGCAGCGGCGACGATGCCGGCAAGCACCATTCGAGTCAGAAGGCGGGACATCGTGGGTTCCTCGGTGGGTGACGGTCTGTCTTGGAGATGCCGGATCGTCGGCCGAAATACGGGACACGGTTCGCCCCGATACCCGGCCGGGCGCCGTAGCATCCGCTCATGCGCAATTTCACGCAGGTCGATGTCTTCACCGCAATCCCCTACCGCGGGAATCCGGTCGCGGTCGTGCTCGACGGCGATGACCTCCCCACCGACGTGATGCAGGCATTCGCGAACTGGACGAACCTCTCGGAGACGACGTTCGTCTGCTCGCCGACCGACCCGGATGCCGACTACCGGCTGCGCATCTTCACACCGGCCCGGGAGATCCCGTTCGCCGGGCACCCCACGCTCGGCTCCTGTCACGCGTGGCTCGGCGCCGGCGGCGTCCCTCCCGGGGACGACGTGGTCCAGCAATGCGCGATCGGCAACGTGACCATCCGGCGGGGCGATCGGCTCGCGTTCGCGGCACCCGCTCCACGGGAGCTGCGACCCCTCGATCGGTCCGAGTTCCAGCGGGCATGCCACGTGCTGGGAATCACCCACGCCGACGTGGTGGATCACCACCTGCTCGACAACGGCCCGGTGTTCCAGGTGCTCCTGGTCCGCGACGCCGAGCTGGTTCACGGATGCCGGCCCCTGCTCGGCGAAATGGGCGACGGCCACTTCGCAATCGCGGCGCCCGTCGCCGGTGCGGAGTGGCACCTCGACCTGCGCATGTTCGCCCCGGGAGTCGGGGTCCCCGAGGATCCGGTCACCGGCAGCCTCAACGCCGTGCTCGCCCAGTGGCTCATCGGGGCGGGACACATGCCGCCGAGCTACCTCGCGCGTCAGGGGACCGCCCTCGGGCGGGACGGTCGCGTGCACATCGAGACGGTCGACGACCGGGTGTGGGTGGGCGGCGACACCGTGACGGCGATCGAGGGCGTCGTGCGGCTGTAGCTCCGCGGCCGCGCCGCGAGAGGCCGGAACCTTCCCGGCCGCGCGCCCCACGGAGGCCGACACACGCACTATGCTCCCCCGCCGTGGCACTCACCATCGGCATCGTCGGGCTCCCGAACGTCGGCAAGTCGACGCTCTTCAACGCGCTCACCCGCAACAACGTGCTGGCGGCCAACTACCCGTTCGCCACCATCGAGCCGAACGTGGGCGTGGTTCCCCTCCCGGATGCGCGCCTCGACCGCCTGGCCGAGATCTTCGGGAGCGAGCGCATCCTCCCCGCGACGGTGTCGTTCGTCGACATCGCGGGGATCGTGCGCGGCGCGTCCGAAGGCGAGGGGCTGGGGAACCAGTTCCTGGCCAACATCCGCGAGGCCGACGCGATCTGCCAGGTGATTCGCGCGTTCCCGGACGACAACGTCGTTCACGTCGAGGGCAGGGTCAGCCCGTCGGACGACATCGAGACCATCAACACCGAGCTGGTGCTCGCCGACCTCCAGACGATGGAGAAGACGATTCCGCGCCTGGAGAAGGAAGCGCGGGCCAGCAAGGAGAACCAGCCGGCCCTCGACAACGCCCGCAGGGCGAACGCGGTACTCGAGGCGGGCGACACCCTGTACGCCAGGGGCGCCGAGGCGGGCGTCGACATGGATGCCGCCCGGGCGCTGCAGCTGCTCACCACGAAGCCTTTCATCTACGTCTTCAACCTCGACGAGGACGGTCTCCAGGACGAGTCATTGCAGGCCGACCTCCGGAAGCTCATCGCGCCCGCCGAAGCCGTGTTCCTCGACGCCAAGCTGGAGGCGGAGCTCACCGAGCTGGACGACGCCGAGGCAGCCGAGCTCCGCGAGTCGGTCGGCATGGACGAGTCCGGGCTCGACCGGCTGGCTCGGGTCGGCTTCACCACCCTCGGGCTCCAGACCTACCTCACGGCCGGCCCGAAGGAATCACGCGCCTGGACGATCCACACGGGATGGACCGCACCGCAGGCCGCGGGAGTCATCCACACCGACTTCCAGCGCGGCTTCATCAAGGCCGAGGTGGTGTCGTTCAACGACCTCGACGCCGCCGGGTCGATGGCCGAGGCGAAGGCCCGCGGACGAGTCCGCGTAGAAGGCAAGGACTACGTGATGGCCGACGGCGACGTGGTGGAGTTCCGCTTCAACGTCTGAGCGTCGTCGCCCTCGCGCGGCAATCGGGGTTGTGCACACGAACCGTCGATGCCGGATTCGCCGTGAGCGCGGACGCGGGCCGGATCGGGCGGGGGGTCAGGTTGCCGTCGCAGTTCGGGCAGACCATGCCGAGCACGTTCCTGGCACAGTCGCCACACCAGGTGCACTCGAACGTACAGATCCATGCGTCCGGGGCATCGACCGGAAGGTCACGGTCACAGCACTCGCAGTTGGGTCGCAGCTCCAGCATGGTGCGAGCGTAGCGAGCCGGATCGGCCCTTCCAACGGCGGAGATGCGCTCAACCTGCTGACCCGGAGGCCAATCGGAACGTGGGGTATTCCGATCGGTCTTCCGGAGGTCCTAGCTCTCGGAGGTGGCCGGGAACCGGTCGATGAGCCCAAGCGCGACGATGATGAGTCCGACGCCCGTGAGGAGCAGCGCGATACCGATCACGATGGTGTACAGACCGAGTTGCTCCGCCATGTACGACACGTTGAGCGCGGTCGCGAGCGCCGTCTCGGTCACCCAGGTCTGCCGGGGGCCGTTGGTCTGCGGGCTCCCGTCAGCGTTCTTCGCCGCCATCTCGGTGTCGTTCGTTCCCTTCGGATCGGCCGGATTGCTGGCCAGTGCGAAGCGACCCATCTCGGCGTAGGTGAGGCCACCCGAGCTCTCCAGTGCATGGATGCGCATGTACGACGCAAAGCACCGCGCCTCGTCACCGCTGTTGATCGGCTTGCCGGCCACGTTGCAGCTCGGAGCCGAGACGTCGGTGAGTTTGGCCTCCTCGAGCGCCGTCTTCGTGTCGGCCGGATTCATGTCCGGTGTGCCGACGATGTTCTCCCGCGAGAGCTCGGTGGAAACCGTGTCGCGGGCATTCATCCCGAGAACGATCGATCCAATGCCGAATGCGATCAGGATGACTCCGGCGATCACGCCTCCGAGTCGAAGTATTCGCTGCATTCCCCCTCCAGAATGTCGGTTTTCATCGAACCTATGAGCGTCGCTTCGACGGCGTCAATCGTCCGAATGTCACCGACCGGTCACAGGGACCGCAGATTCGCCCGGAAGCGTCCGGGGTTGGACGCCCGTCACCGTCGAGCCGGTAGGTTCGACCGATGAGCGTCAAACCCGCAGTCATCCGCGTGAAGTCGATGATCATCGCGCCGAACGCCGATCTGAGCGCACACGCCGTCATCGCGTTTCCGCCGAGCCGCACCAATCCCGAGGGGTTCCACCGGCTGATCGGTGGCAGCGTCGAGGTCGGCGAAACCGGCGATGACGCCATCCACCGCGAGGTGGACGAGGAGATCGGCGCGGTCATCCACGATCTCCGCCGTCTTGCCGTGGTCGAGAGCATTTTCCGGGCCGAGAGCGGTGTGGGTCACGAGGTGGTGTTCCTGTTCACCGGACGCCTCGACCCGATGCCTGCCGCGACCGGCGCCACCATGACCGAAGCCGACGGAACCGTCTATCCCCTCGTGTGGCGGCCGTTCGATCAGGAGGTGCCACCGCCGTTGTTCCCCGCGGCCACCACCGACTGGCTTCGCGAGGTCGCCGGGTAGGCGTCCCGCCACCGCACGCCCGGACGAGTCCGCGATGGCGCAGCCCTGGAACGCAGACGACCCCGGTGTCGTGGAACTCCCGTCCGGCCGCCGGGTGAGGGCCCGCTCCTTGCGGCAGCGGAGTGAACCACCCCCGTCGTTCGGCGTGTACCTGAGCTGGCGCCGCCCCCGCGGCCTGGAGTGGGAGCACCGGTGGATCCGGTGTCCGGATTTCTGGGTGCCCGACGAGGTCCCGGCATTCATGGACGCGATCGAGGAGCTGCGGTCGCGCAGCGCCCACGAGCCGGTGGAGGTCGGGTGCCCGGGTGGCGTGGGCCGGACGGGGCTGGCACTCGGCGCTCTCGCCATCCTCGATGGCGTCCCGCCGCCGCAGGCGGTCGAATGGGTTCGACGGCGCCATCACCCGCGATCCGTGGAGACGCCCTGGCAACGCCGCTGGTTGCTCGGTTTGACCCGGTCGTGAGGGATGCGGTCCGCGGCCGCGTCGGCCACCGACCGCCGGAGCCGTGGAGCCGGCTTGGGGTTGAGGCCTCGCGCATCGGTGCCGATGGTGTGAAACCGCACGAATGCATTCGGTATTACCGCACGCTCACGGTGTGGCGTGTTTCGATTACCCGATCCCATCCCCCGCGACCGCAACAGGGCTGGTGACCGATGTCAGACGGCCACTCCAGGACCGAACACACAGGCAACGCCACCGATGCCGGACCGCAGCAGGTTCAGCTCTCGGAGATCGTGTCGGCGCTCTCGCACGCCCTCGACCTGACCGAGGGGCAGCCCGAAGGCCACGCCGGGCGGACCTCGCTGCTGGGCATCCACATCGCGGGCCTCCTGGGCGTCGCCGATGAGGACGTCTCGTCGCTGTACTACGCGCTGCTGCTCAAGGATTCCGGGTGTTCCAGCTCGGCCGTGCGGATGTCCCGCCTGTTCGGCACCGATGACATCGAGCTGAAGCGGGTGGGGAAGCTCATCGACTGGACCAGGGCCAGCGAGGTGCTGCCCTACGTGTCGCGCGGGGTGGGGGTCCGGAACCCGCTGCTCCGTGCGAGAAAGACGCTGCAGGTCGCGATGGAGCTGGCGCGCAACGACGGGCTCGTCGACGCGCGTTGCCATCGCGGGGCGCAGATCGTCGCGGAACTCGGGTTCCCACCGGCGGCCGCGGAAGTGGTCCGCTCCCTGGACGAACACTGGGACGGCAAGGGGAAGCCGGTGGGGTTGTGCGGCGAGGACATCCCCCGGCTGGCCCGCATCGCCTGCCTCTGCCAGACGGCGGAGGTGTTCATCACCAGCTTCGGCCGTGACGAGGCCCGGGCCATGGCGAGCAAGCGACGCGGCAGGTGGTTCGATCCGGAGGTCGTCGACGCGTTCCTGGCGATTCCCGACGACGACCCGCTGTGGGAGCAGCTGGAGGACGCCCACGACCCGAATGTGGTGGCGGACTCGTCACCCGCGCCGCTGTTGCTCCCGTCGGACCACTCCCGGCTCGATCACATCGCCGAAGCCTTCGCTCAGGTGGTCGACGCCAAGTCCGCGTTCACGGCAACGCACTCACGCAATGTCGCCGCCTACGCGGTCACCATCGCGCGGCTCATGGGATACGACGCGCGGCAGCTTCGAGACCTCCGGCGCGCGGGCCTGCTGCACGACATCGGCAAGCTCGGGGTCTCGACGGCCATCCTGGACAAGCCGGGACGGCTGACCGACGCGGAACGCGACGTCATCGCAACGCATCCGCGTCACACCCTGGAGATCCTCTCGCGCGTCCGCGCGTTCGAGGACATCGCGCCCGCTGCCGGAGCGCATCACGAGAAACTCGACGGGACGGGCTACCACCGGGGGCTCCGCGAAGACGAGATCGTGCGGGACGCCCGCATCCTGGCCGCCGCCGACGTGTTCGACGCCCTCACCGCCGATCGGCCCTACCGGGACGGGATGCCGGTCGACGTGGCGCTGGGGATCATGCGCGCCGAGGTCGGGTCGGCGCTCTGCCCTGAGGCGTTCGCCGCGCTCGAGGCAAGCCTGTCCGGGGGGATGCGGTTGCTCCGCTGACCGCACCGCCCCCCGCGCCACATCCCTGGCGGCGCGGGGGCGGTGCCCGGTCGAACCGGGCCCGTCCGACTACTGGTAGTACTCGGCGCCCAGGTGGGTGATGGGTTCGTCGCCCTTCAGGTGCCGGAGGGTGTTCTTCAGCTTGGTGAGCTGGATGAACAGGTCGTGCTCAGGGTAGACGCCGGGAGCCACGGGCTGGGGGCTCTTCCAGTAGAAGCTGAGCCACTCCTGCACCCCGGTGAGGCCGGCGCGGCGGGCCAGGTCCAGGAAGAGGACCAGGTCCAGCACGATCGGCGCGGCGAGGATGGAGTCGCGGCAGAGGAAATCGATCTTGATCTGCATCGGGTAACCGAGCCACCCGAAGATGTCGATGTTGTCCCACCCCTCCTTGTTGTCACCGCGCGGGGGGTAGTAATTGATGCGGACGACGTGATGGATGTCGCCGTAGAGCTCCGGGTTGCGCTGCGGCTCGAAGATCGTGTCGAGCACGCCGAGCTTCGAGACCTCCTTGGTCTTGAAGCTGTCCGGGTCGTCCAGGACCTCGCCGTCGCGGTTGCCCAGGATGTTGGTGGAGTACCACCCGTGGACGCCGAGCATGCGCGCCTTGAGACCGGGGGCGAGGATGGTCTTCATCAGCGTCTGGCCGGTCTTGAAGTCCTTGCCGGTGACGGCGACCTGGTTCTCCTTCGCCAGCTCGAGGATGGCGGGGAAGTCGAGGGTCAGGTTGGGCGCGCCGTTGGCGAACGGGATCCCGAGCTTCATGAACGCGTACGCGTAGATCTGGCTCGGGGCGATGTCCGGATCGCTCTGGCGCAGGCCCTCCTCGAACGCGTCGATCGACTGGTGGACCGCAGTGGGTTCCTTGTAGATCTCGGTGGAGCCGCACCAGACGCCGACGAGCCGGTCGCAGCCGTGCTGCTTCTGGAACGCCTCGATGTCCTCGATGAGGTGCATCGCCCAGTCCATCTTGGTGCCCTCGGGCTTGACGTTGTCACCGTGCAGGTTGCGGACGTACTCCTGCTCGAAGACGGCCGGCATGGGCTTGATGGCCCGCAGCTCTTCGGCGAGCTCCGCCAGGAGCGGCGGCTCGAGCACCCCGGCGCGCTCGGCGGCGACGTACGCGTCGTCGCTGAAGACGTCCCAGCCGCCGAAGACCAGATCGTCGAGGTCGGCCAGCGGAAGGTACTCGCGGATCGGCTGGACGTTGTCGTCGGTTCGCTTGCCCAGGCGGATCGTGCCCATCTGGGTCAGGCTGCCGATGGGCTGCGCCAGACCCCGACGAACCGCCAGCACGCCAGCGATGAAGGTCGTGCCGACCGCGCCCATCCCGGGCAACAGCACCCCGAGCTTTCCCTTCGCGGGGGCGATCTCGACAGCGGACTCCAATGCCATGTGGTCTCCAAGGACGTGGTGCAGTTCACCCGGTCGCGGCACGTGCGCCGCCCGGGGGTGCGGGTTCTTGCGCCCGCGATGTCCCCATAGGCTAGGGGAGTCGGCGGTCGCGCAGTGGCGGTATTTCAGCAGATATGGACGGCGTTCGTGCGGAACACCCGCACGGGGTCACCGCGCCGCGGGCTTCGGCCAGCGGATGTCGATGTGCAGCTCGACGTTGTGACGCTTCTCCTTGAGGTCCACGGTCACCTCGACCGGGTCCACGACCACCGTGGCCGGATGCCATTCGTCGTAGGCGAGGTGGAGCTCGCCCGCGGCCAGCTGGTTGGCGAGGGTGTGCAACTGCTCGGCCACCAGCTCATGGGTGGCCTTCTCGTTCAGGTCAAAGACGTGCACGGACATCGGCCGGGTTTCCTCGGTCGGGGTGGGCTCGCTCACAGTCTGCCGGATCGGCGACGGGCCAAGCCGGGCCCCGGGATCAGCGCTCGGCGCGCCGTGCCGCCTCGAGGCCGTCGAGGATGAGCCCGAGCCCGAAGTCGAACGACGCGCCGAAGTCGTACCCGGGCTGGAGGGCGACGTGAGTGGCGAAGGCGGCGAAGTTCGGGTACTCGTCCGCGGGAAGCGCCGCGACGATGTCGGTCGCCAGCGTCGCGAGTTCGTCGCCGCCAGTGGCCGGCATGCTCGCCTCCTGGAGCGCGAACCCGTAGACGAAGGCGTCGAGGATGGCGTACGCGTGCGCGGCCAGCGAGAAGGAGAGGCCGCCGGCGAGCAGCGCTCCGATGACGGCGTCGTGTTGCCGGAGCTGGGCCGGCCCGGGACTGATGCGTGAGTCCATGAGGGGCGGCGCCCAGGGGTGGCGCGCCAGCACCACCCTCGCGGAGGCGCAACGCCCGCGGATGGCGGTGCGCCAGTCCGCATCATCGGATGGCAGCGCGATCTCGGCGAATACCGCTTCGACCATCCCGTCGATGATCTCGTCCTTCGAGGCGACGTGGTGGTAGATGCTCATCGGCTTCACGCCGAGATGGTCGGCAAGGCGCCGGATGGTCACCGCATCCACCCCGATGTCGTCGGCCAGATCGACCGCGCCCGTGATCACGCGCGCCGGTGAGAGGCGGGTCCTGGCGGGTCGCGCACTCATTGATCGACCTCCGATCCAAATCCGCCACTTGCCAAACCGTACTTAGTACGTCTATGGTTCCGCATGACACGTACCGTACTAAGTACTGGTGCGAGATGCACGGCACACCACTCACCAAGGCGGACGAGGAATGGCGACTTCAGCACGCACCACAGCCCGATGGACCGGGCTCTTCTATCTGGCGATCGCGATCTCCGGTGTCCTGGGCTTCTTCGTCGCCCGCGCGCAGATCTGGGCTGACGGCGACGCCGCGGCGACACTGGCCAATCTGGTCGAGCACGACACCCTCGCCCGGTTCGGGATCGCCGCCGACCTCACCGTGGTCGTGGCCCAGGCGCTGGCGGCGATGGGGTTCTACCGCCTGTTCCGCGCATACGACCGGCTGTCCGCGGCATCGATCGCCGGGTTCGGCCTGGTCAACGCCGCGGCGATCCTCGTGGGCACCGTCTGCACCGCCTCGGCACTCGCCGTCGCCGGCGACGCGTCGCTGGCCCCGGGCGGAGACCAGGCCGGCACCGCGCAGCTGCTCTACCACCTCAGCAACGGCCTCTGGGACATCGGCGGGCTCTTCTTCGGCCTCTGGCTCATCCCCATGGGCTGGGTCGTGCTGAAGGCCAGGGTCATGCCGGCCGCGCTCGGCTGGTTCCTCGTCGTCGGCGGCGTGGGATACATCCTGGCGTCGTACGTCGGGCAGCTCGCCCCGGATGCCCCCGGAGCCATCGCGGGCGTGCTCACCGCCATCGCCACCGTCGGTGAGTTCTGGATGATCGGCTACCTGCTGGTGTTCGGAATCCGCGCGACCGCTCCCGCGCCCGAGGTGCCCTAGGATTGATTGGTTCGCTTGACCATCGACACGTGTGGAGGAAGACGCATGGCGACTCGACGGCTGGAGCTGGGGTTCACCGGCGGCGGCGTCACCCAGGTGACCATCAATGAAGAAGCCGCTGCCGCACTGACCTCCACACTCGGTTCCGGATCGGGCTGGACCGAGATCACCGGCGTCGAGGACTCCACGTGGGTCAACCTGGACGCCCTCGTGTACGTCCGTGTTCCCCCGGCCGGCGCCGGCCGGGTCGGCTTCGGCGGCGACTGAGCACCTCACTGCGGCGCGGGCCCGACACGGGGTCCGCGCCCGCGATCTCCCGCTGAGATGACACGCGGGGGTACGCTCGCTCCATGGGGGTGTCCCGGCGACTCGTCCAGCGAGTGATCCGGCCGGCGGGGATCGAACTCGACGGCGACCGGCCGTGGGATGTCCGGGTTCACGACGACCGGGTGTTCCGGCGGGTGCTGACCCGGGGAACCCTCGGTGTCGGCGAGTCGTACATGGACGGCTGGTGGGACGCGGAGCGGGTCGACGAGCTGGTTGCGCGGGCGCAGCGCGTCGACGTGGCGTCCCGGCTGGCGACGCCGCTCGATCTCGTCAGGAGCGCCGCGACCCGAGTGCGCAACCCGCAGACCCGCGAGCGCTCACGCGAGGTGGGGGTGCGCCACTACGACATCGGCAACGACCTCTATGCGCGGATGCTCGACCGGCGAATGATCTACAGCTGCGCGTACTGGCGAGACGCGTCCGATCTCGACGCTGCGCAGGAGGCCAAGCTCCGGCTCGTCGCCAACAAGCTGCGGCTCGAACCCGGCATGCGGCTGCTGGACGTCGGATGCGGGTGGGGCGGCGCCGCCCGACACTTCGCCGAGGCGAACGGCTGCGAGGTCGTCGGGGTCACGATCTCCCGGGAACAGGCGGCGCTGGCCCGCGAACACTGTGCCGGCCTCCCCGTCGAGATCCGTCTCCAGGACTACCGGAACGTCGACGAGCGGTTCGACCGGGTGTACTCGATCGGCATGTTCGAGCACGTGGGTGTGCGCAACCACCGCGCGTTCATGGAGGTCCTGCGACGGAATCTCGCCGACCCCGACGGGCTCGCGCTGCTGCACACGATCGGCGCGGGGACGTCCCGGCGGACCGCCGACGCGTGGATCAACCGCTACATCTTCCCGAACTCGATGCTTCCCTCCGCCGCCCAGATCACGGCGGCCGCCGAGGGACTGCTGGTGCTGGAGGACTGGCAGAACTTCGGGCCAGACTACGATCGGACGCTCATGGCATGGCACCGGAACGTCGAGGCCGCATGGCCGGACCTCCCCGGCTACGGCGAACGCTTCCGGCGCATGTGGCGCTTCTACCTGCTCGCCTCAGCCGGGATGTTCCGGGCCCGGAGCCTCCACCTGTGGCAGCTCGTCTTCTCCCGCGACGGCAGCAGCGACACCTACCGACCGCCGAGCATCCGCTGAGGGAGACTCAGGCCGAGGGCGCCGCGTCGATCCCGGCGCCTTCCAGCCGCGCCTTGACCTGGACCTCCATGGCGTTGCCCCGGTAGAGCGCCAGCGCCTCGGGGCTCGCCTGGGCGAGCGCGGCGCCGCCCGGCGGCCCGTGATGCCAGGCGATGCAGTGCAGCAGCGACAGACGCTGCGGCTCGGCCAGCCCGGTTCGACGGCAGGCGTCCCCGACGATCTCGGCGCCGAGTGCGAGATGCCCCAGCAGCCGCCCCTCCTCGGTGACCTCGAACGTGGACCCCACCCGCCACGCCCGGGTGTAGCCCAGATCGTGGACGAGCGCCGCCGTGACGAGCAGGTCGGCGTCGAGGCGGGGGTGCCAGGTGCACAGGGTCTGGCAGAGCGCGGCCACGCCGACCGTGTGCTCCACCAGCCCGCCCACGTACGCGTGGTGCCCGCTCCGCGTGCAGGGCACGCGCCGCCACGCCCCGGCCAGGCGCTCGTCGCCCGTGAGGGCACCCAGAACCGCGCGGTAACCGGGGTCGCCGACCTCGTCGGCCAGATGCAGCACAAAACCGAAGAGCTCTTCGGAATCACGGTGGCTGCGCGGCACGAGGTCCGGGGTTTCGGACTCCTGCTCGGCCTCGCGGACGTGGCTCACCACCAGCTCGCGCCGTCCGCCCCGTTCCTCGGCCCGTCCGGTGACCCGCACCACCGCGCCCTCGCTGAGGCGCTCGGCGAACCAGTCGGCCTGGTCGAACACGAGCGCCCGTGCGTTCCCGGTGGCGTCCCCGAGTGTCAGCGAGAGGAACGGCTTGCCGTTGCGGGCGAGCCGACGCTCGACGTCACGAACGGCGTAGATCCCCTCGAACGGGGTCCCCGGGCGAATGTCGGCGATCGTGGTCACCGGTCCACCGCGGGACACAGCAGCCGGTAGTCGCAGGTGCGACACGACCAACCGGGCGTCGGCTCGAACCGCTCGGCGGCGATGTCGTCGAGTGTGGCGCGGGCCTCGTCCAATGCGATCGCCATCTCCTCTGCTTCGGGGTGTTCACGACGGGTGTCGTCCTCCAGAACGTACTCGAGAATCGCCCGTGTGGGCTCGACCTCCCATGCCTCTCGGACCCCTGCCAGGTAGAGGCGCAACACGAAGCGGCCCTCGTGGTCGGCGCCGGCCTTCGGGGGGCTGCCGGTCTTGTAGTCCACCAGCGCGTAGCCGCCGTCCGGCGATCGGTCCACGCGGTCGATCCGCCCGCGCACGCGGTGCGGTCCGAGCGCCAGGGTGAACGGCCGCTCCACGGCGACGGGGCTGACCCCGCTGGCGAGCGTCCGCCTGACCAGCTTGGGAAACGACTCCGCGGCGAGCGCCAGGGCATGTTTGGCCTGGGCCGTGTCCTGCACGCCGTGGTGGCGCAGCTCGGCGGCGAAGCGCGCGTGGATGGCGTTGGCGTCCGGCTCGGGGCTCCCCGGGTACATGTGTGCCTGCAGCGCCGAATGGGCCGCGACCCCCACCTCACGGGTCGGGTCCGGTCGGGGCGGCACGTGGTCGACGTGGGCGTACCGGTACTGCAGCGGGCAACTCCGATAGCGGGCGATACCGGTGACGGAGGTGGAGACCCCCGGGCGGGCAATCCGGGGCGGGGAGGCCGGGGCGGGAGGAGGCGGCAACGGATGAAGGGCGTCCGCCCGGGCCTGGACCAGACCCTGGGCGGCGGCGGCGACTGCGTCGCGCAGCTCCTGCCGGTCCGGCTCGCGCGCCGCGGCCATGGTGGCGGTCTCCAGGGCGTCGCGTGCCCGGCCGATGGCGTCGAGCAGGCCGGGCTCCGGACCGCCGCCGACCTCCTCAGGAGACACGCCGCCCAGGGCGTCCATGGACTCCTCGGCGAAGTGGGACACGCGCTGGGGAACTCCGCCGTCGGACGCCGCCGTCCAGCACAGCGTCAGGTGCTTGCGGGCGCGCGTCATCGCGACATAGGCCAGTCGACGCGACTCGGCGTCGTGGGCGCCGGCATCGCGAGGAATCGATTCGGGGATCAACGCGTCGGGAATGTCCGGCCCGGGGCGGTTGCGGCCCGGCCAGCCGGCGTGGGTGAAGCCCACCACGAACACGGCGTCGAACTCGAGCCCCTTGGCCTGGTGCACGGTCATGACCTGCACGCCGCGACGCTCCGCCGGAGTGCCCGGGTCACCCCGGTACCCCATCTCGGCGAGGCTCCAGAGCAGTACCGCGAGATCGGACGTGCTGAGATCCGGCCGGGCGTCGGCCAGCTCGACGACCACCCGCTCCAGGGCGGCGAGTGCCGCGAGCCGGGACGCGCCCTCCGCGCTGCCGGCCGCGATCGCGGCCGCGCGCAGGCCGGTGGTGTCCAGAACGGTGCGGATGGCGGTCGCGGGCGGGTCCTCGGCCGCCGCGCGCCCCACCTCGGCGAGCAGCGTGGCGAACCGGTCCGAGCCACCCGCGTCGGCGATCGCCGCGATGACGGCCTCGGACACGGGACCCTTGCGGTGTGCGGCCACCGCCGCCGCGACGGCGTTCCAGGGTGCCTCGATCTCCGGTGCGGCGAGGATCCGCAGATGCGCCTGGCCGTCGGTGGGATCCACCGCCGCCCGCAGCCAGGCGATCGCCGTACGGACCTCACGCCGCTCCATGAGTCCCACCCCGCCGCGAACCTGATGCGGGATGCCAGCCACCTCGAGCGCCCGGACGATGGGCCCCGACTCGAGCCGGACCGCGCGCATGAGGATGGCCTGTTCCTCATAGGGGACGCCCTCCTCGGCCAGGCGGCGGACCTCCTCCGCCACGGCGCGTGCCTGCGCCGCGGGGTCGGCGGCGACCCAGAAGCGCGGCGGCGGCCCCGACGCGTCGGGCCGTGCCAGCAGATGCTTCGGCGCTCGTTCGGGAATCGGCGCCACGACGGCTCCGGCGCCGTCGAGGATGGCCTGCGTCGAGCGGTAGTTGACCTCCAGCCGCACCTCCGGAGCGTCCGGGAACGCCCGCCGGAAATCGGCCATGTTCTTGCCCGAAGCGCCTCGGAACCGATAGATGCCCTGGTCGTCGTCGCCCACCACGACCAGGCTGCCCGCGGGGTCCATGACCGCCATCAGCAGCTCGGTCTGAGCGTGGTTGGTGTCCTGGAACTCGTCCACCATGACGTGCTGCGCCTCATGGCGTACGGCTTCGCGGATGTCGTGGTGCTCGCGGACGAGTTCGAGTGCCCGGACGATGGACATCCCGAAGTCCTCGAGGCCCTCTTCGGCGAGCAGGCTGTCGTGGGCGTCGAAGACGCGCGCGAACTCCAGCTCCCGGCGGGCGCGCGTCTCCTCGGCGGCGCTGCGCGCCTCCTGCACGGCCGAGGTGGCCCAGTCCAGGTAGTCGCGTGCGCCCACCAGCTCGTCGCGGCACCGGTCGATGCGGGTGACGAAGTCGTCGACCAGGAATCCGAGGTCACCCTTGATGCGGTGCAGCCGCAGGTCCAGGTCGCCCAGGTGGTCGAGCAACAGCATCTTGCGCACCTCCTGGTCGGCGGGTCGCCGCGGCGCGACCAGCCCCCGCTCGAGGCCGTGGTGGCGCACCACGTCCTGGGCCCAGGAGTGGAAGGTGCTGACCCGGAGGGTCTCGTGCGACCGGCCGAGCAGGTCCTCGGCCCGCCCCCGCAGTTCCTCGGCGGCCTGCCGGGTGAAGGTCACGGCGAGCACGCGCGCGGGGTCCTCTCCCTGGTCCACGAGCCACGCGAGGCGGCTGCACAGGACGCGGGTCTTTCCCGCTCCCGCGCCGGCGATGACCATCATGGGGCCGCGCTGATGCGTGACGGCGCGGCGCTGCGGCAGTGTCAGATCGTCGAGCACCAGAGGGTCGATGGTAGCCGCCAACACGGCTGGTAGAGTCGGCCACCGTGGCCACGATTCACCCGTTCCGTCCGCTGGTCTACGCCACCGCGGCGGGAGACCTGGACGGGCTGATCGCGCCGCCGTACGACGTCATCAGCGTCGAGGATCGAGCCGCGCTTGCCGCGCGGGCGCCCCACAACGCGGTGCACCTCGAGGTCCCGGCGGGCCCAGAGGAGGACGTCGCCGATCTCATCCGGGCCTGGCGTCAGGACGGTGTGCTCGAGCGTCCCGATCGTCCCGGCCTGTTCGCCTGGACGCAGACCTTCGACATCGATGGCGTCGAGCACACCCGGCGTTCCCTCCTGACCGCTGTGGGCCTGGAGCCCTACTCCGCGGGGGTCGTCCGGCCCCACGAACGCACCCACCAGGGCCCCATCGACGGACGCCTGCGGCTGTACCGGGCGACCACCACCCAGATCTCGCCCATCTTCGGCGTCTACCCGGATTCGGAGGGTGCCGTCTGGGCGGCGACGGACGTCGGGGAGGTCCCTGACCGGGTGTTCGTGTCCGACGACGGGGCGGTCACCAACCGCATCTGGTGGATCGACGGTCCCGAGGCGCTGGACGCCGTCCGCGAGGCGATGCGCGACCGCTGGATCCTCATCGCGGACGGGCACCACCGCTATGAGACCGGTCTCCGCTACCGGGACGAGGTCCGGGCGGGGAACGGCGACCAGGCCGGGCCGTGGGACACGGCCATGATGGGCCTCTCCGCCCTGGAGGACCCGGGGCTCGTGATTCTGCCGACCCACCGCGTGCTGACCGAATGGCCGGGCTCGGCGGCGTCCCGGATGCGACGCGAGCCCGCGACCGGGCTGAACGAGGTCCTGGCCAGATTGGCGGCGGCGGCACCCGACGAGCCCGTGTTCGGCCTGCGGACCGGCGCGGGCTGGGAGGTCATGGTCGGCCCGGCCCCGCCTCCGGGCGCGACGCCGGGCGAACGGCTGGACGTCGCCGTCCTGGAACGCGAGCTGCTGATCCCCGACTTCGGCGCCGACCAGGCCCGCCTCAACCACGATGGGCGGCTCGGCTACATCAAGGACGCCGCCGAGGCGGACCGGCTCGTCGACTCGGGCGAGGCGGCTGCGGTGGTGGTGCTCCGGTCGCTGCCCAAAGCCTCCGTGGCCGCGGTCTCGGACGCCCGTGAGGTGATGCCGCAGAAGTCGACGTACTTCTTTCCGAAGCTGTGCACCGGAGTCGGCTTCCACCCGCTCGCCGATGGCTGATCACCGGCCCAGCCCCGAGGCCGCCCGCTGGTTCGACGTGCTGGGTGCGACCTGCGCCATCATCCGTGAACGGTCGCTGAACATGAGTCCCGCCGAGCGGGCCCGCAATCTGGGCAAGGGCGCCGGCGGCGACGTCACCGCCGGGATCGACCGGATGGCCGAGGACGAGCTGCTCACCGCGCTGCGGCGCTTCCATCACGATCACGGACAGCGGATGACGCTGCTGTCGGAGGAGCTCGGGGTCATGGAGATCGGCGGGGGCGGGTTCCCCATGGTGGTCGCCGACCCGATCGACGGCAGCAACAACGCCAAGCGGGGCACGCCGGTCTTCTGCACGGCGGTGGCGGTGGCGACCGGCCCCACCATGGGCGACGTGTGGCTGGGAATGGTCGCCGACCACGGCAGCGGCGAGGTGTTCACCGCCGAGCGCGGGGTCGGGGCGTGGCTGAACGGCGTGCCGCTGGAACCGCCGAAACGACCGGATCGACTGCTGCTGGTGGGGGTCGAGGGGGGCAGCCCAGCGCGCCTGGTCGCCGCCGTCGAGTACCTCGCCGGCCGGGTCATCCGCGTCCGGTCGATCGGATCGATGGCGCTCACGCTGGTCTGGTCGGCGACCGGCAGGACGGACGGCATGCTCGGGCTGAGCGCCGCCCGCAGCGTCGACGTGGCCGCGGCCCAGCTGATCGCCACCGAGCTGGGATGTCTCGTGGGCCTTCCGACACCCGAAGAACTCGACGAGACGCCCCTCGACCTGGCGAGCCGGCGTCGGGTGACGGCCTGCCCCACGCGTGAGCTGCTCGACGTGCTGGTCGAGGCACTCGGCAAGGCCGGATAGCCGGGCCTGCGGCGTCGCCGGAGCCGAGGCCCCGGTCGCGTCGCTCACCTATCATCGGGTCCTTGTCAGCAGCACTGCGAGCACATCCACCAGCGTGCGATCTCCGGCCGTGACCGACCCGCATCCCGATCTGCCGGACCGCGAATACGCGCGCGACGTCGCGGACGTCGAGCGGCTCACCAAACACACCGTCGAGTTCGCCCTGGCGGCGGCAGTGGCGGCGCCGGTCTGGTTCATCCTCCTGCTGGTGTTCCCGCAGCTCGGCCTCGGAGCCGGACTTTCGCTGCTGTTCGCCAGTCTGGTCGCCGGCGGCCTGGCCCTAGCGCTCCGGAAGGTCTTCGGATCACCACGCGCCAGACGCCGTTCCGCCGACGGCGGCTTCCGAATCCCGAAGGCGCTCAAGGTGGCCTCGGTGATCGGAGTTTTGTGGATTGTGCTCTACCTTGTGCTGATCGCACGTGGCGGCAACTGACGCCGAACCGAAGAGGAGTCGCTGAACTACATGAGTCCACTGATCCCGATGGTCATCGAGCAGACGTCCCGCGGGGAACGCTCATTCGACATCTACTCGCGTCTCCTGGCGGAGCGCATCGTCTTCCTGGGCACCCCCGTCGACGACCAGATCGCCAACCTGATCGTGGCCCAGCTCCTGCACCTCGAGAGCGAGGATCCCGACAAGGAGATCTCGATCTACATCAACTCTCCGGGTGGCTCGGTGTACGCGGGATTGGCGATCTACGACACCATGCAGTTCATCAAGCCCGACGTGCAGACCATCTGCGTCGGCATCGCCATGAGCATGGGGGCCGTCCTGCTGGCGGGTGGCGCCGAAGGCAAGCGCATGGCGCTCCCCAACGCGAAGATCATGATCCACCAGGTCTCCGGCGGCTTCTCGGGCCAGGCGTCGGACATCGAGATCCACGCCCGTGAGGCGCTGGCGACGCGCCGCAAGCTCGACGAGATCCTCGCCAAGCACAGCGGCAAGCCGTACGACGAGGTCAGCAAGGACACCGAGCGCGACTACTTCATGAGCTCGGAGGAGGCCAAGGAGTACGGGATCATCGACCGGGTGATCACCAGCCACTGACCGCCGCGCCGCTCCGGTGGCCGGTCGGCCACCGGAGCGCGTGTGATCAGACCGGCGCGATCTCCACGACCGGGAACTGCCGGTCGGTCTTGGTCTGGTACTCGGCGTAGTCGGGCCACATCTCGGTGGCCTGCGCCAGCGCCGCCTCGCGTGCCTGGCCCTCGAGGGTCGTGGCCACGGCGTCCATGACCCGGTCCTTCACCTGAATCCGCACCTCGGGTTCGTCGACCAGGTTGAGGTACCAGGCCGGATGCTCGGGCTTCCCACCGAACGAGGCCACGAGGTAGTACTTCCCGCCGTTCTCGACGTAGATCAGCGCGTTGTGGCGAAGCTTCCCGGACTTGCGGCCCATGGTGGTCAGCACCAGCGTGGTGGCGCCGTTCCAGTCGTGACCCTCGGCTCCTTCGGTCTCGATGTAGCGGCGGGTGTGTTTGGCGACCCAGCCGATCTCGTTGTCGAGCGGGTCCCCCTGCGGCAATGGCATCCTGCTGGCCTCCGGAATGGTGTGACTCGGCGCGTGCATTCTCGCGGAGCGACCCGGCGGATGCGACCCCGCCCGGGGTCGGGCGACGCCTGGCACCGTCTTGACACGACGGCGGCGGCGAAGGACATTTCCGCCATGCCGAAACGGGCAATCGACGACTATCTCGCCGGTCTCGATCCGCCGGCGCGCGACACGCTCCGGGAGTTGCGGGGCCTGATTCTCGATGTCGTCCCCGAGGCCGAGGAGGGCATCGCCTACGGGGTACCGGTGTTCCGGGTCGACGGCAGCCCCGTCGCGGGGTTCGCGGCATTCAAGGACCACCTGAGCTACCTCCCCCACAGCGGCACGGTGCTCGCGCGCCTGGGAACACAGGTCGCGGACTACACCACCAGCAAGGGGGCGCTCCAGTTCCCGCTCGACCGGTGCCTGCCCGCGGACCTGGTGCAGGTGCTGGTCGAAGCACGCATGGAAGAACTCGCGGACTGAGCCATGAGGCCGGTTGTCCGGGTTTCCCTGACCGGTCAGGATGACGCGGTGCCGCACCCCGCGCCCCTGTTCAACCGCGACGACCTGGACTCCGCGATCCGCATCGTCAGGCGGCACGTCACCCCGACGCCCACGGTGCGGTGGCCGTTGTTGGATGCCACCGTCGGCGCCCGGGTCTGGGTGAAACACGAGAACTGCACACCCACGGGGGCGTTCAAGATCCGGGGCGGGCTGGTGTTCGTCGAGCGCCTTCGCGAACGCCGACCGGAGGTGCGAGGGTTGGTCTCGGCCACGGTCGGCAATCATGGGCTGTCGCTGAGCATGGCCGGACGGAACGCCGGACTCGACGTCCTCATTGTGGTGCCCGAAGGGTCGGACCCCGACCGGATCGCGGCGATGGAGGCCGTCGGTGCGACCGTGATCGTCCACGGGCCGGACTTCGAGGCCGCGCGACGGCATTCGCTCGACCTCGCGACCGACGACACGCGCGAACTCGTCCCGCCGTTCCATCCCGACCTGGCCCTCGGCGTGGCCACCTACGCCCTGGAGCTGTTCGAGGCGGCCGGGCCACTCGACGCGGTCTTCGTTCCGGTGGGGATGGGGAGCGGCATCTGCGGGCTTGCCACGGTGCGCGACCTCCTGGGCCTGGAGACGCGGGTCATCGGTGTCGGCGCCGAGGGGGCACCGGCCCAGCGGCTCACCTTCGAGGCCGGGAGGGTGGTCGCCACCGACCGGGTCGACACCTTCGCCGCCGGCGTGGCCGTGCGTCAGCCCGACCCCATGGCCTCAGAGGTGATCCGACGTGCCGCCGAGTCGGTGGTGACCGTCCCCGACGCCGCGACGGCGGACGCGATCCGACTTCTGTGGCGCACGACCCACCACCTGGCGGAACCCGCCGGGGCGATCGCCACCGCCGCGTTGCTGGCGCAGCGCGAGCGCTGGCGGGGACGGTCCGTCGGCGTGGTGCTGAGCGGCTCCATCATGGAGCCGGAGCTGGCCGCCACGGTCCTGGGCGATGCCTCCTGAACGAAGGGTCGTCTGCCCACTGCGCCATCCGAGCGGCGCCCGCGCCGGGGCCGTCACACCCGGGGGTCGGTCAGTTCACCCAGGCTGAGAAGTCACGATCCAGCAGGCGGCCGAGCAGCGCGACGTCGTCTCGGAAGTAGTCCTCGAGTTCGCGAGTGAACTCCGGGCTGATGGCGGTGCGCTCGCCCACGGTCCGGTTCCGGTCCTTGAGCCAGCGGAGCACGCCGAGGCGTGACCGGCCGGTCAGCCGTTTGACGAGGCGGGACGCGGCGACGAGGGGGGCGGGCGGCCGCTGGCTGAATCGAGCGATCGTGGCGTTGCGGTGGCGCTTGTTGGCGTTCACGACGGGGAACTCGGTGCGTCCGTCGTCGGGGAGGCCGGCGAAATCCAGCACCTCGCGCCAGACGCCGAGCGGGTCCCGCCGGAAATCGTCGAACACGATGACCTTCACCTGCTCGCGCGGCACCGTGGCGAACAACCGCTCCACCTGGGCACCCAGGCTGCATGCGTCGCCGTACTGGAGAAAGGCCGGGACACGGCATGTGGCGGGAACCGAACGTCCGTCGCGGCGGACCGCCTGCAGGTCCCAGGCGGCCTTGGGATCGGGCCGGTCCTCGTCCTGGACGAACAGCATCTGCGAGTGCAGGGAGGGCATCATCTCGACCGGGTTGCGCACCATCACGATGATCCGCGCGTCGGGGGCGAAGCCGATGATCTCTTCGGCGGCGACCTGCGAGTAGAGGTACCAGACCGACGCCTCGCAGACCGCGAGATGTTCGGGGCCGGCGTCTTCGTAGAGCCGCAGATAGTGGTCGAGGGTGGCGTGTCCCGGCGAGTAGTAGTACGGAAAGTCCTTGCTGAAGAAGTGGGGTTCCTTCGGCTGGGTCACGAACACCGCCGGGTGTTCGCGCAGGTACTCGCTCAGCGCCGTGGTGCCGCACTTGGGGGCGCCGATGATGAAGAGATTGGGTTTGCGCATCGGCACCGGAGCCTAGCGGCGCTGGGCGCGGAGCGTGCTGGCCGGGCGGTCGCCATGAGGTCGAAATGGGCGACGCGGACAGGGCCCGAAAACACGAACGGGGGTCCGGAGACCCCCATTCGCTGCGATTCGCGACATGCCGCTTCGTTTGGCATGTATGCGATAGGTGCACTATGCCGGTTCTGTACGAACTTCGCATGTCGTTTTGGCAACTGAGTCGCCCAATGTGACGTTCTCGCTGCAACGCGGGGATCTGCAACGCACCGATCGCCGTGGCTGGCCGAAGGGATCACGCCGCGAGCCTCCCGAGGCGCCGGGCGTGCCCTGCGTGATCGAGGGTCCGCTGAGGGCGACGACCGGGGGCGAGGGCCGACGACGTTGTGAAGCGACCACGCGGCTGGGCGCTCCCGCCGGGTGCTGCCACGGTGGCCGCGGTCACGCACCACCGCTCCACACGGTGGGCGCCCTCACCGGTCGATCCACATCGGTCCGCGGGCTCGTCCGCCCACACGCATCCGCCACCCGACGGGAGCACATGAAGAAGCCGTCCGAGATCACGTTCGGAAACATCGCGTCGTCCGCCTGCGGCGGGATCGCCGCCGGAATGGTGCTTTCGTTCGCCGGAGCCGCCGGCACCATCATCGGCGCCGCGCTCGGCCCGGTGGTGTTCATGCTGGCGAAGGAGCTGGCACGCCGACCCGCGGAAGGTGCCGCGGCCTTGACCGCCCGATCGACCCGCAGAGGCGCATCGGGCATGACCGCCACGGACGCGGCCTCCGGGGAGTCGGCTGAACCGCGACCGCCGCGGCCCGCATCCCGGCGGCAGCGGGGCGCTCGCGTCGTCGTGGTGACAGCCGCGCTTGCCGCTGCTGCCGCCCTCGCGGTCTTCGCGATGCCTGAGCTGGTCGCCGATCGACCGCTCGTGCCCGGATCGCAGCCCGTGTTCGTCGCGTCCGGCGACAGCGCCAACTCGAACTCGGGCGCGACGAAGGATGCGACGACCGGCACGTTCGACGCAACCGACGCCCCGACGGTCACCACCGCTCCGGAGGGCGCCGAGGCCGTTCCGCCACCGGAGCCGACCACCGATACGACGGCGGACACCGCACCACCACCCGATCCGGCGTCGCCGGAGGTTGCGGCACCCACGAACGGCGTTTCCTCCTCTACCGATACGGCGCCGCAGACCGAGGTCACCCCGGCGCCGTAGCGAGGCGGCCGCTCAGTCGAGCGGCGGGAACTCGATGACCTCGCTGAAGTGGACGACCGAGACCGTGTCGTCAATCGAGACTTCGCGCGAGTAGATCTTGCTGAGGAACTGCATGGTGTCCTCGACCAGGCGGAACTCGGGGTTGTCGCGCTCGATGTCGCGCTGACTGAGTTCGCGGATGGGCTTGACGTCCACCTGGTCGATCATCGCGGTGAAGATGCGCTGCTTCGGGCCGTGGCGGTGTCCCACGGTGATCCACACCAGCTGTCCCTTGCGGTACTTGTGGGACTTGTTGCCCAGTCGGATCGTCGCGGTCTTGCGACCACGCCGCAGCTGATCGACGAAAAGGGGCGAGTAGAAGTTGAGCGCGAACACGTTGCTCCCGGTGATCGACCCGAACCGGACGCACACGCATCCGGCCGCTGGACGTCCGGAATGCTACGCGGTGGTGGCGACAGACACACGTCCGCGGGGCTTCCCGCGGACGTGTGTCATCGCACGATCTGGGACGCCTACTGCCCGCCGAAGAGGCGCCGCAGGAATCCCATGAGGCCACCGCCGCCCTTGGCGGCCTGCATGACGCGCTCGGACGCCTCGTCCGCTGCGCCGGAGACCGAACGGAGTGCCTGGCCCGCCTTCTCGGAAAGATCCTCGACCAGGTCGTCCACGGAGTCCTTGACCGAACCGGCCGTGTCGGCGGCGCCATCGCCCGAGCCATTGGCGCTGGTCGAACCGCCGCCACCACCGACCCACTTGTCCAGCGCTTCCCAACCGGTCTTCTGACCGCCACCGGCCGCCGAGCCCGAATCAGCCGCAGCAGCAGAACCGCCACCGCCGCCAACCCACTTCTCGAGGGCTTCCCAACCGGTCTTCTGGGCGCCGCCCATCATCGGGGGCATCAATCGGACCCGGATCGTGCCCGAGTTGTCTGCCTGGATGGGACGGTGCGTCATGTCCTCCAAAACGCGCTCCTGAGTGGTGTGGTCAGCACGGACCTTCGTGCAGTTGAGCACGAACTTACGGGTTGCCTCACCCGGGGGTCAAGGTCGACGAACCCGGAAGTCCTTGTTTTCCAGCACCACATGGGTGTATCGCCCACGAAAATGCCCGCGACGTCATTTCAGGGTGTCGAGGAGCCGGCGGTAGCTCTCGAGCCGCGCCGGGCTGGTGCGTGCTTCGACCGCGCAACCGACCTCGCCGATGTGCCGGCACCCGGTGAAGCGACAGTCGGGCGCGGCCTCCGCGATCTCGGGGAACCCGGCGGCCAGGTCTGCGGCGTCCATTGGCGGGAGGTAGAAGGTCCGCACCCCCGCCGTGTCGACCACCGCGCCGCCGTCCGGCAGCGGGATGAGCCTGGGATCGCTGGTCGTGTGCCGGCCCTTGCCCACCTTGGCGCTGATGTCCCCGATGGCCCGTTCCACACCCGTGAGGCGCTGCGTCAGCGACGACTTGCCGACCCCCGAGTGACCCGCGAGCGCGGCGAGACGACCGTCGATGAGTCGCCGCACGTCCGCGACGAAGGCCGCGTCGAATGTGCTCCCGCACACCACCTGGTATCCCACCTCGCGGTATGTCGCGATGGCCTCGTCGAGTTCCTCGCCGTGGTCCGGGAGGTCCATCTTGGTGATCACGATGGCCGCATCGAGTCCACCGAGTTCGGCCGCCACCAGGTAGCGGTCCACGAACCGCGGCCGGAACGGCGGGTCGGTGGCGGCGGCCACGACGACGAGCAGGTCGGCGTTCGCCACGAGTGGTCGCGAACGGTTCCGGGGCCCGAACTCGCCCCGGCTCAGCAGCGTCGCCCGCGGCTCGATGGACTCCAGTCTCCAGACGTCTCCACGATCCACCAGATGGACCCGATCGCCGGCCACGGGCGGACCGCCCGGGATCCGCGGGAGGATCGGGACCTCGGTCTCGCGCCCGTCGGCGACGACGGTGGCGCTGGGACCGGAGACCCGCACGACGAGTGCGGTGGTGTCAGCCGTTCAGGAGCTCCTGTGCGGTGAACAACGCGTGGAGCGGCGCTCCGTCGAGCAGCTCGTTGATGTGCGCGGCGCCACCTTCCTCACGGTCGATGACGACCAGCGCCGCCACCACGACGCCCCCGGCCTTGCGGGTCATCTCGACGGCCTTCGCGAGCGACCCTCCGGAGGTGAGCACGTCGTCGACGACCGCGACGGGGGTGCCCTCTTCGATGAAGGGCCCCTCGATCCACTGCTGGAGCCCGTGGGTCTTGGCGTCCTTGCGGACGAAGAACCCGGTCACGCGCCGACCCTGCGACCAGGCGGCGGCGCTCGTCGCGCAGACCAGCGGATCGGCGCCGAGGGTGAGTCCACCGACGGCCTTCGGATCGGCCGGCGCGAGCAGATCCCAGGCAAGCGCCCCGGAAAGCGCGGCGCCCTCGGGGTCGAGCAGCACCTGGCGGGCATCGATGTAGTAGGAGGACCGCTTTCCGGACGAGAGTTTGACCGACTCGTGGATGACGGCGTGGTCCTTCAGGAGTTGCGCCAGACGGGCGCGCGGGTTGTCGCTCATGGGCCGCATGCTACCGACCGCTCTCGGTAACCTCCGCGACGCAAACCCAGCTCAAAGGAGTCGACGTGGTCGAGGTCACGCCGGAAGGCACCCCGAATCCGAACGCGGTGAAGTTCACTCTGGACCGCCCGGCCACCGACAAGCGCAACGAGACGTTCCGGGAGGGTTCCGACCCGGATGCGTCACCGCTCGGGGCGCGCATCTTTCAGCTCGACGGGGTGACGAACGTGTTCATCACCAGCAACTTCGTCAGCGTGAACAAGACCGATGACGTCACCTGGGACGAGCTGCTCCCCCTGGTGACCGAGATCATTCAGGACCACTTCTCGTGAGCAACCAGGGATACGTGTTCAGCTACGCGATCGGGCTGATCTTCCTGATCGGGGGCATCCTGTTCATGGTCATGCTCGACGAGCATCGATTCCTGTTCGGGATCCCGTACACGGCCATGGGCCTGCTGATCGTGGTCGGGTTGCACGAGGGACGCAAACGACGGCTGCGCCGCGAGGCGCGGGAGGCCGCGCTGCTCGGCGAGGACGCCGACCTCGAGGACTCGTGACTACCTGAAGCGCAGCCGGATGGCGCGAACCGCGCGGTGGGTGTGCCCGGCGCGATCGTGCACCTGGATGACGTAGCGCAGCACGTAGATCCCCCGCGGGTCGTGGCGACCGATGGGGATGCGCGCCGAGGCGAAGTAGGAACCTGCCTCATCGTGTTCCACCGGCGGCACGATCCGGGCCATCACGGTGCCGGCGAGCGTCCGGACCAGCGCGCGGCGCCGCACCCGCAGTGCCCCGGGACCGCTGATCCGATAGCGCACCATGTATGAGTAGGCGCGGCGGCGGTCGAGCGGCGCCTTCGCGGGCCGACGGGTGTCGGAGGCGATCACGCGCAGGTGGGTGATGTGGACCCTGGTGGCGCTCCACCCGGACGACGGAAGCGCGGCGAGGGCGGCGCCCGCCGCCATGACACCGATCCGCGTGCGCATCAGACGTCCACCATGCGCGCGCCGAGCAGCCAGACGGTGAATTCGGTGCCCTCGCCGGGGGTGCTGCGAACACTGATCCTGCCGCCCAGCAGCAACGTCAGCCGCCGCACGATGGACAGTCCCAGTCCGGAACCCGAATCGTCGTCGCGGACCCGCGACGTCTCGACCCGGTACAGGCGGTCGAAGAGATAGGGCAGGTACTGCGGCTCGATCCCGACACCGGTGTCGGACACACGGATGACGGCGTCGCCGCCGTCGACCGCGGTGTGGATCGTGACGGTACCGCCGTCCGGCGTGGCCTTGATGGCGTTCGAGACGAGGTTCGACAGGATGGTGGTCACGTGATCCGGGTCCGTGATCGCCGGCACGTATCCGTCGTCGGCGGTGACCGTCACGCCGCGGGCCGCGGCATAGGCCTCGAACCGCGCGACGGCCGTCTGGGCGAGTTCGGACAGGTCGACGGGGACCGCGTTGACCTCGGGGTCGAGGTCGAGCCAGGTGAGTTCCTGGAAGTCGTTGATGAGCGAGCGCATGCGACCGGACTCCGCACAGATGAACTCGGCCGCCTCGCGTCGGTCCTCGTCGCTGCGGGCGGTGCCGTCGGCGAGGGCGCCGGCGAATCCTTCGATCGCCGTGACCGGAGTCCGCAGTTCGTGGGCCACGTCCGCCAGGAAGTCGCGCTGGCGCAGATCGTCGAGTTCCAGCTTGGTGGCCATTCGGTTGAACACCTCCGCCACCCGGCCCACCTCGTCGTCACTGACTTCGACGCGCTCGTCGAGATGCCCTGCCGAGATCCGCTCCGCCGAGTTCGACAGCCGTCGGAGCTGTCCCCGCAGGCGCTGCGCGAGCGTCGCCGAGACGAGCCACACGGCGAGCGCAGCGACGCCGATTCCGAGCACGGTGGTCAGGAAGACCAGGGGGCGGTCCACCGACGACACCGGGTCGACCCGCTCCAGGCGCACCTCGATGGGGCCGCGTTGGGCCGACGCCCTCGCGTAGGTGGCGCCGTTGGGGCGGCTCCAGAAGATGGTGGTGCCCGCTTCCCGGACCAGCACCCGGGTGTCCGGCAGGAGCGTCGCCGCGCGCCGCGCCGCGTCGTCGCGCTGGGGGCGCGGAGCGGCGATCACCTCGTCGAGGATGGCCGCGGCCTGTCCCGAGAGCTGGCGTTCCACCTCGCGATTCGCCGCTCGGTCGAGGATGGTCGTGAGCACACCCTGGGTGATCACGATGACGAGCAGCGCGCCGAGCATGCCCACGGCGGTCAGCGCCCGGAAGCTGCGGGGCAGGAACCGCCCCAGGCCCCCGGGTGGCTGTGCTGTCACCGCTCCGGCTCCATCTTGTAGCCGACTCCCCGCACCGCGACGATCCCGAGCCCCTCACCCAGCTTGCGACGCAGGTTGGCGACGTGCACGTCGACGGTCTTCGCGCCGACGGCCGACTGGTAGCCCCACACCTTCTCGAGCAGCCGCTCGCGCGTGTAGACGACTCTGGGATGGGCGGCCAGCTCGGCGAGCAGATCGAACTCCAGACGGGTCAGCTCGATCTCCTCCCCGCCCTTCTCGACCCTGCGGGCGGCGGGTTCGATCTCGATGTCGTTGACCCGGATGGTGCGCTGGGTCTCCTGCTCTCCGGACACGCGGCGCAGCACCGCCTTGACGCGCGCCACGACCTCGATGGGTGAGAACGGCTTGGTGACGTAGTCGTCGGCGCCGAGCTCCAGACCCGTCACGCGATGGGCCTCTTCGGTGCGCGCCGTCACCATGATCACCGGGATGTTGGCGATCTCCCGCAGGCGGCGGGTCACCTCGAAACCGTCGACGCCGGGGATCATGAGGTCGAGGAGCATGAGGTCGATTCCGCCCCTCCGGACCTGTTCGAGGGCCTGGTCGCCGTCGGCGGCCTCGGCGACGGTGAACCCCGCGTCGCTCAGGTACATCCGCAGGAGCCGCCGGATGGCCCGTTCGTCGTCGACGACGAGGATGTGGCCCTTGCTTGCCATACCCCCGAGTATTGCAGCGGGGCCGGGTGCCGCGACGGGCCGATGGTGAACGCGCGGTCAAGAGTCACCCCCGGCGAGGGTTGCGCACCGGCGCCCCGACGCCTACCGTTCCGGGACGCTGGCGGGATAGCTCAGTTGGTAGAGCACACGACTGAAAATCGTGGTGTCCCCAGTTCGAGTCTGGGTCCCGCCACTTTCCTCCTATCCCGCAGGGCACCCTTGTGACGGCCCCGGGCGAGCCAGCACCATGCATTCCGGCTACCGTGTGCCGTTCGTTTCCTCTCGACCCCGCCGGGAGCCATGACCCGACTGCAGGCGAACCTGTTGCTGCTGCTTGCCGGTGCCTTCTGGGGCATGGGGTTCGTGGCGCAGTCCACCGCCATGGAATCGGCCGGTCCCTTCCTGTTCATCGGGCTGCGCTTCGTGGTGGCCACGCTGGTCATGCTGCCGTTCGCCTGGTTCGAGGCCCGGCGCACCCACCGCGTCGGTGCGGCGCCGCTGCAGCGCGGCGACCTGCTCCGATTCGGTGTCGTCGGACTGGCCATGTTCAGCGGGATGGCCGCGCAGCAGGTGGGGCTGAACCACACCAGCGTCACCCACTCCGGGTTCATCACCGGCCTCTACGTGGTGTTCACGCCCATCATCATGGTGCTGTTCCTGCGGCGCTGGCCGCATCCGGCGGTGTGGCCGGCGGTGACCCTGTCCTTCCTGGGCATCGCGCTGCTCGCGGGCGGACGGCTGGAGTCGGTCACACTCGGTGACCTGCTGACCCTGCTCAGCGCGGTGTGCTGGGCGGTGCAGATCGTGCTGATCGCCCAGTTCGTGCAGGGACGCGGATACCCGGTGATGCTGGCGACGACCCAGTTCGCCGTCGTGGCGGTACTGGGCATGGTCGCCGGGTTCCTCTTCGACGACGTCACGTGGGCGGCGGCGACCGGCGCCGGCACCGAAATCCTGTACACGGGGATCTTCGCGGGGGCGTTGGCATTCACCCTCCAGGTGGTCGGCCAGCGGTACACGACCGCGCCCCAGGCGGTCATCTTCCTGTCGTCGGAAGCCCCGTTCGCCGCGGCGTTCGGCGCGCTGTTCCTGGACGAGCGCATCGGCCGGATGGGCTTGCTGGGCTGCGTGTTCATCCTGGTGGCGATGCTGATGGTGGAGCTGTTGCCGCTGCGTTGGCGACCGACTGATGGGCCCACGCCGGCCTGAGCCCGCCGCCCGAGGGCTCGTCGGCCGGATCGGGCCGAGCGTCTCCACGGCGATTCTCGAGCTGCCCTCAGCCGTCGCCCCGCGCGACGCGGAGGATCTCCTCGACGCATTCGTCGATACCGGCTTCAGACGTGTCCACGACCAGGCGGTTCCCACTCCAGGGGTGATACTCGCGTGCCACGACCTCATCCCACGTGGGCATGCGAAGACCCGCGATGTCCGACACCCGTGTCTCGACCCTTCGCCGATGCTCCATCGCGTCCGAACACACGACCTCGATATCCAGGTACGCGACCGCCGCCTGTTCGGCCACGGCGTGCCACGCACGCCTCGTCTCCGCGATGGGATTCACGCTGTCGGCGATCACGCGACGCCCCAGGCGCAGGTTCTCCCCGGCCACCGCGCAGGCGATCCGATACCCCTCGTCGCCGACGACCAGTTCGATGCCCGCGTCGCGCATGGTCTGCTCGATCGTGTCCACCCGAATGGAGGTCGCCCCGATGTGGCGGGCCAACGTACGAGCGAGGGTCGACTTCCCCGCGCCGGGACGTCCGCTCAGGATGATGAGTGAGACCAGCGTGGCCCCCTTGGAGAACGTTCCCGTCATGGTCGCAGAAGCCACCGTCGCGCTCGGAGCGGGGCCGGGCGCCAGAGCCCGTACCGTCCGACAGTAATCGCGCGGCCCATCGAATCAGTCGGGCCCGAACCGCCCGCCGAACCCCGCGGAAACGGCAGGAGCGGGCGCCGCGAGCCTGGCCGGGCAGGGTGTCCCTGCGGCTTCGGACCTCTTCGACCGACCTCACGCGGCGAGGGGGGAGTCGGCTTCTTGCGATCGAGCCGACGGGTGCATGAGCGGGGAGTCCACACGACCTCGGGGAGACCCATTGCGCGCACGAGAATCGCTGGCATAGGTTCGCGCCAATGACGATGCGACGCTTGGTCTCGCTGTGGGTGACGACGATGGTGGTGCTCGCGGCAGGTGCCCTGAGCGCGACCGCGGCGACCCCCGTCCTGAGTGGCGACGGCGCAGCGGGGAAGGCGGCGAAGCGCATCACCACCCGGGCGGCCACGGCACCCTCGCCGACCGTCCTGTCGGGCAACGGGCGGAACCCGGACGTGCTGGTGGACGCCGCCGGCACGGCCCATATCGTCTGGACCGAGCCCGTCGAGGGGGGCCCGGACGTGACCGTCTACTGTCGCCTGCCGAGAGCGGCGAAGGCATGCGAGGTCACCCAGCGGCTGGTGCCGCCGGGCGCGGATGAATACTCGAAGGATTCCGAGGGCCCGCAGGTGGCCGCACTGAACGATCAGGTCGTGGTGCTCTCACACCGGTACCCCCAGCAGATCCCGAAGGCGACCGGCGATCCGGCGGACGCCGACGACACGCTCTACATGTGGACCAGCGACGACGGGGGCCGGACGTTCACGGATCCGGGAATCGTGGGGATCGCCACGCTGGGTGGAAACGCGGTGACGTTCGGAGCCGATGCCAACAACCTGTCGGTCGGCGTGGTGTCCAACGTCCAGACCGGGGGAATCAGGTTCTCAGCGGTCTCGGGCGGTGGCTTCCAGCCCACCGCCGCGGTCCTCGCGGAAGGGGACTTCGTCGAAGGGCGGATGTCGGTGGCGAACGGTGTGCCGAGCGTCGCGTACCACGACCTCGGGACCACGTCCTACGTCCGAACATGGTCCGGTCAGGGCAACGTGAACGACCCCGCCACCTGGGGAGCGCCGACCTCGTTCCCCGGAATCGGTCCGGAGATCACGTCCGCCGGCGGCCGCCTCCAGGTGACCGACCAGAAGCCCGGCGGCAGCGGCGACCTGGAGCTGCGCGATCTCGCCACCGGAGCGGCGCGCACGATCTCGACCGGAACGGTGGGCGTGGGCGTGGTGCCGATCGGCCATCCGGACGGGACGACCTCGGTGGTTTGGAAGGGCGCCGAGGGGATCACCCGGGGAATCTGGATGCGCGACCGCATCCCGCCCACCGGACCCGTGCGCGGCGCGCCGACGTTGATCAGCACCGAAGAGGGACTCTTCCTGACCGCCGACGCCACCGACGACGGTGGCGGCGTCCTCGTCCAGGACACCGTCGATCGGCGGATCCTCCTGTCGGCGTTCGGCACACCGATCCCCACGGGCCGACCCGGCCTCGGCGGGCAGCCCGGGAGCGGGGCGCTCCCCGCCGACGTGGCCGTGGCATGCGGCAAGATCCAGCTCGGCCCGGCCGTGCAGGCGCTCTTCGCGAACGGACTCGGATGCTTCCTCAACGCCACCACCCCGGGCGTGAAGGTCAGTGAGGCGCCCCTCGCGCTCAACGGGCTGGAAATCGTTCCGAATCCCGGCGTGCAGGTGCAGATCGACCTGCGCGCCCGAACCATCCGCAGCACCGGAACGGTCTCGGTGTTCCTGCGGTCGCCCGGAGTGCCGGACATCACCCTCTTCAGGGGCCGCCTCGACCTCGATGCGTCGGGGAAGCGTGCGGGCGCCGTGCTCGCCACCTTCGGCGAAAAGGTGTTCAAGCCGGATCTGCTCGGGTTCCCGGTCAGAGGCGACATCGACATCACGCTCGCGCCACCGGACGGAGTCCGGATTCCGGTGAGTCTGGAGTTGCCGAAGCAGTTCGGCGACGTCCGTGGCTCGGCGGTGCTCATCGCCAACAACCGTGCGGGCCTGGTGCTGGATTCGCTCGAATTCCGCGCGGACGGCGTGCAGCTCGGTCCGGCCACGCTGCGGCGCATGCAGGTGCAATATCGGCTCGAGGGCGGTACCACGCTCGGCGATTGCCTGGTCCCGGCATCGTCCGGTGCACAGGCCCAGCCCAAAGAGTGGGCCGGGGTCTTCGAGCTGCAGCTGCCGCCACCCCGAAGCGGGCCAGGCGTTTGCGGCTCGATCCGGTTCGGCAGTCCGGACGGATTCCGGGCCGCCACGTTCCGTGTGGACCTCCCGTACCCCGGGGTCGTCTTGTTCCCGGGACTGAGCCTGACCTCACTGGGTGGCGGACTCCAGCTTTCCCCTCCCCAGGTCGACGGCACCTTCAAGGTCGAGGTGGCCGGAGCCGCGAAGGACGTCTCGGCCGCGCAGCTCGAGGGTCGGCTCACGGCGCGGCTCACCAATCCGCTGCTCCTGTCCGGCCAGGGCACCTTCACGGCCAGCGGAATCAGGATCGGTACCGGCCAGGTCAGGATCACGTCCGACGGCTACGCCAGCCTGGACCTCGAGAGCGGCCCGACGTTCGGCATCTTCACGATCAAGAGCCGGATCAACGGATGGCTGGACGCGCCCGCCGGGCAGTTCTCCGTGTCCGGGTCCGGCGAGACGTGCATGGATCTCGGATCGGAGGTCTGCCTGGACGGCTTCGCCGCGACCGTTTCGTCAAAGGGAATCGCGGTGTGCCGCGGCGTGGTGCCCACCCCGGTCCCGATACCGGTCGCGCCGTTCACCGTGACCCCGCCACGGGGTGCGGGGCTCGTCTGGGGTGACACCATCCCCGAGGTCTGGCTGCTCAATTGCTACGCGTCGCGGTACGCGGTCCCCGGAACCCGGCAACTCCAGACGGACGCGGCACCGGTCCCGGAGGCCACTGCCGATCTCGTGGCCGGCAAGGGCGTCACCTTCCGGGTGATCGGGTCCTCAGCGGCTCCCGACGTGCAACTCGTGGCACCGGATGGGTCGGCGACCACGCCTGACGCGACCTTCGTCGACTCGCGGTCGAAGGCGCGTTACCTGGCCGTGGCGCAACCGGCCGCCGGACGCTGGACGGTGCGGACGAACGCCGGCAGCGCCCTCATCACGGAACTGTCGGTGTCCCGCGAGGCGGTCCCGCCGACGGTTGCCGGCGTCCGCGTGAGCGGTAGGGGCCGGACGCGCACGCTCGCCTACCGGACGGGCTTCGCCCGCGATCAGGCCGTGCGATTCCTCGAGCGTGGAGCAGCGGGCACGCGAGTGCTCATGACCGCCCGGCAGGGATCACACCGGCGGCGATTCACGCCCGGCCCGGGTCCCGGGGGTCGGCGTCGGATCGTCGCCCAGCTGATCCAGAATGACCTCGTGCGGGAGGAGCGCACGGTGGCGACCTATGTCGCTCCGCAGCCACCCGCCCTCGGGCGCGCGGCCAAGCTCAGAATCCGCCGCAGTGGATCGTCGGCCGTGATCAGCTGGACACCCGGTGCGAATGCGAGCGCGCAACGCCTGCTCGTGAGGGTTCCCGGGGGGCCCGTGATCTCGCGCCTGCTCGCCGCCCGCGCCCGACGCGCCACAATCCCCGGCATCCGCGGGCGCTCGGTGACGGTCTCCGTCACGGCCATCGGCCGGGACGGTCGTCGGGGGAAGACGGTGCGGTCCACACTGCGGGCGGCGCGATCGCGCTGACGCCGGCGACCGGGCCCCCGTCCCGAAGGCGGCCTGACCCCACGCGGATCAGGCCGCCCCCGAGTTCAGCGGCGGGCACCGGCCCCGGCCCGCCCGGCGGCGGACGCGGGCAACGGCTCCCCGGTCGCCGCGGGGCGCCGACCCTGCGCCTTCGGCGACGCCTTCCGCGGCGGCGTGGTGATGCGCCACGCGGTGAGCGCGGCGACGGCACCGGTCGCGGCGACGTACATCGCCAGCGCCCAGGGACGCGCACTGTCGGTGCCGGCCAGCAGCCCGTGACCGGTGGCACCCGCGAACGCGAGATAGGTCACGTAGTGCAGCCGTCGCCAGTTCTTCACGCCGATGCGTGCACGGAACCGGAACGAGAGGTGCACGAGGATCATCACTTCGGCGGCGAGCACGCCGGCGGCGACCCAGACGGGCCGGTACGGCGAGGCACCCGGCACCAGCAGTGCGGCGATCGGGATGGGCTCCGCGGTGTCCAGCGTGAGCAGGATCCCGTGAAGGCCGGTCGCCAGCAGCGCCAGCAGCGACATGAAGCGATGCACGTCGACGGTGATCGCCGCGTTGAGCTTCTTCAGGGGCCGCGACCGCGCCGTGAGGCCGGCGAGCACCGTGGTCGTCAGCAGCGCGTAGGCGAGGATGCCGGTCGCGCGGGCGAGGATCCAGATGGTCGGATCGGTCTTCATGAGAGTCCTCCTGCCAGGACCACGCGGTCATCGTCGGTGACCAGCACGCACGGCACTCCGAGGGCGTCGGCCTCGACCCGCGCCTCCCGCGCGCCGCGAAGGAAGAGCGACTTGGCGAGCACCTCGGCCCGGCAGGCGTCCTCCGCGACGACCGTGACGGTGCGCAGGTCGCCATCGGCCGGACGGCCGATCGAAGGGTCGATGAGATGGTGCTGCTCGTCGCCACCGCGACGCCAGCGGCGCCGATCACGGCCGGATGTGGCGACGGCACCCTCGTGGAGGCCGATCACGAGCGGCTCCCCCGGTGCCTCGACACCGACGGGCCAGGGATCACGGCGTGCGGGTCCGGCGATCCTGATGTCGCCGCCGGCGTTCACCAGACATGGTCCGACCGCGGCAAGCCGCTCGGCCACCCGGTCGACCACATACCCCTTGGCGATGCCCCCCAGATCCAGGCGCACTCCCGGACCCAGGGTGATTTCGCGGCGATCAGGATCGATGCGGAACTCGCCGCCGCCGGGTGCGGCCGCTCCCGGGGGCGGCGGCGCCTCGGCGGGCACGTCGTCGAACGTGCGGTCGTACCCCGCCGCGACCATCGCGTCGTGGACGGTGGGGTCGAAGCGCCCGTCCGAACTCGCCCGGGCCTGGAGCGCGAGCGCGACGACCGCGAACAGGTCGTCGCCGGCCCGCAGCCGCCCGCGGCGGTTGAGCCGGGACAGTTCCGATTCGGACCGGAACCGGGACAGGAGCGCCTCGAGCCGTTCGATCTCGGCGCACGCCTCGTCGAACGCCCGCGCGACCGCCTCGCCGGCCGCTGCGTCGACGAACATCTCGACCGTCGTGCCCATGGCCTGGATCTCGCGACGCTCCACTACGACGTCCTCGTGACGGTGACGGCGGGAAGACGAACGACCGAGACCGACGGTGCGGTGTAGGCGCGCGCGGCGGCGGCCCTTGCGGCGGCCACGTCACGCTGGTGGGCCTGCTCGATCTGCGCGATCTGACGATTGCGACTGGCCAGACGGATGCGGTAGACGGTCTCGCGGCGCTTGACCAGACGCTGCACCTGAACGGCCTCGCGCCGCAGCGCGGCCTCCCTGGTGTTGAGCGCGGTGAGCCGCTGATCGACCTTCGCTTCGGGGGTCGCCCAGGGGTTCGCCGAGATGACCGCCCATGCCAGGAAGAGCACGAGAACGGCCGCCGCGGCGGCATACGCACGGACGACGTGCTTAGTCATCCCATCCCTCCGATCCCTCGTGGTGATCGTCGTGTTCGCCACCCGAGCGCGGAACGACCACCACACGCAGCGGGGGCCGCACGTAGGTCACAGCCTGCGTGGGTGCCTGCGTCGGCGCGGGACTCGAGGTCGCGACGGACGGGTATTCCGGGAGCGGCGGCAGCGCGGGCGGGCGACTGTTGCGGGCCTTGCGCAGTGAGGCCTCGAACCGGTCGAGCTTCTTGGTGCGCTTGGCGATGACCGCGGGGCTCACGGTCGCCGTCGCCTGGCTGGACGCACCGAGGTCGAGCGTCCGGGTCAGGCCGACCACGCCGGCGACCGCGGCGAGACCGATGATCGCGGCGATCACGGTGCGGTGGATGGAATGCACGTGCGACCTCCTTGGGGGAGAGTGGGCTTCCATCCGGATGATCGGACGATCGCGATTCGAGGTGGTGCAACGAGCTCAAGAAAAGCCACCGGGCCCGGTAAAGGCTTGTCCAAGTCGCCCGTGTCCGTGCGCCCGCGGCGGTGATCCGGCACCGTGGTCACGATGAGCGTCCGGGGGAGGGCCCGCACCTGTCACATCCGTCCAACCCCGGTTTCGCGGGCGGGTCGGGCGGCGGAGAATGGACGCAGGAGGTGCATCATGGCCAATTCGACCTATGCCGCACGGCTGTCGATCGACTATCCGGATCGCCAGCTGGATCGGCTTTCCACCGCGCTGCGGATCTTCTTCGTGATCCCGATCGCCATCGTCGCCACCCTGCTCAGCAACAGCGATGCGAGCTGGGGTGGAGCGCTGTTCCTGCCGGTGCTGCTGATGGTGCTGTTCCGGCGCAAGTACCCGAGATGGTGGTTCGATTTCGAGCTGCAGCTGTCGCGGTTCACGAGCAGGGTGTCGGCGTATTCCGCGCTGATGTCGGATCGCTACCCGGCCACCGACGACGACCAGTACGTCCACCTCGAGTTGGACTACCCCGATGTCGAGCGGGATCTCAACCGCTGGCTGCCACTGGTCAAGTGGTTCCTGGCGATCCCGCACTACATCGTGTTGATCGTCCTGTCGATCGGTGCGTTCTTCGCGACGATCTTCGCGTGGTTCGCGATCCTGTTCACGGGCCGCTACCCGCGCGGACTGTTCGACTACGTGGAGGGCGTCATGCGCTGGTGGCTGCGCGTGAGCGCGTACGCGTTCCTGCTCATCACCGACGCCTACCCGCCGTTCAGCCTGAAGGCGTAGCGGGGAGTCGTCCGACGGTTCCTGCGCCGGTCGCATGAGCCGCCGTTCCGGGGGCGCCGCCGACGGCACGTCCCCGGAACGTCCGAGGAGCCGGCCTTCATTCGACGCCGCCACGGCCGATACAGGCCCGGTGGCGCCGATGAGGCCATTCCTGCTGCTGTTGTGCATCGTGGTGACCGCAACCATCGTGGGATGCGGCGGATCGAGCACCCCGGAGCCGACGGACTGGCGACCCGCGCCGGTCACCCGCGACGGGCTCTCCATGGTCGCCGAATCCGACGCGGACGGGTTTCGCCTGCACACCGCCTCGGGCGACAAGACGTTCCTGCCGGGTGTGAACCTGGGCAGCACCACCCCGCTGCACCAGCCCGGCGAGATCGCCACGATCACGCGTCGGGACTACCGCCGCTGGCTGGCGCAGATGGGCGAACTCGGGACACGCGTGGTGCGTGTCTACACGCTGCACCCGCCCGCGTTCTACGAGGAACTCGATGCGTACAACCGGGCGCACCCGCAGGCGCCGCTGTACCTGGTGCAGGGCGTCTACCTGCCCGACGAGACCTACAACGAACCCGGGAACACCCTCTATTCACCGCATGTCGACCGCGCCTTCGGCGACGAGATCCGCGCCATCTCGGCCGCCGTGCACGGTGACCTGCGGCGTCCGCCCATCCGTGGGCGCGCGCACGGCCGCTACCGCACCGACGTGTCGCCCTGGATCGCCGCCTGGATCATCGGGGTGGAGTGGGATCCGGCGGGCACCGTGCAGACCAACCGGCTCGCCAGGCACGCCCGGTACCGGGCCGGCCGGTGGTTCCGCGCGACGTCGGACGCGAGCGCAACCGAACGCTGGATCGCCAGGCACATGGACCTGCTGGCCGGCCTCGAAACCGGCCGCGGGGTGAGCGTGCCCATCGCGTTCGCGAACTGGCCGACCACGGATCCGCTGTCCCATCCCGACGAACCCAACGCGACCGAGGACCTCGTCGGTGTCGACGCCACCCACGTCCTCCCCACCCGGCGCTGGCCCGCGGGGACCTTCGCCAGCTTCCACGCCTACCCGTACTACCCGGACTTCCAGCGCTACGAACCCGGCCTGCAGGACACGCGCTGGAATGGACGCACCGATCCGTACGCGGGCTACCTCCGCAGCCTCAAGGAGCACTTCGCGCCCCACATGCCGCTGCTGGTGACCGAGTTCGGGGTTCCTTCCTCGCTCGGTTCGGCACACGCCGGCACGAACGGGCGTGACCAGGGTGGCCACTCCGAGGCCGAATCGATGCGGATGGACGCCGACATGCTGCGCATGTTCGACCACATCGGACTGGGCGGTGGATTCGTCTTCGCGTGGACCGACGAGTGGTTCAAGCGCACCTGGAACACGATGGAACATCAGGACCCGGAACGCCGGCAGCTGTGGCATGACCCGCTCACGAACGAGCAGTGGTTCGGGATGGTGGCCACCGATCCGGACCCGATCGTGGACGGCGGGCACGAGGTGCAACCGGCGGACGGCCCGGTGTCCTACCAGCACGTCTGGGCCGACGCGTCGTGGGTCCACATCGACACCACGTTCCGAGATGCCCTGCCCGGGCGGGCGCGGCTCGAAGTCGACACCGTGCCCATTCCATCCGGAGCCGACTACCGCGTCGACGTCGAGGTCGAGCAGGGGCGTGCGCAGGTGTGGGTGCGCACCGAACTCGACCCGATCCGCCTGGACACCCCCGCCCGCCCCTACCGTCCCGACCAGGGGACGCCGTGGGTGACGTACGAGCTCATCACCAACCGGGAGTACCGGCACCGCGGCCGCACCCTTCCGGCCGAGTTCCAGAACGTCGGAGCGTTACTCCGCGGCAACTGGGATCCCGACGCCGCCGACGTCGACTCCCGCGCCACCTGGCAGGTGGACGCCGAGCGCCGCACGCTGCGGCTGCGCCTCCCCTGGTCGATGGTCGGCCTTGCAGACCCCTCGGCACGGACGGCGCTGGGCCCGGGCGTCCCCGCCCGGATGGTGCCGATCGGCGGGCTTCGCCTGCGACTGGTCGCCGACGATCAACCGGCGACCGACGTGCACTACACCTGGCCGCGCTGGAACCGAACCGGATACCGGGAGCGGCCGAAGGCGGGGCTCGAGGTGGTCGCCGAAGCCTTCGCCGAGCTGGCTCCCTGATCCGCACGCGCCCGGCGCCCGACGCGCGAGTTTGTCACCCTTCAGAAACGACAACTGAAGCGTCCTGGAGTGACGATGACCGACATGCAGCGCGACGCGAACCGCGGCGTCGGAGAAGGGTTCAGCAGCACCGCCACCGACTACGATGCCGTCCTGCGGCACAACTTCGACGGCGCCCGCCGACTGGTCGCGTCACTCCCCGACCGCCCGTACGAGCGGCTGCTTGACGTGGGGTGCGGCACGGGGATGTCCACGGTGATCATGCTCGAGCGGTTTCCGCAGATCCGCCGGGTCATCGGCGTGGACCTCTCCGACGGCATGCTCGACGTGTTTCGCGGGCGACAGGGTGAACTCCCGGGCGTGGAACTCGACATCCGCCACGGGGACGTGATGGACATGGGCGTGGAGCCGGAGAGCGTCGACGTGGTGATCAGTTCGATGGCCATGCACTGGTTCCCCGACAAGCCCGGTGCCGCCGCCAGGATGGCCGAACCGCTCGCGCCCGGCGGGGTCATGGGAATCCTCTGCTCCGGAACCGGCGGCGACCAGGAGTACCGCGAGGTGATGGCCGCGCTCGATCCTCCGGCGCCGCCGGAGTGGGACGCCACCTTCGACTTCGCGCTGCGAGACGTGGACCAGATGGAGGACTACCTCCTCGACGCGGGCCTGGAACCGATCGACATCTGGATGGAGCGCCGCATCCGCCACACCACACCCGAGGCCTACATGGAGCGGATGCGCGTCGTCGCGGGACACGTGACGAGCCACCTCACCACCGAAGAGCTCGACGACTATTCGCGACGCATCCTCGAAGGCATGGAAGCGGTCTCGGGGCCCCGCGGATTCCGCTACACGTTCAACAAGCTCTACGCGGTGGCGCAGAAGCCGGAGTAGCCGGTGTGACGGTTCCCCCGCCGGCGGCGGATACACGATGCCGCGGTCACGCGGACATCGAAGCAACCGGCGGAGGACCTGATGCGAGTTGGCGGACTGAGCGTGGCGACCATCGCCGCGGTGATCGGCGCGGTCGGCGCGGGATTCCTGACCGGAGGTGGGACGGACGTCGCCGAGGGGTCGGCGGGGCTGAGCCGTTTCCGGGATTGCGCCGACCTTCGCAGCTATGCCGGCGACCAGGCCGAGCGTGAACTCGCTCGCGCCGCGCTCTGGAGCCGACGCGTGCAGGTTGATGGGGTCGAATCGGCGCCGATGGCGGCCGCTGCCGCGGAAGACAGCAGCGCCGGGGCGGCTC